>DATJWH010000048.1:0-6251 GCA_035501415.1 Candidatus Limnocylindrales bacterium | reverse complement strand
GATCGGGTGCTTGGTCTGGTGGAAATGCTTCGTCGCGTGTTTGTTCTTCGACGAATCGCAGCACCCCACCTTGCCGCACTCCATGCAGAGCCGCAGGTGCACCCACGTATCGCCTATCTTCAAGCACTCTTCACAGCCCTTCGTGTGCGGCGTCACCTTTCGAATTTGATTCACATGCGTGCAGCCATTCGAATCCATCTTCGTCCCTCCGTCTTGCGCCAGACCTTACTTCATCTTAACCCTCAAACGCGCTCAGTAAGAAGATGCACCGATGTGGCAAAGGCCTTGGCCGCTCATGAGCGCACATCCGTCCCGCTCTCGTACTGAACCGCTTCGTGTTCCTGCCGATACGAACATACGAGATGCCCGCCATTAGAATGGAGCCGCGGACCGCCACCATGGTGCTGGTCGAATTGTGCTGGCGGGACCAGTTTGGAACACCGCACACCTCCCCGGCAAAGCTGGAGGACACATCTACCTCTGGCGCTTGCCTCCGCCTCAAAAGTCCCGTGGGCATCGGCTCGATTATGAAAGTGAACTCCTACCGCGAGCGGTTTTCGGGTACAGCGCGCTATTGCCGGATGGAAGGCCGCGACTTCATCGTCGGCATTCAGAAAGATAAGCCGGCGAACCAGTTCATGTTGCTGATGCCCATCGCTCCTCGAGCATCAGTTCCATTGCGAAACGCTCCTCGCGACAGCGCCGCCAGTGCCACCCTGCCTGTTGACGCTGCGCCCGCCTCAGGATCAGCACCCGAGGCCGTAGACTCACTCCCTTCTGCGATCGCGCCTTCTTTCTCCGCGCCTCTCGCACCATCGCCGATCGAACTGTCGATCCACGAAACTCCGCCCGAAACCAATGGTTCTGCGAGTATCGCGACCGATGCCCCCGCGAAGGCGCGCGCGATTCCGAATCTCGCCGTCATGCCCGTTCGCGACGCGCCCGCCCTAATCGAGCGCGCCGCTGCAATCGGCGTCGCTGCACCCCGATACCTTGCTACGTACGACACTCTCGCAACGAACGACAACTTCGATGCTCCGCGAGGCCATTCGTCGCATCCGCTATCG
The DNA here is from genome assembly GCA_035501415.1 of Candidatus Limnocylindrales bacterium. GTDB lineage: Bacteria > Acidobacteriota > Terriglobia > Acidiferrales > UBA7541 > Palsa-295. Next base: position 5,184 of record DATJWH010000048.1, on the reverse strand, counting down.
CCTCAATCTGGACAACAAAAGGAAGGGAAAAACATGCCAAACAAATGGTCCGATCTCGCACCCTGGCGCCAGAAGCAAGATGCTCACGCGGACGTCTCTTCGTCCGGCCGCCCAAATGGGGGCGCCGCATCCAACCGGCCGCTCGAGGTCTCCACTCGTGGCGCCAAAGCCGCGCCTGGCGCCGCCGCGGCTCCTGATTCCGCCTCCGCGAACGGCGCGGCGCGTCCGCAAGGCGCCCTGCTCTCCATGGACGACGTCTATCGCGCCGTCGGAATCCTCACCCCCCGTATGGGCTACGGCATTGGCAAAGTGGCGGATATGCTGGCGAGCGATCACCTTCGCGGCCTTTCCGACGAGATGAAACGCGCCTCGGTCCTCATGGCTCTCGAAGCCGCCAATATCTCCGTCGACGACGTGCTCCGCGACGCCGCCATGCGCCAGGCGGCGATTAACTCCTACGAATCCGACCAATGGCAGCAGTTCGAAGAATACTGGGCTGCCAAGTCCGCCGAGAACGCTCACATCCAGGCGGAACTCGAGCGCGTCACCTCGCAGTATGAGGAACGCATCAAGCGCAACCTCGATGAAATTGCCCGTGAAAAAGTGATTTTCGCCGGCTGGCAGTCCATGAAGCAGCAGGAAGCCCAGCGCATCGCGGAAGCGGCGGGAATCTGCTCCAAGCCTTCTCTCGGTGAATCACTCGACGCAGCGCCACCCTCGCCGCGCAGCTTCGCCGCCAAACAGGCATAGCCAAGCTTTTCAGCGGGGGCGCGGTGTCTCTCTCGGACCTGCCTCGGGACGGCCGTGCCCAAACGCTCTACGCGTCACGTTCGTGACGTAGAGGATCACGAAAATGTCCGCCATTCCTTCGCATATCGTCGACGGCGGCCATTTTGCGCTGGACACGGCAGCCGACGAGATCGCTTTTCTCGTCCGCACCTTCATGAAGTAGCCGCCGATTCGGCCACGCCCTCTCCGCCGTATCTGGGATAGAATCAGCCGCACTCCGGTGTGATGCAGCTCAACCTACAAAACGCACGATTCGGAAACGTCGCGGTCATTCGCTGCGAAGGCCGCATCGTCGCCGGCGATGAAGTCCAGTCCCTCCAAGCCGCCATCGACAGAGTCTCGCTCGAAACTCACCAGGTGGTCTTGAATCTCGCGCAGGTGAACTTTCTCGATAGCGGCGGTCTAGGCGCACTGGTCCGCTTCGTGCGTGTGCTTCGCCGCAATCACGGCGAGATGGTGCTCTGCCACCTCCCGCCTTTGATCCTTCAGGTTCTCCAAGCGACGAACCTGCATCGCTTCTTTCAGTCCTGCCCGTCGGAGGCCGAGGCGGTGCAGTCGTTCTCCCGGCGTTCTCAAGTTGTGCCCTCGGCGGTTCCAGAACCGCAGGCACGCGTGGTCTGCGCGCACAAGTCCACCGATCTGCTCGCCTTCATGAGCGCCCTCCTGCAGCACGCTGGATTTGAAGTCTTCACCGCTACAACACTCGCCGATGCTCGTACCTTGGTGGTCGCCATGCATCCGCACGTTTTCGTTCACGGCGCCGAGATGGGCTCGAATGAGCCATCGCTCGAGAGAATCCGCCAGATCGACCCGCGGCGGCCCTTCCTCCAGTTGCCCGCCGATTTCTCCTCCGCCGAAGCCAGCCACATGGGCGCGCAACTCCTCGACCGCATTCGCTCCCTCCTCCCTTAACCTCGCCCCCGCCGGCAGGCTCGCTGTTTAGAAGAAGGGCGCAGGCCCGACAAAGTCACCCTTGCCTCGCGTTATACTTGGAATCAACAAGCTGGAGTGTGCGGAATCGCAATCTCTTGGGGAAAACGCAACTCATCCGGATGACAAGGTGCCATCTTATGAGAAAACTATCCACGTTGGTCTTGGCGATATTGGCGGCCTCTCTGGCTCCCTGCAGCCGGGCTCAGAACCCTTCCCGCGCCGAGTTGAGGCAAATGGCGAGGGAAAAAGAGACTCAGCAGGTGGAGCTGGTTAATCTCGAAAAAGAGACGGCGCGGGCGCTGCACTCGAACAACGGGGCGCTGTTCCGGCGAATCTATGGCGACGACTTCACGGGAATATTGCCATCGGGACAGGTCCTCGATAGAGATGGGTGGATCGCCGCCATCCAGGATTCCAGCGTCAGGTACAGTTCGTTCGTCGCCTCAGATATCCGGGTGCGCTTGTTCGACGAAACCGCCGTGGTAACTTGTCTGTGGAGTGCGCGCGGAACCGAGAACGGACATAATTTTTCCCGGCAGTGGCGTGTTACCCACATCTATATCTTCGGCCAACGCGGCTGGCAAGCCATCGCGAGCCAGGAAACACTCCTGCCCGGTTAGGAAATCCCTTCGCACCATCTGCCGTGAGTCGCCATGATGGGCGGCAATCCCTGATTGTGATTCACCGCCGAATGGAGTTACACTTGCGCCACCTCGTCCCCTTAGGCTCGTATCGCCGGAGGCGGCCATGTACGCACGCGTCACGCAGTTCAGCGTCCCTTCCGAAAAGGTCAACGACTTCATCGAGGCGCTCAACGCTGCGATTCCCCTGATGCGCCAGCGCCTGGGGTTTCAGGCCCTGCTCGTATTGCGCGTCGAGAGTTCGAATCCCCCGGACGTGCGGGTCATGACGCTATGGGAGACGCAGCAGGCCTTGCAGGAAAGCGAGAGCAACGTCTACTTCTACGCCGCTCTCGCACGCGCCATGACCTTTGCGAAGGGTTTTCCCGTGATCCGCGAGGAAGAAGTGATGCTCTACGATTTTGCCAAGGTCGCCGCTGCTGAGTCTGCTCCTGCAGCGAAATCCTCGGCCGCATCTTCCGCTGCATCTTCCTGAAGGGCCCGTTCGCGGCAGGTTCCTGCGACCCTAAAATACGGCGCTTGGCCTGCGTGGGTTGGGTACTGTCGCCAAGTTCCGAACGATGCCGGCTATGCAGCTGGATGCTTCAGAATCTGCGCCAAAGCTTGCATTCGCGACGCGTCCGCCGAATTTTTCGCGGTGGCGGCGTTCTTTTCGAGCGAGGGCGCCATGGTCTTCAGCTTCGCCACCTTGCTCTTACTCATGTGCGACGTCTCGGCGCTGCGAATCGCTTCCCGCAGGGCTGCGATTCGAGCGGCCGGCAGAGCCTGCGACCGCTCTAATTGATCGATGTAGGCTTTGGCAACCACCAACTTCGCCGGCCACTCGATCTTCTGCTGGTTCTGCACGTTCAGCGCGTCCACCTGGACAGTCTTCGCCGCATCGATTTCGTTCTGCGTAAGAAATTTCGTCGGCGCGAGGTCGAAGACGTCCAGCCCGCGCGCGATTTCCGAACCGTAAATGTGCCCGTTGTACCAGTAGGCCGACCAGTAGCCGCCCAGCACCAGCATCTTCGGATCGATCGGCCCGCGGTCGAAGTAGGCTATCTCAACGGGGTGCGCGGCGTCGGTGAAGTCCACTATGGAAACTCCGCCTTGATACCACGCTTGCACCTCGATATCGCGCCCCGGAACAGGAATTAGCGACCCGTTGTGCGCCACGCAGTTCTTCGTCTCGCCCTGCGCCGCCGGCATCTTGTAGTAACTCGCGAAGCTCAGCTTGTCGTCCTTCAGATGGAAGATCGCGTCCGCGCCCCACTTGTTCGGATCGGTCGCACGGCACCGCGCTCCGAGCCCGCCGCCCCACTCGTCGGTAAACAAGACCTTCGTGCCGTCATTCGAAAACGAAGCCGAATGCCAGTAGGAGTAGTTTGGATCGTTCACCGCATCCACGCGCTTCGGATGCACCGGGTCCTTGATGTCCAGCAGGATTCCGTTGCCCGAGCACGCGCCCGCCGCCAAACCAATCGCCGAATACACCGTGATGTCGTGGCACTGGTCCGTGTCCCGCGGCTTCTTATCTTCTTCCTTTCCGTGGCTGCCGCCGCTGCTCAGACCGTTCAATGCGCCCGTCCGCGGATCGATGAACAAGCGCGGGCTCGAGACGATCTGTGCCTCCTGCGGCGCCGCCACCGGAACCTTGATCACGTCGATTCGGAAGAGCGCGGTGTTGGGATCCTTTTCCGGCGCCTCGCCCGAGCATCCGGCCAGTTCTTCCGCCTGGCGCACAAACGACGTCCCCGACACATAGATATAAACGTTGTCCTTATCGTTTGGATCGAGCACCAGCGTATGGGTGTGCGATCCCCGGCACGTCTGCACCGCCGCCACTTGTTTCGGGTTCTTGATGTCCGAGATGTCGAAGATGCGCACGCCGCGGAAACGGTCCTTCTGCGCTACGGGAAGAGGCCCTTTTTTCTTCTCATCTCCTTTCTTCCCGTCTTCGGCGGACGGCGCGGGCTCGGGCGGGAAACCCTGCGTGCCGCAATCCAGGCGTCCATTTGGCATCTCCACCGACATGAAAAGCAGATTCTTGTACACCGACACATCGCCCTGCCCGCCGGGGCACACCATCGTGGTGAGCAACGTGGTATTCGCCGGATTGGAAATGTCGTAAAAACTCACGCCATAGAAATTTCCCTGGAAGAGGTGATTGCCCTGGAATGCAAGGTCCGAGTTTCCGAATGCGAGCTCCGCGATCAGCAGATGAAACGGCTTCGGAAGCTTCGCCACGATTGGCGGCAAGCCCATCTGATCAATCGTCTTCTGCACCTTTGGATCATCCGGGTCGGAGGTGCCCAGCTGAAACGCGTCAGGTTTTTTGAGCAGCACAAGGTGCTTTAAGCCCATCGATGCTTCACCTGCGCCATAGAGTCCCGGCGCCAGATTGGCGCGCGGATCGTTCACATCCGATCCCGTCATCCCCGCGGGCAGCGGCCCGGCAGGCTCAGGCGCAAAAGGATTCTGCTGCTCCTCTTCTGCCGGCGCCGGTTTCGAGGGTGCGGCCTCTTGGGTCTGCATTGCGCTCACGCAGGGGCTCAAAAGAATCGCGGCCGCGGCCACGCAGGCCAGGCGGCAAATAATACGGTGCACTCGGTTCATCACATCTCCTCGTAAATTATCTTTGTACAATCCCTTTTCGTTCTGGCTATGACGGCTTCGCCCCTGAAGCCGGCAATTTCGTGTCCAACATCGCCTGCATGATCCGGATCTCGGCCCGCTGGCCGCTGTCCACGTCCGTCACGAAGTTGAAAAGCTCTGCATCCTGCCCCGCTCCCGCCGTGTTGAACAGATCCTTCACCATGATCAGCGCGCCGTTGTGATG
>DATJWH010000047.1:0-39855 GCA_035501415.1 Candidatus Limnocylindrales bacterium | reverse complement strand
TAAGCCCGTCGACCCCGGGGCCGCGAAGCGCGACGAGGAACAGGACGGAGCCCACCGCAGAGGCGCAGAGGGAGAAGAAGAGGAAGGGTAATCCGACAAAAAAAAGGCCCAGGATTTGTATAGATTAGAAAAATGTAAGTCAGTGATTCGTCGAGAGTTACGACGATTTCTAATCTTCAGTGTATAGATTAGAAACGAGGTAGGGAGCTTCCGGCGCGTCGAAGGGGAGGGTCGCCGGAGCATTCGATTTTGGCCTTTAATCTCTCATTTTCCTTCTGACACTATTTTATCATGCGTGGCAACTTGACATGGGCGTTTCAAGTCTGCAAGGCCAAGTAGGAATTGGAGTTACGAAATCGAGATTCGTGAGTAGAAATCGAAAAAAGATGAAAAAAGTTGGAGCCCCGCGAAGGCGGTAGGAAGCCATCGGCCTCCAAAACGGCGGCGCCGATGAGCGAGGAGAGGTTGTAGCCGACTGGACCCGCACATTTCAAATCTCAGAGGACGGCCCCGGGGTAGGGGCGGCGACACTTCGCAGTGGCGGTAAACGGGGAGCGCTAGAGAGAGTAAGATTCGTAGCGGCGCGGGGGGTTGTATTTCTGCCGAGCGGCCTGAGTGGCAAGCAAAGTATGCGACCGGAAGGGCTCGGGCGACATCCTTTCTCATATCCAGTTTGAGGATTCCAAGGAGGAACCATGGCAACGACGAGAGCGGTGGTGGCGCCGATGAAGGTGGCGCAGATTTCGAAGCCGGGAGGGAATTTCGAGATTGTGGAGCGCGAGATCCCCAAGCCGGGGCCCGGGCAGGTGCGAATCAAGGTGCAGGCGTGCGGCGTGTGTCACAGCGACGTGCTGGTGAAAGAAGGCGCCTGGCCGGGGCTGGAGTATCCGCGGGTGCCGGGCCACGAAGTAGCGGGGATCATCGATGAGGTAGGCACCGGAGTGACGGCTTGGAGGAAGGGGCAGCGGGTTGGCGTGGGCTGGCACGGCGGGCAGGACAATACGTGTCCGCAGTGCCGGCGCGGGGATTTCGTGAACTGCCAGAATCTGAAAGTCACAGGGATCAGCTACGACGGCGGATACCAGCAGTACATGGTGGCTCCGGTGGAAGCGCTGGTGGCGATGCCGGATGGCTTGAGCGACGTGGAAGCAGCGCCGCTGCTCTGCGCGGGAATCACGACGTACAACGCGCTGCGGCACAGCGGGGCGATGCCGGGCGACCTGGTTGCGGTACAGGGTATCGGCGGGTTGGGACACTTGGGAATCCAGTTCGCGCAAAAATTTGGGTACAAGGTGGCGGCGGTGGGACGAGGGCCCGAAAATGCGGGACTGGCGAAGAAACTCGGAGCGAATATCTACATCGACAGCAAAGCGACGAATGCCGCGGAGGAACTGCAGAAACTGGGCGGGGCGCGGGTAATTCTGGCGACGGCGCCGAACTCGAAGGCAATGTCGGAGCTGATCAAGGGCCTGGGACCGAACGGAAAGCTGATGGTGGTTGGGGCGTCGTTCGATCCGATCGAAGTCACACCTGCACAGCTGATTTTCGGAAACCATGTGATTCAGGGATGGGCCTCGGGGACTGCGGCGGATTCGGAGGACACGTTGCGGTTTGCGGAGCTGAGCGGCGTGCGGCCGATGATCGAGACGTATCCGCTGGAGAAGGCCGAAGAGGCCTATCAGCGGATGATGAGCGGGAAGGCGGAGTTTCGCGTCGTACTCACGATGTGAAGGGCGGCGGAGTCATTTTGTGGATCCCTGTGCGGCGATGGAACAAAATAGTCGCTCCGGACCTGCGTCCTCCGCGACAGCCTGCGGGTTGACCCAGCGCTCCGCTGCGCTGCGCGCTGGGCCACATTCTGTCGCGCCTCCGGCGCTACCAACCCCGAGCACAAGAGCTGGACGATGGAGACCCGGCGTTTCGTTCTTCCGGGCAGAAATCCAAGAAAGACAATCTGAAAGTCGCAGGCGGGGGCTTGGATTGGTTTGCGCGGATGCGAGCGGGGAGCCGGGGTGGGCCGGCTCCCGCAGGCGAGGTGTGGGGTTAGAACGAGAACTTCGCGCCGAGCTGCCAGACGCGGGGGCTATTGGCCACGTCGGTGGGCGAGATCGTGCCGGCAGCCGAGTCAACCAAGCTGAGAGTATCGGTGCCCGCACATGGAGGCGCGTAGGCTGAGCCGCTGCCGGGGTGGCACAGATAGCTCACGTTGGCGTCCGGATTGCCGTAGTCGATGTGATTCAGGACGTTATAGGCGTCGGCTCTAAATTCAAGCTTGAAGCGCTCGGTGATGTTGAAGGTCTTGCCGATGCTGAAATCCATGTTGAAGAAGCTAGGCCCGAAGAGGCTATTGCGAAGGTTGTCGCCGAAAGTGGCCGGCGCAGGATCCTCGAAGGCTCCAGGGTCAAACCAGTTTCCGGGCGCGTTCTTGCCCGACACGCTGGGGCTGCCCGTGCGAACCGGGAAGAGCGAGCAACTCCAGCAGACGCTCATGGCCGGAGTGAGCAGGCTCTCGGTAGTGGCGTCGCTGATGACGGGACTGAACGGAAGACCCGTGTGCCACTGGAAGACGGAGGAAACGCGCCAGCCTCCGACAATCTGGTCGAGCACGCCGCTGAGCGCATGCTGGCGGCCGCGGCCGAAGGGAAGTTCGTAGAGGACCTGGCCGGCGATGAAGTGGCGCAGGTCGGTGGCAGAAGCCGCGTAGTTTGCGAGCGGGCTGTAGGCGTTCTGGTAGACGTCCACGCCGCCTGAGCCCCAGCCGCGCGAAGTGCCGGTGTCGAGAGATTTCGAGTAAGCGTAGTTCGCCTGGAACTCGAGACCGTAGGACATCCGCTTCTGAACGCGGAACTGCAGCGCGTTGTAATTGGACCAGCCGTCGTAGAGCATGCCGGCGATGTATGGGAAATTCGGGTTGGGGTTGCAGGCATACCAGCCGCCGGTGCATCCGAGGTTGCTTTCCGTGGCGGCATCCCAATCGGTGGTGAAGTTGAGATTCGTGCCGCGGGTGTAGACGTAGCTGGTATCGAGAAGAACGTGGCCCGGAAACTCGTGTTGCAAGCTGAAGAGCAATTCCTGGATGTAGGAAATCGGCATGCTGCGCGGGTAATAGGCGATGTAGCCGCCGTTTTCGACCTCTGGCGAGGATGTGGCGAGGGTGGGGTACTGCACGGTGTTGGGCGCCGGGCCGACATCGAGGCTGAAGGCAGGTGTTGAGTTGCTGTAGCCGAGATACGGGCTGAAGGGATTCAAGCCAAGGCCGAGAGTGCCGCCATTTCCGCCGCCGTAGATGTCGGCGTCGCGCGGAGCGTCGAAAATGCCGTAACTGGCGCGAAGCGACCAGTTCGGACGAGGCGACCAGGCAATGCCGACGCGAGGCGCAAATTCCTTATAGACACCGTTCTCGATCGTGTTCAGGTCATTCACGCCATAGGCCTTATCGCTCTGCCCGCCGAAGAGAATGGCGCCGGGGTACGCTCCGCCGTTCCAGGAATTGGGGAGAAGCGGATCGTAAATGCCGAAGAGGTTGTGCTTGACGCCCCAGCCGGAAACCATCTGCCAGCGGATGCCGAGGTTGAGCGTGACGTTGCGGGAGATTTTGAAGTCGTCCGTGGCGAACAGGGCGGAAGTCCAGGAGTGGATGCTGGTGGGGACATATTCCTGGACGTTCCAGGAGTAGACGTCGCCGAGCAGGAAATCGGCGTAGGGAATGCCGGTGTAGTTGCCGCTAAATGCGAAGTGCCCGGAGTCCAGGTCGCCCCAGCTTGTATAGTTCTGGTAGAAGCGGTCGTACTCGCCGCCGACTTTGATGGTGTGGCGGCCGTGGACGAGAGTGAGGACATCGCCCGCATTGAAGGTGCCGTCGCCGAGGACCGCGTCGATGTTTCCGTTGCCGGTGCCGGCGCCGAGCGCGGTGGCGTACTCCGATGAGCCGGAATCGATGCTGATATGCGGGAATAGATTGGCATCAGGCGGGACATTCGAGCCGTAGGCAGGCTCGAGGCCGAGGGTCGTCGGGTCGTTCTTGCCAATGGACCATGGCTTGTACTTGTCGAGTTCGCGGGCCTCGCCGATGCGGAACTCGTTCACGAGGTTGGAGCTGATGGTCCAGACGTGCGACAACTGGCCGGAGAGATTGTAATTGTTGCCTTGCGCGAAGGCGGAAGCGTCGTTGGGATACAGAGGATCAGCCGGGACGAAGGTGGCGAGAGTCGGAAAATAGTTGAACGTGAACGAAAGGCGCTGGGAGGAGGAAAGATTGTAATCGACGCGGCCGGTGTACCAAGTGCCGCGATTGGGGCTGCTGCCGTTAAAGACGTAATTGTAGTTTGTGCCGGCCGCGACGTTGCAAGTCTGGGCCACGGTGGGTCCTACGTTTGCGGGACCCGGGCAGCCGGCGATCCAGCCGGATGCGTTGATCTGCTGAATGTAACCCTGAAGATTCTGGGCAACGGTTGAATACGTTCCCTGCAGAATGCCGTTGGCGTCGAAGAAGCTGGCATTCATTCCCGGCATGCCGTAAAAATCGCCTGCCTGCATGGCGGCCGTCGGGTAGTAGTAGGTCCCGGTGACCGGCGTGGCGGATGGGTTGCGCTGGTAGGTGAAGAAGAAGAAGAGCTTGTCTCTCAAGATCGGTCCACCGACGCTGCCGCCGTAATTGTTCCAATGCTCGACATTCTTGGGCTCGGGCGCGGGATTGAACACGCTTCTGGCGTTGAAGACGGTGTTCTGGTTGTACTCGAAGACGTCGCCGTGCCAGGTGTTGGTGCCGCTCTTGGTGATGACATTGATGGCGGCGAGGCCGTTGCCGTATTGGGCGGGAGCATTGCTGGAATTGATGCTGACTTCGGAGATGGAATCCAAAGGCATGTAGAAATTGGAGCTGTTGTAGTCGCGCGGGGCGGTGGCGGCGGAGCCATCGATCATGAAATTCATGTTGTAGGCCTGCGTGCCATTGATGCCCACCCCCTGCCCGCCTGCCGAGGCGCCGCCGTCGAGGCCAGGGTTCACGCCGGGGATCAACTGAGTCAACTCGCCGCGCCAATCGGTGCCCGTGATAGGCGCACTGGCGACGGCTTGCTCGTTGATGTCGAGATGCTGATCGGTGGTTTCGGTTTCGACGAGGGGAGCGGCGGAAGTGACGCGGACTTCCTGCGTGGCGACGCCGACCTGAAGCGCGCCGTCGATGACGACCGTTTCGACGCCGAGCGCGATGCCCGTGCGCACGAAATCGCGGAAGCCCGCCTTCGAAAACGTGATCGTGTAGTTGCCGGGCACGAGGAAGGGAACGTCGTACAGGCCGGACTGATTGGTGGTGGCGGTGGTGACGACGCCGGTCTTGTCGTTTTCGATCTTCACCGAGACCCCGGGAACGAGAGCGCCCGAAGGATCGGTGACGGAGCCCTTCAATTCGCCGGAATTGGCGTTCTGCGCGCGCGCGAGGCCAGGCGCGAGACCCGCGATCAGCGCGAGGAATAAGCAAACGCCCAAGCACTTGCCAAATGTTCTCCGCATCGATCCTCCTATGCCCGAACTCGTGAAAGCGCGAACGAATCCGCGCGTGAAGACAAACCCGTGTGAGATGTTTGCATGGCAGAACGCAGGAAGCCGTCTATAGCCATCAGGATTAGGCACCGCACTCACCCGAATCAACTGCGCGAATCTTAGGCCTTTCCGGCAGACGTGCAAATCAGACAAAAGTAGGATTGTGCGAAGAGGGAGGCGAACTGGGCATCCGCGGAAGGCTATTGGGATACGTTGACGAGAACTGCGACGCTCTGCGAGGAATTTGCGCCGCCGGATGTGGCCGTGGCATTGGCGGTGATCGTGACTACGGCTGGGCCGAGGGGAGTCGGAGTTGGCGGAGGGGGAGGCGGATTCGTGGACGAGCCGCCGGAACCGCCGCAGCTCGCAATCAGGATGAGACAGGCCACAGACGCAACGAACGCGAAGATGGAAAGAAGGCGAGTGCGGCGCGCGGCTAGAGCGAGCATGAGGGTGCAAAGGACGAAAATTGCGAGGCAGATAATTACGGCAGGGGCTGGGCCCACCGGAGCATCGAAGGGCGCGAGCGGAGCGGAAGGAGCGGCGCTGGTTCCCTGCGTAGTGATGGTAAGCGTCGAAGTTTCGATCGTGTCTTTTCCATCGAGCGTGACCATCGAGGGCGAAAACGAACAGGTGGCATTGGTCGGCAGGCCCGCGCAACTGAGAGAGGCGGTGGCGGCATAGCCGCCGGAAGGCGAAAGAGTGATGACGACGGAGCCAGCAGAGCCGCGAACGACGGTGAGAGTCGGCGGATTCGCGGAGAGCGAAAAGCCGGGCGTAGTGCTCGCGCTGATGTGCACGGGGACGATCGCCCACTGCTGGGTCTGGCTCGAGCCGCTTTGCGATTGCTGGATCGCGAGGCCATTCGAATCCAAATCGAGGACGAGGCCGCTCGCGCGATTGACGATGTTGAAGTAGCCGTTGCCGGCGGAGACGACATCCCATTCCTGTTCCTGCGATGTGGAGACGGAGGCCTGGACGATCGGGCTGCCGGCGGTTTTTGCGGCGCCGGGGTCATCGAGGGCGTTTGGAATCCCGTTCTGCGCTGAATTCGCGCTCGTGACGCGGAAGTAGGCGTCACCGTTGCTCGAAATTAGCCATTGCTGATAAAGCTGCGCCATGCCCGAATCAGTGGCGGTATCGAGAGACGCACCGGAAGCCGATGAGCCCTGGGCCGCCTCGAGAATTTTTCCGCTCGAGAGGTTCACGAGCTTGTACGCGAGCGTGGGATCGAATTTGCCGCCGAGAGCGTCGGCACCGGGCAGAAGGGCGGAATAGTTTGCGGCGCTGACGTTGGTGGTGCCGGAGGAATCCGCGTTGTCGAAGAGCGTGAGGCCGTTCCAGGCGTAGATGGCGTTGGGCTGATTATCGCCGTTGATGAAGCCGCCGGAGGGATTCGGAATATTTACTCCGGCGGGATCCCACCATTCCATTCCCATTGCGAGGTTTTGCGGCACGCTGTGCAGAACGGAATCGACGTCGATCAGGAACTGGCGCTGCGACGCTTCGGTGGGCGGCGAATACCAGGGATCGTTGGAGCCAAAGCCGTTTTCGTAATGCTCGCCGACTTCGATCAGGAAAATCGGCTTTCCGATTGAATTGGCGGCGTTATTGAGAACGGACTGCTCAACGGGCTGGCGGCTGGGATTCGAGGCGGCGGCTTGGGCGGCGGTCAGCGGTCCATGATAGGTGGGATAGTAGCTTTGGCAGATCGCGTCGTAGGGAATCGAATTGGAATTGGCCTCAGTGAAGAACTGCGTGAGGTCCCAGGCGGGCGTGATGTGGACGCAAAGAAGCGGCGCAGGAAGAGCAGGGCCGATGGATGTGTCCGCGGCTGCGTCGCGAACTGCACTCATCCCGGCAATTTGAAGCTGCGCGAAATTCGAGAAATTGGCGCCGGGATCGTTGCCGTTGAGAAAGCCCGTGTCGACTTCGTTGCCGATGGCGACCAGATCGGGCATCGCGCCGGCGCTGCGATACGATTCGATTTCCTGATAGACGTAATTGTAGAGGTCGGTCTTGAGCTGCGAGAAGGAGTCCGTGGCCCACGCCGCGGGCATAGTGGCAGAGCTGCCGCCATCGAAGAAAAAGGTGAGCTCGACGGACATGCCAAGATTTTTCGCGCGCTTCGCGAGATCCAAATCCTGAGCGTCGGTCTCGGCGTAGCAAAGGCTATCAACACAGGGACCGCTGGAGGATTGGGTGGCGTAGGGCGGCATCGACGTGGGGCGAAGGCGAATCGTGTTGATGCCGTGATTGCGCAGCATCTCGAGGACGTCCTGCGCGTTGCCGGCGTCTTTCCACCAGGTGAGCGATTGCGAGACGCGGGCCGCTTCCTGCTTTTCGAGCAGGGCATTGTCGAAGCCGCGGAGGAATACGGGCCGCAGGAGCCATTGTTGCGATTGCGACGCCGAGCCGCTGAGCGACGTTTGGTCGAGCCAGGCTCCGGCGCCCGCGGCAGGCTGCGAAGAGACGTCGAGGACGAGGCCGGTCGACTGATTCCGAATGGTGTAATAGCCGTTGGAGGTGGGCGAAAGCGTCCATTGTTGGGAGGCGGTGGAGGCGCACGGATTCTGGACGGTCCACGTGGTGGGGCCCGAGATGGCGGCATCGAGGCAGAGGTTGTTGAAGAGGTTGGAGATTTTCCAGGCACCGCCAGAGAGACGAGTGAAGGCCCAGCGCTGCGTCAGCGACGTGAAGCTCCGCGATTGCTGAAGAATGTGGTCGCCCGCTGAGGTCGAGGCGGCATTCAGGTCGGCCTGAAAAGCGTCCGACTGATTTATCAGGTAGTAGGTTTCGCCGTCGAGTGGCGTGACGTCCTGCGGTGGCGGGGGCTGTTGGGCGGCGAGAGGGACGGCGGCGAAAAGAGAAGCGGCCGCGACAAGAATCAAGAGCAGAGCGGCCCGGCGGACAGTGTTGGTCACGAATGGGTTCCCAAGGCTCAGTTGCGATGGCCAGAGTATCGCGCGAGGGGAGGCTTGGCACCCGACGAAAGTCGGACTGGGGTCGAGATGGCGGGCGCGGGCCAGCAATCCGGTCGCGGGGCGAACCGGGCAGGGCGTCAGTTCAATTTGCCGGCAGGAGCGGGGAGATCAGCGGGGCGATCGCCTGCTTCATGTCTTGGGAAGCGGGCAGAAAGCTCTTCGATTCTCGAAAGGAGTTCGTCGGCGCGGATGGGCTTGGAGATGTAGGCGTCCATTCCGGCGGCGAGGCAGCGCTCGCGGTCACCTTTCATGGCGTGAGCGGTCATCGCGATGATGGGAATGTGCGCGCCGCTGGATTTTTCCTGTTCGCGGATAGCCGCGGTAGCAGCGAAGCCGTCCATTTCGGGCATCTGGACATCCATGAGAATGACGTCGAACGGGCGTGTCGCGAGGGCGGAGAGGGCTTCGCGGCCGTTGGCGGCGACAAAGACCTGGTGGCCGCGCTTCTCGAGCAGGCGAACAGTAAGCGTCTGGTTCACGATGTTATCTTCCGCGAGCAAAATCTGCAGAGGCTTGGGGTTTGGGTCCGGCGTGCGCTCCGTGAGCGCAGAGGACTGCGGACGCCGTTCCCGGGTTGCGCCGAGGGCGAGCCGAATCGCGTCGAGGAGCTCCGACTTGCGAATCGGCTTGATCAGGTAGCTGGCAATGCCGAGGTCGCGGCAGCGGGCGGCGTCCGCAACGTGCCCGGCGGAGGTCAGCATCATGATGGTGAGGCCGGCGAGTTCCGGACGGTCCTTGATTCGCTCAGCGAGCGCGAAGCCATCCATGCCGGGCATGTGGCCATCGAGCAGAATCAGGGCAAAGGGCGTGGCGGCGGCTCTCGCCTGCTCGAGCGCCGCGAGGGCCGTCTCGCCGCAACTCACGGCTTCGGGATCCGTTTGCCAGGCGCGCAGCATGCCGACGAGAATGCGACGGTTTGTGCCGTTGTCGTCCACCACCAGAACCCGGAGGCCATGGAGGCCGGCCAAGTCGAGCGGCGGCGGTTTGGGAACCGCATCGCGGTCCGCGCGGCCCTCGATCGTGAAATGGAAGGTGCTGCCCCGCCCTTCTTCGCTTTCCACCCAGATGTCTCCCCCCATGCCTTCAATGAGACGTTCGCAGATGGCGAGCCCGAGGCCGGTGCCGCCGAATTCGCGAGTGGTCGAGGTATCGCCCTGTTGGAACGCGTGGAAGATCTCCTTGTGCTTTTCCGAGGGAATGCCGATGCCGGTGTCGTTGACTGCGAAGTGCAAGCGGATACAGTCGTAACGCTGCAATTCCCGCTGCACCGCGACGCTGACTTCGCCAGCAGAGGTGAACTTGATGGCATTGCCGACGAGATTCGTGAGGACCTGACGAAGGCGAACTGGGTCGCCGATGATCGTCTCGGGGACGTCCGGATGAACCTCGTAGGCCAGTTCGAGACCTTTTTCATGAGCGCGAAGCGCAAGCGCGCGCATCGTTTCGCCGAGGTTGTCGCGCAGATCGAAGGGCACAGCTTCGAAGGTGAGCTTGCCGGCCTCGATTTTGGAGAAGTCGAGAATGTCGTTGATCACGCCCAAGAGGGACTCGGCCGACAACTTGACGAGGCCGAGATTTTCGCGCTGCTCGGAAGTGAGCTGGCTGTCGAGGACCAGTTCGGTCATGCCCAGAATTCCGTTCATGGGGGTTCGAATTTCGTGGCTCATGTTCGCCACGAAATCACTCTTCGCGCGATTCGCGGCTTCCGCGTCGTCTTTTGCGCGGAGCAGATCCTCTTCGGCGCGAGCCTGACGGTTCTGGATCACCCACATGCGGCCGCTCGAGCATGCAAAGGAGGCGAGAACGAGCACGGCGGCCGCCGCGATTCGTTCGCGAACGATGGAGGCCGACATTCCGAGAACGAAGAGCGGAAACAACACGGGAAAGAACCGGTCGGTGACGAATCCTGTCTTGTCCGAGGATGCCGGAACATCTCGGCGGCCGGCAGGCAGTTCCAGGCAAGCGACGGCGGTCAAGAGAGGCAGAACGTTGAGGGTGCTCCAGACGATGTCGAACCGGTCGCCGGTGACGAGACTGCGGCCGGGATAGTTGTTATAGGCATCCGCCATCCCGGCCAGAAAGAAAAAGGTGCCCATCCCCAGGAAGGACCGGCGGATCGCGGGCAACTTTGTCAGCGCGCCTCTGAGCAGAAAGCCGCCGCTCAGCACGCCGTCGTATACCAAAGAGCGCTGCCAGTTCGACAGGGCGGCTTCCTGAGCCGACTGCGCAGATGCGGTTGCGCCGGAGAAACAGAGGTAGACGGCGACCCAAAACAGCAGGACCTGGGCGATATCGAAGAAGTGCACGGCATCGAAGCGTTCGGGCGAGTAGTCGGAGTCGAGAAAGAGCACGGCGCTGAGAGGCGCGTACCAGAAAACGAAGAGCACGTCCGTTATGGGTGGGATGAATGACTCAGGATGAATGCCCTCGTGGAAGGTTTGCAGTGCGAGCGAAATGACGAGGATCGAAAAGGCGCAGAACGAAAGGCGCCAGAAGCAGGATGAGAGGCCGGTAGTCCGCGAGGCCACGCGCCAGGAAGTGAAGGCGCAAAGCGATAGAGGAATGAGCTGAATCAGATCGGAGAACAGCGGGCCCGGAGGTCTCGTTCCCAGCGAAAAAAGAACGGCCATATGGATGAGCAGCAGCCCACCGCAAAACAGCGCCACTTTGTGGAAGAGCTTCATGAATCGGAAAGCGGCAGAAAATGCCCTCACGGGCACAAGTCCGCCCCCGTTGGAACGAGCAAGTGAGGTGCCACGCAGAGACATTCGATCAGGCTAGGCCCTTATTATTGAGGGCGAAGCGAGGAGCTGCGATGCTGCGCGGATGCGAGAGGTCTCTGCGTTGTACCAGAATGGGCGGGGGTGTACCGAAAGCGGCAGTCGGAAGACCTCTTTCGCCACGAACGGATCGTCAAGCGAGGGTGAGCCTGAAGGCGGCGGCGTATTCGGAGGCTGGCTTCTGCCGAGGCATGTCGATGCGGAGCGCGTCGGCATTTTGGCTGAAGCGGATCTTTTCCTGCGAGCCGAGCAGTTCCACCTGCGCCACCTTTGGAGCTTTGGCGGCCGCGGCGCCGAAGGAGCGCAGGACTACAGGCTGCTCCGGCCAGCCAAGTGCGATGGCGTAGACCACCGTGCCCGCCTTGTTGCGTGTGTAACGGATGTCGCTGGCGTCGAGCTGCCCGGTGGACTTGCCCTGAAACGCGCCTTCCTTAATCATGTGCGGGCCCTCGCCGAAGACGGTCCACGGGCGCGTCGCGTAGATGGCTTCGCCATTGATTTTGAACCATTCGCCGATGCGTTCGAGGATCAGGCGCTCCTTGCGATCGATCGTGCCGTCGGGCTTGCCGGGAATGTTCAGGAGGAATGTGCCGTTCTTGCTGACCGTGTCCACCATCCAGTGAATCACCTGGGCCGGAGGCATGTAGCCGCCAAATTCTCCGGACTTCTCGAACAGGGCGCGCTGGTAATGCCAGTCGCCGATGCAAGTCTCCGACTGCCACGGATGCGGCAGAATTTCAGCGGCGAGGCCGCGCTCGATATCAGCCACTACGGACTTTGCAAGTTTGGGCGGCACATTCTTGATAGTAGCCACGCCCTGCATCTTCCCGCCGTTCGCTGCCAGGTTGTGGTTGTAGTAGTACGCGCCGGCGTTCATCCCGCCCCAGCCGAGAGGGAAGAGCGGATTATCGAAATAGAGCAGGTCCGGGTTGTGCTGATCGATCAGATCGCGCGTGCGGTCGTAGAAATCCTTCACGTAGGAAATATCGGGCAGTGCGTCGTAGGGATGCTTGGGCGCGTAGAGTTGCTGCGGGTCGAGCCCATCCCACCATTGGCCGCGGCCATCGGCAAGCGTCAGCCGGCCGTCATACGCGGCGCCGGAGGAATCCGCGCCGTGGCTCGGCTGGAACCACCACCAGTTGCGCGCCTGGTGGACCGTGACGCCGAAATGCAGATTGCGCTTCCGCGCCTCGGCTGCCCAGGTGCCGATCACGTCGCGATGCGGGCCAACGCGGGCCGCGTTCCAGGGATGATGCTTCGAGTCCCACGCGTCGAGTCCATCGTGATGATTCGCGAGCGCGACAAAGAATTTCGCGCCGACGCTCGCGTACAAATCCATCAGCTCAGACGGTTGCCAGTTCAGGAGCGTCCACTGCGCGCAAAGATCCTTGTAGCCGAAGAGGGCTGGCGAGCCGTAATGCTTCAGCTGAAATTTATTCTGATCGGAGCCTTGCATGTACATGTTGCGCGCGTACCAGTCGCCGTCCTCGGGAACGCACTGCGGGCTCCAGTGGTTCCAGATGCCGAATTTGGCGTCGCGATACCATTCGGGGCATTCATATTGAAGAAGCGATTCCCAGGTGGGCTGGTAGGGGCCGTCGCCGGCCAGGTCCGGGATGGGCGAGGTCATGGGCACGCCGTCCCACGAGCCGCCCGGGACAGGCAATTCAGGCGGATTGCCCCAGTCGGTTGGCTTCCAATCATTGTTGTCGAGGTACGCGGAGACGATTTGGCCGTTGCGCAGCGCGTAGAAGACCCGCTCGGTTTCCGGTGTCGCGCAGAAGCGGGCATAGTCCTCGGTGTATTCAGAAAAGCCCGGCGCCGCCGCGGAAGAGCCCTGCTGGCGAGCGATTCGTGTCGTATCGGGCGATACGGAGGCAGCCGTGTTCGCTTCAGCCCCGCCGCCAAGCACTGACAATGCAGCGGACTGCGCGGCCAGGCCGCCAAGCACTTGAAAGAACTTTCTGCGTCGCATTAGTTTGCACCCCTCCGCTTGATGCCCGGCAATGTTATAGCGCAAAGAGACCCGGCGCGGGGTCAACTTCACGATCAGAAGGATTCGGATGAGACTGGGCGATGGAACTGGAATTTGCAGAACCCGAAGTCGAGGTTCCAGTTTGGTACAAGGTATGAAACCGATTGGGCCAAGTGCGCGTCGTAAGAACGAATCGTTCGAAGTGTGCGGACGTCCCCGGAGGGTGCCCTAGCTCCGGTCGACCGCTCATACCTGGGCCCAACCTAACGCTCGCGTCCGATCGCCCTCACACCCGAACGGCCAGGTGGATCGTGCCCTTACCCAGCCGGGTTCGCTGCCGTACAGTTCTCCGTGTGACGATTCTTCTGGTTGTCTCGGCGGGTGGTTTCGCCGTGGGACAGACGCAGCAAACGCAGCCCGCATCGCGCATTACGTCGCCCATCAACGAGCAGAATCGAGTCACTCTCGCCGGAAACGTCCACCCTCTCGCCCAAGCGCAATACGATCGGGGCGCGGTCCCCGATTCGTTCCCGGTTCAGCGAACGCTTCTGATGCTTCGGCGATCGCCTCAGGAAGAGGCGGCCCTTCAGGATTTCCTCGTCCAAACCCATACACTGGGCAACGCCCAGTATCACAAGTGGCTGAAGCCGGAACAGTTTGGGGCGCTGTACGGGCCCTCAGATCAAGATATAGCGGTGGTGAGCGGGTGGCTGGGGAAACACGGCCTCGCCGTCGCGCGCGTCACGAAAGGCAAGACTGCGATCGAATTTTCCGGAACGGCCGGGCAACTGCGCACCGCGTTCAACACGGAGATCCACATCTACGTGATGGATGGCCAGGAACATTACGCCAACGATCGCGACCCGCAGATTCCCGCGGTGCTCGCGCCGGTTGTGGCCGGAATTACGCCGCTAAACAATTTTGTTCCGCAGCCACAAATCAGGGCCCTTGGTGAAGCGGCATACGATCCCAAGACTCACCTCTTCAGGCCGCAGTGGACGACATATTATCCGCCGCCGCTCCTGGCTCTGGCGCCGGGTGATTTCGCGGTGCAGTATGACCTCAATCCACTGTACGCTGCCGGCATTGATGGGACAGGCGTGGCGATCGGCATTATTGGCGCATCGAACGTCGACCCTACCAATTTCACGAATTACCGGTCCTTCTTCGGTTTGCCTGCGGGCACGCTCAACGCGATCATTGACGGACTGGATCCGGGGCCGAGTCCGGCGCGTCCTTATGGGAACTGGGCCGAAACGGAGTCCGTTCTCGACGTGGAGATTCCTAGTGGAGTGGCGCCAGGCGCGACCATCGACTTATACACCGCAGCCGACACTACTGTTCAATCGGGGCTGTTGCTGGCTGCGCAGCGTGCCGTGGATGACGACCAGGCGCCCGTCCTCAGCCTCAGCTACGGAGAGTGCGAACAAGGTCTCGGCGCGTCAGGCAATCAATTCTGGGCCACGCTTTGGGAGCAGGCTGCGGCGCAGGGGCAAACGGTGCTTGTGTCCGCCGGGGACAACGGCTCGGCTGGATGCGACGACTTCGATATTCCGCAACCGGCGCAGTACGGCTTGGCCGTCAATGGTTTTGCTTCCACTCCCTGGAACATTGCCGTGGGCGGAACAGACTTTTTCTATAACAGCTACAACGGAACAACGACCGCCCAGGATACGGAACTCGCGACTTACTGGAATTTGACGCCCGACGCCGGAACTCCGACCACTTCATTGTTGAGGCCCGCGCCCGAACAACCATGGAACGACCCCTTCGGGCTCGATCTATACGACGGCGGCGTCTACGATCCAAGTGAAAACGGAGCCAGCATCGTGGCAGGCAGCGGTGGCGCAAGCACGATCTACGACAAGCCCGCATGGCAAAGCGGAAAAGGCGTGCCCTCCGACCGCGCGCGCGACCTTCCCGACCTCTCCCTCTTCGCGGCCGACTTTGAGAATGACAGCACGTACCCTGTTTGCTTAGGCTCGCAAGAATGCAACCCTAGTCTCGGGACTATTCTGGTTTCTGCGATTGGGGGCACATCGGCATCTGCGCCCGCCATGGCGGGAATCATGGCGCTGATCAATCAGAAGTACGGCCGGCAGGGCCAAGCGAACTTCGTCCTCTATCCGCTCGCCGCTCAACAGCCGGAAGTTTTCCACGATGTCACGAAGGGCAGCAACGACGTGCCCTGCACAGCCTCTTCGACCTGCACGCCCAGTACGGTAAACGACAACACGAAGGGCTTCTACACGCTGGGTCATTACTATTCGACTCCCGGATACGATCAGGCCAGCGGTCTGGGCAGCGTGGACGCCAGTCTACTCCTGCAGTATTGGAACTCGTTGACCTTCGCTGCTTCGAGCACTTCGCTCAACGTCAGCGAAACGACTTTCACGCATGGGACTCCGGTCGACGTGAGTGTTCAAGTCACCGGAAGCGGCGGCACGCCGTCCGGTGATATCGGGTTGATCTCCAGCGAGAGCCCCACGGCTGCCGATATCAGCCTTCCGCAACTTACTCTCGCGAGCGGCTCCGCATCCGCCACACTCAACGATCTTCCCGGAGGGCAATACCAGCTCACCGCGAGATATACTGGCGACACGTTGTTTGCGTCGAGCAGTTCAAGCCCGGTCATGCTCAATGTTGCGCCGGAAAATAGCACGCTTTCGCTTTCCGGGTCTTACTGGAACAACGGCAGCAATTCGTTCCAACCTATAACGGCCGGAGGAAGCTATCCCTTCGGCACTTACATCGTCCTCGATGCGCAGCCGGTTGGCGTGAATGCGCCGCAGGGTGGGAGCGACGGGACACCGAGCGGGAGCGTCACATTTGCGGACGCAGGGGCCGGCGGCACAGAGAGTTCTGGAGCGGTGAATCTGAACGTCAAGGGCATCTCTGAGTGGCCGGTTTCGCCCGTATTCCCGGTTGGCAGCAATAGCGTGAGCGCAAGCTACTCCGGCGACGCCAGCTTCCATGCGTCGACAACCCAGACGCCCCTCAGTATCACGGTCACCAAAGCCTTGACCGGTACTTGGCTCTATGCCCAACCGCGTGACATCGCTGTTGGTTCGCCTACAACACTGAACTGGGAGATATTTGCTCCGTTTTCTGGGCCGGATTGTGCGGACGAAGGCGCCTGCACTTTCTACTTCCAGTTCGTCGCGCCCCCGACGGGCACGGCAACGTTCAGTTTCGGAAACACCGTGCTCGGGACCGCGCCTGTTGTGGCCAACACGGGAGCAAGTGCCTACGCCTGGGCGACGCTGAACGTGGGCGATTTACCGCTTGGCACGGACGCGATTACGGCCACCTACCCCGGAGATGCGAACTACGGTCCCGCCACGGCCACGTTCAACGTTATAGTGGGGCAGGCGGCTTCACTGACCGGAAGCGCCAATCCACCCTCCATCGACCAGGCCGAGTTCACCCAGATCACCGCCAACGTAGCAGGAGTGGCAGGCATGCCGACGCCGACTGGCTCGGTGAGTTTTGCAGCACCCGCGGGGTCAGTGAATTTCTGGACGGACACGGAGCCGCTGAAGAACGGGACGGCGATCTCGATTGGCCTGCCTGGCGAGGACTTCTTCGGCAACGTGCCGGTTGACGTTTCATATTCGGGAGACTCGGTTTACGGACCTGCTGACACGACCGTCTACTTCGCGGTCACAAAGGGAACGTCTCTGCCTTTCAGCCTGAGCGGGACTTCGGTAGTGATTACCCCCGGGGCGACGGCGGGCAATAGCTCGACGATCAGCGTCACACCGAATGGATTCACTGGCGCAGTGTATCTCTCGTGCGCACTTACTTCCTCACCGGCGGGAGCAGCGAACCGTCCGACGTGCAGCATCCCGGCTTCGGTAAACATCACTGGGACAACGGCGGTCACGGCGACGATGACGGTGAACTCAACCGCGCCATCGTCTGGCGCTGTGGTGCCGCGGTTGCAAATTTGGCCGCTGGCCGACGAACAGGGCACACGTGCCGCTGAGACTGCGGCGATCGTGCTTGCGGCTTTCTCCCTGATGGTTTTCTTGACGACGCGTCGCAGTCGGTGGCGTGTGGCAGCCGCCTTGTGCGTGATCGCCGCCTTCGGTGCTCTGGCGAGCTGCGGCGGTGGAACGAACAACGGTGGCGGAGGCAGCGGAGGCGGAAACCCACCTATTGGGGGAACCACGCCGGGGCAATATGTCTTTACGGTGCAGGGCGCGCTCTCAGCGGGAGGCGTCAGCGAAAATCAGACCACCGTAACCGTCACAGTCCAGTAGCAGGGTTGCGGACGGCGAGCGCTCTTCCCGGATATAGCGGTTGAATGAATAAACTGGGGTAAGCGATGGGATTTGAGCCCACGACCCTCGGTTCCACAGGCCGATGCTCTACCATCGGGGATGATGCCGCCTTATTCTTGGATGCCAATGGTGCCTACAGTCGCAAGCAGGCCTTGTCGCTGGCGCGCAGCTTCCGGGAATTTGGAATCAGCTGGTTTGAGGAGCCGGTCTCGTCCGACGATCTTGAGGGGTTGCGATTGATGCGAGACAGTCTCGAAATTCGTCGCAGCGAAATGTCGCGTTATCCGGTCCGCTAGGGCCGATTGTCAGACGCTTGAGCGTTTCGGGGTTATCCTCACCCAGGATGAACCGGCGCTGCGATTCGCATTCGTGCCAAGGCATTAGTCTGTTTCCTGGGTGATGATGTGGATATCAACCGCAGGTGACTCGCGCAAGAAGCGGTGCGTGGGCGAAAGGTAGAGATACTTCTTCCAGCCTTTAACGGCAGAGCGCCCGAAAATTACCTGCGTAATGTGCTTTTCGCGAACAAACTGCGCCACCGCATCGGCGACGCTATTGCCCTTCAGACGCACGACCTTCGCGCCAAGGCTTTCCGCGAATTGGAGGTTCGCCTCCAGAGACTTGCGGTTCTCTTCCTGCTGGCTTCGGCCTGTGTCGACATAGACGGCGAAAAACTCGGCATCCAACCGCCGCGCCATGCGAGCCGCTCGTGCAACCAGATACTGAGCATAGGGATTCGGATGGACACACACAGCGAGGCGGTCACGGACCGCCCAGTTCTTCTGAATCTCCTTGGCGCTCATGTAGGTTTCAAGGCTGCGGTCGACCTGTTCGGCCACCTGGCGCAGCGCCAATTCGCGAAGGGCAATCAAGTTGCCTCGCCGGAAGAAGTTTCCGAGCGCCTGCTCGACCTTTTCCGGCACGTACACGTCTCCACGCCTCATGCGGTTTTGCAGCGCCTCCGGCGTTAGATCCACCATTACCGTTTCATTCGCGGTGAGAGGCAGCCAATCGGGAACCGTTTCGCGCACAGTGACGCCGGTGATGTTGCGAACAACGGGAGCGATGCTCTCGATGTGCTGGATGTTGAGCGTGGCGATGACGTCGATTTTGTGGCTCAGAAGTTCCTGCACGTCTTCGTAGCGCTTACGGTGCTTGCTTCCCGGGACATTGGTATGCGCAAGTTCATCGACGAGCACCACCTGCGGCTTGCGGGCAATGATGGCGTCAACATCCATTTCCTCGAAGATGGTGCCTTTGTACTCGATCTTGCGCCGGGGGATTCTTTCGAGTTGCGCGGCGAGCTCGTCGATCGCTTTTCGTCCGTGACTTTCCACAACACCGATGACCACGTCTTCTCCACGGCTGTGCCGGCGGATTCCTTCACTCAGCATGCTGTACGTCTTGCCTACACCGGGCGCATAACCGAGAAAAAGCTTAAAGATGGCTTTCGCTGTTTGCGGCGCCGAGGCGAATTCCAGCCAGTCTTCCGGCTTCTTGGGCACGCGACCCTCCCTAACTGAACTTCCTGCAAATGCGATAGAATCCGCCTACCATGAATGCGTTGCAGCGGCGCATGACACAGTTCGTCGTGGTTCTCGCCATTGTTGCCGGCATCACCGCCTTCTTTCGCGAGGCCCTGCCCGAGGTGAACCAAACGACGGTGGCGCTCTCGTTTCTGATGGCGATTCTAGCAGTTTCGGCTGTCTGGGGCATGGCGGTGTCCGCCTTCATGTCGGTCACGGCTATGCTGGCGTTCAATTTCTTCTTTATGCCGCCGATCGGAGCCCTGACGATTGCCGATCCGCAGAATTGGGTGGCGCTGTTCGCGTTCCTGGCCACCGCCGTGGTGGGCAGCCAGCTTTCCGGACGCATGCGCCGCGAAGCGGACGCGGCAAATCGGCGCAGGAGAGAAGTCGAAAAGCTCTATATGTTTAGCCAGAAGCTGCTGGGAGAAGGGAACGTAATCCAATTGCTGAACGCCATTCCGAATCACGTGGCGGACGCATTTGACGCAGGAGCAGCAAGCCTGTTTCTCGCGGATAAGAACAAGTTCTACCATTCGGGAAGAGGGGCCTCGCGGCTCGATGAGGAGAAGATGAAGGCGGCCTTCAGCCGCGACGAGCCTTCCGTGGATTCACAAAAGGGCCTTTGCTTTGCGCCGGTTCGCTTGGGTGTGCGCCCCATCGGCAGTTTCGGGATTTCGGGATCGCTCCTATCCCGAGAAATCCTTGAGGCTGCGGGAACGCTGATCGGAATTGCCATCGAGCGGGCTCGGGCAGTGGAACAGCTAAGCAAGACAGAAGCCGACCGTCAGGGAGAACGGCTTAAATCGGCCCTGCTGGATTCGATCACGCACGATTTCCGCACTCCTTTAACCTCCATTAAGGCGTCTGCTACCAGCCTTCTTTCAGGCAGTGGCGCAGATTCAGCCCAGCGCCGCGAATTGCTTTCCGTGATTGACGAAGAGTGCGACCGATTGAATCGCCTGGTCGCGGAGGCGGCGGAGATTGCGCAATTGGAGTCTGGCCAGGTCGAACTGGAATTCCGCTCAATCCCAGTGGAAGAACTGATCGACGCAGCTCTGGCGCATTGCAGCAAGGCTCTCGCCGGACGACAAGTTCGCGTCACAGTGCCTTCCGCCTGCCCACCGGTGCGTGCTGACCTGAACCGCGCAAAAGAAGTGCTCATTCAGTTGATTGACAATGCGGATTTGTATTCGCCGAAAGACCGAGCCATTTCGATCGGCGCCGAGGCCAACGGAAACTTCGTGACCATCAGTGTTGCGGACCAAGGGCCAGGCATCGACGATTTCGAACAAGGAATGATTTTCGACAAGTTTTATCGCGGCAAGGATCAAAGATATCTTATCCAGGGAACTGGAATGGGCCTGCCTATCGCCAAAACAATCGTGGAAGCACATGGGGGCTCAATCGAAGTGACCAGCCAGGTAGGTCACGGCTCGGTGTTTTCGTTCACATTGCCGGTTGAGGGCGGCAGTTCCACCAAGAGCCCATGAGCTCCGCAAAAGTTCTCGTTGTCGATGATGAGCCGCAAGTGCGGCGAGTGATGAGAGTGGCGCTCACGGCGGAAGGCTACACAATCCTGGAGGCGCGGAACGGCGAAGAGGCGCTCGAGTGCTTTCGCTCGACGCCGCCAGACATCGTGCTCCTGGATTTGAACATGCCCGTGATGGATGGTCTCGCAGTGTGTCGCGAAATCCGAAGGCATTCGCCGGTGCCGATCATCATGCTGACGGTTCGGAGCAGCGAGCGCGACAAGGTTCTCGCTCTCGACGCGGGTGCGGACGACTACGTCGTAAAGCCGTTCAGCATGCAAGAACTTCTGGCGCGGATCCGTGCCGCGCTGCGGCGAGCCAAACCGTTGGATAAACTTCCCACATTTGTCTCGAAGGAGTTGACCATTGATTTTGAGGCGCGGCGCGTGATCGTGCGCGGGCGGGAAGTTCACCTGACTCCCAAGGAGTTTGATCTACTGCGACAGCTTGTGGCCAATCAGGGAAGGCCGCTCACGCACCGGCGGCTTTTGCAAACGGTCTGGGGTCCAGATTATGGCGACGAGCCGGAATATCTTCGCGTCACGATCAACCAGCTTCGGAAGAAAATCGAGCGCGATCCCGCTCATCCTCGGTTCATCCTGACCGAGCCATGGGTGGGCTACCGTTTTGAACCGCCTAAAGACGCGCTCTCTCCTGCAGGCGCTGTTTCCGAGTGATGCAGCGGGCGCACCGCATCCAGGTCCAGATTCAGTTCCAAGACATTGACGCGAGGCTCTCCCAGGATTCTGAACTGCCGGCCTTCCGTGTGCCTGCGGACAAGCGCGCCGACCTGTGCCACGCTCATGCCACGCTGCCGCGCCACGCGCGGAATCTGAAACTCCGCTGCCGCCAGGGACAGATCAGGATCGAGACCTGAAGCAGACGCGGTGACCAGATCCACAGGAATCGCCAGACCCGCCTCTTCCGCCTGGAGGTCTCCCACGTTGGCCTCGACGCGTTCGATCAACCGCCGGTTCGTCGGGCCGAGGTTTGTCCCACCAGAATTGAGGCCGTCATAATTCGCATTTGACGGTCGTGAATAGAAATACCCCGGCGAAGAAAACGGCTGCCCGATTAGCGTCGACCCAATCACCACATCATTCTTCCGGATGAGGTCCCCATTCGCCTGTGCCGGAAACAGCATTTGCGCGAGAGCTGTCACCATAAGCGGATAGGCAATTCCGAAGAGAATCGTCGTCACGACGGTCATCCAAAACGCAATTTTCAATTGTTGTTTCATAGATGTCCCTAAGCCAGATGCAAGATCCGAATGACAACATCAAGCGCCTTAATCCCGAGAAATGGCGCAATGATTCCACCCAGTCCGTAGACGAGAAGGTTGCGGCGCAGCAGTGCGGCCGCGCCAACCGGCCGATAACGCACACCGCGGAGCGCCAGGGGAATCAGCGCCACGATAATCAGCGCGTTAAAAATCACGGCCGAGAGAATCGCCGATTGCGGAGTTGCAAGATGCATGATGTTGAGCACGCCGAGCTGCGGAAACACCGCCGCAAACATCGCTGGAATAATCGCAAAGTATTTGGCTACGTCATTCGCCACCGAAAATGTGGTCAACGCACCACGAGTTATGAGCAACTGCTTCCCAATTTCAACGATCTCGATGAGCTTCGTGGGATTCGAATCGAGATCCACCATGTTGCCCGCCTCTTTGGCGGCCTGGGTACCGGTATTCATCGCGACACCCACATCGGCTTGGGCGAGCGCGGGGGCATCATTGGTGCCGTCGCCGGTCATCGCGACCAGCCGCCCATTCGCCTGCTCACGGCGGATTAGGGACATCTTGTCCTCGGGGCGAGCCTGAGCAAGGAAGTCATCGACGCCGGCCTGGCGCGCGATTGCGGCGGCGGTTAGGGGGTTGTCGCCCGTAATCATCATTGTGCGAATGCCCATCGCGCGGAGATGGTCGAACCGTTCGCGCATTCCGCCTTTCACGATATCCGTAAGAGCGACAACGCCAAGTACTCGCCGATTTTCGGCGACTAGTAGCGGCGTTTCTCCCGAATTCGCAATCTCGTCAACCTGCCGCTGGACTTCGCTGGGCACGTGATTGCCATGCTCCGCTACATGGCGAGCAATGGAATCGGGCGCGCCCTTGCGGATTTGACGGCCGTCCAGGTCGACGCCGGACATACGCGTCTGCGCGGAGAAGGGGACGAAAGTCGTCTCGTGATCGGATAAGTCACGCGCGCGGAGCCCGTATTTTTCCTTGGCCAGTACGACAATGGAGCGGCCCTCCGGCGTTTCGTCTGCAAGGGAAGAAAGCTGAGCCGCATCGGCCAAATCCTTCTCGGCAATTCCTGGCGCAGCGAAGAACTTAGTGGCTGCGCGATTGCCCAGCGTGATCGTTCCCGTCTTATCAAGCAGCAGAATGTCGACGTCGCCGGATGCTTCGACCGCGCGCCCGGACATCGCAATGACGTTTCGCCGAATCAGGCGGTCCATGCCCGCAATGCCAATTGCTGAAAGCAGGCCTCCGATCGTCGTCGGAATCAGACAGACGAGAAGGGATACCAATACAAAAATATTCTGCGGTGCTTGCGAATAGAGTGCGAAGGGTCGCAGAGTTGCGACCGCAAGGAGAAAAATGATCGTGAGTCCGGCCAGGAGGATGTTCAGCGCGACCTCATTCGGCGTTTTTTTGCGCGAAGCCCCTTCGACGAGGCTGATCATGCGGTCAAGGAATGTCTCGCCCGGATTCGCCGTGATGCGGATCCTGATTTTGTCCGATAAGACGCGCGTTCCGCCCGTGACTGCCGAGCGGTCACCGCCCGATTCGCGGATTACAGGAGCCGATTCGCCGGTGATTGCCGATTCGTCTACGGAAGCAATGCCCTCAATCACTTCGCCGTCTCCGGGGACAAATTCGCACGCCGACACGATGACGATGTCACCAGCGCGCAATTTCGACCCGGCCACAGTTTCTATGTTGCCGTCTTGCGTCACGCGATGCGCCTCGGTTTCCGCGCGCGCTTTTCGCAGAGTCTCCGCCTGTGCCTTGCCTCGACCTTCGGCCATCGCTTCAGCGAAGTTGGCAAAAAGAACCGTGAACCATAGCCAAAGGGTAATCTGCAAGCCGAAGGAGATGAGTCCGGCGTCATGGAGAGCGTTCCAGAGAAGCTGGATGCTGGTCGTCGCCGCTCCAATTTCTACCACGAACATCACTGGATTCTTGCTCATGGTGCGGGGATCCAGCTTTCGGAATGAGTCCTGGACGGCCCGCATCACGATTTTCCTCTCGTGCGGAGCAGTTGCCCTCATGTTTGATGTCTCTTTCATCGTTCTCAGAACGACTTGCCCGCCTGCATCATCAGGTGCTCGAGAATCGGCCCCAAGCTGAGCGCTGGAAAGAAGGTAAGCGCTCCGACAACCACGATCGTGGCGACGAGCAGCCCGGTGAACAGCGGGCCTGTCACCGGGAAGGTTCCGACAGAAGCAGGCGCGGTCTTCTTGCGCGCCAAATTGCCCGCAATTGCTAGCACGGGAATTACCATGAAAAACCGGCCGATGAGCATCGCAAACGCGAGGCTCGTGTTGTACCAGAGCGTATTCGCGTTGATCCCGGCAAAGGCTGACCCATTGTTGCCGACTCCCGACGAGTACGCGTAGAGCACTTGCGACAACCCGTGAGGACCTGGATTCGTAATTCCGGCTTGTCCAAACGGCTCTACGACGGCAATTGCCGAGAAAATGAGAATCACAAATGCGGTCACCAGGATCGACAGCATGGCCATTTTCACGTCGTAAGCTTCAATCTTCTTGCCCAGATATTCCGGCGTTCTGCCTACCATTAGACCCGCGATGAAAACAGCAAGGATGACGAACACAACCATTCCATAAAGCCCCGAGCCAACGCCTCCAAAAATCACCTCGCTCAGCATGATGTTCGTGAGCGGGATCAGGCCGCCCAGCGGCGTGTACGAGTCGTGCATGCTGTTCACAGCGCCGCAGCTGGTATCCGTGGTGACCGTTGCCCAGAGCACCGAATTAGCGATTCCGAAGCGAACCTCTTTACCCTCCATGTTGCCGCCCGATTGCAAGGCGCTGTTACTCTGATCCACTCCCGCCAACTCCGGATTCCCTCGCGCCTCCGCCCAATACGCGACTCCCACCGCAGCGAGAAAGACAATCGCCATGGCGCTCCACAAGGCCCAGCCGTGGCGTTGAGACCCGGTCATACGCCCCAGCGTGTATGTCAGCCCGGAAGGAATCGCGAAAATGAGGACCATCTCGAAGAAATCCGAAAATGGCGTGGGATTTTCGTATGGATGCGCGCTGTTCGCATTGAAGAACCCGCCGCCGTTCGTTCCAAGCTCCTTGATTGCTTCCTGCGAAGCCACCGGACCCTGCGGGAGCGTTTGCAGTTTCACTGTTTGCGTCAGAGACGCTCCGTCGGCCCCGATCGTCGTGGTTTTCTGAGGAACGGCGAGGTGCACCTTCACATAGGGATTGAGATTTTGTATGACGCCCTGCGACACGAGCACAAGGGAACCGACCAGGCAAAGAGGCAACAGCACCCAGAGCAAACAACGAGTCATGTCGACCCAGAAGTTGCCAATCGTCTTTGCCTCTCGCCGCGCGATCCCGCGGATCAACGCGACGGCAAGAGCGATTCCGACCGCGGCAGACACGAAGTTGTGATATGCCAAGCCGGCCATCTGCGTGAAGTAACTCATCGTCGTTTCGGGTGTGTAGGCCTGCCAGTTCGTGTTGGTCGTGAACGAAACCGCCGTGTTGAAAGCCAGATCGGGGGCAACGGCTGGCAGCTTTTGCGGGTTGAGGGGCAACCATTGCTGCGTGCGCTCCATGACGTAAAGAAGGACCAACGACACGCCGCTGAAAAGCAGCATGGACACGGCGTATTCCCTCCAGCCCATTTCATGCTGTTCAGCGACGCCGGTCAGGCGATAAACGAGCTTCTCAATGGGCCGCAATACTGGGTCGAGAAATGTTCTTTCTCGATTGAACACGCGCGCCATGAAAGCGCCCAAGGGCCGCGTGATCGCGAAAACTACGGCGAGAAAAAGAAATATCTGAAACCAGCCGTTTGCAGTCATGTCTAGAATTTTTCCGGCCACAGCAGGGCCGCCAGAAGATAGGCCAACAAGAGGACGCAAGTGACTATCAGTAGCTCTTGACCGAGCATGCTTGCCTCCTTGTCATTTCAATCGCTCACATCCGCGAACGTATAGAATCGACCCCACGAAAAAGAGAGCAATCGCTGCAAGAAAAATGCAATCCTTCACGCCATCTCCCATCTCGGTGAGGGTGAATCGAGGATCCAAATCAAGCCACAAATCAAAGATAATGAGCGGCACGCAAGGAAGTTGTAAGAAAGCCGTAAGGATTTCGTAAGCGAGACCATTCCCGGTTAGCATTTCGGCGACGTCTCACCGAGGCGGGTTGGCGTCGTCCGCCGAATCAGCAGAGTTCTTGCGGGGAATTGGGGTGAGCGATGGGATTTGAACCCACGACCCTCGGTTCCACAGACCGATGCTCTACCGGCTGAGCTACGCTCACCTTCGGAGGAAAATAGTTTACGCTACGGGGCTCGGTTTGTCACCGGCGGGCCGCCTGGCATCAAGCAGCCAAATCGCAGCGCCCAGGGACTCACCGGACTATCGACATCGCAGAACGGCACCGGAGCGCAAGCGACAGAGGGTCCAGCGATGCGGAGTGCCTATTCCTGCGACGAGCCACATCTGCCTCCAGAGTTTCAGCCTGCATTGGCGCCCACCGTCCTGGCAATACCCGCTTTACCCGGGGCTGTAACTTTGCCGGCTCGCCAGACGTAACAAAAATTGAGACAATTCGTTATCTCCTTAGGGGCCGAAATATGCCTGTGTCTTCACCAACCGTCTCGACCAAGCCCGACCTGGGCTCGCTGCGGATCGACGACCACAAACGCGGTTCCGGCAAGACCGGCAAGCGGCTGGGCGTGGTGTTTGCGGTACTTCTGGGCGCGCTGGTAATAACCGGCGGCGGGTATGCGTACATGCACCAGAAGCCCGTCGTGGAGGTAATGGTGATTCAGAAGGCAGCGGACGGCCCGCAGGCGCTGCTCAACGCCAGCGGATACGTGACGCCGCAGCGGCGCGCCACCGTCGCCGCGAAAATCACCGGCCGCGTAACCGGGGTCTTCTTCCAGGAAGGGCTGCACGTGCACGAGGGTTATGTCTTGGCGACGCTGGACGATTCCGACGCGCAGAAGGCGCTCGCTTCGGCGAAAGCCGATCGTGACGCGACGCAGGCGGGCATCGCCGATCTGCAGGTGCAGTTGGCCAACGCGGAGATCGAGTTGCGCCGCGCGCAGGAGTTGCAGGCAGCCGGCGTCCAGACGCAGGAAGCACTCGATAACACGCGAATGGCCGCCGACAGCCTGAAGGCCAAGATTGCGCTGACCAAAGAACAAGTCGTTGCCGCGGAGGCTCGCGTCCACGAGGCGCAACAGGCTGTGGACAATTGCGTGATTCGCGCGCCTTTCGACGGAATCATCGTTTCCAAGGACGCGCAGGTGGGCGAGATGGTGTCGCCCATTTCCGCTGGCGGCGGATTCACGCGCACCGGCATCGCGACGATTGTCGACATGAATTCGAACGAGATCGAAGTTGACGTGAACGAGAATTTCATCGCGCGCGTGCATCCGGGGCAGGAAGTCACTGCTGTTCTCGACGCCTATCCCGATTGGCAAATTCCGTGCCGCGTGCGGACCATCATTCCCACGGCCGACCGGCAGAAGGCCACCGTGAAGGTGCGCATTTCGTTCAAGAAGCTCGATCCGCGCATTCTGCCCGACATGGGTGTGAAGGTCGCGTTCCTCGAGCAAGAACCCAAGAAGACGAGCGCCTCCGCCGCTGCGGCGATCACGATTCCGCAGAACGCGGTTCGCGACGATGGCGCGCAGAAGGTTGTCTTCCTCGTCAAAGACGACAAGTTGGAGCGCCGCGCGGTGAAGCTGGGTGCGACCAGCGGTTCCGATACCGAGATTCTGGCTGGGGTAACGGTCGGCGACACAATCGTTGTGCGAGGCCCGGCCGATCTGCACGACGGGCAAGCCGTCGAAATCAGGAAATAGAGGCTCCCCACATGGTTGGAGCGGAGGGAAACACAAGATGAGCAGCTTGATTCAAGTGCGCGGTCTCGATAAGACCTATCGCCGCGCGGGCGAAGAGATTCACGTCCTGCAGGGACTCACGCTCGATGTGGACAAGGGCGGCTTCGTCGCATTCATGGGCCCTAGCGGCTCAGGGAAGACGACTCTGCTGAATTTACTCGGCGGGCTCGACGTCCCCACGCGCGGCAGCATCACCGTCGCGGGCGACGAAATCACGCACATGTCGCGCGGCAAACTCACTGAATGGCGCGCCCGCCACGTCGGCTTCATCTTCCAGATGTACAACCTGATTCCCGTGCTCACGGCGTTCCAAAACGTCGAGCTGCCGCTCCTGCTCACCAAGCTTTCGAAGAGCGAGCGGCGCAAGCACGTGGAGACGGCGCTTTCCATCGTCGGCCTGGCCGACCGCATGCATCACTATCCGCGCCAGCTTTCCGGCGGACAGGAGCAGCGCGTCGCCATCGCGCGCGCGATTGTGGCCGACCCGACATTTTTGCTCTGCGACGAGCCTACCGGCGATTTGGACCGCAAGAGCGCCGACGAAATCATGGACCTGATTCACCGGCTGGTGCGCGAGTACGGCAAGACGGTGCTGATGGTCACGCACGACCCCGTCGTCGCGCGCCAAGCCGACACGACGCTCCACCTCGAGAAAGGTGTGCTCGTCGAAGGCACGAACCGCCCCGAGGGAGTCGCCGCAGGAGGCGTCGCATGAAATTCAGCGGCCTGATTTTCGCAAATCTGTTTCGAAAGAAGGCGCGGCTCCTGCTCACCATCGGCTCGTTCGCGGTGGCGCTGTTCCTCTTCGCGTTTCTGGCCGTCGTGAAGGGAGCGTTCAGCCGCGGCGCGGACATCGCGGGTGCGGACCGACTCGTCACCATCAATCGTATCTCGATCATCAATCCGCTGCCGCTCGCCGATCGCGACAAAATCGCGCAGATCCCCGGCGTCAAAGCAGTCACGCACAACAACTGGTTTGGCGGCATCTATCAGGAAGAAAAGAATTTCTTCCCGCAGTTTGCGATTGATCCGGAAAACCAGCGCAAGGTGATGACCGAGCTGGTTGTGCCGGAAGATCAGTGGCAAACATTTCTAAAGGATCGCGAAGGCGCGATCGTGGGCGCCCGCACCGCCGCGCGCTTCGGCTGGAAAATCGGCGACCGCGTTCCCATCAAGAACGTCAGTTATGGCCCGTCGAACACCTGGGAGTTCAACATCGACGGCATTTATCACAGCGAGAAGCAGGGCGGCGACGAGAGCCAGTTCTGGTTCCAGTGGGACCGCTTCGAGGAAGGCGTGCCCGAGTCATTCAAAGGCAACGTCGGCTGGTACGTGCTGAAGCTCGACAATCCCGACGACGCCGTGCGCGTGGCGAAGACCATCGACACGATGTTCGCGAACTCCTCGTACGAAACGAAGACGGAAACGGAATCGGCCTTTGCCGCTGGCTGGGTGAAGCAGTTCGGCAATATCGAGCTTTTGGTTCTGACGATCGGCGCGGTCGTCTTTTTCACGTTGCTGCTCGTCACTGGCAACACGATGGCGATTTCCGTTCGTGAGCGAATCGGCGAGCTTGCTGTGCTCAAGGCGATTGGCTTCAGCGACCGATCGATTCTGTTCTTCGTCCTCACGGAATCCCTGATCATCGCGCTCGTCGGAGGCTTGCTCGGGCTTGGCCTCGCGATGCTTGCGATTCCCACTCTGGCCGCGGCGCTCAACGGCCTGCTGCCGGTTCTGATTCTCTCGCCGGCAATTCTCGCGCTGGGCCTGGCCGCTGCAATCGCCGTTGGCGTCGCGGGCGGAATCCTGCCCGGCGTCGGCGCGATGCGCATGCGCGTTGTCACCGCGCTGCGGAGGGTCTGACATGGCCATTCCCGTCATCTACAACATTCGCAGCGTCAAGGCGCGCTGGACCTCCACGATCGTGGCGGTTCTAGGCATTGCCGGAACCGTTGGCGTGTTCGTGGCCATGCTTTCGCTCGCTCGCGGGTTCCGCGCCACGCTCGTCGCGTCCGGCTCGCCGGACAACGCGCTCGTGATGCGCGGCGGCGCCACCAGCGAAATGATGAGCTTCGTTCCGCTGGATAGCGTCAAGGTTCTGCAGGACGCACCCGGAGTCGCCCGCGGCACGGACGGCCCACTGATCACTTCCGAAGTCGTCGTTGTCGCGCCGTTTCCTCTGCGCGCCACAGGCACTGACGCCAACGTGCAGGTCCGCGGAGTCTCGTCGAACGTCCTCGAGATTCGCAAGAACGTAAAGATTACCGAGGGCCGCATGTTTCAGTCAGGCCTCTCGGAGCTGATTGTCGGCAAGAACGCCAGCCGCACCTATGCCGGTCTCACGCTCGGCAACACGGTGAACTTTGGCGGCGGGCGCTGGAAAGTTGTGGGCGTTTTCGACGCAGGCGGCAGCGCCTTCGATTCGGAAGTCTGGTGCGACGCGCGCGTACTGGACGATGTCTACAAGCGCCCTTCCACCGTTTTCCAGTCCGCCACCATCCATCTGACGTCGCCGGACGCGTATCAGCAATTCAAGGACTCGGTCACTGCCGATCCGCGTCTTAACGTCCAGGTGAGCCGCGAAATCGACTATTACGCCAAGCAGTCAACGGCGATGACTCGGCTGATCACCATCCTCGGTGGCCTGGTTGCGTTCATCATGGCCATCGGTGCGATTTTTGGCGCGCTCAACACGATGTATTCCGCTGTGGCCGAGCGCGGCCGTGAAATCGGAACGATGCGTGCGCTGGGCTTCGGCGCCGCAGCCGTCGTCTTCTCATTCCTGGTCGAGGCGCTCTTCATCGCGGGCATCGGGGGAGCGATTGGATGCGTTGCGGTCCTGCCGCTCAACGGCCTCACCACGAGCACCATGAACATGCAGACGTTCTCGAACATTGCCTTCGCGTTCCGCATAACACCGGGGTTGCTCGCTGGCGGCGTCATCTTCGCGCTCGTGATGGGACTTGTCGGGGGATTGCTGCCTTCGATTCGCGCGGCGCGCCGCCCAGTGGCCCTCGCACTCCGCGAACTCTAAGCCACATGCTCTAGATGGCCGCGTGCCCTGTAGCTCCGGTCTTCAGACCCGAGGCTTCTCCCTTTGTTGGGCTTGGCCGAAACGTAATCCGCCGAACGATTAGGCTTTCTTGGGGAAGGGAATCGGTGCGTTCCCGCGTCGATGGTTGTGCTGCCGCAATCGGGCGCGGGCCTGCTCTGCCCAGGGACCGTTCGGCGCGTACCGCAGGTAGAGCATCCACTGTTCGCGGGCCATTCGCCGCCCACCGCGTTTGTCGTAGGCCAGCGCCAGATTGAAATGCACGTCGGGATGCCCGGGCATCATGCTCACCGCGCGCTGCAGGTGCTCGATCGCTTCGTCGATTTGGCCGCGCTCCTCGAGAACGCATCCCAGGTTGTACCGCGAAATCCCGTTCATCGGATCAAGCTGCACGGCTGCTCGAAACGCCGACTGCGCCTCGTCCACTCGTCCCAGTTGATAGAGCGCCACGCCCATATTGATGTGCGCCTCGATCCAATTGGGCGACAGCTGAATCACGCGGCGGTACGTCTCGATGGCCTGGGGCAATAGCTCCGGACGCGCTTCGCAATCGATGGCTGTTTCGAACAGCTCCTCCGCGCTCTGCGGCGACATAGGCCGCAGCTTCTGTTCGCTCGTGCTGTCGAAGAGAAAAACCCACTGCTGCGTCACGGGATCGAATGGGGAATTGGCGCCGGGCGGCACCACCACCACATTGCGCCCCTGCTCCACCAACCGAAGCTCCTGCAGCGGAAGAGACGATTTCCCGAATTGCCGCTCAATCAGGTCCAAGGTGCGGCGAAGACGCCGCGCCGGAACGCGATTGCCTGTGACGCGCTGAATCGTGCGGAGGGCGACCAGGTCGCCAAAACTGTAGAAGCGCTCACCCCAACGGGAATGGGGCCTGACGAGCTGGAGGCGGGTCCAATAGCGGAGACGGCTCGGTTCCAGTCCTAGAATGCGTCCAACTTCTCGCTGCGTATATCTCTGCGCCAACCTCGCGGCCCCCAGCGCCGAGCTTGCTGCCACAACGATTATGCACCCGGTGTCAATCGGGTCCTCGCCAAAAAATCCACAGCCGCTGTGCAGAAGGTCAACGGGGCGCCGCCCGCCGCGTCCATCTGCGCGATTACCATAAGACCACACCGAGTTGCGGGCTTTTTCCGGCTTGTTAGACTTCTAGTTGTAGCCTCCAATCCTGCGCAAATGGGGTTCGGGCCGCGTTTGAGGCCCGACAGTAAAAAGATGTCTCTCGACAACGTCGAACGCCTGTATCTGGAGCGGCAGATCACCATGGGCCGCGCCGTACTGGTGTCTCTTTCGCTGGTGGTGTTGCTCGAGACGTCGCAGGAACCCGTCAGGCGCGCCTCGGTCGTCTTTCTGTTCGCCTATCTCGGCTTGGCACTGGCAGGCGTAGTGGTCGATCGGTTTTTCCCCGATTCGCGATTTCGCATCCCTTTGGCCGTCGATTGTGTTGCTCTGGCCGCGTTCTTCTACCTGACGCCGTCCGTCTCCGCCTTCTGGTTCCTTTTCCTCTTCGCCGCGTTTGCCCTTGCCACGCGCGGCAAGGCGTATGGCGTGCTGGCGCTTGTTGTGATCGCGACAGCCGGCGTAATCATTCGAGTGGCGCTCGCCGATCCGTTCCGCTGGCAGAGCGTGTGGCACTGGCTCGCCATCGGCTTTGGGACTCTCGTCTCCGGCCTCGGCATGGGATTTCTCGGCGCGCGCGAGGGCGACCACCTGAGCCACCAGCGCTTCATCGAGAAAGTCACCGGCCTCCTGCATTTCGATCGCGGCTTGACGGAATCGGTTCGCCAGGCGCTCGGCGAGCTCGCTCTCGAATTTGAATGCGAGCAGGCATGCCTCGCCGTCCGCGACGACGAGCTCGAACGCCTCTTCGTCTGGAAGGTGCGCCCGAACGACCGCGAATCCGCCGAAGCGGAGACGCTCCCACTTTCCCGCTCCGATGCGTTCCTCATCGACACGCTCGAAGTCTCTCTCGGTTGGGCTTTCAAGAACGGCAACGGCACGGGCGAAGGATTTGGCTGGGATCGCCGCTCCGGCGCGCCCTTTCGCTCGCTTCCCGTCCCTCCGGATTCCGCGCGAAGCGAGTTCGCGGCCCGCGAGCTGATGGCTGCGACGATCGAAGCCGATGGCCGTCCCGCCGGCCGCGTCCTCCTCGTGAATCCAAAACAGCATTTCTCGACCTCGGATTTGCGCTACTTCGAGCAGATCGTCCGGCACATTGGCCCGCCGCTCGAGAACATTTTTCTACTTCGCAACCTTCGCGCCCGCGCAGTGGAATCGGAGCGCAGCCGCATCTCGCGCGACTTGCACGACGGCATCCTGCAGACTTTGCTCAGCATGAATATCCAGCTCGACGTCCTGCGCCGCAAGGCGGTGCAGGCCCCGCAGCAGGTGGCCGACGAGATGGCGGGCCTTCAGAAAATCCTCCAGCACGAAAGCCAGGAGTTTCGCCGCATGGTCACGGATATGCGGCCGCTGCGCGTCGAAAGCGCCGATATGCGCGAATTAATGCTGGGTTTTGCCGAGCGTTTCCGCAACGAATCCGGCATCGCCATCGATTTATTCATCGAAGACCGCAATTTGCGCCTTCCGGACCGCCTTTGCCGCGAGCTATTCCAGATTTACAGAGAGTCACTACACAACATAAAAAAGCATGCGAATGCCAGCCACGTCGTGGTAAAACTAGGTCAAGACGAGACGAAAGTCGCTTTGGTTGTCGACGACAATGGCAGTGGCTTCAGCTTCTCTGGGCGCTTCACCAACGAGGAGCTTGATCGTTTGCGTCTCGGCCCGATTTCAATTAAAGAAAGAACGCGGAGCGTTGGGGGCACGCTTACGGTGGAATCCAATCCCGGGCACGGGGCGCGTCTGACCATCGAAATTCCATTGAATTGAAATGAGTAAAGCGAAACAGGTGATTCGGATCCTGGTGGCGGACGATCATGCGATCTTTCGCGACGGCTTGCGCAAGCTGCTCGAGTCGACGGAAGAAGTCCAGATCGTCGGCGAAGCTTCCAACGGCCTCGAGTGCACCAAGATGCTGGCGAAGTTCAAGCCCGATATCCTTCTCCTCGACCTGCGCATGCCCGAAAAGGACGGCTTGGGCGTGCTCGAAGAGGTCAATTTCGATTCGCTCCCGACGCGCGTCATCGTGCTCACTGCGGCTGAAGACGATCGCGACGTCGTGCGCGCCATGCGCCTCGGCGCCCGCGGCGTGGTGCTGAAGCAGTCCGCCAGTGACCTGCTGCTCAAGAGCATCAAGAAAGTCTACGACGGCGAGATATGGCTCGATAACCGCATGACCGCCGAGGTCATCGACGCTTTCAAGAAGTCCGCCGAGTCGGGACAGCGCCGCGAGAAGCCTCTGCTCAGCGACCGCGAAAAGGAAATCGTTCAGCTCGTCGCGCAGGGCTTTCGCAATCGCGAGATCGGCGAGAAGCTTTTCATCAGCGAGCAGACCGTCAAGAATCATCTCCACAACATTTTCGACAAGCTCGGAGTTTCCGACCGCCTCGAGCTCGCTCTCTACGCCATCCACCATCGCCTGATCGATCAGGCGTAACTTCCGCAGCGGCCTCGTTCACTTTCCGCAATCGGCCATGGAACGCGCGCTCGGAATGAATTATTCTGTTTAGGTACCATGACATCGCTTCTTCCCGTCTTATTTGGGTTGTGTTCGCAGTCCGTGGCCTCGAATCACAACACAACGCCTCCGGTGCGGGCCCGCAACGGCTACTCGCAGGAAGTCGTCCTGCTGAGCTGCCTCGGGCTGATGCTCGTTTCGCTCGCCCTGACTGCTTTCATCTCCCGCCTCTATCATAAGGACGTTCACGTCCTCGCCGACCAGTGGTTCGCCAAGGGTGAATCGGAGTTCGCTTCCGGCAAAATAAAAAACGCCGTCGTCGATTACCAGAACGCGCTGGTATATTCGCCCGGCAACTCCAGTTTCCAGTTCCATCTCGCGCAAGCGTTGCTCGCCGACGGTGAAGGCGAAAAGGCGCGCGTCTACTTGCTGAACATGCTCTCCGAATCTCCCGGCAGCGGTCAGATCAATCTCGCGCTCGCCCGCATCGCCGCATCCAAAAAGGCGACCACTCAGGACGCGATCCGCTACTACAACGCTGCCATTTATGGCGTCTGGGAAGAGGATCCCATCGTGATGCGCTGGGACGTTCGCCGCGAACTCTGCGACTACCTGCTCACTCACGGCATGATCAGCCAGGCCGAACCTGAAATCATCGCGCTCGCCCAGGAAGTTCCTTCGGGTGACGTCGTCCGTCAGAAGACCGCCGCCGCTCTGCTCCTTCGCGAGGGTTTGTGGAATCGCGCCTTCGAGGAATACCGCACAATTCTTGACAGGCAAAAACACGATGCCGACGCGCTGCTCGGCGCCGGCACCGCGCTGTATCAGCTCGGAGAGTATTCGCGCGCCCTCGGTTTTCTCGATCAGCTTCCCCACGACCAGCGCACAGCCGGCGCCACCGCCTCGATGATCGATACCGCTCGGGCTGTCAACGACGAGAATCCCTACGAGGGAAATCTTTCGAATGCCGAACGCGCACGCCGCGCCGCCAAGGCCGTCCAGATCGCCCAGGCGCGCGCTCAACGCTGCCTCGCGCAGCCCGCGCACTCCGGCGCCGCCGGCTCCTCTTCGGAACTCCAGAAGCTCTACTCCAGTGCGCAATCTTCTGCGCAAGCCTGGACCGAACGCGGCCTCGCGCGAAATCCCGCTGCCGTCGACGACGCCATGAAGGCGGCCTTCCAGCTCGAAGCTGCGTCCGCGCAGCAGTGCGGAGCCTCTTCCGAACCAGCTGATCGCGCCCTGCTTCTGATTGCGCAATCGCAACCGGGCGCTCAACCATGACGCCGCCTGAACCGAATGCAACTGCCACCGTTGCAGATCCCGCTCCCATCGCTGTCGATCGCGGCCGCTTCTCGCCGCGCGCGCTGCGCGAGATTGTCGGCCGCTGGCTCGTTTCGCTCGGCGAGGACCGTCTCTTCCTTCTTCTCGCCGTCCTGATCGGCATTCTCTCCGGCATCGCGGTTGTGTGGTTCCGCATCGCTATCGAGTTCACCAGTTTTCTTTTGCTCGGTTCCTCTCTCGCTCCCAGCATTCCTCGCGTTCTGATTGCGCCGACCATCGCCGGCTTCGGCGTCGCCATTCTCGTTCTTCACGTTTTCCAGCAGTCGCGCGGCAGCGGCGTCAACCAGACCAAAGCCGCGATGTATGTCCTCAACGGCTACATCCCGTTCCGCACCGTCATCGGCAAATTCATTGTTTGCGCGCTCGCCATCGGCAGCGGCCAGTCGCTCGGCCCTGAGGATCCCTCCCTCCAGATGGGCGCGGGCATCGCCTCCGCCATCGGCCGCAAACTTCACCTTTCTCAGCGCAAGATTCGCCTCATCGCACCTGTCGGCGCCGCCGCCGGTCTTGCCGCCGCCTTCAACGCCCCCATCTCTGCCGTCCTCTTCGTCATCGAGGAAGTCATCGGCACGTGGAGCGCCGGGGTTCTCGGCGCCATCGTTCTTGCCGCCGTCTCGAGCGTCGTCACCATGCGCTGGTTCCTCGGAAAGGAAGCGCTCTTCCGCGTTCCGCCGTTCCAGCTTGTCCATCCGTGGGAGATTCTCGCTTACGTCGTTCTCGGCATTGTGGGAGGCCTTGCTTCTCTGGGCTTCCTGAAGTGGCTCGCGTACGCGCGCCCTCGCATGAAGAATCTTCCGCCCTGGACGCAGTACTTCCAGCCCGCCGCCGCGGGCCTAATCATCGGCGTCATCGGCATCAAGCTTCCGCAGGTGATGGGCGCGGGCTATTCAATCATCGACCAGGCTCTCCACGGCCAGTTCACGTGGCAGCTCCTCATCCTTCTCGCCGTCCTGAAAATTTTCGCCACCGGCGTTTCCTTCCTCAGCGGGACGCCCGGCGGAATGTTCGCGCCGTCGCTCTTCATCGGCGCGATGCTTGGCGGCGCGGTCGGCGCCATCGAGCAGCATTTCTTCCCGGCCCTCACCGGCACGGTCGGCACATTCGCGCTCGTAGGCATGGGAACCTTTTTCGCCGGATTCCTCCGCGTCCCGATCACCTCCGTTTTCATGGTCATCGAGGTCTCCGGCAACTACACCGCGATCGTGCCGGTCATGATTTCGAGCCTCGTCGCCTACCTGATTTCGCGGCAATATCAAAAAGTCCCGCTCTTCGATCTTCTCTCGCGCCAGGACGGCCTCGTCCTGCCCTCGATCGAGGAACTCCGCGAACAAGTCGCTCTGGTTGTCGAGGACGCCATGCAGCCGTCCACCGCCATCATCGTTCAACCGGATGACCTCGTCACGGACATCGCTCGCCGCGCCGAAGCCAGCCCCGAAAGCCCTCTGCTGTTTCGCGTAAAGGTAGGAGAGTGGCGCCTGCTCGACCGCGACCAGATTCAGAAGCTTGCGCATCCGATCCCCGGCGCCGCGCAGATTTCCGCGCCTCATCTCCCTGACGATCCCGAAATCTCGAATCTCAAGTCGGGCATTCCCGGTGACGCAGCCACCCCCGGCGTCGATCAGCCGCTCACCGCAGCCGACGTCGAATCCAAGGGCCCGCTCCCGATGATTTTCCCCGACGAGGCTCTCGAAGAAGTCCTGCGCTGGGCCGGCGATTGGCCTGTCCTGCCCGTCGTCAACCGCGCCGATCTCGGCAAGCTCGAAGGCGTCCTCACCCTCCCGGACATCCTCCGCGCCTTCCGCCACGCCGCCACCGAATAGCCTCGTCGCGCGGACTGCACCCAGAATGTGGCCCACGGCGTAAGCCGTGGGAAAAGAATCCCGCGACAAACGCCCGAGCCCCTTCAGGGGCGACAGAAACTCTCTCTGCTCATCTTGACCCGTCAGCCTTTGAATTTGCCTACCGCCCCGTCTCCGCCTCGCCCTTGGGCAGATACAAATATTCGCCCCCGGGCGTCCCGGCGAGCCGATAGTTCTCTTGCAGGTGCTCCAGAAAATCCTCTCCGAAATGCGTCCCGGTATAAAAGTCCCGCCATTCCGCGGCTCGCGGATCGTGCAGGAACACCACCGCCGCAAATCCGTGCTCGCTCATCTTCTGCCACATGTCGTCTCCGAGGTCGGGGTCTCCGTCCATCATCACCCGGAAAGCGAACGGATCCGCGAGATACGGCCTCTGCCCAGCCTCGATCGCGACCAACGGATTTTCCGCGATGATCGGCTTGTCCGTCGGCCCGATCTCGCGCACCACTTCCTGCATCTGGGTCCGCACCGGCGCCATGTCGACCGCCGCGTGGCCCGCCATCAGCGCCAGCCACGCCACCAGGCACACGCCCGCCGCCGCGCACGTCGCAAACTCCTGCGCCCCCGCGCTCGCCGACCATTCCGCCGCCAGCACCACCGCCGCCACCAGCAAATCCATCACGTGATTTCCCGCCGCGCCGTCCGTGCTGAAGATCGCGAGCGTCACGCCCAGCGTGCAGACGAACAGCAGCGTCCCCATCCGCCTGCGCCCCGGCAGCCCCGCCGCTAGCAGCGCCGCGAGTCCCAGCGCCAGCATCACGATCTCCGCCGTGTAGCCCTCCATCTCGCCCATCATCGTCACCGGACTGCTCGCGAGCGCCCGCAGATCGAATCCGCTCACCGCCGTCAGCCGGAACGCCTCAATCGCGCGCCCGCCGCTCGCGAACCCAATCACCGCCATCACCACCACATATCCCGCCGCCGTAAACGCCGCCAGCCGCAGCGCGCTCTGCCAGCGCCCGTTGAACGCCAGCCACAGGCACACGGCCGCCGCGCCGAAGATCGTCGTTTCCTTCGTCGCGAACGCCAGCGTGAAGAGCGCCGCCGCGCCCGCCAGCCTGCCTGCGCTCGGATTCTCCTCCGCACACAGCGCCAGCCCCCACACATTCAGTGCCGCCGCCGTCGCGTCTTCGCGAATCGTCAGCAGCGCGTCCTGGACGCTCGTCCCCGCCAGCACCGTCGCCGCCGCCCCCATGGCCAGCCACGCGCCCGCGCGCAGCCGCCGGCACAGGCAATACACGCCCACCAGCAGCAGCGCGACGCTCGCCGCCGAGAGCGCATATCCCGTCCACCGCCAATCGCCGAAAATCCGGATCAGCAGCCCGTGCACCGTGAAGAAAAAAGGGAAGTATCGCGACCCGCCAAATCCCC
The DNA here is from genome assembly GCA_035501415.1 of Candidatus Limnocylindrales bacterium. Lineage (GTDB taxonomy): Bacteria > Acidobacteriota > Terriglobia > Acidiferrales > UBA7541 > Palsa-295. Next base: position 887 of record DATJWH010000047.1, on the reverse strand, counting down.
CCGGCCCGTACGGCGCGCGATAGAAAATCCCCTGCGAAAAATCCACCGCGGCCGCCACCCAAACTCCCGCCACATGCTCCAGATGCGAATCCCGCGGCCAGCACTCCGCCACCCGCGCCAGCGTCAGCCCCGCCAGCAGCGCCCCCGCCGCCCCGATCGCAATTCGCCCCGCCCGATTCACGCGATCACTCACGTTCCCGCCCGCTCCATTCATATCGCACGACCGCCGAACCCGTCACGCCACTCGTGAAAAGCCGCTTCGGCAGGGCAGGGATTCCGCGCCTCTTGCGTTCCGGTCCGACCGGGAATTCCCGCCATAACTCGCCAGAAAGTGAGGGCTTCAGCCCCTGAAGCCCCAGCTTCCGCCGCCTCCTCCGCCTTCCCCCTTTCCCTCGCTCATCGTATCTCTTCCTCTCCGCTTTTCGGTCGCATGTACCTCAGGTCTTCAGACCTGAGGCCTTTGTTTGGCACAGCCTTGATCTAGATTCTAGTCCTCGATTTTGACTTTCAGGGTGTGCGTTTCGCCTCCAGGTATGTAGCTCAGGTCTTCAGACCTGAGGCCTCTGTTTGGCACAGCGTTGATTTAGGTTCTAGTCCTCGATTTTGACTTTCAGCGTGCCGCACTCTTCGCGCTCTTTGCAAAGGATGCGACGCCTCTGCCTTGCTCTCAAATTTCAAATTTGAAATGGCTTTGTTGATTTCCTTACGCAAAGGCGCGCCGCTGCCCATTTTCTCGGCACGACCTCTGAACTTTGTCATCCCGAGCGGAGCGTCCCGACGCTTTTTCCCGCGAAAATCGCGTCTTTTCGATTTTCGCGTCGGGACGCGCAGTCGAGGCCTGCCTGCCGCAGGCAGGGATCTCTCTTCCAGCCTCTCGAAAACCGAGG
>DATJWH010000046.1:0-3390 GCA_035501415.1 Candidatus Limnocylindrales bacterium | reverse complement strand
CACACTTCGATCGTCGTCGCCGGCACCCACGGCAAAACCACAACCACCGCAATGCTGGCCTGGATTTTTCAGGTTGCCGGCCGCCGCCCGGACTTTCTCGTCGGCGGGGTGGTTCCGAATTTTAGCGACCGCAGCTACGGGCTCGGCGGCGGGGAAGAGTTCATCATCGAGGGCGATGAATACGAGACGGCCTTCTTCGATCGCGGGCCCAAATTTTTGCACTACCATCCCGACGAACTGATTCTCACCTCGCTTGAATACGACCACGCGGACATCTACCCGAATCTCGAATCCATTGCCCTGCAGTTCCGCCGCCTCGTGAATCTCGTGCCTCGTCGCGGCCGCATTCTAATCTGGGGAGAGAGCGCGGACCTGAGGCAAGTCGCCGCCAAAGCGTTCTGCCCCGTTGAGACCTTCGGTCTCACCCCGGATTGCGATTGGTGCGCGGGGGATATTCTCTGGCACGACGACGCAACCGAGTTTCGAGTCGCCTACAAAGGCGGAGAAGTTACCCGGATTCGCATGCCGGTCGCCGGTCGCCACAACGTTCTCGACGCGCTCGCCGCAATCGCCATTGCCTACGGCCGGGGCATCGAGTGCGAAGCCATCCAGCGCGCCATGGCCACATTTCAAAGCGTCCGCCGCCGCATGGAGATCAAAGGCGAATCGAATGGAATCTTGGTCGTGGAAGACTTCGCGCATCACCCCACCGCCATCCGCATGACGCTCGAAGCCACCCGCACCCGCTGGCCGGGCCGCAAAATCTGGGCGGCCATCGAGCCGCGCTCGAATACCATGCGCCGCAAGATATTTCAGGACGTGCTGCCGGAAGCGCTGGCGGTGGCCGATGCGGTGGCAATTGGCCCCGTGAATCGCGCCCAGTTGCTCGCCGACGAAGACCGCTTTTCGCCCGACGCAGTCGCCGAGGCGATTCGCAAGCGTGGCCGCGCAGCGCAGGCCTTTCTGTCCGCCGAAGCCATCGCGGAATACTTTGTGGACAACGTCCAGCCGGGCGACCTCGTTATGGTCATGTCCAACGGCAGCTTCGACGGCCTGTGCGCAAAATTGCTCGACAAGCTCAAATCTCGTGCGGGAGTTCGCGGATGACGAATCGCTGCGGTGGATGTCGCGCCATTGCTCTGGGTTTTCTGCTGGCGTTCCTTTTTGCTGCGCGACCCGCAGCCGCCACCATCAACTACAAGGTTTCGCTGGCGCATCCCGAGAAGCACCGGTTCGACGTGGAAATGCAGGTTGCCACGCAGCCGCCGCAGCAGAATCTGATCGTCGCGCTTCCCGCGTGGAACGCCCTCTATCAAGTGCGCGATTTCGCCTATCGCGTGCGGGATGTCCGCGCTATCTTGCCGGGGTCGGACGGTTCCTTCTTCCCGGCGCGCAAGATCGACAAGCAGACTTGGCTGTTTCCGCTTTCGAATACGCCCGGCAATGTGAGGATCGAATATTCCATCGAATGGGACGAGGCCGGTCCCTTCAATTCGCAGCTGAATCCGCACCACGCCTTCCTGAACTTTGCCGAGACCCTGATGTACGTGCCGGATCGCCGCTCCGAAGCCGTTGAAGTCGCTTTCACAGACGTGCCCGCGAGCTGGCGTTCGATCGCCGAGCTCCCTCCCGGCGCTACGCCGAACTCCTTCATCGCGGAAAGTTACGACAAGCTCGTGGACGCCCCGGTGGAGATCGGAAAAGTCGAGGAATTCGCCTTCGATAATTCCGGCGCACATTTCCGCGTCGTTGTGGATTCCAAGGAATGGAACCGCGGCGCGCTCGAAGATTCCCTGAAGCGGATTACCGCCTACGACCTCAAATTAATGGACGGGCCGCCATTCAAGGAATACACCTTCTTCTTCCACATCGGCCCCTATCCGGAAGTGGGCGGCGGCGGCATGGAGCACTCCAACTGCACCGCCATCGGCGCAGGTTCGGTGGAAATGGCTGTGGCGATTGCCGCGCACGAATTCTTTCACGCCTGGAACGTGAAGCGCATCCGCCCGAAAAGCCTTGAGCCGGTGGACTACACGAAGGAACAATACTCGCGCGCGTTGTGGTTTGCCGAAGGCGTCACCAGCACCTACGGCTCGTTCGCGCTCGAGCGCAGCGGGATCATGTCCAAGGAGAAATGGTACGAAGATTTAGCGCAGCAGATCTGCGAGCTTCAGTCGCGTCCCGCGCGCAAGTGGCAGAGCGTCGAAGAATCGAGCCTCGACACCTGGTTCGATAAATACGACGCCTACAACCTGCCCGACCGCAGCATCTCCTACTACAACAAAGGCCAGATCCTTGGCGACTTGCTCGACTTCGCCATTCGCGACGCCACCGACAATCACAAATCCCTCGACGACGTGCTGCGCAGCCTGAATGAATCGGCCAAACAGGGAAACTTTTACGACGAATCGGCCGGCATTGGCTCCGTCGTCCAGGCAATATCCGGCAAGGATTTCGGAGATTTCTTCCGCCGCTACGTTTCCGGAACCGACGAGTTTCCCTATGACGAAATGCTGGCCCCGGCCGGCCTGGCGCTGAGGACCGAGGTGAAACGAACCGCCGATCCCGGCTTCTATGCGCGGCGCGCCGCCTCCGGAATTACTGTTTTTGAGGTTACCCCGGGAGGCCCCGCGCAGCAGGCTGGTCTGCGCATCGACGACGTGCTTCTGGAAGCGAACGGCTCGCCCGTTCCCGCGAGGCTTTCAGCCTGGATGCGCGAGCGCTCGCCCGGCGAAACGCTCACTCTCAAGATCCGGCGCGATGGCCAGGAGAAGGAAGTGAGCCTCACGCTCGCTTCGCGCGAAGAGACCCACTGCACCGTTGCGGAGGTCGCCCATCCCACGGAAAAGCAGCTCCGCATCCGCACCGGAATGCTGCGCGGAACCACGGAGTAACGGCAAACGCGCGGCCCCGGCGTTTTGAAAGTGAAGTACAATCCGCGTGCGAACTCGCGACACGCTCGATGATACGAACCCTCGCCGTCGTACTCTTCCTCGGTTTCGCCCTCATTTTCGTGATGCCGTTCTTCATCGTCTGGACTTTCCTGACCGGCTCCGCGGACCTGATGTACGACGTCGCGATGAAGACGGTCCGCGCCTCCCTCCCCATCGCGAAAATCAAAGTGCGCGTCGAAGGTCTCGAAAATATTCCCCCGGGCGTCTGCATCTTTGCGGCCAATCACATCTCCAACGTGGACCCGCTCGCGTTCATTCCCTCGATTCCGCGGCGCGTCTCCATCCTCGTGAAGAGCGAGCTCTTCCGCATTCCAATTCTCTCGAAAGCCATGCGCTTGGCGAAATTCGTTCCGGTGGATCGCGAGGACAAGGAAGCGGCAGCCGCCAGCGTGGACGAAGCTGTCCAGATTCTGAAGAAAGGCTTCTCGTTCGCGGT
>DATJWH010000045.1:0-5432 GCA_035501415.1 Candidatus Limnocylindrales bacterium | reverse complement strand
ACAGCCCCAAGGCCGAGCAGCCCGACGAGTACCGAGAGTTCGATCTTCTGCTTGGTCACTTTTTCTAGGTCCTGAAAAACGTCCGCAGATCGAGATTCAGCTTGACGCCGGGCGTCGCGCCTCCCGAAGCCAGCGTCAAATTATCGAGCAGATAGAAATTCTTCGATTTCTCGAGAGCGTGAATGAATTCGATGAGCGCTGGATAGTCGCCCTCGACGGTGGTTTTCATGCTGACTTGCGTGACGCCGTGATCCTTCAATTCCTTCTGCTGAAAACTGATGCCGCCGGTTTTTAGCCCCGTCTTGTGAGTGATTTCTGTAAATTCGGCGAGCACGGCAGAATAACCAGTGGAGGCCGGAAGAAAGTCCGATTTGTAGAAGCCGTCACAATCCTTGCCTACCTGCGGCAAGGAGGCCCTGATTTTTTCACCTCGGTCGACGTCCGCTTTCAGCAACTTGGCTTGCAATTGTAGATGGTCGCGCTGGCGGCGCCTGGATTCGGGCCCTTCCCGCCCGCCCTGCCATAGGAAAAGGGCAAGCGCGAGATCCAGGGCAAAAAGCACACAAAGAGCGGCCAGGACGGATTTCTTCCAAGCACTCCAGTTCTTATTCAGGGTCATATCGCCACGCACCACGCGGTAAGATCAATCTGAATTTCGCTCGACCGCTGATCGCGGTGTTCAGCCTGCACCTGAACATCGGAAAAATCCTTGGAGCGCTCGAGCGCCTCCAGGAACTTCACCTTGGAATCGTCGTCCAGGGCGCTGACGGTCAGCCTGAGAAGCGCGCGGCCGTGTTCCAAGCGAGGCGAAATGCTGGCGACACGAACGCCTGCCGGAAGCGTCTCACCGAGGTCGCTAAAAACTTTGGTCCAGGGGAAACTGCGTTCGTCGATCAGCGAATTCAAAAAGCCGGCGCGATCCAGGACTTGCTGGGCCTGCTGCGTTCGAAAATAGGACTCCAGGGCCCGCTGTCTTTCCTCATCGAGCCCGATTTGCTTCTCCAGGCTCGCGATGCTGAGGCGAATCTCGCGATTGGCACGCCAAGATTGAAAGGCAGCGTGGGAGAGGATCAGAAGCGCGAGGACGCCGATGGTCCCCAGCACGCCAGCCGCCGCGAGGAAGGGCCGGTTGTTCTCGCGAGGACGAGTGGAAAGATTGAGCCGCAGCTGCATACGTTGTTACCGGCGCCCGGGAGCGCTCAGGAACCTCCGTTCATCATCCAGCCGACCACTGAGTCCAGATCCTGGCTCATGAGCTCGCGCGCGCTGGAAGCAAGCCACAAAGCCTGATCGGAAGCAGAGAGCGGGCCGACGGCAACTTTCAATTCGTCCGCCAGAGATCGACGGAAGTGCTCCTCTCGTGGGCCGAAACCGGAGAGCCTCACGCGATCCACCATGGCATCCCAAGTGTCCTGATAATAGGCGACGGCGGGAAAAATCTCGTCGAGAATGATCTGGGGCTCGAGCGCGTTCGCATCCGACGGCATTTCGCCGGAGCGGTAGAGGGCCAGATTTCCACCCTGGGTAATGGCGGTGGTAAGGGTCCGGCCGCTGATGCGCACCAGCAGAGTAGCCCCCCGATCTTCAAGAAGCGGCAGCGTGGCGAGAGTGGAGCCAAGGACGACGACCGGCTGAGCGCCGAGGGCGACAGCAAGCTCCTCATACTCCCGAACAATGCTCTCGCGAGCGACGGCGGCGACAATTTCGAGGCTTCCTTCGCGTCCATCCTGGCGCATCCAGGAAACCACGGTTTCCTCGACATCGAACGGGACGCTCTTCTTGAGGCGCCAGCGAAGAAGAGGCAACGCTTCGTCGGCGCGGCGAGGGAACGTCTCGAAGGGCAGGATAAAGACGCGGACGACAGGATCTGGAATCAGAAGCGCCAGTTCAGATCCGTGGCCCGGAATCCGGCTCAAGACACGACGCATCGCGCTACGGACGGCGTCAGGCTGGGCAACATTGACCTCGACCGGAGATGGAACGATCGCGCCAAACGGCACCGGCTCGATGGCGTAGGATTCCAGCGTGCCGCGAGTCTTGCCCCAATGTGCCGCTGCTACACGGCCGGGAGAGACCTCGGCGACCATCGCAGGATGCGGCATGGCGTTGAGCCAGCGATCCAGACGGCGCATGGGGCCAAGCTGGTAGATGCGGGCTTCGAGGCTTGGCGCGGAGCTAGTCAAGGAAAGTCACCTTATTGATTTCACGCAGGGTGGTGACTCCCTGCCGAATCTTTTCCAGCCCTGAATCGCGAAGGAATGTCATGCCTTCGGCTTTTGCAGCGCGCTTGATTTCCGAGGTCGGCCGGCGATTGATGATCATTTCGCGAATGTTGTCGGAGAGGTCGAGCAGTTCCGTGATGGCGCTGCGGCCGCGGTAACCACTGCCGGAACATTCCAGGCAGCCGGTCCCTTCATAGAAAGGCACGCTGCTCCAATCGGCCGGTTCGAGGCCCGATTCTTTTAAGACCTCCGGGGCATACTGGACGCGCTTCTTGCAATGGTCGCAGATGACCCGCACGAGGCGCTGGGCCATGATGCAGTTGAGGGCGGAGACGAAATTGTAAGGCTCGACGCCCATGTTGATAAAGCGGCCGATGACGTCCGTGACGTTGTTGGCGTGAACGGTGGTGAAGACGAGGTGGCCCGTGAGGGCGGAGTTGATGGCGATCTGCGCCGTCTCCTGGTCGCGGATTTCACCGACCATGATCTTGTCGGGATCGTGACGGAGGATGGAACGCAAGCCGCGGGCAAAGGTGAGGCCTTTCTTCTCGTTCACCGGAATCTGGGTGATGCCGCGAACCTGATATTCGACGGGATCTTCGATGGTGATGATCTTGTCTTCGTCGTTCTTGATTTCATTGATGGCGGCATAGAGGGTAGTGGTTTTCCCGGAGCCGGTAGGGCCGGTGACGAGGACCATGCCGTAGGGTTCATGAATGTAGCGGCGGAAGCGAGTGATGTCTTGCGGATCGAAGCCGACGACATCCAGGGTGAGGTTGCGGAACTTTTCGCTGAGCGTTTCTTTGTCGAGGACGCGAAGCACAGCATCCTCGCCGTGAACGGACGGCATGATGGAGACGCGGAAATCGACGAAGCGTCCCTTGTAGCGGACGCGGAAGCGACCGTCTTGCGGGACGCGGCGCTCGGCGATGTCGAGTTCGCTCATGACCTTGATGCGCGAAAGGATGGTGGCGTGCCATTCCTTGGCGAGGGCCTGCATGGCGTATTGCAAGACGCCGTCAATGCGATATTTGACAACGACTTCGGTATTGCGCGTTTCGATGTGGATGTCGGAGGCGCGACGCTCGAGGGCCGTGAAGATGACGGTGTCGACGAGACGGACCACCGGGCTGACGCCGGAATCGCGCGTCAGCTTGTCCATGGTGATGTTTTCGTCGCTGTCTTCTTCGTCGCCGACAACCTGGAGCGTGAAACCTTCGGTGGCTTGGTCGAGAACGCGCTGGGACTGTTCGGTGCGTTTCAGCAGGTCTTCAATCTGCGAGGCGGTGGCGACTTTAATGTGCAGCTTCTTGCTGAGGAGGCCCTGCAGTTCGTCGGTCTGCTGCAACTGGCTGGGATCGGCCATGGCGACCACGAGCGTGTCGTTGTGGCTTTCGAGCGGCACGAACTTGTAGCGGAACATCATTTCCGCCGGGATGCTGCGGAAAAGCTCAGGGTCGATGCGCTGTTCGCGGAGATCGACGAAGGCGCGGCGGTAGCGTTCGGCGAGGCGCCGGGCCTGGTCGCGCTCGGCGCTTTCGTCCGGCAAGCCGGTCGGAATGGGAATATTCGTGGTCATTATCCTGTGGTCCCAATCTGCAGAGAGAACATCGGCAAATACAAAGCAATCAAGAGCAAACCTATCACGACCGCCATGACGACCAAAATAGCGGGCGAAACCCAGATGAGGGTTCGCTGGAGCCTGGTGTTGACCTCTTCCTCGTAAAATTCGGCGACGCTGGTAAGCATGGCGGCGAGAGCGCCGGAGGCCTCGCCAACTTCGATCATTTCGATGGCAAGGTCGGGAACGAGACGAGTCTGTGCAAGCGCAGAGTGCAATGTCTCGCCTTCGCGCACGCGATCGCCGGCTTTCTCGACGGATGTAGCGATGAGGCGGCTATCGATGGCTTGCGATGCGGTCGCCAGGGCCGTGACGAGAGGCGTGCCGCCCGCGAGGAGAGTCGAGAGCGTTCGCACGAACTGGGCGATTTGGGCCTTGAGCCAGATGTCACCCACGTACCAGATGCGAGGCTTCAGGCTGTCGATGGCCAGGGCACCGCGATGGGTGCGCGTCCAGACTCCAATGAGAACCACGCCGATCGCGAGCGCTGCGGCGAAGAACAGGAAATAGGAGCGAAGCGGCGCCGCGAGTCCAAGCACGATCTGCGTGATTCGCGGCAGCGGAACGTTCAAGTCCTTGTACAAATCCGCAAACTTCGGCATCGCATAGGTAACCATGTACGACATCACGAGGATTACCGCTGCAATCAGTATCGACGGATAGATCAGCGCGGTGACGAGCTGGCGCTTGAACCCAGTGCTGACCCGCAGATACGAAATGTACTGATCGAGGACGCCGCTGAGATTTCCGCTGCGTTCGCCTGCGGTAATGGCCGTGACGTAAACGGGAGGAAAGGAGCCCTGGGCCGCAAGCGCGTCGGACAGCAGCGCTCCATCGCGGACCCGCTGACGCACGTCGCTGATCACAGGCCGGAGCTGTGGAGCCGCGGCGCGTTCGCCGAGGAGATCGAGAGCCTTGAGAATCGGAAGGCCGGCCTTCAGCATGGTGTTGAACTGCTGATTGAAGATCAGGAAGTCCTGGGTGCGAATCGTGCGATCGCCGCGTGAGCGAGTGAACTGGGAAACGATGTCGAGATGATTGCGAATGTTGTAGACGTAAAATCCCCGCTCGGCGAGCTTCTGCCTCGCTTCAGCCTCCGATTGGGCGGACTCGACTTGATCGAAGATCCGGCCGGAGATGTCTCCGACTTTGCAGACGTATTCGGCCATCTTTTTGGGCGAAACACCCGCTAAATGGAGCGTTTCACATACAGTTTAGCATACCGCTTTTGGACGCTCGGCAAAGGCGCGAAAACACGCCATTAACACCATATGACAACGGTCAGATTGGGAGCCTCAGCTGGGGGCCAGGATATGGGATTCGGGAAGGGTTAGGAGGGTTGGCCCTATTTTGCTGGCTAGTGAAGGCCTCCAACAAGACTAGCCTCATCCACAACAATAACGCCCGATGGAGGTTGGAAGTGAAACTGAACTTCCGCGAGGGGGATGTTCTCCTCCCAGTTGCCGAAGCGAAATTCCGTTTCGATATTCCCCGCTTCGTGAAGGACAACTCGCACCAACTTAGCATCGGGATCGGTCTCGAGAAGCACTTCGCGCAACGAGGCATTTGCGTCGCCCGATTCTCCAGAG
>DATJWH010000044.1:0-74225 GCA_035501415.1 Candidatus Limnocylindrales bacterium | reverse complement strand
CCCAGCTTGGCGACCAGCACGAGCACATCACGCCGCTGAGCCCCGAGAGCATAACGGATGCCCAGTTCGCGCGTGCGCTGGTTGACAAAATACGAAAGGACGCCGTAAACGCCTATAGCTGCCAGTACCACGGCTATGCCGGCAAAAACCCCGAGCACGACGACATAATTCTTATAACCCCTCATGGATTTCCCCAGGACCTCATCCATCGTACTGATGTCAGTCACGGGCTGATCCGGGTCCATCTCTTTCACCATTTGCTTCACCGACGCTGTGATAGCTGCTTCATAGGTACGTACGTCTGAAGTCGTCCGAATCACCAGGCTCCCGAATCGATCGAAATATGCATCGCCCTGGGACACTTCCGGCTGCTGAAGAAAGGATTCGTAGAGAAGTGGGTGAAGTCCGCCCATGCCAACTTGCTTGACCTCGCCCACAACACCGACGATCTGGCGCGGCCGATCTTCGTTTACTTGATCAGGCTCCCGGCGGAGCAGAATCTGCTGCCCAATGGGGTCTTCGTTCGGGAAATAGCGGTTCGCTAATGTTTCGCTAATGACCACTGCCCATGGAGAGCTCTGCGTGTCGCTCTCCTCCAGGTAGCGCCCTTTCTTGAGCGGAATCTTCATGGTGCGAAAGTAGCTCGGGCTGACTTCATTGAATCCTCCCGAAGGGCTTTTCCCCGGCGAAGGAGCCGGGTGTCCCAGGATCGAAAAACTGATGTCTCCCGCTCCGAGCGGAGGAAGGATGCTGATCATGCCCGCGGACTCGACACCCGGCATGGCGGCAACTCTTTCTATCAATTGTTGGTGATAAGCGGTCACCTTCGGCGACACTTTTGTCAGGTCCTTGCCTGGAACTTTCGCGACATATTTCCCTTCGGTCTCAGGGAAATTCACCGCCATCGTCAGGACGTTTGCCGGGTCAAAGCCGGGCGAGGGCAGCAGTATGCGAAGCAGACTATTAATCATCAAGCCGCTCCCCACCAAAAGCACCATGCCGAGGGCTACTTCAGAAATCACCAGCAGATTACGCATTCGTCCGCGCTTCGCGGACGAGGTCCTGCTTTCCCCTTCCCGCAGAACATCGTTCAGATCCGCCCGCGAAGCTCGCAGCGCTGGGGCCAGTCCGAACAGCAACGCCGTCAAGACCGATAGCCCCGCGGCGAAAACGAGCACGCGACCGTTGATGCCAATGCTCTCGCCGCCTGGAAGATCCTCTGCCAGCACGCGCCACAGGTGAGTTCCCCAAAGCGAAAGCAGGACGCCCAGCGAGCCGCCGATCAGTGTCAGCAACCCGCTTTCAGCAAGCAATTGCTGCACGAGCCGCCGGCGGCCGGCACCGAGCGACGCTCGCAGGGAGTATTCCTTTCGATGGCCCTCCGTCCGCGAGAGCGTGAGGTTCGCTACATTCACGCATGCGATAAGCAGGATAAATCCCACTGCGCCAAGAAGGGGATAGAGCTTATCCTTTGCGTTTTGGTAGAGCGTGTCGTACAGGGGGATGACCTTTTCTCCCACCCCCTGATTGGACTCTGGATAAGCTTGCTCCATTCCGCGAGCGATGACGTCCATCTCGAGCTGTGCTTGCGCGAGGGTCACTCCTGGCTTCAAGCGAGCCACCGGCATCCTCCAGTGATCCGATCGCTTTGCATACGCGGCACTCTCTGGATTCAACGGCTTCCAAACATCGGCTGCCTTTCCTTCATCCCAGGGTGCAAACCCGATGAATCCCGCAGGCATCACTCCAACCACAGTCGAGGCGACCTCCGTGATCTGGAATGTCTTACCAAGGACAGCTGGGTCACTGTTGAACTTTCTCTTCCATAAGGAGTTGCTGATGACGACGGTTTGAAACTTCTCCTGACTTTCTTCCGCGCGAAAAACTCGCCCCAAGGCGGGCTGCACTCCGACTACAGCGAAGAAGTTCGGAGTCACTCCTTGGACGAGGACCGGCCCAGGCTCGCCGATGCCAGTCAGGGTGGCGCTCGAGGCCATGCTGGCCACAGCAATGTCGGCAAAGACGTGATTTTGCTTTTTCCAGTCGGTCACCTCAGCGATCGGCGCAAAACCCTCTGAATCGGGGTCCGTTTTGTTTGTGGACCATATTGTCGCCAACTTCTCCGGATGCTCGTAAGGCAGACCGTGTAGCATCACCGAGTTCAGCGCACTGAATACCGCGGTGTTTGCTCCGATGCCGAGCGCCAGCGAGCAAACCACGATGGCCGCAAAGCCCGGACTCTTTGTCAGCATCCGCGCCGCGTAGCGAAGGTCCTGCCATAGCGTCTCCAGCCCGGTAAAAATCCATGCTTCACGGCAATCTTGCTTCACCAGCGTGACGTTGCCAAATCGCTGGTGCGCCGCGGCCTTCGCGTCCTTTGCCCCAATCCCCAGGGCGCGATTCTTTTCTGCGCGCATCGCCAGATGAAACTGTATTTCTTCCTCGAGGTCGCGTTCCAGTCTACTCCGCTTCACGAGCGCCTTGGCCCTCAGCCACGCTTCCGCCAACCATTCGTGCGGCATAGCTCCTCCTCATGCGGGCTCCAGAATCCGCTCAATCGCCGAAGACATGCGTTTCCAGTGTGCTGTTTCTTCCGCGAGCTGTTTCCGGCCCGCCGCTGTCAGCCTGTAGTATTTCGCCCGCCGGTTGTTGTCCGACGTGCCCCACTCTGCGGCGAGCAGCCCGCGAACTTCCAGGCGATGCAGTGCCGGATACAGAGCACCTTCTTCGACGCCCAGGATCTGGTCGCTCCGCTCATGGATGTGCTCCGCGATGTCGTAGCCGTGCATCTCTCCGTGGCTCAGAGTCTTCAGGATCAGCATGTCGAGTGTGTCGCGCAACAGATCGCCGGTTTCGGACTTTTTCTGAGTCACGGCAAGGGGTCTCTGCCCATAAGGTTCTTAGGGGAGTATTGCGCCGTCGATTTCCCATTTCAAGCTTATTTTTTGCAGGGGTGGCCAACTTCGCGGGTCGTCGCAAATTCACCAGATCCTGATTAAGACCGAACCCGGACTGGTGCCCTGTAACTCCTCAGAAGAATCGACCCTGATGACATTCAGAAATTGAAGCGAATTCGGAGGATCAAGCTGACGTTGCCAGTCCGGAATATCACGCTTCAAGGAGAAAAAAACACTGACTGCATCAATTCGAAAGGCGTTGTATCGATTCTTCCCGGAAGAGCGGGTCCCGTTCCATTTCGGTGGTATAATCCCGCCCGATTTCCCCGAGGCCCAGCGTGTTCCTTAGGCGCAATGGTATACCTGTACGCCGTACCGTTTGGGAAGAGTGGCTGCTGGCCCTGCCGAGGGAAAAGAGCCAGATATTCGAATCCGCCGTTCGGCGCTGGGAAAGCTCCTACGCAATGATGAGCGTTGCCTTGGACGGCGCCTTCTCCTTTCGCGCCCGCGGCGAAGTCATTTGCGCCAGCCAGCAGGTTTGCGTGGCCGCCGATCTTATGGGCCGCCTTGCCCGCTCGCTCGTCGGCTTCTGCGACGCCGGCACGGTTCGCAGCCGCAACATTATTCATCTTCCTCTCGTTGAGCCCATGAAGATCGAGTTCTTCCGCGGTCGCGTCGCGCAGAGTGCCGCCTCGTGGAACGCCTTCGTCCATCGTGTCCGCTTCGGTGACCGTTCCCGCTTTTGTCACAAGCTACGCCTCCTCTCCGAAACGCTTGAGCGCCTCGACGGCCAGTTCAGGGAAACCGCCCGCGAACTCGCCGACGAATTCTGCGCTCAGCCCGGCAACCGCTGGAACACGCTCGATTGCCTCCACTACGACTTCAACACCTGCCTCCGCGAAGCCGAAATCATCCTGAAGGCCCTCCTTCGCGCTCTTCCCTCCGACCAATTGGCAGCTTTCGGCGCCGAACTCGAAGCCCCTGTGCCGCAGAGGCTCACCCGCCTGGGCGGCGCCCTCCACGGCGCATCCGCCTAAGCAACCCAGGCAGCGCACCAGCCCTTTCGGGCATCACACTTTTCCCATGGACTCCGGGTGCCTGGAAGTGCCCGCTCGAAAACTCTCCGCCAAGCGTGCACCGCTGGAACCGCGCTGGACCTTTCCTGTAATTCCTACGAGAATGAACGACGCGCCTTGTGAGAAGCCGGCCTCGACCGGCCTGCCCGTTCGTCCAGGTGGACGATCCGCCGCAGCGCGCCGCAGTCAGCCGAACCAAGTGCAACTTCCGGAGCGGGCCACGCATCGCAGTAACGGATGCGTCCCGACGGGTAGCGTGGCCCGAACGAGACGAATCGAAACTGGCGACTTACCTGAACCGGAGGCGATCCGCCTCGCCCAGCAGGGCGACGGTGCCGCCTTCGAAAGGCTTTATCGCCTGCACAGCCGCCGAGTTTATTCGCTGTGCCTTCGGATGGTTGGGAATACGGCCGAAGCCGAGGATCTCACTCAAGAGGCCTTCCTCCAGCTCTTCCGGAAAATCGCCACGTTTCGCGGAGAATCGGCATTCTCCACCTGGCTTCACCGGCTCGCCGTCAACGTCGTGCTGATGAAGCTGCGTAAGAAGTCCGGCACGGAAACCTCCCTCGAAGAGGTCACCGAGCCGGATGAGGAATCCGGCGGCCCGCGGCGCGATTTTGGAGCACCGGATTTGAGGCTTTCCGGCTCCATTGACCGCGTCAACTTGCAGCGTGCGGTTGAACAGCTTCCGCCGGGTTACAAGGCTGTGTTCGTTCTCCACGATGTTCAGGGTTACGAACACAACGAGATTGCGGAGATTATGGATTGCTCCATCGGCAACTCCAAATCTCAGCTCCACAAAGCCCGGATGCGCCTTCGGGAGTTGCTCCACGAGGCGCTCCGCGAAAAGGCCCGCGAAGAACGCAGGGCCGCAACCGGTTCGGTAGGCGAGGATTGAAATGGCTGACACAGGATGTAATCAGTTCCTGAATCATCTTGAAGCGTGGATGGAAGGCGACCGCAGCCACGAAGCTCACGCGCATCTCAAGAGCTGCCCTCGCTGCCGCGACGTCGCCGCCGATCTCGACTCCATTTCGCACGCCGCCCGCTCCACAGCCGAAGACGCCGAGCCTCCCGCTCATCTCTGGAATTCACTTCGCGCCCAGCTCCAGCAGGAAGGCCTAATTCGCGATTCTCAGCCCGCCCCAGCCTCCGGCTGGGCTGCCGCCATTCGCGGCTGGTTCGCGGGTGTGCCGCGGCCTGCGCTCGCCGGCGCATATCTCACGATTCTCATCGTCGCTGGCGTGGCTCTCAGCGGCCCTGCCACCAGGCGCCTCAACGATTACCGTTGGGTCCGCGGCCTGCAAGCCTCCACACGTCCGCTTGAAACGCATCTCAATTCCGTCGAGCGGGCAACCATGGCCTCGATCGTCGACTCCAATCCGGTCGTGAAGGCTATGCTCCATAAGAACCTCGCCATCGTTGACAACTACATCGCTTTGTGTGAAAAAAGCGTGCGCGAAGAACCCGAAAACGAAGTTGCCCGCGATTATCTTTATGAGGCTTACCAGCAAAAGGCGGACTTGCTCGCTCAGATGAGCGACCAGGGAGAGTACAACCCATGAGCACGGAAGGCTCGATTTCGTCGGCTTGGAAGACCGCCGGGGTTCTCGTTCCCGGCTTCCTGTTGCTCACCGCTTTTCCCGCTTCGGCCAAGCGTCTCGAGAAGCATTTCAAGGTCGCCGCTCACCCCATCGTCACCATTCATAATCCCAACGGCACCGTTACCGTCAAGGCCTGGACGAAATCCGAAATCCTGGTCATCGCCGATTTGGCCAGCGATCGCGTCGACGTCAACGCCGAGCAAAACGGCAATCGCGTCGACGTCCTCACCCGCCAGGTCGGCAGCAACGTCGCTCCCGACGACTACAAGGCCGATTATCAGATCAACGTTCCTGAGGACACCGAGCTCCAGATCCATGATGACTCCGGCGCCGTCAGCGTCGCCAACGTCCTCGGCAACATGGACGTCGAAACCGTCGCCGCAGGCGTCGATCTTCAGGACGCCGCCGGCTATCTCACCATCGCCACCGTGGGTGGCTCCGTTCAGTGCCTCCGCTGCGCCGGCCGTATCGAGGTCAACTCCATCAGCGGCAATTTCCGCTTCGTCGATATGCGCAGCTATCATGTCCGCGCGCAAACCTCCACCGGCAACATCCTCTTCTCCGGCGAATTTCTGCCCAACGGTTTTTATCGCCTCCGCAACTACAGCGGCGTTATCGACCTGCGCTTCGCGCCCGGCGACTCCTTCGATCTCAGCGCCACTTCTCTCAAGGGCAAGGTCAACAATGAGGCCAATCTGATCTCCGGCCGTGCTGCTGATCCCGCATCGAGGTATGGCAAGTCCCTGGTCGGAACATTCAACACCGCTGGTCACGCGAAGGTCGAATTGACGTCCTTCGATGGTACAATCAACATCACCAAGCGTGACTGATCGCGCCATTCCACTTCGCTTCTGCCCTCCTCCAAAATGACCAAGGAACCCCGCGCTCACAAACTCGTCTGCCTCACCGGCTTCATGGGCACGGGCAAATCCACCGTCGCGCGCCTTCTCGCGCGCCAGGTCGGCTGGCCGCATGTCGATCTCGATAAGCGCGTGGTCGATTCCGTCGGCCTCGAAATCTCCGACATCTTCGCCCAGATGGGCGAGCCCGAATTTCGCCGTATCGAGCACGAGCAGCTTTCGCGCGTTCTCGGCGAATCCGCCGAAGCCCAGCAGTCGCGCATCCTTTCGCTCGGCGGAGGCACTACCGCGCAGGCATACAACCTCGCCCTCCTTCGCGAGCACTCCGCCGTCCTCATCTGGCTCCAGTGCCCCATCGAAGTTCTGCTTCCGCGCTGCGCCCACATCACCAATCGCCCGCTTTTTCGCGACGAAGCCAGCTTTCGTCAGCTCTATCAGCAACGCCTGCCCTTCTACGAACTTTCCGATTATCGCGTCGACAGCAACACCGAACCCCTGCGCGTCGTCGAACAGATCCTCGCGCTGGGCATTTTTCCAAAGGTGACTGCATGAAACCGGCGAAGACTTTCGCGAATGGATTTTTTCTGGCTGCGATTCTCGTGCTGACGCTTTGCGCCTCCGCCCTCGCTTGGGCGGCGCGCGCTCATTCCAATCCTTCCGGCTTCACGCCCGACAAGGGCAAATTCAAGATTCTCGTCGCCGGCCATAGCGTCGGCAGCGAGGAATTCGACCTCGCTTCGAACGGCTCCAACTGGGTCGCCCACGGCGTCACCGAAATTCAATCCGCGCAGGGCGCCACGCACGTCACTGGCACGCTCACGTTCCGCCCAGACGGCATTCCCGTCCGCTACGAATGGGCCACCGACGGCGCGAAAAAGGCCTCCGCTGTTGTCGGCTTCGACGGGCCCACCGCCACCATCGAGCTCCACCTCAGCAATTCCAAGCCCTTCACCCAGCAGTTCACCTTCACTTCCCCGCGCATCGCCATCCTCGACGACAACCTCTACGACCAATACGCGGTCCTCGCGCAGATGTACGACTGGCAGAAAAAGGGCGTCCAGAATTTCTCCGTCCTCGTTCCTCAGGAACTCACGCCCGGCCCCGTGACCGTTGAATCCCTCGGCAAGCAAGATGCCGACGGCAAGAGTCTCGAGGAGCTTCGCGTGAAGACCTCCGACAACGAAATCGATCTCTTCCTCGACGGCTCGCGCCTCGACCGCATCGTCGTCCCCAGCGCGAACGCCGAAATCGTCCGCGAATAGCCGCGGCGCGCATCCCCATGCCCCGCGCCCGCACCAAAAAGAAAGAAGACCCGCGCCTCGCTCGCATCTCGAAGCTCGCTCTCGCGCTTCCGGAAGCCTCGCGCCGCCTCCATGGCTCGCACGCCGCATTCATCGTCCGCGGCCGCAACTTCGCCTACTTCCTCGACAACCATCATGGCGATGGAATTGTTGCGATCACCTGCAAGGTCATGCCTGGAGAGAACACCGCTCTCGTCGCCGCGCAGCCCGGCCGCTTCTATCTCCCCGCGTACGTCGGGCCCCGCGGATGGGTCGCCCTTCGCCTCGACGCCGGCGCCATCGATTGGAACGAAGTCCGCGACCTCCTCGTCTGTAGCTACCAGCTAGTCGCCCCCAAACGCCTCGCCTCCCGCGTCTGACTCGTCGGTTTCTCCGCGTCCTCTGCGCCTCTGCGGTGGACTTTTCTCGCCTTCTTCTCAAATCTCAAATGGCTTTGTTGATTTCCTCACGCAAAGGCGCGCCGCTGCCCATTTTCTCGGCACGACATGCGAACTTTGTCATCCCGAGCGGAGCGTCCCGACGCTTTTTCCCGCGAAAATCGCGCCTTTTCGATTTTCGCGTCGGGACGTGCAGTCGAGGGATCTCTCTTCCAGCCTCTCGAAAACCGAGGATCTCAACAGAGCCATTTCAGATTTGAAATTTCGAATCGCTTTTTCTTTCCCTTTTCTCTTTTCCGTTCTTTATCTGTGTTTATCTGTGTTCATCTGTGGTTCCAAAAGGTTTCGCTCTTACTCATATCGCAGCGAAACAATCGGATCCACCCTCGACGCCCTCATCGCCGGCACCCACGTCGCCACCAGCGCCACCACCGCCAGCAGCACCGGCACCGTGACGAACACCACCGGGTCCCACGCCTTCACTCCAAACAGCCAGGTCCGAATCAGCCGCGTCAGTCCGAACGACGCCCCCACCCCAATCGCCACTCCAATCACCGCCAGCAGCATTCCCTGCCTCACCACCATGTTTCTCACGTCGCCCGGCCCCGCGCCGAGCGCCATCCGTATCCCAATTTCCTGCGTCCGCTGCTGCACCGAATACGCCATCAGCCCATAGATTCCAATCGCCGCCAGCAGCAGCGCCACCCCCGCAAAAATCGTCAGCAGCGTCGTATTGAAATCGCTCCGCGCCGTCGACTCGCTCACCACCTGCTCCATCGACCGCACGTGCGCCACCGGCAGACCTCCGCTCGCATCGCGCAACGCCTTCTGAATTTCCTGGCTCAGCGAAAACGGCTCCACTCGTGTCCGAATCACGAATTGCAGCGGCGTGATCCGCGAATTCAGCGCCGTCACTCCATCCGGAACCTGCGATACCGGAATGTACATGATCGGAGGCGCGTCGCTGTCCAGCCCGCCGTTCCGCGCGTCGCCCACAATTCCAATCACTTCCCGCGCCGGCTCCGCAAACTCCGGCCCCACTCCCTTGCCGATTGTGATCTGCGCGCCCACGGCATCGCCCTTCGGCCAGTATTTCTTCGCCATCGTCTCGCTGATCAGCACCACTCCCGGCGCGCCTCCATCGTCGTTCACCGTAAACACTCGCCCGCGAATCAGTGGAATGCGAAACGCCTTGAAATATTCCCACGACACGATGTCGTATCCCGCGCCTCCGTCATACGGCCCCTGCGGATGCTTCCTCCCCTCGATCGTGAACGGCAGCCCCAGTCCGCCCTCGAGCGGCAGGCAGCACGTCGTCGCCATCGCCTCCACTCCCGGAACCGCCTCCACCCTCTGCCGCGCGTTTTCCACCAGCAGCGCGACGCTTGCCGTCTTCGCAAATTGCGGCCCCGTAATCGACATATCCATCGTCAGCACGTTATGCGCGCTGAATCCCGGATCCACGCCTCGCAACGCCGCAAACGTCCGTATCAGCAGCGCCGCGCCAATCAGCAGAATCAGCGCCAGCGACATCTCGGTCACCACCAGCAGCGACCGCGCCTTGTTTTGCCTCACGCCGCTCCCCGACCGCGAGCCGCTTTCCCGCAGCGTCAGGTTCAAGTCCGATCGCGACGCGGTCAGCGCCGGAATCAATCCGAACAGGATTCCCGTCAGCACCGAAATTCCCAGCGTGAACCCCAGCACCCGCCAATCCATCGTCACGTCTTGCCCGTGCTCGCCGATGCGCGGAATATTTCCCGGATTCATTGCCAGCAGCGCGTGCACTCCCAGATATCCCAGCCCCAGGCCGATCGCACCCGCCACCAGCGACAGCACGACGCTCTCCGTCAGCAGTTGCGAAATAATTCGCCGCCGGCCCGCTCCCAGCGCCGCGCGAATCGCGATCTCCCTCTTTCGAATCGTCGCCCGCACCAGCAACAGATTCGCCACATTCGCGCATGCGATCAGCAGCACGAAAAGCACAGCTCCCAGCAGCACCAGCAGCGACGTCCGCGCGTCCCCGATGCGCGCCTCCCGCAACGACACCGCCGTGAATCCGTCCTGCGGACCCAACGCCCCCGGGAATTTTCGTTTGAACTCCTCCGCCGCAACCTTCATCGCCGCCTGTGCCATTCCCACTGTCACGCCGGGCTTCATTCGCGCCGTCGAAAACAAATAGTGCGACTGGTCCGTGCTGGTCGGGTCGGCTTGCAGGGGCAGAATCACGTCCGCAGGCGGATCGAGGTGAAATGTCGCCCCAACTACGCCAACCACCAGATAAGGATCGCCTCCAAGCTCGATCGTCTTCCCTATGATCGCCGGATCCGATCCATACCGGCTCCGCCACAATCCGTTTGCCAGCACCGCCAACTTCGGGCCGCTCGGCCGGTCTTCCTGCTCCGTGAACGCTCGCCCCACCGCCATCGGCACGCCGAAAACGCGGAAGTAATCTGCCGACGCCCGAATCCCTCGAACCTGTTCCGGCGCGTCGCCGCCCGTCAGGTTCATCCCCGGTCCTCCGAAGTCGTACGCCGTCACCGCGTCGAACACCTGCGTCTGCTCTCGCCACACGTTGAATTTCGGAATCGACGTGACGTCGCCGTTTCCTTGCGGACCCGCCTGCTCCAACTCCACCAGGCGGTCCGCCTGCGGGTATGGCAGCGGCTCCAGCAGCACCTTGTTCACCACCGTAAAAATCGCCGTGTTCGCCCCAATCCCCAGCGCCAGCGCCGCGATCGCCGTCGCCGCAAACCCCGGACTCCGCCGCAGCATCCGCCCCGCATATCGCAAGTCCTGCATCAGATTTTCAAACATCGTCACGCCTCGCATTCCGCGCGGTCGCCAGAAGTCCCGGACTTTCACAGCTTGTGGAAGAAGGGACGTTGTTTAGGGGGTCGGAGCCTGCCTGTCGCCAGACACGGCTTTAGCTCCGACATGGGCTGTCGCCTTCTTATCAGGGGTTTTAACCCCTGAAGCCCCGAATTTTGCTCTCTCCGCAAGCAGTTGTGCTTCAACGCCTCGCCCCCGCCGCGACGCACCTCTACCCTTTGACTCCTTAGACCCCGCTCCGTCTCAGTCTGTTCCTCTCAAGAAACACCTTTCACGGAGCTTCTAAGGAGGTCCTGCAGCGCTGGGTAGCGCTCTTTGCGACCCAGCAGCCCTTCGGAGATCATTGCGCTAGCCCGCGTAGCGGGCGCAAGAACGTAGCCCGCGGCGTGAGCCGCGGGTGCGCAATATTTCATGTCGCTAGCCCGTGTAACGGGCGACAGAAAGCAGCGTTGTAAGTCAGGCAAGTCCCTGCTCCACGCTCAGTATGTGGCCGCAAAGGATGGCCTGCTGAGTCTGTATGGAAACGAGGGATTTGCGTCAGGGCACGGCTTCAGCCGTGCCGTAACCGGCGCCAAATGAGGGCGGCTTCAGCCACTGAGAGCGATTTAGGTTATTTCTCACACAGACTCTGCTGTTGCTACTCGTGCTGACCCTCTTCGCTCCTCGCAAACCGTTGCGCCACACCCCCGAATAGAATATATGTAGCCTCAGCTCGCTGCGGACCAAAGCCCCACTGCATCCGAATCACCCGGAGGAGGACAACATGAAAAGGACCTTCATTCTGCTTGTACTCGCTGTCGCTCTGCCGGCTGCCGTCGCCGCGCAGCAGAACCCTGCGAATTCCACTCCCAAACCCGCCAAAACCAGCAGGCCCGCCACCCAACGCATGTCCGGCGATAAAGGGGCCGTCTTGGCAGTCATTCGCGAGTTCGAGCACGACTTCAACACCGGCGATCCCGGATGGATGAAACTCTGCGCCGACCAAGCCTCCATCATCGACGAGTTTCCGCCCTACGCATGGAGCGGCTCCAACACCTGCAAACAATGGGGCGACGATTATGCCGCCGACGCCCAGAAAAACGGCGTCACCGAGCCCAGCGTCATGTTCGGCCACCCGCGGCATCTGGACGTCTCAGGCGACCGCGCCTATGTCGTCATGCCCGCCCAGTACAACTACAAGCAGAACGCCAAGCCCGTGAAGGAGGTCGGCGCAACCATAACCATCGCCCTCCAGAAAACGCCGGCCGGCTGGCGCATTGCATCGTGGGCCTGGTCGCGCGGGTAGGAGGGACTGCATCCACCCGCGCACTGGAACGGCGCCACGATCGCTCCTCCGCAGCAACATTTGTTGCGCTACGCGCCCTTCGCGACCCAGCAGCCTTTCGGTTCTCCCGGGGGGAGACCGGCACCTTCACAGTCGGTAGAAGAAGGGACGTTCCTTAGGGGTGGTAGGCGGCGACCAGCCCACCCGACTGCCTAAACGCGAGACGGGTTGTTGAAGCTCCACACCTCTACGACATCGGAGGCCAATCGCGTCGCGCGATCGCGGATCGCGGCCTCATCCCAAGTGGAATACCGCTTCGCGATCTCCCTCGCCATCTCCAACTCCGACTTCTTACCATATTGATCCTTCTTAAAGCTGAAACCGCGATTCTCAGCTGCCTTGTTGAGCCGCTCGCCCAACATGGTCAGATTCCCGACGTGCCATAGGTACGGCTCCAATGCCTCAGGGTCGACCCATTCGCTTGACGGGCTCTTTGGGAATATGTGCTCTAGATTCGCCTCATCCACGGTGACCTCTTTGGTCTTCGACTGCATGTGTCGTGCAAGGCGGCTAAGGACATATCGGGCTTCGTCGCTCGACAGCAGCAGGTTAGGCACAGCCGCCTTGACTTGTTCGTCGGACGGGGCGTTTTTTACCAGAACACCTTTTGTGTAGGCGAGGCACGCCTTTGAGGAACCAGGGGGAGCCACCTTTTGCCTGATGTCCCGCGCTAGCCCGAAAAAAACGGTTTCCAATCCCGAAGAGTCCAAGTTGGCGACAACAGAATAGCGAGTCACGAAAACCAGAAGGCACTTCGCCATGTTTTCGAAGTCCGCAGGCACTAGATGAAGGTAACCGGAGAGAAGCGGTGGCAGCGCCGACTGGAAATCCAAATCACGAAGAAGAGCCCGGACGAACGGACCCGCGCCCTTCAGGCGCTCCTCGTCTATATCCAGCAATTGAGCATAGCTTTCGCACTCCTCCGAACAAGAGCGTGCAAAATCCAAACTCCCAACATTGTTGCGCTCGATATACTCCTTCAAGGCAGTGAATAAGTCCTGGCTCTTGAGATCGCCATACTTTGAAACCCACATGTGGCGCAAAAAGCGGTTGATATCGCGTCGTCCCATTCTCTCGAGCATCTCGTTCCAAAAATCACGGATCTGCTTCCGCTCAACGTCGGAACTCGCCACCCGCATGAGATAGTTCAGCAGCAAGTCCGGAACTGACAGGCGAAGGCCGCGATCATTTAGCGTTTCGAAGATGCGAAACGCATCGCGCTCGGAACTGACCGGGATGCACGCCATCACTAGATCGCTTCGCAGAACCTGGCGAAGCTCCTTCAGCAAAACAAGCGTCCGCGCTGGGTCGAGCTGGGCGCTCCGAGTCCTTAACGCATCCGTAAGAAACTGCCGAGCCTTTTGGATGTTCCGATGCGATCGTAGCGAGGGCTTCTTGTTGCTCGGAGGATCCGCCTGGATCGTTTCAGCAAAGTAAAGCTTGTCCATCTCACCCATCTCAAGAGAGTAGCCCGCACCCTCCTTTTCTATCAGTTCCCGCTGCACGTCACGAGCGAAGTCCGTCGCGGCCTGCGTACCAAGGCCACGTGCCAGATCCCGCATCACACTTAGAAGGATCGTGGCGGTCGCCAGCCTTTGCTGGCCATCTAGGATTGATATAACCTCCTTGGATTCTTGCAATATCACGATCGGTCCGAGAAAGTACTTGTCCGGTCCGCCCTTCTGGCTTTGCTCGGATTGAAACGCAACGATATCCTTCCACAAGGCATCGACGTGCTTCTTCTCCCAGCTATACCCGCGCTGGAACTTCGGGACGACCATCTTCGCCCGCTCGTTCGCGCTTAGAAGGTCACCAATATTCTTCGACTGAGCATTGAACGCCTCAAGCACGTGCCCTCCGATCCGCCTGAACCAGGCATCATAGCAGACTCTGAAAGTGGCTAATGCGCCATAACGGCGTGCTCTGGGGAGCCACACTGCCCGACGCATGGCAAAGACCTGACGCGTTGCGCCACGAGCCTGTCGGCCATTTCTTGGTTTCGCTTTATATTTTCCATGACTGATTGTTAGAAATCCTTGACAGCCTGTCTCACGTCCCTTTATACTTCCCGCGGAATGGGGAGCGAACGCTCCTCTTCCTGAAAGAGGGGTGAAGCGCAACAGCGAAAAGGAAGGCTAGGAATGCCCTCCGCTAAAGGCCATCTGTAAATCGGGGGCCGTCAGGTGTAAGTGATTCACTGACAAGGCCGTGCGATAGCGCTTTCGCGCTATCGCAGTGTGAACAGTCGTTGATTGACTACACACACTGATTTCATCCCGAAAGGAGGGCTTGATGTCAGCCTACCAACGAAAGCTCGCTTTGCGTAGGCTGGACCAGCTAGTACGGATTCTCTTTCCGGCTAATGGCTCCGGCTTGTCAGGGCAGCACAA
This sequence comes from Candidatus Limnocylindrales bacterium, assembly GCA_035501415.1. Taxonomy (GTDB): domain Bacteria; phylum Acidobacteriota; class Terriglobia; order Acidiferrales; family UBA7541; genus Palsa-295. The sequence continues at coordinate 59,567 of DATJWH010000044.1, read as the reverse complement.
CGGTAGGCTGGCGGTTCAATTGCGCCGCTCGGTATCACGGCTCAGGCACCTGCTTCAGGAAGACCCGGACGACGAGTTCTGGGGAATCCTGCAACAGGCGATCTTGAAGGCCGTGCGATATTTGCGTCGTGGGTAACTGCCAGCTTACTGTTCACAACCGAAGAAGAAAGCACCCTATGAACCTCGGTCGGGCCATCAAGCTGATGCGCACTGCTAGCGGGATCAAGCAAGGTGAAATTGCAACTAGGCTGGGCGTCACCGCGAACTACATATCGCTCGTTGAAAATGGAAAGCGAGAGCCCAGCGTCCAACTCCTAAGGCAGCTGGCGCAGACTCTAAGGGTTCCTGTTGGTCTTTTCTTTCTGTGGGAAGAAGCTGGATCTGACCCATCCGGTAGTCTCGCGCAGCTCAGAGATATCTTGGCCCAGCTTGAAACGATGTGCCTTTTTGCGAATCGACAAAAGAGCCCAAAGAGGAGGGTGGGGTAATGGCCCAGTTCGATGCCAATACGCTGCCCGAACTGGCGAAGCTCCTAGCGGTCGCACCTCATGAAATCCAAGGGGTAATCCAAGATCGTCGCCGCTACTATCGCAACACTCGACTGACCAAGCCCGGCGGCGGCTTTCGCCTCCTTAGAGTGCCCGACGGACCCCTCAAGTTCCTCCAAGACAAGATCAGACGGCACTTGCTCGACAAGGTCGGAGCTCTCGACTGTGTCCACGGAGGGGTCAGAGGCCGGTCACCTGCAACGAACGCCAAACTCCATACGGGCAAGCCAGTCGTCTTCACGCTGGACGTGAAGGACTTCTTCCCCAGCGTCGGTCCCGCAACCATCAGAAGAGTTTTCTCAGTTTTGGGGTTCGGTGCCCAGGCTCTGGAGGCCCTAGTGGACGCGACGACTTGGGATAACCAGTTGCCACAAGGCGCTCCGACAAGCGTCGCCCTCGCAAATCTCGCCATGTACCGAGTCGACGTGAGGATCCTGCGCTTGGCCCGGCTGCATGGGTTCGCATACACCCGATACGTGGACGACCTGGCAATTTCGGGCGGTTGGCGACTGCTCGATTTCCGTCGACTAGTGCAGCGAATCGTTCAGGAGGAAGGCTTCAGGATCAATCCAGCCAAAGTGAAGACAATGCCAGCGCACACCCGGCAAGTCGTCACCGGGTTGATCGTGAACGAAAAGCTGAATCTCCCCAGGGAGCAGCGCGATGAGATGCGCCGACGGGCTGTTCATCTCGACCGGCTAGGAATCGATCCCGCGACAGTGCGTGGCCAGCTTGCTTGGTTTTCCTCAATCAACCCACAAAAGGCAATCCGCCTCCGTGGCCGTGTCAGACTCTAGCTAGGCCTGATTCCGGTTGCGTTCCGGCCACAGACGACCCGAGCGCGGCAAGCTCACACCGGGATCCCCATCGCGCCGCTCTTGCGTGACGGGGTGGCAGCACCAATGTCCCCATCGGTTTTTTTCCCTCTCCGCGCGCCTTTCACGTCCCACCCTTCGGCAACGCCAAACAGGAGGCGGGGACTTCAGTCCCCGCGTAACAGTCGCGCGCCGTTCGCCTACCTTGCGTCCTCGGTGAAACCGGGACGCCCCTTGCGTCACGCGTCCGCCCCCCCTGTGGAAAACTTCTTTCCTATTGACTTTTGTTTACAACTATGCTAACATACGTTGTTTTTATCTTTGGCGTTCGTCCGACGCCGGGGAGGAGGCCGCCCGTGGGGAGCGGCAGACGAAATTGGAGTCTAATCGCAACTGTCCAGAATTAGAAATCGGGCTAACTCGATGAAAACAAAGGACAAACAAATTTCTAATCGCAACAAACATAGGGACTCGATGGTTCGGGTCGCTGCCTCCCTGCCTCCTTGCTGCCTTGCCTCCCCGCCCCCCTTTCTAATCTACACACCGAAGATTAGAAATCCCCGTAACCGCCCCGAAATCACCGACTTACATTTTTCTAATCTATACAAATCCCCGGCCCTTTTTTCGTCGGATTACGCCTCCGTTTCTTCTCCCTCCGCGGCGTGCAATCCCTCCCGAACAACCTATGATTTTTTTAATCGCCAAAATGGGATATTAGAACCCCTCGTAAGCTATAGAAAACAAAGGACCGGCACCCAGTCTAATCGCCAAAAAAGTACGAAATCGCACTTCAGCGACAATTCAGTGCCTACAGAAAATGGAAGGATAAGGAAGGAATGGCGGCGCAACGCTTGCTGCCTCGCGCTGCGCCGCCGATTATTTAGAGCTGTGCGCGATGGGTCGGCTGGACCTTCTCCAGCGGCTTCGGCTTTTCGATCTCCACCGGAACGCTCATCTCGGAATGATTCCGCAGCACTCCAAGACTCACGCTCTTCTGATCGCTCTTGTTGCGAAGCTGGTCGCGCAAATCCGAAAGATTCGCCACGGCCTTCCCGTCGACCTTCACGATCACGTCGCCCGCTTTCAATCCCGCCTTCTCCGCGGGCGTTCCATTGCGCACTTCGCGGACCAGAACTCCGGCTCCATTCGGCGCGCCGAAATACGATCCGAGCTGCCCGGACAAGTCCTCCGCGCTGATTCCAAGGATCGGCGTGCGCGCGTCGATCATGCTGAAGGCTCCGGGGCCGGAAAAGTTGAGGTCGAAGTTGGGCGTTGCGAATGCGAAAGGCTTGGCGAAGTCTTGCATCTTCCCCCGCATGTTCTTTTCGTAGTACGCATTCCGGTCGCCGAGCTCGACGGAAAGGTTCTGCGTGCTCCCGTCGCGCGAAACCACCAGCGGAATCGTGCGGCCCGCGGGCGTCTCCCGCACCAGCCGGCGGAACTGCACCGTGCCTTCGACGGTCTGCCCGTCGTACTGCAGCACCACGTCGTTCTCCTTCAGCCCCGCCTTCGCCGCCGGGCTGTCGGGCTCCACGTCCTGAACGATCACGCCGCGCACGGCCGAGAGCTTCAAATCCTTGGCCTTCTCCGGCGTCACTTCGTCAATCTCGACGCCCAGCCAGCCGCCTCCGTCATCCGCGACCCAAATCTTGGGTCCCGCATCCATGCCCTTCTCTTGCGCATCCGACGCAAGCGCTTCGGCGCGCTGGCTCATTTCCTGGGCCATCTCTTGAGCTTTGGCCTCGATGTCGCCTTCCTTGCCCTCCAACTGGGCCGAAAGACTCTTCAATTTGGCCAGTTCCGGCGAACTCATCACGGCCTCCTCTCTCGCCAAGACCTCGGACAGATTGGCGAGTTTGCTCTCCAAATTCATACTACGAAGAGACTCGTCGACTTGTTCCTTCAAAGAGTCAACATTTATGCAGTTCGTGTCCTGGGACTTTGGAGCGGCCGGGGCCTGCGCCGCCTGTCCCGGGAACGCGCTCGGCGCGCTTCCGAAAGTCAGCAGAAGTACCGCAAGACCAGCAAGGTTCGAGTAGGTACACCACTTCATCAGAGTCGTCCTCACTTTCGAAAATTACGCCCCGGATTCCAGCGGTTACACGCCCGATCGATCTACGATCAGCCGTATCCCGCCATTGACAGTGCGAACCGAAATCGGGCTTCCGCCCCGGCCGAGCCTCGCGCGAAACGTCCGCGAGGCAAGCGTTCCGGCGGTCGACGTGACGGGAAGCTCGGAAGAAAAATCACCGTTCATGCTCAGAATCTTCAAATCGGCGCGCGCATTCGATGGAAGCCCGAGAATCACGGAGCCGTTCACGGTTTCGATGTTCATCGGCCCGCCGTCCTGGAGCTGCCGCAGCTGCACGTGCAAGTTGCCGTTCGTGGTCTTCGCGCTGAATCGCCCGGCGCTGTCGAGCACGTCCACATCTCCGTTCACCGAACGAAGCTCGCCGCCGCCCTGGACGCCGCGCACTACCACGCTCCCATTCACCGTTTGCACGCTCCCGAGCAGCACGCGCGCCGGAACATGGATCACGTATTCGACGGCCACTTCGACGCCAGTGCCTTCGGGATACTTCGTGTGCACGGCAACTTCGCCGGGCCGGCTGCTCACTTCGATGCTCACGCGATCCACGTCCTTCGGATCGGCCTTCGACGTCTTCACCGCGTGAACTTCCACTTCGTCGCGCTCCCATCCTTCGACGCGCACCGAGCCGTTGATGTTAGCGAGCACGAAGCTGCCGCCGGAGCTGAGCGGATACGTGTGCTCGAAGACGTGGCTATCCGCGAAGCTCGGCGCGCACAGACAGAGAACGGCAACGGTTGCGATGAGCGCGTGACTCAGCGCTCCCAAAGTGCGTTTCGATCGAGCGTGCTGGAGTTTGCTCGTGTCCACAGTGCGCCCCCTCGGAGTGGAGCTACCTCTCTCTCGACATTCGGCCCCGAAAAGCAATCGGCCGGAACCCTTTGCGCCGCCACGCGCGCGCCGCGTCTTACTGCTGCGGCGCCTGCGGAGGCTGTTCCGGTTGCGGCAGTTGTTCGAGCATCCGCAACTGGAAATCGAAATTCTTCTGCATTTGCAGCATCTGTTCCTTGTAAAGCTGCATTTGCTTCGCCGTGTCGCTCAGCGCCAGCCGGATGTTTCCGGCCACGGTGCGAAGGTGAATCACTTCTCCGCCGCCGTTCAGCGCTCCTTCGGCGCGAACCGTCCGCGCGCCGCCGGAGGCGTCGCCGTAGCTCACCTTCAGCGGGAATGCGGGATCGACAATCACGCGATGATCGTCGCCCATCTTCACGAGAGCGTCGATGGTCACGGGCAATTGCCGCGGCAGATACACCACGATGTCGCCGTCGCTCGAGGCCAGCTCGCACTCTCCGGGCCCCTTGGGAGTCGCCACAAACCATGCCGTTATTCCGCCCGCCAGCGCCGAGGCCTTCACCGCGCCGTCCACCTGTGTCAGGTAGATGCTGCCGCCCGAGGTCTGCAGATTCGTCGGGCCCGAAACGCGGACCAAGCGAATGCCGCCGCCGCCCGTCCGCGCGCGAACCAGGCCGGCCGCTTCGCCCACGTCGATCTGCCCGCCTGTCGTATCTGCGACGAGTTCGGTTCCGGAATGCTCCAGCGTCACGTTGCCGCCGCCCGTATCGAGCCGCGCGATGCCTGTCACGGAAGTCACGCGGATGTGTCCGCCGCCCGTGTGAAGGCTGGCGTTCCCGGAAATCGATCCGGCGGTGATATGGCCGCCTCCTGTGATGGCAGTCAAATCTCCCGCCACGTTCTTCACGGAAATGTGCCCGCCGCTCTCGCTATACAGCCGCGCCGGGCCGCCGATGTTGCCGGCGATCAGGTTGCCACCGCGCGTGGAGAACACCACGCGGCCGTCAACGTCGTCCGCCTGGATATTGCCGCCGCCCGTGGAGACGTCGAGGCTGAAGTCCTTCGGCACGCTGACTTGAATCGTCACCCAAAGGCGCCCGCTGCATTCGCGGCCAATTGTCTGCCCGCGAATCACGACGCCATCGGCCGTTTCGCGCCCGGAGACGGCGAAGCTCTTCAGCAACGCGCGCGCATCCTTTTGCGATGCATCCGCTTCGAGCGAAACGCTGTAATCCACGCGGCCGGAATTTCGAGTGCGGATCACGACATTGCCAAGGTCGGTGATAAGGCGCAGGCGTCCGCCGTCATGCGCGGCGACGCTGCCGCTCAATTGCGAGGTGAGGCGCTGGCCTACAGGAGGCCGTTCGGCAGGCGGGGCGGCTGGCTGTGCCTCGCCGGTTGCTGCGGCCGCCGCAGAAGCCAAAACTCCCGCGACGAGCAAACCGGCGAGCAAGCCGCCCGAAACGGCGAAGAACGAGGGCGCGCGAAACTGCCCGAGCCGTTGCCGGGAAAATCGAAGAAGGCCGCGCATGGTCAGAACTTCGTTCGCGGACCGAGATCGCGAATGGCCGCGGCGCTCTGCAGACGGATGTACGTATTGGGATCCTTCTGCATGCGGTCGCGGAGAACGGAAAGCAGATGATCGTCGGAAACAACCTGGCCCTTCGAGGCCATCGAGCGCAACGCGTTGATCGCTTCCACGCGGACGCCGGGGTTCTGGTCGTCCACGAGCGCGTGAAGCAGCGTATCGCGGACAATCTCCTGCGGCTCGGCTCCATTGAGCGCCTCGAGCGCCTTCAGGCGCACGGCGGCGTTGCGGTCGTTATGGACCGCCTGGCAAAGCGCGGCCCTGATTTCAGGATCGTTGCTGCGTTCGCGGAGAAGGTCGACGGCGTTGAGGCGAACATCGGAATCGAAGCGCTCGTTGTTGTGAAGAACGTAGAGAAGCACGCGCTTCACGTCGTCGTTGTCTACGGTGCCTTGCAAAGTGAAGGGTTGCTGCGCCTTCAATTCGATATTCACCTGCGGCGATTCATCGGTGCCGCCTGCGGGAAGGACGTTGATGCCCGCAACATCGGCTGTGTGAAGATCCAGACTTCCCAAGCTCGAGTCCGGCACGGCCGTGGAAGGCTTTTCGGCTGTCGGGGGCGTGGTGGCGGCAGTCTTAGGCGCGACGTTACTCGCGACAACCGGCGTGGCCTTCCCGACATGGGCGACGAATCGCGGCCCGAAAATTCCCACGGAGAAACCGATGATGACGAGAACTGCGGCGCTCCAAGCCGGGCGCGGCGAAAGCCAGTTCGAAGGAATCAGAGTACCGAACGAACGCCGCAGCCAGCCGGATTCTTCCTGGCGATCGAGCGCGTCTTCCAGTTGCGCGCGGCAGCTCGCCAGCAAACCGGCGTCGGGTTCCTGGTGCTGCGCGGAAAGCAGGGCCAGCATTTCTTTTTCACGGTTGAAAAACGCGGTGCACTCGGCGCAATGAGCGAGGTGTTCGGTGACTTCCGCCTGCTCGGCAGGATCAAGCTCCTGGCCGGCGGCGTAAAGGACGAAGAGCGGCTCCATGTCGCTGCAGGGCTCGTTCTTCTTTTTGGTCGGAAACTCCATCGTTCGACGGCCTCGTTCTTACCTGATGAAATCGAGACTTGCACGCAATTTTCGCGTGGCCCGGAAAAGCGAATTCTTCACCGTCTCCTCCGAGGTGCCGAGGAGATCGCCGATCGCGCGCAGCTTCATGCCCTGATAGTGCTTCATCTCGAAGACCATGCGTTCGCGCGGCGAAAGCCTGCTGAGCGCGGTGGAAATGTGATGGCCAAGTTCCTGGCCGAGAAGATGCCGCTCGGGATTGGCCGCGGCTCGCTGCTCGGGCTGGCGATCGAAGAAGTCTCTGGTGCCGCCGTCGGCCTCTTCGGGAACAGGCGCCTGGTCCTCGCGGCGGCTGGTGCGGCGGCGCAGATGGTCAAGCCCGACATTGGTGACGACACGGTAGAGCCAGGTGTAGAAGCTGCACTCGAAACGGAAGCGGTGCAGGTTCCGGTAAACTCGCAAGAAGCTTTCCTGGTAGATGTCACGCGCGTCCTCGGAACGATGGACCAAGTTCAGCGCGAGCCGGAGAACGTCCCGGTCGTAGCGCCGAACCAACTCTTCAAAGGCCAGCCGGTCACCCGCCTGTGCCTTGCGGATGAGCCCATGCTCCTCCGCGAGCTTCACCGCCGCTGCTTGGCGCGCATCCCCTTGGAGTGCGACGCTCATCCCCATGGTGTCGAGGGCCGGTTGCGATTCGGTTCCGAGGGAGGCTGGGCGATCGGAACGCCGAAGCTCGCTTTCTCCGGCAAGCCTTTCTGCAAGGTCCGGGGAGATAGACGGCTGAGGTGGCCGTTGGTGAGCACCCGGATCTGCCATTTTCCCACTATCGGACATCGAATCCACCAATGATTTCCATGTGCCGGTTAAGGCGGAAACGGGGGGTACTGTGACGGATTGTAACGGCAGAACTTAGAGGCTTCGGCGAGCCGTCTGAAAGTCCGCCGACTTTCCGCAGCTGTAACCCTGTGGAAAACTACTGCAAGGCCAAAGCCAATTCAGAGCCGGGAGGCAATGCGGATGAGGCCGTAGACGGCGACGCAGACAACGAAGTCGACGAGCATGCCCAAATCGATGCGATACCCCTCGTGATGGAGGACCGCGGGAAGATGGGGCACCAAGGAGAAGTAGTAGATAGCGTTGCCAATCAGGATGGCGACCAAGTATTCAAGCCAACGCCGTGGGGTGACGCCAAGCCATTTTTGAGGCATGTGGGAGGCCGCCAAAGTGCGGCGACCGTCCACTATAGAGCCTTCGGGTTTCGCCGGGCAATGAAAAGCGGGGCAAAAAGCGGACAGCGAGGCTTGGAGGCTTGCGAGAGGCGCGAGCGAGTGATGGTATAAGAGTGCGAGCGCGCTTTCATTTCGCGTTTCTATTCTTTCGATGCAATTCAAACTGAGCGATCCGGTGAAGTATCTGCGCGGCGTGGGGCCGCAACGAGCGGCGGCTCTCGAAGAGCGCGGGATTACGACCATCGGCGACCTTCTGGGCTACCTGCCCTTTCGCTACGAGGACCGAATCCGGTTCACGAACATCGCGGAAGCGACGCCCGGCGAAGTTCACACGATTCAGGCGGAGGTTGCGGAGGCGGGCAGCGTGGTGCGCTTTGCGCGGGGGCGGAATCCCGTGTTCCACGTGAATGTTCGCGACGGCTCCGGAAATCTTCACGTGCGCTTCTTTCACGGCGCGTATCTGCAGGACCGATTGAAGCCGCCTCAGCGCGTGGTGCTGCACGGCAAAGTGGAAATCGATCCTTACCGTCCGGCGCGGCGCGAGATGGTGAATCCGGAAATCGAGATGATCGGGAGCTCGGACGGCCGCCCGCCGGATTCAACGGAAGTAGGCCGCATCGTGCCCATCTACGAATCGATTGGCGCAATGAGTTCGCGAATGCTGCGGCGCGTGACCTATCAGGTGCTGCTGAATTTCGATTTGAACATCGCCGATCCGCTTCCCGCCGCGATTCGCGAACGGTACCGCTTCCCTTCACGGCGCGAGGCGCTGCTCTATGCGCACTTCCCTCCCAAAGACGAAAATCTGGAATTGCTGAACAGCTTTCGAAGCCCGGCGCAGACGCGCCTGATCTTCGAAGAATTCTTCTACTACCAACTGGCGCTGGCCTTGCGAAGGCTGCGCGACCACAGCCGCAAGGGAATTGCGATGCGCGTGCGCGAGGACAAAATTCGCGACGCGCTGAAGCGCATCCTGCCGTTCAAGCCGACAAACGCGCAAAAGCGCGTGCTGGCCCAGATCGCGGAGGACCTGGAAAAGCCGACGCCGATGAGCCGGCTGCTCGAAGGAGACGTGGGAAGCGGCAAGACGATTGTGGCGCTGGAAGCCGCGGCGATCGTCATCGAGAACGGATACCAAGTGGCGCTGATGGCGCCAACGGAAATTCTGGCGGCGCAGCATTATCTTTCGGCTCGAAAAACGTTCAAGGCCGCCGGTTACAAGGCGGAGCTGATCGTCAGCGGACAGAAGAAGGCGGAACGCGAGGAGGCGCTCGCGCGGGTGGAGAACGGCGAAGCGCAATTCATCGTAGGTACGCACGCCCTGATTGAGAATCCAGTGACGTTCCGCCGGCTCGGATTGGCGATTGTGGACGAGCAACACCGCTTCGGCGTTCTGCAACGAAAGAAACTGATCGAGAAGGGCGCGTCACCGCACGTGCTGGTGATGACGGCAACGCCAATTCCGCGGACGCTGGCGCTGACGCTCTACGGGGACCTGGACCTTTCGGTGATCGACGAGATGCCGCCGGGCAGGACGCGGATCGAAACGCGCTGGTCGTCTACGGAGCAACTGGCAGGCGTGTGGGAATTTCTGCGGCGTGAAATCGCGAAAGGGCGGCAAGCGTACGTCATCTATCCGGTGGTGGAGGAATCTAAACAGGAACTGAAGGCGGCGACGGCGGAATACGAGCGGCTGGCGAAGACCGCGTTTCCGAAACTCGGAGTCGGGCTGCTGCACGGACGGCTGAGGAACGACGAGAAGGAAGAGGTGATGGACCGATTCCGACGAGGCGAGTTGCAGGTGCTGGTGGCGACGACGGTGGTGGAGGTGGGCGTTGACGTGCCGAATGCGACCGTAATGGTGATCGAGCACGCGGACCGCTTCGGGCTGGCGCAACTTCATCAACTGCGCGGGCGAATCGGGCGTGGCACGGAGAAATCACACTGCATCCTCATCGCGCCGAAGTCGATCAAGGGAGACGCGCAGGAGCGCATCGAAACGATGGTGGCGACGTCTAACGGATTCGAAATCGCGGAGCGCGACCTGAGCCAGCGCGGCCCGGGGCAATTCTTCGGCACGATGCAGCACGGTGACGCGGCGTTTTCATTCGCGCAGCCTCTGCGCGATCGAGAACTTTTGGAGCTCGCGCGGCGCGAGGCCTTCGCGCTGGCCGAGGACGCGGCAAAGGCAAATGAGGTGGTCGCGCGGCTCGAAGAACTGAGTCCGGCATGGCAGAAACGGTACCAGCTTGCGTCGGTGGGGTGAGCGATGCGCGTGATCGCAGGGAAATTCCGGAGCCGGCGGCTGAAGAGTCCCGGCAATTTGAAAATGCGGCCGACGAGCGACCGCCTGCGCGAGACGCTGTTCAACGTGCTGGGACCTGCAGTGGCGGAATCGCTGTTTGTGGATTTGTATGCAGGAACGGGCGCGATCGGCATCGAGGCGCTGAGCCGCGGCGCGCGCGAAGCGATCCTGGTGGAGTCGCACAGTGCGTCGGCGAACTTAATTCGGGAGAACCTGAAGTCGCTCGATATCAAGAACGGCGCCGAAGTGATTGAAGGAGATGCGGTAAGCGGCCTCGAGAAAATCGCACAGCGTCACCTGGTGGCCGACATCATTTTTCTCGACCCGCCGTACGACGACACGGAGGAGCATCTGCGCGTGCTGGAGTTTCTGGACGCATCGCACCTGGTGGCGCCTTACGGCATCGTGATCGTGGAGCACAGCTCGAAGTCGGAGATGCCGGAGCGACTGGACCGGCTGGAGCGGACCCGGCTGCTCGAGCAGGGGGACGCGGCACTAAGTTTCTACAGGCTGGCAGCCGCAGCATAGGCAGGCGCATCCTAAACCCATCGGATATAATGGCCGACCTTGCAAACCGCAACCAAACGCGCGCTTGAACCGCCCGAGCAGGATTACGTCGAGCTGCCGCCGCACGGGCGATTGCCCCGGCTTGACCTGGGCGTCGACTGGGAATCGCCATGGCGGGAGTTTCGGACGAGCGTGGGGGATTTTCTCGCGCGCGGAGCGGTCCCCAAGGACGATGAGCTGCCGCAGGATTCGCATTTGCGCGTGCATTGGATCCGCGGGCGCAATTCCGGCTGGGCGTTCGCGGCATCGTCGGCGTGGCATGTTGCGGTGGTGGTGCTGCTGATACTGCCGATCTGGGGATTCCTGCCGGCGACCGCACATAATCTGGCACCTGTGCAGGTGGAACTGACCTGGAGTCCCGCGCAGGATCTGCCGCCGATTTCGCTCCCGGCACCGGGCCCGAAACGAGCGGCGCTGCCTGCGCCGAGGGTCCACACGCCGGAAGCGGAACCGCAGCGCGGCGCCGATGCGTTTCATCCGCGGCAGACGATTCTTTCGATTCCAGTACGCGTGACGCATCCGCGGCAAACATTGATCCAGCCGGATGCGCCTCCAACGCCGCCGGCCATCGATCCGGCGCTGCCGAATGTGGTTCAGTGGGCCGCCACGGCGCCCGTGCCGAGGCCGCAACTGCAACTTTCGCCGAGCGCGTCGGCGCCGAAGATTCAGCGGCGCGCGGCCGCGGAGATCGCCGCGCCCGACGTGCCAAACAGCGAAAAAATGGCTGGGCCGCTGAACATCGCGTCGAGCAGCGTGGTGAATCCGCAGCCGCAGATGCCGATGGCGCCAATGTCCGCGGCAACGGCACGCTCGCGAACGCGGACCGAATCGGCGGGAGCAGCGCCTGAAGTTGGCGGCGGAACAGGCGACGCGAATCTGCGAAACGTGATTGCGCTTTCGAGTTCGCCGGCGCCGCCGGCTCCCGTGGTAACCGTTCCGTCGGGAAATCTGGCGGCGCGAGTAGCGATTTCGCCGGAAGGAACGCGGCCGGGCTCGCCAAACGGAACAGGAAGGTCGGCAAGCGGCGGAGGCGGCGGAGCGAACGGAACGGGCGCGGCAGGCGCAGGAGGCGGAACGGGATCGTTGCCGGCCGCGATCAGCGTCAGCGGCGGGAGTGGACACCGGGCGGGGAGTGGCGGAATCGGCGCGGGTGAAATGCACAGCAAGCTGATCCTGAAGCCGCTGAGTTCACTGCCCGATGCGCCCACGCCGAACCGGCGCACGGGACCGGCGAATGTGGCGACTCTCAATCCAGGCGAAGCTCCCGAAGCGCTGCTCGAGGGGAAAGAGATTCACACGCTGAACATCAACCTGCCGAACCTGACAAGTTCATCGGGAAGCTGGGTGTTGAATTTTGCGCAGCTCGACGAAGGCACGTCGCCCTTCGAGCGGCCGCACGGGACGATTTCCGGGCCTGTTCCCATGCGCAAAGTGGATCCGAAGTATCCGCCGGATGTCATGAAGGAAAACATCGAAGGCGAGGTGGTGCTCTACGCAATCATTCGCGCGAATGGGTCGGTGGACAACATTCAGGTGGCGCGCAAGCTCGATCCGCGGCTCGACAAGTATGCTGTAGAAGCTCTGGCGCAGTGGAAATTCCGTCCGGCGACGAGAGATGGCGCGCCCGTGGACGTGGAGGCAATCGTCCACATTCCGTTCCGGTACCACGCGCCGCAGGACTAGTCGCGCGCAGCAGCCTGCTTGCTTCGCAGCTCTTCGTTTTTCGCTTCCAGAAGTTTCACGAGCGCGTGAACCGTGAAATTCACGGGCGTTGGAATTCCCAGCTCACGCCCGCGCTCGACCACAAGACCATTCAGCGAATCAATTTCAGTGGGCTTTCCGCGCGCGATGTCCTGCGCCGTAGACGAGGCGGCAGTGAGCAGTGTATCGAAGAAACTCAGGCCCGTTTGCACGAAGTCTTTCTCCGGGAGACGCACGCCGGAGGCTCGCGCGACGGCGACGGTTTCCTCGATAAGCCGCGCGACCACCTCGCGCGTGTGCGGTTCGCGAACCACTTCGCCGTAGGTGGCTTGCGCGATGGCCGAGACGGCGTTGCCCGCGCAGTTCATCACAAGCTTGCCCCAGAGATCGACTTCGATATCCTCGGAGAGGCGGCACGGAACGCCCGCGCCCGTGAAAAGGTCAGCGATAGCGCGGCAGCGGTCGGAGGGCTCGCGTGACGCACCCCGCCTCGCGGACCATTCGCCGATCGCAAGTTCGCCGCGGCTCGAATGCTTGATGGCGCCGGGCTTCGGCATCGCAACCGCAACATAAACCACGGCAGGCAACGCGTCGATGCCGGACGCGGCACGAATCTTGTCGATGTTGTCGACGCCGTTTTGCAGGCTGAGGACGATGGCGTGAGGCGAGAGATGAGGCGCGATGGTGCGCGCGGCGCTTTCGGTGTCGAGCGTCTTGACGCAGAAGAGCACGACGCCGGCGCCAGCGACTGCGGCAGGATCGGTGGACGCGCCGATTCGAACGCGCTCGCGGAAGCGCGTGGTATCCATGAGCAAGCCGTCGCGGCGAATCGCCTCGACGTGTGCAGGCCGGGCGATCAGGGTGACGTCCACTCCGGCCCGCGCCAGCATTCCGCCGAAATAGGAGCCGACGGCGCCGCCTCCCATCACGGCTACCCGCATTTTGCTGCTTTCGCTGCTCACTTGGATCCGCTCCAGCTTACGAAGTCGAAAGGACCTTTAAGAGACGCTCGACGTGCTCGGGCGTGTTGTACAAGTGCGACGAGATTCGCAGCGCGCGTTCGCGCAGGCTGACGATGATTTGCGCCTTGCGCAGATGATCGAGCATCTGAGGCGTTCGCTCCGGCCTGCGCGCCGCCACGCAAACGTAGGGGCCGCGCCGCTCTCGCTCGGCCGGGCTCGCAAGCACGCACGCGTCGCGAGGCAAACGCTCGATGATCTCGGTCATCAGCGCATGGCTATGCGCCGCAACGGCCTCGGTCCCGACGCTCAACAGGAAATCGAGCGACACATCAAGCGCCGCCAACTGGATGAAACTCGCCGTCTCGGGCGAATCCCAGCGACGGGCTCCCGCGGCGGCGCGAAAGTTTCCCTGCGTCAGAGAGTGGAAATCCCTGGCGCCTTCGAGGGCCTGCCAGTAGAGCGGCCCGCATCGGAGGCGTTCCGTCCATTCGCGCGCGACCCAGAAGAATCCGGTCCCGTACGGGCCGAGGAGCCATTTGTAGGCGCTGGAGGCAGCGAAGTCGGCCCCGAGATCGCGAATCGAAAGAGGCATTGCGCCAGCGCATTGCGAAGTATCGAGAAGGAGCGCGGCGTTTGCGGCATGGCAAGCCTGCGCAACACGAGCGGCGTCGAGACGGGCGCCATCATCGAAGCGGACAAGGCTGGCGGAAACGATGCGCGTGTGCGGCCCGATGTTTTCGATGTAATCGTCCGCGGAGATAAAGCGGCCGCGCGGAGAAATCACGCGGACCTTCAGCTTTCCGGCGTTTTCGTAGGGCAGCCAAGTGGCGAAGTGGGCCGGAAATTCGCCGTGCGCGACGAGAACTTCATCGCCCGGCTGCCAATCGATTCCCGCGGCCACCGCCGCAAGTCCGGCGCTGGCACCCGTGGTGACGGCAACTTCATCCGCAGCCGCGCCGATGAGACGCGCGAATTTTTCGCGGACGCGATCGGGAAGATCGAAATAGGCGGAATCTGCGATGTCGTTCGGGAGCTTCTTCCATTCGATGGCCGCTTGCGCCGCGCGCGCCGAAGCCAAAGGGAGCGGTCCCTGGTTCGCGATGTTCAGATACGCCACACCCTCGAAATCTGCAAATTCGCGTCGGTAATCCATGGCGTCAATTATCCCTGAAGAATTGGTCTCACGCCTCCCGCGCAGAAACACTTCGAGAGACAAATTAGCCGGGCCGCATGCTCAGAAGTGCGTGCGGAGCTCGCGAAACCCGGAGAGGATCAAAAGCTTCGCCGCTCCGCTCTCCAGCTCAGCCTGCTCCAGTTCCCAGGTGGCCGAGTGCGGGATGAAGACAGCGTTCAGTCCTGCCTGAAGCGCCGGATTGATGTCGCTTCGCGGGCTGTTGCCCACCATCCAACCGTGCGCCTTGACGATCTTAAACTGCTCGACCATGCGATCGTACGTCGAGGCGTCTTTTTCGAGGACGATCTCGACCGCGTCGAAATAGGTAAGCAAGCCGGAGCGCTCGACCTTGGCGGCCTGTTCAGCCTGCTCACCCTTGGTGAGGAGAATCAGGCGGTGACGCTTCGAAAGATAGGCGAGCGTTTCGGGGACGCCGTCCATGATGTGGGGAGGCGTGTTTTCAAGCTCGAGAGCCATCTGCTCGATTTCCTTCACGATTTCGCGACGGGCCGTGTTGCCGGCGAGCTTCAAATAAGTTTCCTCGAGCGAGCGGCGAAAACTGCGAACGCCGTATCCGTGCTGGCGAATGTTGCGGCGCTCGGTTTCATTCAGGATGTGGCGGACATACTCGAGCGTGTATCCCAGATGTTCGAGGCGGGAAACGAAGCGATCAATCGTTTTCTCGAAGAAGATGTTGTTTTCCCAGAGGGTATCGTCGGCGTCGATGAGAAGTGTCTGACGTGCCATTCAGCGGCTCTCCGGGCCAGGGCGCGCCGAGCGGTTCCGGGCGCGTGCTGCTTCTCTACCAGTCAGGATGCAGATGCCTTGCGCGTACCGGCAGCAAGCCGCTCGAGGATGCCGCGCGCGGTCTTCTGCGTCTCGCCAAACTGCGCGAGGTAGTCTTGAAAATCCCGATTGAGATCGAGAGCAGTGGTCGCGTCGAGCTTCGTGCGCAGAATCATGTCCCGCAGATGGACCGGGTGGGGCAAAATCGCGTCGTCGCGCAACTCGTCGAGCGCGGTATTCGGATCATAGTGATACATCGGTGCCTCCCATCGCGACACCCGCATTCTACTCTGTTTCGGAAAATGCGTCAGGCAGAGGCTGGAAGGAATTCGTAGCGTTCGATGCGCGCAGCGACGCCGCGGTGGCCGTCCTGAGGCTCGACGCGAAGGACGCGGGCGTAGCACCGGATGTGGACATCGCCTGCAAGGGTGATCTGCTGGGGAAGCGTCAGGACAAACTCAATCGAGCTGCCGGTCTCCAAAACCGCCTCAATCAGGAAGTAGAGCCCGCGGAAGCTTACGTCGCGAGTGTGGCCTTCTTTTTCGGTGATCCCGTCCTCGACGGAAAAACGGACTTTGAGCGGAAGACTCATCGAAAAGCGCCTAGCGGCCCGGCGATCCGTGCCGTTGTCCATCCCGTCTCCTTAGCGCGAAAATGACCCCGTCGCGTCAGGCCAACCTATCATCGCTCCCCGCGGTACGCAATCAGTTTTGGGACGCCCTCGAGACGCGGCCGGCATTGACTTTCGCTTGCTTTGTGCCCGGGCCGCCCCGGTTTGACCTGAGCCGCCACATACCGATAGGATGTGGTCAGGACCCGATCATGTTGCGTCCGCCAGCTTCTCTCGACCTGCGAAAGCATTCGCGCGCGCTCCTGAAGCTCCCTGTGCGAATCCGATGGCACGGACCGCTGGGGATGCGGCTCGAAACCGCGCGTACGTTGGACGTTGCCCGCGAGGGCTTGCTGATAAAGCGGGCCGAGCCGTGCGAAGTGCAGTCTCACGTTTGGGTGACGTTTCCGTACGACCCGGCCGACCGGGCGGCGGCTCAGCCGGAAACACCGGCCAAGGTCGTGCGAGTCGATCCCGACCCGGCCGGCGGGTATCGCGTCGGCTTGCAATTCGAATCACCCCGGCGCAATCCGTGGCCCGCAGCAAGAGAACGCCGAAAGCATGCGCGTTTGTCTTTCGCCTTGCCGATCTTCGTGCGGCCCGTCGGCACTCCGTGGCCGGAAGAGTCGATGACGCGCGACATTTCGCAGTCCGGCGCGCGGTTCGAAACGTCGCACATCTACGCGTCCGGCGATGAAGTGCTGGCCACGATCCCTTCGGGAGAATGGGCGAAGGCGGGCGAAATGCGCGGCCGCGTCATGCGGATCGAGCTTGTGGAAGACAATCCTGGACCCGGTCCGATCGCCGATCCGAGCACTGGCAGGAGCGCCATCTTCACCTGCGTCGCCGTGCGATGGATTGACGCCGCAAAACCATCAGCGTAGCACCTGCCTTTCTGCAAACGCGCCCGGCCGGCGGCTTTTGCGGGCGCGCGCGCGGTTCGGTAAACTCGCTTCTCAATGTGACGAACGTTTTCCATCGAACATTCTTCATCTCCGGGCCGGCGGGACGCCTCGAGGCGATGCTTTGGACCGTCGACGAGCCCAGTCCTGCGAGCGTGGCGCTTGTGTGTCATCCGCATCCGCTCTTCGGCGGGACGATGCACAATAAGGTCGTGTTCCAGGCGGCCAAGGCGCTTCACCGCTCGGGAATGCCTGTCTTGCGATTCAACTTTCGCGGAGCGGGATTGAGCGAGGGCGAGCATGACAAGGGCGCCGGCGAGCAAGGGGATGTTCGGGCGGCGCTTGATTATCTGGCGCAGGAATTTCCAAGGCGGCCGATTCTGCTTGCCGGGTTCAGCTTCGGCGCGTGGATTGGATTGCGCGTCGGCTGCCAAGATGCCAGGGTTGAGAGATTGATTGGGCTTGGCATTCCCGTGGATAGCTCCGACTTGGGATACCTTCGCTCGTGCACGAAGCCCAAGCTAATCGTCCAAGGCGGCTTGGACCAGTTCGGATCGGTCGCGAGTGTCGAGACGCTTTTCGCCGCGATGCCGGAGCCAAAGGAACTGAAGATCGTTGAGGGAGTTGGCCACTTCTTTGCAGGCAAGCTGGAGCAAGTCGGCGCCGCCATCCACGACTGGGTGAACGCACCACGGTCGATGCCGCACCACTGATCCGGCTAGCCGCGTGGCTCAAAGAGCTTGAGAAACTGGTCGCGGTGGGCGGGCTCGACGCCGACGAGCGACAGGTTGGCCTTCACATGCTCAAGCCGGCTCATACCCACGAGAGCTGTGGTGACGCCTGGCGCCGAACGGGCGAACTGTATCGCGAGCGCTGAATCGCTGGAGAGCCCAAGAGCACCGCGAATATATGGCGGCAGATTCTGCGTCAACTGGCCTTGCAGCAGGGCGGCACTGGTGACCAGAGAAATCCCCAGCGGCCGCACGGCCTGGACGGTCGCCATTGTTTTTCCGTCGACAATCTGGTTCGGCCGCGTCAATGCTTCCGGCATCGCCAGGTTGAAGGGCAACTGCACGAAACGGAGATGGTGATCGATCCCGCCGACCTCGCGGGCGATGGAAACCATTTCGGCCAGCGAAAGATAGCTTGGCGACTGCATGTCCTCGCGGAAAGCGTTCCACGTGGCCATTCCATAGGCGCCGATCTTTCCGGCGGCCACCGCCGACTCGAGGAACTCGAACGCTGCGCGGATCCGCGCTTGGAAGTCCTCTCGTGACAGATCGGCCAGTTGCGTTTCCGGATTGTGCAGGTAAAAAACATCGATGCATTCGACGCCGAAGTTTTTGCGGCTCCGCTCGAGCTGATCTTTCAGGTATCGCGGCGACATGCAATGGCAGCCCTGTGCGATCTCCTCAGGATCAAAGATCTCGTGCTTCACATATTCATGCAGAAAATATTCGTTCGGATCTGGAGGCATCTCGCCGTCAGGCGTAAGAAAGCCCGCTTTTGTACACAGAACGATCTCATCGCGCGTGAATCCGCTCGCCACAAGCCGCTTCAGCGCGGCTCCGACGGAGCGCTCACTGCGCTGAAAGCGGTAGTTGATGGCCGAATCAACGAAGTTGAAACCG
This sequence comes from Candidatus Limnocylindrales bacterium, assembly GCA_035501415.1. Taxonomy (GTDB): domain Bacteria; phylum Acidobacteriota; class Terriglobia; order Acidiferrales; family UBA7541; genus Palsa-295. The sequence goes on along the minus strand of DATJWH010000044.1, from coordinate 40,870 downwards.
GTTTGAACGGAGAAAAAGATGCTGTCGGCGTAAGCGCGGTCGGTGGCCTCGTCCGGCTCGCCGAGATACGTCCCGATTCCCACCGAGGAAACAAGGAGGCCGCCCGCAGCCTCGCGAAAATGCCCGGCGGCCGCGCGACCCATGAAACGCGCGGCGTAGCGCAGCGTTCCCTCGTGCGTGGCTCGGCCTGATAAGAGCCCTGAATTCACCGAAGCACCCGTCGACATTTCGACTTTCACCCTCTCGTTACAGCGCAAAGACCGCGAAGTATACCAGACGAGAGGCGGCCCGCGCCGTCAGTCCTGTGCGGTGATGTCTCCGGCGATTCCCTGCGCCGCGATCAGCTCGCGCGCCTCCACTCGCAACTTCGATATTCGCCGGCCAAACGCGACCGCGCCCACAATTGCGCCGGCTCCGCCAAGCGCCACCGTCATCGGCGCGCCGATGCGGTCCGCCAGCGCCCCGGAGAGCAGCGCTCCTAGAGGCACCATCCCCATGAACATCATCGAGTAAATCGCCATGATTCGCCCGCGCAAGCGATCGGGCGTCATGGACTGAATCAGCGTGTTCGACGCCGCCATTTGCACCATCACGCAAAAGCCTACCGGAACCAACAGAACCACCGACGGGAGATACCATCGCGACAGCGAGAAAAGAATCAGGAACGCGCCGAAGCCGGCGCAGGCCATCGCCACCCATCGTCCGAGGCCGCGAGTGCCCGTGCGAGCCGCCAGCAGCAGCGCGCCTGCCACAGCGCCGATTCCCGTCGCTGCCATCAAAACGCCCAGCGTGCGCGCGTTACCGTGCAGGACGCGCGCCGCGAATATGGGCATCAACACCCAATAGGGCGTCGCCACCAGGCTGACCAGCGCGATCAGCAACAGAATCGCCCGAATAGGCGCGGTGTGTCGCGCGAAGCGAAATCCCTCCGCGATGTGGTCGAGCGGCGATCCCGCGTGAACGGCCGACGCCTTCCGCTCGATCTTCATTGCGACCAGCCCGGCTATCACCGCGATGTAGCTGACCGCATTCGCCAGAAAGCACCAGCCCTCGCCTTTCCACGCCACCACCAAGCCGGCAATCGACGGTCCCACTACGCGCGCAGCATTGAACATCGACGAGTTCAGCGCGATCGCGTTCATCAGGTCTTCGCGGCCTACCATGTCCATGAGGAAGGCCTGACGCGTGGGGATATCCACGGCGTTGACGCTTCCCATCAGTGCGGCGAGGACAATCACTTCCCACACTGTGATGACCTTCGCGAGCGTCAGACCTGCAAGCATCGATGCGATTACCATCGACGCCGCCTGCGTACCGATCACGATCTTCCGCCGATCCCACCGATCGGCTATGGTTCCGCCGAGCGGCGCCAGTAGGAAGACGGGAATCTGGCCCGCGAAAGTTGCTACTCCGAGAAGCAGGGAAGAATGCGTCAGACGGTAGACAAGCCATCCCTCGGCGACGGTGTCCATCCATGTTCCGACGAGCGAAATCAGTTGGCCGCTGAAGAAAAGCTGGAAATTCCGGTGACGCAGCGCGCGGACCATATCGGCAGCGCGCGAGCGCGTTCGTATTGGTGAGACGGGGACCGAGGTGCTCAATTTTCCGCCAGCAGAACCCTTCGATTGTACGACGCAAACCTTGCTTCAGCGGTTCGCGTTGTCGTCCTGTTGCTTTGCGGCTGGCTCGGCGGGCGCAGCTTGCGCTTCCTGGGGACCAAGCAGACGGCCGCACGCGCGCAGGATTCGCCGGTAGGGCCAGTCGGCGCCGCGAAAAAAGATTTCGCCCTCGCGCGGCTTCGAGTAGAACCATCGCGCGAGCAGAGTCAGGTGCTCGGGCAATTCCGGCGGCGCAGCGCGGAGGCCGTATCGTTCACGCCAAGGCAACTCCGCAATGGGAGTTTTTTCTGTGTCGCTCGCGTCCTTGGGCGCGCTGGCCGGCGCCGCCGCTGGATCCGCTGCGATCGTGAGCGCCTCCCGCAAAATAGCCTCCACGGACCTCGGCTCGCTCGCCAACTCGGCGAAGCGCAGGAAAATCGGCTCGCGAAGGATTCCTGCCAGGACGGGGAATACCGCGATGGTCTTCTCCTCGGCGGTGCGCTGGAGGATCACCGCATTTAGCTCGTCGAGCCTTCTCGCCACATCCGGGAGCCCTCGAAGGTGCGATGACGCTTTTTCGAGCCGCTTGTGCAGCGCGGCCGCGCGTTCGAAATCCAGGGCAGCACTCGCAGATTCGCGCTCAGCCTCGAGGCGCTCGGTCAGTGTTTCGCCCGACGATGCAAGAGTCTCGACAACGCGCTCGGCTTCTACGTCATATTCCTCCTTGGTGCAGCCGGCGAAGCAGGGCGCGAGGCACATTTTCATTTCGGAGTAAATGCAGCCCGGAAAGCTCGGGTCACGGCGGATTTTGATCTGGCAGCGGCGAATCTTGAAAAGATCGAGAAAGCCTTCCGCAAACGCTTCCGCCGCGCGTCGAGATGCGAAGGGCCCGAAATAAAATCCCCCGTCCGCGCGGATTCTCCGCGTCACATAGCAACGCGGATACTCATTCTTCAGGTTGACCTTCAGGATTGCGGAGGGCCGCAGGCGCAGCATTGCGCGGTATCGTTGCGGAAAGCGCGCACGCGCCTGCTCGTACAGCGCGAGCGTCTGCTCGAATTTCGATCCCACCACGCGGTAGCGGATGCGGGCGGCGACTTCGCGAAGATTGAGCGACTTCGAGAGCCCTTCCGGCACGCGCAGCAGGCGCTCGGCGGCGCGGCGAATATCCGCCGTCCGCGCGAGGTACGGCTGCGCCGTTTCCTGCTTCATTTCGATCAGCAGGATGCCCGGCTTCGCCGGCAGAGCCGCGAAGAAGTTTGCGTCGTCCGCGGCGTTGAATTCCTGTCCGGAATCGAGTGGCAGCACTCAACAAGAATACATGGTGGAAAACCGAAAATCAGGCGTAGCTTTTCAGCACCCACGCGGCAATCACCAGCCGCTGAATTTCGCTTGTCCCTTCGTAGATCTCGGTGATCCGCGCGTCGCGGTAGGCTCGCTCGACGGGATACTCCTGGCTGTAGCCGTAGCCGCCGTGAATCTGAATCGCCTTGTGCGTCACGCGAGTGGCCATCTCGCTGGCAAAAAGCTTGGCGATCGACGCCTCCATCGTGAAGCGCGCTCCCGAGTCCTGCTTCCAAGCGGCTCTCCGCGCCAGCAGACGCGCGCCGTCGATCTCCGTGGCCATGTCCGCCAGCATGAACTGAATCGCCTGAAAATCCGCGATGGGATGCCCGAACGCCTGCCGCTGCTCCGCGTACGAAAGCGCCGCTTCGAACGCGCCCTGCGCGATTCCCGTCGCCTGCGCCGCGATCCCGATGCGCCCGCCGTCGAGCGTCGAAAGCGCGATCTTGTAGCCCTCGCCCTCCTGCCCGATGCGATTCTCCGCAGGCACTTCGCAATCCGCAAACGACAGCTCTGTGCACGCCGTCGCGTGGATTCCGAGCTTTTTTTCTTCCTTGCCCACCGCGAACCCCGGCGTTCCCTTCTCCACCACGAGCGCCGTGATTCCCTTTTCGCCTTTTTCCGGATGCGTGTTTACGTAAACGATGGCCGCATCTGCCGCGCCGCCATTCGTGATCCACGCTTTCGTTCCATTGATCACGTACCGGTCGCCCTTGCGCACCGCTTTCGTGGCCAGTGCCGCCGCGTTCGACCCCGCCTGCGGCTCTGTGAGCGCGTAGCATCCGATCTTTTCTCCGCGAGCGAACGGCGCCAGAAACTTTTTCTTCTGCTCTTCCGTTCCGAAGCGGTGAATCGGGTCGCAGTAAAGAGAATTCTGCACCGAGAGAATCACGCCCGTCGACGCGCACACCCGCGAGATCTCCTCCACCACGATCTCGTAGCAGACGTGATCCATTCCCGCGCCGCCGTGTTCCTCCGGCATCGCGATGCCCGTTAACCCTAGCTCGGCTGCCTTGCGGAATGTCTCGCGGGGAAACCGGCCTGTTTCGTCCAGTTCTTTCGCGAGCGGCTTTACTTCCGCCTCGGCGAATTCCCGGACACTGCGCTGCAAGAGCTGCTGTTCTTCCGTCAGTTGAAGATTCACGCCCGCTTCCTTGAACGCCCGCAAGAAAATGTGAAGCGAAATCTTAGGCCGTCCCGGGATTTTGAGAAAGGAGAATCTAGGCCAGCGCGGCGCGCAGCCTTTCGTACGTTGTGTCCAAATCTTCCGGCTCCACGCGCGTTTCGCTCACCACCGTCATGAAGTTCGAATCCCCGGCCCACCGCGGCAGGACGTGGAGATGAATGTGGCCCGTTACTCCTGCACCGGCGGCCCTGCCCATGTTCATTCCTATGTTGTATCCCTCGGGATGGTAGGCCTTGCCGAGGGCAACCTGCATGCGTTGCGCCAGCTCCATCATCTCGCCGAGAGTTTCGGAATCAGCGGCCGCCAGATCGGCAATGTGGGCATACGGAGCCACCATCACGTGCCCGCTGGTGTAAGGAAAGCGATTCAGAATGACGAAGTTTTTCTTCTGCCGCAGGATGATGAGCATCTTTCGGTCGTCGTTTGCCGCGACCGCATCGCAAAAAACACAGCCGTCATTTTTTCCGGCGTCCGCGATGTAGCGATACCGCCACGGGGTCCAGAGGTAATCCATCCGCTCAGCTCTACGCGGAACCCATCGCGCCGGCGCCGTGGGGATTGTTGACGTGATCCTTCAGTTCCTTGCTCGGCTTGAAGTAGGGGATCTTCTTCTTCGGCACTTCCACTTTCTCGCCCGTCTTCGGGTTCCGGCCGGCCCGGCCCCGCCGCTCTCGCGTCCGGAACGACCCGAATCCGCGGATTTCGATCTTGTCGTCCGCCTGCAACGCCGTAATGATGCTCTCGAAAATCACTTCCACCACAGCCTCGGAATCCTTGCGTGGCAGTTCGGTCACCCGCGCCACTTCCTCAACGAGTTCCGCCTTCGTCACGGTGTGCTCTTTGTGCTCGTGCTCTCCGGCAGCATCTGCCATGGACGAAAGCCTCCTCTCAGGATGTCCTTCTAAATAGAACAGTTACGTGCCACTGCGGGGACCGCACCATCTCTGGATATCATCAATCCCGCACAACGTAAATGATTTTTCCTGCCGGAAAGGCGTACCGAAAAGACTTCCTCCGCACCCGACCGGACGACTACGAAGACTGCCTCTTGGCCAGAATAGCGTCGCCAATCGTGGCGGTGGGTGAGGATTTCGACGAGCGGAACGATTCCATCTCCTGCCGCTCCACCTGCTTCTGCGCGGCACGGTAGCTCAGGCTAATCTTGTGCTGTTCCGGCTCAACCCGAATGATCTTGAAATCGTATTCCTGGCCCGCGGTCAACACGGACGTCACGCGGGCTCCTCGCGGGCCCTTGTCCTTCTCGCGCTCGCCCTTGGGCCGCCGCTCCTCGATCTCCGAAATGTGGCAAAGGCCCTCGATGCCGTCCGCAAGCGCCACAAACGCGCCGAAGTCGGTGGTTCGCGACACTTTTCCCTTCAATACGTCGCCGATCTTGTGCCCCGAGAACCAGTTCGACCAGATGTCGTTTACCTGCTTGATGCCCAGCGAAAGGCGCCGGTTCTGCGAGTCCACTTTCAGGACTTTCGCTTCCACTGCTTCGCCCTTCTTGAATTTCTCGCTTGGGTGCTTGATCCGCTCGGTCCAACTCACGTCGCTGATGTGGATCAGCCCTTCCATGCCCTCTTCGATTTCCACAAACGCGCCGAAGTCAGCGAGATTCCGGATTCGTCCGGTGACGATCGTTCCGACGGGATACTTTTCTGCCGCCGCTTCCCATGGGTCGGGCAGCGTCTGTTTGAGGCCGAGCGAAATGCGGCGCTGGTCGGTCTTCACGTCCAGCACCACGACTTCCACGTCGTCACCCACCTTCACGATCTTCGAAGGATGCTTCATGCGCTTCGACCAGCTCATCTCGCTCACATGCACCAGGCCCTCGACTCCGGGCTCGATCTGCACGAATGCGCCGTAGTCGGTCACGCCGACTACCTTGCCCGTCACTCGCGTTCCCGTCGGGAAACGATCGGGAACCGTGCTCCACGGATCCGCCATCAATTGCTTCCGGCCGAGCGAAATGCGCTGTTTTTCCTTGTCGAACTTCAGGACTTGAACTTGAATTTCCTCGCCCGGCTGCACCACCGACGAAGGATGCGGCACGCGTCCCCAAACCAAGTCACTCACGTGCAGCAGGCCATCCATTCCGCCCAAGTCGACGAAAACGCCATAGTCCGTGATGTTCTTCACTTTGCCGGTCACTACCGAGCCTTCCGCCAACGTCTCCGCCAGCGCGTCTCGCTTTGCTTTCTGATCTTCTTCCAGGATCACCCGGTGGCTGACCACCACGTTGCCGCGCTTCCGGTTCAGTTTCAGGACGCGAACCTGAACGTCCTTGTCCTTCCAGCCTTCCAGATCGTGCACGGGCCTCAATTCCAGCTGCGACGCGGGTAGAAACGCCCGGACGCCGATGTCCACCACAAGCCCGCCCTTGATCCGCTCGACAACTTTGCCGTTGATATTCGCGTGTTCCCGGTACGATTTCTCGATGCGCTCCCACACTCTCCGCCGGTGCGCGCGCACATGCGACAGCAGGACGTAGCCGTCCCGCTGCTCGTGCAGCCGCTCCACCTCAATCGTCTGGCCTTCTCCGAATTCGATGGCGCTGCCGGAATCCGCGAATTCCTGCGCCGGTACCAGCCCTTCGAACTTTCCGCCCACGTCCACAACGACACCCGCATCCGTTACAGCGAGAACGCGCCCGTCGAAGATCTCACCTTCGGCTGCCACCGGCTGCGGCGCCGAAAATTGGTCCAGCAACTGGTCCATCGTTTCGTTTTCGATGGCTGTGCTCTCCGCCTGTTCAGCGGAGGCTCCTGCTCCGGCCGCCGGCAATTCAGCCGGTTCGTCGGGGGCGGCTTCGGATGACATGGAGGTTTCCTGTTCGACGATTTCGGCGGCGGGACGGTCTGCGCTCGCGGGCGCTTCGGGGGCTCGGGCAACGGCAGTCGCCGCTGCGCTCATTGCTTGCGCGGGCGGTGCAGCCGCGTTCGATTCCGATGCGGCGCTGGAGCCGGATTGCTCCCCTGCGGCGCCTTCAAAAACGGATGGTTGTGGGTGTTCGTCGTGTTCGCGTGACATGGAGAGCGGCCTCCCTACGGATTCTGCCTGTTCGCCGAGTATACGACCTCGTTACCCAACCCTACCGGGGGTTAGAGCTTGAGGGGGATAGAGCGCCCGCGCTCGACGCCGTATCGCAAAGATGATACGCGCCAGCTTTGAGCGTTGTCAATAAACCGGTGCTGGCTGAAATGAATTGCAGAAATGAATGTGTGCGAAATCTTTGCGAACCCGCTGCGAATCGCTCCCTATGCTCGAAAGCGTCCCGCGTGACGTATCTCTTTGCGGTAGTCCGGCGCCGAGATTTCCACCGTGCGGCACATTTCGTAAAGTCGCGACCGAATCCTGCGCCCGACCCGGTCCGCAAGAGAGTCTTCCATCACAGGTGCGCGCATGCCTGGAATGCGGGGCGACGTTGGCGCGGCCGCCGCCGAATCCAAATCGAGGAAGTTCGTTGTCAGTAGCGTGACGCGCTTTTCGTTGTAGCGCGTGTTGAGGATATGACCCACCGTTTCGAGCGCCCACGCCGAGGGCTTGCTCGACCCGACGTCATCAAGCACCAATATCTCGGCCTTCAAGACAGGCTCGAGAACGCTCATTTCCGTCGTTTGATTGTCCGCGTTATAGCTATCCTGAATCTCTTTGAGGAGTTCGCGATAGTCGTAGAAGAACCCCGAATGGCCGCGTTGCACGATCTGCTTCAGCGCCGCAACAGCCAGGTGCGTCTTGCCCGCACCGCACGTGCCCATCAGCAGCAGTCCATGTTCGCTGCCCGCCGGAAATTCTGCCGCGAAACGCTGCACCACCAGCTTTGCTTGTGCGAGGCTCCGATTCCACGCTTGCAGTTGTTCGCGTGCTGCGCCTTCTACGTCGTTGTCCGTCTCGAAGTTCTCGAAATCGCAGTGCCGATACCGCTCGGGGACTCGCGCACGGGCCAGCACGCGTTCGCTGCGATCGCCCAAAGTGCAATCGCAGGGCACCGCCCATACCATCTTTGGCTCGCCCGATGCGGAGCCCGGCCGCCCCGTTTCCGCAGCCGCCATCGCCCGCGCCCCGTCCGCGGTCCTCTCCACCACTTTCCAGCCCGTGCCGCCGCACGTAGGGCAGTCTGGTCGCGCCATGTTTAAGAGGATATGCGGGGGCAGGGACCGGCGCAAGAAGGTGCCGTTGTGGAAGACTGCCAACCTGTGGAAAGTATCGGTGCGGACTACTTCTCGACGCGGATCGCCTGCCGTGGAATAGCCCGCACAATGGCATTGCGCGCGTGTCGTTGTTCGAAACCGAAGTTGTGCGCCGCTTCGTTCCGCACGAACCTGATGAACTCCTCCATCTGCGATTGCATCTGCGCCATTTTGTCGCGCATGTTCAGGATGATTTCAATTCCCGCCAGATTGACGCCCAGTTCCCGGGTCAGATTCAAGATCACTTCCAGCCGTTCGAGGTCGGCGTCTGTGTAAAGCCGCGTGTTCCCCTGTGAGCGCGAAGGCTTCAGCAGCCCCACGCGCTCGTAAAGCCGCAGCGTTTGCGGATGGAGGTTGTAGAGCTCCGCGACGGCGCTGATCATGTAGCCCGCTTTGGCCCTTTTTTTTGCACGCGCCATGATCGCTCCTCTCCCGCCTTACAAACTCGCCCGCCCGAAAATGTCCGTCCGCGGATCCTGGGGTTCGGCCTTCGCAAGGTCGCGCAAGAGTTGCCTCACCTTTTCGTCTTCCGGCTTCGGCACGACGACCTGCACCTCGACGATCTGATCTCCCCGCTTCCCCGGGTGCCGCGCGAGAGGAGCGCCCTTTTCGCGTAGGCGCAGCTTTTTGCCGCTGTTCGTTCCCGGCGGAATCCGCACTTGCGCGCGTCCATCGATCGTAGGCACTTCCACCTTGGCGCCGAGCGATGCCTCGGTGACGGTCACGGGAACCACCGTGTACAAATCGTCGCCACGCCGCTCGAAGAAGGGATGTGGCTGAACGTTCGTGATGATGTAGAGATCTCCCGGCGGGCCGCCGTGCAAGCCCGCATTGCCGCGCCCCGCCACGCGAACCCGCGAGCCCGTCTGCGCCCCCGGCGGAATCCGTACCTCCAGCGATTCCACGCGGGGCACGCGGCCCTCGCCACCGCAGTTGCGGCAGACCGCTTGGAGCCGGCCCGAACCGCCGCACCGCGCACATGTGACCTCGAAGCGCATCTTGCCGCTCGTCTGGGTGACGTGACCGGAACCGCCGCATGTTGGGCACACCTTCTCATCCCCTGGCTGAACGCCTGTTCCGTGACACACGTTGCAGACCTCGAGATGCGTGATGCTCAGCTTCTTCGATGTGCCGCGCATGGCTTCTGCAAACGTGATGTCGATCTGGAATTCGAGATCTGTTCCCGGCTCGCGTTCCGTGTTCGCTTGCGCCGCGTTGGCTCCGCGGAAAAACTGACTGAATAGATCGCGGAAACTCGTGCCCGATGCGGCGCCACCTCCGCTTGGCCCTCCAAAATCGAATCCGCCAAAGTCAAAATGAATGTCCTCGGGTGCGGCTCCGCCGCCGTATCCGGCTCCCGGAGGCGGCCCGCCCGCTCCCGGCGTGTTGAAGCCAAACTGGTCGTACATCTGCCGCTTCTTCGTATCGGAAAGAACGTCGTAGGCTTCCTGAATCTGCTTGAACTTCTCTTCGGCGGACTTATCGCCCGGATTCAAATCGGGGTGATACTTTCGCGCGAGCTTTCGATAGGCGGCGCGGATGTCCTTCGCGGACGCCTTGCGCGGAACTCCGAGCAGTTCGTAATAATCCTGTTTGGTTGTGGTTGCCATCGGTTGTGTTTACGTGGGCTGGCGGCCGTTCGACCGTTGCCCGCCCTTCGTCTTTCGAACGGAGGTCACAGACCAGACCAGCGGGTATTCCATTCCGCCAGTTCGTGAGCCTCGCGTTCCGCTTCTTCCTGCTTTTGGCGCTGAGCCTCCGACCGGCCCGCCATCGCCATTTCTTTTTGGCTCGCCTTTTCCATCCATCGATCGATCAAGCCGATTCGCTGTTCGACGCCGCCCGGATCGGATTTGAAGCGGAGCAAAGTTCCGGTGATTTCTACGGCGCGCGGGGAAAACTCTGCGGAGGCGTCATGTTGAGCCTCATAGAAAAGCCTTCGCCAGTCTGCGCTCGGGCTCGCTGAAATCATCACCTGAATCAGATAGACGCCGTCTCGAATCTTCTGGATTGCCTGAGGCGGACCCGTCCGCCGGAGCCCACTCATATTCAACTCTGTCTCCTTGAAGGCAGCCACCGCAGGCGTTTGGCAGGGCGCTCGCCTTTACTCTCGCGAGCGCCCCTCCAAAGGACCAAACTACTGCGGCGTTAGTTCGGTTTCTTCGATTCGTCCACGTCCACGAACTCGGCGTCAACGACGTCGCTTGGTTGCCCTTGCGCCCCTTGCCCGTCCGAAGCGCCTGTCGGACCCGCTCCACCTGGCCCGGAAGCTGCTCCCGCAGCGCTTTGCTGCGCCTTGTACATCGCTTCGGCAATTCGGTGCGAAGCCTTCGTCAGGTTGTCGACGGCTCCATTCAGCCGGTCGAGTCCGCCTTCGTTGAGCGCTCTGCGCGAGTCCTCGATGGCTTCCTCGGCCGCCTTCACGTCCGCTTCCACAAGCTTCTCGCGGTTTTCTTTGATCAGCTTCTCCGTGCCGTAGACGAGATTGTCCAGCCGATTCCGCACTTCGACTTCCGAAAGCCGGGCCTTGTCCTCGCTCGCGTGGCTCTCCGCTTCCTTCCTCATCCGGTCGGCCTCTTCCTTGCTGAGACCCGTCGAAGCAGTGATCGTGATCTTCTGCTCCTTGTTGGTCGCATGGTCCTTGGCCGAAACGTTGAGGATGCCGTTCGCGTCGATGTCGAACGTGACCTCCACTTGAGGTACGCCGCGCGGCGCCGGGGGAATTCCGATCAGATGGAATTTTCCTAGTGATCGGTTCCCGCTCGCCACGGGGCGCTCCCCTTGGAGCACGTGGATCTCGACCGACGTCTGGTTGTCCGCCGCGGTCGAAAACGTCTCCGACTTCCGCGTCGGAATCGTCGTGTTGCGCGGGATAAGCACCGTCATCACGCCGCCGAGCGTCTCGACGCCCAGCGACAGCGGCGTCACGTCCAGCAGCAGGATGTCCTTCACTTCTCCGCCCAGCACGCCGCCCTGAATGGCCGCGCCCACCGCAACCACTTCATCCGGGTTGACGCCCTTGTGGGGCTCCTTCCCGTTGAAGAGGCCCTTCACGATGTCGACAACGCGCGGAATGCGCGTTGAGCCGCCGACCAGCACCACTTCGTCGATCTTGTCCGGCGTCAAGCCCGCATCGCTCAGGGCGCGCTTCACCGGCTCGACCGTCCGCTGCAGTAGGTCTTCCATCAACTGCTCGAGCTTCGAGCGCGTCAGCTTCTGCTGCAGGTGCTTTGGCCCCGATTCGTTCGCGGTGATGAAGGGCAGATTGATCTCGGTCTCCATCAGCTGCGACAACTCGATCTTTGCCTTCTCAGCGGCTTCCTTCAGGCGCTGGATCGCCATCTTGTCTTTGCTGAGATCGATTCCCTGCTCCTTCTTGAACTCCGCGACCAGCCAATCCACGATTCGCTGGTCGATATCGTCGCCGCCAAGGTGGGTGTCGCCGTTCGTCGACTTGACCTCCACGACTCCTTCGCCCACTTCGAGAATCGAGATATCGAAGGTGCCGCCGCCAAGGTCGTAGACCGCGATCGTCTCATCCTTCTTCTTGTCGAGCCCGTAAGCGAGCGCAGCCGCCGTCGGCTCGTTGATAATTCGCTCGACGCTCAAGCCCGCGATCTCGCCGGCCTGCTTCGTCGCCTGGCGCTGGCTGTCGTTGAAATACGCTGGGACGGTAATCACAGCCTTCGTGACCTTCTCGCCCAGAAAATCTTCCGCGGCTGACTTCAGTTTCTGAAGAATCATTGCGGAAATTTCCGGCGGACTATAAACCTTGCCCGCAATCTCAACGCGCGCGTCATCGTGCGGCCCGCGCGTCACCTTGTACGGTACCCGCTTCGTCTCTTCAGCCACTTCCGAATAGTGTCGCCCCATGAATCGCTTGATCGAATAAACCGTATTTTCAGGATTTGTAATCGCCTGGCGCTTCGCCACCTGACCCACCAGGCGCTCTCCGCTCTTGGTGATTGCCACCACGGACGGGGTCGTTCTCGCACCTTCCTGGTTTGGGATGACGGCGGGTTCGCCACCCTGCATCACCGCCACCACCGAGTTGGTTGTGCCCAGGTCAATACCGATAATCTTGCTCATTGGAATCCGCTCCTCTAACAAACAGCTAACTAGCTCAGTGCGGGTGAGACCCGCTGAACGAGGTCCATCATACACGTTGAGTGTGTTATTGTCAACTATTTATTGGTCTGAAATAAGTCTAGTTATATGAATAACTTACAGTACGGATACTGACCAAACCACGACGGCACCTCGCTGGGTGACGCTTACGCAACCCCGAGCCAATGAATTGGTCTAACCTTGCGCCCGGTGCCTGCATCACAACTCATTCTCAATCCGAAACACTCCGCGCAACCTTGGGTTTGCGGCGGCAGTTTCGCGTTACAATGCTCGAGTTCGAGTCGACAAGGCATTCGGAGGCAAAGTTGGACGAAAAACACGAATTCCAGATCAATTCATGTTCACTTCGGGCAAGATCCTGGAGTCGCGGCCAGATTGCGTCCCTCGCCGTGGTCGCCGCGCTGGTCTTAAGCGCCGCCATGCCGGTTGGCGCCAACCCTCGGCCGAATTCCGCCGGCCACACCACTCCGCGCCAGATGAAGCCGGTGAAGTCGCAAAATCTGCCTCCGATTGAGGAGGCCTACGGCTCGCGCTCAGCTCCGATTACCATGGAAGTCTTCAGCGATTATTCGTGCCCGATGTGCCGGAACCTTTTCGAGCAGACTTTGCGGCCGATGATCAACGACTATGTGGCGTCAGGGAAAGTCTATCTGATTCACAGAGACTACCCGCTGGCGATTCCCGGTCACCAGTATTCGCCCCAGGCCGCCCGATGGGCGAGAGCGGCTGCGAAGATCGGCCAATTCGAAAACGTCGAGGGTGCGTTCTACGACAATCAGACTTCATGGTCGACCGACGGCAATCTCGAAAAGTATGTATCCGCCGCAATGTCCACCGCGGACTTCAAGCGCGTTCAGAAGTTGATGGAAGCATGCGAGCCTCCCGGCCCGACCGGCCGTCCCGATGGCATCAACATGCCACCCCACCCGTGTTCTCTCGATCCTTATATTGAGCAGGACATCCTTCTCGGGAACCAGGTTCCCGTGAAGGGCACGCCGACCTACGTCATCACCTACAAAGGACAGCGACTGCCTCCGGGCTCGGGATTCGTTTCCTGGCCTCTGCTGAAGCAGTTCTTCGATTCGCTGCTGGCGCAGTAGGAGACAACCGTGTCCTCGGATTCGCGTACGGGCATCGGTCGGATTCTGCTTGTCGTGGGCCGCATCGGCCTTGCCGCGATATTCCTGTATGCGGCGTACGCCAAGCTGAAGCCGCAGGGAACGATGCCCTGGTCGATGGGTTCTCTCCGCGTTTCACTCTCGATGTTCGCCATGCAAGTCGATTCGTATCAGCTCTTGCCAACATGGGGCGTGAACGCGGTCGCGCACCTCTTGCCGCCTTTCGAGCTGCTTCTCGGCCTCTGGCTCCTCACGGGAATCGGGCTGAGGTTCTCATCCCTCGTCACAACGCTGCTGCTCTCGGGATTCTTTGCAGGGATGGTTCGAGCCTATGCTCTTGGCCAGGAGATCAGCTGCGGGTGCTTTGGCCCTGGCGAACAAATCGGGCCGAAAACGCTGCTTCGGGATGGCTCGCTGCTTGCCGTTGCGATTGCCGTCACAATAGGCGCCTTCCTGGTTCGACGCCGCAACCGTGAATCCACGCCAGACGCTGCTCCCGCTCCTCGCGGCGCCGAATAATCGGTTGCGACGCGACGGCCCGCCTTCATTGAAGTCCGTGTCCTGCGGATCGAACCGATCGCCGGCCCGATCTTCGGGCACGCCACCAACTTCCCGCTCGATAATCTTTAGATTGCATGGTATGTACAACCGATGAAGCCGGGGACGGACTCCAACTAAAATAGAGATGTAAGACGATTCGGGTCAGGCAATTCTCGAGCATCGGGAAAAACTTGAAAGCAACAGCCACCATCGAGGCGCGGCGAACGTGGGCGGTCGCATGCATCGTAATGGGACTCGTTCTTGTCGCCCTGTATCCCACTCAGGCGCAAACCCAAACGACTGAGCCGCAAGGCACCGACGCGAAGCCCCCCCTCATCGAAGCGGACCCTTCGGCCGGACTCCTCGAAAGCGGCTTCAAGCATCTCTACGACCTCGATTTTCAGACCGCCCGTAAGGACTTCCTCGACTATCAGAAATCTCACCCACAAGATCCCATGGGGAAAGCCGCCGAAGCGGCGAGCTATCTCTACGAGGAATTCAACGAAAAGGGAATTCTCACTTCGGAGTTTTTCCTAAACGATGCCCGGTTTCTCGGCGGGATCGAGGGGGACCCGTCGGAGAATCGCAACACGCAATTCCTCAGCATGAACCGCATGGCGCGCGAAATGGCCAAGAAGGGTCTGAAGAACGACCCGCGCGACGCCCACGATTTGCTGATCCTGACCATCACCGATGGAATGGAATCGAATTACGACGCGCTGATCGAAAAGAAGCAGCTGGCGGCGCTCAGCATGATGCGTCAGGCCGAGAGCGAGGCCAACACGCTTCTCGCCATCGATCCCGAGGCGAAGGATGCCTACGTGGCGCTGGGCATGAGCAACTACGTGATCGGCTGCCTGCCGAGCTACAAGAAGATGTTCCTTTGGTTCGGAGGAGTTCACGGCGACCGGGTACGCGGCATCGAGCAAATGACGGAAGCCGCCGAGCACGGCAATTATCTGCGGCCGTTCGCGAAAATCATGCTGGCGCTCGCTTACGAGCGCGAACACCGGCCGGAACAAGCGCGGGTTCTGCTGGCCGAGCTCACCACGCAGTTTCCCGCCAATCCGCACTTCGCACAGGAACTAAGCCTGGCGGATCAGCGCATCGAAAAGCGGTAAGCCCGGCCGCCGCGCCTTCCAGCTCTACCACTTCACGCGAACCCGATAGTCCAAAGTTGCGCTGCCGTTCTTCGCAACCGGAACTTGGAAGCCGATAGTCGACGAGTCCAGCTTCTCCGGCTTGTAGTTCGAATTGAGCACTTCCCAATCGCCGCCCACCGGTTCGCGAACATCCACCGTCACGTCCGAGTCTTTGTGGTTACGCAGCGTGATCTGGTACTCCATCTCATAAACGTCGCTCGCGATCTTCTTGTAATCGGTCTCCTTCCGCTCGCATACCACATCGAAGGCATTCCCAACGTAGATTCGGACTCGTTCGTCCTTCGGCGTATGACTGATTCGATCCTCGCCTGCGAATTGAATGCCGCCTTTCGAGTCCGCTTGATAGACGCGGACCACGCCCGCCGGCAGCGGCATCCCCAGGCTGTTTTTCTGTTCGTTTTTGAATACGTAAAAAACCTTCACCGTTTGCGGAATCGCGTTCCCCATGCCCTGTCGATTGCCGTAGTAGTAGGTCTGCCCCTCCACGACGAGCCGCTTATCGACACCGACTCCTGTCGCGCTGAGCAGACTGATCTGTTTCGATTCGTTGTTCTGAATCGAGGTGCGCCGCTCGAGCGTGTACAGGTGATATTCGGAGAACGCCTCTTGCGCGAACTGCGGCGGAGCCGCCGGCGCGGCTTCGAGGAGGGCCGCCTTGGCAAGTCCTGCAACCACGGGGGACGTCGCCTCGTGAATTTCTCCTGCGACAAGCTGCAGCTTCGCGTTCCGATATTCCACTCCGCTGTTATTCGCCAGCGTCACCCAGCCGTCGAGGTCCGCGTTCTTCTCATCGCGCCCGACTGTCAGCACGTAATCCGCACTCCAGCTCACATTCGTCGTCAGGTAGGAAGCTTCAACGCGCTGCGCCTGGGGGCCGCGGTTGTCGAGCGTCCAGACGAGCGTCGGATGGCTGTAGAAATTTCCCGGCAAGTTGGGAAAGCGATACCAGCTTGTCGGCATTCCCGTCACAATTTCGTTCCCGATTTTCCAGACGGGTTGATTGTTGTTGTCGGCGAGCAGCAAAGCCTTGGTTTCCACCCATTTTGTCGAATTGGCTTCTTCCTCACCGCGTACCAGCGTCACCTCCTTGCCCACATACTTCTGCAACAGCTTCTGCGCGTCGAGCAGGTCGTACTCATAATTCTGCTCGATTACGCTGAGCTTTGCCGGGTCGCTCAAAGAGCGAAAATGCACGGTCGAAGGATTGATCGACGCTGCCACATCCTCGAACTTCAGGGGGAACACGCCGGATTCAAGGTGAATCTGCCGCACGTCTCGCACGAGCGCCAGATTCGAGTTGTAGACCGTCACGGCGAGGTCCACCTGATCTTTATCGGTTGTCGACGGCCCGCTCTGGCCCGCCGTCTCGTTCGATGCTTGCGTGGCTCGCCCTTTCCCGAAACTTCCGAAGGTGCAAAGAAAAACCGCGAACACCGAAAGCGCTGCAATCCCCGATACCTTCGCTCTTTGCGCGGACATGGGCTGTCTCCTTGGCTGATTCCACTCTCTGGATAGAACGGCCCGAAGGGAATTTCTTGCAGCAGAATTCAACCGTCCAGCCGCGGACGCCTAGCGTTCAGGCTTCCACTTCTTCCCGTCGTTATGCGTCACGAACCGCTGCCCGTCCGCAGCCGTCACCGTGGCGGAGGATGCATTCTTGGCCGAGACGGTGATGAGATCCGCCGAAGTCGGTGGCGGAAGCTTTTCCCAGTGAACCGCGTCTTTCGTTACCAGCACGAGGCCGTCTCGTCCTACAAGCCAGCAAATCTTCTCGCTTGGCGCGGCACCACCCGTAAAGCGACCGTCAGGATAGGGCTGCTGCCCATGCCACGTCGCCCCGCTGTCCTCGGAGCGCTCGACGAAACCGTCCTTGGTGATCCTCCAGCGCACCGCCGGATTCGGAGTGCTGATGATCTTCTCAGTGGAGCGCTCGTCGAGGGTTTGCATCACGGCCAGGCGGTCCTCCGCGAGTGTGCTGACAACCGGTAGCGACGTCTTCTTGCTCTTTTCCTTACCCGCGTCTGCGCCCGGCGTCACTTCAGCCTGCATGCCGGCGTTCACTGCTTCCGTTTTCGCAGTGAGCGACGGCGCGGCCGTAGGCGCTGCGGCCTGAAAACGCAGTGCCTGCTTGGCTTCAGCATCCGCTTCGTTCGCAGGAGCAGGCGGCGCTGGCACCGGACCACCCAGTGGCGCAGGAGTTACTTGGCCTGCCTCGAGGTTGCTCGGCTGCGGCGCGGTCGCAGCCCCTGCAACTACCAAGGGTGCCTGCAGTTGTGCCTGCTGCTGATTCGCGCCCATTCCGCCACCCGCGCCATGACCCACGGGCGCGTTCCGCAACATGGCACCTGCAACTCCTCCGTTGTAATTCTGCTCCTGATTCTGATTTCGATTCTGTGCCTGCTGATTGTTCCGGTCGCGCCGCTGCTCCGACGCGTTCGCGCTCTTCTCGAGTTCGCGATCCTTCCTGGCAGCCCCGTCCAACCTTGCCAGCGATGGCGCCACCGGGGACGAAGCTGCCGCCCTTGCAATCTCCCGTGCAGGCGCGCGCTCTTCAGTTTTCGCGTCCAAATTCGCGGCCGGCGACGCTCCCTGTGGCTTCACTGCCGTAACGGACGGAGCACTCGGCCCTGTGCCAAGCCCTGGATTCCCGGTTGGCCGCCGTATCACCCAAACCGTTAGCAGCACCATCGCGGCGGTCACGGCCGAAAGCAGGCGCCAATCTAGCAGCCACAGTTTTTTGTGTTGGGGTGCGGCCTTTGGCTCCGCGCGAACCATTCCGGCCAGTTGCTCGCGGCAATGCGTGCAGCGCGAAAAGTGCGCGTCATAGGCAGCCATTTCGTCCGCTTCCAGCGAGCGCTCGAAGTACGCCGCCAGCATGTCCGGCTCCGGACACACGCCCGCTCCGCGTTCCGCCGCCAAGCTCTGGCGAAGCAGGCCGCTAATGGCTTCTTTGTCCTCGTGCGGAGCCATACTTCATTCTCCTACCTTAGAACGTGCGCCACCACAATTCTTGCGCCTCTCAATCGCGCGCCGAGAGCGCGCGGCTTTGCCCCGATCGCAGCGAAAGCGTCAGATCGAACGGCCATTCCTCTCGCGCATACTCGTAGCAAAGCTGCAATTGCGCCTCGCTGAGCTTCTTCTCTCGCAGCGCTTCTTCGATCCGCTGGCGCAGGTCCCGCCGCGTCCGGTCCAGTTTCCGCGAGACAGTCGCCTCGTGCTCGCCCATCAGCTTCCCGATTTCCGCCAGCGTCAGCTCCTCCACATAGTAGTAGGCCAATCGCAGCCGCTCTCGCGATTCGAGCGCGTCGAGCGCCGCCGTCAGCGTCACTTGTAGCATCGCGAGATATCGTTGCCGCTCCGCATCCCCCAAATCATTCGCTGGCTTCGCAGCCCCCGTCACCTCTGCGGACTCTTCTCCGCTTTCATCCTCGAGCGGCTCTGTTCTTCGCGCGCGCCGAATCTCATCCACGTGCCTCTGCGCCAGAATTGCCCGCAGCCAGGTCGAAAGCCTGCTTCTCCCGTGAAAGTAATCGAATAGCGACTTCCGGGCCCCCGCCGCGTCGCGCAATCCATACAGCTCGCCGTACAGCGAATCCGCGAGCTCCCGCGAATTTGCTTCCCCGGCAATCGCTCGCGCGGCACGGTAAAGCTCCGGCCGAAATTCGCGCACAAAGAATTCCCACGCACCCTCGCTTCCCGCCGCACACGCGCACGAGAGCGCCAGGTCCTTTAGTTGAAGGCCCTCCACGTATGAATTCACAGTCTTTGGATCGGGAGTCGAACCGCTGAATCGCCGCGCGGCACTTCGTTCCAGCACATTCTGAAATTGCTCTGCGGTCACGCCCCATTCCGCGGGCGCATCTGTCCGCTCCAGGGAACGTCGAGCGATTTCGAGGGAAACGAGTTGTGGCGCGCGGCTGGGTGACATCAGCGCCTGCCTTCACAATCGCAGAGCTACTAGGATGATACTCGAATCATGTGGTTGAGTTGCCTTGCCCCGACTCTCAAGATGACCTAACTCTACCGCGCGCTCCTCGCGCCTCCCGCCCGCTTGTAAACTGCCTCTCACATCGCCTATAGTCCCGCCGAAATAGGGGGAGGACTTATGCGTCGCCGTTCTGCAATCCTGATTGCAGTGCTTGTTTTCGCCGCTTGCCCGCTTCCGCTCTTCGCGCAAGCTCCAAAGACCATCGCGATTCGCGCAGGGAAACTCATCGAAGGAAAAAGCGACCAGCCCGTCTCAAACGCTTTGATCGTTATCTCCGACGGGAAAATCGTCTCCGTCACTCCCGGCGGCCAACCGCCCGCGGGCGCCGAAGTGATCGATCTCTCCCACGCCACGGTCCTCCCCGGCTTGACCGACGCCCACACGCACATCCTGCTCAATGGCGACGTCACGGCACAGGAATACGAGGACCAGCTCCTGAAGGAATCGATTCCTTATCGCGCGATTCTCGCCGCTCGAAACGCGCACATCGCGCTTGAGCACGGATTCACCACTCTCCGCGATCTCGAAACTGAAGGCGCGATGTTCGCCGACGTTGACGTCAAGAACGCCATCAACCGCGGCGAAGTTCCCGGGCCGCGCATGTTCGTCTCCACGCGCGCCATGGCTCCAACCGGAACCTATCCTCTCCTCGGCTTTTCCTGGGAGCTTGACCTCCCTCACGGCGTCCAGGTGGTCGACGGCGTCGAAAACGCCCGACTCGCCGTGCGCGAACAGATCATGCGCGGCGCGGATTGGATCAAATACTATTCCGATCACGGCTACTTCTTCACGCCCGACGGCGTCCTGCACAGCCACGTGAATTTCCGTGACGACGAGGCGCGCGCCATCGTCGAGGAGGCGCATCGCCTCGGCCACAAGGTTGCCGCCCATGCCATCGGCTCCGACGGAATCGCGGCCGCCTTGCGCGCCGGCGTTGATTCAGTCGAGCACGGTGACGGCTTCACTGACGAACTACTCGACGAAGCTGCAAAGAACGGGGTCTACTGGTGCCCCACGATCATGGTGGGCGCGTACGTCGCTCCCGGCCGCGGCGGCGCATGGAATCCGATGGTCGAAGCCGAGCGCAAGGTCTTTCAGAAGGCCATGCAGAAGCACATCAAGATCGTCATGGGTACGGACGTCGGCGGCTTCCCCTGGACCAAACTTAACGAAGCCCTCGAGCTCAAGTATTACGTCGACTACGGCATGAGCCCCATGGACGCGATTCGCACCGCCACCATCGTGCCCGCGGAAATGCTCGGCTGGGCGGATCGCATCGGGACTATCGAACCTGGAAAATTCGCGGACGTCATCGCCGTCTCGGGCGACCCGCTCGCCAATATCAGCGAGCTTCAGAACGTCAAGTTCGTGATGCGCGAAGGCGTGGTCTATAAGAACGACCTGAAATAATCGCTGCGTGACCTGCGACTATTCGTAGCGCAGAGCTTCGAGGGGGTCCATTCGCGACGCGCGCCGTGCCGGCGCATAGCATGCAGCCAGCGCAACAACCAGGAGGACACCGCCCGCGATCGCAACGGTCGCAGGTTCGATTGAGTGCACTTCGGCCAGCAGGCTCGCGAGCACGCGGTTCAACGCGGCCGCAATCGCAGCCCCGATGACCAATCCCGCCACAGCCAACCGAAGGCCCCGCCGCAACACCAATCGCAAGATCGCATCTCGATCCGCGCCCATCGCCATGCGCACGCCGAACTCGCGCGTCCGGCGCACCACCGCAAACGCCATCACTCCATACACGCCGAGCGCGGCCAGAAGCAGCCCGAAAATTCCGAAGGCGATCATCAGTTTCGCGCCCAGCCGCTCCCGTTGCAGTGATTCCGAATAATAATGATCCATCGCCGAAACGTCGTACGCCGCCAGAGACTTGCTCACGCGCCAGATCGCGCTCTCCACTTCCGGCGCTAGCGCCGAAGGCTCGCCCCGCGTTCTCACCATCAGGTAGACGCTTTCCGCCGCACCGGTTTCAGCATGCTGGTCGTATGGCAGATACCAGGTTTCAGTGGGAGAGCCCGGATCCCCCGCGTCTCGTACGTTGCCCACAATTCCCACGACCGTCATCCACGGATTATTCGGGCGTGCGAACCGAATCTGTTTCCCCAGCGCGTCCTGGTGCGGCCAAAATCGTTCGGCAGTTTCAGCGCTCACAATCGCCACAGGCTCGCTGGTCGCGGTGTCCTGTTCCGCGAAAACCCTCCCGCGCAGCAGCGGAATCCCCATCGTTTGAAACAGTCCCGGACTCACGAGCCGATGATTCAAGTAATAAGCCGCGTTGGAACCCGTCGGATCCATCCCCTGAATCGCAACTGACGCCGACCACGTTCCTCCGCCCAGCGGGTTCACCGTCGTCAGTGCCGCCGCCTCAACTCCCGGAGTCCTTCTCACCTCGCCAAGGACTCGATCGAACAGAGCGCTCCGAGTCGGCCCCAGCGGGAACGCCGCATCGGAAGGCGTGAGGCTCAGCGTAAGCAGCTTGCGAGGATTGAATCCGAGTTCCCGATGCTGCAGCCTCTCGAAATTCTCGAGCATCACTCCGGCCGCAACCAGCAGCACGAGCGCGAGCCCTACTTCTGCGATCACAAACGCGTTCAGCGCCCGGCTCGCTCCCCGGCCGGTCGCGTCGCTCGACCGCCCTCCTTCTTTCAATTCGTCTTGCGTCGCATTCCTTGCACCCGTAAGCGCGGGCGCCGCTCCCGCAAGCACACCGGCCAGCAGCGAGACCGCCAGCGCGAATCCGAGCACGCGAACATCGATTGTCGAGCTGGCCATTCCAAGCTGGCGGCTGATGTCAGAAGGAAGCAGCGTCACGACGAACTGGCTCAGCCACACCGCCAGCGTCACTCCGCAGACGCAGCCCAGCACCGCGAGCAACAAGCTCTCCGCCAGCAGTTGCCTCAATTGCCGCGCGCGGCTCGCGCCCAGCGCCGATCGAATCGCAAACTCCTTCGCTCGCGTCACCGACCGCGCCAGCAGAAGATTCGCCACATTCACGCACGCGAGCAGCAGCAGAAATCCCACCACGCAAAGAAGCGCCAGCATTGTGCTGTCCTGGTTGTCGACCAGATTTTCCCGCAGCGTGATCGTCCCCAGCCCGTACCCCGGCGAAGTGCTCGTGAACTGTTTCCGGATTCGCCCCGCAATCGCGTCCAGATCGTCCTGCACCTGCGCTCTCGTCACGCCGGGCTTCAGATGAGCAAACACCGCATATTCCGTGACCTTGTCCGTCGGGTCGACGACCGACGGCACCCATAAGTCGGCGCCATACGGAAATCGAAAGCCCTGCGGCATCACGCCGACAATCCGGTAACTCCGCCCGTCCAGATTCACCGACCGGCTCAGGATCGTCGACTCGCCGCCAAATCGCCTCTGCCACAGCCCGTAGCCGATCAGCGCGACGCCGCTGTTCGTTCCCAGCTTCTCCTCTTCAGGCGTGAACTCCCTTCCGATCATCGGCCGAACCGCCAGCGTCTCAGCCCAACCCGCGCTCTGCAGCACCACGGAAACTCGCTCCGGATCTCCTTGCCCCAGCAGCGTCATGCTCTGCCCCGAAAGAGCCACCATCCGGTCGAAGACGTGATTCTGTTCCTCGGTCGAAAGCACGCTCTGGCAATGCATGCCGAACGTGCTCTTGTGCCCGTCGGGACTGGTCAAGGTTTCGAGCACTCGCACAGTCCGCTCCGGCTCAGGGAATGGCAGCGGCCGGAAGAAGACCGTGTCGACCAGACTGAAAATCGTCGTGTTCCCCGCAATCCCCAGCGCCAGGGTCAGCACAACGATCGCCGAAAAGCCGGGATTCCTTCGGAGCAGCCTTGTCGCATATCGCAGATCCTGCCAGAAGCTGTACATCGCGCGCCCTCGTGTGAGCTTGGTTAGGGAACGGCGCCCGTGAGTGACTGAGAAACAAGCGCGGCTCCAATTGAGGGAGTCACTGCATCCTCCGTTCCGTTCGCGCCGCGCGCTAAGCCGTTGCCGTTCAATACCTTGCCAGAGCTCGGCACCGCGCCCCATAGTCCTCTCTGTCCGATACCGGGAGGCTTTGTCACCAACCGGACACTCGCCTGCTTCCCAAACCGTCTCCCCCGCGTCACAATGCACAGGCTCGCACCTCATTCTTCGCATGGGAGGCTCGCACTCGATGGGAAAGCTCCTCCAGGACATCCGCTACGCGCTGCGCATCCTCGCGCGCTCGCCCGGCTTCACCGCCGTCGCGATTCTCACACTCGCTCTCGGCATCGGCGCAAACACTGCCATCTTCAGCCTGATCGACGCCGTTATGCTCCGCTCTCTTCCCGCCGAAAATCCCTCACAGCTCGTGCTTCTCAAATGGAGCGCCCGCAACGCACCTAAGATTCAGGGCTACATGTCCGCGGGCGACTGCCCCTCCGACCTGCGCTTCGGCGCGCCCAATCCTTCGGGCTGCTCGTTCTCGGAGCCCTTCCTTCGTAAGGTCGCTGACAGCAAACAGTTTTCCGGTGTCGCTGCCTTCTCGAACGCGGGGCCTCTTTCTCTCACCGGCGTCGGCACCGCCACGCTGATCAACGGCCAGTTGGTTTCCGGCGATTTCTTCCGCACCCTCGGCACGAAAGCGGCCGCCGGTCGCCTGATCGAGACCGCCGACGATTCGCCTTCCGCCGCACCCGTCGCCGTCCTTAATTATGGCTACTGGCGAAGCACTTTCGGTGGCTCGCCTTCCGCCATCGGAAAGACGATTCAGCTGAACGATGTTTCGTTCACCATCGTCGGCGTCGCCGAGCAGCGCTTTGACGGCATCACGCCCGGCAGCGACTACGACGTCTGGCTCCCTCTCTCTACCGGAGGTCTGATCAACAGCACCAGGATGTGGAGCAACCGGCAGGACAATGTCAGCTACTGGTGGTTGACGATTCTTGGCCGCCTCAAAACCGAATCATCTCTGCCGCAAACCCAAGCTGCCGTCTCCGGAATTTTCAGCAACGAGATGCTCCATGGCTCCGTTCCCCTCTTTGAAGCCGGAGGTATGTTCGGTCCCGGCGGACCACCGCCTGGTGGTCCGGGTGCCGGCATGGTTCGCAGACAAATAGTGATGGGCGGCCCGCCTCCCGGCGCTGGCGGCAGACCGACCCCGCTGCCACAGGGTGCCGGCCCCGGCGGCCCGGTGGTCATTCACGGTGCGCCGCCTCCCGGCGCAGCCGGCCAGAAACCGCCGAAAGGTCATGAACTCGCGGTCGCCCCCGCGAACGCGCCTCCAGCCAAACCCGGTGCGGAAGAAGCAAAGGAGTCCCGGACGCTCTCGAAGCCCGACGATAACCCCGCCATCACTCTCGTCAACGCGCAGGCCGGCCTCACCGGCTCTCGCGGCCGCTTCAGGAATCCTCTCTACGTATTGATGTTCGCGGTTGGAATCATTCTGCTCATCGCCTGCTCCAACGTCGCGGGCCTCATGCTCGCTCGCGCGGCAGCGCGGCAACGCGAAATGGCTGTCCGCCTGGCTCTTGGCGCTGGCCGCGCTCGAATCGTCCGCCAGCTCCTGACCGAAAGCATCCTGCTTGCGTCTATTGGCGGCATCCTGGGAGTCCTCTTCGCATCCTGGGGCTCGCGCGCCATCATCTCCTTCGTATCCAACAACCAGCCTCGCCCCATGACCTTCGCCACCGGCCTCGATTTGCGCGTGCTCGGATTCACGATCGGGATCTCGCTCCTCACCGGGATACTCTTCGGCCTCGCTCCAGCTTTTCGCGGCGCGCAGGTCGATTTGACGCCCGCCCTCAAGGAAGGCTCCGGCATCTCCTCGAGTCTCGGCCACGGCGCGCGACGCTTCACCATCGCCAACGCGCTCGTCGTCACGCAGGTCGCCCTCGCCATCATTGTCTTGATTGGCGCCGGCCTTCTGGTTCGCACATTACAAAATCTTCGCAGCATCGATGTTGGCTTCGACGCCCACAATCTCGTCATCTTCGGGATTAACCCTTCCCTTGCGGGATATAAGACTGAAGCGATCGATAGCTTCTATCGTGATCTCCAGGGCCGCCTCACCGAAACGCCCGGCGTTCACGCCGTCAGCTATTCCATGGTTCCCCTTCTCAGCGGCGCCTTGATGATGACCGGTTTCCATTGGCCCGGTACGCCGCAGGACCGCGAATCCGAAGCCAACATGCTCGGCGTCGGACCCGACTTCTTCACCACGATGGAGATCCCTTTTCTGATGGGCCGTGGTTTCAATGCATCCGACTACGCCGTCGCCGCGCATAACGGCGCCACCGCGCCGACTTCGGCGCCCACTCCCGTCATCGTCAATCAGGCATTCGTTTCGAAATTCGTCGGCAAGGAAAATCCGCTCGGCAAGCTCTTCGGCCAGAGCCCTGCCGACGACAACGGCCCCGCGAGTCCTGGCTATGAAATCGTTGGCGTGGTTCGCGATGCAAAGTACAGCGACCTTCGCCAGGACATCAGCCCGACCATGTACTCGCCGCAGGCAGCAACGCCCATGGGCGCTTCCTTCGAAGTTCGCACCGCAGCCGATCCGAAAGCCCTCGTCCCTGCAATTCGTGCAGTGGTCGCGCAGATGAATCCGAATTTGCCGCTTCGCAATCTCACCACGCAATCGCAGCAGATCGATCGCCTCCTCTTTCAGGAACGCCTCGTCGCCCGCCTTTCCAGCTTCTTTGGCTCTCTCGCCCTCATCCTCGCCTGCATCGGCCTCTATGGTCTTTTGTCCTATGAGGTCGCGCGCCGCACTCGCGAAATTGGCATCCGCATGGCTCTCGGCGCGCAAGTGGGCGATGTTCTGCGCCTCGTCGTGAAGCAGGGACTCGCGCTCGCGCTCGTTGGCTCCATCGTCGGCGTCGCTGCGGCGCTCGCCGTCACCCACTACTTGAATTCGCTCCTATACGGAGTTCACGCAAACGACCCGGGAACGATTGTCGTGGTCGCCGTGCTGCTGGCTCTTGTCGCGCTCGCCGCATGCTTGATTCCGGCGCGCCGCGCGGCTCAAGTGGATCCCATCGTCGCACTCCGGCACGAATGAATTCTCGGACGGCGCCATGTTCACATTGAATGATTCAGATGCCCGCACTATGATAGACGCCTGCGCGCTCTGCAGGAGGCACGCGTCATGACTCTGGCGGCGGCAATTTCCCTTCCTTCCCTTTCTGTTCTTCGGAGGCGTTGGCATGACTGAAAAACCCAAAAAATATGATCCCGCGAAAGAGGCTCCTTCCGAGGAGCAGCTGAATCACGCCGGCGTTTCTCGTCGCGACTTCATCAAAGGAACCGGCATCGCCAGCATGGCCGTATCGGCCACCGTGCTCCTCGGCGATGAAGTTGCCAAGGCTGCGGGCCGCTCACCGGCTTCCGGCGAATGGGTTGGGCCCGGCCCCGTCGATATCACGCTCCGCATCAATGGCCAGTCGCATTCTCTCAAGCTCGAGCCGCGCGTCACTCTTCTCGATACCCTCCGCGACCGTCTCGACCTGACCGGCGCGAAAAAAGTCTGCGACCGCGGCACTTGCGGCGCCTGCACCGTCATCATCGACGGCAAAGCCGTCTATTCCTGCACGGTGCTCGCGATTGAAGCGCAGGGACACGATATTCAGACCATCGAAGGCATTGCTCCCGAAGGCCAGCTCCATCCGCTTTCGCAGGCCTTCGTCGACCACGACGCGCAGCAGTGTGGCTTCTGCACTCCCGGCTTCGTCATGGCCTGCAAGGCCTATCTCGATCACGAATCGAATCCCACCTATGAAGGAGTGCAACAGTCGCTCGGCGGCAACCTCTGCCGCTGCGGCACTTACATGGGCATTCGTCACGCCGTCCTTCAAGCGGCCGGCAAAGGAGGCCAGGCATAATGGATTACAAATGGCCCGCTCCCGATAAACGCGCCCTCATTGGCACTCGCATTTCGCGCCTCGATGGTCCCTGGAAGTCATCCGGCCGCGTGAAATACAGCTTCGATATCAATCGCCCCGGCATGCTCTACGGCCGCATGGTCGTCTGCCCTTACGCTCACGCGAAGATCGTGAAGATCGATACCAGCGAAGCCGAAAAAATGCCCGGCGTAAAAGCCGTCCAGATCATGTTTGACGAAGGCAAGGAAGCCCTCTGGGCCGGCCAGGAAATCGTCGCCCTCGCCGCTGAGACCGAAGATCAAGTTCGCGATGCCGCCCGCAAGGTTCGTATTCAGTATCAAGTGCTTCCTCATCTCGTCGTCGACGAATCTCCCGACAAAGCCGGCGCGCAATTTTCCAAAGATCTCACCGAACGCACCAACGGCGATCCCACTGCCGGTTTCCAGCAAGCCGAGGTCACCCATGAGGGCCACTACGGCGCAACCGTAATCACGCACTGTTGCATGGAGTCTCACGGACAGGTTGCCGAATGGAACGGCGACTCGCTCACCGTCTGGGCTTCCACCCAGAATGTCAGCGGCATCGGTGGAGAGATCGGCGCGGGCGTCGGCGTTCCCGGCAACAAGGTTGAAATCATCACGCCGGTGATGGGTGGCGGCTTCGGCAGCAAATTCGCCGGTGACGCTTGGGGCGTCGCCTGCGCGCAACTCGCGAAAAAATCCGGCCGCCCCGTGAAGATGATGCTTGAGCGCGATCACGAACTGATGGTCGCTGGCGCGCGTCCCTCGATGTATGCCGACGTGAAGGTCGCCGCCAAAAAAGACGGCACTCTCGTCGCGTGGGACTCGCACTCCTGGGGCACCGCCGGTCCTTCCGCTCCCGGCGCGCCTCCTTTGCCCTACGTCTTCAAGATTCCCAATAGCCGCGTTAAGCACACCGCCGTCCTCACCAACATCGGCCCCGAACGCGCTTGGCGCGCTCCAAATCATCCTCAGATGTGCGTCATCACCATGTGCGCGCTCGACGATCTCGCCGCCAAGCTCAACATGGATCCGCTCGATTTCTTCCAGAAAAACATCTCTCTCACAGGCGAGCGCGCGAAAACCTACACCGACGAATTCGCCAAGGCTTCCGAGCTTTTCGACTGGAAAAACAAGTGGCATCCCCGCGGCGATTCCGGCTCGGGCCCGGTCAAGCGCGGCGTCGGCCTTTCGATTCACACTTGGGGTGGCGCGGCCAACAACAGCAATTGCTCCGCGACCATCCACCCCGATGGCTCCTGCGAAGTTTCCATGGGCACGCAGGACCTCGGCGTTGGCACCCGCACCGTCGTCGCCATTGTCGCCGCCGAATCGTTCGGCCTCCCCCTCGACGCCGTCACCGTCAACATCGGCGACAGCAAATATCCCGCCGCCGGCGCATCCGGCGGCTCAACCACCGTCGGCGGCGTCAGTTCCGCCACTCGCCGCGCTTCCGTTGCCGCCGTCAACGAACTTTTCGAGAAGGTCGCCCCGTCTCTCGGCGTCACTCCCGATAAGCTCGAAGCCGTCGGCGGCCATGTTCGCGTCATCGGCGATCCTTCGAAGAGCCTCTCCTGGAAGCAGGCCTGCGCCAAGCTCGGCGCCACCCCGGTCACTGCGACCGGCAAGACTTCGCGCGACCTCACATCCGCCAACGTCGGCGGCGTCCAGATGGCCGAAGTCACCGTCGACACCGAAACCGGCATCGTCCGCGTCCAGAAAATCGTCGCCGTCCAGGATTGCGGCCTCGTCATCGACGTCAAGACCGCCGAAAGCCAGGTCTACGGCGCGCTCATCATGGGCGTCACCTACGCCCTCTACGAAGAAAAATTGATGGACCAGCAGACCGGCCACTGCCTCAATCCCAACATGGAGTTCTACAAACTAGCTGGCATCGGCGACGTCGGTGAACTCGTCGTCCACATGATGACCGGCCCCGGCTACGACGATCGCGGCGTCATCGGTCTCGGCGAGCCGCCCGTCGTTTCGCCAGGCGCCGTTATCTCCAATGCCGTCGCCAACGCCATCGGCGTCCGCGTGGCGCCGATTCCCATCACGCCGGAGCGCGTCCTCGCCGCTCTCGCGAAAGGAGGCCGAGCCTAAAATGGAAGCCTTCGCATACGCCAATCCCACGAATCTTACCGGCGCGGTCAGTCTCCTCGCCCCAAAATGGGGCGAGACCGCGGTTCTCGCCGGTGGCACCGATCTGATTAGCCTGATGAAAGATCACGGCGATACGCCCGCGCGCATCGTCAACATAAAGGGCATCGACGCGCTTCGCCGCATCGAAGAACAAAACGGTGCCTACACTATCGGCGCTCTCGTCAGCTTCGACGACTTCCTCGCTCACGCCGCCGCGAAGAATTTCCCGGCCCTTGCCGAAGCTGCTCGCGGGGTCTCCAGCCCGCAGATCCGCAACATGGGCACCGTTGGCGGCGACCTTCTCCAGCGCCCGCGCTGCTGGTATTACCGCGGCGGCTACGGCCTTCTCGCTCGCGACGAAAAGGGCAAATCGCTCGTTCCCAATGGTGACAATCGCTACCACGCCATCTTCGGCAACGAAGGTCCTGCCTATTTCGTCAGCCCGTCGTCTCTCGCCCCGGCTCTCGTCGCTCTCGACGCGAAGGTCACTCTTCACGGGCCTTCCGGCCGCCGCGAAATTCCCGTCGACGAACTCTTCATCACTCCCAAAGCCGAAGGCGAGCGCGAGCACTCGATTCGTCCCAACGAAATCCTCACCGAAATCTCCATTCCTTCTGCCGCGCGCGAATGGCGCAACGCCACCTACGAAGTCCGCCAGAAGGAAGCTCTCGATTGGCCGCTTGTCACGGCCTCCGTCGCCCTGAAAATGGACGGCGGAAAAATCACCGCCGCTCGCGTCGTCCTCGGACACGTCGCGCCCGTGCCGTGGCGCAGCCGCGCCGCCGAGCAGGCTCTCGAGGGTAAGTCGCTCAATGAGTCGTCCGCCGCCGAAGCCGGCGAAGCCGCCGTTCGCGGCGCCAGACCTCTCAGCCAGAATGCCTACAAAGTTCAGCTCGCGCGCGTTGCCGTCAAGCGCGCGCTCCTCAGCGTAAAGGAGGGCGCGTAACATGCCGGAAATTCCGTCTAAGCCCATGGTTCGCAGCCTGAACTCCCTTATTCGTACCGGAGAAATTTGCCGCAGCCTGCGCTCGAAGAAACTCTTCTACCAGTCCGAAGAGGACGCCTCCGACATCGCGAACTCCGGCCCGTTCTGGTGCGCGCGCTCCCAATCGCTCATCGGTATCGACGGCAAAATCGCCGGCCACGAAGAATGCCGCCCCGGCCGCGGCTGCTGCGAAACCACCTAGCCTCGCGCCAGCTCCCGGCCTCGTGCGTTCGCTTTGGGGTGGAAGCCCTGGACTTCAGTCCAGGGAGGGCGGCCTTCAGGCCGCCCGAAGGAACGTCATCGAGAAGGAATGGGCTTTAGCCCTGGGGATTTTCAGTTATTCGCGTGTCCTTAAAGATGTGCGAAAATAGGGAATCTGCATAGGAGGCCGCAATGCGAGCGAAATCATTGATTCTGGCAGCCGCCACCCTGATGGTTCTTCCGGCCGCTGCGACAATCGCCAAAGCCGCCCAGCTCCCGTCCGGAATTTCCGGCGACTACGCCGAATTCCGTAACGCCGACGTCTACACCGGCCCCTGCTTCGCCAATTCCGAAATGGGCCTCACCGGTGACAGCGCCGTTCTTGCCTGGCACGTCCGCGAGGGCGCCTGGGCCGGCGTCTCTCTCGCCAACCTCAGCGTCGTCGCCGTCGTTCACGCCAGCAACACCCTCGGCGATCCCTATACGAGCCCGCTTCCAGCGAAGACCGTCTTCCTGATCGATTCGCGCGCCACGGCCGCTCAGCGCGATGCGCTCATCCAATTCGCGCAGGCCCAGCAGACCTCCGGCCTCCTCGACGACGTTGTCGCCGTCCAGTCCGAGCCGATCTCCTTCTCCATCGCGCAGCACGGTTATACTACCGTGCAGGCCGGCAGCCTCGTTCACCTCGCCACTCGCACGCTGCGCACAACCGACAAGATCTGCCACAACGAGGAAGTCTATTATCCGCCGCTCGTCGCGCACCTCGAGCATTCCATGCCCGTCGTCGCGCAGAACGCCAGCTACAGCGGCAATCATCTCGGCGTCACCTGGAACGATTCCGGCCGCCGCAGCTCCTTCGTCGGCACCTTCGCCGAGTGAACCGTGCTTGTCAACCCGAACCCGGTCGCGCCTTGGGCGAACCGGGGTGAGGGATCTGCTTCTGCCGTTTGCTTTTGGTCTTGGGTCGCGGCCTTAGCCGCGATGTAGAATCACGAAGTCCGCACGGGCTTTAGAGTTCTGTGGGAACGAGGGATTTGCGTCAGGGCACGGCTTCAGCCGTGCCGTAACCGGCGCCAAATGAGGGCGGCTTCAGCCGCTGAGGGCGATTTACCTTGGTTCTCAGACAGGCTCTCTAGCCTGAAGTTCCCAGCCCGCTCAATCTTCATTCAGGAGAAAAAATGATCGCGCGCATGTCCGCACTCAAGCTGCTCGCCGCCGCTCTCGCCTTCACTCTCATCTCCACGGCCGCGTCGGCGCAGTACAAACTCGAATCCTCCGCCACTCCTGCTCCCGCGGATCTCGCCGCGCCCATTCGCGACGCCCTCGGCCCAGACGCCCTCCACGTCACCGGCCCCTCCGGCGCCGTCTGCGAAATCTGGCTCGTCAAATCCCTCAAGCCCGCGGCCACGCCCGACACCAGCCTCGGCGTCAACTTCGGGCAGATTCCCCAGGGCGCCCTCGTCGGTGCCGTCAAGTTCGACGTCAAGAACAACGACTACCGCAATCAGCCCATTCAGCCCGGCGTGTACACGCTTCGCTTCATGCTTCAGCCCGTTGACGGCAATCATCAAGGCGTCTCGCCCTATCGCGATTACGTTCTCGCCGTTCCCGCCGCCCTCGACACTTCCGCCGCCGACATTCCCACCCCCGACCTCCTGAAGCTCAGCCGCAAAGCCGCCGGCACCGGACATCCCTCCGTCTGGAGCCTCGTCCCCGCCGACACCGCGCCCGCCACGCTTCCCGCCATCGCTCATCAGGACGACGGCGACCTCTGGGTCGCCTTCTTCAATGCCCCCATCGCCCCGCCCGTCAAGATGGGCCTCGTCGTCGTCGGCCACGCCGCCGAACCCGAATAGCGCCTTTAGATTGAATTCCGCTACCGCGACTTCCCGCATCGCTTTGCCCCAGCCAAGGCAGCCATTCCCATCAGTGCCCATCGCGTGCATTTGTAGTTCCAGACCTCCTTGCCTCTACGCGCCTTTGAATTGGTCACGATCTGGACCTTCTCTGAAATTCGAAATTTCAAATCTGAAATTGCATTTCGCCTTTATCGGTGTTCATCTGTGTTCATCTGTGGTTCCACAAGGCTTTCGCCTTTGTCTTTCTCTGCCCCCGCCGATTTTGCGCTACCATGTCTCGCCCGTGTACTCCTGCCGCGAATGCGAACAGCCCATCAACCAAGCCACCGAAGTCTGCCCTTATTGCGGCGCCGATCTCACGCAGTCCCCGCCCGCATCCGACGACGCCCCTCCGCCCCGCAAAAAATCTCCCGCCCGCGTCGCCATCCTCTTGTTCATCGTTCTTCTCACTCTCGCCGCCATCGCTTGGTTCGCCTTTCCCTGGCGCCTCGCCGGCTCGAAATCCGAATTCGAGTCTCACGCTCAAGCCGCCCTCGCCGCTCTCCAACAATCTCTCGCCGGCTATCAATCCACCGAAGGCACCTTCCCTTCCTCTCTCGAATCTCTCGGCACTCAGGCGCGCGCTGCCTTCGACCAGGCCCAAGCCGGCCGCTACACCCTCCAATACACTCCCGGCGATCCTCAGCCCGACGGCGCCATTAAGACCTACTCCCTCACCGCTCGCGCTGGAAATTACGGCTACTTGAATTTCTTCATCGACGAGACCGGCATCATTCGCGCCACTCGCGAAAACCGCCCAGCTACCGCCTCCGATCCCCCCGTAGCTCCCGCTCCGTCCAAATCCCCCTAATTGGCATTCCCAATGACACCGGCGCTCGCTTTCACCGAAGTGCTAGAATTGCCTGTAATGTTGCCGCCATCCGAAAAGCAAGACCGCTGCCTGATGCGCGAGATGTTTCACAGGATCGCGCCGCGCTACGATTTCATCACGCGGGTGTTCTCCTATGGCATGGATCGCCGCTGGAAGAAGTTCGGTATCGCCAGGGCCCGACTCCCTGAAAATGCGTTTCTGCTCGATCTCGCGTGCGGCACGGGTGACTTCTCGCGGCTCGCTCTCGAGCGTCTGCCTCGCGCGCGTTCCGTCGCCGTCGATCTCACGGAAAGCATGCTTCGCATCGCCCGCGAGCGCGGCGTCAGCGAGATTGCATGCGCGGATGCGGCCGCGCTCCCCTTTGCCGACGATTCCTTCGATGGCGTGCTGATCGGTTACGGACTCCGCAACTTTCCGCATCTCGAGGCGGCCATTCGCGAAATCGGTCGCGTGACTCGCCCCGGCGGCTTGATGCTAAGCTTGGATTTCTTTCTCCCCGAAAATCCGATTCTTCGCCTGATCTATCTCGCCTACCTGTACGCGAACGGCGCATTCTGGGGAACGCTGCTTCATAGCCGCCCGCGCACGTATACGTACATCCCGGATTCCCTGCGCAGCTTCCTCTCCATCGACGAACTCTCGTCCCTCTTGCGCCGCACCGGCTATTCGCAGGTTGATTCGCGGCCGTACATCTTCCGCGGCATCGGCTTGCATTGGGCCATCAAACATAGCTGAAACGGCGCCGTGCACGCCCTCATTCACCGATGCTCCATCCTCAAGCTCTCCCAGCTCGCATCCGCCGTCCATCCTCCGTCGACCACCATCGCGTGCCCATTCACGAATCCGCTCTCCCCCGGATCGGCCAAAAACGCAATCGCCCGCGCAATATCGTCCGCCGAGGCGAACCGTCCCATCGGTATTCGCCCCGTAATATCCGCATCGGTGTATGTCCCCTTCGCCTGATCTACATCATCCATTGCCGTCTTCACCCATCCCGGACACACCGCGTTGCACCGCACTCCCCGCCCGCCCCATTCCGCCGCCAGCGTCCGCGTCAATCCCACGAGGCCATGTTTCGACGCGTTGTACGCCGCCCGATCCGCCACGCCAAACAGCCCCGCAATCGACGCCACGTTCACAATCGCCCCCGCCTTCCTCTCCAGCATCATTTCTCCGAATGCCTTCGCCATCAGGAACGGCCCCACCAAATTCACTTCCAGCACTCGCCGGAACTCCTCCGCCGAAATCGTCTCTGCCTTCGCAATCGAGCTGATTCCCGCGTTGTTCACCAGCGCGTCCACCCGTCCCCA
Source organism: Candidatus Limnocylindrales bacterium (assembly GCA_035501415.1). Classification (GTDB taxonomy): domain Bacteria; phylum Acidobacteriota; class Terriglobia; order Acidiferrales; family UBA7541; genus Palsa-295. Next base: position 6,386 of record DATJWH010000044.1, on the reverse strand, counting down.
TCTCTCGCGCACTGCCTGCGCGAATCGCGTCACCACTCCCTCATCCGTCACGTCGCCCACAAACTCAAACGCGTCCGCTCCCCGCTTCCGCGCCTCCGCCATCGTCTCTGGCATCCATCGCAGATCGAACAGCGCAAGCGCGTACCCGCGCTCCCCCAGCACCTCCGCCGTCCGCCGCCCGATTCCCTGCGCCGCCCCCGTTACCACCGCCACCCGCTTCTCATTCCCGCTCACGTTGTCCTCCGGAGATCGCAGTTCAGTCAGTCCTGTTATGCCAGAATCTCGTCCCGCCATCAAAGACGGTCGTCAAGAAGCAATGCCGCACCGCCTCCTGCGGTTGCCTTCGCTCCTTAGTTCGTTCCGTCGCGGTCGAAGCCGATTTAAGCTTGACCCCGTGCCACGACACGCTTAGATTTCAGCCGGGGGTTCAAATGTCATCGCGAATCAATGTCGTAACCGAAACACATGTAAGCAGAATGAAAATCTTCCATATCCTCTCTGCTTTTGCATTCGTAATCGCAGGCGCTCTCCTCGTCTTGGCCGCGCGTGCGAACACCGGCCCGGTCTCAACCGAAGTTCTCATGAGCAAACTCAAATGGCGCAGCGTCGGTCCCTACATCGGCGGACGCGTTGTTGCCATCGCTGGCGTTCCAAGCAATCCAAACCTCTTTTACATGGGCACCGTCGGAGGTGGCATCTGGAAGAGCACCGACGAGGGCCTCGAATGGAAGAATATCTCTGATGGCAAGCTGCCTGGCCCAAGCCCCAGTATCGGCGCGATCGCTGTTTCGCTGTCAAATCCCAAGATCATTTACGCCGGCACCGGCGAAAGCGACATCCGCAACGACATGATCCCCGGCGACGGCATGTTCAAGTCGACTGATGGCGGCGACACCTGGCAGTACGCGGGCCTGCGCGAAACGCACACCTTCAGTGCCATAGCGATCGACCCGAAAGATCCCGACATCGTTTACGCCTCATCGATGGGGCATGTGTTCGTCCCGGACCCCGAGCGCGGTGTCTTCAAGTCCACCGACGGCGGAAAAACCTGGAACAAGGTCCTCTTCGTCGACGACAAAACCGGCGCCATCGATCTCGTGATGGACCCCAATAATTCCCACGTACTTTTTGCCGCTATGTGGCAGGCGCAACGGACGCCATGGTCGCTCTCCAGCGGCGGCCCGGGCAGCGGGCTCTACAAGAGCACGGATTCCGGCGCCCATTGGGAAAACATCACCCGAAACACAGGTCTGCCAGGTGGTGTCATTGGCCGAATCGGAGTGGGTCTCACGGCTAGCGACTCGAATATCGTGTACGCAATCTTTCAGGCAAAGGATGGCGGAGTCTTTCGCTCGAACGATGGCGGGAAGACGTGGAATCGCGTCAACGACGAATGGAAGCTCCGGCAGCGCGCCTTCTACTACATGAGCATTTATGTGGATCCCAAAGACGCCAACACCGTATACGCCCCCGAAGTGGACGCGCTTTGGGTTTCACACGATGGCGGAAAAAATTTCACAAAATTGAAGACGCCGCACGGTGACAACCACATCGTGTGGATCAACCCCGATAACACCAACATCATCTTCGAGGGCAATGATGGCGGAGCCACCGTCTCCACTGATGGCGGCAAGACGTGGAGTGAAGAGCACAATCAGCCCACCGGCCAGTTCTACCACGTGAATCTCGACGACCAATTTCCCTTCCACATCTACGGCGCGCAGCAGGATGAAGGCTCGTTCGAAGGGCCCAGCGCGTCGCCCAATGGATTCATTCCCATCGGCGACTGGCAGCGCGTGGCGTACGGCGAAAGCACGTACTCAGTGCCGCAGCCGGGCGATCCGGACATCACCTACGGCAGCGGCTACTACAGCATCTTTTTGCGTTATAACCTCGAAACGGGCCAATTCGAGAGCGTCAGCCCGTGGCCAAACTACGAGTCAGGCGCAGCCTCCAGCGAGCTCAAGCACCGTTTCAGCTGGACGCATGCGATTCTCTTCTCGCCCGCGAACCCGAAGGAGATGTTCGTAGGCTCGCAGTATGTGATGAAGAGCGACGATTACGGCAAGACGTGGCAGCGCATCAGCCCCGACCTCACGCGCAACGCGCCCGGCACCGAGGCGGCAAGCGGCGGACCGATCGACATCGACCACTCCGGCGCGGAAGTTTATCCAGGCCTCTCCATTATTGCCATTTCTCCGCTCGACGGAAATGTCATCTGGGCCGGTTCGAACGACGGCTTGGTTCACGTCACTACCGACGGCGGCAAGAATTGGCAGGCGGTAAACCCGTCCGATCTGCCGGAGCAATCCTGGATCAGCTCGATTCAGCCCTCCTACGCCAACCGCGGCACTGCCTATATGGTGTCGCGACGTTACATGTGGGACGACTTCCGCCCCTACGTGTTTGAGACCGCCGATTTTGGTCAGCATTGGAAGCCAATCACCAACGGTCTGCCGGACGATGCCTACGCATTCGCAATCTGCCAGGATCCCAGCGACCCGAACCTTCTTTTCCTCGGTACCAACAGCACCGTCTTCGTCAGTTTTGACGCTGCCGCGCGCTGGCAGCCGCTTACGCTCAACTTGCCGCCTGCGCAGGTCCACGATATCGCCATCAATACGCGCCAGGGCGACGTCGTCATCGCCACGCACGGCCGATCCTTCTGGGTTCTCGACAATCTCTCCCTGCTCGAGCAATTGACCAGGAATCCAGCCGTCGAATCCGACGCCGCATTCCTGTTCGCTCCTCAGCAGTCATGGCTCAGCCACGCCTACGGCCAGCCCCCTCCCGACTTTCCCGTTACGTCCGTCGGCGACAACCCGCCTTTCGGCGCCACTGTCTTTTTCCATATTCCTGCAGCCTATGACGGCAAAACGCCTGCTACGCTCACGTTCGCTGATGCACAAGGGAACGTAATCCGTACCTTCACGCTCCATTTGAAGAAGAAAGATCAAAAGGAGCCCGACGAAGAGCAAGTAAGTCGGGAAACCACGGAGCAGCAACGAAGAGAGCACGAAGAAAAGATCACCGCCATCGAGCCGGGAGCAAACTCCTTCCAGTGGAATCTCCGGTATCCGGACGCCACGGAGGTCAAAGGCTTTCACGCGCCGATCGCCGCTGGCGGTTTGGAAAATTCGGTCGATGGGCCCCCTGTGCTGCCGGGCACATACACGGTCGTGCTCGATTACGGCGGCCAAAAAACGCAGCAGAGCTTGCAGGTTGCTCTCGATCCGCGCATCAAAACCAGCCAGCAGGATCTCGCCGCGTCATTCGCGCTTCAAATGAAGATTCACGACGAGCTGGATACGCTCGACAAGAAAATCAACGACGCCATCGCTGCACGCGACAAACTCGAAACGGCCGTTCAGCAGCACCGCTTAACCGAGGCGCAAGCCGGCAAGGCAGTGGGCGATCTCGATGCTCAGGTCGCAAATCTCGTCCAACTGGATATGCACTCCAGCGAGGGTGACTTGTTGCATGAGACGAAACTTCGCAGCCGTATGGCCTATCTCGCGGCCGATGTCGGCCTCGGGTATGCAGCGCCTACAGCCGCGCAGTACGCAGTCTTCGAGGATCTCGCTGCTCAAGCAAAGGCCGGCGAGCAAAAGCTCGACAGCGCGATCGCAGAAGCCAACAAGCTTTTCTGATTCAGCAGGGAGGCACCGGGGGCGTGTGGCATCTCGCCGCGCGCCTCCGTCCCGTGTCTTTCTTTTCCGCCGGGATCGCACACCGTCGCCGCACCGCGCCTTTCTTTCAAATTTGAAATGGCTTTGTTGATTTCCTCATGCGAACGCACGCCGCTGCCCATTTTCGCGGCACAACCTCCGAATCTTGTCATCCCGCGTGTGGCATCTCGCTGCGCGCCTCCTCCGTCCCGTGTGTTCTCTTTTCCGCCGGGATCGCACACCATCGCCGCACCCCTTTCTTTCAAATTTGAAATGGCTTTGTTGATTCCCTCATGCGAACGCACGCCGCTGCCCATTTTCGCGGCACAACCCTCCGAATCTTGTCATCCCGAGCGAAGCGTTCCGACGCTTTTCTCCGCGAAAATCGGCCTTTTTCGATTTTCGCGTCGGGACGCGCAGTCGAGGGACCTCTCTTCAAACCCGTCAAAATCCGAGGATGTCAACAGAGCCTTTTGAAATTTCAAATCGCCTTTCTCTTCATCTGCGTTTATCTGTGGTTCCTCCGCCTTTCCTCTGCGTTCTCCGGTCTCCTCTGTGTCCTCCGTGTCATATCTTGCCTCATTTCGACGCTGCGCCTTTCGCGTCGCGGCACCCGGCCTTTCTTTCAAATTTGAAATTTGAAATCGCCTTTCTCCCCATCCGTGTTTATCTGTGGTTCCTCCGCCTTTCCTCTGCGTTCTCCCCGTCTCCTCTGTGTCCTCCGTGTCATGTCTTGCCTCTTTTCGGCGCCTGGGCCTTTCGCGTCGCGGCATCTCGCCTTTCTTTGAAAAGTTCAAATCGTCTTTCGCTCTATCAGTGTTTATCTGTGTTCATCTGTGGTTCCAAAAGGGTTTTTCCTATTCTCTCCCTCCTCTCTCCCGAATCATCTCCATCGCCGCCTCGCTCACAAACACCTTCCTGTGAAACCTTTCGCCCCATCCAATCGGCGTCACATCCCGATACTCATGCATCGTTTCTTCCCCATACCCCGGATGCAGTTGCTTCCGTAGCGACGCCCTCGCATTCGGCTCCGCTCCATGCTCCAGCAGCAGCCTCGTAAACGGCGCGTCCTTCGGCTTCCCCAGGTGATTCATCCAAAAATTCGGCTGCGACACCACCGTCGCGAACAGCGCCGTATGTCCTCCGAACCCCTCCGCGTCCACCGCCGCCTTCTCATCCGCATTCATTCCCCGCTCGAGCAGCCACCGCGCAATATCCATCTCGTCGTAATCCACCGCCATATGCAGCAGCGTCGCGCCCGCCAGCGGTGTCCCATGCGTCGCTAGAATCTCGTCGTGGCATCCCATCTCCGGCGGATAAATCTCCTCGAACCGGAACTGTCTCCGCAACATCCCCGGATCGCGCCGCAAATGTTCTTCGAGCAGATCGATTCGTCCGCGATGCAGCGCCATCGTCGCCGTGTCCGGCAACCTGAATCCGTTCTGCGCATACATCTCGAGAATCGCGTGCTTGTCCGCCGGCCTCCGGCTGTCTGTCCCAAGCACCACGTCGACCGGTGCCAGCCGCTTCCCCTCCTCGTCGTAGACGCGCGCTCCCAACTCGAACAGCAGCGCCGTCCCCGTCGCGCTCAGCGTATACGCCGCATTCGCCAGCACATTCTGCGGAATCGGCGGCCGCCCCGCCATTTCGTACAGACGCCGCGCCGTCTCAATCTTCGATTGCAGCACCGCGCGGTCGAACGCCCGCATCACGTCCATCGCGCCCAGCCCGCGCAGCATCTCGATGATTTTGTCGCGTCCCAGGTTCGCCGCGTACGACATTGGCGGTCCCCAATTGCACTTCTCCGTCGCGCGCGCGTTCTCATGCACCAGTCGCGGTTCCCGTAAGACCATCTCGCGAATCGTCTCCGCATCGTCGCGCCAGATCGCGTCGATCATTCGGCATGCCGTCACCAGCCGCGGCCAGCTCGCGACGCCATAGCTGCGCGCCAACGCGAGCTGCGCGTCGGCCAGCTTCGCCTCACTCGGATCGATTCTCTCGGGATGATTCCGTTGCAGCCCGGCGATCGCGTCGCGGTCTCCTTCGCGAATCGCTCGCAGCAAATCCTTCGCCTGGTGCTTCAGTTGTTCGAGATTGGGTCGTACAGGTAGGTGTCGCTCAGCTTCGGCCATCACGGACCTCCTTTAGGTCATGCCCGGATCCGCTGCGGGCGAAAAGGAGGTTCGTTCGAACCTTGTTTCAATCTCACTCAGGTGGACTCAGTCCTGCCCGCGGACGGGTGGCGTCCTGCACGCCGCCGCCAGTATACCCCCGTTTCCCGCCACCCGCGCGGCGCGTGCCATCCCGAGCGGAGCCGCGCGCTCTCCCATTCCCTTCGCGAAGCAAAGGCGCGCGGCGCAGAGCGGGATCCGCTGTTCCTCGTCGGCTCTCGCCCTTAACTCAGATTCGAGCGTAGCGCCGCGGCCTTCAGCGCGGCCAGGTTTCATCTTGCTCTCTGCGCCTCCGCGGTTGCCTTTGAATTGCCTTTGCCTTCCTTTGAAATCTGAAATTTCAAATGGCTTTGTTGATTTCCTCACGCAAAGGCGCGCCGTTGCCCATTTTCTCGGCACGACCTGCGAACTTTGTCATCCCGAGCGGAGCGTCCCGACGCTTTTTCCCGCGAAAATCGCGCCTTTTCGATTTTCGCGTCGGGACGCGCAGTCGAGGGATCTCTCTTCCAGCCTCTCGAAAACCGAGGATCTCAACAGAGCCATTTCA
>DATJWH010000043.1:0-225006 GCA_035501415.1 Candidatus Limnocylindrales bacterium | reverse complement strand
GCTCATTAAGCAAGAGGCACGCCATCAGGCATTCCGTATCCGAAGACACGGCATAGCCCTCTGACTGCTTGTAAGCATACGGTTTCAGGTTCTATTTCACTCCCCTCGCAGGGGTGCTTTTCGCCTTTCCCTCACGGTACTGGTTCACTATCGGTCGCCAACGAGTATTTAGCCTTGGAGAGTGGTCTCCCCAGATTCCCACGGGGTTTCTCGTGCCCCGTAGTACTCAGGATACCGCTTCGAGTCCGGTAAGCTTTCGGCTACATGGCTATCACATTCTATGGCCCCGCTTTCCAGCGGGTTCACCTAGCCTCCGGATTGGTAACTCTACTCACGCGGTCCTACAACCCCCCGATGCAAGCACCGGGGTTTGGGCTGTTCCGATTTCGCTCGCCGCTACTTTCGGAATCTCGTTTGATTTATTTTCCTCCAGGTACTGAGATGGTTCACTTCCCTGGGTTTGCTCGCACCCGCCTATGTATTCAGCGGGCCGTAAGCCGGTTTTACCGGCTCGGGTTTCCCCATTCGGAAATCCTCGGGTCAAGGCCTGCTTGCGGCTATCCGAGGCTTATCGCAGCTTGCCACGTCCTTCATCGCCTGTTGGCGCCAAGGCATCCACCGTACGCTCTTAGTAGCTTGACCATAAAACTTACCCAACACGTCTCGGCTCTCGCGAGCCGAAATCCCGAGGAACTCTGCAACAGGGTCTTGCAATCCCTGGCGCGGAATTCACCGTGTGCCGCGATCACCCGCCAACTTCAGCGGGAGACATACGGCGCGTATGGACAAGTTCGCCTTTCCACATTGCGCTACTTGAGCAAATTTGCGGTATTGCGTCACGCGAGCCTTGAAACCCGCGCGCGCAATGCCTACTTCCTTCAGTTGTCAAAGATCGCGTTCCGTTCAACAATTTCAGATCGGAACGTCTCCGCTCCCGGCGGAGCGCAACATCTGTTTGGAGCAGATGCTGCGAGCAATAAAAAACCCGGCGTCGAGCGCCGGGCATGTCCGTCCATTCGCTTGGGCCGCGTTTACTCGCGCAGCCTCCCGAACGGATATGCTCGAAGCTCGTTGTTCAGAAACCCGGTATTCGTAACCAACCGCACCTCGTATCGAGTCGGCAGGCCCGGTCCGTCAGAGGACTCCCCGACGGGTGCAGGGCTCCACCAACATCCGGAGAGTATAGCAAATTCCTGTATTTCGTCAAGCGATTGTAATTTATTTTTGTAGATTCTTTTTGTGGATAACCGCGCGGGATTGTGGAAATCTACCCGCTCGTCAGCCCGGCAAAGCCGAACCCCCGAACCTGCTGCCGCATCATAAGAGGCATATGACAGCCAATGCTCCGCAATCGAGCCTTCGACCACGCGAGGTTTTGACGGCGTGGGGGCGGATTCTGACCGGCCGTATCCCGCTGATTTCAATCGAGATCACGCGAGAGTGCCCCTTGAGCTGTCCCGGGTGTTACGCCTACGGCGACACGCATCTGGGCGGCGGCGTGACGCTCAGCCAATTGAACGACTACCGCGGAGATGCGTTGGTCAACGGCGTCTTGGGCCTAGTGCGAAAGCACCGGCCGATGCACGTGTCACTTGTGGGAGGCGAGCCGCTGGTGCGCCATCGCGAGCTGAGCCGGATTCTTCCTGAGTTGGGCAATATGGGAGTTTTCACGCTGGTCGTGACCAGCGCCGTGATCCCGATCCCGCAGGAGTGGATGAAGATCCCGCGGCTGCGCGTGGCGGTTTCCGTAGATGGGCTCCCAGAGCATCATGATATTCGAAGAAAGCCGGCGACGTACGAGCGGATCCTGGCGAATATCGAAGGACGCGAGATTAACGTTCACTGGGTGATCACGCAGCCGATGCTAGAGCGCGCGGGCTATCTCGAAGACTATGTGGCGTTCTGGAATGCGCGGCCGGAAGTAAATCGAATCTGGGTGAGCGTGTACACGCCGCAAATCGGCGAGCAGAGCGCAGAAATGTTGACGCGCGAGGGGCGCGAAACGATTGCGCGGGAACTGCCGGCGCTGACCCCGCGATATCCAAAGCTTCTGTTTAACGAGGGACTTGCGCAGGCGCTGTTGCAGCCGCCGACAAATCCGAACGATTGCGTGTTCGCGAAGATGTCAGTCAACTACTCAGCGGATCTGCGCAGCCGCGTGGAGCCGTGCGTCTTCGGCGGGACGCCGGATTGCTCGCAGTGCGGATGCGCCATCAGCACCGGCCTGCACTGGGTGCGAGGGGTGCAGGTAGCGGGGCCGCTGAAAGTGAATCACTTCATAGCGGGCTCCCTGAATGTGGGCCGCCTTATGAGCCGTGCTGGTTCGCGCGCTGCGCGGTCTTCGCGCTGGTCCGGGGGACCTCCGGCGCTGCAGGACGACGGGTTCGTGCAGATCGAGCCGCGCTGATTTTGCCAGAGCCTCACTTATGATGCTTGAAGAACTCCACCTGCCGTAGCCGCTTTTCGGCTTCGGCCTTCGTCTTATAAGGCCCGCCGAGATTCTTTTTTGTCTTCTCCGACAAGACTTTGTAGCCGCCCTTCACCTTTTTGATCATTTCTTCCTCCTAGCGCATTCTTTCGCGACGAGAGCAGCGCTGCAATTCGGGTTTTCCTGTACGCATGAACCGGAAGGCGCGGGGCAACGGAAGTCGCGCTTGAACTCCCGCAGCCTTTTCGCTAGCGTCGCTGTGTAAGTAACTGCAAACGCCTGACTTTTCCTTTGACCGAGAGGACTCCTCATGTCCGCCAAGGGAGCTGAGAAGAAATTGCGCACCGTGCTGGTGACCGGAGGAACGGATGGCCTCGGCCGCGCAGCCGCGATCCTGCTGGCTGAACGAGGCTACCGCGTCTTCGCTGGGAGCCGCAATGCGGGGCGGCGAGCCGCGCTGGACGACTTGGCGTGCGAACGGAAACTGCCGCTCGAAACTCTGGAGTTGGACGTGTGTGACGACGCCTCGGTGAGTAACGCTGTTTCGGAGGTCGAGCGGCGCGCAGGCCCGGTGGATGTGCTGATCAACAACGCAGGAATCGCGATTGCGGCAGTAATCGAGGAAGTCACGCTCGCGGACCTGCGAAAGCAGTACGAGACGAATATTTTCGGGGTGGTTCGCGCGAGCCAGCGGGTCCTGCCGCCCATGCGCGAGCGGCGCCGGGGGCGCATCATCAACATGAGTTCGATTGCGGGGAAGATATCGTCTCCCATCCTGGGACCCTACAGTTCGAGCAAGCATGCGCTGGAGGCTCTCAGCGATTCGATGCGGTTCGAGCTATATCCCTTCAACGTACACGTGGTCCTCATTGAGCCGGGATTCATTCATACAAGCATGAACCAGACGGCGTCGGAGCTTTCATCGGCATATGCCAATGGGGCTGAGCAAAGTCCATACGGCGCGGTCTACCAGGGATTCCTGAAGAGCTGGAACAAGGTGGTGCATGCGTCGAAGTATCAGCCGGAGGATTGCGCGCGCGTAATCCTCCGGGCCATCGAAGAAACGACGCCGCGGCCGCGCTATCTGGTGACGAAAGACGCGAAGGTAGGCGCGTTCATGCGGCGCTTTCTTCCCGAAAAGACATTCGACAGAGGCATGCGAAAGCAGATGGGACTTGAAGAGGCGCGCGAGGCGATGCGAAGGCAAGGTTCGCGATGAAGTCCGGAAGAGTTTGCGGCGCACGGATCGCAGCCCTCGCGCTTGCTCTCTTTGCGTTTGCGGGCGCGGCTTTCGGGCAGGCGGATGCGCAGTCGCGCAGCGAAAACCAGCCGGTAGCGCCGTTTCGAATCGGGGGGAACATTTATTACGTCGGGGCGAGCGACGTGACGTCGTTCCTAATCGTGACGCCTGCCGGAGACATTTTGCTGGACGGCGGTTTCGTGGAAACGGCGCCCCAGATTGAGGCGAACATTCGGAAGGTCGGATTCAAACTTTCGGATGTGAAAGTCCTGCTCAACAGCCACGCCCACTTCGATCATTGCGGCGGATTAGCGGAATTGAAGAGGCGGACGGGAGCAAAGATGGTGGCGATGGAGGGCGACGCGTCGGTGCTGGCCAAGGGCGGCCCTGGCGATTTCTATCTGGGCAATGACACGAAGTACCGCTTTCCGCCCGTGAAGGTGGATCGAGTGATTCACGACGGCGATACAGTGGAGCTGGGAGGGGTGACGATGACGGCTCACCTCACCGCCGGGCACACGCGCGGCTGCACAACGTGGTCGACGGTGATTGAGGAGAACGGGAAAAAGCTACACGTGGTTTTCATCGGGAGCATGAGTGTGCTGCCGGGATACCGGTTGACCGGGAAGGAAAGCTATCCGGGAATCGCGGCCGATTACGAGCGGTCATTTCGCGTTCTGAAATCGCTGCCCTGCGACATTTTCCTGGCGTCGCACGGAGGGTTTTTCGATCTGACGAGGAAACGCGCAGAGCTGGCGGCGGGCGCGCAGGCAAATCCGTTCATCGACCCCAAAGGTTATCGAGCATACGTGGAACGCGCGGAGAGTGCTTTTCGCAGCGAAGTGGCGCGCGAACAAAAGAGTCACTGAGCCAGCGGACTACGGGTTCGTGACCTGGACGGAGATGCTCTGGTAACGCAGCGGGACGTAGCGTTTCTCCCAGGCGTCGTGAAGGGCGCTTTCGGCGTAAGCGTCGGCGGCGTCGCGATCACGGAATTCAATTGCGTAGGCCCAACTGAAGTCGCGAGGCTCCAGGCGGTCCGCCTTGAGCCAGACGTTCTTGATTCCCGGGATTTTCGCCGCCATTTCTTTGATGCCGTTGATGACGTCCTGCTTCTGTGCCTCCGTGACGCCGGGATTCCACTTCAATTCGACGAGATGAACAATTGTCTTGGGCTGGCCGAAACGATTTTGCCCGGCGACGTAGCCCGCTCCAAAAAGAGAAGCAGCCAGCACACCCAAGCCGAAGACTCGCGCCCAACGCGCAAAAGAATTCCGCATAAATCCTCCGATTGCCCCGCGACGAGTCTACGTGACCGTGGCGCGAAGCGGCAAGAGCTCGAAGAGCCGCGCGGCATTCAGGCTTGACCCTTTTGTTTGGACTCAAGTAGGATGCGCAGCCAAGTTTCAGAAGCCACACCCGGGCGTGGGTCCAGTCAAAGTGGGAGGCGCGATGTTCTGCTCGAAATGCGGCGCGAACGTTCCTGACAATGCAACTTTTTGCAGCGCGTGCGGCCAGCCGACCGGCGGCGTGCCGGCTGCGCCAGCGGCGGCTCAGGCGCGGCCAACGGTGCAGTACGCAGGATTTTGGCTGCGATTTGTAGCATGGATCATCGATCGAGTTCTGCTGCAGGTCGCAGGGTGGATCATCGCGATTCCGTTTGCGGCGTCGTTCGGTATCGAGAACTTCATGCGCGGGGGCGCACCGCGGCCCGAAGATATTATCCGAATCATGGGTTCGGGCATTCGGCTAGCGTTTCTCATGCTGATCGTGGCGTGGCTCTACTACGCGCTGATGGAGAGCTCTTCGTGGCAGGGGACGCTGGGCAAGAAGGCGCTGGGGCTAGAAGTGACGGACATGACGGGTAACCGCATCAGCTTTGGCCGCGCGACGGGTCGGTTCTTCGGGCGGATTATCTCCTGGTTGATCCTGGGGATCGGCTTCATCATGGCAGGATTCACCGACAGGAAGCAGGCGCTGCACGACATGCTGGCGAGCTGCCTGGTGATCCGGAAAGTCTAAGAGCAAGCCGGCGAGCGGAGGAGGGGCTATGTTCTGCCCGAGATGCGGAACGGCGGTTGCGGACGAAGCGGCCTTTTGCGGCAAATGCGGGCAGCCGATGAGATCGGCTCAGGCGCCAGTGGCGCCTGGGACGCTGGCCCCTGCAGCGGCAGGAGCGGTGGCACCGCCTGCGTATGCGGTGCAGGCTTTCACGCCTCCATCGCCGTACGCAGGATTCTGGCTACGCCTGGTCGCATACCTGATTGACGGCTTCATTCTCGGCGTGAGCGTTGGGGCCCTGGTGCTGATCGCGGCGATGCTCCTTGGCATAAGCCTCTTTCACGGCTTCAACCTCGACAGCAATGTCAACCCCGGCGACAATGTGGTGGCTTCGACGCTGGGCGTGATGTTCATTCTGGCGTGTCTCGGATTCGTGATTCTCTCGACTTGGCTGTATTACGCGTGGTTCGAAAGCTCCGAGCGCCAGGCGACGCTCGGGAAAATGGCGCTGGGCCTATACGTGACGGACATGGAGGGCCGGCGGCTCTCGTTCGGGCGCGCCAGCGGACGATTTTTCGCGAAGATTGTCACAGGCGTGATTCCCTTCTTCATCGGCTACATCATGGCGGGCTTCACCGCAAAGAAGCAGGCGCTACACGACATGATCGCGGGCTGCCTGGTTCTCCGGAAAAATTAGAGGATTACCTTCGGTGGTGCTGCGGGAGATTCTTCAGACGCCCCAGCCGTAGCGTTCGTGGTGCACCATCACGTCGCTCATCTCCGCGCGAATCTGCTCGGTGAATTCCGAGCAGCCGAGGATGCGGCCTCCGGGCTCGGCAATGTCCATCGTCCGATAGCCGCGCTCGAGAACACGGTCGACTGCGGTTTCAATCCATTGAGCTTCGATCTCAAGACCAAATGATTCGCGCAGCATCAGGCTCGCGGAAAAAATCGCGCCCAGCGGACACGCCATGTCCTTGCCGGCCAGTGAGGGCGCGGAGCCATGAATCGGCTCGTAGAGGGCGGGCTTGCCCTCGTCGCCGCAGCTCATCGAGGGAATCAGGCCGATGGAGCCAACGATTGCGGCAGCCTCGTCACTCAGGATGTCGCCGAACATGTTCGAAGTGAGAATCACGTCGAATTGCTTGGGGCGCAGCATCAACTGCATTGCGGCGTTGTCGACGTAGAGGTGGTCGAGGGTGACGCTCGGATAATCGCGGGCAATCGCGGTAACGGTCTTGCGCCAGAGAGACGACGTGGCGAGAACATTCGCTTTGTCGACGCTGGTGACGCGGCGGTTGCGAGCGATGGCGCGTTCGAAGGCGTAGCGCGCGACGCGTTCGATTTCCGCCGTGGTGTAGGCGGCGACGTCGCGAGCGCTGCCATCGCGCATTTCGTGTTCGCCGAAATAGATGTCGCCGGCAAGCTCGCGAACGATCTGCATGTCGCAATCAGCCAGGCGGTCGGGCTTCAGCGGCGAAATGGCGCGGAGCGCGTTGCACGGACGGATCGGCCGCAGATTGATGTAGAGCCCCAGTGACTTCCGCAAGCCAAGGAGGCCGCTTTCGGGGCGCTTTTCAAGCGGCAGCGAATCCCATTTCGGGCCGCCGATCGCGCCGAGAAGGACTGCGTCGGCGGAGCGACAGCCCGCCAGCGTGTTCGCCGGAAAAGGCTCGCCGGTACGATCGATGGCGGAGCCGCCGAAGGGGAACTCGCGAAATTCGAAATGATGATTGAAGGCGGTGGCGCAATCGCCGAGCAATTGCACGGCGGCGCGCGTGACTTCCGGCCCGATTCCGTCACCGGGTAGAACAGCAATGGTCTTGCGAACTTCCGTCATAAAAAGGGTCCCTCTTGCTGGGTGCGGAATTTTCAGCTGGCGGTTGCGGCGCTCGATTCGCGGGCGGGAGAATGTGCGCCGCGACGCACGTGGTGAATGATGGTCAGCAGATCGCGGTCGCTGACCTGCTTGGCCTCGTCCGCCCGGGCGATGGCCATGCTGTAGCATTCCGCGAGTTCTGCATCGGTAGTCTCGTAACCCAATTCTTCCAGCCGCGAGCGCAGGGCATTGCGTCCCGAATGTTTGCCGAGGACGAGCCGCCGAGCCGGCACGCCCACTTTTTCCGGGACGATGATTTCGTACGTCAGCGGATTCTTGAGAATGCCATCCTGATGGATTCCGGCCTCGTGCGCGAAGGCGTTGGCGCCGACGATCGCCTTATTCGGGGGAACTGAAACGCCGGTAATCGAGGTGAGCAGGCGGCTGGTGGAATAAATCTGCTCGAGCGAGATGTTTGTGCCTGCAGCGTAGCGCGCCTGGCGGACGTGCAGCGCGACGACGATTTCTTCGAGCGACGCGTTGCCTGCGCGCTCGCCGATTCCGTTGATGGTGCACTCGATCTGGCGCGCGCCCGCAGCGATTGCAGCGAGCGAATTGGCGACGGCCAGGCCCAGATCGTTGTGGCAGTGCGCGCTCAGCTCGATGTTGGGGTAGTCCGCGAGGGATGCGCGGACGCGGCGGAAAATCTCGCCGTATTCCTCGGGGGTCGAATAGCCGACCGTGTCGGGCAGATTGATGATGGTCGCGCCGGCGTCGACAGCCGCGAGCACCACTTCGCATAGATAATCAATGTCGGTACGGCTGGCGTCCTCGGCGGAGAACTCGACTTCGTCGCAGTGCTGGGCGCCGAATCGAACCATTCCAGCAATGCGTTCGAGCGCTTCCCGACGCGAAAGGCGGAGCTTGTGCTTGAGGTGCAGGTCGGAGGTGGCAAGGAAGACGTGCAGCCTCGGCTTTGCGGCCGGCTCGATTCCGCGCAAGGCGGCGTCGACATCTTCCTGCCGCGCGCGAGCCAGAGCCGCCACGCGGCAACCCTTGATTTCACGCGCCACGGCCTGAACGCCTTCGAGGTCGCCGGGCGAAGCGATAGGGAACCCGGCTTCGATGACGTCCACGCCGAGCTGCTCGAGCTGGCGCGCGAGGAGAACCTTCTCATCGCGATTCATGGAGAATCCGGGCGATTGCTCGCCGTCGCGGAGAGTCGTATCGAAGATGTGGACGCGGTCCATAAAGGGTCTTTCAGCCATAGATAGTGAACCGCGAAATGGTCAAGGGAGTCCAATTTATAATTCTTGCATCGCAGATAAATCCAATTTATATAATGAGATAGCCTCAGGGAGGGTGCGACTTTGGACCTGGCGTCGCTGCAGGTGTTCCAAACGGTGGCTCGCGAGAAGAGTTTTTCGCGTGCGGCACAAAAGCTGTATCGGACGCAGCCGGCCGTCAGCATTTCCATTCGCAAGCTCGAGGATTGGGTTGGCCAGCCGCTCTTCATCCGGGGCTCGGGAGCGCGGAATCTGACGGATGCCGGAGTTCTGCTGCTCGAATATGCCGACCGCATGCTCAACCTTCGCGAGGAGATTCGCAAGGGCATCAAGGAGCTGCGCGAGCTCGAGCGCGGCCAGGTGGAGGTCGGCGTGAACGAAAGCTCGATTCACGCGCTGCTGCCGGCGCTGGACCGCTATCGCCACCTGCACCCCGGGGTTCATGTTCGCGTGCACCGAGTCTTCTCGCGCGACGTTCCGCGCGAACTGCTGAACCATCATCTCGACCTGGGCGTGATTTCCTATCTTCCGGAAGAGCGAGAACTGACCACCGTGGAATTCTTCCGCGATTCGCTGGCGCTCGTCGTGTGGCCGCAACATCCGCTGGCGAAGCGGCGCGAGGTGGACATCCGGGAGCTGGACAAGGAATCGTTCGTCGCGCATATCGTGGAGTCGCCTTACCGCCAGCGCGTGATCCAGATGTTCGCAAAGCATCATGTGCCGCTGCGGATGGACGTGGAGCTACCCACCATCGAGAGCATCAAGCTATTCGTGGAGATGAAGAAGGGAGTGGCGATCGTGCCGCGAATGTGCGTGGATCGCGAAGTCGAGCGCGGCGACCTGTGCGCGCTTCGCCTGAAGCAGATGCGGATCGAGCGAAAGCTATATCTGGTTTACCGGCAGGATCGCGCGCTCTCGGCGGCGGCGCAGGAGCTTGTGAGCGTGATTCGCGGGAGGCCCTTGGCACGCAGCTCGCAGCCCCGCTCGGACGGCCACCACGCGTGAGAACGAAGGCGGCTTAGGCCTTTGCGGCAAATTCGTCGAGGGCGGCGCTGATGCGCGACAGTCCCTCGCGGACCTTTTCCGTGTCGCCGCCTACGCCAATCCGGAAATGCTCGGGCGCATCGAAGAACCGGCCCGGTGCGACGCTGGTCTCGTATTTTTCGGCGAGGACCTGACAGAAGGCGTCCGCATGGCCGGTTGTCAACTGAGGAAAGACGATAGCGCCAGCTTCGGGCCAGATCGTGACGAGATCTTTTCGCGAATCGATGAATTCCTTGAGAAGGCGACGGTTCGTTTCGAGCAGCTTCTTCGCGCGCGCCGCAATCTGGGGCAATTGATCGAGCGCCATCACGCTCAGAAGGTCGGCTGGATACGGCGAGACGACGCCGAAGAGATCGTTGAGCCGCCACATTCGCTCGGCGAGGAGCGGCGCGGCGAGAATCCATCCGCAGCGCAGAGCCGTGAGGCCATAGGCCTTCGTCAGGCTGCTCGTGGTGACGAAGTTCGGCCCGAGATGAACAGCAGACTGCCAGGGCAAATCGAAACAGCTCTCCAGATAGACCTCGTCGACGAGGACGTGCGCGCCGAGGCTGCGTGCGATTTCGCCCACCATTTTCAGAGTTGAATCGGGCGTACGAACTCCACTGGGATTGTGGAGATTGGTGATCGCGATCAGCCGCGTGCGCGGGGAGATGGCGCGCTCTACTTCGCGCGGATCCACCTGAAATCCGGCTTCGAATTTTCGTGGGAAGCGGCGGATTTTGGCGCCCAGGTAGTGGGCCGCCGCGAAGATCGCTTCGTATCCCGGCTCTTCAATCAGAATCTCATCGCCGGGCTCAAGCAGCGCCGCCATGGCCAGATGATTGGCCATCGACGTTCCCTGCGCATGTACCACGCATTCGACGCCAACGTTCGCGCGCGCCGCGAGGCGCTCGAGGAGCGGCTTATATCCGTATCCGCCCGGCGGCGAAAGGGAAAGATCCTCGGGGCGAACGTGCATTTCGGAGATGGGATAGTGCTGGACGTCGCTCGCCGCGAGTCCGTACTTCGCTTTGGACCGCAGCTTCGCCCACTCGAGGTAGACCGACCGGATTTCGCGCCGAGAAGTCACTGTGCGTATTACCCGTTGGATTTTGCCCGCCGCCCCAGCCATTGCGACAGGAAGTAGACCGGCACGCCAGTACACAGTATGCACAAGGCGAAGCCGGTGTTACGAGGATATTTATAGATTGCATTGATGACGATAAGCCAGGCAGCGGCTGTGAACGCGCCGGTGGTCCATGGATGCCACGGCACGCGGTATCCGAGGTCCGGTCCGGATTCGCCGCGAGCGGCAGCGCGCCGTTCGCGCGCGCGAAACACGAAGATGCAACTCGCCGTAAGGCCGAAGAAGAGCCAATCCATTACCACGACATAGCTGAGGATCTGCTCGAAGGTGCCCAACGCAATCACGACGATTGTCATCGCGCCCTGCAGAGCAATCGCGAAAACCGGGACGCGCGTGCGTGGGTCAACACGCGCAAAGGATTTCGGCAGGACGCGATCCTCGGCCATCGCGAAGTAGAGCCGCGGGTACGTCAGCACGGACTGGCTGAGGAAGCCGAGGGTCGAAATCGCGATGGCCACGGCGATGAGCTGCGCGCCAAAGCTGCCCAGCGCGCGGTGCATCACCTCCGAAGCGGGCGTGCCGGTGGCCGCCAATCCTCCGGGCCCGAGGCCCTGCACATAGATGAAGTTCGCAGAGACGTAGAGCGCAATCACTCCGAGCACGCCGAGGAGCAACGCACGCGGCAGATTCTTTCGCGGCTCGCGGATTTCGCTCGCGATGTAGTTTGCCGTCTGCCAGCCGCCGTAGGCGAACATCACCGGAATCATCGTTGCGCCAAAAACAGTGAGCAGATCGAACGAGAGGGGCCGGTCGAGGAATGGGTGCCATGCCGGGTGGGGCGCGCTCGGGCGCGTGAGGAACCAAGCGCCGCAGGCAACCACGAGCGCGACGCCGACGATCCGCAGCACCATGAAGAGGCTCTGGACGCCAGTGCCCGCACGGACGCCAAGGAAATTGATCGCGATAAGCAGCACAACCGCCGCAATCGCGAGCGCGCTTTCCGGGATGGATACTCGGGTGAGTTCGCGAAAATATCGCGCAAAGGTGACGGCCACTGCGGCCGTTCCTCCGGCTCCGATTACGAACAGCTCCACCCAGCCGTAAAGGAAGCCGAACAAGGGATGCATGGCGTCGCGAAGATAGGCGTACTGCCCGCCGACTTCCGGCATGCGGTCGGCGAGTTCGGCATAAATGAAGGCCCCGATCAGCGCGAGCACTCCTCCGGCCAGCCAAGCGCCGAGAATTAATGCGGGTGTGTGGACCAGCTTCGCGACTACATAAGGATTGATGAAGATTCCGGACCCGATGATCCCGCCCATGACCACCATGGTCGCGTCGAAGAGCCCCACGCGTGCGGCAAGCTGGGAGGCAGGCCGGGCGCGGGCTGGTGTTTCGCCGGATTGCTTCGGTTGCGCCATTAGCGGCCGCGAATCTATCACGAACCCTCACGGTTTCGTTGCAATCCGGGGACGCCACCTGAAAGCGGACGGCTTTTCGAATCGGGCGGCCTTTGCGCTACAATCTCGCGCCGAGGAGATGGAATGCACATTCGACGCCCCTTCCTGTTCGCCGCCCTAGTTTCGCTGATCCTGGCAATTCCGGTGCGCGCCCAAATCGACGACTCCACGAAGCAGCTCGCCCGCTCGATCTTCAAGCAGCTGATCGAAATCAACACGACCGACTCGGTAGGGAGCACTACCGTCGCGGCGCAGGCCATGGCCAAGCGGTTGCTCGACGCCGGTTTTCCAAAAAGCGACGTGCAGGTGCTCGGGCCAAACCCGCGGAAGGGCAACCTGGTGGCGCGAATCCACGGAACGGGCGCGCGAAAGCCAATCCTCCTGATCTGCCACACGGATGTGGTCGAGGCCCGGCGCGAGGATTGGTCCATGGATCCCTTCAAGTTCATCGAGAAGGATGGATACTTCTACGGCCGCGGCACCGAGGACGTGAAGGACGGCGACGCGATCCTGGTGACGGACTTTATCCGCATGAAGCGCGAGGGCTACAAGCCGGACCGCGACATCATCCTTGCGCTAACGGCCGACGAAGAAGGCGGGACATCGAACGGCGTCGACTGGCTGCTGAAGAATCACCGCGATCTGATCGACGCGGAGTACATCCTCAATCCCGACGGCGGCGACTTCGAGATGGACAACGGAAAGCACCTGCTGGTGGGAATTGAAGCCAGCGAGAAGCTCTACGCGGATTTTCAACTCGAGGTACACAACAAGGGCGGCCACAGTTCGCTACCTGTGCCGGAGAACGCGATCTACCAGCTTGCGGACGGCCTGACGCGCCTGCAGCGCTACACCTTTCCGTTCGAGTTGAACGAGGTGACGCGGACCTATTTCGAAAAGGAAGCCGACATCGTCGGCGGGCAGGAAGGCTCGGACATGAAAGCGATCCTGAGAAGCCCGCCGGACGAGCCGGCGATCGAGCGTCTCTCGAAGACGCCTTTCTACAATTCGCGGATGCGCACCACGTGCGTGGCAACGCGGCTGGCGGCGGGCCACGCAAACAACGCTCTGCCGGGCTTCGCACGAGCCGTCGTGAACTGCAGGATTTTCCCGGGGCACACGCCGGAAGAAATCCAGCAGCAACTGGTGAAGATTCTGGCCGAGCCCGAGATCAACGTGACCGAGTTGAACAGCTCGGGACTGGGCCCGCGTGCGAATCCGCCATCGCCTCTGCGCCCGGACGTGATGCAAGGCCTTGAGAAGGTCGTGAATGAAATGTGGCCCGGTACGCCCGTGATTCCAGTGATGGATGCCGGCGCCACCGACGGCGCGATTTCGCGAGCCGCCGGGATTCCAACGTACGGAGTTCCCGGAGTTTTCATCGATCTGAACGACGACCGGTCGCATGGACGCGACGAAAGGCTGCCGGCGGCTTCCTTCTATGAAGGAGTCGATTTCTACTATCGCTTCATCAAGACGCTGACTTCCCCGCAATAATCTCGACTGAAGAAAGTCCGATGAACCTGCTGCGCAGTGCAATTCTGAGGGCCTCGCAGAATTCGTGGCTGCGCGAGAGCGGGACGCGCTACAAATTCATGCGACGCACCGTGGCGCGTTTCATGCCGGGCGAAACCGCCGAGGAAGCGCTCGCGGCGGCGAAGGAGCTGACACAAGGGGGCTTGGGCACGATCCTGAGCCATCTCGGCGAGGGCGTGACGGATCGCGCGGAAGCCGAGGGCGTCACACAGCACTATCTCGGCGTTCTCGAACGGATTCGCGAGATGGGGCTTCCCAGCGAGCTCTCGGTGAAACTGACGCAGCTTGGCCTCGACATCGATTTCGATTTTTGCCTCAAGAATTTCGCGAAGGTTGCGGAGCGCGTGCCCGCGGAACGGACGCTGTGGATCGACATGGAGCAGAGTCCTTATGTCGACGTCACGCTCGATTTTTGCAGGCAGGCTCGCCGCAGACATCCGAACGTCGGTGTGTGCGTGCAAGCATATCTTTTTCGAACGGAGCGCGATGTGGAGTTTCTGATTGCGGCGGGCGCGCCCGTGAGGCTCGTGAAGGGGGCCTACAGCGAGCCGCCGGAGATTGCGTTCGCGGAGAAGGCGGACGCCGATGAGAATTACTTCCAGCTCGCGCAGATCCTGCTTGGCGCCGAAGCGCGAAGGGCTGGAGTGCGTGCGGCGCTGGGCACTCACGATCGAAAACTGATTCACCGCGTCGCGGAGTGGGCCGCCGGTCAGGGAATTGCGAAAAGCGAAATCGAATTTCAGATGCTGTACGGCATCCAGGGCGCGGAGCAACTGCGGCTGGCTCGCGAGGGGTACCGCAGCGGAGTCTTCATCTGCTACGGATCCTACTGGTTTCCATGGTTCATGCGGCGGCTGGCAGAGCGCCCAGCGAACGTCGCATTTCTCGCGAAGAATCTTTTCTCGCGCTCGTAAAGCAAAGCGGTCCGTTGTGTTTTCGACGCGCCCGAGGCTTACTTCTTGCGCGTGTAAGTCGTCTCTTGAAACGGTGTGTCCTTGCCGTCGGCGCCGGGAGCCGAGAGCGTAATCACGAAATGATCGTCGTCGATCTGGCGCACGCGGGCATGCAACTGCGTTCCCCCCGCTTCCGCGGATGTGCTGGTGTAGTCGATGATTTTGCCGCCATCAGTGCTCGTGCCGGTCAGCCGAGTGATGGCGGTCGACATCGTGTACATCCAGGCGGCCTCATACTGCTTAGTGCTGTTGTTGTAGCCCCAGATGCGGGTGCCCTCGACGGGGCGGCCCATCACGGTGTCCTGGTTTTCCTCCAGGACGAAGCGTCCCCCGAGAATCACGGAGATCTTCGATGTTCCGGTCCACTCGCCGTCCTGGCCGACAAACTTGATCACGCGCGTATACTCGCCGGCACGCTTGGCCAGGAAGGTCTGCTCGGGACCCGGCTTCGAAGACGACGACCGCCGAATTTGAGCGGGTGAGGTTAGTGCACACATCAGGAGCACAGCCGCAAGGGCCGGCAAACATTTAGGGAGATTGACGCGCATCGAAAAATCCTCCGATAGAACTCGTTTGAGAGTCGAGCCAGTCTAATGCGTATTCCCACGGGGCGAGAACAAAAAACGCAGGGAGAATTAGGGCAAAGGAGACGGATGCGATGAACGACGCGAATCAGAATTTTGGCCTGGGCCAAATCGGCCAGATTGGAATCACGGTGACGAATCTCGAGCGCTCGATCGCCTTCTATAGCGACACCCTCGGAATGAAGTTTCTCTTCCAGGTGCCCAATCTGGCGTTCTTTGATTGCGCCGGAATCCGGCTGATGCTGGGCCTGCCGGAGCCAAACGGAGAGACATTTCGCCCGATCCTGTATTTCCGCGTCAACAACATTCAACAAGCTGCGGATACGCTCTCGCGGCGCGGAATCGCGTTCGAAACAAAACCGGCGATGATTGCTCGGCTTGAGAAACACGATCTATGGCTGGCGGGCTTCCGCGATCCGGACCACAACGTGATCGAATTGATGAGCGAGGTTCCGCGCGAGTCGAAGTGACGTCGGTTGGATCGAGGCCCCGAACTAACGAGTGCGTTCGTCGCGCTCGACTTTGCCGTCGCGGAGACGAATCACGCGGTGCGCGTGCGCCGCAATGTCCGGCTCGTGCGTGACGAGGATGATGGTGTTGCCGCCCTGATGCAGGCGCGCAAAAAGAGCCATGATTTCCTCGCCGGTTTGTGAGTCCAGGTTTCCGGTAGGCTCGTCGGCCAGGAGAATCGATGGATTGTTGACGAGGGCTCGCGCAATGGCCACGCGTTGGCGCTGCCCGCCCGAGAGTTCATTTGGCTTGTGCATCATTCGCTCCGCCAGATCCACCTGCGCAAGGGTGGTTTTCGCACGCTTCAGTCTCTCTTCGGCAGGCGTGCCGTTATAGATCATCGGGAGTTCGACATTGTGCAGAGCCGTGGCGCGCGCCAGCAGATTGAACGTCTGAAAGACGAAACCGATTTCCTTGTTGCGGATATACGCAAGCTCGTCGTCATCGAGCTGGCTGACCAGCCGGCCCGCCAGCCAATAGCTGCCCTTGGTGGGCGTATCGAGACAACCGATGAGGTTCATCAGGGTCGACTTTCCCGACCCCGACGGACCCATGATGGCAACGTATTCGCCCTTGCGTATCTCGATGCTGACGCCGCGAAGGGCGTGCAGCTGCTCCGAGCCCATCTCGTAGGTCTTCCAGAGATCCTCGGTCTGAATGACGATCCCCGAAGTTACGAGGTCTTCGCGATAGCTCTGCGTGCTGGTGATTTCGTCCACGGGCATCGAAACTCGGCTCCTGAGTCCGGCCTCCGCCTTGATTCTATGTTCTCAACGCTGAACCACGCGCCGCGAAAAGCGGCGGGGCGCTCTAGCTCGAGGATTCGTCGTGCTTCGGCAGCGAATTGTCGACCTTCACAGGCGTTCCGGGACGCAAGTTCCGAAGAACCTTGTAGCTTCCCGTGACGATCTGGTCGCCTTCTTTTAATCCGCTGGTGACCTCGATGTCGGTCACGCCGGTGATGCCCGTTTGAACGGGCACGAACTCGGCCTTGTTCCCCCGAATGACGAACACGCCTTGAATGTCGGTCTTTTGTGCGCCGGTCGAGGGCTTTGAAGCCGCGAGAGTCACGTTGCCCTGTCCCTGCTTCGCTTCGTCGAGATCCGCTTGCGTCCGAACGGCCAGCGCCTGAATGGGAACGGTCAGGACGTTCTTTCTCTGCGCGGTCTGGATTTTCGCGGTCGAGGAAAGTCCCGGACGAAGCGAATCCGGCGGGTTATCAAGCGTGACCACGACCTTGAAGTCGCGTGCTTCCTGCGTGTTCGCAGTGGTCTGGGTGGTGGCAGCCTGGCCGGAGGAGCGCAGAATTGCAAGCTCACCGACCTCGGTAACATGCCCCTTGAAGGTCTTGTTGGGCAAGGCATCGATCGAGACATCGGCCGGATCGCCATTGCGGATGTTCGTGATGTCCGTCTCGTCGACCTTCACTTCCGCCGTGACGATGCTCATATCCGAGATCGTCATCAGAAAGCTGCCCTCGGCATTCTGGATGCCGGGGACGACGTTCTCGCCCACTCGCACGGCGATATAGCTCACGATGCCATCAATGGGCGCGCGGTAGGTGGTCTTGCGAAGCACGTCCTGTTGATGGGTCAGGATGGCCCGTGCCTGGTCAGCGGTAAGCTGAGACTCTTCGCGCGCGGCGCGCGTCTGCTCGATCGTCGCCTTCGCAGCGCTGAGAGCGGCCACGGCGCTGTCGTAAGTGGCATGGGCCGCGTCGTAGTCGGATTTGGAAATCAACTCCTCCTGATATAGTGACTGCGAGCGTTGCCAATCGAGTTTGGCTTTTTCGAGGTCCGCTTGTCGCTGGGAGAGTGTCGCCACCGCGGCGTCGTAATTAGCTGATGCCGCCTTCATCCCCGCCTCTGCGCCCTGGACGTTGGCCATCTGGGCCTGTACATCGGCGCCGGGCTGAATGCTCTCGAGGTGCAGAAGGACGTCGCCGCGCTTCACGTGGTCGCCTTCCTTCACCGCGATATCCGTAATCTTTCCAATACCCTCGCCCAGCACGTTGGTGTAGTTCTTGGGCCGGACCTCGCCGGAAGCCGTGACGATCGACGTCAAGTCTTCCCGGGCCACTTTACCGGACTGCACCGTTTGGACGCCCTTGTTCACCTGGTAGACGCTGAACAACACGATGCCGCCAAGCACGGCAACGGCGCCTGCCCCAACCACCACTTTCTGCCACGTCTTCATCTCGTCAGCCCCTGAGGAACTCGAATCGTCATAATGCCGCGACCGCAGGTCTCCATCCAATTAGTACGCTTGAGTAGGACGGAATGTTTCTCGCTTAGACGCAGACTATCGGATAACGACAGGAGAATTGTTCGGTCCCGGTCGAGTCCCAATACGGGATCGCCACGGCGCACTGACACGCCAGCGCACAGTCCGCGAAGCGGTTATTCTATTCTGAGTCGCTCACAAATGGAAGAGAAGAACGCGGGGAACCGCCGGAAGCACCGAGCCACCCCCAACGCCAAACTTTCAGGCAACCCGTTTACATCCAACAGGATTCCTAGGTGGCAACGGCGTAGTCTGGGCAAACTTTAATTGACCTGTCCTATCGTACAGGTTAAGATTTCTGACCATCGGGCAAAGGTAGGAGAACATGGGCCGCTCAGCTAAGGTGTTGGTTTCCATCGCTCTGGCGGAGGGTCTGGTATTTGTGGCACTCGCCTATGCGAGACCCCCGCGCCAGGACCAGCCGAGCAAGCAAGACCAATCGCAACAAGACAAAAAGAAAGAGGCCAAGGAGCGAAAACGCAGGGAGAAGGACCTCTTCAACGAACTCGATTCGCAATATAAGAAGTGGCTGAACGAAGATGTGGTTTATATCATCACTCCCGAGGAACGCAGCACCTTCCTGCACCTTTCCACGAACGAAGAACGCGAGCAATTCATCGAGGCTTTCTGGGCCCGCCGCAATCCTGACCCCGATTCTCCCGAAAATACCTTCAAGGAAGAGCACTATCGCCGCATCGCCTATGCAAACGAGCACTATGCCTCGGGCATACCGGGCTGGAAGACGGACCGCGGCCGGATTTACATCATGTGGGGACCGCCCGATGAGATCGACTCTCATCCGAGTGGCGGCACCTACGAGCGTCCGCCGGAAGAAGGTGGCGGCGAGACGACGACCTATCCCTTTGAGGACTGGCGCTACCGCTACCTGGAAGGATGGGGCGAGAACATAATGATGGAATTCGTCGACCCCACCATGACGGGCGAGTACCACCTCACGATGGACCCCAGCGAGAAGGACGCTCTGACCTATGTTCCCGGTGCCGGATTGACCATGGCGGAATCGATGGGCATGGCGAACAAAGCCCAGCGGTTCCAAAACACCGATGGAACGCACATGGCGGAGAACGAAGGCGGCTTTGGCCAGACCCAGGAATATGACGAGTTCACGCGCCTTGAGAACTACGCCCACGCCTTCCAGGCCCCGCCGGTAAAGTTCAAGGATCTGGAGGCAGTCGTTACATCCCGCTTGGTTAGGGACCAAGTGAAGTTCGATTACCGCTTCGATTTCCTCCGGATCACGTCGGACACGGTGTTGGTGCCTATCACAGTGCAGATTCCGACGCGCCAGCTGAGTTTTAAAGAGGCTGACGGAGTCGATACCGCGACGATGAATCTCTTCGCGCGCCTCACCACGCTGAGCGGCCGCATTGTCCAGACCTTCGAAGACACTCTGAACGACGCCGTGCCCGCTTCACTGCTGCAGAAATCGCTGACCACGTCCCAGATTTACCAGAAGGCAGTGCCGCTGAGCCCGGGTCTCTACCGGCTGGATATCGTGCTCAAAGACACGACGAGCGGCAACGTGGGCGTCGTGAATACGCGTCTGGCCGTGCCGCGATTCCAGGACGACCAGCTGAGTTCCAGCTCCCTGATACTGGCGGACGACATTCACCGTGTTTCGTCGAAAGACATCGGCTTGGGACAGTTCGTGCTGGGCGACGTCAAGGTGCGGCCGAAGCTTGACGGCATATTTACTTCAGACGACTCCATGGGCGTTTTCCTACAGGTCTACAACCTGAAGGTCGACGACAAGACGCACCGCGCGGACGCCTCTGTCGAGTTTCGCGTGTTGCGCGACAAGGTGAACGATCCCGTACTGAAGTTCGATCTGCCGCAGAACAAGCTCCCCGAGCACGGTGAGGAACTGACGCTGGAGAATCGAATCACCCTCGGCTCCCTGGCGCCCGGGAAGTACAAGCTCGAAGTTGCGGTCACGGATAATCTGGCAAAGCAGACCATAACCCCTGTAGCGGACTTCACAGTGAAGGCCGCGCCACCCCAAGCCAGTCAGGCTCCTCCAGGGAGGTAGACGGTTTGAGCTCGAAGATCATTCGCGTCCTGGGCCTCGCGTCGCTCGTATGGTTGGCCGCGCTGCCTGCAAGGGCTGCCACGAATGTCGGAAGAATCTCCGGCATCGTGGTCGACTCCGGCGGAATACCGCAGATGGGCGCGACCGTCCTCATTTCCCCAGAGGAGTTGCTCACCGCGTCTCCGCTGAACCTCCTGACGAATGATCGCGGGCGGTTCTCAACCGAGACGCTTTCCCCTGGCGCTTATTCCGTGAAGGTGACTCTGGCGGGGTTCCTGCCGGCCATGGAGCATCACATTCGCGTCACGGATCAGCGCACCACGATCGTGCAGGTCGTGCTCGGCTCCGTCTTCTCGTCGCTCGAACAATTGAGACCCTCGCCGGGTCAAAAGATATCCCCGGACGACTGGACGTGGGTTCTTCGCGCTTCTCCGAACACGCGATCTGTGCTGCGGTGGACGGATGGACCTTTGGTCTCCGACGCAGCGATGAGCGGCGTTGAAGCTACGGCGCAGAACCATGAGGACCGCGTCCAAATGGAGCTGACATCCGGCTCGGACCACCCCGGTTCAATCGGTGCGCCCGATTCTCCGGGAACGGCGGTCGTGTACGACCTTGGAATCGGTTCGACGGCGCGTCTCCTGATGGCCGGCCAATTCAGCTATAGCGATCAAGCGCCGGCGGGAGGCTTTGCCGCCGAGTGGCTGCCTTCTGGCGAGGCTGGCACCGGGCCGGTAGTGATGATGGAAGCTCGGCAGACCCAGATGGGTCCAACCGGCCCGATCTTCCGAGGACTACGAATCTCGGATTCCGATCAGTTGGCAATCGGCGACCGTGTGAGTCTGCGGTACGGAGCAGAAGTTCTCGCTGCGGGGTTTGACGGCACGACGCAAGCGGTTCGGCCTCACGGTGAAGTCGCAGTGCGTGTGGCACGGACGTGGCTCGCTTCGATGATCGTGGCTTCGGGAGCGCCTCAGGACACCCGCTCACAGGGAGCCTTGCAGGCGGCGCTCGACAGCCTCGACGAATTCCCGATTCTGATGATTCACGATGGCCGGCCCGTTCTGGAGAACGGCTGGCATGAGGAATTCTCGATTGACCACGCCCTCAGCAAGAATGCCGACGTGAGCGCCGCCGTCTTTCACGACAGGTCAACCCATACGGCGGTGATGGGCCGCGGCAACGTGACTGGTCCGGATTTCCTCCAGGATTATTTCTCAGACGCGTTTGCGTATGACGGCGGAATCTCAGGATCGACGGGCGTCCGCGTGGCGTACCGTCAAAAATTCTCGGAGAGCCTGAGCGGCAGCGTGATCTACGCCTACGGCGGGGCGCTTGCCCCAACGGAGGTTTCCGAGGAAACGCTTCTTCGCGACGAGCTTTCGACCCAGTACCGCCATAGCGTGGCGGGGCGGATTACCGCGACCATTCCGCACCTCCAAACGCGTGTAACGACGGGCTACAAGTGGATCAATGGACCGGCACTGTCACGCGTGGATGCGTACGGCGAGTCGATGTATCACATCGATCCCTATCTTAGCCTGGAAGTGCACCAACCCATCCCCGTTCCGCTGCCATGCCGCATGGAAATCATGGCCGACGCCGGAAACCTTCTGGCGCAGGGCTATGCGACGCTGACCACGAGCGACGGCCGGGTAGTCCTGGTTCCCTCCTACCGGTTCGTCCGAGGCGGGTTGAGCGTCGAGTTCTAGGTTTTGCGGCGCTACTGGAATTGGGAACATGCCTTCCACAAACGGAATAAGCCCCGATTCCCGTTCCAAGCGCTGCCGTAAGCCATTCAATCTAAAAGGGATGCGAGCATCCCGAATCTCCAATTCGCTGGAAGTAGACGTGCTAGTATCTGCTGAGGAAGTGTGTGAATCGGCCCCGGGCATGAGCCACGTATGAACGACGGTCTGCGAGTGCGCCTAGGAGCGGTAGTCCTTTCTCTCCTGACCCTGACGGCTATTATCTTCGCCGTCCTGAACTACCAGCAGAGTTCGCGCGTCATTCTTCCGGATGATGGCGTCACCTGGATGGATGAGTCCCAGGGCGTGGTAGCCCTGCACGTTATGCCGGACTCGCCTGCAGCGCGCTCAGGAATCAAGCCGGGGGACGCGGTCGACTCGGTCCATGGGGTGCCGATTCGCCGGGCGACGGACGTTGCCCGGGTTTTGTGGCGTCTCGGCCCTTGGAGCCAGGTTGATTACCGTGTTCGCCGGGAAGGCGAGGCCATCGACGTCCGGCTCGTCACGGTTCCCCTGGAGAATCCGGGGTCAATCGACAATTACCTTCGCCTGACCGCGCTTCTCTATCTTTTCATCGGATTGTTCATCTTCGTGCGGCGGTGGAGCGCACCGCGAGCCCTTCATTTCTACATCTTTTGCCTGGTTTCGTTCGTTCTCTACAGCTTTCATTACACCGGCAAGCTGAATTCGTTCGACTGGACGATCTACTGGGGGAACTCCCTCGCCCTTTTGCTGCAGCCTGCGCTGCTCATGCACTTTGCGCTGGTCTTCCCCGAGCGTCGTCACGCGTGGCGATCAAAGCTCGCTGTGGTCTACGCGGTGCCTGTAGCGCTGCTTCTCCTTCAGATTTTCGTTACGAAGGGCTGGTTCGATTTTGTGCCCTCGCTCGGCAGCCGCCGGGTACTTGATCAAATTGACGGCCTCTATCTCGGTATCTATTTCCTGGCCGCTGCGGGCGTCTTCCTGGCGAGTTATTTCCGCGCGCCGAGCGGCATTCTGCGGCAACAATTGAAGTGGGTAGCCGGCGGAACCTTCGCGGGAATCTTGCCTTTCTTCCTCTTCTATATCGTGCCCTACTTGCTCAACGTCGTCGTGCCGTCCTGGATGAAGCTCTCGGTTCTTTCCCTGGCCTTGATTCCACTCTGCTTTGGCTACGCGATCATTCGGTACCGGCTGATGGATGTTGACGTCATCTTCAAGCGCGGGTTGGCCTATACCTTCGCCACGGCCGGAGTCGTCGGCATCTATTTCGGGATCATCGCGTTGATCGGCGTGCTCTTTCACACGACTCTGACCGCGGGTCCCGGAGGCGAAATCATCGCGATTGTGGTCGCCGCCTTCCTGTTTCAGCCCTTGCGCGACTGGGGACAGGGCCACCTCGACCGCTTCTTCTATCGTGACCGCCTGGATTACCGCCGGACCCTCATCGAATTCGGCCGCGCCCTGACGAACGAGTTCCGTCTCGAGCCCTTGCTCGGCTCGGTGCTCAACCGCATCTCGCAGACCCTTCTGGTCGATCGGCTCGCTGTGTTTCTGGAAGACCCGGCGAATCCGGGCCGCTTCATCCTTTCGCGCTCAGTCGGCCTGCAAGGCGGATCCGCCTTGGATCTGAGCTTCCTCGACCCGGCCCGGCCGGCTCTTGCACGCGGGTGTCTCTTCTTCGAGTCGGCGCGGGCGGCAACCGAGGAGACGGATTCGGTTCGCAACACGCTTGAACGCCTCGACTTGAACTACTTCATCGCCTGCCGCTTTCACGATCGCACCGTCGCGGTGCTTGGGCTTAGCAAAACGGTCGACGGCGACTACCTTTCGAGCGAGGACCTGGAATTGTTGTTCACGATCGCCGGATACGTTGCCATCGCGATCGAAAACGCGCGCCTCTACCAATCCCTTGAGCAGAAGGCGTTCCAGATCGAGCGCCTGAAGGACTTTAGCGAGAACATCGTTGAATCACTCAAGATCGGAATCCTTACGGTCGATCTCGCGGATCGAATCGAGTCGTGGAATTCGCAGCTCGAGAATCTCCTCGAGATTTCGCGCCGCGATGCGCTTGGCAAGACGCTGAGCGAAATTCTTCCCCTCGATCTCGCGGCCGAAATTGCCTCTCGCTCGGAGAGCGGGCACGTTTCGGGCATCTACAAGTTCCATCTCAACACGCGAACGAGCCGCCATTTGGTCCTGAACATTTCCGTCGCGCCGCTGGTTGGAAAGAACGGTCTCAGGCTGGGCCGGCTGATTCTCCTCGACGACATCACACAGCGAGCACGGCTCGAAGAGCAAATGGTCCAGACCGAAAAGCTCACGTCTCTGGGCCTGCTGGCCGCGGGCGTCGCCCACGAAGTGAATACGCCGCTCGCCGTGATCTCGAATTACATCCAAATGCTGGCGAAGCAGATCCCGGCGGAAGACGGAAGGCAGAAGACCATCGAGCGAATCGTGAAGCAGACGTTCCGCGCGAGCGAAATCGTCAACAACCTGCTGAACTTCTCGCGCACGGGCGCGGCGGAGTTCAGCCAGGTGGATCTAAACTCGGTCCTCGAAGAGACTCTGACGCTCGTCCAGCATCCCTTCCGTACGTCTCAGGTGAACGTCATCAAGAATTACAAGGAGCCTCTGCCTGCCGTTCTGGGTTCTTCGACCCGCCTGCAACAGGTCTTCCTGAATCTCTTCATGAACGCACGCGACGCCATGCCCGGCGGCGGGATGCTCGAGGTCCGGACGGGCTCGCGCAACGGCTCGGTCGAGGTGGAAGTCACCGACACGGGCAGCGGAATCGCGGAAGAGAACCTCAACCGCATCTTCGACCCCTTCTTCACGACGAAAACCTCGGGACGCGGCACGGGCCTCGGCCTTTCGGTCAGCTACGGTATTATTAAGGAGCACGCGGGCAAGGTCGACGTGCACTCGACGCCGGGCAAAGGCACGTCCTTCCGCATTGAATTCCCCGCGGTCCAGAAGGCCGTTCATGCCTAGAGGCTCGATACTCGTCGTCGACGACGAAGCGGAAATCCGCGAAGGTCTGGAAGCTCTTCTCACGTCCGAGAACTTCGAAGTTACGCTGGCGGAGACTGGCGAAGCGGGCCTCCAGCGGCTCGGGGATCGGCCCTTCGATTTGATGCTGCTCGACGTCAGCCTGCCCGATCGCAATGGCATCGACCTTCTGCGCGAGGTGCGTCGTCGCGATCCTCAGCTCTCCGTTATCCTGATTACGGCCTTTGGCTCGATCGATATGGCGCGCGCGGCCTTCAAGAGCGGCGCGCAGGACTACATCACGAAGCCGTGGTCCAACGACGAGCTCGTCGCGCAGGTTTCGCTGGCGATCGAAGGCCGGCGTCTGCGCGAGGAAAACGTCCAGCTCAAACGCGCTCTTAAGCAGCGCTACAACTTCCCGAACATCATCGGCAAGAGCGAGAAGATGCTGGCGGTTCTCGACCTCGTCACGCAGGTTGCGCCCTCCCGCTCCACCGTACTCATCAACGGCGAGAGCGGCACCGGCAAGGAAGTGATCGCCAAGGCGATTCACTCCGCATCGCCGCGTGCCGAAAAGGCCTTTATTCCCGTCAACACGGGCTCGATCCCTGTCGATCTGCTCGAGTCTCAGCTTTTCGGCCACGTGAAAGGCGCGTTTACCAGCGCCGTCGCTTCGAAGAAAGGCCTTTTCGAAGTCGCCGATCAAGGCACGATTTTCTTCGACGAGATCTCAACCATCAGCCCCGAAACGCAGGCCAAGCTGCTTCGCGTGATTCAAGAGCGCGAATTCATGCGCCTGGGTGGAACCGAGACCATCAAGGTCGACGTCCGCATCCTCGCCGCCTCCAACGAAGACCTGATGAAGCTGGTCCGCGAAGGGCGCTTCCGCGAAGACTTGTATCACCGCCTGAACGTTATTTCGCTGCAGCTGCCGCCTCTGCGCGAGCGTAAAGAGGATATTCCCCTGCTCATCGAGCGGTTCCTCGAGAGGTTTTGTGCAGAGAACACCAAGCCGCCGCGCTCATTCACGAACGCCGCAATGAAGGGGCTGATGGATTACGACTGGCCCGGCAACGTGCGCGAGCTCGAAAACGTCGTGGAACGCGCCGTCGTGCTCTCAACCCAGGAATCGATGGACGCGGACCTGCTCCCCGAAAGCGTGCGCACTCGCGAAATCGTCCGGGGCGTGCGCCTGCAGCTCGCCGAGTTCCTCCCGCCGCTACCCGGCGAAATCGGTGCGCGCGGCAGCGTTCCCGCGCCCTCGCTCTTCGAGATCCTTGAGGAAGTTGAGCGGCGAATCATCATCGACATGCTCGAGCGGACGAACTGGAATCAGACGGAAGCAGCTGAGCGTTTTCAGATTCCTCTTTCGACCCTCAATCAGAAAATCAAGCGTCTGGGTATCGAAACGCGCCGCCGCAACGGCACTACTGTTCGCGGACCGGTGGGCTTCGGCGATGACCCTGCCGAATTTTCTGCCGGAACTGGAAAGTAAACCAATCCAAATCAGGAAACGAGGGGGCGTCCAGCGATGCTCTCGAGGATTTTGTACGGGGCCACTTGCGGCGCCACCAGCGCCGACGGCGGAATCAGAATTGTCTGCTCGATCGCAAATCGCCCCGATA
Source organism: Candidatus Limnocylindrales bacterium (assembly GCA_035501415.1). Lineage (GTDB taxonomy): Bacteria > Acidobacteriota > Terriglobia > Acidiferrales > UBA7541 > Palsa-295. Next base: position 198,406 of record DATJWH010000043.1, on the reverse strand, counting down.
ACACGGCGTGCGCTACGCAATCCGTGAAGACGATCCACGTGGCAAGCGGCGGAAACTCCATCCGCATCTTCGGGCAGTTCTGCTGAAAATCGCGGTTCTCCTTCAGGTAGTCGTGGAATCGCAGCATGAACATGTCGTACGGCGTTCGCCCAAATCCCCCGAAGCCGAGCTTCGCGCCCCAATCCTGCATCGTGCGGCTTACGAACCCGTCCTCTTCGGCAAATTGCCGCAAGCCCGCCCGTTCGGCGTGCGCCTTCGCAAGCAGTTCGAAATCCTCCGTCGTATTCCACACGCGCGGCTTTTCGGGATTCAGATTCGTGAAAACGCGCAGGATGCGCCCGCCGCGCGTCGGCCGGCTGGGAAACGCGTCGACGTGAAGCAGATCGTTTCGTTTGTGGAGCGGAAGTCCGCGGCGCTCCTCTTCGATCGGACGAAAGCTCGCGAAATCCAGCGTCCAGCGGCCCGCATAGGGCGAGAGGAACTCTCCTAGGAACCCGATCACCTGCCGGCTGTATTCGCGAAAGATGTCGTGCACGCGCTGAATCGTTGCCGCATCGCCCGCCACTCCGCGCAACACATCTTCCGTCGGGCGATAGGACACATTCTTATGCAGCCGCAGATCGGTCCATTCCTGCGCTAGCAGGAACTCGCGGTCGGCTGCCGGAAACCGGAACGGCGGCTCGCGAAAGAAAAGAATCTGCCCGCGTTCGAGCAGCTCGCAATAAGCGCGTGCCCGCGCTTCGCGTTGTTCCCCCCGCACCCAGCCGGAGCCCTGCCGGTAATCCTCTACGACAATCGGCGAGCTCGGCATCAGGCCTTCGCCTTCGCGGGAGCCGCACCGGAACTGCCCGTCGTGTCCGGCGCCTTGTACCCTCGCGGCAGGAGCGTCGTCGAAAGATCCAAGCCCGAAAGATCGACTCCTTCGAGATTGGTTTCGCGCAGAATCGTCGTCTTCAGACTGGCGCCGCGAAAGTCCGCGCCCTGAACTCGCGCATCGCGCAAATTCGACGCCGCTAGGTCCGCGCCGCGAAGGATCGCATTGCCCAGATCGGCACGAAAAAGCTCCGCGCCCGCAATCAGGGCCTCCGTCAAGTCCGCCCGCTTCAGATTCGCTTCCGTCAAGTCGGCCTTGCGTAGGTCCGCTTTGTGCGCGCGTGCATTCTCCAGATCCGCGGAGCTCAGCTTTGCTTCTCGCAAGCTCGCTCCGTCGAGATTGGCGCCTTCGAACTTCACGTAGGCGAGGTTCGCACGCCGCAGGTCCGCGTGAGACAGATCCGCCCCCGATAGATCCGCCCGCACGCCCGTTTCGTCGCCCTTCACGAATCGTTCGTGCAGCTCCAGAATCTCCGACACGCGCTTTCCCTTGTGCCGGATGCTTCGCGGCGACCTCAATCCTGATCCTTTCACAATGTCGAGAATGCCCATTTTGTCGAGTCCTACATGAATCTGTTGGAACCTCGACATTCTACTAGATTCCGCAGATGATTTTGGAGCGGCCTGCCTTTGGGTTCCTAGCCCCGCATTTCCCGGCACGCTCTTCCTCGTCTGTCCCTTCTGCCGCGTTGTGGTAAGGTTACCGGCATGGAGCCGCTCCAAATTCTGCACAACCGGGCGCGCGCTCATCCCCAGCGAATCGTCCTCGTCGAAGGCGAAGACGAGCGAGTGCTGCGCGCCGCGGCGCAGGCAGTCGCTAAGAAGGTCGCCAAGCTAACTCTTCTCGGCCGCGCCTCGGCCATCCAGTCCCTTGCGGCTCAGCTCGGCCTCACGCTCGACGGTATCGAAATCATTGACCCCGCATCGAGCCCCCGCCTCGAGCCGTACGCCCAGCTCTATTTTGAGCGTCGCCGCGCGCGCGGCACCACTCTCGAAGAATCTTACGCGGCGGCGCGCAAGCCCGCCTGTTTTGCCGCGCTCCGCGTGGCCTTAGCAGACGCCGACGGCGTCGTCAGCTGTCCCAGCGGTTCGCCCGCCGATGCCATCCGCGCCTCGCTCCATTCGATCGGCCTCGCCCCCGACGCTCGCATTCTTTCGAGCTTTTCCATAGTCATCGCCCCTTCCCGCATCACTTCCAGCGCCCCCACCAATCGCGCCCTGCTCTTCGCGGACTGCGGCGTCGTGGCAAACCCTTCGGCGCAGGATCTGGCGGACATCGCCATCCAATCCGCCAGTAGCGCGCGCACCCTTTTCGAGACCGAACCGCGCGTCGCTCTCCTTTCCTTCTCGACGAAGGGCTCCGCCTCGCATCCCTCCCTGGAAAAAATTCGCGAGGCGCTGCGCACCGTGCAAGTCCGGAACCCTGCCCTCGCGATCGATGGCGAACTCCAGGCTGATGTTGCTCTCCTCGATTCCGTCGCCGCCGTCCAGGCTCCCGGCTCTCCGGTTGCCGGACGCGCGAACGTCCTCATCTTTCCCGATCTCAATTCCGCAGACATCGCTTCGAAGCTTGTGGAGCAGCTCGCTGGTGCCACTGTACTCGGGCCTATCTTGCAGGGCCTCTCGCATCCCGCCAGCATCGTTTCCCGCACCTCTTCGCCAGACGACATAACCAACGTGATCGCCGTTACGGCCATCCAGTCAATAGCTCGCAAGCAGACCCTATCTGCCTCAGGCTAAGCCCGTGAACGTAACCCATTCGTCTCCACAAGGCCGTCGGCTTCGCGCCCGTGCTCGCGCGTTCGCCGTCTACGCCCCTGCGGCCCTCTTCCTTTTGGCCTCGATAGCTCTTGCCCAGCAAACCGCGGACGCTCCACGCGAAGAAGTCGTAGCCGATCTTGCAGCCGGCCGCGTAGTCATTGCGGTCGTAAAAGACTCCATTCTGGTCGCAACCGTCGAAAATCCCATCGAGGCCCAGACCCGCCCTCCCATTCCCGTCCAGCTCAGCTCGGAGCGCCTTGCCGTCGTCCTCGGGGCGATTGATTGGTTCTCCCCTTCGTCGCGCCAGGATTTTGCGCGCATCGACCAGGAGCTGCCGCGCCTGCGAGGCCGCGTTCTTGGCGGCGGCCCTCACATCAGTCAAACCGAAGGTGGCAGTGAAGCGTCGGACATTGAAGTCATTGGACAGGGCTTGCTCACGCGGCTGAACACCGTCGCCGGCTACCTCCACAGTAAGATTGAACAACCGGCCGAGGATCCGCTGACCGAACTCGTCATCGCGGACTATCTCACGGGCTACGGCCCGGAGGTTTGGCAGGTCACCTACAATATCGACCAGGAACAGCAGCAGGGCGATTACTGGGACACGCGCGTGATGCGGCCCCAATATCTCCAATTCTGGCCGCCCGAAAAGGGCCAGCCCCGCACGCTCGTCGAGTTCGCCTATCCGCCCGAGAATCCGCCCACACCGCTGCTAGACTTGCTTCGTGCAAGGGACCCGCGTCTCGAGAAGGTCCTTGCCTCAGATTCAAAGATGGCGGAGGTTGCAACGCGTTTTATCGAGGGTGACAGCAAGAAAATTCGTTCAGAGGATGCGCTGCAGTTCCTTCGCGCCGCGCTCGCAGCAATAGCGCCGCCGGACGCGCGACAAACATTTGCCACCATCGGCGAGGAATCCGGCTTTGCCTGGGTTCTTCAGCCTCCGCAGGAGCCGGCCCACGGTCGCCAGGTCGCGTCCAGCCCGCAGCAGACCGGCGCTCCTTCACTTCTAAAGCACCCGAACTAAACTGAGCCCGCGAGGTCCGCTACTTCTTTTGGAGTTGTTCCTGGAGGCGTGCGTTTTTTTCGGCCACAGAGCGCACCAGGTCTTCCTTGTGCGCTACGAGTTTCTTCGCGATTTCCGGGTCCGACAATCCTAGTATCTCCATGGCGAAGATTGCGGCATTCACTGCGCCGGCCTTGTCGATGGCCATCGTCGCCACCGGGATGCCTCCCGGCATCTGCACCGTCGCCAGCAGCGCATCGAGCCCCTTTAGAGTGCTCGTCGCCATTGGCACGCCAATTACCGGCAATGTCGTGCTCGCGGCCATCACCCCCGCCAGATGCGCGGCAGCACCCGCGGCGGCGATCACAACCTTTAAGCCCCGCGAAGCTGCCGAATTGGAGTACTCATGCGCTCGTGCCGGGGTCCGATGCGCCGAGAGCACTTCCATCTCGTAGGGAATCCCGAACTTATCGAGAGTCTTGCCGGTCTCGCTCATCACGGCATAGTCCGTATCCGACCCCATCACAATCCCGACAACCGGCTTACCGCCTCGTCCTGTCGCCACCCGCATTCTCCCCACGTCAGAATTTGTGGATCCTTGTTCCTATACCGCTCCCCGGCCCTTAGCCACATCAGTCGACGCAATGTCATTTCGATGGAAGGAGCCACGGATCTTTATATTACTAACTATGTCGTATGCTATTGCCTTTGCCTCACCCAAACTATCGCTCAACCCGCATCCGGCCAAGATCCTGCCACCACTCGTGTAGTATGAGTTGCCCTCTCGTCGGCTTCCCGCGTGAAACACCTGCCCAGACTCAACCCGAGTTGCCTTCTCGAGGCCCTCAATCGCCACACCGACCTTGGGCGTGCCCGGATACCCTTCGGAGGCCACCACAACGCATACGCTCGCTTTGGGCGACCAGCGCGACTTGACTTCGCTCAGTCGGCCTTCGGCTGCGGCAAGACACGCAGCGGCGAGGTCGAAGTCGACTCGCAGAACGATTGCCTGTGTCTCGGGATCCCCGAGCCGGCAATTGAATTCGAGCACCTTGGGTCCCTCGGTCGTCAACATCAGACCGAAGTAGAGGAACCCGTGGTAGGAAATCCCGTCGGCCTTCAGCCCGGCCAACGTCGGCGCGACGACGTTCTCCACGATCCTGGCCTCAAGGTCTGCCGGAAGGAGCTCCTGGCTGGAATAGACCCCCATCCCCCCGGTGTTGGGCCCCTGATCACCGTCGAACGCACGCTTGTGGTCGCGCGTCGGTGCCATGGCAAGGAAGTCTTTGCCGTCGGTCAGGATGATGTATGAAAGCTCCTGACCCTGCAAACCCTCCTCAAGGACCACCTGTTTTCCGGCGTCGCCAAATTCGCGCCCGTCCATCACCCGGTCCACGAACCCCGTCGCTTCGTCCGGCGACGACGTCACCAGAACCCCTTTGCCGGCGCATAGCCCGTCCGCCTTGATGACGAGCGGCCAATCCACCTCGCAAAGCTCCGCATACACGTCGACGGGCGACTCAAAGATGCCGTAAACCGACGCGGTAGGGATGCCGTGCCGCTGCATGAACTTCTTCGCAAAGACTTTGCTGCCCTCGAGCGCCGCACCCGCCTTCGTTGGACCGAGAATCTTCAGTCCCTGCTTGGCGAACTCGTCCGCGATCCCGAGCACCAGCGGCGCCTCGGGGCCAACGATCGTCAGATCCGCCCCAAGCTTTTTCGCCAGTTCTGCGGCCGCCTTCACATCCTTCGTGTCGAGCGGCACGCACTCGGCGTCTTCGGAGATTCCGCCGTTACCCGGCGCGCACCAGATTTTCTCGACCGACGGACTCTGCCGCAGCTTCCAAACCAGCGCATGCTCACGTCCGCCGCCGCCAATCACCAGAACCTTCAAGAATTGGCCTCCATTTGAGCCCTCGAACGATACGGCGGCTCGTCGCTGAGTGTCAACAGGAGTTCACCTTGCCCCTCGCGCACAAAAATGGTTCTATCATCCGTGATATGCCCTGGGATTTCGCGCTACTGCTGGCTGTTCTCGGCATCGCCGTTCCATTGTTGGGCCGCCGCCGCGTCCGTCAGTTGATGCAGCTCCCGGCCACCACGAAGGCCGACCGGCTTTCTATTTACGCATCTACTATCATATTTCAGTGGGTAATGCTGGCGGTCGTCGCTTGGCGGACATCCGCGCGTCGGGTTTCCCCCGCTGACCTCGGCCTTTCGTTGGGCTCTCTACCTCTGGTCGTGGTCACCGCGCTCCTCCTGTGTGCCGTCGTGTTCGTAAACCAGGTGTTTAGCGTCCGGAGGGTCTTTTCGCAACCATCGCAGAATAGGGGGCCTCTTCCTCAGCTCGCGGCGAAATTATTCCCGCAGGACGCGGTCGAACGCCTCTGCTTCTTCGGTCTTGTCTGCACCGTTGCGGTCTGCGAGGAGTTCATTTACCGCGGCTTCGCCCAATATGCCGGCCAGTCGCTGGGGTCAAATTCGATTGTTATCGGCATACTTTTTTCTTCGCTGCTCTTCGCCCTCGCCCATGTGTACCAAGGACGCCGAGGATTGGTCTCCACATTTGCGGTTGGCCTGATCTTTGCCGCCGTCCGATCATGGACGGGGAGTCTGATTCCAACCGTTTCAGCCCATTTCGTCGCCGATCTTACGGTCGGGTTCCTGGCGCCCCTTCGACAAAAGGCGGCTGCCGAGGTCGAGACTGGCGATCCGGGGTTTCCCAATTCCTCAGTCGAGAAAGTCCGCGACCGACCGTGACCGGCCAGTCTTACGACATAGGCGATTTGGCCATCGAGGCTGCCCTGCGACCGTACGGCATTGCGGCTGATGCGCAGCTGTGCCAGTCAATTCGAGAGTACATCGCTCTACTTCTACGGTGGAATCGTCAGGTCTCCCTCACGACGGTCACGGACCCGATCGAGATTCTGCGATTCCACTTCGGTGAGAGTTTATTTGCAACGAACGCCGTTCCAATCCGAAATGGTCGGCTCGCCGACTTTGGCTCTGGTGCGGGCTTCCCAGGCATACCTCTGGCCCTCGTCAAGCCTGCCCTGGAGGTCGTCCTGATTGAATCGAACGCGAAGAAATCCGCCTTCCTATCCGAAGTAAAGCGGCTGCTTGACCTTCGGAACCTCGAGATCTTTTGCGGGCGCGGAGAAGGCCTGCCGGAAGAGAAGGGGCCGTTCGATGTTGTCGCCGCCCGAGCCATTGGGCGGTTCGATGGTCTACTCGACTGGTCGTCCACGCATCTCGGGGCTGGCGGCAGCGTTGTTTTGTGGCTCGGCGAGGCCGACGCTGAGATAATTCGCCTGAATCAGCCTGAATGGACGTGGCGGGCCCCGATCAAAATCCCGGCATCAGCCCGCAGGGTGCTTCTAGTGGGCCAAAAGTCGAAGTCTTAACCTCGCTCCGACTCCAATTGTTCCACGTGGAACAATTTCCTCGGCCGTCTCGCAAATGTTCCACGTGAAACATCTTGCATCTCACAAAACGCTTCTGCTACATTCGCCCTTCACTTTGGGGGAGCTTTGGCGCGGGTTATCGCCATTGCCAATCAAAAGGGTGGCGTCGGCAAGACCACCACAGCTGTCAATCTCGGTGCCTCGCTAGCTGCATCTGAGAAGTCCACTCTTATTATCGACTGCGACCCTCAAGCGAATACAACCAGTGCCCTCGGTTTTCCGAAAGATCCAGCTCGCCGCACTCTCTACCAGACTCTGATCTTGGGCGAGCCGATCGCCCGCGTCACCATCGACGCTCAGGTCGAAGGCCTCGATCTGATCCCTTCCGACAAGAATCTCGTGGGTGCTGCCGTTGAGCTCGTCTCGGTCGACCAGCGCGAGTACCGCCTCAAGGCCGCGGTCCAGGAGGTTCGGGAGAAATATGAGTACATCCTCATCGATTGCCCTCCGGCTCTTGATCTCCTAACGCTCAACGCCTTGGCTGCCAGCGACTCCGTCCTCGTCCCCATTCAGTGCGAGTATCTGGCGCTCGAGGGCGTCTCCGAGCTCCTCGACACACTCATGAGGCTTCGCCGGACAATCAACCCGGCGCTCGCGATCGAGGGCATTCTCCTGACCATGTACGATGATCGAACGACCCTCTCGAAACAGGTTGCCGCTGATCTTCGGAGCTTCTTCGGAGCCCAGGTCTTTGAGAGCGTCATACCACGTAATGTCCGCCTCGCCGAAGCTCCCAGTCATGGGATGCCGGTGATTTTTTACGACATACATAGTAAAGGAGCGGAGGCCTACATTCAGCTCGCAAAGGAGGTTATCGCCAATGCCGAGAAACGCCTTGGGAAGGGGACTGAGCGCCCTGATCCGGGAGCCGGAACCGCAGCCTCAGCCGCAGCAGCCGGCGGCTCCGTCAGCGGCGGCGGGAGCAGCGACAGCGGCAGCTCCGGCCCTGGCTCCGAGTGACGGGCTCCTTCAGATCGACATCGATCTGATCGATCCCAGCCCGTACCAGCCGCGCACGCGCTTCCGTGAGGAGGCCCTCGATGAGCTCGCTCGCTCGATTCAGTCGAGCGGGATTGTCCAACCTCTTGTTGTCCGCAAAATCGGTGCCCGCTATCAGCTGATTGCCGGCGAGCGGCGTTGGCGCGCCGCGCAGCGCGCGTCTCTGCAGCGCGTGCCCGTCGTGATCCGCGCTGTGCCCGAAGAGCTCGCCCTCGAAATGACCCTCGTGGAGAATTTGCAACGCGAGGATCTTAATCCGATGGAACAGGCGCACGCATTCCAACGCCTGATGGACGAATTCGCTCTCACCCAGGAGCAGGTCGCTGAGCGCACCGGAAAAGACCGCGCAACAATCGCCAATTCCGTCCGACTGCTTCGTTTGGAGGAGCCGATCCAAACCCTTCTTGAGGAAGGCCGCATTACTGCTGGTCACGCGCGCGCACTGCTGGCGGTTCCTGACTCGACCCAGCGCGTCGCGCTCGCACGCAAGATCGCGCGAACCGGTATGACCGTCCGTCAAGTTGAGCGCCTCGCCACGCGCGCCGGAAAACCGGTCTCTCACTCTGCGGCGCCTAGAACAGTCGATCCAAACACGAAGGCAGCAATTGACGAACTACAAAGAGCGTACGGGACGCGTGTTCTTATCACTCCAGCAGCCGCAAATAGGCCCGGACACCTGTTGTTTGAGTACTATACTGATAGTGATTTGGCGCGGTTGTACGACATCCTGATCTCCAAGTAAAACCATTCTTGTAGTTTTAAGGGTGCCATTGGGCGTCTTCGACAGAAAGCGTCAATCTCATGCCGACTGGAGCGGCTTCCTTGAGCATGGGGTCCGCCTTGAGGGGACGCTAGAGTCCCCGGGCACTTTTCGCGTGGACTCGCACGTCTCTGGCGACCTCACGTCGGAGGAAACGCTAATCTTGGGAGAGCGCGCCTCCGTCAAAGCCAAGATCACCGCCAAGGCCGTCATCATTGCTGGCAAGTTTGACGGCACCATCCACGCCCGCACCAAGGTCGAGATCCAGAGCAGTGCGGTCGTCACCGGCGAAATTCAAACTCCGTGCCTGATCATCGAGCCGGGAGCCATCTTCGACGGCCGCTGCCACATGCTCACCGCGCGAGAGCCCGCCAAACCTATTACGATTCCCATCCGCTCTGCCGCTGCTCGCGCCTGACGCTCCAGTCGCCGCTGGCGCTATAATCCTCATTCGCTTCGACGAAAGGGAACTCCCGTGACCGAACCCGTCCGACTCACGCAAACCGCCAAGGCTGCTGGCTGCGCTGCCAAAATGAGCCCGAGCCTTCTCGACTCTGTGCTCAGAAAATTCCCGCGTCCCACCGATCCGAATTTGCTCGTCGGTTTCGAAACCAGCGATGATGCCGGCGTCTACCGCATCACGGACGAGATCGCGCTGGTTCAGACAGTCGACTTCTTTACGCCGATCGCCGACGACCCCTACGCCTTCGGGCAGATCGCGGCAACGAACTCGCTCAGCGACGTCTACGCCATGGGAGGCCGCCCCATTTCTTCGCTCTCGGTCCTGGCTTTTCCGGCCTCCGGTTCTCCCGATACGCTCGAGCAGATTCTGCGCGGCGGCCTCGATAAAATGACCGAAGCCGCCTGTACGCTCGTCGGTGGCCACTCGATTCGCGACGACGAACTGAAGTTTGGCTACGCCGTCACCGGCCTGATTCATCCAAAACACATCTGGCGCAACGTCGGCGCCCGACCCGGCGACGCCATCATTCTCACGAAGCCCCTCGGCACCGGAGTGATTTCGACAGCCCTGAAGCAGGGCCGCGCCGATGCCGACTGGGTCGCCGCAGCCACCACCTCCATGACTCGGCTGAACCGCGACGCCGCCGACGCTCTGCACGAAATCGAGGCGGCAGCCAACGGCGGCGGCCTCGTTCACGCTGTCACAGACGTTACCGGCTTCGGCCTGCTCGGCCACGCCCGCGAAATGGCCATCGGCAGCGGCGTCTCGATGCAAATCGAGCACGCCAGCATCGCGTATCTACCGGGCGCCGTGGAAGCCGCACGCGCCAAATTCTTTTCGGGCGGCCTGAAAAATAATCTCGACTTTCTCGAGGGCTGCGTCGAATTTGCGCCCACGGTTCTCGAAGAATTTCGCGCGCTCCTCTACGACCCACAGACTTCCGGTGGCCTGCTGGCCGCTCTGGCGCCCGAAATCGCGCAATCAGCGATCGCCGCGTTCGAGCGCCGCGGCGTTCCTGCACGCATCATCGGCGCGATCACCGAGAAGCGTTCGCCACTAATACAAATCTCCTGAATCGGATCGCGGGCGAATCATGTACACTCTCGCTTCTTCGCCTTCTTCATGGACCCGATAACGCACGGCATCACGGGCGCGCTCCTCGGCAAGGCCTACTTTTCGAAACGTGAGGCGCGCGTTTCGATCTTTGCCGCCACTCTCGGCGCGGTTTTTTCTGATGTCGACGTCGTCGCCGAAGCGATCTCGCGCGACCCGCTCGCCATCATCAAATACCATCGCGGCATCACGCACTCCTTCGTCGCGCTTCCGTTTTTCGCAGCGCTGCTCGCGTGGCTCACGCGCTGGGCCGCGCGCCGCTTCAAGCTCGAATCGCCGTCGTGGGCCATGCTCACGCTGATTTATGGCGTCGGACTCGCCAGCCACATCATCCTCGACGGCATGACTTCCTTCGGCACCCGCATGTGGACTCCCATTTCGTCCACTCGCGTCGCCTGGGATTTGCTTTTCATCATCGACTTCACCTTCACATCGATTGCCCTGCTGCCGCAGGTCATCGCCTGGATTTACGCTGACCGCGCTCGCAGCGCCTTCCGCGCCGCGTTGATGTGGATCATCTTCACCGCCGCCGCTTTTCTCGCCTGGCGCATCACCATCGCCTTCGACGTCGAATTTCATGTCTGGGTTTTGCTCGCCGCGTCCGCCATCTTCGCGGTCCTATTCTTCTTCCCGGCAATTCGTGCGTGGGGTTTTGGAGTGTCCCGCGTTTCATGGTGCCGCGCCGGAACGTATGTGATGGTTGCGTATCTCTTCGCCTGCGGTTTGGCGCATCACGCGGCGCTGGCTCGCGTAAGGGCCTTCGCCGACGCGAACCACATCGTCGTCGAGCGCATCGCTGCGCTGCCCGTCCCGCCCTCGCTTTTCGAGTGGGGTGACGCCATTCGCACATCCAAGGGCGTTTACGCCGCTCGCTTCGATCTGCGCGATCGCAATCCGCCGTTCTTCCGTTTCAGTCCCGATTCGCCGCCCGACGCTTTCACCGCCCGCGCCCTCGAATTGCCCGAGGTCCGCCTCTACTGGAATTTCGCTCGCTTTCCCGTGATTCATTCATTCGCAGAAGGCGACCATCACATCGTCCAGTTCGGCGAAAACCGTTTCGTCGACCGTCGCCGTGGCGGCCCTCAGCCCTTCACCTACGATGTGATCTTTGATTCCTCCGGCAATGTCGTCGAGCAGGGCTGGCTGACCAACGGCATGCTGATTCGCAATATGCTCCGCGTTGCGCCCAAAAAATCAGACGGTGCGCGATGAAGGTTCTCGTCTTCAGTGATATCCACGGCGATACGCGCGCTCTCGAGCGCGTTATGGCGCAGCCCGCCGACATCTACATCGCCGCCGGCGATCTCTCCACTTTCGGCCGCAGCCTCGAACGCTGTGGCGAAATTCTCGAACCGCTCGGCGATCGCCTGTGGCTTCTGCCTGGCAATCATGAAAGTCACGATCAGACGCGCGCGATCTGCCGCCGCTTCGGCTTTCTCGATTTTCATCGCCAGCTTCGCACGCTCGATTCCGCCGCCGGCCCCGTCTACTGGGCTGGCCTCGGCTACAGCAATCACACTCCGTTTGATACGCCGGGGGAATATTCAGAAGAAGAGATTGCGGCGGCGCTCGCCGCCTTCGAAGGGAAAAAGCCGCTCTACCTCGTCGCCCATTTTCCGCCGCACGGAACCAAGCTCGATCAGTTCGCTCCCGGCAGGCACGCTGGCAGTCCGGCCCTGCGCGAGTGGATCGAGCGCGTCCAGCCCGTGTGGCTCTTCTGCGGACACATCCACGAAGCCGCCGGTCAGCGCGACCGCATCGGCTCGACCGAATGCCTCAACGTCGGCAAGCAGGGCTACACTATCGAGATTTAGGGTACGGAATTTCTGGAAGGTTACTTCAGCGCGGTCTCTGCGGATCCCGCCTTGATCGTGTCACCTCAGCCGGATAGATCACCAATTGTCGCCGGTCGCCCGAGCCTTCGCTCATCGTACGAACTCCCGCCGCGCCGCTCAACTCCAGATGAATCAGCCGTCGGTCGCGCGGGGACATTGGATTGAATCGAAAGGGCTGCCCGGTTTCGCGTACTCGCTGCGCGGCCACTCGCGCTGACAGTTTCAGTTCCTCTAGCCGCGTCTCGCGATAATCTCCGCAATCGAACCGCACGCGATCGTGCAGCAGCGGCTCCAGCTTCAGCCATCGATGCGCCACATACTCGAGCGCCAGCAGCAACTCGCCGTTGTGCGCCAGCAGGATCTCTTCGTCCGGACCCCGGAACCGCACCGTCAGCTCAGCCTCGTCATTCTTGCCGTCCGCGCTCGCGCCCGCCGCCGGCGCAATCTCGTACTCCATCTCGAGACCCATTTCGCGCAGCGCCAGGTCCAGAAAGCGCCTCAACTCCGCAGTCGCGCGCTCGCGGTCCAGCGGTCCCGCGTTCTGCGGGTGCGGACGTCCTTTCCCTTGCGGCCTTCTTGGCGCCGAATCTCGTCGTTCGTTCATTCGCTTTTCTTCTTCTTGAATTTCCCTTTTGCGGGAAGCGGTTGCGTGCGGTTCAAATAATATTGCTGGCCGACGCCGACAAGATTGCTCGTGAACATATACAGGTTCAGCCCGCTCGAAAGCGTGAAGAAAAACGCCGCAAACATCAGCGGCATCAGGTTCATCATTTTCTGCTGTGCCGGATCCACCGTCGTCTGCGGCGTCATTTTCGTCATCAGGTACATTGTGATGGCCATCAAAATCGGAAGGATGTAATAAGGATCCTTCGCCGAAAGGTCGTGGATCCACCCGAGCCACGGCGCATGCCGCAGCTCGATCGCGCCGTTCAGCACGCGCCACAGCGCCCACCAGATCGGCATCTGGAAGAGCATCGGCAGGCAGCTTCCCATCGGGTTGATGCCTTCCCGCTGATAAATCGCCATGATCTCTTCATTCATCTTCTTCTTGCGCGGATCGCTCATCGAATACTTCTTGTAGCGGTCCTGGATCGATCGAATCTCCGGCCCCACCTTCTGCATCTTCTGCATCGACCGCCAGCTTTTCATCTTCAGCGGAAACATCGCGAAGTTGATGATCAGCGTCAGCGCGATGATCGCCCATCCGTAGTTCGGAATATATTTGTACAGCCACTGCAGCACGTAGAGCAGCGGCCCCGCGATCACTTCCGTCCAGCCGAAATTCACCAGGCCCTTCAGCGACGGCTGCACCTTCCCCAGCAGCGCCAGGTCCTTTGGCCCCACGTAAACGCGCATTCGCAGCGGTTCCTGTCCCTGGCTTCCCGCTGCCACCTCCGCTACCGGTTCGCTCTCCTGCTTGCCGTCGACCGTGACGTTGTGGTTCTGCGTTGAATCCCACATCGAAAGATCGGCCATCCCGTCCGGGATGAACACCGCCGCGAAGAATTGGTCCTCGATGCCCGCAAATTGCAGCGGTCCCGGTTGCAGCGCAGGCTGCGTCTGGTTTCCCGATACGCCCAGCTTCTTGTATTGCAGCAGATTCAGCTTGCCGTTTTGTTCGTAGCAGACCGTCACCAGTTGCGACGCTTTGTAAACGCCCTTGTCGCCGAATCCGCCGCGCCACGCGATTGCCGCTGGCACCGGCTTTCCGTCCAGCGTGACGGACGTCTCCACCGTCGTCTGGTAGTCCTGGTTGAACTCCAGCTTCTTCGTGACTTCAAGATGCCCGTCGCTGAAGTGGTAAGTGATCGTCGCCGGGGCTTGAATATCCACCTCGTCCGCAGGCACCGGCTTCCCGTGTGAAACCGCGGACTCCTCATAGAGCCCGCTGTTCGCTTTCGACTCGGCCTGCTCGTCCGTCATCTCCAACGAAAACGGCCAGCCCAGTTCCTGCGAGACAGCTGCGTTCACCAGGTCGAGCGGCTGCGGCGGCTTGTCGTCGTTCAAATATTTTTTCAGCTTCCAGCTTCGAACGCTGCCGCCGCGATTCGAAAGCTCCACGCGATACAGCGGACTCTCGACCACGATCACCTTTTCTGCTGCCGCCTGAATCACCGCTATGTTGCCCGGCTTCGTGCTCGAGGCTGTCGAACCCGCCGATTTCTCCGCATGCTCCGGCGCCGGCGTCTGCGAAGGCGCTACCGCCTCTGGCTTCTCATTTTGTTTTTGTGGGGGTGTAACGGGTGGTCCGAAGAAATGCATCCACGCGAAAAGGACCGCGAGGGCCACGATGATGAAGATGACTCCTCGGGTCTGGTCGGAGAGTTCGCTCACAATTTCTGTCCCTTGGGTGGTTCGAGCTTCAGCTCCGCGTGAAAGCCTGCTCCCTCATCGAAACTTTCCACCCGCGCGGCGCGCGTTTTCTCGTCGTACCCATCCGGCTCCGGGACAGGATCGAATCCGCCCTGCGTGAACGGCCGGCAGCGCAGCAGCCGTTTCGCCGCCAGCGCCATGCCGCGCCGCGCCCCGTGTTTCACGATCGCTTCCCGCGCGTAATTCGAGCACGAAGGATAAAACTTGCAGGCGCCTCCGAAAAAAGGTGATAGGAACACGATGTAGAAGCGCACCAGCGCCAGCAGCGCCCATGCGCCCGCCGACCGCGCCCGCCCGTTCAGAGAGGAATCGTTCAGCTCTGAGCCGTGCCGCTCGGCTTGTCCGGCGCCGCCTGCGGCAGCAGCTTCAGCAGCTCGTTCGCCAGCGGCGTAAACTCCGCCGTCGCCGCCGAGCTGCGCGGATGTATCACAATGTCCCATCCCGGAGAAATCTCCCGTCGGTGCAGCCTTACTATTTCGCGTAAGCGCCGCCGGATTCGGTTGCGCCGGACCGCGTTTCCCAGCGCCTTCTTGATGCTCCACCCGAACCGGCTTACTTCGAGGCCATTGGGGCGAAGAAAAATAGTGAACTCGCGGCTGGCCCGCCGCTTTCCTTCGCTGTACACCGCGTCGTACTCCGCGCGGTGCAGCAGCCGGTAAGCGCGCGCGAACCCTTGCCGCCGGGCCTCAGACACGCGTGAGGCTGTGGCGCCCTTTCTTGCGTCGCTGCGCAAGGACTTTCCGTCCACCCTGGCTCTTCATTCGTGCGCGAAAGCCGTGCTTCTTATGACGGCGGCGCACATGAGGTTGATACGTCCGTTTCGGCAACGATGTTTCTCCTCTGCTTGTCCTCTGTTTCGCCCCGGCTCGCCGGAGCGCATGCCGCGCGAGAACCGCTCGTCTGCCGTCGATTCTCCGGGCTCGGAAACGAATCTCAAGCGCAAGTTAAACGGCTAGTTTAGTCGACCTGCCCCACCCGGTCAAGAAACCCTCGGGTCAGTTACAGAGTAGACATGCTGCGATAAACTGAGGCCCTTATGGGCTACATTTCACCGGTCATCAACCATGCCTCCAAAAACTGAAGTTCGTCGCCTAGCCCGCCGAGAGGAGGCGAGAAGTATTCTCGAAGACTTGGCGGCGGGCCGAATCGACGACATCTGTGTGGCCTATGGCCGCCTGTTCACCTTGTGGAACGGCAATGACCCAGTTCTGCGAGAACTTCGACCGCTGTTCAGAATGCCCGGAGTCGATCCTTGTGGCTCGTTCAGCGTGACCGAAGAGTTTCGGAATCAGGTTGTTTCCTTGGCATTGAGAATATTGCCCTTCTTTCGAGACCGACATTCACCTTCGCGCGAACAGCTACCTACAAAGTGAATCTCTCCGCCCGAACTCTTTCTCGTTTTCCAACACACCCTGCCATCCTGCTCCAGCGCAGCGACCAAATAATGGACACGACCACACACCCGAGGAGCGACTCAAATGAGAAATGTAATCTACGCAATCAACCTCACCGCAGACGGCTGCTGCGACCACACCAAAATGATCCCCAGCGAGGAAATACACGAATACTTTTCGCACCTGATGCGCGATGTTGACCTCCTCGTTTTTGGCCGTAAAACCTATCAATTGATGGTTCCTTATTGGCCTGATATTGCAAAAAGCCAGTCTGAGTCTAAAGCAACGAACGAATTTGCCCGGGCATTTGACGCCATCCCCAAACTTGTCTTTTCACGATCGTTGGACACCTCCGAACCAAATACCCGAATTGTTCGTACGGGCCTTAAAGACGAAATCCTCAAATTGAAGCAGCAACAGGGCAAAAATATTCTGGCCGGGGGCGTAAGCGTTCCCTCGCAACTCATCGAGCTTGGCCTGGTCGATGAATATCGTTTTATCGTTCATCCGATAATCGCAGGAGAGGGAAGACGGTTATTGGAAGGTGTCAGCCTGCCAGAGAGATTCCAGTTGAAACTTGCTGACTCAAAGATTCTTAAGCCTGGATGCGTCGCCCTTCGCTACTTGAAACATTGACAGAAGAACCCTGCGCGCCCCGGTCATAAGTGGCGTTCGGTGCTAACACGCGGCATCCTCCGAGCGACCCGCATGGATCAACCGACGCATGCCGGCTGGCTAATCACCACGCGCCGCAGGGCAGCGGCGGCCGTGGGGCTAAGTACTCTCCTATTCGCGGTCTCCATTCGAGCGGAACTGCATTCCGCTTACACAAATTCTTCATGGCTGCTTCCGCACGGCGTACCGCACCGCTGGCTGACCACAGCATTCAACCTTGGCGTCTACGGCATCGAATGCTTCGCCGCGTTCGAATCCATCCGTGCCACAAGAGGGCGGGAGCGCATGTTCATGATTGGCTTATTCGGTTTTCTGCTCGCGCCAGTCAAAGCATTAGGACCCGAATGGGCTGCACCCGTGGAATTCCTCGAACTCTTTGCGATAACGCTCTCGCTTCTGGCTGCTCTGTCGCTTCTCGTACGCCCGGAAGCCGCCGCCTCTGCCGGCCCGCCAAGTCCGCCTCAATCCTAGGAAACTCCTGCTGTCCTCGAGCCGGAGCGGGCGCGCGGAACTAAACGCAGCGAGTGTTCGTATCCCATTCAAAACAGGGAACTCCCATGACCTCCAGGTCCACGCCCTTGGCTCGGCCATTCGGCTCAAAAGCTCCCGGCGATCCTCCCGCCCCTTGGCCATGGCTGCGCTGGCTGATGACGCTTGCCTCCGCCGCCATCGCCGTCTACGCCAGCCAATATTTCTTCCATCGCCCCGAAGGCCACTTTGGCGAACATTTCCGTCTTCTTCTCGGACACGTATCCGGCGGCAGCATCGCCCTGCTTTTCGGCCCGTGGCAATTTTCAGATCGCCTGCGCGCTCGCGCCCTCGGCCTTCATCGCTGGTTCGGTCGCATCTATCTTGCAGGAGTCGCGCTCGGCTCGATCGCGGGGTTCGGCCTCGCCCTCTTTTCGGACAAGGGTCTGCCGACTCACCTTGGCTTTGGCATCCTGGCCGTTCTCTGGTTTGCAACCGGCCTCATGGCCTACGTCCGGATTCGCCAGGGCGAAGTCCAATCGCATCGCGACTGGATGACCCGTAATTTCGCCCTCACGCTTGCCGCCGTCACCCTGCGGATCTATCTCCCGCTGAGTTTCGCTGCGCACGTCGCATTCGCCCCGGCATACATCACCATCTCCTGGCTCTGCTGGGTCCCGAATCTCCTCGTCGCCGAATGGCTGATTCGCCGCCGCGCGCGCCTCGCCCAAAATGAGCGCGGCCTCGATCCTCGCCATTTTGGAGTGCGGTAGCTTGCTACCGCTTTCGCGGAGACTAACCGCTCGAGAAAATCTCTCTCCGACGGAGCTTGCTCCGTCGGCCTCCGCCTCCCGGCCCCACCTTTTTTGCCTTCGGATTGGGAGCCCAGGCTTTCCCTTCAGCGTCGGAATTTCGCCAGGATCGCAAGCGTCGCGTCAGCGTTCTTCTGCATGACTGGGTCGGTGGTCTTGCTGCGCGCTTCCTTCACGTATCTCGCGGCTGCACTGACGCTCGCCCAAGCTCCATCTTGGGGATTTTCGATCTTCCACTGCCCATTCGACTGTTCAGGGAAACTAGCATCGAAAGCCAAAATTTCCGCCCTACAAGCCGGACGGACAGCAGAAGCTACTTGGGTCTTCCCAGCAGCGCGACCAATATCTCCATAGTCCGCTCGTCGATCTCGCGCATCGCTTCATACGCTCGAACCGTGGCGAACGCGGCCTTCGCGAATTCCTCGCGGCACACTTGCAGCAATCGAATCAGCATGGTCCGCGCATCCTCGCACTCTGCATCGCCGGCGGCAAGATTCTTCCGCGACGAATTTGCGCAAATGCTCACGCCGCGCCATTTCCCATTTTCTCTTTTCCCTTTTCCATTTTCCGCCTCTCCCCGTGCTACCATCCGCGCCGCCCACAAGGCTCCTTCCCGTGCCCACCATTCCCACTGGCGGCAAGCTTTCGACGCCTCTCCGCATCGTCCTCACCCTCCTCGCCCTCTCCGTCTTCCTCAACTACATTGACCGCGGCAGCCTTTCCATCGCCGCGCCGCTCGTGAAGGACGAGCTCGGCCTCTCGCCCTGGCAGCTCGGCATTCTCCTCTCCTCCTTTTTCTGGACCTACACCGCATTTCAAATCCCCGCTGGCTGGCTCGTCGACCGCTTCGACGTAAGTTGGGTCCTCGCCTGCGGCTTTTTCATTTGGACCGGCGCAACCACCATCACCGGAGCGATGCACGCCTTCGCGCCGCTGCTCGCGGTGCGATTGCTTCTCGGTTTCGGCGAAGCAGTCGCCTATCCCTCCTACTCCAAAATCCTCGCGCGCGATTTCTCCGTTCGCCATCGAGGCCTCGGCAACGGCGCCATCGCCGCCGGACAAACCTCCGGCCCCGCCATCGGCACATTCGTTGGCGGTACGCTGATGGCGCGATTCGGATGGCGCCCGTTTTTCGTCGGACTCGGCCTGCTCAGCCTTCTCTGGCTGATTCCGTGGATCAAATGGAAGCCGCGCGTGCACGCCCCCATGACGCGTGGTTCGCGCGCGTCGCTCCCCAGCCTCCTCGAAATCCTCAAACAGCGCTCCTGCTGGGGCGCCTGCCTCGGACACTTTTCCGGCAACTACCTCATCTATTTCCTCCTCACCTGGATGCCCTTCTATCTCGTTCGCGAGCGCAACTTCTCGATGAACAAGATGGCCCGCATCGGCGGCGTCGCCTTTCTCCTGTGCGCGCTCTCCTCGCTCATCTCCGGCCCGCTCACCGACCGCTGGATCGTCGCCGGCGCCTCGCCCACGCGCGTCCGCAAGACTATGCTCGCCGTCGGCCTCGTCGGCGCGGGCTCACTCCTCGTCCTTTGCGTCATCGCGACGCCCACTCTCTCCGTCGCTCTTCTTCTCGCTGGTGCCGGCTTCTACGGCCTCAGCAATCCTCATATCTTCGCCTCCGCGCAGACTCTCGCCGGCCCGCACGTCGCCGGCAAGTGGATGGGCCTCGAGAATTTCATCGGCAATTTTGCCGGCATCGTCGCGCCCGCTCTCACCGGCCTTCTCGTCGAGAAGACCTCGCACTTCTTCTGGGCTTTCGCCGTCACGGGAATTGTCGCCTGCATCGGCGCGCTGTCTTGGATTTACGTCGTGGGTCCCATCGAGGAAATTTCCTGGCCTCGCGCCGCCGATCGCGAGCAAGCGCGCGCTCCCGTTATATGATGGATTCGCTTCTCTCGCTGATTCGGAATCGCGGGGATTTCGCGTTCTTTGCGTCCCGGTACAGCCGGGAATCCCCGCCCCTACTCGCTCGATCGAGAACGGCTTTAGCACGGAGCGCAGCGCCGCGCTTTGGAGTGCGGCAGCTTGCTGCCGCTTTCGCATCCGGTAGGCGCCAAGAAAATCGCAACTCGGCGAAGCTTGCTTCGCCGCCTCGGATCGAAATAGGCTTTTGGTTCGTGAAGCCAGGTTCTTCCCGGCCTCGGCATCCATGAGACGAATTCGTCGCGGTTTCGCGAGGATTTTCCCGTGCTGCGCCTTCGCCAGTTGATTCCGCCGCTCACCATCCGCGCGTCCACAGGACGCCTCGCCCGCGCCTGGGATTTCAAGCAGAAGAAAAATCTCGTGATTCTCTTCCTCGACGCCGCCTGCGATCCCTGCGAACAATTTCTCCGCGAACTCGCCGCCCACGCGGCATCCCTTCGCGACGCCGAAGCCGTCGCCCTCGTCGCGTTTCTCGAGCCGCCTCCGGGCTCGCTCGAAGAATCTCTGCCGCCTGAAATCATCGCCGGCGCCGACGTTTCCGGCCGCTCCGCCCGCGCCTTCCTCGGCGAAGCCGCCGCCTCGCCACGCTCCCGCCTCGGCCGCGGCGTCTTCGTTACCGACCGCTACGGCGAGCTCGCCGCGCAATGGATCGCCGCGCAGCACGAATTTCCCTCCGTCGCCGAAATCTTCTCGACCCTCGACCGCGTCCAGATCGCCTGCGACGAATGCTTCATGCCGCACTGGCCCGCTGAAGAACCCGGCGAATGAGCGCAGGGCGTCGCACTCCGCCGCCGGACGCTCTTCGCGCCCCCTAACCTCGCCATCCGCTTCTTTTTGTCTTGGTGTCTTGGGGAAACTCGCGACTTGCCAAATCGATTTTGCGGTTTGCAGGCGCCGTAAAAAATAAATGGGGGCCCCGTCGGGCCCCCAATTTGCTCTACCCCCAAGATTCCGGTTTCGGCGCGGCGAAACCGGCCCACCCCGGGATAAGAGACAGCCGTCACCTCTAGAGTGCACGCCCGTTGCCACGCCGCGCTTTCCAATCGCTCGCGCGAATTACGCTGTAGACAATGGACTTAGCGCCGCCGCTTCCGAATCCCTAAGCCTTCGCCGCCCCGCAAAATACAGTTTCTTAAAACTTTCTCGCATTTTTCTACATTCTTTTGTAGGTCGCTCGCCGCGATTCGCCGCCGCTCGCCCCAACCTACGCCCCAATCGCCCCGCGCACCGCCCCCGCCAGCGCTTCCACGCCTTTAGGCCACCTTCCCTGCGCTGTGGCGCCGATACCACCACCAGCCAAGCCACGCGGGTACTCCGAGCAGCGCCAGCCAGAACAAAATCGACGGCCCGTATTCGAATCCAAAAAGAATCAACGCCACCGCGCCGTCTTCCAGGTTGCGGAATCCCTCGACCGCAGAATTGCGAATCTGCCGGCCAGTCGATACCGCCCCGCCATTCAGTTCCGCGCGATACTCCTCGTTGAGCTGAACTTTGACGGTCGCATAGCTGACTTCGTGCTCCATGTGAACGCGCTCTCCGTCCATGCTCTCGATCTCGCCTCGCACGCGCTCCAGTTCCTGCTCGGCCTCGAGCACGTCCGACAGCTTCCCGGTCCGCGTCGCCAGCAGCTCCAGAATCCGCTGCTCGGTCGCGCGTGCCGCTTTCAGCCGCGCCGTCAAATCGATGTATTGGTCCGTGACTTCCTGGTTGCTCCGCGTTTCCTCTTCCACATGGCCAAGCTTGCGCAGGTCGCCCAGGAATCCGTCGAGTTGCTTCTCCGGCACTCGCAGCGTTGCCGATACCGACCGCGCCTCTCTCGTTCGCGTGTTCGCTGTCATGTCCTGCACGTACCCGCCGCGCGCCACCGTCAAAGGCTGCAATGCGCTGCTGCTCTGATCGTAATTGTTCGCCAGGATCGTGATCGCCGCCGTCTGGACGATCATCGGCCCGCGAATCTCCGGCCCTTCAACCCTCTTGCCATTCCCCGGGGGCGGCGGTGGAGGCGCTGACAGAAGGGTGCTGAGGCCCTCAGCGTTTGGCGCGACCCACGAGTGATCTTCACCTCCTCCACCTCCGCCCCCGCCAGCTCTTCGGGTACGTGCTCGCCCCGGAGTCGTTGATCCGGGTTTCACTTCGTACACGAATGCCACGTCTTGCTGCGACGGAAGCGCCGCCGGTTTAAACCTGCCGACGACCACGATTGCAGCGATCGCAACAATTGCCACGGTTCCAAAACCAGCCGCCCATCCCAGCGGACTTTGCGGTACAAGTCGGCGTGCAACACCACGCAAGCGGGGCTTCCCGCCCGCTCCAGTCTCGTTCACCTTTTTCGGAAGCTCGCTCGTCTCGCGTGAAAGCAGTTGCGCCAGATTGACCGTTGCCGGACATGCCTCGACTTCCAAATCGAGCATCCGTTCCGATACTTGCCTCAGCTGCGCCGCCAACGCCTGGCACTCGCTGCAATGTTCCAGATGGCTCGCCAGCGCCGACGCCTGCTGCGCGTCCAGCTCGCCGTCGAGATACGCCATCACCTCTTCCGGCTCAAACGCGTGTTGTGGTGAACGCTTCATCGCAATCCCTCGACGTCTCCCCGCACCGGCATCAATTTCTCTTTCAGCGCCATGCGCGCGCGAAACAGCCGCGACCGCACGGTGTTCACCGGCAGCCGCAGCATCCCCGCGATTTCCGAGTAGCTTAGTTGCTCGTACTCGCGCAGCATCAGAATCTCCCGCTCCGTTCGCTCCAGCCCTTCGAGCGCGCGCCGCACCCACAGCGCCGCGTCGCGATCCGTTTCCGCGGCCGCGCAATCCATCTCATCCGTTTGCTCCGTCTCGCGTCCTGCCTTGCGCCGCTCCGCTGAAACCAGGTTCACCGCGATGCCGTACAAGTAGCTTCGGAAACTCGCCCGCGGCTCATACCTCTCCGCGTTGCGCAGCAGCGCCAGAAAACACTCCTGCGCCAGCTCCTCCGCGCGCGCAGGATTTTCCAATCGCCGGCGGAAAAAACCGTACAGCGGATCGCGATAGCGCTCGAAGAGTTCTTGGAACGCCTCGCGGGACCCTTTGTGAAATTCCAGCATCAATTGGTCGTCGCTGTTCATGACTGCCGGGCACCGCCCCAGCGAATCTACAGCATCGATTGCCTTACACACTTAGAATGTCGCGGGAGCCCAAAAAGTTCCCGGAGGAGAGATTGTTATCTGCCTGTCGGCCTTCTTTTCGTGACGGGACCCCAACCCAAAGGCGAAGGAGCCGGCAGGATCCCGGAACTGCAGGCGACGCACAAACCTTACGGCCCAAGACGACAATGTTAGAATTGAATGCTCTTGGGAGCAGGCGAGGACTGAGGGAATGGCGAAAGAACTTTTTGGGACGGACGGGATACGCGGGATACCGGGCGAGTATCCTCTCGACGACGCGACGCTAACGCGCGTTGGACTGGCGCTGGGCGATTTCCTGCGAAACCAGCCGCGCGACGGCGCCGACGGAGTTGCGGACGCTGCGCGCGAAGCGGGTGCGGGCGGGCGCAACGCGGAGCAACCGGCGGCGGGTGGGCGGGCGCGGGTGTTGATCGGGCGGGACACACGGGAATCAGGTCCGCACATTGCGGAGCGGATCGCGCGGGGACTCGAGACGGCGGGGGCGCAGCCGGTGTCCGCGGGAGTGCTGACGACGCCAGGAGTGGCGTGGGTGGTGCACTGCGAGGGATTTTCAGCGGGCGTGGTGATATCGGCGTCGCACAATCCGTACCACGACAACGGCGTGAAGCTGATTTCGTCGGCGGGAATGAAATTTCCGGACGCGGTGGAAGCGGGCCTCGAGAAATTCATCCTGTCGAAGGACGGCTCGACGCCGGTGGCGACGGCGATGGTGCTGGAAGGCAACGAGAAGCTGCACGACGATTATCTGGACGCGCTGCGCGCGGCGGCCCTGCCGGGCGCGAAATTCACGGGAATGAAAATCGTGCTCGATTGCGCGAACGGCGCGGCGAGCAAGTTGGCGCCGAAGCTTTTCCGGTCGATGGGCGCGGAAGTGATGGCGATGAACGACGCGCCGGATGGAAAGAACATCAACGCGGGCTGCGGGTCGCTGCATCCGGAAGGGATGCAGAAGCGCGTGGTGGAAGAGGGAGCGGCGCTAGGAGTGGCGTTTGACGGCGACGCGGACCGCGCGATTTTCGCGAGCGCGACGGGAAAGCTGGTGAACGGAGACGGAGTGCTGCTGGTGGCGGGGCGGTACCTGAAGTCGCAGGGGAAGCTGAAGGGCGAGACGATCGTCGGGACGACAATGGCGAACCTGGGCCTCGAGCGTGCGCTCGACCGCGACGGGCTGAAGCTGACGCGCACGGACGTGGGCGACCGGTACGTGCTCGAAGAGATGCAGCGCAGCGGCGCGAACCTGGGCGGGGAGCAATCGGGGCACATTTTGTTTTTGGATGATGCGACGACGGGAGACGGGATGCTCACGGCGGTGAAGATGGCGTCGATCGTGGCGCTGGCAGGGCCGCTGGAGGATCTGATGCGCGACCTGAAGATTTTTCCCCAGAAGATCGTGAATGTGAAGGTGAAGTCGAAGCCGAAGTGGGAGACTCTGCCGGAGGTGGCGCGGGCGCTGGCCGAGGCGAACGAGGCGCTGGGGAAGTCGGGACGGGTGGTGCTGCGGTATTCGGGCACCGAGCCGCTGGCGCGCGTGATGGTCGAGGCCGAGCGCGAAGAAGACGTCCGCCGGTGGACGGAAGCGCTGGCGGGGGCGGTGCGCGGGGCGATTGGGGCGTAGGATCCCGCAGGCCCGCACTGACATTTGACGCCTAGTTGATAATATATCAGGGCCGCACGGCTGATTGTCTTTCGCTCCCAGGGAGAGCCGAATGAAGAACGACGTTTGTCCTGAATGCGGAAAGCAGCTGCGCAAAGTCACCGGCAACTACCGCTTTGAAGATGCCGGCAATCCGGTTCTCCTGGAGAACGTCCGGCTGGCGGAGTGCAAGGATTGCGGCACCAGAAAACCAATCATCCCAAAGCTCGACCGCTTGATGCACGCAATCGCATTCGCCGTTGCCACTCAACCATTCAAACTCAGTGGAAGGGATGTCTGGTTCCTTCGGCAGTACAGCGGGGTCAACGGCACGGAGTTTGCCAGACTCATTCAGGTTGAGCCGGAAACTCTGTCCAGGTGGGAGAACGAGAAGCAGGAAATGGGTAAAAACACCGAGCGGCTCACCCGCTTCATAGCCGTCACCAAAAGCAAAGACCTCCGGGATCGGATGTTGGAGTTCCTCGAAAAGTACCGGCAACTCACCGATGCCGAATCTCGCCCCCGCAAGAAGTTGAAGATCGACCTCGCCACCATGAAGCCCGAATACGTCTGAAATAGAGCCTCGTCCCAGCGCTTGCTCGAAGCAGCGAGCCCCACATCAGAAGGGCAGTTCAGGCGTCCGTAGAAATACGTACGTAGAAATCAGTACTTGACAAATTGTCAATTCCATGATATCCTGCGGCCGGAGGTTTGCAAAATGTCTGCAGACAACACGAACAATCACCAAAACGCAGTCCTTTCCGAACAACCGCTGGAAACAAACGACTTACAGCAACAAGACGCTCCGCTACCCCCTCCCGATCCTCCCCGCCTTCACCCCCGCAAAACGGATTCCACCCCGTCGAATGTCCCAGACCCCATCGACGTCTCCCCGCGCCACAGCGCCAAGTGCACGATTTGCTCCCATCCCCAACGCGAAGTCATCGAAGAGGAATTCGTTAACTGGCACAGCGTCTGGCACTTAGCCAGGCAATACAAAATTGACGACTACCGTTCAATCTATCGCCACGCTGTCGCCGCCCGCCTCATCGAACGCCGCCGCAACAACATGCGCTGGTGCCTGGACTCCATCCTTGAATGCGCCCCCGGCAAAGTCACCGCCGATGCCGTCATCCGAGCCATCCGCGCCCACGCTTGCCTCACCGAGGATAACCGCTGGATCGAACCCGCCTCCCACGTCGAATTCTCAGTCGTCGCTCCTCGCCAGACTGCGGCGGTCGTTGTGACGCCCGTCGCCTCCCCGGGAACCCGAAGCTTGCGCGACATGAGCGTCCCGGTCTCGCCCGCAATCTCCCAGGCTGGCGGCCGAAGTGAGCGAGCGGTCGTAACCGCTGAAGCCACCATCATCGACATCGATCCCGAGCCCGAATAGCCATGACGCGAGCGAAATCCTGGCGAACTTTAATCTACGGTAACGGGATTAAATTTCCTCGTAAGTTGTTGAAAACAAAGGATGGGGCCCGTGCTTAATCTACGGTTGCAGAGGGGCGCCACACGAAAATCACCTGGCGCTGGGCAGTGCACGCGTCAGCACAAAAGGTGCCGCGGTGGGTAGGGTGTGGTATGGTATGCCGCAACAATGCCTGTCGAAGAAGCAAAGGTAATCACTGCGAGTTCGGTCAGTGGGCGCATCATTGCGGCCGGAATCGTCATCGCGTTCTGCTACTTCGCGTCGTCGGTGCTAGTTACGCTGTTGGTGGCCGTGCTGATGGCGTATTTCCTTGATCCCGTCGTGACGTTCATGGAGCGGTTCCGGGTGCCGCGCGCGCTGGGTTCGCTGGTGGTGGTGCTGGTGACGATTGCGCTGATCGTACTGACCGGCTGGTCGCTGGTGGAGCGCGTGGATCAGTTCGGCGCGGACTGGCCGAATTACCGCCAGCCGTTGCACGCCGCCGCGGACGCCGTGGAGAAAAAACTCCAATCATTCGAAGAGCGCGTGTCCGAAATCGGGCCGGGCACGGAAAACGCGGGCGGCGACCACCTGGTGGCGGTTGCGGAGTCGCATCCCTTCCGCAACGCGATTTTCGCGCGGCTGAGTTCGCTCTATTCGTTCATCCTGGCCGCCACGTTCGTTCCTTTCCTTGTGTTCTTCATGCTGGCGGCGAAGCGGCAGGTGTGGCACGCGACGATGCAGCTTTTTCCTGCGACGGAGCGCACGAGCGTGAAACAGACGCTCTCCGACGTGACGCAAGTGTTGCGCAGCTACGTGATCGGCACGGCGCTCGTGGGACTGATCCTCGTGGTGGCGAGCTGGCTCTTCTTCTGGGGAATCGGCCTGCAGTTTCCGTTCCTGACGGCGCTGGTTTCCGGCCTCTTCAACCTGGTTCCGTACCTTGGAGTGGTGATGTCGTGGATGCCGCCGCTGCTGATCGGGCTGAGGCAATTCCACACGGTGCCGCCGTTCATCGGAATTTTCGTGATGTTGACGTTCTTCCACCTTGTCGCCGCGAATCTGCTCGTGCCGGCGCTGGTCGGCTGGCGCGTGCGATTGAACGCGCTGGCGCTGACGGTCTCGCTGCTTTTCTGGGGCTGGCTGTGGGGCGCGATGGGATTGATCCTGGCGATTCCCATCACGGCGGTGATCAAGGTGATTTGCGATCACGTCGAAAGCTGGCAGCCCGTGGGACGCTGGCTCAGCGCCTGATTTCGAGCGCGTGCAGGCGAGCGATTGACTCCGCCAGTTTTTCCGCGGCGGAGGCCTCTTGGAACATACGAATCGCGGCAATTCCCGAAGCGCCCGCTTCGATGCATTCGCGCAAATTTTCTTCGTTGACGCCGCCGATCGCGATCGCGGGAATTTTGATGGCCGCGCAAACTTCGGCGAGCCGCGCGATTCCTTGCGGCGGACCGAAGCGGCGCTTCGACGGCGTGTCGAACACGGGACCGAAAAAGATGTACGAAGCGCCCGCGCGCTCGGCCTCGCGGGCGTCGTCGAGATGGTGGCACGAGACGCCGATTTCGAAGGAAGCGGGCGCGTTGCCCGCGCGGCACCAACGCACCGCGTCCGCGGCCGGCGCGGACTCGCGGCCGAGGTGCACGCCCGCGGCTCCGGCAGCGAGCGCGACGTCGAGCCGGTCGTTCACGTAGACGCGCGCGTGCCGGCCGGCGGACTCGGCATCGCTCGCGGCGAGGACGGCGTCACGAGTGAGCGAGAGCAGCTCGCGCGCCGACAGATCTTTTTCGCGGAGCTGAATCCAATCGGCGCCCGCGCGGACGGCAAGCCGTATCTTTCGCAGCACAGCGGCAATCGGTTCAGCCGAACCGAGCGAGGCGCGGTCCGTGACGTAGCAGACGATCGGTGCGCGGCGCCCGAGCTCAGGTGTGGTTGACAACGGCGGGCGCCCGGCGGCGAAACGCTTCGAGGACCATCAGCACGTTCATCACGCCGAGTCCCGAAACGGCGCCGCGAAAGAAAGGATTCTTCAGCAGAAACCCAAGCGCGGGATATTGAAACAGAAAGTAGTTCAGCTCCCAGAAGTCAGACCACGGCAGAAGGATCAGCACGAGCCCGATCTCGAGCCAGACGAGAAGGAGAATGACGCGAAGAATGCGTGTCATCATCGGCTAGCGATTATGTGGGATTCCGCGCGGAGTGGCAACCTCGCGCAGGCAGCGAGCACAAGAAAATCTAGACGTGGGATTCGTGCTTCTGAAGAGCCGCGATGCGGTCGGCAACGTCGCGGTAGTCGATGTTGACGGCGTAGACCTGCTGGAAGCTGTCGAGCGCGGAACGCGACTCGCCGGCGGATTCGAGCGCGACGCCAAGGTCGTAGCGAAGTGCAAGCGTGCTTTCCTGGTCGACGCCCGGAGTGTCGAGCGCGCGCTGGTACCAGAGAGATGCGATCTTCGGCTCGCCCTTGTCCATGAAGGTGAGCGCGAGGAGCGTGGCGCAGTTCATCGCGTAGGCGAACGGCTTGCCGTTCTGAATGGCCTTGGCCACTTTTTGGAATTCGCCGATGGCCTCGTCGTAGAGGCCCATCTCGCGATAGGCGATGCCGAGGTTGTAGTGCGTTTCGAGATCCTCGTCCTCGTCGCCCAGCTCGCCAAGCTCACTGCGAAATTCCTGGAAGACTTCAGCGAGCTGGTTGAGGCTCTCGGCGGTCGGCGCGGGAACCGGCTCTTGCGTGACCGGCGGAGGCGGTGCCACGGGAGCCTTGGCGGCCGGCGGCGTGCGGTGCGCAGTTGAAGCGGCAGGCGCGGACGCGACCGGAGCCGCTGGAGGCGCCGCGGCGGGCTGATCGAGGTCATCGATTTCGGAGACGAGCTCGCTGATGAAATCTTCGGTGGTGAGCGGGCCGGTCTTCTGCGCGTGCGGAGGCTGCGGCGTGAGCTCAAGCTCGAAATCAGCGCTGCCCGCGGCGGCGGCCGGCTCGGGCTCGGCGGCAGTCTCGTCGACCAGCTCGAGGACCTCCTCGGCGGCCGGCTCAGGTTCGGGTTCAGGCTCAGGTTGCGCGGGCGCTTCTTGAACTTCTTCGATCTCGAAGGCTACGGGCTCTGGTTCCGGCTCCGGTTTTGCGGATGGCGCGGCATGTGCCGGCTCAGCTTCGGGCTCTTGAGCAACTGGCTCGGGTTCAGGTTCCGGCTCAGCGGCAGGCGCTGGGGCATCCTCGCTGACTTCCTGAACCATGGCCTCCCACTCGTCGGAGAGGTCGACCTCTTCGGTGGCAGCAGCGGCTTGAGGCTGCTCAGGCGCGGGCGGCGCGGGAGCATGCGGCGCGGCAGGCGCAGCGGCGACGGGCGCGGCCGGAATTTCCTCGGCCGGCTCGGGTTCCGGGGGAGCGGCCGCGATTTCGAATTCGGCGGACGGGGCGTGCGCGACCCGACGCGCAGTCGTGGGCATGTGCCGTTCAATCTCGGGAGTGGCGGGCGCGGAGACCTCGGCGTGCGGTTCCGCGGCGGCAGACGCAGCGGGGGCAGCGGCGACAGGTGCGGGCGGTGCTGTGGGCAGCTCGTCTTCGCTAATGCCAGCGACCTTCTGGAAGCGCTGGCGGAGCTCGGCGAAGCGGTCGGCGTTGACCGAGTCGTTCCGCTCGCGGTGAATCTGTTCGAGGATCGAGGCGGTTTCGGCAGTGCGGCGCTCATTGCCGGCGCCGAGATAGAGATCGAGGAGGCGCTCGAGGGTCGGCGTGTGTCTCGGCGCGCGCTGGAGCACGTTTTCGAGCAGGTGCGTGGCCTTCTGCGTGAGGCCGTAGCTCGAGAAGAGGTCGACGTCCGTGAGTGCTTGCGCGACGTAGCGCTGCGTTTCTTCGTCGAGGCCTTCGTCGACGGAGACGGCCGCAGCGGGAGCGGCTTCCGAGTGCTCAGCAAACTTCACGGTTTCTTCGGGCACCGCTTCGGGGTGAGGCTCAGATGCTTCTGCTTCCTGCGGCGCGGGTGCGGCGGGCGCGGTCGGCGTAGCGGCAGCATGCGAGCTGGTGGCTGCGTCCGTGCTCGTTCCGCTGGCGCGGGCGCGCATCTGATTGAGGCGCTCGACGAGGCGCTCGTCGTTCTTGTTGCGGTCGACCAGCTCTTCGAGCAATTCGAGAGCGCGCGCGAAATTGCCTTTGTTGGCGTAGGCGTCGGCGAGCTGGCCCAGAGCCGAATTGACGCGAAAGGGATCGCTCGTGTGGCGGGAGAAGTCCAGGACCATTTCGAGGGCTTCGATCTGGTCCGGCGACCGCTCAGTGCAGGACGTGAGCGACTTGAGGAATTTGTCCTGCTCGCCCGCTTCGATCATAGGCTCGCGGAGTTCGCGCAGCAGGTCGAGAGCTTCTTCGGTTTGGCCCTGCTCGATAAGCGAATCCGCGACCTTGTGAAGGTGCGGATGGTGCGCGTGGCCGCGGGCGAGCTGTTTGCGGCCGCGGTCGGCGGCGTGCTTGGTGTGGCCCGCTTCGAGTTCGAGGTCGAGGATGAGGCTGGTGACGTCGCCGCCGGTCTCCGCCTCGGGATGCGTTTCGAGAATCTTGACGGCCTGCTCGCCCTTCTTCAGAGCGACGAGAATCTTGGCCTTCAGCATCAGCGCCAGGGCGTTGGAGGAATCGACTTCGAGCGCGCGATCGGCGAGCTTGTGTGCTTCCTCGTTGTCTCCGCGCTCGAACAGGCGCTGCGCGTAGTTGAGGTAGGTCTGGGCCGCTTCCTTCTTCTGGCCCATGACGTTGTAAAGCTCGGCAAGCCGCATCTGCACGCGGGGATTTTCAGGCTCGACTTCCAGCAGGCGATGCAGCACCTCGACAGCCTTCTGGGAACGGTTGGCCTTCAGGTGCGCTTCGGCAATCTGGAGATAGAGGGGCCGCGCCTCGCTGAGGACGCCCTGCTGGACGTAGAGGTCGGCGAGGCGTTCGAGTGGCGCGAGTTCCGCAGGCGCGAGCTTGGCAATTTTCTTGTAAATCGCGATGGCTTTGCTGTTGAAGCCGTCACTGAGGTAGACCTGCGCGAGCCGCTCGAAGTATTCGACGGCCTGCGACATGTCTCCCTGGCGGGCGTAAAGGTCGCCCACCGTCATGAGAGTGGCCTGGTCCTTGGGATCCTGACGGAGAATCTGCTGGTATTCGCCGATTGCCTGGGCGACTTTGCCCTGGTTGAGATATTTCAGAGCGCTTTCCAGCGCCTTGTTCTTATTGAAGGCCATGAACGGTTCTGCGTTTCCGTTTTCTGCCCAGCGCCCGCTGCCCGCGCGGCGACACCGCGGCTCAGTCTTGAAGGTTAGCATGCGTGAAAAAGGGGGGTCTATGAACTGCGGGGGGCGTGGTGCCGAAGGGGATAACAGGGCCGGGTATCGAGCAGTACCCGGGTACTAGCGGCGGTGAGACGGCCGAAAAAGCTAGGCAAGGTCGACGTGTTCGTCGAACCACTCCTCCCCTTTTATTTCGCCCCTCGGTACGAGAGGCAGGGAAGTTTGAATGGCGCCGGAGGCCCAGCAGCGGGCTTCACGAACCGGCGCGTAGGAAAAGCGATGGAGAGGCGTGGGTCCGTGGAGGCGCAGGGCTTCGAGATGGTCGGGCGTGCAGTAACCCTTGTTCTGCGCGAGGCCGTATTGCGGATAGAGCTGGTCGAATTCCTCCATGCGGCGATCTCGCTCGACTTTGGCGAGAATGGAAGCGGCGGCGATGGAGACGGAGCGAGCGTCGCCATGAATCAGGGCACGCTGCTCGATGGGTAGATCGAGCTCGAGCGCGTCGAGGAGCAGGTAATCGGGAAAAGGCCGGAGCTGCGAGATGGCAGCGACCATGGCCTGGCGGCTGGCCTGATAGATGTTCCAGGCGTCGATGCGGCTGGAATCGATTTCGGCGGTGGCCCAGGCGAGGGCGTGCTCGTGGATACGGAGGGCGAGCTCCTCGCGACGGTCGGCGGTGAGTTTCTTCGAATCGTCGAGACCCACGATGCGGCGCTTGGGATTGAGGACGACGGCGGCGGCGACGACGGGACCGAAGAGGGAACCTCTGCCTGCTTCATCGAGCCCGGCAATGCGTTGCCAACCGCACTTTCGGGCTTCGCGCTCGTATCTTGAGCCGCAGAGCCGTCCCATCGCGGGCGATTCTAACACAGAGTGTGCGGCGGAATTTTCCACAGAGTGAGGGTGTGATTCGCTGTCGACGGTCAAACGCTTATTTTTGTGCGGCGAGCTTGCCGGCTTGCGCGGCGCCGCGGAGTGCGCCTCGCCGCCCCGGAGCATTGGCGAGAGCGGCGGCGAATTCTTTGGAGGCTTCCGCCGGGCGGCCTTGTTCGAGGAGCAGGTCGCCGAGTTGTTCGCGGGCGGGAACGATGGGACCGGGCGTCACGGGGAGTTTTTCGACGGCATCTTCCTGGTCGGCTGCCTCACGCAGGCGCCGTTCGGATTGCGCTGCGTCGCCTCTTGCCAGCGCCGACCATGCCATAACTTCGCCAAAAAGAATTTCTGTCTGCGTGGCCCAGTAATCGTTGCCGGATTTGCGAAGCTGCGCCGCGATTTCCTGCAGTTGCTTTGCCTGCGCTTCGGCTTCCGCCGGGTGGCCAGTGCGGGCCAGACCGAAACCACGCGCCCAAATCGCAATCGCAGCGATATGCGGCGGAGCGCCCGCAAGAGGGGTGATGGCGGAGGCGTCGTTCCACTGACGCCGTTCGATTGCATAGCGAACAGGCATCGCGGTGGCCGCGTAGGCGATCTTGGGGTCGGCCGTGTTGAGGTTGGGCATGGCCCGGAGCTGCTCAATCACGGCAGCGGCCTCTGTATCGCTCCCTTTCTGCAGGTAGGCGTAGACGAGATAGTCCATCGCGTGGAGCTCTTCGCCCGTATCGCTCTGCTTATTGGCCGCGGCCCGCGCGGCGAGGTTCGACGCGATGGAATCGTCCCAAAGGCCCAGGCGCGTGAATATGTGCGACGGCATGTGCAGGGCGTGCGGCGCGGAAGGAGCGATGCGCGAGTAAGCCCGCGCGGCAGTTAGTCCTTTTGGCGCGAGTTCCGCGTTGTCGTAAGCGTGAATCAAGTAGTGCGGGATTCCCGGATGCTCGGGGTAAGCGCGAAAGAGAGGCTCGAGCAAATCGGCCGCGTGTTTCTGGTTCGCATGCGTCTTGTCAGCGGGCGATGCGGCGGCGAGAAGAGCGAGCGCATAGAAAATCTGCGCTTCGGGATCAGTGACATTTTCGGCGGCCACAATTCCCATCGCTTGCATGTAGTTGCGAACGCGCACCGGATAGGGCTGCGATTCCGCATCCTGATAAATGCAACTGAGTGCCTCGATATAACCGCGTTCGCGTTTCGAGAAGCCGTCGATTTTTTGCGCTGCCTGGATTTCGCGCCAGCCGACCTGAACAGAACCGGGCGCAAGAGGAGGATCCCAAAGCTCGTGAAAATGGGTCATGGCGATGCCCCAGTGTGCCATGGCGCAACGGGGATCCGTTTCCGCGACGCGCCGGAAGGCGCTCTCGGCAGGCGCGTAGGCAAATGAGTGAAGAAGCGCGACGCCGCGGTCAAACTCGGCCTGAACGGCGGGCTGGCAGGAAATCGGGAACGAGACTCGGCCCAGTCGCGCAGGGGCGCCATGGCTGTGCGTTTCCTGAGCGTTGGCGAGAGGAGAAAGGCCGAAAAGAAGGACGAGGAAGACGGCAGAAAAGCGCGGCATTCACGCGATTCTAGCACAGGGGTGCGCGGCAGAAATCGCGGGCCCGCCAGGCAGCTTAGGTCCAGCCGGCGTCGATGGCGTAGCTTTGATTCGTGATGGCGGCGCTGTCGTCGGCAGCGAGAAAGAGAACGAGGCGGGCGACTTCCTCGGGGAGAATCAAGCGCTTCAGGGCCTGGCCCGCGAGAATTTCCTGTTTGTAGGCCTCGGTGAACCAGAGCTTCTTTTGACGTTCGGTGAGGATGGCTCCGGGAAGCACGCAGTTGACGCGAATGCCGCTGGGCCCGAGTTCGTGAGCGAGGGTGCGCGTCATGCCGACGATGGCAGCCTTCGCCGTGACGTAAACGGGAATGCCCGTGGAGGGAATCATCCAGCAGATCGAGCTCATGTTGATGATGGAGCCTTTGCCATCCTGCTTCATCGACGGGATCACGGACTGCGTGAGGAAGAACTGGTGCTTCAAGTTTAGGGCGATGGTGCGGTCCCATAATTCCGGCGTGACGTCTTCCACTTTGTGGCGCGTGTCGTTGCCCGCGTTGTTGACGAGGACGTCGATCGCCTTGAAGCGCTCGAGAATCGCGGCCACCGTTTTCTGGATCGCGGCAACGTCCGTGAGATCGCAATGGAAGTAGGCTGGCGCAGGAAAGCCGGAGGATTGGATCCGCTCGATGAGCGCATTTGCAGCGGGATCTTGAATATCGAGGAATGCCACGCGAGCGTGCTGCGCGGCAAACGCTTCGACGATGGCTTCACCGATGCCGCTCGCGCCGCCACTCACCAGGACGACGCGGTCCTGCAGGCTGGGATAGGTTGCGAAGTTCCCGGGGCTTGCCATAGGGACGTACTTCTTACCGCTTTTTCGGAGGGGATACGAGAAAAAAACCCGCGCTGGGGTCGTCAGTGGTGGAACTCGATGATCTTGGTCTCAAGAGACGATTCGTAGAGGAGCTTTCCAGTCCTGTCGATCCATCCCTGGTGAGTGATCCCTTTTTCATCCCGTATGTAGACAGTTGCGATTCCCCCGTCGAAGCTGTCTGCGGCCTCGTACTGGGCGGGAACCACTAACTGACCCCTCGTGTCTACAAAACCCCAGCGTCCGTTCACTTTGACAGGCGCAAGGCCGTCGCAAAAGTGATGAGCGTCTTCAAAGGTTGCTTCAATCACCCAGTGTCCTTCCTTGTCAATGAAACCGGCTCTTCGACTCTCGCCTCTGCCAGCAAACACAACACCGAGCCCGTCTTGAAATGTGATTGAGGCGGTTCCAGTAAATTGCGGCGGGATCACCATCTGGCCAGAAGAATTAACGAATCCGAGACTAGCTGGGTCGCCGGACCACAGAGGTGCGAGACCATCGTCCAGTTCGCCTACGAGACCGGGAGTTGGTTTAACCAACCAACGGCCAGAATGGTTCACAATCGCCTTGTAGTATTGATCGTTCTTGGCGTCGAAGAGGAGCACGAACGCTCCCCCAAACTTGAACCCGTCGATCTCACGAATCTGCCAGTCCCTAAAGTGTGGCGTTAGCACCGTCCGACCTCGGGTGTCTATATACTCCCACTTGTCCTGAACTTGGACGGCGGCGAGCCCTTCGCTAAACGGGTTAGCGGCGTCGAACTTGGGCGCAATGACGATCTTGCCCTGGTCATTCATGTAGCCCCAGAGGTTGTCATCCCCTTCAATCGACGCGAGACCTTCGGAGAAAGAGCCCGTGTTCTCTGCGTTGACCACGAGCGCGATTTCTCCCGTTGGGGTGAGGTATACCGATTGCGTCGGCTTTCCCGGAACGCATCGTTCAAAGCGTATCAGTCCACCTGAGTACTCGTCTCCGTTGCAATAGCGCTCTTTCGTCAGAATCTTCCCGTCTTCGCGCATCAACACCCATCCATCGTCGAGAGGTACAGCTCTAACATTGACGGGAGAACAGCCTCGTAACAGCTCTGCTAGAAGGGCCCAGCTTGAAATGAGCAAGAAGATGCAGGTAACCACGAGGCGGATTGCAAGTTTCCCAGGATTTTCCATAGGGAGGTCTTTCTTACCACTTTTCGAGGCGATCCCAGAAAAAAAGCCCGCCCCCTGCGAAGGGAGCGGGCGGTGAATATCGGAGATGGGCTGATCTATTGCGTCTCGCCCGCGGCGGCGCTAACCGTCTCGAACTTTTCGACCTGCTTGATGCGGGCGGCCTTGCCCTTGCGCGCGCGGAGGTAATTCAGCTTAGCGCGGCGGACGCGCCCCTGGCGGACGACTTCGATCGAGCTGATCATCGGGGAATGCACTGGGAAGATGCGCTCGACGCCGATGCCGAAGCTGACGCGCCGCACTGTGAAGCTCTCGCCCAGCATCTCGCCGCGGCGGCTCATTACCACGCCTTCGAATGCCTGGATGCGTTCCTTATCGCCTTCACCTTCTCGTAACCGCACATTCACACGCACTGTATCGCCCGGGCGGAATACAGGGTGGTCTTTGCGTAGTTGAGACTCCTGCGCCTTTGCGACGATCGGTTTCATGGCTCTATTTCCCGGCAGACCCGCTCAGGTGGGGCCAGCTCACTCTAGACAATCGCTGATTATAGCGGAATTGGGGCTTCCTGACTACATGAAACTCATGGGGCGGTTCGCCCAGCGCGGCGAAACCATCTCGTCCGCGCAGCAGACGCCAGCCGACCGGAGCGCAACGGAAGGAACCGAAAAGCCGAAGTTCGCGGTATACTCGCGCGCAAAGGAAGGCTCCAATGGACAATTCACCGGAAATCAATCAGGACGGCGTCGGCACGCGAAAAGGCGACTACGAAATTCTGGAACTGCTCGGCACGGGCGGCATGGGGCAGGTCTTCAAGGTGCGCAACGTGTATTCCGACCGCATCGAGGCCATGAAGATCCTGTTGCCGAATCTGGCGGACCAGAAGAATCTGGCCGACCGCTTCATGCGCGAGATCAAAGTGCTGGCGGGCCTGCACCATCCGAACATCGCGGAGCTGCGCACGGCGCTGACGATCAACAACCAGCTCGTGATGATCATGGAGTACGTCGAAGGGACCACGCTGGCGGCGCGAGTGCAGCAGGGCGCGATTCCATATGGGCAGGCGCTGGGGTACATCGCGCAGGTGCTCTCCGCGCTGAGCTACGCGCACAGCCAGCATGTGATCCACCGCGATATCAAGCCCTCGAACATGATGCTGACGCCGGCGGGAGTGGTGAAGCTGATGGATTTTGGCATCGCGCAGCAGGGTGAGCAGGGCGACCTGACGCGCACGAATACAACGGTGGGTTCCTTTGCGTACATGTCGCCGGAGCAGATCAAGGGCGAGGCGGTGGATGCGCGTTCGGATTTGTATTCGGTGGGCGTGTCGCTGTACGAGATGGTGACGGGCCAGCGGCCGTTCCCGGCGGACACGGCTTTCTCCGCGATGCAAGCGCACCTGCAAACGCCGCCGCGGCCGCCCATCGAGCTGCGGCCGGATTTGCCCTCGGCGCTGAGCGACCTGATCGTGATGGCGGTGGCGAAGGATCCGGCGGCGCGGTTCCAGAGCGCCGACGCGTTCGCGGCCGCGCTGCAGAGCGTCGCGCCCAAAGTGGCGGGAACGCTGGCGGATATTCCGCTTCCCGTGGTGCCGATGGCACCGGTGGCGGCAGTTGGGCAAACTGCGACGCCGAGCCGGACAGGGGCGTCGGCATCCGCATCCGCGCCTGCGGCAAAGATTCCTTCGGCTCCGGTGGTTCCTGTTCCCGCAGCGCAGACGCTGCCCATGCCGCCGGCTGCGACGCAGAAGACGCATCGCGGACTCTACATCACGCTTGGGGCGCTGATTGTGTTCGCGGTGGTGGCCGCGGCAGCGGTGGTGCCGTGGCACGCCAAGGCGCACAAGGGCACGTCGTCGGCAACGTCGACAGATGCGTCGGCGACACCAACACCTGCACCCGGGCCGACGCCGGCTCCAGCGCCCGATTCGTCGGGAAGTGCGGCGACACCAAGTCCGGCGCCGAGCACGCCAAATCCCGATGCGACTCCGGCTCCCGCCCCTGCGCCATCAAGCGCGGGCGCTGAACCGGTCGCGCCAACACCCGCGCCGGCGCCGGCACCGTCTCCGGTGGCGAGCGTGCCCGCCCCTACTCCTGCTCCGACTCCGAGTCCAGCGAGGCATCACCGACCGCCACAGATGCCGGCTCCGGACCAGACGCCGGGGCCGGCTCCATCAGGGCAATCGAGCGCCGCGCCGAGCGATCAGGCTTCGGGTGCCGATCCGGCGGAGGAACTGAAGGCGGTGGACCTGGAGAACGATCAGCTATCGAGCCGCGCGAGCGCCGTGAACGCGAGCCTCGACACGCTGCAGAAACAGCAGGCGGCCGCTGGATACGGGCTGCGCGGCGACATCGTATCGTCGCAGCAGCGAATGCAAAATTATCTGGCGAAGGCACAGGCTGCGCTCGACCGGCAGGACGCAAAGGGCGCGAAGAAATACCTCGATCTGGCCGCGGTGGAAGTCGAGAAAATCGAGAGGTTTCTCGGGCGCTAAGGCGAACGCTAGGGCTTGAGGCGCGTTTCGCGGCTCGGCACGCGGAAGGCGGCCAGCAGGTCGGGCCGGTTGCGCGCGGTCTTCTCGAGCGCCTTTTCGCGGCGCCAGCGGCGAATTTCCTCGTGGTCTCCGCTCAGGAGAATCTCGGGCACGTCCCATCCGCGAAATGACGGCGGCCGCGTGTAGTGCGGGTAATCAAGGAGGCAGGGACGCGGCGCGGCGTCCGGCTGCGGAAGGTGCGCGGCGCGTGACGCAATGTCAGCTGCTGCTGCGCCGTTCTCGTCCGTTGCGCTGAAGGATTCGTTGACCGCGGAATCCTCGTTGCCGAGCGCGCCCGGAATCAGCCGCACCACGGCGTCGAGCAGCATCGCGGCGGGAAGTTCGCCACCCGAGAGGACGAAATCGCCAATCGAAATTTCGTCGGTCGCGAGATGCTCGGCAACGCGCTCGTCGACGC
This sequence comes from Candidatus Limnocylindrales bacterium, assembly GCA_035501415.1. Lineage (GTDB taxonomy): Bacteria > Acidobacteriota > Terriglobia > Acidiferrales > UBA7541 > Palsa-295. The sequence continues at coordinate 159,629 of DATJWH010000043.1, read as the reverse complement.
CTTCGTAGCGCCCACACAGCAGAACAATGCGATCGAGCCTCGCAAATCGGCGCGCGTCCTCCTGGCGGAAGAGCTTTCCCGCCGCGGACAGCAGAACGACCGCGGTGGCGTCGAGCCGGCCGCGCGCGTGAGTCGAATCACCTTGAGGGCCGAGAAGCGATTCGACCGCCTCGAACAGCGGCTCGGGCTTCATCACCATGCCTTCGCCGCCGCCGAACGGGCGGTCGTCCGTGGTGCGATGGCGGTCGTGCGTGAAATCGCGGAGGTCGTGGATTTGCGTTTCGATGAGGCTCGCTTCGCGCGCGCGGCGCACGATTCCGTAATCGAGCGGGCCGGCGAAAAATCCCGGGAAAATTGTGAGGATGTCGAATCGCATCGTCTGTGCAAGCCTGCGTCGCACGCGAGTCTACGCCAAGATCGGCGGCTTAGGAATCGCGGTTGAGGTCGAGGAGGCCTTCGGGAAGGGTCACTTCGATGCGGCGCGCGGCAAGATCGATTGAGACGCAAATCTCCTGCGCGAGCGGAATCAGCAATTCGCCGCGCGGCGAATCGATGACGAGAATCGGAGTGCCAGCGACGCCTTCGCCGGTGAACTGCACGTCGCCGACGCGCCCCAGCGGCGCGCCGTCGCGGTCGCGCACATCGCAGCCGATCAAGTCTGTGACGTAGTAGCTTCCGGAGGGAAGGTGCGCGCGCTCGGCCAGCGGAATCTGGACTTCGAGGCCGACGAGTTTTTCCGCGTCGGAAATGGAATCCGAGCCTTCGAAATGAAAGATCGCCTGGCCACCGCGGCTTTGGCTGAGCCAGCAGGAACGTACGGCAACTTTGCGGGGCTCCGCGATGCCGTTCCACAATTCGACGGACTTCAGCCGCGCGAGGCGGGCGGGAAAATCGGTGAGGATCTCGCAAGCCACTTCGCCGCGCCGCCCATGGGGACGCAGAACGCGCGCCACAGTGACCCGCGTCGATTGGGGTATGGTCACTACTCGAGGATTTCCAGTGTGAAACGCTTCTTCAGTTTCATCCCGGCCGCGCCCAGAAGCGTTCGGATTGACTTGGCCGTCCGTCCCTGCCGCCCGATCACTTTTCCCAGATCTTCCGGATGGACCCTCAACTCCAGCACCGTGACCTGTTCGCCTTCTACAGCCCTAACCTGAACTTGATCAGGATGATCTACAAGAGCTTTCGCAATCTGTTCCACCAACTCCTTCATGACGCTTCCTCCACAGCCGGCCGGGCTCAGCGGACGATGTCACTCGAGCATGTACGAGAACAATGGACATTGCTTTCCTGTGAAATTGGACGCTTTAGGCGGGCTTGCGGTTGCGTAGGAAGCTGCGAACAGTGTCACTGGGCTGCGCGCCCTTGCTGAGCCAGTACTGTACGCGAGCGTCGTCAAGCTCGATGCCGGCGGGCTTCTTGGCGGGATCATACGTGCCGACGATCTCGACGAACCGGCCGTTGCGTGGGCGCGTCTTTTCGGTGACCACCACGCGGTAGAACGGGTGCTTCTTCTTGCCAATCCGGGCTAACCGAATCATTAACACTCGCAATTCCTCCTCAATCGAATCCGCCCATTATAGCGGACGCGGCGCGATTCGCCTAATGCCAATCCGGGCCGCCCGAGGGGGCAGGAGCCGGGCATCCGGCTGTTCGTTTGCTGCCTCACCCGAGGAGCCAGAGCGGGAGGGCCGCGCGGGCGCACTGCTCGATCGTGTCCTGGTCGCGCGAGGAGAAGGCGTTCGAGCGCTCGCTTTCGACGTCTATGGTGCCAATCACGGAGCCGTCTGCCGGATGGAGGACCGGGACGATTATTTCCGAGAGTGTGTTGCCGAGTGACGTGAGGTACCGCGGATCCTGACGGACGTCGCCAGCGATGATGGGCTTCTTTTGCTGGATGGCTGCCGCCGTGAGACCCTGGCTCACCGGAAAAGTGGGAAATTGGGGAGCGCTCGGGCCGATCCAGGCGATGATGGAGACGAATTCGGAGCCTACGTCGTAGACGCCGACCCAGCGATAGTCGCCAAGCTTCTGGATGAGCTCGGCCAGGCGGCGGGCCTTGATCGTGCGGTCGTCGGCGCCAGCCGCGACCATGCGGATCTGGTTGATCGTGTTGTTCATCACGATGGGCATGGTCAGTTGACTCTTGCCTGAAATTCAGGCATTCTGAGATTCAGGCAGGAGGCCTCGTGGAATCGGCCAAGGTTGGCAAGCGCGGCGCGATTATCGTTCCAGCCAAGCTGCGCAAACGCTTCGGTATCGAGGAAGGGTCGGTAGTCACCGCCGAAGAACGCGAGGACGGCATTCTGATCCGGCCTGCCATTGTGGTACCCATCGAACGGTATAGCCCCGAGCGCAGAGCCGAATTCCTCCTCTCCAACGCCGTGACGCCCGAGGATTACCGCCGGGCTCGCCGGGAAGCAAAGAAACTGGGCGTCGACCCGGATAGCATCCCGCACCGCCGGCCGAAGTAGCCGATGGATCGGCTCTTCCTCGACGCCAACGTGCTGTTCTCGGCCGCGTATCTTCCCAGCTCCGGCCTCCTGAGGCTGTGGCGGCTCGACGATGTCGCGCTTTGCTCTTCGGCCTTCGCCGTCGGCGAGGCGCGAATCAACCTTGATGACGAGGCTCAGCGCGCGCGTCTTGCGAAGCTTGCTGAGAGCCTCGAACTTTTCGACGCGGCTCCGGCGCCGCTTCCCGCAGGCGTCCACCTGCCCGAAAAAGACGCGCCTATTCTTCTCGCCGCTATCGAAGCTCGCGCGACACACCTGATCACGGGTGATCTGCGCCACTTTGGCGCTTACTTCGGCAAGCGTGTCGCGGGCGTCCTGGTGGAGACTCCCGGCGACTACTTGCGACAACGGCGCTAGAGCCATGGGCATGCGTCCCTACTTCAAACCGCCGAGCTTTCCGATGCCGCGCATCTTCATTTTGGCCATGCTGCCGTACTGCTTCATCATGCGGCGCATGTCGGCATACTGCTTCAGAACTTCGTTCACCTGCTGAACGCTGGTGCCGCTGCCGCGTGCGATGCGCTTGCGGCGCTTGCCGTCGATCAGGTTGTGATTCAGACGCTCGGCCGCGGTCATCGAATTGATGACGGCCTCGATGGATTTCAGGCGGCCTTCGTCCACCGAGACGTCCTTGGGAAGCTTCGCGAAGGGGCCGATTTTCGGCAGCATGCCCATCAACTGCTCGAGCGAGCCCATCTTGCGGATTTGGCGGAGCTGATCGCGAAAATCCTCGAGCGAAAAATCGTTGTCGCGCAGCTTGCGTTCGAGCTCGCGGGCCTTCTTTTCGTCGATGGTCTTTTCGGCGCGCTCGATCAGGCCGAGGACGTCGCCCATGCCGAGGATGCGGCCCACGATGCGGTCGGGGAAGAAAGGCTCAAGTGCGTCGTATTTTTCGCCGACGCCGACGAATTTCACGGGCGCGCCCGTCACTTTGCGGATCGAGAGCGCCGCTCCGCCGCGGGCGTCGCCGTCCATCTTGGTGAGAATCACGCCGGTGATGCCGAGGCGCTTGTGAAATTCGCCGGCGGATTTTACGGCGTCCTGCCCGATCATCGCGTCCGCCACGAAGAGCATCTCGGAAGGATTCAGCTCCTTCTTCAGCATCGAGAGCTCGTTCATCAGCTCATCGTCGATGTGCAGGCGGCCGGCCGTATCGACCAGGATCACGTCGTAGGCGGAGAGCTTTGCTTCGCGCGTAGCGCCACGGACGATTTCGAGCGGCTTGTCCGTGCCCGCGCCGGGCCATAGCGGCGTGTTCGTGGACTTGGCCACTTGCGCGAGCTGCTCGCGAGCAGCGGGACGGTAGACGTCCGTTGAGACCACGATCGGGCGGTGGCCGTGCTCGGCCAGCCACTTGCCCAGCTTGCCGGTGGAGGTGGTCTTGCCGGAGCCCTGCAGGCCGCAGATGAGCCAGACCGAGGGGGGCTTGGAGCTGAATTGCGGGCGCGCTTCGCGGCCCAGCAGTTCGGCCAGCTCGTCGCGGACGATCTTCACCACCTGCTGATCGGGCGAGAGCTGGAGCAGCACTTCGGAGCCGAGTGCCTTTTCGCGCACGTGCGCGACGAACTCGTCCGCCACGCCCAGGTTGACGTCGGCATCGAGCAAGGATTCGCGGATCTCCACGAGGCCTGCGTCGAGATGCTCCTCGGTCAGCTTGCCCTGCCCGCGCAGGTTCTTGAAGGTTCGCTGGAGTTTTTCGGTTAGGTTTTCAAACATGCTCTATGGCCACGATTGCCGCTCTTAAGATTCTAGAGTTGCGACTATCGTCTGGTCAAACAACGAAATGTAAAGAGGAAAGAGTGCGACTGCGGCTGAAAGTTCAGGAACGACCAAATACTGTCAGACGCTCTCCACGGCAAGGCGCGGGAACGCGGCGCGGTAAAGCCGATCGTCAAGTGTAAGGAGGCGACACCCTCGACGAAGAGCATGGGCTCCAATGAGGAAGTCTGCCAGAATGCGCCGAGGGCCAAGACCTTCCCGCCGTCGGCGTCTGGCGGCATAATCCTGAAAGGCACGTCCCGCTGCTCGCCAGACATCCTCCTCGAGGTTCCAATCGACAAGAATTCCAGTGTCATTGAGGAAGAAATCGAGAAAGGCTTCGTTTCGCGAAGGAAACGCGAGCAGCTCGGTATAGACGGGCGCAGCGATGACTAAGGAACCCCTAGCCAAAGCAGAATCGATCGCCGAGCGGGCTGAGGCATTGAGGGAGTCTGTTCGATCCCAAAAGGCGATGAAGATGTTCGTGTCGACAGCGGTTGTCATTGGCCGCGCATGCGTCGGAGGTAACGGACAATTCCCCGCCGTCCGGATGGAATTCCGGGATTGCCAATGCCTTGATACTTGTCAAACGCGCTCCTGGTTCGGAGCGGCCGAACGCTAAACTCGGAGCCCTTCTGTTCGAAAAGAAGGCTATCTCCGGGGTGGATCCCCATGGCCCGGCGTATTTCGTGGGGAACCGTGACTTGTCCCTTGCTCGTTACACGAGCCTTTTTTTTCATGGGCACCTCGCTCCTTACTATATCACGGATCTCCTTACTATCGGTCGAGACAACTAGGCGGCGCTATCGCCCGTGGAAAACAAAAAGGGCGGTCCTTGGAGGGACCGCCCGGGAAGATATCGGTGAAGTTGGGCGAAGGCTCAGCTGCAGCCGGAGGTGGAGCCGCAGTTGGAGCACTTGTAGCAGCTGCCGTTGGGAGTCATGAGCATGCCGCACTCGGAGCAATACGGCGCATCGTCGATGGCGGCGCGAGGACGTGTGGCGGTTTCGGGTTCGACGGTCGGGGCCTTCATGACGGCGACTGGAGTAGGCGCGGTCTTGGCGGCTTCTGGAGCCGCGTCCTCAACGGCAGAACCATCGCCATCGAGGTAGTCGCGGGAGATGAACTTCCCGCCGAGCCAGCGGCCGATGTAGTCCACGATGGACTTCGCGTAGCGAATTTCGGGATTGCCGGTGTAGCCCGAAGGTTCGAAGCGCGAGTTCACGAATTTATCGACGAGAGCGCGCAGCGGAACTCCGTACTGGAGCGAAATGGAGACGGACAGCGCGAAAGCATCCATGATGCCGGAGAGCGTGGAGCCCTCCTTGGCCATCTTGATGAAGATCTCGCCGGGCGTGCCGTCCGCATACTTGCCGACGGTAAGGTAGCCTTCGTGGCCGCCGACTGAGAATTTGTGGGTGATGGAATCGCGCTCGCTGGGGAGCTTGCGACGCTTGGCGCCCGCGAAGAGTTCCCGCTGCGCGGAGGGCGCTTCAGCTTCCGTCTTAGTGGCGACCGCGCCGGCAGGAGCTTCGGAGGTGGCAGCTTTCCCGTCGTCCTTCTTGCCGGCGGCGGAGAGAGGCTGCGAGCGCTTCGAGTTGTCGCGGTAGATGGCCACCGCTTTGAGTCCTAGTTTCCAGGACTCAGTATACGCGTCGACGATATCGTCGACCGTGGATTCTTCGGGCATGTTGATGGTCTTGCTGATGGCGCCCGAGAGGAACGGCTGAGCGGCAGCCATCATGCGCAAGTGGCCGCGCCATGCAATCGAACGGCCTCCGCCCATGGAAGTGAGCGAGCAATCGAAGACGGGGAGATGCTCGGGCTTGAAGCCGGGCGCGCCTTCGATGGTGCCATTGGCGTCGATGAAATCGACGATTTTCGCGACTTCCTCGGGCGCATAGCCGAGATGCATGAGAGCCTGCGGGACCGTGTTGTTGACGATCTTGATGACGCCGCCGCCGACGAGCCGCTTCTGCTTCACCAGCGCGAGATCCGGCTCGATGCCGGTGGTATCGCAATCCATCATGAAGCCGATGGTGCCAGTGGGAGCGAGGACCGAAACCTGCGAGTTCTTGTAGCCGAATTTTTCGCCGAGCGCGAGCGCGTCGTCCCAGGACTGCTGGGCGGCGCGAAGAAGCGCGGGCTGGACGTTTTCTTCCTTGATCGGACGCAGCGAATCGCGGTGCATGCGGATGACGTCGAGCATGGCATCGCGATTACGGGGATAGCCGCCGAAGGGGCCCATGCGCTCCGCGATGCGGGCGGACTGAGCGTACGCTTCGCCGGTCATCAGCGCGGTGATGGCGCCGCAGAAGTCGCGTCCGCCCTCGGAATCGTAGGGAAGCGCGAGCGACATGAGGAGCGCGCCGAGATTGGCATAGCCGAGGCCGAGCGGGCGATAGTCGTGCGAATTGCGGGCGATTTTCTCGGTCGGATAGCTGGCGTTGTCGACCAGGATTTCCTGGGCGGTGATGGTGACGTCGACAGCGTGGCGGAAGCCCTCCGTGTCGAACTGGCCGTTGGAGCCAAGGAACTTGAGGAGATTGAGCGACGCGAGGTTGCAGGCCGTGTCGTCGAGGAACATGTATTCGGAGCAAGGATTCGAGGCGTAGATGCGGTCGGTGGCCTTGCAGGTGTGCCAGCGATTCACGGTGGTGTCGTACTGCATGCCCGGATCGCCGCACTGCCAGGCAGACTTGGCCATTTCCTTCATCAGGTCGCGAGCGCGGTACTTGTCGACGGGCTTTCCGTCGGTGACGTTGCGGGTCCACCAGTCGCGATCTTCCTCGACGGCGCGCATGAAATCGTCGGTGACGCGGACGGAGTGGTTGGCGTTCTGGAAGAAAACGGAGGCGTAGGCTTCGCCGTCGATCGCGGGATCATAGCCCTGCTCGATCAGGACGTGGGCCTTGCGCTCCTCCTTCATCTTGCTGTGGATGAATTCCTCGATGTCGGGGTGGTCGACGTTGAGAATGACCATCTTGGCGGCGCGGCGCGTCTTGCCACCGCTCTTGATGACGCCGGCGAAGGCGTCGAAGCCCTTCATGAAGCTGACCGGGCCGGAGGCGATGCCGCCGCCTGAAAGGCTCTCGCGGCTGCCGCGGAGGCTGGAGAAGTTCGTGCCGGTGCCCGAGCCCCACTTGAAGAGCATGCCCTCGGTCTTCGCCAGGTTCATGATCGAATCCATGTTGTCCTGAACGGAATTGATGAAGCAGGCGGAGCACTGGGGCTTGGCCTGGACGCCGACGTTGAACCAAACCGGGGAGTTGAAGGCCACCTTCTGCTCGACGAGAAGATGGGTCAGCTCATCGCGGAAGGCTGTCTTTGAATCGGCGGTGGCGAAATAGCCGCCCTCGTCGCCCCAACGGACGATGGTATCGACCACGCGGCCGATCAGCTGGCGGACAGACGTCTCGCGCTCGAGGGTATTCGGCTTGCCGTGAAAATATTTGGAGGCGACTATGTTCGTCGCCGTCTGCGACCAGGACTTGGGGACCTCGATGTTCTCCTGGCGGAAAATGACTTGGCCCTTATCGTTGCCGATGAGGGCGGTGCGGCGCTCCCATTCAACCTTGTCGAATGGCGAGGCTTTGCCGTCCGTGAAGCGACGGCGAAATTCAAGGCCGCTGGTGCGACGAGTGATCTGTTCCGTTTCCATACTTCCAATTCCGTTCAAAGCCATCCTTGCTTCCGCCATCTCTGCCTCCGCGCCGGCAGTCGAGCCGTCGAATCGTTTTGCCGGAGCCTACAGAGAGGGCGTACCTACTATTCTACTCCCCTCAGAGTGGGTCCGACGTTCGATGTGTACCGAGAAGAACCTGTTGACTACGCCCCGGAGACCGGAGCAAGGAGCGTGAAGAGTCGTTTTTTCAGCCATTCGCGGCTGAAAAAGGGAAAAGCCCAGCTAAGGCGCGCTAAAATATGGCGAGCCGTTGAGAACTGGGGTTATCCCCTGTAAGGATTCGGTTGAACCCGGTGCTTACTTTGCATTATTCACCGGCAGTATGAAGCAGCCAGCGAACTTTTTTCCCCCCGAGTCTGGGAGCGAAGTATCGTGGCATGTGGAAAAGTTGTCAAGGAAAATTCACGGATCGACCACAAAATGTTCGGGAGATGGTGCCCAAAGCGTCTATTCATAGTGGTACATGCGCCGAGCGGCGGACTACTATTTTCATCGCAGCGAGCGCGGAGTTGCTGAAAATATTCGAGATGCGGCGATCGGCGGGCGCGGCGAGGATTCTTGTGACGGCCCTGGCGATGTGCGCCGCGGCGTGCGCGACTTCTACGGCACAGGATACGCCTGCCGCGCGGCCGAACCCTGCGCATTCGATCGCGCGGAAGATTTCGGCGCCCGGAGTGGCGAATTTTGGCGAAGTGACGCCCACTCTCTACCGCGGCGCGCAACCGACGCCGGAAGGATTCGAGACACTGCGGAAAATGGGCATCGCGATCGTGGTCGACCTCCGCGATGGCGGCGAAGGCAAGCGCGAAGAGAAGCAGGTGACGCGGGAGGGAATGAAGTTCGTGGCGATTCCCTGGGGGTGCAGCAATCCAAAGGATGATTACTTCGCGAAGTTCCTGGCGATCGTGCGCGACAACCCGGAGAAGAAGGTGTTCGTGCACTGCCACGTTGGAGTCGACCGGACGGGCATGATGATCGCAGCCTACCGAATGAGCGAGCAGGGCTGGACGGCCGATGAAGCGCTGCGCGAAATGCAGGCCTTCGGCTTTTCGACGTGGCACCGGATGATGTGCGCGGGCCTTTCGTCGTACGAACAGCGATTTCCGAGCGTGGTCAGCGTCAGCCCGGCGTTCCGGAACCTGCGAACGGCCGAGCAGAAGCCGACGCCACCTCCCACGCCTCAGCCATAGCGGCGTTCGCGACTCCGGTTCGAGACAAGGCGATTCCCGTCCTCAAGGCGTGCTTTCCACGTCACCAGCGCGCGGATTGGCATGAGATTTTTCTCTGAAAAGAATGAATAATTGTGGAGACATGACAGCAGCGGCAATCGAAATCGATGGATTGACAAAGGATTACGCCGTCGGATTCTGGCGCAAACGGATGCGCCGATCCCTCGACAATCTCAGCCTGAAGGTCGAAGAGGGCGAGGTGTTCGGCTTTCTCGGGCCGAACGGCGCGGGCAAGACGACCACCCTGAAGCTCCTGATGGGTCTGATTTTTCCGACCGCCGGGACGGCGCGGATTCTGGGGCGGTCGATCGATGACGTGGAGATGCACCGCGAAATTGGGTACCTGCCGGAGCAGCCCTATTTCTACGATCACCTGACGGCGCGGGAGCTGCTCGATTACTACGCGCGATTCGCAGCCTACAGGCGGGCCGAACGCGACGAGCGAGTGGCGCGATTTCTCGAACTGGTCGGGCTAACGCGGGCGGCGAACGTCCAACTGCGGAAATTTTCGAAGGGAATGCTGCAGCGCGCGGGAATCGCGCAGGCCATCCTGCATGATCCCAAGGTGGTTTTTCTCGATGAGCCGATGTCGGGACTCGACCCCGTGGGCCGGCGCGAGGTGCGCGACATCATTCTGGATTTGAAGCGGCAGGGACGGACGGTGTTCTTCTCGACGCACATTCTTTCGGACGCGGAGATGCTGTGCGACCGCGTGGCCGTGCTGGTGGAGGGGAAGCTGCAAGGCGTGGGCGCGCCGGAAGAAATCGTGTCGGTGGACGTGAAGGGCATGGAAATTCTGTTTGAAGCGAGCGAAGGCTGCGCGCTGCCCGCGAGAATCACAGAGCACGCGACCAAAATCGGGGCGCGCTACCGGATCGAGGTGCCCGAGGCGGATGTGTACGCCGCGCTCGATCAACTGCGAATCGCGAACGCGAAGATTCTGTCGGTGACGCCGGTCCGGCCGACGTTGGAGGATTATTTCCTGCGCCTGGTGGGACGCGAGAAGGCGGCATCGCATGCTGTGGAGGTGCTGACGCGATGAGCGCGACGCCGGGAATCGTGGCAATCAACACGTTCCGCGAAGCGGTGCGCGACCGTGTTCTCTACAACCTGATTTTCTTCGCTCTGATGATGATTGGCGCCGCGATTCTGGTGGGGCAGATTTCGATCGGGATCGAACGGCTGGTGATCATCAACCTGGGGCTTTCGACGATTTCGATCTTCGGCCTGGTGATGGCGATTTTTATCGGCGTGGGGCTGGTCTACAAGGAAATCGAAAAGCGGACGCTCTACACGCTGCTTTCAAAGCCGATCCGGCGTTGGGAATTTCTGGCCGGAAAATTCGGCGGGCTGTTGCTGACGCTCGCGGTGAATACAGGGTTCATGACGGTGGGACTGGCGGCAGCGCTCTTCTACGTGGGGCGGCCGTTCGTACGATCGGACGCGTCGATCCTGGTGGCGATCTATTTCATCCTGCTGGAACTGGGGCTGGTGACGGCGTTCGCGCTGTTCTTTTCGTGCTTCTCGACGCCGATGCTTTCGACGCTTTTTACGCTGGCCATCTACGTGACCGGGCTTTTCGCCGGAGACATTCGTGAGTTTGGAAAGTTCACGAAGAACCCGGTAATCGAGGGCCTGACTCGCGTGGTGTATTACGTCCTACCGAATTTTCACAACTTCAACGCGATCGGCGCGGCGGCGCACGGCGACGCGATTCCGTTCACCCTGATCTGGCAGAACACGCTGTACGCGATTCTTTATGTAACGGTGCTCCTGCTGGGCGCGGCGGCGATCTTCTCGAGAAGGAATCTGAAGTGAGCGTGTCCTCAAAGACGCGGTCACTGTGGATCGCGATCATCGGGGTGCCGGTCCTGTTTGTGGGCATGGCGGCCCTGCAGGTGCGGATCGACGCACAGACGCGGACGGAAGCGGCGCAAGAAGAGGAGTTGTTCGTGCGCTCAGGCTCACTGCTGCGAAACCTGAGCCTTGGATACGATTCGCTGCTGGCAGACGTTTACTGGACGCGCGCGGTGCAGTACTACGGCTCGCGAATCGGAGACCGCAACACAGATTTCGGCTTGCTGGCGCCACTGCTGAACATCGCGACGACGCTCGACCCGCGACTGGTGGTAGCGTACCGCTTCGGCGCGATTTTTCTTTCGGAGGGGAAGCCGATCGGAGCGGGGCGGCCGGACTTGGCCGTGGATCTGGTCAAACGTGGCATCGCGGCAAATCCCGGCGTCTGGCGCCTGTACTACGACCTGGGATTTCTCTATTACTTCCGGCTGAAGGACTACAAGGACGCGTCAGCCGCGTATCTTGAGGGAGGCGACCAGCCGGGCGCGCCGATTATCATGCGGCTGATGGCGGCGCGAGTAGCGGAGAAAGGCGGCTCGCTTGAGACCTCGCGGATGATCCTAGCGGAGATGTATGAATCGACTAAAGACAAGTCAGTGAGAAAAGTGCTGATGAAGCAGTTGCGCGGCCTGAAAGCCGCGGAAGACGAAATGCACATCGACGAGTTGAGCGAGCAGTATCGGCAGCGGTTCCACCACAATCCGGCGTCCATCAATGACATGGTTTCGGCCGGATACTTGCCAGGCGCTCCCGTCGATCCGGCCGGATTTCCCTACGTGCTCGGCCGGGATGGAAAATCACACCTCAATCCCGACAGTCCCGTGGAATTGCCCAAGCCGTAGACGTCGCCGAAATTAATTCCTGGATTTGCGAGAGGAGAGCGGACCGAAGTGCGCTATTCGTATCGAAGCGCTTCAACAGGGTTAAGGCGCGCTGCTTTAGTGGCCGGCCACACGCCGAAGATTAGACCGATGCTGACCGAAACCGAAAAGCCGACGATCACAGCCCAAATAGGCACGACGGCCTTCATCGATGTGACCACGGGAATCAGAAAAACGATCGAGCTTCCGAGCAAGATGCCGATAATGCCGCCGCTGCCCGTGAGCGTCATGGCCTCGAAGAGGAACTGCCAGGTGATGTCGCTGCGCCGCGCGCCGATGGCTTTGCGCACGCCGATCTCGCGGGTGCGCTCCGTGACGGAGACGAGCATGATGTTCATCACGCCCATGCCGCCGATGAGAAGGCCGATCGAACTCAGCACGACGATCGCGAGCACGACGCCGCCAATGATGTCATTGAAATTCTGCGCGGCCTCCACCTGCGTCTGAATCGAGAAGTCGTCAGGCTTGTCATACGGAACATTACGACGGCGGCGAAGCACTTCGCGGGCCTGGTCCACGGCTCGGTCGAGTTCTCCCGGATAGGCAAGGATGCGGATGCCGATTTCGTATCCGGTAGAGTACAGCTTCATGAATGTGTAGTAGGGAATGACGACCCGGCGGTCGTCGTTGTTCGTCTCGAAGCCTTCGACCGGCCTTGCAAACACACCGATGACGCGATACGTGGAGCCATCAACAATTACGTCTCTTCCCAGCGCGTCCTGCGCGGCGGGAAAAAGAGCGGTGGCGACGTCCTGTCCAATTACGACGACATTCTCGCGGTGATCGTTTTCGGCTTCGGTAAAGAAACGGCCGGCCAGCAGGGTAGCGTTCGAATAGACTTCGAGATACGCTGGAAAAGTGCCGCGGAACTCGCCCCCCTGAACTTCATTTTTCTGGTAGCGCACGTCGTGCGACTGTGTCCACTGAAACGCGGATATAGCGGTGGCCTTGATCGACGGGCAGAGTTGCTGGACGGCGAGCCCGTCATCGAGAGTCAGGGGCTTCCGCTGGCGCTCCTCTTTCGGACGCCGGCCGATGTGCGGACCCTGGCTGAAGCGGTCGATCCACGCCGTGTCGATGCCCTCCTGCGTGATCATGTCCTGCACGGTGCTCCGAAAACCCTGGATCAAGCCGACGACGAGGATAATGAGCGCGACGCCAATCATCACCCCCAGAATCGCGAGAAAGCTCCGCAGCTTGTGGGCCCGCAGCGTGTCGAGCGCCAAGCGAAGATTTTCGCGATAGTCCTGACGGACGCCCATCGGCTAATTCTCCACCCGAAGAGCTTCGATCGGATCAAGACGCGAGGCGCGCATCGCGGGATAGATGCCGAAGAAAAGGCCGACGGCGGTCGAGAGAAACAGGGCGATGAAAATCGCAAAAAGGGGCGTCGAAATCGGCATGGGCGTGGTCGCGCGCACAAGCGAGGCAATGGCGAGCGCAGCGCCGACTCCGATGGCGCCGCCCGTGGCCGCCAGCAGCGCGGACTCCACCAGAAACTGCATCAGGATGTGACGCCGCCGCGCGCCAAGGGATTTGCGAAGTCCGATTTCGCGCGTTCTCTCCGTGACGCTCGCGAGCATGATGTTCATGATCACGATTCCGCCGACCACCAGAAATACGGACGTGACCCACATGGCGATGGCGAAAATGTTGCCGGTCAAGCTCTGCCAGAGCGACATCAGCGAGCTGGGCTCGATGATTCCGAAATCATCGTCGTCCTGATAAGCCACATGGTGGCGCGCCCGCAGAATCACCCGGGCTTCATCTTCCGCCGCCGGTATCCACTCGGGGTTGCGCGCCTGGATGAAAATTGTGATCGAATCGTCCGGCGCGAGCCAGACCTTCCGGTAAGTGCCGAGCGACATCATGATGAAGTTGTCGCGCGATTGGCCGAGTACCGTTCCGAGTTCCTTGGCCACGCCAACGATTTGATACTGGCCTTGGCCGGCGCGGATCTCCTTGCCGATGGGATCGACGCTGCCGAAGAGCTTCTTGACCACGTCGGCACCGATGATGCAGACGTCTGAGTGGTGAAGCTCGTCGGCTTCCGTGATTAGGCGGCCGCTCGAGACGTCGATTGCCTCCAGGGGTGCAAAAAAAGGAGAGGCGCCGAGGATGTTGACGTCTTCCATCAGGTCATTGCCGTAGCGGACGTCCGCGACGGTTTGTTGCTCGCCGACCACAGCCGAGGCCAACTTCATTTGGTCGCGCAGCGCCTCAAGGTCGTCTGGCCGCAGCGGCGGACGTTTGCGCGCCTTGTACCATTGGGCCTCGTTCGTGATGATACCGAACCGGTCCACGATGAATGCGTTGGCTCCAAGGTTCGCGATCTTCTGGGCGACGTACAGGTTCAGGCCGTTGAGGATCGACATCACTGCGACGAGAGTCGTCACCGCGAGGATCACGCCGAGAAGGGTCAGAAAAGTGCGCAGTTTATGGGCGCGCAGGGTATCGATGGCGAGACGAAGAGTCTCCTCCAGGGCGACACTGGTCTGCCTCGCTTGGCTGAGAAAGCGGGATTTCTGGTCCACGGCTCTATATTAGACGGACTGGGGAGGGGAAAAGTTCACAAGTTTCGGAAAACACGTTGATGGGCCGCCTTGCCCCAGCAAGAATTGAAGCTCTATTGTCCCATAGGGGGCGACGACACGGAACCACAGCGTTCGCGGGTAAAATGGGAGTTGCAACCGAAGGAGGGAGCCTGAATGCAGCGCCTCTCGAACATCCTCGGGATCGCCATGGCCGGGTGCCTTTGTTCGATAGGAGTCGCGCTTGCACCAGCGGGCGTGCCGTCGGCGGGTCGCCAGGAGAGTTCTCCCAAGAGCGAGCAGCGGGCAGCACCGGAGGTGCAGCCTCCCTCGGAAGCCGAGCTACACACCCGGACGGATCGGCTCATCGCCAATCAGCACGACGATGACAAGGCAAATGAGCAGTATGAGCACATCGAGCGTCAAATCGACCGCACTGGCGGGGCCACGCCCAGCATACTGGTTGAGAAAACGTACCGCATAGTGCCCACCGGCAGCGGGACGCTGAAGATCCTGCTGAAAAACGACGGCAAGACGACGGATCCGGAGGAGTACCGAAAGCAGTTGGAATCCTGGAAGGAAGTGCTGGAACTGACTCTCCGGCCCGACGATCCCCGCGCAAAGAACGCTCTCGCCAAGTTCCAGAAGCGAAACCGGGACCGAGCGGAACTGGTTGACGCCGCCAAAGACGCCTTCCGCGAAAAGTGGGTCGGGCGGGAATACCGCAATGGCTACGACTGCGACGTGGTGCAGCTCGAGCCTAATCCCCAATACCACCCCCATTCGATGTTGCAGGAGGCCGTGACGCACGTCCGGGCAAAGGTATGGGTGGACCACAATTTGAATCAGTTGGTGCATGCCGAAGCGGAGGTGATCCGCGACATTTCGTTCGGAGGCGGTATTCTGGGAAAGGTGTACAAGGGGGGCGTTTTCTCGTTCGACCAAGGCCCGGTGGCTCCGGGAATCTGGCTCGCACTGCGTTATCAGTACGACTTTTCCGGCCGGAAGTTCCTGTTCCCCTTCGAGGAGCACCAGGTGGTCGAGTCGAGCCATTATCGCCGCGTCGGCCCGCCGAAGGAGGCGCTGGCACTGGTCCAGAACGAGCTCGCGAGCGGCAAGACAATGACGAGCGACCCCTGACCTTTCGCCGTAACTCTCGCGGGGAGTACCTCTGCGAGGTTCGAGTAATTCTTCGAGGTACTGTGTTAGTGTCCGGTGAAAGGGGAATCCCCATGAGTCATCGGAAGGTCTTCCTCGGAGCGTTGGTTCTAGGGCTCTTCCATACCGTTCCGTATAGCCATACGGTTGCGTACGGCCAGCAGGTGGCGCCTCAGTCAGCTTCAACACCTGCTTCTGCACAAATACCGCCGTCACCGCCTACGTCGCAAACTCCGCCAAAGAAGGTTTGGACGAACGACGACGTTACCGATCTACGTGATCAGTCGGCGATCTCAACTGTCGGCAACCAAGGTTCGAAGGCGACTGGAGCGGGTCACAAAACCGAACAAGCATCGCGAAACAGAGATGCAAGCTGGTACCGAGGCCAGATTGAGAAGCTGCAGGCCAAGATTGTGCCGTTGGACGACAAAATAGGGCAACTTCAGGCGGCACTAGACGGCCAGACAGTAAGCAGCACGCGGCAGTACGGAGGCGTACGGCCAGACGATTGGCGCGATCAGCTCGCGAGGCTCCAGAAGGAACGGGACGATATCGATACGCGGATCGCGCAACTGCGGGACGAGGCGCGCCACGCCGGAGTGGCTGTCAATGCGATACCGTAGGGTACGCTTGCGTATCTAGCTCTCGATGCGCTGGAGTGGTTGGATAGCGGTCAAAATGTCGTCGGGAGTGTAGTCCTTGAGGCCACCTGCGATCTCGCCCGGCGGCAAGCGTCGTAGTGAGTAAACGTAGGGACGCGGACCAGCCCCCAGATCGATGTACCCGACGACCTGAAAATAGGCCCCCGCATACCGCAGTGTAAAGGGGTACTTCCAATCCTGCCGCGCGCGGCAGGACCCGATTTTCAAGTCGCACGTAGCGTCGCCAGCCGTTATCTCATCGCGGACGAGGGGAATCTGGGGGCGGCTTCTGGCATTTCTGGCGATTCTGGTCAGGTCGGCGAGCGCAATCAGTGGAAAAGTCCCCAGGGCTTCACCGGGCGAGAGCGCTGCATAGAAGCGCACAACGCCTTCCACGCAGAGATATGCGGCAATGCCCGTGGTCAGCCGGGAAGGAGATGTCCAGGCAATCCGGCCAAAGATCACGACCTCAAGGAAGCCGGAAATGAGCGAAGCCCGGGCCCAATTGATTCCAAGCCTCCACAGATGCGCTTTGCGCCAGGGCTCCGGAAGCAGGGAAAGCAGGGGACCCAGTAAATACGTCCACACGGTCATCCGCCTCGAGGGATCGGTTTCGAGCAGGATAACCCGGACCAAAGAATGAGGGAGGGCAAAAGTCTCCTCCCTCAGCAAAAGAGTTACCTTCAGAGCGATCCGCTGCTCTTAGTGCGCGGCGGCTGCGGCTTCTTTCTCGATGGGGGCGCCGATCAGGTTGCCCCACTCGGTCCATGACCCGTCGTAGTTTTTGACGTTGTCGTAACCGAGTAGATACTTCAGCACGAACCACGTGTGGGAGCTGCGCTCGCCGATGCGGCAATAGGCGATCACTTCGCCGGTTCCGCTGACGCCTTTGCCTTCGTACAGCTGCTTCAGAGCATCCGCGGATTTGAACGTGCCGTCCTCGTTGGCGGCTTGCGCCCAGGGGATATTGGCAGCGCCCGGAATGTGTCCTGCGCGCTGCGCGGTCTCGGTCATTCCAGGGGGCGCGATGATTTTGCCCGTGAATTCGTCGACCGAGCGCACATCCACCAACTTCGCGCCATTCTTGCGCTCGACGGCGGCGAAGACGTCTTCCTTGCGTGCGCGAATCGAATGATCGGGGCCGGAGGCATGATACGTGGCGGCAGCGATCTTCGGCGCTTCCGTCGTCAGCGGGCGCTTTTCTTCCACCCACCTTTTGCGGCCGCCGTTGATGAGCCGCACGTCCTTGTGGCCGTAATACTTGAGCTGCCACAGCGCGTAGGCGGCAAACCAGTTGTTGTTGTCGCCGTAGAGCAGCACCGTCGTATCGTTCGAGATTCCCGACTTGCCCAGAAGGCCTTCCAGCGCGGCCTTGTCGATCAAATCGCGGCGAATGCTGTCCTGAAGCTGCGACTGCCAGTTCCAGCCGACAGCTCCGGGAATGTGTCCCTGGTCGTATGCAGTTGTGTCGACGTCCACCTCGACGAGCCGCACCTTTGGATCGTTCAGACGATCCGCCGCCCACTGCGTCGAAACCAAAACCTCCGGATGCTTGTACTCTGACATCGTTGCCTCCCTCCCCTTTGACCTTCGAAAATTGTCTTAGTTGGCTGCCTAAAAGCAAAAAGCCCACCGGCCGAGTCAACCTCTGGCGGTGGGCTTCAAAACTCCCGGGCTAGAAAGCCTTCGTTAGACGGCTAGCCTCGTGCCAGAGGACACCTGTGCGCAACACATACAACAGCAGCACTGCGCCGTCCTCTGGTGGCCGATAACCATGTGAAAAGCCTACACGGTAATCCCGGCGATGGCAATGGTCCTAAGCGTCCACAATCCAAAGAACAGGGGTTCGCTAGTTGACAGCAAACGCTGCATCGAAAGAGTAGGACTGTCCGCCAGGATTCGTCACGGTCACTTGTACGGCCCCATTCGGCAGACTCGGTACGGTAGCTTGCAGCGTCATCGAATCCACGAACGTGGCGGCGGCCGCGTTGCCGTCGAATGCGACGGTTGCGCCGCTTTGGAAACCACTCCCGCGAATGGTCACTTGGGCGCCGGGCGCCGCAGAGGCCGGGGTCAGGCTTGCAATGCTCAGCGGGGTTGCACTGAGTTGAGCAACCGTAATGCCCGAACGCGTAAGGAGAAACAACTTCGTCCCGGTCTCGTCAAGCGCAATCGTGCCCTGGTCGTCCGCCGCCTGTTCGGGCAAGGCTAGGCGTAAGACCAGGCGTCCCCGGTGAACATCGAATACGTCGATTCCGCCCGTTGAGATAAACAACAAACTCCCGGAAGGATTCAATGCCTCTTGGTTGTGGGCGCTGCCACCGCTCCCCGGTTGAAAGTTTGCGATCTCCGTCGAAAGACTAACGGACGAAAGCTGGGGATTGTATGTTCCCAAGCTTGCCGAGAAAATATTCCGATCCGTGTCGACGGCTACACTCGTGCCCTGACTCTGTACTCCATTCGCAGTTAAGAGCGTGTTGTGGAGCAAGTCCATAAGGCCGATTTCGAAAAGACCATCGCTCAAGAACGCTTCGGAACCGTCCGACGTGGAAGCAATCGACGTGACGACGAAGCCCGGATTGACGTTCGTGCCGCTTGAATCGCACCCCGCGGTTCCCAAGCAGCTAACGCTTCCGGTGTCGAGATTGAGGAGTCGCAAATTGACAGGTCCAGTGCCTTCAGAGCAAGCGACGGTTACAAGAACACGATGTGTCTCGAGAGCAGACACAGAAGGCTGTGGAGCTGGAGCGCAGTTCTGATCTTGTGCTGTATACACTGGTTCCGTTGCGGTCACCTTTAGCAACGTCGGATCAATCACGGAAACGGTGGTGTCGCTTGAATTGAGGACGGCGAGTTCCGTTCCGTCCGGCGTGAGAGCCAAACCCATCGGCGCGTTGCCGGTTGAAATAGGAGCTAGAAAGGCCTGGGAACCCAAGTCGAATATCTCGATGCGATTGTGGTCGGTGTTGGCAACGTATAGTCGTTGCCGAGGCTGATCGTAGACAATCCCGTTGAGATGGCCAGCCAAAGGGTATACCTGAGCGCTCGCCAGATACTCCACTCCCCCGGTCAGCGTTACGGAGCCATATGCAGTTGTAACAGTCACGTCTGCGGCGCCGGCGTTACCTGGCGGGACGGTGACGTGAAGCGTGTCAATCGGAGTGACACCGTCGACGTTGTTCACAAGTGGCCCCGAAGCAATCACTGTTGCCGGCCTTCCGCCAACGGTAACGGTCACTGGACCGACGTTAGGGGGCATTAGAAACCCGTAGCCGTAAATGTCGATCGTAACCTGTCCCGCGGACGGAACCACATTGGGGTCGGTCGCAAGGATTACGGGGCCATAACTGATGGCGTCCGGGATGACCCCGTACCAACCGTCTGACCGAGTCAGCGTGAGGTTTGCAGGCCCGGGAGTTGTACCCGCCGGAATCGCTAGGTCGAGCTCCTGTGGAGACACCACAGATATATTCGTCGCGGGAACAGTCGAGGAGGCACCGGGAGGTGCGCCTACGTACGCGCGGTAGTTCGCCTTTGGGTCGAAGCCACTGCCAACAATCCCTGTCACAACTCCTTTCGTGAGGCTGGCAGCGCCGAAGCATAGAGCATCGGGAAAATCTATGTAAGGTACGCTATTGAACTGTGTTCCCGGTTCGACGATCACGCTGTTCGTACAGAGACCGTTTAACGTGTAACCCGCCGCCTCGACGGAGTTATCCGGAGCGATGGCGCCGGGGTGGCTGACATCAGTGACTACTAGACCCTCAGCACGTGCTGAAGTCAGTCCAAAAACCATACCCGTCTCGTCGATGGTGAAGGGATCCGAAACCGTAACCTGGGTGCCGAGGGCGAACAATCCCTTGGGCTGGAGGGTGCTGGCATCATAGGCGACTCCCGCGTCTCCAAAGGCGTAGATCGTCGATCCATCAAGGCTGAAAATTCCGTTTTCCGCTCCTCCGTTGCCGCTAAGATCAATTGAGTCGAGCAGATTGAAGTCAGAATCGTAGGTGCTCAAGGTGCTGGGCCCGAACGTATTCGGAGCTACGAAGCGTGCAATCCGAGAGCCGTCCGTGTTTAGAGCGAACGTCGCGGCTGTTGTAGCATTTAGGCTGTTGGAAACCGGGCTGTACGAATCACTGCTCGCGTTATACAGCACATAGCCAAGGCCAGCCGGCATGAGCACAGCTGAGTGATCTCCGCTTCGTGTGACAAAAAACGGCCCAGACGGCGCCGAAGGTGAGTTGGGCGGATCCCGGAGCGTCATCGTTCCGGTGACTGGATTCCAAATAAAAACGTGGCCACCCACATAGCTTAGAATCAAGACTTCGCCCGTCGAGAGCGTAGCCAATTGGACCGGGATGGCAGAGTACGTTCCTGATTGGTTGACGGCAGTAGAGTGCGTTACCTGCAGCTTGTCTGGGTCGATGCTAATAACCTTGGCCAACCCTCCCACCAGCACGTTCTTTCCATCGACAGTCTCGTCGATCGCTCCAGGCTGCTCGACCGGAATCGTGGCGACCAAGTGTACGTCCGTCGAGGAGAAGACGCGGACCTCATTCAAATCGGGGAAGGTTGCAAAGACAAGCTTTCTCGCCATGTCATACACCGCACCGGCCGGTGGGTCGTCGGTCCTCACGAATGTGCTTCGCGTCTGTGCCGCAATTGAGGGAAACGGCACACTCAATGAAACGTCCAGCATAGCCGTCGCGGTGTCGCCGCTGTTGGCACGAGCTGTGATGAATGTGACGGCATTCGAAATCGGCACCGAGTCGATTGCTGCGAAGAAGGTCAGAGTGAAGGGACCGGAGCCCGAACCCGAGACGGCTGGGGCGGGGAGTTCGTACGCCAATTGTATCGTGCCAAAGCTCAAGCTCACATCGGGAGCCGTTCCAGAACTCGGCACGATCGTTGCCTGGATGTTCCCGGGAGACCCTGGGGTAAGTGAAAGAGCACCGGAGGACAGCTTGAGCGCAAACGGAGCCACCGGACCCACAGTAACTGGCAATGAATTTGTGTGATTCACTGATCCGTTCGTACTGGCAATATTGATTGCGACTGGGCCGGTGGGTACCGACGCGTCTGCTTGGATCAAGAATGAATAAGCATTGATAAAAGACGGCAAGACGAATGGGCCCGGAGGAGAAATGGTCACGCCGGGCGGCAGACTTGGGAAGGATATGGTCACCGTGAATTGCGACTCGCCGCCGATTCCCATCCCTTGAATGGTGAATTCTTGAGGTTGTCCTCCTTGTTGAAGGGTCAGGGAATTCGGCCCAATGAGCAAGCTGTAGTCAGGCGGCGGGGGAGGAGGAGGCGTGCTTACGGTTTGCGACCCACCGCCACAAGCGCCCATTAACAGAATGCTGAAGAACAGGTGGAAGGTCAAACATGCGAATGGAGCAAACCTGCCGCGGAATCGCACCATCGGGCATCATCCCAAGCCGGGGCGAGCGTTCCCGGTTATCTGGGGAGGCATTCTACCATTGGTATCTATTCCGTGCAGCACGAACCTTACAGGGCACAGGTCTCCAGCGTTCAGCCTGAAGCGGCGCCCTACACACGTTTGCGACCGACGCTGCCTCAAGCAAGCGGGAGTAGAGTCCCGGTGGTCGATTCCAGTTCAATACGCAGCAGCCAATCGAAATGAAACTTCTCGGCGGCGAGATACTTCTCGAGTTCTTCGCGGCTGCGAGCGTCGAATTCGACGAGCATCTTGCCTTCCTGCATGTTGACGAGGATCCGCCGCGACGTCACCGCCGTTGCGCCTTGCAATCGCCGCGCCAATTCATTGGCGCCCTGGCGCGTCAGGCACGCCAGCGTGTGTTGCGATAGATAGCGAGGCATTCGTTCTCCTGTGCTTCGGCAGCGACTCGACGGCAGAATCCGGTAGAATGCTCAGCCGCGGGCGCGAACCCATCGAATACATCGCGCGCGCCAAAAATGCAAATACCGGACACGCGAAGCGCCCATCCCTATCATCTCTACGACGCGATCCAAGCGCAGCCCGCGTTAATCGAGCGCGTCTTCGCGAACCGCGCGGCGATCGAGCGCGCGGCCGATGCCGTGGCGGAAAAGGGCCGCTTGACGTTTGTCGGCATCGGCACATCGCTGCACGCCGCGCAAATCGCAGCGGATTGGATGCGCGAATTCTCTTCCGGTCGCCACCCCGCGCATTTCGGGCAGTCGTTCGAGCTGCTGCATCACCCCATCGCGTTTACGCCGCGCGACGCGGTCGTCATCATTACGCATACGGGCACCAGCACAGCCTCCGTCGAAATGTTGCGCGTCGCGCGGAATGCCCGAGCTCTGACGATCGCAATCACAGGCGAGGCAAGCGGCGAAGGGATTCGCGGCGCGGATTTCCACATCGAGACTTGCGAGCAAGAAAAATCGTTCGCTTACACGAAGAGCTATACCACCGCGCTCGCGGCCATTGCATTGCTGCTTTTGCGAGTCGCGGAGCACAGGACTTTCTCAGTGCCGCCGAACACACGCGACGAGCTCGCTGCGGTGCCAAGCCTGATGCGCGCCGCGCTGGCTCTCGAGCCGCAGCTCCGCGAAGCCGCGAAAGTTATTGCGCCGCTCTCGCGCCTTCACATTTTCGGCGCAGGAGTTGGCTGGCCCACGGCTCGCGAGGCAGCCCTGAAAATCAAAGAGGCCTGCTATCTCGCGGCGGAAGGCTTCGAGACGGAAGAAATTCTTCACGGGCCCTTCTCGGAAATCGATTCGCGCAGCGCGCTGGTCGGAATCCTCACCGGGTCGGCCAGCGACGACCGCGCGCGCCAGATTTTTCGCGCCGCCGGGGAATTGAAGACGCCGCGCATCGCGCTGGTCACACCTTCGGCGAACCACGGCGTCGAAGCTGAGCAGGTGCTCGTCGTTCCCGAGGCGCGCGAGTGGCTCGCCCCCTTCGTCCATCTCATCCCGTTGCAGCTTCTCACCTATTTCACGGCGCTCGAGCGCAGAGTGAATCCGGACAGCGGCCGGCAGGAACAGCCTCCGCATGCGGCCGCCAGCCGCCACTACAAATACTAGCCTGTCCTCGCGTACAGGTGATTGAACCGAAAAACGACCGCCGGGTTCCTCAATCGGGACCGCGCTGAACGGCTAGAATGTTGCTGAAACACCTGAAATCCATTCGAGAAGAACGATGAAAAAGTGGGATCTCATTCTTTTGCTTTTTGCGGTGCTCGCTCTGGCAGCCGGCGCGCAGGATACCGGCCACGATGCCGGCGGCATGGGCACGCTCGCCGGGAAAGTGCTCAGCGCGCAGGGTAAGCCCGTGGCCGGAGCCAGCGTCACGATGCAGTCCGCGAACGGAGGCAATCCGCACGCCGCAATCGCCGATTCGCGCGGCCGTTTTTTCTTTCCTGAGCTGGTCCACGGTTATTACGACGTGCGCGCCGCGCACGGCAACATGGTCAGCGAGTGGAAGCACAACCTCGAAGTCGTCACCGGTAAGCAGACGGACGTAGAGCTGCGATTGACCGAGGTACGAAAGAGGCCGTCATGAAGCGGCCATTCTACATTTTCGCGCTTTTCGCTCTTCTCGCGCTTGCGATCGCCGTCGCGTCACACGCGCGCGAGGCCGTGGGCAACCTTGCGGGAACCATGGTGGATTCGCACGGAAATCCGGTGGCCGATGGAGTGGTGCTGATTCAGACGTCCGACGGGCAGCATCCGCACGCCGCACACACGGACGCGAACGGCCATTTTGCATTCGAGCGCTACTCCGCGGGCCAGTATGACCTGCGCGGAAGCATCTACGGAGTCTTCACGGATTGGAAGCGGCGCGTCCTGATTCGCGCCGGCAAGACGACGGAGGTCACGCTCCATCTCCCCGCCGCGGTAAAGTAGCGGCCTTTCGCGATTCGCCCCGACCCCGCATCACTCGTAGCGCAGCGCCACGATCGGATCAACGCGCATTGCCCGCCGCGCCGGAATCCACGCCGCTGACAGCGCGACCGCAAACACGGCAGCAACCGCGAAGAAAAACAACCACGGATCGTGGACGGGCACCTGGAAGAGCAGAGACCGAAGCAGGCGAGTCGCGAACCAGCCGCCCGCGAGGCCCACTAAGACGCCGGCCGTCGTCCATCGCGCGACGCTTCCCAAAATCAACCTGAAAATTCCGCCCGGTCTTGCGCCAAGCGCCATCCGCACGCCAATCTCGCGCGTTCGCCGCGCCACCAAAAAGCTCACAACGCCATAAATCCCAATGGCCGCAAGCGCGAGAGCCATCAGCGCAAAAATCGAGAGCAGCAGCGCATTGAAGCGAGGCCGGTCTGCCAGCTTGCTGACGCGCTGCTGCATCGTCTCAATCGTCAAGGGCTGTGTCGGATCCAGACTCGCTACCTCGGCGCGAAGCCATTTCGCCATCGTGTCCGGACGCACGGGAGTGTGAATGATCACGTGGGCACGATCGGAGTATTCGTCCGGATCGTCCTTCCACGGTAGATAGAAACCTGGATCCGGCCGGGCTTGCAGACCATTGTTTTTGACGTCCGCTGCAACGCCAACAATGAGGTGCCACGGTCCGCCTGCGAACTTCATGCTCCTTCCAATTGGATTTTCATCGCCGAACAGTTTGCTGGCGAGCGCCTTGCTCAAAATCACCGAAGTTTCGCCGGGAACGAGATCGCGGTCGTTAAAGGACCGCCCCTCCAAAATCGGAACGCCGAGCGCCGCAAAGTACCGCGGCGTAACCCATGAATATCCCACCATGCCGCCTCGCCCTTCCGTCGTGTGCAGGCGTCCTTCAACCTCCATGCTGGAAAAAACGGTCGCGTTCCCCCGGTCCAACGGTGGAAGCGAATTGGTCAGGGCAACCGATTCCACTCCCGGAACTCGTCTCAGCTTCGTCTCCAGTTGTTCAAAGAAGACTCGCTGTTGTTCCTTCTCCGGGTAGCGGTAGTGTCCCAGAGTAATCTGCGCAGTGATCACATTCTGCACGTTCATGCCCAAAGGAACGTCCTGCAGGTTCCAGAGACTGCGCATTAGGAGCCCCGCGCACGCTAGGAGAATCAACGAAAGCGCAATCTGCGCGGTCACCAGAATCTCGCGCGCGATGCCTCCGGCTGTCGGCTGGATTGCCCTGCCGCTCAGCGCGTGCGGTTCGGGCGAGCGCCACGCTGGGGCCAAGCCAAATGAGATTCCGGACGCAAGTGCGATTCCCAGAGCGAAGAGCAAGACGCGCGAATCGATCGCGGCCTGCTGTAAATGCGGGACTCCCTCCGGCGCGATGGACACGAACACACGCAGCAGCCCGTACGCCACAAAGCACCCCGCTGCGCCTCCCAGCAGACTCAGGAGCAAGGCTTCCGTAAGCGCCTGGCGTATGAGTCGCGCAGCGCTCGCGCCGAGCGCCGCTCGAACCGCGATTTCGCTTCGCCGCCCTGCCGTCCGCGCCAGAAGCAGGCTTGCCACGTTGCTGCAAGCGAGCAGCAACACTGCAAGCACGGACCCAAACAGAATCCACGACGACGCCACCGAATCATGCATTTGTCGGTCGCGCAGCGAGCGAAGGCTGAGAGTGACTTCTCGCTGAAGCGTTGGCGGCGCAAGTAGGATCGACTGTGCGAAGAGCGGCTCCAGAGAAGCTCGCGCCTGTTCAACCGTCACGCCTGACCTGAGCCTCGCGAAGCAACGTAGAATCGGCTGAGGACCGCTTCGCCGGAGGCCGGCCTCGTCCAATGCTTGCGGCGTGAGCAGATCAGCGGGGCTAAGAGTGGGCATCTCAAAACCTGCGGGCAGCACTCCGACAATTTGTGTCGACTGGCCGTCGAGCGAGATCGACCGGCCGACAATGGTCGGATCACCGCCGTAGCGCGA
Source organism: Candidatus Limnocylindrales bacterium (assembly GCA_035501415.1). Classification (GTDB taxonomy): domain Bacteria; phylum Acidobacteriota; class Terriglobia; order Acidiferrales; family UBA7541; genus Palsa-295. The sequence continues at coordinate 133,545 of DATJWH010000043.1, read as the reverse complement.
GCGCCACAAACCATAAGAGAGCAAAGCTACAGGTGGCGCGTGGGGCCTGTCTTCTTCGCGAGTAAAATTCCGGCCGAGAAGTGGCTGAATTCCCAGCGTCGAGAGAAATGTTGACTCCACTTTCGCGCAGTTGACGCGAAGCGGATTCTGCTCCGTCAGGTCGCAGTCTTCAGCCCCGGGGACCATCGAGGTCGTCTCCGCAAACGCCGAGGTGTCTTTTCGCCATTCGAGATAATCCATTGCGCCGAGAAATTCCTGCGGCTCAAATGGCGCGATGTAGCCAAAGGAAACTAGGCGTTGGGCTTGGGGATACGGCATGGCACGAAAGAGAATGCGGTCCACTATGCTGAATACGGCGGACGTCGCGCCGATTCCGAGAGCAAGCGTCAGAATCGCCACCACTGTGAAGCCTGGATTCCGCCACAGCATCCGGAGACCGTAGCGGGCGTCAGCCCACAGCGTTTCGAGCCATGCACCGCTGCGTTCGTCGCGGCAATCTTCCTTCAGCCCTTCGATGGCGCCCAACTGCAATCGCGCCTGGCGCTGCGCCTCTGCGGGCGTCATGCCCGCTGCGAGATTTGCCGCAACCTGTTGTTCGAGATGAAAGCGCAGCTCCTCACCCATCCCTTCCTCGAATTCGCGCTTGCGCCGGAACCAAGGCCGAAGATTCATGTGAGCCTCCTGCTTACTCGTTGCGAAGGACCTGCATCGGCTCGACGCGCGCGGCGCGAATCGCCGGCACAAGGCACGCCACTGCCGCGACGGCCAGCACAATCGCGATCACGCCCGACAATGTTGCTGGATCTCTCGGCGATACGCCGAAGAGCATCCCCGAAAGGACTTGCGCAAACGCCGCGGCTAGAATGCCTCCCGCGATGCAGCCGAGCAACGTCACTCCCAGGCCCTGCCACAGGAACTGCTTCACGATTTGCCCGCGCATTGCGCCGAGCGCGAGCCGCAGGCCCACCTCGCGCTTCCGCACCGTGACGGAGTAGCTGAGCGTCCCGTAGAGACCCACGCACGCAAGAGAAACGGCCGTTGCTGCGAAGAAACCTAACAGCACCATGCGAAGACGATTCTCCGAGAACGCGTCATCGAGATGCTCTTCGAGAGGCGTGATGTCGAAGACGGAGCGTGCGGGCTCGATGCGGTGCATTTCTTCCCGAATCGTGTCTGCCAGGAGCGTCGGCGCGCCATGGGTGCGGACAAGATAGTAAGGATCGGGATCAGGAGCGCTGACGCACCAGTACAGGGTGGGAGAGGGTTCGCGGTTCAAGCCCAGTTCGCGGGCGTCACCCACAATTCCACGAATCTCGCCCTTCGGTGTAAAGGTCTGACCTAGCACCTCTACATGGTGCCCGGCGGCCGGGGAGTCGCCAAGATACGCATTCGCAAAGCTCCGGTTGGCGAGAACGTCGTACCCGTCGGGCCTCTCTCGGCACGTCTCACCCGCCAAAATCGGGATCTGCATCGCAGCAAAATAGCTGGGAGAAACATATCGGTTCTCCGCCACGATTTTGCGATTCGGGTCGGCCTGCCCTTCCTCAATCTTGACCTCGCCTTGATTTTCACCTGGAACGCCGGGCAGCACGGCGGTCGTCGCGGTTCCTTCCACTCCGGGCACGTTGCGGAGCGAATCGAGAGTGCGATCGATGCGCTGAGTCAGGCCTTTCATGTCCGCGGTCTCTCCCCATGATCCACTGACGTGAAACGTGAGGACGTGGGTCGTGTCAAACCCGGGAGAAACGTGGCCGAGCTCCTGAAAGCTGCGGAACAGCAGCCCTGCACCTGCCAGCAGCGTCACGGCGAGCGCCACTTGCACACCAACGAGCAGCCACTGGATTGGATTGCGTGCAGACACCTGCGCGACGCTCGAATGCGAGAGCGAGCCGGAGATGCTGCGCCGCGCGCCGCGAACCGCAGGAATCAGCCCGCACACGAGAGTGGCAGCGACGGAACAGGCGAGCGAATAGAGCACGATGCGCGCATCGAGATGAATCTCGTCGACGCGCGGCAGATTCGCGGCGAGTGTTCGGAAAACCCTCGAGGCCGCGCCCGCGATCACCAGGCCCAGTACGGCGCCTGTCACCGCGAGGACGAAGACTTCTGTAAGAAGTTGCCCCATGATCGCCGGGCGCGACGCGCCGAGCGAGAACCTGACAGAGATCTCAAGCTCGCGCTGCGAAGCGCGTGCCAAAAGCAGCGCGACGATGTTGGTGCAGGCAATCAGAAGAAGCAGGGAAACCGAACCAAACAGGATCCAGAGTGAACCGCGCACGCCACCGACGGTGGTTTCCTTGAGCGGCTGAACGTCAACGGCGAGATCGGCGTCCGGTTTTGGATACTGCCGGCCGAGTTGAGCCTGAACGGTTGCCAGATTTGCGCGCGATTGCGCGAGCGTCACGCCTCGCTTGAGGCGTCCGATGACGGTAAACCACGTTGAGTCCCTGCTTTGGGCGAACGGAGCATCGGGAGTACTGACCGACCAGAAATCGACGTCGCGCACGGGAAAGTCGAACGACGCAGGCATGATTCCAACAATCGAGTAGGACCACTTGCCAAAGCGCAGCTTTTTTCCGAGCGCGTTCGGATCGCTGTGAAAGCGCTGGTGCCAGAAGCGGTCGCTGATGATGGCCGCATCCGGGCCGCCGAAGTGCTCCTCTTCCGGCGTGAAATCGCGTCCCAGGGCGGGTGCCACTCCCCATACTTGCAGAAAACGCGGCGCGACCAGGGCGTTCGTCAGCTTTTCCGGCAGCGTGCCCGAAATTTCCGAAGCATCTTCGAGGTAGTAGCCGGTGATCGCTTGGAAGGTGGAGTTCATCCGATTCCATTCCTCCAGCCGAATCGGAGCCACAAAACTTTGAGGACTCTTGATCTTCGGGTTGTACTGCGAAATCTGCATCAGCTCGTCACCATCCGGAAACGGCAGCGGGCGCAGGAGGATTGCGTCGATTGCGGAAAAGACAGCGCTATTCGCGCCGATGCCCAGCGCGAGCGTCAGCACCACGACCAGCGTGAATCCCGGATCGCGCTGCATCATGCGAAGCGCGAAGCGAATGTTCGACCAGAGAGTTTCCAGCCAGAAACCGCGCCGCTCCTGGCGGCAATTTTCTTTCACTCCTTCTACGGCTCCGAACTCGAGCATCGCCCGCCGTCGCGCCTCTCCTGGCTTCATGCCCGCGGCGGTGTGCAGGGCGACCTGCTGCTCGATGTGGAAGCGCAGCTCGTCGCTCATCTCGCTTTCGAATTCACGCTTGCGATGAAACCAACGGAGCTTCATGTGCCTTTCGCTCTCCGCGCCTCAGATTCGTTGCAGAATCAGGGCGACCGCTGAAGAGAGCCTCTCCCACTCGGCCTGCTCTTTTTCGAGTTGCTCCCGTCCTGCCCTCGTAAGCGAGTAATACCTGGCGCGGCGATTGTTCTGCGACGCGCCCCATTCCGCCTGGACCAGACCCTTGCGCTCCAGCCGGTAGAGCGCCGGGTAGAGCGACCCCTGCTGCACTTGCAGGACTTCCTTCGAAACCTGCTGGATGCGCTGCGCGATGCCCCATCCGTGCATGGGTTCGAGAGCGAGCGTTTTCAGGATCAGCAGGTCCAGCGTGCCCTGAAGAATGTCAGTCTGGCTCATGGCCTCCCCTAGTTACTCTACAGGTCGGAGCACATGATGCACGCAGCTCTTGTAGGATGTCAAGGGGAGATTCGACCCCCCGTCGATTCTTGCCTTTTCCAGCGCTTCTGAATTGCAGTCTAAAGCCCATAGAATCAGTCATATAGCTGGTACTAAAACCCATGTACCCAAAGTCTGAACCTTCTGAGCCATTGTTCCGTGCCAGTCCAGATTTCATCATCGACACGTCGGGTTGGGAGCCTGCGATTGCGGGGACGACGGTTCCGAGAGGAGCCGGGGCATGCTACCCAACCCGTCCAGCCCTTCCTGTTGACGTTTTTCTCCCCTGACCCCCGTCAGCGGGCGGGGCCTGTTCGGACGGCCTCGCACCGACGAATCCCGCAGCGCACGCCAAAGGTTCACGCATCCAAGTTGCTTGGCATTTCTCCTGCAACTATTGGGCGCACGGAACGGCCCCTGCCATCTGGCCGGCGCTAAGTGCTGGTGAGTCTTCACGCTGGGGCCAGCCGCCGGCCGATGTGAGGCTTTAAATTGCAGCATGTGACGGCAAAATCCGCCAAGCTCGTGCCGAGAATGCTGGTGTGCCTGCTGTGGGCCACAATTGCCCAGATGCCTGATGCGACTGCGGCGGAGTTGAAGCAGGAAACGATTGGCGCGTTCGACCATTATGTCCGGCTGACGGAGGCAGGGATCGATACCGGGCTGGCCAGCGGCGAACCGTTCCTCTGGGCGGAGCGGCTGCCGACCGACCGGCGCGCGGCAGCGGAATCGGAGCTGCGCGAAGGCCAGGCGGTGATCGAGCGGATCGAGACCTTCGATCGCGGGAAGCCGATGGAATGTCCCGGGGGGATGATTCATCACTGGATCGGGACCGTGTTCATCCCGGGCGCGACGCTTGGCCAAGTGCTCGCGCTGGTGGAGGACTACGACCACCACCAGGATTACTACCGGCCTGACGTGATGCGGTCGAAGATCGTGCGGCAGAGCGGCGATGATTTTGTGGTGGAGATGCGGTTCTACAAGAAGAAAATCATCACCTCCGTGGTGGATTCGACGCATGAGATCGGGTACACGAAGATGGATGCCACGCACGCGCGAAGCCGGTCGTGGACGACGCGAGTGCAGCAGGTGGAGAACGCCGGGAAGCCGGACGAGCGGCTGCTGCCGGAGGGTCACGACGACGGTTTTTTGTGGCGGATGAACACGTATTGGCGATTCGAGGAGAAGGACGGAGGAACGTACGTGGAGTGCCAGACGATTTCGCTGACACGCGACATTCCGACAGGACTTGGATGGCTGATCGGGCCGTACGTGACAAGCGTGCCGAAGGAATCGCTGACGTTCACGCTGGAGATGACGCGGCGAGCCGTGCTGGCGCGGCTGGGAAATTAGCGCCGGGAAACCGCGGCCGGCCGTAAACCGACAAAAAAAGGCCCCGGAGTTGTATAGATTAGAAAAGTGTAAGTTGCTGATTCTGGGGGAGTTGCGACGATTTCTAATCTTCAGTGTATAGATTAGAATTTTGGTGGGGAGCGCCCGGCGGTTGGGAGGAGAAGGTCGCCGGAGCATTCGTTTTGGGCCTTAGTCTTTCATTTTCCTTCCAAGAGCATTTTATCATGCGTGGCAACTTGACATGCGTGTTTCAGGTCTGCAAGTGAGGGCAGGAATTGGGTTTACGACATCGCGATTTGTGATCAAAGATGTACTCGTTCGAGAAGTTGCCGCTCGGCAGCGCTGCTCTTGCCACTCAGCTGGGAAGGCTTTCCGCCCTGAAGCAAACCCAAAGACCCACGGTTTGAAAAGCGAAGAGGAAGGGCAGAGGCGTACGTCTAAGGAGAGGAAGGGTGTCAAAGCGGCGTGAAAAGGGTAGACTCAACCGCAAGCAAAACCTAACCAACGCGGAATCAATGGTTTCGATGGAGGAGCTCCATGGCTTCGATTTCCTTCCAGGTGAACGGCAAGGCACAAGCGGTGGACGTCGATCCGGATACCCCGCTTCTGTGGGTCCTGCGCGATTCGCTGCAGCTCACGGGAACGAAGTTCGGCTGTGGGATCGGCCAATGCGGTGCGTGTACGGTCCACCTTGACGGGAATCCGACCCGCTCCTGCTCGATCGCCGTCTCCGACGTCGCGGGAAAGAGCATCACGACGATCGAGGGCCTTTCGCCGAACAGCACCCACGCGATCCAGCAGGCCTGGATTGCCGAGCAAGTTCCTCAATGCGGCTACTGCCAATCGGGACAAATCATGGCTGCTGCCGCCCTGCTAGCTCGTAAGCCGAAGCCCACGGATGCCGATATCGACCGATCGATGTCCGGCAATATCTGCCGCTGCGGAACCTATCAGCGCATGCGCCGCGCGATCCATCGCGCCGCCGATCAATTGAGCACGGCTGCACCTCAGGCTCAGGAGCGCATCGAGCCGGAAGCCGCGACCGCAGCGCAGGGAGGTGGGCGATGAGTTCCGCCGCCACGAAAGTCAGCCGCCGCAACTTCCTGAAGACCACAGCCGCGAGCGGAGCGGCGCTTGTGGTGGGGTTCCACTGGTCCGGCGCTGCGCTCGCCCAGGATCAGCCGCAGGAAAAGCCGCGCGTGAATCCCTTCAACGCGTGGATTCACATGAACCAGGACGGCGAAGTCATTTTGATCGTTCCCAAGTCTGAGATGGGACAGGGCGTGCTCACTTCGCTGGCGATGATTCTTGCGGATGAGCTCGAACTTGACTGGCGTACGGTTCATCCGCAGCACGCGGAGACGAATCCGGAGATCTACGACCTCGGCACCGGCGGCAGTGGAAGCGTCCTCGATTGCTATCTGCCCCTTCGCCAGGCCGCGGCAGGTGCGCGGCAGATGCTCATAAAGGCGGCCGCCCAAACCTGGGGCGTGGATCCAGTGACCTGCCACGCGAAGGATGGAGCCGTGATTCACAATCCTCGCGCGCACCGGCTCGCATACAGCGAATTGGTGGAGAAGGCGTCGAAGCTGCCGGTTCCGGACCTGAAAACGGTGCGGCTGAAGAACCCAGACGATTTTCGCTACATCGGCAAAGACATTCCGCATGTCGATATTCCGTCGAAGGTGGACGGGAGCGCACAGTTCGGCATCGATGTGAGAGTGCCGGGAATGGTGCACGCGGTGGTTGCGCGTTGCCCGGTATACGGCGGCAAAGCGAAGAGCTTCGACGCGACGAAGGCCAAGGCGGTGCCCGGAGTCCTTGATGTAATCGAAATCCCGGCAATCGAGAAAGGCTGCTTTACCGTGGGCGGGATCGCAGTGATCGCGAATTCGAGCTGGGCAGCCATGAAGGGCCGCGAGGCGCTCCAGATTGAATGGGACAACGGGCCGAACGCCGACATCAGCACGGCTTCCCTGCGTGACCAAATGAAGAGCCTGACGGCGAATCCGGCGAAAATGATTCGCAGCGAGGGGGACGTGGAAGCCGTTCTCGCGAAAGCCGGCAAGAAAATCGAAGCGGAGTACGAATTGCCTTTCCAGGCCCACGCAACGATGGAGCCCATGAACTGCACGGCAGACGTTCGCGATGACCGCGCCGAGCTCTGGGCTCCCACGCAGAGCCCCGACTGGATTCAGGGGATGGTGGCGCAGGTGTGCGGGCTCAAGCCGCCATCGGTGAATGTGCACACGACGCTCATGGGCGGCGGATTCGGCCGCCGTTACCACACGGATTATGGAGTGGAGGCGGCGCAGGTTTCGAAAGCAGCAGGCAAGCCGGTGCAGGTGCTCTGGACGCGAGAGGACGATATCCAGCACGATTTCTACCGGCCGCAGTTCTATCACCACTTGACCGCGGCCCTGGACGAGCGCGGAAAAATTACGGCGTGGCGCCATCGCATGGCGTCGACTTCGATCGCGCTTTTCTGGCGGCCCACCCCGAAACCCGAAGAACAAGAAGTCGGCGGCGCCGTTTGGCTGCCTTACGCGACGAGCAGTTTCCGCCTCGAGTACGCTCCGGCACGATCGGGAATCCCCGTGATGTGGTGGCGGTCGGTGGAGGCATCGAGCAATGGGTTCGTGGTGGAGAGTTTCGTCGACGAGCTTGCGGCTGCGGCGAAGGTGGATCCGCTGGAATTCCGGCTGCGCCTGCTGGGTACGCCGCACAAGGTAGGGCACGCGGAGTCGCCGGACGATCACCTGCTGGACACCGGCCTCATGAAAACGGCGCTACAACTAGCCGCGGACAAGGGCGGCTGGGGCAAGCCCGTCGCGCAAGGCCATGCGCTCGGCATTGCTGCATTTTATTCGTTCAACACGTACGCGGCCCACGTCGCTGAAGTCTCCGTCGAGGCGCGGGGAAAGGTGCGAGTCCACAGAATCACCAGCGCTATCGACTGCGGCCGCGCCATCGACCCGAACGGTGTGAAAGCTATGGTCGAGAGCGCGGTGGTGTATGCGCTCTCGGCGATGCTCAACGAAATCACCGTCGAAAACGGCCACGCGACACAGAGCAACTTCGATACGTATGACCTGCTGCGCATGCGCGACATGCCGCAGGTGGACGTGCACATCGTGCCGAGCACGGCGGCGCCGACAGGGATGGGCGAGCCAGGATTGCCTCCGGTGGCGCCCGCAGTGACGAACGCGATTTTCGCCCTGACGGGCAAGCGGCTCCGGCGGCTGCCGATTCGCCCGGCCGATTTGGCCTAGAGGGCCGCGGCAACAGAAGCACGTGGCGCGGCGATTTTTTGATTGACGGCAGCGGGGTTTGGTAGAATTGAGGTTGCTGGTGGGCTGCATCCCGAAGCTTGGGAGCGGCACCGGAGGCAAAAATGAGTTCAGTCCCTCGCGTCGGCGACGGGAAAATCACCGTTCCCGACATCCTTTCGCGCAAGTCCCTTCCTGCTGGCGATTCGACAACGCAAAAAAAGATTACGTGCCTCACTGCGTACGATTATCCAACCGCGCGCCTGCTCGATGACGCGGGAGTGGATATTCTGCTCGTCGGCGATTCGCTTGCCATGGTCGTGCTGGGCTATGACAACACGCTCCCGGTGACGATCGACGAGATGCTGGTGCACGTGCGCGCGGCGCGGCGCGGCACCAGGCATGCGCTCCTGGTGGCGGACATGCCGTACGGGAGCTACCACGTTTCGCTCGAAGAATCCGTGCGCAACGCGGTACGGCTGGTGAAGGAAGGCGGAGCGGAAGCGGTGAAGGTGGAAGGCGGCGAGCGGCGGCTGGAGCTGATCAGCCGGTTGGTGGAGGCGGAGATTCCCGTGATGGGTCACGTGGGACTGACGCCGCAATCGGTGAACGCGCTCGGCGGGTTCCAGGTGCAGGGCAAATCGTCGGATGCGGCCCGGCAAGTGGAGCGCGACGCACGAGCCGTGGAAGCGGCGGGAGCTTTTTCAGTGGTGCTGGAATCGATGCCGCGCGAACTCGCGGCGCGAATCACGGAGAAACTGCATATACCGACGATCGGAATCGGGGCGGGTCCTGACTGCGACGGCCAGGTGCTGGTGCTTCACGATATGCTGGGGCTCACGATGGGACATACACCAAAGTTCGCGCGGCGGTACGCGAATCTGAGCGCGGAGATTTCGCGCGCGGTTTCCGCATATTGCGAAGATGTGCGCAGCGGGAGTTTTCCGTCGGACGCGGAGTCGTTTCATTCTCCGGCGGAGCTGCGCGAGCATCTGCCGGCGCGCCAGAGAGTGTGAGCGCGAGTAAGCTGACATTCGTCTGCAAAGAAAGCGAAAGGAAGCGCCAATGGACGTGGAAGATTTTCGAATCCTGTACGACTACAACAAATGGGCGAACCATCGCACGCTCGATTGTTGCGAGAAGCTGAGCCAGGAACAGTTCCTTCGCGACCTGGGGTCGAGCTTCGGGTCGGTGCGCGACACACTGGCGCACATCTACGGAGCAGAATGGGTCTGGCTCGAACGCTGGCACGGACGCATACCGAACGAGCTTCCCTCATCGGCTGATTTTCCCAAACTCGCGACATTGCGTGCGCGGTGGGCGGAACACGAGAAGAATCAGGGCGAGTTCATTTCCTCACTGACGCCGAGCGAGCTGCAGCGCGTGATCAAGTACCGGAACACGGCAGGAACTCCATTCGAGGGGCCGCTATGGCCAATGCTGCAGCACGTGGTGAACCACAGCAGCTATCATCGGGGCCAGATCGCGACGCTGCTACGGCAACTGGGCGCGAAGCCGGTGGCGACGGACCTGATCGTGTTTCACCGCGAATTGGCCGCAAAAGCGTCCGCGTAATGACGAGTGCAATTGCCATTTGACGTCGCGGTGCGCGAAGCTCCCACCTCATGGAAACGATTCACACAATCCCCTGGATGAAGCAGATCGGGCAGGAGGCCAGGCGAACCGAGCGGCTGCTCGGCCTGGTGCCGACGATGGGCGCCCTGCATGAGGGCCATCTTTCGCTGATTCGCCGGGCAAAGGAGCAGTGCGCGCCGGTGGTGGTCTCGATCTTCGTGAACCCGAAGCAATTTGGGCCATCAGAGGATTTTCAGAAATATCCCCGGCCGATGGAAGCGGATCGGGCGGCACTCGAAGAAATGGGCGTCGATTATCTGTTCGCGCCGACTCCGGAGGAGATGTATCCGGCAGGCTTCCGAACCATTGTGGACGTGGAGCGACTGAGCGAGCGGCTGGAGGGGCGGTCGAGGCCGGGACATTTTCGCGGAGTGGCGACGGTGGTGCTTAAGCTGCTGGAGATTGTTCAGCCGCGTTTTGCCTTCTTCGGGCGCAAAGATGCGCAACAGGTGCGCATCATTCAGCAAATGACGCGCGACTTGAATCTGGATGCGGAGATCGTGGTGTGTCCCATCGTGCGCGAGGCGGATGGCGTGGCGCTTTCGTCGCGCAATGCGTATCTGTCGGCGGAGGAGCGGAAGGCGGCGACAGTGCTTTCGCGGTCGCTCGACACGGTTCGAAAGCAAATTGATGCCGGAGAGCGACAGGTAGTGCGGTTGCTGGCGAGCCTGCGGCAGGAAATCGAGCGCGAGCGGGCTGTGACGCTGGATTACGCGGAGATTGTGGACGCCGACACCTTTGAGCCGGCAGTGAGCCTGCGTGAGAAATGCTGCGTGCTGCTCGCGGCGCGCGTGGGGAGTACGCGATTGATCGACAACGCGCTGATCGAGGCAGACGGAGACATCCTGCGCGTGACGCTGTAAATGCGTTACCTCGTTGACAGTGGCCCGCGCGGAAACTAGTATCTCCTCGCTTCAAACGGGCGGTGTGGTCCTGGAGGCGATCGTGGAACAAAGACGTAGGGGCGCGTCAGCGGCGTCGGCAATCATTATAATTATGGTTGGCTTAGTGGGACTCTACACGGCATCGCACCGGCCGGAATTTCAGGCAATGCGCTCCGTGGACATCGTGCAGCTACTTGGATCTGGCATGTGTTTCGGCGTGGGCCTCGTGCTGCTGATGTTCACCTTCAAGGGGCCGCAACAACCGTAGGACGACAAGCACAACAGGACGAAAACGAGGGGCACGGATGCTTCGCTTCAGGCGGCGGTTTCGCGAAGCGCCTCGAGAACTTCGTCGGCATGGCCCTTCGGTGTGACGCTGTCCCAAATCTTGCGAATGGTTCCGTCTTCGCCGATCCAGAAGGTCATCCGCACGATGCCAAGGAACGTCTTGCCGAGGAACGATTTCATGCGGCGAGCGCCGTAGGCCTCGACGACGTGAAACTCAGTGTCGGCAAGCAGAGGGAAATTAAGGTTGTGCTTGACCTTAAATTTGGTCTGCGACTCGACGGAGTCGCCGCTGCAGCCGACGATCGCGGTGTTGAGCTTCTCGAATTTCTTGATGGCGTCACGAAACTCGGACGCTTCGTTGGTTCAACCGGGCGTGTTGGCTTTGGGATAGAAATAGAGAACCAGATTCTTCCCGCCAAAGTCGGATAGCGAGACGGTGGAACCATCGTCGGCAACGGATTTGAAATTGGGCGCTTTGTCGCCTTCCTTCAGCATCGGCTTTTTCTCCGCACTCATTTGTATTACGCAAGCACCCGCTTCAAAATTTCGTTGACGATCTGGGGATTCGCCTGGCCGCGCGTTTCGCGCATCACCTGGCCGACGAAAAACTTGAAGACGCCCTCGTTGCCCGCGCGATACTTTGCGACGTTTTCGGGATTCTTCGCAATTATATCGCGCGCGATGCGCTCGAGGGCGGCGGCATCCGTGATTTGCGAAAGGCCTTCGGCGGCGATGATTTCATCGGCGCTTTTTCCTGTTTCAAACATCGAAGCAAAAACTTTCTTGCCGCTCGCGGCGGTGATTTCGCCGGCGTCGATTCGTCGCAGCAGGCCAGAGAGAGCCGCGGGCGGAACCGGGCAGTCCGAAATGTCCTTGCCGGCATCGTTCAGGCGGCGGAGCAATTCGACGGAAATCCAATTGGCAGAGGATTTGGCTGAGGCGCCAGACTCGACGGCGGCTTCGAAATAAGCCGCGAGAGAGCGCGTGGCGGTGAGGACGCCGGCATCGTAGGGCGTGATGCCATATTCGCGGATGAAGCGGTCCACTTTGGCGCGGGGCAGCTCCGGCATGCCGCCGCGCACGGCGGAGAGAACCGCTTCCGAAATTGCGACGGGGAGCAGATCGGGCTCCGGGAAGTAGCGGTAGTCGTGGGCAAATTCCTTGGAGCGCATGGGCTCGGTGCGGCCGGCCACGACGTTCCAGAGCCGCGTTTCCTGCGCGATGGCGCCGCCGGATTCGAGGATGCCGATCTGGCGTTCGATTTCGTATTCGAGCGCGTGAGCCAGATAGCGGAAGGAATTTAGATTTTTTACTTCGGCCTTGGTGCCGAATTTGGACGCGCCGCGCAGACGGACACTGACGTTCGCATCGCAACGCAGCGAGCCTTCCTCCATGTTGCAATCGCTGACGTCCGTGTATTCGAGCACCTGCTTGAGCGTATTGAGATAGGCATAGGCCTCGGCGGGCGTGCGGAGGTCCGGCTCGGAGACGATTTCGATGAGGGGGACGCCGCAGCGGTTGAAGTCGATGTAGCTCCAGCGGTCGGAATCGGCGAAGCCCTCGTGGAGGCTCTTGCCGGCGTCGTCCTCCATGTGGAGGCGCGTGATGCCGATGCGCTTGCGGGCGCCTTCCAGCTCGATTTCGAGCGAGCCACCGGTGGCGAGGGGAAGCTCGTACATCGAGATTTGGTAGCCCTTGGGAAGATCGGGATAGAAATAATTCTTGCGGGCGAAGCGGGAGCGTTCCTGGACTGTGCAATTCAAAGCGAGGGAGGCGCGGAGGGCGAGTTCGAGAGCGCGCTTATTGAGGACGGGAAGCGCGCCGGGCAGACCGAGACACACCGGACAGGTATTCGAGTTCGGCGCGTCGCCGAAGCGAGTTGAGCAGCCGCAGAAGGCTTTGGTGACGGTTTCGAGCTGGGCGTGGACTTCCAGGCCGATGACCGGCTCGTACTTGGCCATCACTTCCCGCGCGATGCGCGGCTCGTCTTGTGTGGTTCGGCTCATGCGGAGCCTCGAATTATAACATCGAGCGCGCGGGCGCCGCGCGGGATGGCAATCCGAGGCTCGCCGACGAGCCCTTGCGGCTACGGCCGATAGCCGCCCTCCGCCGGAAAGCGGATGCGAATCCCGGCCATGAAATTCAGGCGCAAGTCAGGGAAGCCGAAGGCTTCTTCATACTTTTGATTCGCGAGGTTATTGAGGTGGCCGAAGATTTCGACGCCGCGCGGCAGCGCGTAGGCGAAGCCAGCGTTTGCGTCGACGTAGCCCTTGTTGTTGAAGAGGCATTGCAGTCCGAGGGTGCATGCGTAGCTGCCGTAATTCGGTTCGATATCGAGAACGGAGCCCCGAATCGTTGCGTTGGTGTTGAGCATGAGGCGGCCGTGGGTCCAGGTGATGTTGTAGCCGGCGGAGTTGTGCGGGCGGCGGACGAGCGGCTCGCCAGGAGCGAACGGGGAAACGACGTTGGTGGATCCGTCGACGGCGAGAATGGCGGTGTTGAGCCATGTGTATTCGCCATCGAGCTCGAGAGAGCGAATGGGGCGGAGGCGCAGGGTGTTTTCGAGTCCATAAGCGCGGGAATTCGCGAGATTCGCCGAGGTGAAGGTGCTGAGATTCTGGAGCGAGCCGCCGAGGGTGACGATCTGGTCCTTGAAGCGATTGTAGAAATAGGTGACGTCGAGGACGGCCTTGTCGCTGAACAGGCGCTGCTCGAGACCAGCGTCGAAGCTGATGCTGCGCTCTGGCTTGAGGCCGGGATTATTTGTGAACGCGAGCTCGAAGCCATCGGGCGGCCGAATGCCGGTGCCGAAGCTCGTGTGCACGCGCGTGGCGCCGAAGACGCTGCCCGTGGATTGGCGAGCAAGATAGGCAAGCGAGATGCGCGGGTCAACTTGTGTGATGGAATCCGCGGGAATAAACGGGCGCGAGCCGAAGGCGTCGGGCGGCAGGCTGTCCGTCTGGATGTTATCGACGCGCAGGCCAGTGGTGAGAAACCAGCGGCTGGCGGGACTCCAGCGATTTTCGGCGAAGAAGGCAAAGCTGTCGCGCGGCAGGTTGAAGGGATTGCTGTTGGCGTCGGCGACGTAGGTGTCCTTGAAATTCTCGTGGTCATATTCGAAGCCGGCCACGAAGACGTCCGAATCGGAAACGCGGAGCTCGCTGCGAGTGTTCACAACGAGGCGAAGATTGTTGGTGAAGGAATCGCCAGAACCTGAGTAAAAGGCGAAGCGATCGGTTTCGGCGCTGACAGAAGTTACCTGGCGGAAGCGGGGCGTGAACTGCTCGATGTAGTTGGCCTGGTAAGCAAACATGTTGCGGTCCTGCGTAGCGGCACTGGCGGCGATGCCGGGATAGAGGCCATCCGGATCGGAGCCGTAGGGGCCGGGCGTTCCGCTGCGGGCGGAGTCGCCGAAGAAGTGGACATTGAACTGGCGGCGCGGACTGTGTGAATAGCCGAGGCTGAGGAACGAGGTCTGATTGCGGAAGCCGTCGTCTTCCACGGGGCCGCGCGTCTGGAATCGCGAAAGGTCGTATGCCCAGTTGAAGCCATGGTTCAGGCCCGCACCTCCGGTGCCGATATGCGATGTGCCGTGGCTGCCGCCTTCGCCGATGAAGTCGAAATGCGGGGCACTCTCGCCCTGTGTCGTGACGATATCGATCACTCCTGCCACCGCGTTGGAGCCGTAGAGGGCGCTCTGAGGGCCCCGAGTCACTTCGATATGGTCGATACCCTCGGCGGGCAGAGTGGCAAGGTCGAAGCCGCCACCGAAGTCGTTGAGGGGAATGCCGTCTATCATCACGAGGTTGTAGTCAGAATCGCCGCCGCGAATGAAGGCGCTGGTGATGGCGCCGCGAGTGCCCCCCTGGTTGATCTCAACGCCGGGAATGTCGCGAAGCGCATCCGAAGCGCTTTCGGCGCCGCGGTTTTCGATATCGTCGCGGGTCACAACGGAGACGGAGGAGCCGACTTGCGGCGAAAGCTCACCGCCGAGCGACGCCGAGACAACCACGCGCTGCTGCACGGCGCTCAATGTCAGATGCAGATCGACGGTGCGAGCCTCGGGAGAGCGCAAGTCGATTTTTGTGGAGAGTTCGATGAAGCCAGGAGAATTGGCCGCGAGCTGGTACGAGGCGCTCGGTAGCGCGTCGAATTGATACTTGCCATGCGCATCTGTTTGCGTTTCTTCGACGGCGGATGTCGAGCTGAGCAGAGTTACGCGCGCTCCGGCCACGGCGCGTCCATTGGGATCGTAGACGGTTCCTCTGATGGCACCGCCTTGTTGGGGTGAATTCGAACTCTGGGCGATTGCGAAGCTCGGCAGAAAAAGAGCAATTGCGGAAAGCAGCAGAAGCGAAAAACGAAGTCTCATTGTTTCCTCCTCTCCCTCTCGCGCGGGAGTTGAAGGTTGTCCCGATGCACGCGCTGCGAGCGCGAGCCGGGGTGAGACTCCGCCGGTCTCCTGGCTTAGGCGGCATGCAATCGGCGGCCTTCCCATCTCGCGCCGGTGTGGCCGGAGCGAAACAGTGGCTGCGCCGAGACTTTCCGCCTTACAGTCGCGCGGCGGCGACGGCTTTTCACCGTCTTCCCGTGCGCGGAGTCTCGGTGAATTGTTGACGGCGCCCTCAAAAGCGAACGCCGCGTGCGAGGAATGGAAATCTCCCCGCTGATTTGAGACAGGGGCCCGAAAACCCGGTCAGTGCTCGGCCCGCAAGATGACGCGCGGGCGTCCGTTGCGCCGCGTTTCAACTTCGAGCGGCGCTTCGAAAATTTCTTCGAGAAGATCCCGTTCGTAGACTTCGCCGGGCGGTCCGACGCGCAGGCACTTGCCCTTGTGCAGGAGCACGATGCGGTCCGAAAACTCCGCCGCGAGATTCAGTTCATGAGTGACCACGATGACGGTGTGGCGGTTTTCGTCGGCGAGCTTCCGCAGGCGGCGCAGCAATTCGACCTTGCCGCCGATATCGAGATGCTGGGTCGGCTCGTCCAGGAGAAGCAAAGAGGGCTGTTGCGCCAGAGAGCGCGCGAGGATGACGCGCTGCTTTTCGCCGCCCGAGAGTTCGTTCATCCATCGGTCGCGAAGAGCATCCGCGCCGACCTGCGCGAGCGCGTTTCCAGCCGTCAGGCTGTCTTCGTCGGACTCGAAGCGAAGGCGGCGTCCGTACGGATAACGGCCTTGCAGGACGTATTCCCAGACGCGCAGCGGAAAAAGGAGCTCGCTTTCCTGCTGAACCAGAGCGATTCGCTGCGCGCGCGTGCGGAGGTCGAGGTCGCCGACTTCGGTTCCGTCGACTTCGATGCGGCCAGAAAGCGCGCGGACCGTGCCGGCGAGCAGCTTCAGCATCGTGGATTTGCCGCTCGCGTTGGGGCCAAGGATCGCAACGAGTTCCTGGCGGCCGGCTTCGAAGGTTGCGGGGCCGAGCGTGAATTTGGGAGCGGAGCGATCGGTGGCGGCATAGGCGTAGGTGACCTGCTCGACTTTGAGCCGCGCGGGCTGCAAATTGCCGGCGATGCCGGGCTGAGACGCGAAGGGCGCTGTGTGTCCAGCCGCGGCGCTCATCGCACTCTCCGGCGAATCAGGTAGATGAAGACAGGCGCTCCGGCGATGGCGGTCATCGCGCCAACTGGCAGTTCCGTGGGAGCGACGACGGTGCGCGCGAGCAAGTCGGCTACGACGATGGCAATGGCGCCGCCAATTACGGAGGTCGGAATGAGCAGGCGATAGTCCGTGCCGAAAATCATGCGCATCACGTGCGGGACGAGCAGTCCGACATAGCCAATAGCTCCGCTGACCGAGACAGCAAGTCCGGTGAGCACGGAAGCCGAAACGTAAACGACGAGCTTGACCCGATTCAGATTGACGCCGAGATGGCGTGCTTCCTGCTCGCCTGTAAGGATCAGATTCAGGTCGGAGGCCGTGGTGTACATGGCACCCGCAGCGACAAAGAAGATGAGGAACAGGAATCCGAACCAGGCGAAGACATGGGTGCTGGGCAGCGGCGTGGCGAGATCGCCCATCAGCCAGAACGCCATGCCGCGCAGGTCGCGGCCGCTCAGGGTGGTCATCAAGAACATGATGATTGCCGAGAGGAACGACGCCGAGACGATTCCGGCGAGGAGCAGAGTGGCGCTGTCGAGCTGGCCGCCGCGGCGCCCGAGGAAGTAGACCGCGGCGGTAGTAGCCGCGGCTCCAAAGAAGGCGGCCACCTGAATTGCTCCGGGCACGTGCGGGACAAGAATCAGACTCAGGATGGAGCCGAGCGCGGCGCCGCTTGAGACGCCGAGAACGTAGGGATCAGCGAGCGGATTGCGCAGCAAAGCCTGAAAACCGGCGCCCGCGGTGGCAAGACTGGCTCCCACCAGAATGCCGAGAGCGATGCGCGGGAGGCGAAGGCCGAAGATGACGAGAGCGAGATCCGAGGAGACCTGATCGCGCCGGCCGATGGCTCCCTTCACGAGCGTGGTCACGATGTCGCTGATGGCGATGGGATAGGCGCCCATGCGGAGCGAAATCACGACGGCGACGAAGAGAATCGCACCGAGAAGCGCGCAGATTCCTGCGACACGACGTGGCGTCAACGTGCGCATTGAGCGGACCTCGCTATCTCATCTCCATGCGATGGCGGATCGTTCGAGGCAAAGGCGGCCGGATGAATCTGACGGGCGAGCTGTTCGACGACGCCGATGAGTCCGGGGGCGGGCCGGTCGATTTCCTCGCTGATGATTGCGACGTGGCCTTCCCTGACGGCCCGGAGATCCTTCCAGGCTGGGCGCGACCGAAGGTCTTCGAGGGTGCGCGCATCCTCGCCCGAATGACTGCCGGCCATCACGATGTAGTCGGGCTGTAGGCGCACCACTTCCTCAAAGTTGTACTGGGGCCAATTCTGGCTGGAGCGGACGATGGATTCGGCTCCGGCACAGCGAAGCGCGTCAGCGATGAACGTATTTTGGCCGATGGTTATCAACGGTTCGAGCCATACGACGAAGAGGGCGCGCACAGGCGGAACGTCCGCAAGCCGGCCGTGCACGTCCTGCAGCCTGCGATTCAAATCCGCAACCAGCGCGCCGCCCTGCTTTGAAGCGCCCAGCAGGTCAGCAAGCCGCCCAAACGAATCTATCATTCCCTGGACGGTGTGCGGGTTCGTTGTGTAGACGGGGATGCCCAGTCGCGCAATCGCGTCGGCCGTGTTGGCCCAGTTGATGGTTTCGCTCGCCAGCACAAGGTCTGGACGTAACGCAACGATCGCCTCAAGGCTCGGGTTCGAAGGACCGCCCACGTGCGGTTTGGTCTTCGCCGCGGGAGGCGTATCGCAATAGCTTGTGTCGCCGACCAGCCGATCTTCGAGGCCCAGCGCATAGACTGTTTCGGTCAAATCGGGAGAGAGGGAAACGATGCGATGCACTTCGGCAGGAATCACAACGCGCCGTCCGGCTTCGTCCGTGACGATGCGAGGGGCACGCTCCGCTTCGGTCTGAACGATTGGAGGAGCGCTAAGCTGACGAGCAACTGCCGGCGTTGCTCCCAGCAGGAGAGCGAGCCATGCGTTGAATGATCGTTGCCAAATCCCGGGCAATTCAAATCTCCATCCGCGCAAAATAAAAAAGCCTCGCGAAAACAGCGAGGCTCAGAGCCACACTCTTTCTCGCGAAGAGTGTCAGCTTCGACCGGCTTGGGTAGGTTTCCTGACTCTCGACCTCTTCGCAACGGCCATTGTTACTTAGCCGCTTCTCGCGAAGACTTTGGGCGCTGCCGTTCCGGTTGCTTCAGAACGCCCTTCCCGGATCCGCTTATGCAGAGCCAGTGGGTGAATGCTTTTCAGCGCCGATCGATTACAGTGGCGGGACCGTGGCCGGTTTTCACGGCCTTCTTTACTCAAGGAACAGTCCGTGGGACCGTTCGAAGAGCCTCCCCCAAGCCAGCTGAATTGTCAGAAGCGAGTGTAAGCATCCGGCAGGGCGGAGTCAACAAACGCGCGGATAAGGCTTGCCAGGCACTATGTCAATTCAATCGAAACGATTATTCTGAAGTGTGAGTGAAAATCCAGACGCGCAGCCCACTACTCCGCCCCGGCGAAGCTTCGTTCGCCCCCTCGCTCGATGGCTCCTCATCGGAGTGGCGGTTCTGTGGTCGTTTGCTGTGCTGACACTTGTGGCTGCCCGGTGGATCAACCCGCCAACCACGGCAGTGCACATGGAGCGCCGCTTACAGGCGTGGATTCACAACAAGCCCTATCACGAGCGATACGAATTCGTTCCGCTGAGCCAAATTTCGCTCGACCTACAACATGCTGTCATCGCCGCGGAAGACGCGCGCTTCTACCAGCATCATGGATTCGATTGGCATGCGATGGAAATCGCTGCTGAAGACGATATGGAAGGCGGCCGCCTTCGCGGAGGGTCCACGCTTACGCAGCAACTTGTGAAAAACCTGTTCTTTGGAACGGGCCGATCGATCCTCCGCAAGGGCGCTGAGTTCACGCTTGTCCCTGTAGCCGAATTGGTCCTCGGCAAGAAGCGTATTCTCGAGCTCTACCTCAATGTGGTCGAATGGGGACCCGGCGTTTATGGCGCGGAGTCGGCGTGCCGCTATTACTATCGAACGTCGGCCCGGAATATTGACCGGGAACAGTCCGCCCGGCTCGCCGCAGTGCTGCCGTTGCCCTTGAAGCGACGGCCCGAGTACATGAATCGCTACAGCGGGCTCATCGAAGAGCGGATGCGTCAAATGGGATGGTAATCACACATCGCATACGGGAGAAGCCTGGAGATTCGTGCCGATAAGCGGCCTGTAAGGCATGATGTGAGCATGACGCCCGAAGAAAGGACGCGCTGGGTCTGCGAACAGGCTCGGGCCGTGGGATTCGATCTTTGCGGTGTCGCGTTGCCGGAGCAGCTCGAGGAGCTTGCGTTGCTGCCGGAGTGGCTCGAGCGCGGTTATGCGGGCGAGATGGACTACCTGCATGATTCGCGCCGCGAGGATCCGAGGCGTGTCCTGGAGGGGACACGGAGCCTGATTGCCGTTGCGCTCAACTACAATTCGGCGGCTCCCTACTCGATGGAATGCGGCGCCGTGGCCGGTGAATCGCCGCGCGGCTGGATTTCGCGGTACGCGTGGGGTGACGACTATCACGAAGTCCTTCGTGCGAAACTCGAGAGTTTGGTCCTCGCTATGCGTCGTGAGTTTCGCGAGCCGTTCGAGGCGCGGGCCTATGTCGATACGGGACCGGTGCTGGAACGCGTCGTCGCGCGGCATGCCGGTTTGGGCTGGCTCGCGAAAAACACATGTCTGATCAACGAGGAGCTCGGCTCATGGCTATTTCTTGGCGTGATTCTGACGACGCTGGAGCTGGCGCCCTCTGTTGCTCGCGGCGAGGTTCCGCCAGCCGATCTTTGCGGAAATTGCACGCTCTGCCTCGATGCGTGTCCGACGCAAGCTTTCGCAGAACCTTACGTCCTCGACGCACGGCGGTGCATTTCCTATCTGACCATCGAGCTGCGCGGCGCGATCCCTGAGGAACTGCGGCCCGAGATGGGAAATGCGGTGTTCGGTTGCGACATTTGCCAGGATGTGTGCCCGTGGAACCGCAAGGCTGCGGTGAGCAGCGCGCGGGAATTCGGTCCTCGGGAGCGGAGCGTCGCGCCGGAAATCGAGTCACTCGCCGCGTTGTCGCAGGCGGAGTTCAACGAAAGATTCCGCGGAAGCGCGGTGAAACGCGCAAAATGGCGCGGCATGATTCGAAACGCATGCGTGGCACTGCGAAACGCGAGGGTGGAGAAGGCGTCTGAATCGTATCCGCGCGCGATGGCGGTGCTGGAGCGGCTTTCGTCGTCTGAAGACGCGCTCATTGCAGAGCATGCGCGCTGGGCTCTTGAACGGCTGGCGTCGAAGGATTGACATTTTCTCGCTCGTTCGCATAGCGTTACGAAAATCATGGAGGCAATCATGGAGGCAATATGCATTTAGGAGCGCGAATCGCTGGAGAACTCGTCGCGCTGGCACCGCATTTCAGTTTTCCTGAGGGCGCGGTGGCGAACGAGGAGATCGTTCTTCGTTGGATTCATTTTGTCTCAGGCATCACTTGGATCGGCCTGCTCTACTTCTTCAATCTGATCGGATTTCCCACCATGAAGCAGATCGACGCTTCGGTGAGGGGAAAGATTTTCCCGGTGCTGATGACGCGAGCGATGTGGTGGTTCCGGTGGTCGGCGGTCGTAGCCGTCGTGGTCGGGCTGCGCTATTACTTCATCCTTCTGTCTGCCGACGCCCACAATGCGGGAGATCCGTCGCTGACGCTGCGGTGGTTTGGCTGGTGGGTGGTGGTGTGGTTAGCCGCGTTCGTACTTATCTATCCGCTCCAGCTTCCTGCGAAAGGCATTCTAGGGAGCGGCTGGGTGCGCGGGATCGCGATTGCGGTCATCGTCGGTGCCGCGTCGTGGATCGTTCTCGATCTGAATTCCAGCCCGGAATCTTCGAATAGCCATCTTTCCATCAGCGTCGGAGGCGGAATCGGATTGCTGATGCTGCTGAATGTTTGGGGAGTCGTGTGGCGCGTGCAGAAGCGGCTGATTCAGTGGACGCGAGCGAGCGTCGAACAAGGCGCGCCCATGCCGCCCGAGGCGGAGCGCATGGCCCGATGGGCTTACAACGCGTCGCGCGTCGGATTCTGGCTCTCGTTTCCGATGCTGTTTTTCATGGCTGCGGCAGAGCATTATCCGTTCTTGAGTGGGATTGCGCGGTAAGCTTTCGAGCCGGTACCGTGATTTTGGTCGGGTGCATCTAAGTAGGTAGCGAGAGGTAACATGCGAGCGGGCGCGTCATCAAGATCCATCCCAGTTAGGATCGTGGCGGTCCTCGCAGCCGTTGCAGTTGTCGCTGTCCCGGTCCTGGCGGCATTCAGCTATCCGCTTAGCTCAGAAGCGATTCGTGAGGCCTATTTTCTTGGCAATCGGAACGACGAGCAGACGGCGGACTTCCTCGCGAAGTATACACACACCTTTCCCCAACCCAAGAGCGGCCCGTATGTTGAAGAGATTGGAATCGAGACGCCGTTCACGCAAATCGTGAGACACGCCAAGATTACACCGAGCTACAACGCTCCCGACGCGGTGCAGGAATTTCAGGGCAAGCCACTGCCGTTTCGGGTGCATGTGGATATCATGCTGACCTCGAACTACGCCCCCATTCCGCCAGAGAGTGACACGGGCGAATATCAGTGGGTGCCGGACTTCTGGGATGATTTCAAAGTCCACCTGCTCCAGGATGAAACTGAGATTCCTTCAACCGTCAGGCGGGGCGGTCCTCTTTACGCATATGGCGAAAATGAGCTTCCCTATGTGACCGGCGCGCGGGTGCAGGTCGATTACGATCCTGAGAAGATTCAATCGGGACCGCTGACGATCATTGTAGTGACGCCGGGGCACGAGAAAGTCGAGACGACGTTTGAACTTGGCCGGCTGCGCTGAGCCCGCTGTGGAGGCCGGCCCGCGGGCCGTGGATCAGCGGGTGCTGACGTCCCGCGTTTCGACGAATTCGAAGGCGTCCTCGATCGTGCGCGAGTATTTCGATTCGACCTTCGTGAACTGGAATCGGCGGTGCGGCGAGAACCGCGCCGGATCGAAGCTGCCGCGTTTCACGTGAAACACCCAGACGTACTCCCGCTTGCTCTTATCCACTTCACTGCGTGATACGAGAGCTGTGTCGTACTCCACCATCGGGTTCCAATCCGAAAAGCCTCCCGCTTCGACATGAACCGGGGCAGGCATGGTGAAGTTATAGAAGTCGACGTCGTGCGTGAAGATCATCACGTAGTCGACCATGGAGGGTGAACCCGCAGGGCAAACAGTCGGGAATCGCTTCTGGCGGTTGTCGACCATCCACTTGAACTGCGCGGGTGAGAGCCCGTAGCTTGAGAAGTAGAGCTCACACGCTGGATCATCGCTCTCCGATTTCGGCCGGGTTAGGTACGAATCGTCGTCAGCGTCTTCGTCGTCGTCGGAAGTCTTTGCCACCGGGCGCACGCTGGGGGGCTTCGGAGAAGTGGCCGCTGGACTCGGACCCACGTAGACATCGTTCGTGGCGACGAGATTAGCCGGTCGCGAGGAAGTCGGAGCCGGCGAAGCTGTTGCTGCGGCATGCAAAGTAGAGGACGCGGAATGCGCTGGAGCCGGTATCGGAGTGCTCGGCGAGGCTTTTGCGGGCGTCGGTGCCGGCTTTGCGGTTGATTTCGTTCTTGAGCGGGAGACCGAGGGCGATGAATGAGCGGAGGCGCGCGACGTGGCGGCCACGTTCGTGGCTTTAGGTGAATCCGTTCCAGCGGGGATCTCCGGTGCCATCGGTTTGGGCGCCGGAGCGTTCACGGCTACCGTTATCGGTTCAGGATGAGATGCAGGAGCGACCTCGTTCTTCGCAACCGGCTGCGGACTGACCGAAGAAGGTTCGATGCTCCGCGGAGAGGCGGCAGCTTCGGAAGCAGGCTCAGCCGCGGTGGTTGGCTCAGCCGCATATTTCCTTCTGGCGGCAACTGCTGCGCGGGCTGCGCTCGCAAGGCTCACCTGCTGCGGAGCCGGCTTCGCTCCTGGAGTTGCGGCTGCGTCCTGGGGGATCGTGGACTTCGGGAGATTCCCTTCCGGCACGAATCCCTCGAGACCGCTCGCAGTACGGACTTTGACGTAGCCGTTTGCGCGCCCGAGTATCTCGACACTGTCGCCGCATTTCAATTTCGCGGCGACGTTGAATGTCGTGATCGAATCGTAGAGCCACACACGATCTTCGTTGACCGAGCACGTCACGCCTACGCCGCCTGCCAGTGTGCGTGCGGGCAGCGCGAAAGCTACCAGAAGCACGATCAGCGGAATCCGCCGGTTCATGTCGTTCTCCCTGCGAGACTTGAGAGGAATCAGCGCCGCCACTATGAACCGTGGTTCAAAACGGCACAACTGGACAGAGGGACAAGATTCGGGCAGGGCGAAAGGAGACCGAAAAAGCGACGTCAGCAGGCTTCCGGTACGATTGGAAAATCTTAAGTCCTGCTTTCTCAGCAGATTAAGAGAATATTTCCATTCTCACTTTTGCGGATGGGAACTGCTTTGGCGCGAAGCCGCGGCGACGTAAACCGTTTGGGGTTCAGGCCTGAGGATCCTGGTCTTGGGGAGGCGCGGAGAAGTCATCAAGTGGTTCGGCAATGGGTGCGCCTTCAGTATCTCCGCGCTTTTCGAGCTTCCTCTGGGCACGACGCTCGGCCTTGGCGCGGGCTTTTTCGAGTCTCTTCATTTCCTTCTGACGCTTCTGGAACGTGATCCTAGCCACAGTTCTCTCCTTTGGATTGGGGCGACGGAGTACGCTACTCCGCCCCACGAAGGATCAGGCAGAACTACCAGCGCGGCTCGCGCGGCTGCCGCGCAGATTCACTATAATTCTCGTTCGAGAACCCGCCGCGACCGCGGCCGCCTCCGCCGCTTGGGCCACGGGAGCTGGACTTCTCTTTCGGGCGCGCTTCGTTCACCTTTATGTTGCGGCCGCCGACTTCCTTACCGTCGAGAGATGCGATAGCGTTCGCAGCTTCCGAATCGTTAGTCATCTCGACGAAGGCAAAGCCACGAGCGCGGCCGGTTTCCCGATCCATGGCGATATGGAGGCGAGCGATCGCACCAAACGGCTCGAACAGAGCCCGCAAATCGCTCTCGGTCGTCTGAAAACTAAGGTTGCCGACAAAAAGATTCTTCATCTTGCCCTCATCATCGATACGGCGGGTAAAACACCATACCGTCTTAGAAACTCTGTTGCGCCTTGCGCCCGAACTGAGTCTTGCCGGTCCGTGGAGAATGGGTACTGCGATATTCCTCGAGATCCGCGTCAGTAACGCTGTAGTGAGTGATGGGTGGATGATTCGCATGGGTGGCGAGTTCGCGGCGAAGCTTCACGGAGCAAACGTCGGGAGCATCCTGATAGCGGACGAGGCGGCCGTTGAAAGCCTCGTTCGAGATGCTCAAGGTAAATTCGCGCGGCTCGCTCGCCGACTCGCGGACCGTGAAAGTGTACTCACGGACCATAGGCTTAACCTCGAAGCCGACAAACTGAACCAGGATACTGTTGCTCA
Organism: Candidatus Limnocylindrales bacterium; assembly: GCA_035501415.1. Lineage (GTDB taxonomy): Bacteria > Acidobacteriota > Terriglobia > Acidiferrales > UBA7541 > Palsa-295. The sequence goes on along the minus strand of DATJWH010000043.1, from coordinate 108,353 downwards.
TTTCGAGCCCGACGCCATCGCGACAGGCGAAACGGTCGCCTTCTTGCGCCTCTTTGTCCGGCGCTTGGGCGGGGTTCCTTCGGCTGGTTCTACGACCATAATGCTGGTGACAAATTTCTTCATGCCATGAAGATCAAAATCGATGGAGGTGCGGTCCGCGTCCGACTCGGTGACGACGCCCAGACCGTACTGAAAGTGCTTGATGTAAGCGCCCTCTTGGAGAGCTTTCAAGGAGCCTCCTTTGGTCTAATCCGACTTCCAATGTTCCGGGCAAGGCGGGCCGCCCGGAGGCGCACCCGCCCGCCCATTCAAACGCTACAGGCTAGAGACGTTGGACGCCTGAAGCCCCTTAGGGCCTGAGGTGACCTCAAACTCGACCGCCTGGCCTTCGTTCAGCGACTTATAGCCATCCGACTGAATCGCGGAGAAATGGACGAAAACGTCCTCTCCGGACTGCCGCTGGATGAAACCGAAGCCCTTGCTGGCGTTGAACCACTTCACTGTTCCTTGTTCTTTCACTTAGTTACTTCTTTCTTTGTACTGCTTTGTAGGCTATTTGGTGCCTCTCGAACGCCTCCAGCCGCAAAAAAAACGGGGCTGCAAGTGTTAAACCTGCAGCCCCTTCAACGAATCTAAAGGTTTTACAAGAGCAACAAACGCAAGGACATAATCGCACATTAACGGGCGAAAGTCCAGAGGAATCTTTATTGGTCCTCTACGTGCTGTGCGGTTTTGTATTTCACTGATTTTGTTAGGGTTAGTCGATAGACCGTGCCGCCCAGCGCGCGAAGGCAGAGACCTAGGAGCGCCAGCGGAGGGTGACGGGACCGGACATGGGGTGCCGAAGAGGTGCTCCCGTGCGGAGGGAATCCAGATAGGCGGCCTTAAGGTCGAAGTACCAGCGGGCTTGGCGGTCGGCATCGTCAACGAGCATCATGCGATCGTCGTATTGCAGGCCGAGTGCCTGCTTCTTAATGACTTCAGTGTCCTGACGGATGAAGCGCGGCCCGAGGACGTGAATGATGAAGGAAACGATGGGAAACCAGGGGAGGATATTCCACGCGGCGACGAAATCGAGGCGGCAGAGATTTGGGCGCACGGGGGTGACCGTCGTGCGGCTCGATAGCCAATAGCGGCCCGCGCGGATCTGCTCGAAACGCTGATTGGGCAGAACGAAATCGATGGTGGTAGTAGCGGGTTCGCCAGTAGCGAACTTCAGGATCTTGTACGGCGCGCTATTGGCCGAGGGCCTGTGCGGGCTCATGCGAAAGCCGTTGGGAATGGGTTCGAATTGCTTTGATTTGTCCCGAATACTGCGGCGAGTACGCCACCACCAGGCCTGATGCACGAACGGGCCGTGTGCGGGATCCATCAAACCGATGATGCCATGGTCGACGGTGCAAGGCAGGTCGGCCGACAGGCGCGCAATCTGATAGCGCGAGCTAAAGACAGGCAGCTCGGGCGCAGGCGGTACCGGAGCATCTGACGGACGGCCTTCGGGATTTGTCATGAACGCCCAGACGTAGCCGTCGCGTTCCGCGCAGGGGAAGCTGCCTGCGAAGATCCGTTCACACTTGAGTTTCGAATCGGCCGTGAGTGAGGGTATGTGCTGACACTGGCCGTTATGAGCGTCAAATTGCCAGCCGTGATAGGCGCATTCGACATTCGCGCCATCGAACTGACCGAAGGAGAGGGGGAAGGCGCGATGCGGGCAGACGTCGCGAAGCGCGAAAGGCTTTCCGGCGGCATCGCGACCGATTACGAGCGGCACCTCGAGCAGCATAGCCCGGACGAGCTTGCGACTGCGTATCTGGTCGCTGCGCAGAGCGGGATACCAAAAGCCCCAGAGGATTTCGGCGGCGCCGTTTCTTGGAGCGATGGAAGGGTCGTTCATCGAGAGGTCATCGTAGTACAGGCGGCGCAACGCGGCAAACCCGCGGCGGGACAAAGGGCACGGTCAGGCAACAGGAGAAGAGACGCCAGGGCGCCGAAATGTGCGAATAACCGAGTCGCGTCCGAGAACAATGAAGGTCAGAACCCCGAGCGCGGTGCCGTAGGGAAATTCGAGACAACTGATGGCGGCCACGACCATGCAAAAGACGCGAGAGGTGCGGTTCCGCAAGCATACCGCCGCGCGAAATTTCAAGATCGCGAAAACGACCAGTAGAAAGAAAATGCCGAGTCCAATCGCGCCGAAGATCCAGCCGATGAATGCAGGAGGCGGACTGTTATTGCCTGAGGCGGGTACATGGGCGATTGTGGCGCCGACCACTAAACCCATGAACGCATAGAACAGACCGATGAGAGAAAAGAGAGCGGACACGCCACCCGCGATCATGTAACCGAGAGAAAGTAGTTTGAGGTGCTCGGTGTCAATCAATGCTTGCCGATCCAATTCTTCTGGCATGGAAGCTTTTCCCCATCCTAGTACAGACGGCGGGCGCAGCAAAGATGATTTGGCACGCCTGGCTTCCGGCTTTACCCTGCTCCACCGTTTAGGTTAATTATGCTGTACAAAGCATGTTAACCTAGCTTAACATCAGCGGCACGAGAGGTGAGCCGTGGGCTTCATCGGTTTTGCCGCGATGTCTTTATTGTTGTTTTCAGGCCAGGAGCCACAGAAAGCACCTGCAAGTGTCTGCGGCGCGGTCGAGGACCCGACAGGGGCGGCGGTGGCCGCCGCGTCCATCGAGTTAACCGGCGCGCGGGCGCCACTGGAAACGAAGACGGATGCGAAAGGGCAGTTTTGCTTCAAGGGGCTTGAGGCGGGAGGATATGAGGTAACGGTTCAGGCGCCCGGCTTTCAGAGGGAGCGGCGACGGGTGGAGGCCCGGGCGGGCGAGACGTCGGAGCTGAAGATCGAGTTAAGCCTGGAGACAGTGACGCAACAGGTGACGGTAGCGGAGGGCAATGCCGATACGGGATCACTGAACGTGGCCGAAACCAAAATTGGCGAGGGACTGATCCACAACCTGCCGAGCGAAAGTGTGAATGCCGCGCTGAGCTCGATTCTCACGCTGGCCACACCCGGTGTGGCGGCGGACTCGAACGGTGTGTTTCATCCGCTGGGCGAGCATGCAGAGACATCCTTCAGCGTCGACGGCCAGCCTATTTCAGACCAACAAAGCCGGATTTTCTCAAACCAGATTTCAGCCAGCACGATCCAGGAGATGCAAACGCTTCAAGGTGCGCCACCGGCGGAATTTGGCGACAAGACGAGCCTCATTGTAGAGGCAACGACGCGGTCGGGACTGGGCGCGGGCAGGGCAAACGGGACGGTCGCGCTAGGGTACGGATCCTTCGGGACGCCGACAGCGAGCGTTATGCTGGGGTCGGGTTCGAAAAGGTTTGGAAATTTCATGGCGCTGGATGCGGTAGACAGCGGACGTTTCCTGGATGCACCGGAGTTCGTTCCGCTTCACGCGGCTGGCAACGCAGAAAGCGTCTTCGACCGTTTCGACTGGCACGCGAATGATGCGACGTCGATGCACGTAAACGTCTCGGCGGCGCGGTCGTGGTTCCAGGTTCCGAACACGTACGACCAGGAGACAGCCGGACAGGACCAGCGGCAGCACATGACGAGCTTCAACACGGACGTGGCCTTTTCGCACGTGGTGACCGGGTGGCTGCTGGTGACTGGAAACGCGTGGGTGCGGCAGGACCGGGTAAACTATTTTCCCTCGGCGAATTTGTTTTCGGACCAGCCGGCAACGCTTTCGCAGTCACGGCGGTTGACGAGCACCGGTTTTCGCGGAGATGCGACTTACTCGCACGGCCGGCAGACGGCCAAGGCCGGCGTGCAGGTTCAGGTGACACCTCTCCGGGAGGTCTTCAGCACGGGACTGACCAACGCAGCGTTCAACTCACCGTGCGTCGATGCGAACGGCACGCCGGTGGATGATGCTTCGCTGACCTCTCCAAGCCAATGCGCGGCAGCAGGCTACGCGGAGAACAGCGGATTTCAACAGGCTCTGCTGGCATACGACCTGACCAGGGGCGGGATGCTTTTCAAGTTTGACGGCGCAGCGACGATCCACGAGGGCAGCGCCTACGCGCAGGACAACGTCAAACTGGGAGCACTCGACCTGAATCTGGGTGTGCGATACGACGATTACGCCGGACTGAGCCGCGGATGGGGCATTCAGCCGCGTCTAGGCGCCGCGTATCAGGTGCATGCGACAGGGACAGTTTTGCATTTTTCATATGCCCGCGTGTTTCTGACGCCGTACAACGAGAACCTGGTGCTTTCGAGCGCGACAGGCGCCGGCGGCCTGGCAAATGGCTCACTCGGCGCGACCAGCGTCCAACCGCTCACGCCAGCGCGGCGCAACCAATTCAACGTGGGGTTCGAGCAGCAGGCAGGCAGGAAGCTAAGCGTGCAGGCGGAATATTTCTGGAAGTTCACGGACGGCGCTTACGACTTCAACACGATTCTGAACACGCCGCTGAATTTTCCGATTCAGTTCCGCAAGTCGAAAATCGACGGGGCCCTGGTGCGCGCAACGCTGACTGATGTCCACGGATTCAGTGCATTCACGGTGATGGGGCACAGCCGGTCGCGACTGTTCAGCCCGGAGATCGGCGGAATCAATTTCGGCACAGCGTACGCGCCGGTGGCGCGTCCGGACCACGACCAGGGATTCGAGCAAACGACGAATGTCCAGTACGAGTTTTCAGCGAGGCGGCTGCGTGGCCTATGGATGGGACTGACGTGGCGGTTCGACAGCGGGCTGGTGGTGGTGAGTGTCCCGGACTACGCAACTGCGCTCACCCTGACTGGCGACGAACAGCAGGAGATGGGACTTTATTGCGGAAGCGTCTTCGCGAGGGTGGACGAGCCGCTGAGAACGTGCAATTCGAACCATTACGGCGCAACGCTCGTTCATATCGTGGCGCCGGGAACCTACAACCCAGACACGAATCCGTCGCGAATCACCCCGCACAGTCTATATGACATCGCATTGGGAGACGACGCTGTATGGAAGCGAGACCGATGGGCGGCGGGCGGGAAGATCACGGTTGTGAACCTGACAAACAAAGTGGCGCTGTACAATTTCCTCTCGAGCTTTTCAGGGACGCATTTCATCACGCCGCGAACGGTGCAGGCGGAGATGACTGTTCATTTTTAGGGGATGATTCAGGGAGACGTGCTGTCGATCAGGAGAATGGTTTGCAGCAGCACGGTGGCTCCGTTCGTGCAATCCTGCCAGCGAGTCAGTTCTTTCGGCGAATGGCTGATGCCGTTGACACTGGGGACAAAAATCATCCCCATGGCAGCGAGCTTCGCCATCATTTGAGCGTCGTGACCGGCGCCGCTGGGCAGGCGCATCGTTTTCAGGCCTAGTCGCGCCGCAGCTTCTTCGATCTGACGTTGTATTTCCGGGTCGGCGACGGCCGGCGGGTCGTGCTCCGCTTTCTTGATCGAGATTTCTGTCCCAGTGTCGCTGGCGATCTGCTGGGCACGCGTCTGAATCTCATCTCCCATGCGCGCAATCTTTTCCGCATCGAGATCGCGCAGCTCGATGGAGTGCTTCACCAGCCCCGGGATGACGTTGGTCGCGTTGGGAAACACCTGCAATCTTCCAACCGTACCCACCTGCCGCCCCGGCTCCGACGTGACGACCTGCTGCACCAGTTCGATAAGCTTCGCCGCAGCGAGGAGCGCGTTGTGGCGCTCGGCCATGGGAGTGGTTCCAGCATGATTGGCGAAGCCGCGTATTTCGACATCATATTCGTCAATGCTGACGATTCCCTCGACGACGCCGATCGGCACGTTGGCCTGATAGAGTGTGCCGCCCTGCTCGATGTGCAGCTCGAGATAGCAACGGAACGCGCCGGGAGTGAGGCGCGCTTCAGCGAGACGCGAGGGATCACCACCGAGTTTGCGAATGCCTTCCTCCGCGGTGATTCCATTGAAGACGCGACTCAGATCTTCGGGTCGAAGCTGCCCGGCAGCAGCACTGCTGCCGATGAGTCCACCTTCCTCGTTCGACCAGATCGCGACTTGCAGCGGATGACGAGTGACGACTTTGTTTTCCTGGAGCGTGCGAACAACTTCGATCGCCGCCATGGAGCCCAGATCGCCGTCGAAGTTGCCGCCGCTTGGCACCGAGTCGATATGAGAGCCGAAAAGGATGGGTCTCGCAGCGGCGTCGGTCCCGGGCCGCAGCCCGAAAATATTGGCGGCCGAATCAATGCGTGGTTGGAGCCCAGCAGACCGCATCAGGCCCATTGCGTAATTTCGGCCGGCGATATCGGCTTCCGAGTAGGCCGTGCGGCTGACGCCATCGGCAAATGTGCCGCCCGCGGGCCGGCCGTAGAGGCTCAGGCCTTCGATGTCGCGTCGAAGACGGTCGCCATTGATCCGAAGCTCGGCGGCGGGCCCTTGGGGAACTCGTGCCCTCGAGAAGACTGCACCGGCCGCAGCGAAACCGAGGCTGGACAGCAATTCGCGTCGAGAAACGAACATGGCGACGGAATCCTAACGCAGACCCAGACGCGGCGCTACCCTCGGGAGCTCATTTGACCATCTGCGGCCGGGGCCGCTATAATCCTTGCTTCGGCTGAGCGCTTTCGACGCACCGAATCCCTCGTTTCGAGTCTTACCAGGCAAAGCCCGGTGGGATGGCAACTAGAAGGAAGGCTCTTTGCCCCGGCCTGTTGACGCCGGCGGAACTGCAAGAGCGAACCGGCGAGGACAACTCCAAAGGGAAATCAGGAGCAGTCATGATTAAGGCGACACTTTTGCGCGCGGGCATGATCATCAAGCACGAAGGCGACCTGCATGTGGTCTACAACGTGGACCACCGGACGCCGGGAAACAAGCGCGCCGCCATGCAAACCAAGATGCGAAACCTGCGTACGGGCTCGATGATCGATTACCGGTTCCGCGCAGAAGAGACGATCGAGAAAGTAGTGGTGGACGAGATCGAGTTCGAATACCTCTACGCCGACGGCGAAGGCTACCACTTCATGAACACGGAGAACTACGAGCAGCTTCAGTTGCAGCTCGACGTGGTGGGCGATGCCAAGGACTACCTGATTCCGAATATGCCGGTGTCGATCGAGTATTACGACAACAAACCGATTGGCGTGCTGCTGCCGGATACGGTCGATCTGACTGTGGTCGAGACGGAGCCCAGCATCCAGAAGGCGACCGCGAGCGCCGTGATGAAGCCGGCGAAGCTCGAGACGGGCTTGGTCGTGAACGTCCCTCCATTCGTTGGAACCGGCGACAAGATCAAGGTGGACACTTCCGAGGGGCGCTACATCCAGCGCGTGCAATAAGGCTTCGGAGAGAAGCCCCCCGCCTTCGGTCGGCAATTCTCTGCCGTCTGAATAACTGCCGCGATAAATTACTTGCGTGTATTTCCCGCTGGCATTAGGTTAGCCCGCAACAACCATGCCCATTTGTCCAAGCTGCGGGAAAACATTCAGCGGATTCTCGTTCGGTTCGGAGCCGGCCACGGAATGCAACGATTGCCGCAGGGCGAAACCGACTGTGGCTGCCGCTTCGCAAGCCGCCAACCCGCGGGTCATCTCCAGCAACGCCGCTATCGCGGCTGGGCGCACACCTATCGCAACTTACACACTGGTGGGACTCAATCTGCTGGTCTACCTCGCGATGGGATTCTCTGGCGCCTCATGGACCGATCCCAACATCATGGATGCGGTCCGATGGGGCGCGGACTTCGGGCCGGTGACGCTGAGTGGCGAATGGTGGCGGCTCTTCACCAGCACCTTCGTGCACTTCGGAATCATCCACATCGGCTTCAACATGTGGTGCCTGTGGGATCTTGGCCGCGCGCTGGAATTTCTGATGGGACGGCGGGCGTTCGTGGTGACGTACGTCGTATGCGGACTCACTGCCAGCATGGTCAGCGTGGCGTGGGATCCGTGGCGCGTCAGCGCGGGCGCCTCGGGCGCGATCTTTGGCGTCGCCGGCGCGTTCGTGTCCTATCTGTACTTCAAGAAGACGCCGATTCCGCAGCAAGTGGTCCACCAGAAGCTGAAAAGCCTGGGAATTTTCATCGCTTACAATCTCTTCTACGGTATGCGATCGGGCGTGGACAATTCCGCGCACTTGGGCGGGCTTGTTGCCGGACTTGTGCTGGGGGCCATTTTTCCACCGATGGTTCGCGCTCTGACGACGCCGGCGACCGAACCGAGTCCGCTCGACACCGGGTCTTCTCAAGATTCGAGAAACACGCGAATCGCCGCGACGGTGGCGCTTGCATCGGTGGTTGTGCTGGGCTTGGCCGCGACGAGACTGCGCTCCGCGAACGCGGCGGCGGTGCATTACGGCAGTGGAGTGCGGGCGGCGCGAGCAGGCCATCTCGATCAAGCCTCGCGGGAATTACAGGCGGCTGTAAAGGCCGATCCGAAGGGCCTGTATGCGCTGGCTCTTCTGGGCCAGGTTGAACTGGAGAGAGGGGACCCCAGAGCCGCAATTTCACCGCTCGAATCGGCGATCTCGCTGGACGCGGACGACGTTGAGCTCGAAAACAATCTCGCCCTTGCGTACCTGGGCGCAGGAAGATTCCTGGAGGCGAATGGCGAGATGGGAATGGCGTTCACCCACAACAAAAAAACCTACAGCAAGGGCTTCTTCGTGCAAGGAGTGGCCGAGGATCGAGAAGGCCGACTCACGATAGCCGAGCAGCACCTGCGCGAAGCGCTGCAGCCAGATCCCAAGTTCTACCAGGCGCTGGATGCTCTGGCGCAGGTGGAAGCCGAAGAGGGGCAGTTGGATCAAGCGCGTCAGAGTTATGCGGACGCACTGAAGATCCGGCCAGACGACCCGGTGGCAAGCGCGAACGTGGCCGTGCTGAAGGTCCAGGGGAGCGCGCAGGTGAAGGCGAGCGACCTAGCCCCGATTTCGATTCCCTATGCCACTTTGCTAGTGAAGTCTCCGGCCTGGCCTTACTACCCATGATCCCGCTTCCGATTTGCCGAAGAGACTAGCGGGCGGCGGAGGACTTTGCGTCGGAAGTGGGCCGGCCGAAGACGCGCTCGAAGATGGCGTCGACGGCGCGAAGCTGGCGGCGCAGGTCGAAGGTGTGCGCGAGGGCCTTGTCATCGAGGAATTTGCGGATGTTCGGATCGGCCGCGACGCGCTCCTTGAAGCTGGTCTCAGATTCCCATGCTGCCATGGCGTGAGCCTGAACCCACTTGTAGGAATCTTCGCGCGGCGCACCGTGTTCGACCAAGTCCTGCAGCAACTGACCGGAGAAGACGAGTCCTTGCGTTGAGTTGAGATTGCGAAGCATGCGTTCGGGGAACACCTTCATATTGCGCACGATTTCCGTGGTGCGATGGAGCATGTAGTCGAGAAGGATTGTCGAGTCCGGCAGAATGACGCGCTCGACCGAGCTGTGCGAAATGTCGCGCTCGTGCCAAAGAGCGATATTTTCAAATGACGGCACCGCATTCCCGCGTATGACTCGCGCGAGACCGCAAATCTGCTCGGAACTGACGGGATTGCGCTTGTGTGGCATGGCAGAGCTGCCGCGCTGCTCGCCACCGAAGGGCTCCTCGACCTCCCGAACCTCCGTGCGTTGAAGGTGTCGAATCTCCTGAGCGATGCGTTCGAGAGACGCCGCCACAATGGCAAGTGTAGACAGGTATTGCGCGTGGCGATCGCGCTCGATCACTTGCGATGTGATGGGCGCGACAGCGAGTCCGAGGCGCGCGCAAATCTGGGTCTCCACGTCGGGCCCCAGATGCGTGCAGGTGCCGACGGCGCCGGAAATCTTGCCCACGGCGATCTGCTGAGCCGCGATGCGGAAACGCTCGAGGTCGCGGCGATTTTCGGCGAACCAGTTGGCAACCTTCAGGCCAAATGTGATGGGCTCGGCGTGAATGCCATGTGTGCGGCCGATTTGGGGAGTGTCCTTGAATTCCCAGGCGCGATGCTCCAGCACCTCGCCCAGCCGGATGATGCCCTGCTCGATCAATTTCGATGCGTCGCGGACAAGCAGCGCCTGCGCCGTATCGACGACGTCGTTAGACGTAAGGCCATAGTGCAGCCAGCGCGCGGCCTCGGGATCGCCGACTGATTCCTGAACCGCAATCGTGAATGCGATGACGTCGTGGCGCACCTTCGCTTCGATTTCATTAATCCTGGCCACATCGACACGGGCGCGCTCCCGGAGCTTGGCGGCCGCTTCGCGCGGCACAACACCTGCTTCCGCCAGCGTTTCCGCAGCAGCGAGTTCGACGTCGAGCCACCTCTGGAAGCGGTTCTCATCGCTCCAGACGCGGCCCATCTCCGGGCGTGTATAGCGTGGAATCAAATTCAGCTCCGATAGAGTGGAACCTAACGATGATACCCGAAACCAAAGCGCGGCGCGACGGCAGCGCGTCCTCGGATCAAAACTCGAAGGGACCCAGGGGGGTGCGTTGCGACGCGATGTGGAGTGTGCCGCGGTAGGCAAAAGCCTCGGAACGGCGGCCGAGCGCCTCTTCGGCGGAGATGCGGGCGAGATCGGGCGTGTTGTTTTGTTCGGAGAGATGCGCGAGGACGACGTGCCGCGCATGCCCGTCGAAGACCTCAGAATCCGCGAGAAAGTCACTCACAATCGTATTTGACAAGTGGCCCGTGCGGCTCATCACGCGCTGCTTGATGTACCAGGGATAGGGGCCGAGCTTCAACATGTCGAGATCGTGATTGGATTCGAGGACGAGAAAGTCAGACTCGCGCAGATGGTGTTTGACGAGCTCCGGCATGTAGCCCAAATCAGTGACGACGGCGACTTTGATTCCGTTCGTCCGGAAGGCATAGCCGACTGGGTCCGCGGCATCGTGCGGAATCGCAAAAGGGATAACCTCGATGTCGCCAATCTCAAATCGCATGCCCGCATGGATGTGCTGGACGCGTTCAATCTTCGTCTTCGGACTGTCCGCGTACGCTTTCAGGATTTCACGGTGAGTTGGCTCAGTAAGGTAGGCCGGACATTTCCAGTCCCGAGCAAGCTGCGCGAGACCGCTGGCATGATCTGTGTGTTCGTGAGTGATGAGAATGGCGTCAACCCGGTCAGGGCGCGCGCGGCCCAGTGCTTCGAACCGGCGGAGCATTTCTCTTCGACCGAGTCCGGCGTCAACGAGGAGGGTTGTGCGCTCCGTTTCGAGCAACGTGCAGTTGCCCGTACTTCCTGAGGCCAGGATGGAGATGCGCAGCGGGATACGTTAACCCTGAGCGGCTTCGACCCGAAACTTCTGCCGCCGACGAGGATGTTCGCAGAAAGCTAGCACCGGCGCAAGACCGCAAGTGGCCTGCGGCCCCTGATTTCTCCAATCAGATAACGAGATCTTCCCGCTTGAGTTCAAAGCCGTCGAGGTTTCCGACTACAGATGCGGCGACCCGGTCGGACTGGAAGAAGTCGCGCGCGATCTGCTGAACGTCCTCGGGCGTGACATTCTCCAGCATCGCAATGAGCTCCTGCGGCGTGAAGTAGCGGTTGAAGTACAAATGGTAGCGCGCAAGGCTGTTCATCCGCTGGCCTGTTCCTTCGAGCGCGAGAAGGGTTGCACCTTTGAGATGGTCCTTGGCGCGGCGTAACTCCTCATCGGTGAGGGGTTCGTCTTTTAGCCGCCGCAATTCGTCCAGCACGTTGCGAACAAGCTGCGGAGCGGTCTCGAGCGAAGTGCCGGCGTAGACGGAAAGCATTCCCGCATCACGATAGGCGTTCAACTCGCTGAAGATGGCATAGGCGATGCCGAGACGCTCGCGGATATTCTGGAAGAGACGCGAGGACATGCCGCCGCCGAGAACGTTGTTCAAGACGGAGACGGCGAAGCGGCGTTGGTCCGACATGGGCAGGGCCGGAACGCCGATGCAAATGTGAACTTGTTCGAGTTCGTTCTTTTGGCAGAGCGTGATGTGCGGCACCGGTTGTGGAGCGGCATCCGGGAAGCCGTCCGGAGAAGGAGCAACTTGCGCGAAACGCTCCGCGATGAGTTCGAGCAGTTTCGAATCTGAAAAGTGACCGGCAGCCGTAATGACGACGTTGTTGGGCGCGTACCGCCGGCTAAACCAGGCCTGAATCTTTTTACGGTCAAACGCCGAAACGGTCTCGGGTGTGCCCAGGATCGGCTTGCCGAGAGAATGAGGATTCCAGAAATTTTGGGTGAAGAGCTCGTGAACCAGATCCTCGGGATTGTCCTGAGTCATGCGGATTTCTTCGAGGACAACGGACCGCTCGCGTTCAATATCTTCTTCCGCGAATTTGGGTTCCAGAACCATGTCGGCGAGGATGTCGAAGGCCTTCGGAAGGTGTTCGTCGAGCACGCGGGTGTTGAAGCAGACCATCTCCTTGGCGGTAAAGGCATCGAGCATTCCGCCGACGCTGTCGACTTCTCGCGCGATATCTTCGGCGCTGCGGCGGCGCGTACCCTTGAACACCATGTGCTCGATAAAGTGCGAGATGCCGTTCAGCTCCGCCGGCTCGCGCCGGGAGCCTGAACGCAGCCAAATTCCCACGGACACCGAATGGACGTGTTCCATCGGCTCCGTCAGAACGACTAGGCCGTTCGGTAGAATCTGTTTCTGAACTCCGCGCGCGATTTCCGTCATATCTATATTCTGGCATGCGCCTCCGCGGATGTCATTCGCGGGTCGGCGATTGGTTTACAGATCTGCGCGGGCGAAGCTTCGTGGGCGGGCTGTGGCGGCCCAAGTCCTTTAGCGCGCGCGTGTTATCATGAATGAAAAGTTATGGCCAAACAGAAGGAAAGCGACGCTGGCAATGTCCTCGGCAGATCTGCCGAGGAACTGCGAGTCCTGGCAGAGTCGCTTGGCGAGCCCGCCTTTCGCGGAAATCAGATTTATCGCGCGCTTTACGTGGAGCACCGCTTCGATTTCGGGGCGATGACAGTTTTGCCGGCAACACTGCGGAACCGGCTTGAGAAAGAAGCTGCTATCAAGCTCCCGAAGATCGTCCGCCGCTATCGCGCCGCGGACGGGACCGTGCGGTACGTTCTCGGACTCTCTGGAAGTCATGTTAGAGACGCCGAAGCTGGCTCGTCCTCGACGACAGTCGAGACCGTGTTCATGCCCGAGGAAAACCGACAGACGATCTGCATTTCGACCCAGGCGGGGTGTGCGGTCGGTTGCCGCTTTTGCCTGACAGCGACACTAGACCTCATTCGGAATCTCTCTCCCGGCGAAATTATTGGCCAGGTGCTCGTCGCGCTCGAAGACAATAGCGACACTCTGAAGCCTCGAACGAACGTAGTGTTGATGGGCCAGGGCGAACCTCTTCTGAACTACGACGCTGTCATGGCCGCGCTGCGTATACTGCTCGATCCGAACGGCATGGCAATCTCGCCGAAGCACGTGACCCTCTCGACCAGCGGCATTCTGCCGGGAATCGAGCAGCTCGGCCGGGAGCGGGTTCGCCCGAAGCTTGCCATTTCTCTGAATGCGTCTTCGGACGAGCAGCGCAATGAAATCATGCCGATCAACCGGAAGTATCCGATTGCCGAATTGCTGGCCGCGTGCCGCCAATACCCGTTGCGACCGTGGGAACGGCTTACGTTCGAGTACGTGCTGTTGGGAGGATTCAATGATTCGGCCGAGGACGCTCGACGCGTGGCGAAGCTGCTCGCGAATTTGCGCGCGAAAGTAAACTTGATCCCTTGGAATCCCGGCGACTTGCCTTACCGCGAGCCGGATCCCGCGCGCACCGAGACGTTTCGGAAAATCCTTGCGGAGAAGGGCGTTCTGGCGCTCGTGCGGTACTCGCGCGGGCAAGAAGTGATGGCGGCCTGCGGCCAACTCGCTCTTCTTGAGAGCACAAATACGGGCTCCCGACTGGAACAAATTTCGGCGGTTCCTTAGGGATCCTCCAGCAGTCGATCAGGGACGGATTCCAATGGCAGCCATCATGCGCCCCGTGCTTTGATTTCGGCGATAGCTGAAGAAAAGGTCCCCGCGGCAGGCTGTGCAGAAATCCGAAACAGAAATGTTGGCTTCGCGGATTCCCGCCGTCGTGAGAATCTTGCGATTCGCCTGCTTCAAGTCGAGATAGGCGCGCGGAGAAGGCGGCGCATGTCCCGGCGGCTTCATGGTGAGCCACGGTAGCCAATTGGGGTCATTATCACCGTCCGTAAGACCGTCGAAAGGTCCCGTGAACCAATCGCGCGCGTCGGGAAATTGCGCCGCGAATTCCTTCACCACCTCGTGGCCGACTTCGTAGCAGCATTCCCCGATGGAAGGGCCGATTGCAGCCAGAAGATCTTCTGGCCTCGTACCGAATTCCATCCGCATTCGCCCGATTGCCTTCTCGGCAATGCGTTGAAGAGTGCCGCGCCAGCCGGAGTGAACCGCGGCGACCACGCGTTTGGCGGAGTCGGCAAGCAGGATTGGCACACAGTCGGCTGTCTGAACAGTGAGAAGAACGCCCGGTTCCCGAGTCATAAGAGCGTCACCGGACGGCACATCCCTGGATGCGGTTCTGATCGATGAGCCGACGCAGATCGCGACGTCCGAATGAATCTGGCGAAGCCCTTCGATCCGCATTCCCGCGGCGCCGACCGCTTGGAACAACCGATTGCGATTTTCAGAGACGCGTTCGCGCGTGTCCCAATCAGTGAAGCCGAGATTCAGGACGCGTCGCGGCGAAGTTGTGGGTCTTGGCGCTTCAGCCAATTCGCTGACGCCGCCACCGACCGTGCTAAAGCCGTGAGTCAACCATTCGAGGTTCGCCAATGGCGCGGCCTCGAGTATCTGGAGACCACGCGAGCGGCGAAGCCGCCAAATGCCTCCACTCTCAGGCGAATGCTTCTGTATCCTCACGGAACGCACCGTTCGACGCTTTGTCGTGATTCCAGGCATAGTGAGCGCGGTATCGCGGCTCTCTTTTCAATTATAGGTATAATTGCGCCGCCAGATGGAACGGAAGTTCCTCGGCGATGGGTTAGCTCAAACCTCTGAGGGCGCGTGATCGTCGGACTCGGCTTGGACATCACGGAAGTGGACCGAATCGCTGCGGCCATAGAGCGCCACGGAGCGGCCATACTCGAACGGCTCTACACGCCGAACGAAATAGCTTACTGCGAGAGTCACAAGAACAGGTCGGAACGCTACGCAGCTCGCTTCGCCGCAAAAGAAGCGGCGATGAAGGCCCTTGGGACGGGCTGGCGGTGCGGTGTGCGATGGCGCGACATCGAAGTGACGAACACTTCGAGCGGAAAACCCACCCTTCGGCTGAATGGAGTTGCCCGGCAATTCGCGGAAAAGCTCGGCGTCCGCGCGATTTCGCTCACGATCACGCACAGCGGCAATCTCGCCTTAGCTCAGGTGATTTTCGAGGATTAGCGCGCGCTTCGCCGCGAAGCTATGCCGGCGCCGCTGCCGTCAGCTGGGTGGGCGACGAAGTGATAGAAACAGAATGCCACTGGTTTGACCGATGCAGACCACCGACTCGGACCTTCAGGTAGTTGCCGGTGAGTGCTTCCGTCCAGTTTTCTCCTCTGCGATTCAATGTTAAGGCCCGAACGGTGCGGGCAGCCTGAGTCGCGCGAAAGCTAATAGATTTCGCCTCCCCAGCGGCTCGCAGGGCCCGAGCGCGCTCGCGGATTACGACTGGCGGAACGCGTGAGCCTAGTTTCTCGGCAGCCGTGCCCGGCCGCTCCGAAAACGAGAATACGTGCAGGTACGTGAAGGGAAGCGCCTGTGCCAGTTCGAGCGTCGCAGAGAAGTCGCCTTCAGTCTCTCCCGGAAATCCGACGATAACGTCCGCGCCGATCGCGGCGTTTGGCATCATTTCTCGAATTAGCTTGATGCGCTGCGCGTAGTGCGCGGCGCGATACCAGCGCCGCATTGCACGCAAGATGGCGTCAGATCCCGACTGCAACGGCACATGAAAATGGGGCGCGATTCGCGTGGAAGACGCAGCGAGGGAGAGGAAAATTTCCGTAATGTCCTGGGGCTCAATAGAGCTGAAGCGAAGCTGCTCCAAATTCGTCTCGGCAAGGATACGCTGCACGAGCCCTTCGAGGGTCGGGCGCTCCGCCAGATCGCGACCGTAAGTCCCCAGGTTAATGCCGCTCAGCACGATCTCCCTTGCACCGCTGTCGATCAGAGTCTGAATCCGATTAAGGACATCTTCGGGTGGCAAGCTTCGGCTCCCGCCGCGAACAAAGGGGATCACACAATAGGAACAGCGATTGTCGCAGCCGTCTTGAATCTTCAGGATTCGACGGGTGTGGTCGTCCAGTACCGGCGATGAAGGCGCGCCCATCAGGGTCCGATGCGCCAGGATGTCTCCGCTCAGAATTTTTGCCGGTCCGTGTGCCAGCGAGATCGAATTGCGGTCAAGCCTCACCATGGGAATGAAATCGTTTTCAGTCGCCAGAGTTGACGAGGCGGCCCCGCCATCCAGGCTCAACGCCAGCGACGGAATCTGCTCCTGGTGCGAATTTCCCACCACACACGCGACTCCCGGAATCGCCGCAATCTCTTCGGGGGCGCGCTGCGCGTAGCAGCCGGTCACAATAATCCGAGCGTTAGGGTTCTTCCGATGAATCTTGCGGACGGCCTCTCGAGCCTGCGCATCTGCGGCGGCCGTCACGGTGCATGTGTTAAGCACGACCACGTCCGCGTCGGAGTGCTCGCTCCGCTGGGCGAGACCTGCAGAAAGAAGCTGCTGCCTCAGCAGGGCGGCGTCCGCGTCGGTCGCACGGCAACCGAAGTTTTCGATGGAGAATGTGGCCATTGATAGAAACAGTGAGTACTTGCTTCCGAATTCGAAAGCGAAACAATAGCAGGGTAAACGGCGGGAGAGCCCCTTGCAAGTGGCGGCAAGCTATCTACGTGCCGGCGGAACGGCGCTGGAAGCAAAGCAGAATCAGGTCTGCACGGCGCCGGACGCCGAACTTCGCGAGCAGATTCGAAACGTGGAATTTCACGGTGCGCTCGGAAATGTGCAGCCGGTCCGCAACTTCCTTGTTCGCCAGGTTCTCGAGAAGGCCGTTCAGTACTTCCTGCTCCCGGCGGCTCAGTTCGGCCGGAGAGTCGCCGCGAAGACGGCGTCCCTGGGTGCTGCTCAGGATCGAATCGACAAATCGGGATAGGACCGTCCGAGGAACCCAGAACCCCCCGGCCGCGACGAGTGGAAGAGCCCGGGGCAACTGCTCGCGGGCTTCGTCGTAATTGAGGATGCCCTTAACCCCCTGCCGAAGCAGCGTGTAGCTGTCGGCCTCCTTCAGCTTCTCGCCGACGACAAGCAGCCGAGCGGTGGGAAACCGGTCAAGGATGTTGCCCAGCAAGGCGCCGGTCGCTTGGCGAGCCGCGTGGGCGTCCACGACGAACACCGAGGCCCGCGGAATCTCCAGATTTCGGAGGTCGGGGGCCAGCATCGAGTCCAGTTGTTTCGATACGATTTGAAACCCCGAGCTTTCGAGCAGCCTCCGAAACTCATCCAGGACCATCGGATGCGGCGAGAGAAGGCAGACGCGCAGACTCGGTTTGGGGCTGGCTTTCGGCATCGAGAATTTTAGGCTAGCGAAAATAAATCGAGGGGGCAAGGAGTGGGAAACGAAGGATTTCCTACCAGATACGTCCCCGGGAAGCGCCGAAAATCGAAAACCGGGCAGTCTGTCACGCAAAGAAACTGAGGATGTCAAAATAAGCAGCTAATCAGCAAGAACCGCGGGATTCACGGGATCTCCCGCCTCTTGCGGCTGTCCATTTCGCCGCTGCGGCCGCTTGCTTGGCAGTCCGGCCTGTCGAACCTTATAGAGCAAGGCCCTGTAGCTGATTTTCAAGACTTCCGCCGTCTTCCGGCGGTTCCAATGGTTGGCTTGGAGAACTTTCAAGATCAGGTCGTGCTCCATTCGCCGGGTAACCTGCTGTGCGATACGCTTCAGCGGAATGTTACCGTCGGTCGGCGCATCATAGGAGAAAGTGACCGGCTTGCGTTCCTCGCGATCCCCATAGAACGCTTCCTCCGAGCCCAGGATCACGTAGCGGGCCATGCAATTCTCGAGTTCGCGAACGTTCCCCGGCCAATCGCGCTGCTGCAGCAGTTGCACCGTCTCGCGCGTCAGCGGCGCGGCTTCCCGCTTGAAACGCTGGTTGAACACCTGACGGAGGTACTCGATGATGTGCGGGATATCTTCACGCCGCTCCCGCAAAGGCGGAAGAGTAATGCTGATTACGTTGATCCGATAGAAGAGGTCTGATCGAAAGGCGCCCGTTTCGATCTCCTGTTGAAGGCGACGGTTTGTCGCGCAAATCACGCGCGCGTCCATTCGCCTTTCTTCATGACCGCCGATTCGGTTGAAATGCCCATCTTGAAGGACATGCAGCAGCTTCGCTTGCAAAGCGGCGTCAAGTTCCGCGATTTCGTCCAGAAATAGCGTTCCACCCACAGCGAGCTCGATGCGGCCGGGCTTCGCGGCGGTTGCGCCCGTGAAAGATCCCTTCTCGAATCCGAACAGCTCGCTCTCCAGTAGGGTGCCGGGAATGGCAGGGCAATTTACCTTCACGAAAGGGTTGTCGCGCCACGGCGAGCGGTAGTGAATGAATCGGGCTAGAACTTCTTTCCCAGTCCCGCTCTCACCCAGGATGAGGATCGGGACGTCCAAACCAGCTGCCCGCTCTACACGCTGCCGGACGGCTTGCATTGCCTCTGCCGGGCCGAAATAAATCCGCTCCGGTGGCAGGTCAGGTGGATAAGGAACGGAGAGTCTACCTTCGGCAGCAGAAGCCATCCATGCATGGGTTGCACTCAAGGAACCAAACTGGGGAAGAGGCGACCGGCCCACGCCTGAGCCCCATGTCAGCCCGTCGGGTTGTAAGTCTATGACAAATAACGCCTTATTAGTGCCCGTCGGCGAAGTCCCAGTACTCTACCTCTTTGTCTCGGTGCTCTCAGTGGAAAACTCCACCAGAAAACCGTGGGCACTTTCGGGAAGGCGATTTCCTCAGGCAAAATTCCAACTTCGGGAAGTGAGCCGAGCGGCAAGCCGCAATTAAGAAGTAAGTCCGATTTGGGAAAGGATGAAAGCGTTTCAGAGGCAGCTCGAAGCCAAAAAAGAACGGAATCACGAAGCCTAGTCTGGCAACTCACGGTCAGTCTCAGATGTGAGTTCCTTCTCCGCGTATGATGTCGTAGCGCTCGATGATTGCCGCCACTCCAACGCCTTCCTGCTCCTGATCGTCTTGCCTGTCGATTCGAACGACGCGTCCGTGGGCCCGCACGAATACTTCTGTTCCGCGGGTTATTTCGGCCGGAAGGGTCAGCGTAAAATCGAGTTCGGTACCGGGTGCGAGTTCCTTGTGCAGAGTGAAGTAAACGCCTCGAGTCGATATATCGCGAGTCTGGCCACTATGCGAACCCGGTTCCCTGTTGATCGGTAGGCGAACATTCACCGGCAGGGAAAGATCGTACCGGCGGGCTGTCCGACGCTCGGTCATCCCAGCTCCTCGACTCCAGGATTGAAGTTCACGCAGGATCCCCCGTGCTCGAATTCAGCAATCCCGATTCCAAAGGGCGCTCGCTTTCCTGCCAGCTCCTTCGCAACCGTCCCTCTACCGGGGGCAAGTGACGGTCAAAAAGTGGCGCTCTCCGCAAGCCCTTTGTAACCAGTAACAAACGTTTCTTTACGATGTTCGGGTAAGCGGCGTGAACCCGGTCGCCCGCCGACCAGAAAAATCGCGAGCGACCCACTTCGGCGCAGAATATAGTCTAAGCACGGAATGAAGGGTAGCGCAATTTCTTTGGATGTGCTCTAGATATGCAACTCTTTTCAGGGTCTAGGACTACCCTACCATTCGAGCAAGGCTCGCCGTTGCCTACGACCCTCGGATCGCTGGTGCAGCCGGGTCGGGCGCTTTCGCGGCAGATTCGCGCTCAAGGGCTTCCTTAGCCGCAGCCGCTGCCTTTGCCGCAGCGGATCGCGACCCGCGGCCCGAATCGAGATTGAATTGCCGCATTTTGTAAAGGAGCGCTTTATAGCTTATGCCGAGCATTCGAGCGGCATCTTTTCGGCACCAATTCGTTTTTTCCAGTGCGTCGGCAATCGCTTCCATCTCGGCTTCATCCTTCAAGCCGCGTACCAACGCCTTCAGGCCTTGTTCCTTTGGTGCCGGCGTTTCTTCGCGAGGGGCCATGCGCTGCTGCTGCCCGGTCATTTCGAGCAACTCGCGAAAACTCCCTTCGTCGTCTTCCAGGATCACATAGCGCTTCACAAAATTCTCAAGTTCACGCAGGTTCCCCGGCCACGGATACCGCAAAGCCGCTTCCAGCAGGTGTTTCGACGGATCCGCCGCTGGCTTTTGATACTTCTCGCTGTACTTCACGAGGAAGTGCCGGAATAGCAGCGGAATCTCCGCAGTTCGCTCGCGGAGCGGCGGGATGTGGATCGAGAGAACGTTCAGGCGGTAGTAGAGATCCTCGCGGAATCTCCCGGAGCGCATCGCCTCCTTCACGTCCATGTTGGTCGCAGCCAGGACGCGCACGTCAACATTCACCACGGCTCTCGCTCCCAGCCTCGAATACTGGCCGTCCTGCAATACGTGCAGAAGCTTTGCCTGCAGATGGGGGCTCATCTCTGCGATCTCATCGAGGAAAATCGTCCCCTTGTTTGCCAATTCGAATTTCCCGGGCTTGGCTCGTACCGCTCCCGTGAAGGCTCCTTGCTCGTATCCGAAGAGTTCTGATTCCAGGAGTTCGCCGGGAAGGGCGGCGCAATTCACCTTGACGAACGCCTGAGTCCGTCGCGTGGAACGAAGGTGGATCATTCGCGAAACCACCTCCTTGCCCACGCCGCTTTCGCCACTGATGAATACCGGAACGTCCACCGGCGCAATTTGAAGAATCTGCTGCCGAATCTTGAGCATCTGTGGACTGGCCGCGAGAAATGAAAGGTCCTCCGTCAACTGCTCGCAGTACTCTCGCAGCGCATCGTTCTCGGAGCGCAACTGCTGTTTCTGTCGCACCTTCATGAAAGCCGCATCGAGCTCCGGCTTCTCAAACGGCTTCGTCAGATAGTCAAGCGCTCCCAGCCGAATCGCCTCGACCACCGTAGTCACTTCGTTCGAGCACGACAGCATGATGACGCTCAGCGAACGGTCGACTTGCATGAGGCGCCGCAGCGTCTCCAGGCCGTCTATCTCCGGCATTAGGACGTCAAGAATGATGTAGTCGGGCCGCTGGCCGGCGCCGATCAGTTCCAGGGCTTCCTTTCCGCTGGGCACGCTCTGTACATGAAAGCCGTCCACCTCCAGCAGTGTCTGGAGATACTTGCGAATACTGGGTTCGTCGTCGACGACGAGGATTTTTTCTTTATCGGGCATTTTTGCTTTCACCAATCGCCTCTCCTGAATCCTATTCCAAACTGATGGGTAGGAGGAATGAAAACGAACTTCCTCTGCCTACTTCGCTATCTACCCAGACCTTGCCTCGGTGCGCTTGAATCAATCGCTTCGTGATCGCGAGGCCGAGGCCCATGCCGGAGGAGGAAGGATCAACGCGCACAAACTCCTCAAAGATCTCCTGATGAAACTCGGCAGCGATTCCGCCTCCCGTGTCCGACACCGCGATCAAAACGCTGTTGTTCTTGCCTCCCCACGTGCGCCGCCGCTCTTCGGAGGGGGCCGTTTCAGAGACTCGCCGCTCCCAGAAGTGCGGCTCTGCGAGCAGGGTCACGCGCCCTCCTGCCGGCGTATGCTTCAATGCGTTATCCAACAAATTTGCCATGCATTGCTGCACCTTCTGGTAATCAAATCGAAAGAGTGGCAATTCCGGATGAACCTTGATCTCAAGCGTAACGCTGGCACGCTGAAATGCCTCCTGCCAGCGGCAGGTCAAATCGGTAATGCAATCGCGAAGGTTATTTTCGCGAAGTTGAAGCACAAGCTTTCCGCTCTCGAGAGCCGAGTAGTTCAGGAACATCGAGACGAGTCGCACGAGACGGTCGCAGCTCTCTTTGGACTCGTGCAGAATCTCTTGTTGGCGCTCGCTCAACCGTCCGAGTGAACCCGAAAGCAGCAAATCGTAGTAACCCTTCATTACCGCAAGAGGCGTCTTCAATTCGTGAGCTGCAGATGCCAGGAATACTGTTTTCTGGCGGTTGACCTCCTGTAATCGTAAGTACGCGGCGAGCAGGTTTCGATAAGTGATCTCCCGCTCTTGCATCAGCTCTTGCACAGTCTGACGCATCCGCGCTTCGTCCGCCTCTTCGGACGGGGCCGGTTCGACATATACCACCAGCCAATCCGGCTCCGGCAACCAGCGAATGCGCGCTCGCGTCCGGCCTTCGGAAGGTCCGATGGGGAGGTTTAACTCCTGCTCGCCGCTCTCCAGTTGGCTCAGGATGGGTTTGGCGTCCGACTTAAGGATGTCCCGGAAGAGATTGGTCTCCGGCTTTGATTGCAGGCTGACATTGCCCAGCGCGTCTTGGGCGTGTAGATTTGAGAAGATTCCCCTTCCATCACGACCGCAGACTAGGATGGGTCGGTCCACGGCCTCCAGAAGGATTGCCGCCAGTTGCAGGGCTCCTTGACTCACGTCCTGCGGGGAAGCTGTCAAACCCTCCGGCAAATCTCCTCCTTGGAATCGGAAACTACCTCAGGATAGACACCCTTTCCCTGAGAGGAAAAGGCGAAGGATGAAGAAGTCGTATGCTCGCAAAGGGTCCAGAGGGTGTCAATGGTAAAAGCGTCCTACATTTGCACAAACCTGGAAACAGAATGGAGTAAATTTACACACTTGGCGAGCCGTGGCCCGCGAATCAGCCCACGTCGGTGTCCCTCAACCGATTGATAACACGCCACTTCCGGATAGCCCCCTGTGCAATTTCGACTTTGCATTGAAATTGCCACTGAAGGCGAGTACTAAAACTGAGGTACCGAGTCGTTATGCGAGAGAGCGCCGTCCACCAAAAGCTCGGACTTACACCCCTTTACGAGGAACGTAGGCGGTTCCAAAGAATTCGACTCCAAGTGCCACTCTTCGTGCGCGGAAAGGACTCCCGCGGAGAGCAGTTCTTGGAATTAGCTAAGACTATTGATATCAGTGGTTTGGGGGCGTTCATCACATGTCCCAGGGCTCTAGCGATCCACGATGTCATCACCTTGACGATCCCGGCCCCGTCAATCACTTCCTCGGCCTTGGTCCCCGCGGGCATGCCCCCGATTCAAGCCCGGGTAAAGCGTCACCAGGAGGCCGGCGACGTCCATCTGGTCGGCGTTGAATTCCTGAAGCCGATCGGCTGACCTAGTCCTTCGACTCAACCCTTATGTGCCAATGAACGGAACTACTTTTCATCTAATTGTCCCGGGCCGCAGTCGATCCTCCGGAGCTCGGAGGCCCCGCCGCTAACCCTCGCCCACACAGCGAATTAGGGATGTTTTTTCGGGAAAGACCCGCATTGGGATTGGACCACGCCGTGCTATATTCTTCGCGGCCCCCGCAGCCGTTTCCCCTACAACCTAGGGCAGAGTAGATCTGTCTCGGAACCATGATGGCTCAGTCCGGCGAACCCCCTCAGCCGCAGCCGCAGTCAGAAGAGTCGTTTCTCGATCTCTTGGTCGAGACTCTGCAGGGCCTCGAAGACCCTGTCCGCGGCCAGTTTCTGAGATCTCTCTTTCGCACTTTGGCCCAAGTGGAGCTCACCGACGCGCAGAGCATTGAATACTGGAATCTGATCCTTCAGCGGCGACGCGAGCTATTCGAGAGCGGCGGCCGGCGCGTTTCTCTCCAGGCTGTGATGCTCGACGTTCTCGCCTCAACGAACCTCCTTCGCCTTCCCATCTTGATGGAATATGAGGAATTCAAGAAGCTCCAGATCAACGCGGCTACGGATGCGCTCACAGGCTTGTACAACCGCCGCCTGTTTGACGAGTATTGCGAGAAAGAATTGAATCGCGCGAAGCGCTATAGCCAGCAGCTCGCTGTGATCATTCTGGATCTTCACCGGCTGAAGGAGGTGAATGATCTGCATGGTCATCTGCGGGGAGATCAAGTGCTGCAGATCGCTGCGTCGATCCTCCGGAAGACCCTGCGTTCCTCGGACTTTGCTTTCCGGATCGGCGGCGACGAATTTGCTCTCTTGCTGCCGCAAGGAGATGCCGAACAGGCGCTTACGCTTTGCCGCCGGTTGCGTTCGCAATTCGAGGCCGAACTGCGCCCCATGAACCTGGATGTCCCGGCAACTTTGGATTTCGGCGTTGCCGTCCATCCCGAGGATGGAGAGCGCAAGAACGATCTCTTGAATGTCGCCGATAAGCGCCTGTACGAGTTGAAGGCGCAAGGCCGCGGGTCTGCCCGTGTGATTCCGATGGAGTCGCGTCCGCTGCAGGAAGCGCCGCAGGCCGCCGCGCCCAGCCCTCCGCCGCCTCAAGCGGCAGCTCCGAAGAGCGAACCTCAGCCGGCCAAACGGCCGCAAGCGGCGGCTCCGAGTACATATCCCGACAAGCGAAAGTGGGAGAGAGTGTCCCTCGCGGGCACCAAGGCCTACGCCGTCATCGCGGAAGGCGGCCAGAAAACCGCCAGAGTGATTGATTTGAGCTATGGCGGGGTCGCGTTGATGATGGACAAAGCCGAAGACATCCCGCAACAGTTCAGCGCCATTCTGCACGTGCCCATCCTGCCGCCCGTTCGAGTCATGCTGCGCCGCGCCTATGCGGCGCCTCTCGACGGAGGCCGCACTCGGCTCGGCTGCTCCTTCGTTTCCTGAAGTTCACCCGTGCGCTGTCTCCGCGAGTGGAAATTCTTACTTTAATCCTGTAAAATCAAAGTTCCGCCCTTGGCCTAGCGACGCGACTGTGCTCATGCCTCTCGCGCAGACCGGCCGGGCGACAGGAGTACCACATGAAGGAAGGAATTCACCCCGACTACCATGCCGTGACGGTGCACTGCGCCTGCGGCAGTACCTTTGAGACCCGCTCGACGTTCAAGGGCAATCTGATCCGCGTGGAAATCTGCTCCAGCTGCCACCCCTTCTTCACCGGCAAGCAGAAGCTGATCGATACGGCCGGCCGGGTTGAGCGCTTTCAGAAGAAATACGCGGACAAAGCGGCCAAGAAGTAGGCCCCGCTCGACCCCGACACAATCTCATTTCAGCGCTTTGCTCACCCGCGACTCCGCATGTGGTTCGTGACTGCGGTGCGGGTGTACAATGCCGCTGAGCATGGCCACTCGATCGTCTCCCTTGTCGGATTCGCCTCAGGAATCGCTCGTTGAGACCGCGCCGCCGCGTGTCACTCTGCGAAATTACTTCGCGCACCCGTTCGATTCGGCCATCGCGGCCGCTCGCACGTGCTACTCGCCGCGCCTCATCAATCCCGAAGAGGTAAACGAAAAGCACCGCGTGAACATCGGCTCTGCCACCTACTTCGGCGGCCATCACACGGTTTATCAGCACGCGCATTTCGAGTTCGGCCTCGAGAACGTCAGCCGCCAATTCGTCTGGTCCTTCCTCCACGCGCATCCCTTTTACAACTCCGAGCAGCAAAGCCAGCGTTACGTTCGCCTCGACCGTCCCCAGGCCTTTGTCCCCGAGGCCCCCGGCTTTGGTCCCGCGGAGCGCGCCATTTATCAGAAGGCTGTAGCGCGCGCCTGGCAGTATTACCGCGAGCTGACAGAAATCCTCCAGCCCGGTGCCCGCGCCATTCTCGCCGACATCTGGCACGTCAGCGACATGTCGCACCCCAAGCGCGTGCAGAAGGTCGACCGCCAGTCCGAGAAGCGCGCCATCGAAGTCGCTCGCTACGTTCTCCCAGTGGCCGCTTTCACGACGATGGTTCACACCGTGTCCGGCATCGTTCTTCACCGCCTCTGGCGCATGCACGCCGCGAGTGACACCCCAACGGAAGCGCGCCACGTGATCGGAGAGATGGTCGCCCGCGTCCGCGAGATCGATCCGCAATTCTTCGATCGCTTCGATAATGAGCCGCTCGAAGATCCACTCGAGCAGCAGTCCCCGCCTCGCGACGGAGAAGCCTTCGCGCGCGAATTTGATTCGCGCCTCCAGGGAATGACGTCGCGCCTGATCGATTACTCGCCCTCCGCGATCGAAGCGATGGCCGGGGCCTATCGCGCTGTCCTCGGCCTCACGTGCGAGGAGTGCCCGGACGAGGAAGCTATCGACAGCATGCTGAACCCCGCGCGCAATGCATATCGTCGCGAGACCCTCAACATCGGCGTCCATGCGCCGCTCATGCGCCCGCTCCAGCACGCCAATTTCACCTTCGCCAAGAAAATCAGCCATACGGCCGACAGCCAGGACCAGCGCCATCGCATGGTTCCCGGCTCGCGTCCGCTGCTCACTCTTGCCGACACGCGCTCGCCCGATTACATCACGCCAATGCTCATCCGCGAATCTCCACGCGCGATGGAAATTTACCAGCGCGCGATGGACGAAGCTTGGGCCGCAAAGAACGAACTGCTCGATCGCGGCGTCCCGCGCGAGTTCGCACTCTATCTTCTGCCGAATGCCAAGGCCATCCGCCTCGTCGAGTCCGGCTCGCTCCTTCACCTCCTCCACAAATGGACCATGCGCACCTGCTTCAACGCCCAGGAGGAGATTTACCAGGCCTCGATCGAGGAAGTGGAGCAGGTCCGTGCCGCCTTCCCTGCTCTCGGCCGCTACATCGGCCCGCCATGCTATTTGCGCGCAGGCATCTCCACACCGATTTGCACCGAGGGTTCTCATTTCTGCGGCGTGAAAGTCTGGGTGGACTTCCCCAACGTTCAGCGCCGCATATGACGAGGCGCGGCAGCCTCGTCTACTACCTCACTGCCTGGATTCTTGGTTGCTTCTTCATGAGCGCGCTGATCTGGATTCGCGACATGTTTGCCGCGACGCTTGATCTTCCGCTCACGCGCTCCACCTTCGGCCTTCTCTTCTTTTATTTTTACGGTTTGGTTTTTGGCGCGATCAGCGCCTTCGTGGGAGCATTTCTTCTCCGCAGAATCATGGCCGCGCTGAAGTGCAAGACGCCCAGCCATTGGGCCGCCATCGGCGCGATTCTGGCCCCGGCGCTGATCGCCATCTTCGGCCTCTGGGGGCGTCATCTCGCGGTCGCGCAGCGCCAGGTTCCGCGCATCCTCGGTTTGGTTACCTTTGGTCCTAGAACGGTGATTGAGGCGGGATGGTGGCTCGCGATTCCAGCCGGAGCCGCAACCGCATTCTTTCTCTGCCGCGTGCAGCGAGCCTTCGGCGCTGCGAACCCGGCCGCCGCATCGGACGCCTCGCCCAGCGCTAGCGCTTGAGAATCCGCGTCGCGTTCGGCGAGACCAACTCATAGCGAATCCCGCGCCACTTGATCCGCTTCGTCATCAGCGACTGCAGAAAATTCCAGGAAAACAGAAACGGTACGATGGGCGCCAGCGCCATCCACACCCAGGCCCACTCCGATAGCTTCCCCTTCCATTCAGGAAGCATCTCGTTCACCGCCATCGTGCGCAGCGCGCCCTTCATCGCCGCCAGCAGCGGAATCGCCAGCGTCAGCAGCGCCAGCTGCCCCCACGGATCTCCCGCGATCATCTCCGCCAGCACAACCACCGCCGCATAAATCAGCGTCACGCAATACGTGAGATGGGAAATCATCCCCATCAACCATCGCTGCGGCGAATACACGCGCGTGATTACGATCTGCCGCGTCGTGAACTCCAGCAGCTCGGTTCCCGTCCACGGATGTGGCGTTGCTGCCAGGCATTCCGGGCAAAAGACGATGGCCTTGCCCGCATGATTGAGCGCGTTGGTCATTGCAAAATCGTCGCTCACCGCGCCCGTCCATGCTTCCAGCACCTGCGCGTCGTCGAATGTCTTCCGGCGGATTGCCGTCCCGCCTCCCCAGCAGAAATTGTCCTTCTCGTTGCCTAGCATCGTTGCCACCGCCGCGTTCCACGCCGACGCCATCGCGCTCGCGAATCCGCCTTGCCCGATGCTTCGGCTCGGAATCATCCAGCGATAGGCGGTAGTCGCTCCGATCCGCGGGTCTTGCAGCGGCGCAATCAGCTTGCCTAGCCACTTTCTCGGCAGCCGCACATCCGAATCCGTGAAGACTATCACTTCGAACTTGTCCGCGGGCAGCGCCTCCACCGCGCGTTTCAGGTTGTAGACCTTCTCGGCGCAATCCTCGGGCGGCCCCGCAATCACGATGTGCACAGGCCGCTGGCTCGCCGCCTTTACCCGCTCCACCACCTTCAGCGCCGGATCGAGGCTCGTCGCCAGTGAAAAATAAATCTCGTAGTTCGTGTATTCGAATCGCGTCAGCGCCAGAAGATTTTCTTCCAGCCCCAGTTCATTTCCCTTGCATGGACAAATCAGCGCCGCCACCGGAGCGTAGAATCCGGCGTGCGAACTCAGCCGCCGCTTCACCATCTGGAACCAGGCAACCCCGTTCCATAGCGAATACGCGCCGACAGCCAGTTCAAGGATGACCAGGATGTAGAAGGCGATGATCACTTCGGCGAGAATAGCAAAAACACTTCACTGAATGTATCAGCGCGGCACCAACCTGTACCGAAAAGGAATCCCCTCCGCCCCCTCCTGAAGCCGCCTCCGTCAGGGCTCGCGCCGTCGCGTGAGAACCTTCCGCAGCACGCGGTCGGAGATGCCGTCCAGTTCCGCGCGGAATTTTCCCGCCGCCCGGCGCGCCTGATCCATTAGCGACGGGTCCAGCAGGAATGCCACGCGATCGACGAACGGCCCCGCCGTCATCGTTCGCGCGTCGCGCTTCGAATGCCGCCGTTGTTCGCTTTCGCTGAGTTTCTCGTAGAGCTCCAGGTCGCGCCAGAATTCATCCGCATCCTCTTCCGTCCAGTTGAGCGCCTGTCCCAACGCCACGAAGAATTCCTCGCGAAACAGGTCGAGAACCGGAATCGCGAATTCCCATCCGCGCCTCGGCTTCGCCGCCTTCCGCTTTCCCTTGCCTCGCTTCGCTGGCCGCTTTCGTCCTCGCGCCGCTTGCACCGGCACGCGGACGTTCAGTCGCTTCGGCAGAGCGCCTTCCACGCGCAGCACCATCGAGAGGATTGCTTCGCGACGGATTGTTTCGAGTTGCTCGCGGTAATGTCCCGGTTGGTCGGCGCGGCCGGGGCGTCGATGCTCGGCTGCGTACATGTCGAGGAAGCGCTGCACCATTTCATTCTGGTCGAGCGCCCGCAGTAGCAGCGTGGCTGCTTCGCGCGCGCGTACCACCAGTTCTCTTGGTCGCAGCGGCATGGGAATTCAAGCTCTACGCGAAAGCCCTTCCGCTCGCAACAGGAATCTCCGCGCTGGCCGCAAAATAAAAACGGCCCGGAGTTTCCTCCGGGCCGTCGTTGCCTGAGCCTTTGTTTTTTCCAACGCTTTTGGCGTTTAGTGCACTGGGCTTTGTGCTGGAGGCCGTCCTTGTCCCACGGGTCCTTCTGGTAGCGGGCGAACCTGCTTCTCGAATTTGCCCAGGGCAATTTCGAGCGCCTGCTCGGCCGTCCGGACGTAATGGACTTGCATGCCTTCCAGCATTTCGGGCTTCAGGTCCTCGAGCACGTTCGGCTCGTTCTCCGAGGGCAGTATCACCTCCCGGATTCCCGCGCGCTTCGCGCCGAGCACCTTTTCTTTGATTCCGCCCACCGGGAGCACAATTCCCGAGAGCGAAATCTCGCCCGTCATTGCCACTCGTGGCCGCACCGGCCGCCCGGTCAAGAGGCTGACCAGCGCTGTCACCATCGCCACGCCAGCGGACGGGCCGTCCTTCGGCACCGCGCCCGACGGAACGTGAATGTGCAGGTCCTGCTTGCGGAAGAAGTCCGGGTCGATTCCGTAACGTTCGGAATTCGCGCGGACCCAGCTCAACGCCGCTCGCATCGATTCCTGCATCACTTCGCCGAGATGCCCCGTCATCGTGAATGCCTTGCCGCCGCGCGCCTTGCTGGCTTCGATGAAGACGATGTCGCCGCCCACCGGAGTCCACACCAAGCCCACGGAAACGCCCGGCGTTTGCACGCGCTCTTCGACTTCCTTTTCAAGCCGGATCTTGGGGATGCCAAGCGCTTCTCGAACCACTTCCGGCGTGACGGTCAGCTTGTCCGTCTTGCCTTCCGCGATTCGCCGCGCTTGCTTCCGTACGAGCGTCGCGATCTCGCGTTCGAGATTTCGCACGCCCGCTTCCCGCGTGTAGTGCGTGATCACGTCGCGAAGCGATTCGTCGGTGAACTCGATCTGTTCGCCAAGCTTGATCCCGTGCTCCTTCGTTTGCCGCGGAATAAGGAACTTCTTCGCGATCTGGATCTTCTCTTCCTCCGTGTAGCCTGGAAGCTCGAGAATCTCCATCCGGTCGCGCAGAGGTTCAGGAATCGGGTCCATCCAGTTCGCCGTCGCGACGAACAGCACCTTAGAAAGGTCGAACGGCACGTCGAGATAGTGGTCCCGGAACGTCGAGTTCTGCTCCGGATCGAGCACTTCCATCAACGCTGCCGCCGGGTCGCCGCGAAAATCGCGCCCGAGCTTGTCCACCTCATCCAGCATGAAGACGGGGTCGAGCGTCTCCGCCCGCCGGATTCCCTGAATGATCTGGCCCGGCAGCGCCCCGATGTAGGTGCGCCGATGTCCGCGGATTTCCGCTTCGTCATGCATGCCGCCCAGCGAGATGCGGACGAATTTGCGGCCCATCGCCCGCGCGATGGATTTGCCGAGCGATGTTTTGCCCACTCCTGGCGGTCCGAGGAAGCAAAGAATCGGCCCCTTCATCCCGGGTTGCAGCTTCTTCACGGCCAGGTAGTCGAGAATTCGCTGCTTCACCTTTTCAAGGTCGTAGTGATCCTCGTCGAGAATCTCCTGCGCCTTCAAGATGTCCATCTGCTCTTCGCCCGTTCCGGACGTCTTGGCCCACGGCAGTGATGTCATCCATTCGAGATACGTTCGCGAAACCATGTACTCCGCCGAGGCCGGCGTCATCTTCGCCAGTCGCTTCAGTTCGCGATCGCACTCTTTCTTGGCGTCCGCCGACATGCCGGACTCGTCGACCTTCTTTCGCAGCTCGTCGAGTTCCGCCTGGCCGTCGTCCGACTCGCCAAGTTCCTTTTGAATCGCCTTCATTTGCTCGCGGAGCAGGAATTCGCGCTGGCTCTGGCTCACTTGCTCCTGAACCTGCTCGTGAATCTTGCTTCGCAGCTCGAGCACTTCCTTTTCTTTGGAAAGCTCGTTGATCAAAATCTCGAGCCGCTTGCGCACGTTGAAGGTTTCCAGCAGTTCCTGCCGGACCATCGTGTTCAACGACGGCAGATTGGAAGCGATGAAATCCGTCAGGCGGCCCGCCTGGTCGATATTCATCACTTCGGTCTGGAGATCGTCGGAAAGCTGCGGCGAACGCGCCACCACTTCCCGGAACAACTCCTGGACGTTTCGCTGCAACGCGGTCAGTTCCGCATCGCTTTGTCCTTCCAGATCGGCTTGCCGCTCCACACGTGCCCGCAGAAAAGGCGTCAGCCCAATTACCTCAACCACGCGAATCCGCTCCATCCCTTCGAGAAACGCAACCACGTTTCCGTTGGGCATGCGGACCATCTTGTGAACCTTCGCCAGCGTGCCGACGCCATGAATATCCGTTCCCGTGGGAGCCTCGACGCGCGGATCGAGTTGCGCCACGACGCCGAGCAATTTCTCAGCGCCCTGAAGCGACTCGAGCAGAGCCAGAGAACTCTCGCGGCCTACCGGCAGCGGCATCACCGCTCCCGGAAATAAAACTGTGTCGCGAACCGGCAGAACTCCCAGTTCTTCGATAGTGGCCTTCGTGTCCTTTGTCACCTGTCCCCCTTACAGCCCCGAAACCGACAACCTGATAGACACCTTATCGGCGGCCTTAGCTGTTAGATGCGTCTCCCGGCCGAACGATTTGTCTAAATCTATCTGTACTTATATCAACGACGGTGAGCATATCACACTAAAGTTCTGGTTGCAAATCTATGGATCTTGGTCCGTCCCCAGTGTGGCTATAAATCCCATAGAATCAGCGAGTTAAATGGCCATCAGCCATGTCCGAAGGCGTCTCTCACGAGGTTCAGCGCCTGGTCTCGGTTCGTTACCCGCCCGTCTAGTTGTGCTTCTTCGACCGCGTCCAGCATCTTTTTATATTGGGGTCCGGGAGCGTAGCCCATCGCCTTGAGGTCTTCGCCAGTCAACAGCCGCGGCGGCTTCACCTCCTCGGGCGGAGTCTCGGCCAGGAAGCGCCGGACGAACTCGTAGTTCTGAAGGTTGCGATGGCTCGCCAGGCAATCGAGCCGGTGCAATTCGAGGTGTTCCTCGAACCGGTTGAGCCGCACGAAGCGCTTCAGCGTCGACGGCTTCATCTGCGGAACGTCCTTGAAGCGCAGGTGATTGGCCACCAGCGCCGCGACCTGCTCCGTGTCGTCATTCGAGAAGCGCAATCGCCGGCAAATTTCCTCCGCCATCCGCGTGCCCACCTCGACGTGCTCGTCGAAGCGGATTCGCGTGCCTGGACCCGACGCGGGCCTAAAGGTCGGTGGCTTGCCAACATCGTGCAGAAGCACGCCCCACGCAAGCGTCGGCGAGACACCCGCTGGAAGCTCGTTCAGCATGAGGAGTGTGTGCGTCCAGACGTCGCCTTCCGGATGAAACTGCGGCGGCTGCTCCACCCCCTTCATCTTCGCGATTTCCGGCAGCACTTCCGGCAGAAGGCCCGTGTCGTCGAGAAGCTCGAACGCGCGGCGGGCCGCCCCCTCGGTGAGCAGCTTGGTCAATTCGTCGCGGATTCTTTCGCGGGACACCTGGCGAATCTCTGGAGCTAGGTGCGTAATCGCCGAGAACGTGCGAGCTTCGATCGCGTAGCGGAATCGCGCGGCAAAGCGAACGGCGCGAATCATCCGCAGCTTGTCTTCTGAAAAACGCTGCTCGGCGCGCCCGATCGCGCGAATGATGCCCGCGCTCAGGTCGTCGCGTCCGCCGACGAAGTCGAGTACATCATTGGTCTCCGGATCGAGCAGCAGCGCGTTGATGGTGAAGTCGCGCCGCTGCACGTCTTCGGCGGGAGTCTTCGCGTACTCGACCTTGTCCGGATGACGCCCGTCGGAATAACCGACGTCGGAACGGAACGTCGCCACTTCCACCTGGAGCGAATCGGCCATCACGATGATGACGCCGAACTTTGCGCCCACGTTCACGCTGTCCGGAAAGATTTCCTCCACCCGATCCGGCGTTGCATCCGTCGCAACGTCGTAGTCCACTGGCTCGCGCCCCAGCAGGATGTCGCGCACGCAGCCACCCACGAGATACGCTTGATATCCTTCGGCGCGGAGCCTGCGGCAAATGTCGTTGGCGAATTCGCGGGCGTTCATTCGGCGATTATGAGCGAAAAGCCTTCGCGTTGAAAGTTGGCGGAAAAAAGCAATTCCCTAAACTGCCGTATAATCGCTTCCGATGTCGACTGCGGCAAACCCGCCTGGCACCCCGCCTCCGCGCGGAGCCTTTCCCCGCGCAAGGTCGTTCTGGACCCGCGTGACCGAAGGCATGGAGCTCGATCAGCTCTGGGGGCAGTTCGTCTCCGAGGCCAAGTCCAGCTACGGCCTGTATTCGAAGGACGTCGACTGGGACGAAATTCATCGCGAGCGAAGCAAATTCAAGAGGGTTCTTCGCTCCGCGTGGGCTTTGTTCCAGGCGATGCTGATGAAGCTTTCGCCCGCGCGCCGCGTGCTGCTCTTGATCGCCATCGCGCTGCTGGTGATTCATCCGAATTTTCAGTATGGCCGTCACGAATCGGTGAACTTCGACCTCAGCGCTTTCGGCGCGTTGATTCTCTTCTTCCTCCTGGCGCTCGAACTTGCCGATCGCGTGACGATGAAACGCGACCTGGAAATCGCGCGCGAAATCCAGCAGTGGCTGGTACCAGATCAGCCGCCGGTTGTTACCGGCTTCGATCTGGCTTTCGCCACCCGGCCGCAGAACACGGTGGCCGGTGATTATTACGATGCCTTCCTGCGGCCGCTGCCGCCGAACGATTCCGCCACCGCGCCGTTGCTGATCGTCGTGGCCGACGTTGCTGGCAAAAGCGTGCCGGCCGCGCTGCTGATGGCTACATTCCAGGCCAGCCTGCGCGCGCTTGCGGCGACGCCCGCATCGCTCGACGAAATCGTGCGAGGCCTCGACCGCTACGCGCGGGCGCATAGCCTCGAAGGGCGCCGGTTCACGACGGCGTTCATCGCCGAAGTGGATCCCGCGACGCACGAGATGCGCTACGTGAACGCGGGACACAACAGCCCGATCCTGCGGCGCGCGACCGGCGAGATCGAGCGACTCTCGCGGGGCGGGCCGCCGTTTGGCGTTCCGCTCTTCACCGACGAGGAGCCCGCGTATCCTTCGGGGCGCGTGGAGCTCGAGCGCGGCGACCTGCTTTTCATCTTCACCGACGGCGTAATCGAGGCCATCGACGACAAGGGCGAGGAATTCGCCGAGTCGCGGCTGATTCCGTGCATCCAATCGGCGCCGCCGGAGAGCGCGGCCGATACGTTGAAGCGCGTGATGACCGAGGTAAACACCTTCGTCGGCTACGCGCGCCAGCATGACGACATCACTTCGTTCGTGCTTCGGGTCCTCCCCTAGTCTCTCGGCTCGCGATTGCCGAGCGAACCTCCGAACTGCACCTTCGAGAAACCGAATTTGTCGCGCAAGCGATCCGTGACGCGCGCGAGGCGCTCGAGCTTTTCGCGGCGGCCGGGATCGAGCAGATCGAGCTGGCCGGACCCCGCGGAAAATCCCGAGAACGCGACGCCAACAAGCCGCAGCATCGTTTTTCCGTCCCAGTTGCAATCGAAGAGGGCGCGAATTGTTTTCAGGAGGATTGCGTCGAGGTCTGTCGGCTCCGCAAGAGTGTCGGCACGCGTGATGGTTTTGAATTTCGTGTCGCGGAGCGTGAGCGTGATAGTGCGCGCGTGCAAGCCCGCGTCGCGCAGGCGCTTGGTCGCTTTCTGACAGAGGTAGCTCAAAGTAGCCTCAAGCTGCTCGCGATCGTTCGTGTCGCGGCCGAACGTTTGATTGTGCGAAATCGATTTCGGCTCCGCATCGACAAAGAATTCGAAAGAATCGATGCCGCGCGCCTTGCGATAGAGCGCCGTTCCCCACTGTCCGAAGTTTTCTTCGAGGCGTTCGAGGGAGATTTCCTGAAGCTGCGCGAGAGTTTCGATATCCATTTCCTTGAGCGCGGCCTCGGTGACACGGCCGATGCCGGGAATTTTGCGGACGCCAAGCGGGGCGAGAAAGGCGGCCTCGCTTCCAGCGGGAACCCAGACGAAGCCGCGGGGCTTCGCCTGCTCGCTGGCGACTTTGGCGACGAGGCGCGTGGAGGCGAGGCCGCCCGAGCACGGCAGACCGGTGGAGCCGGTGATTTGGCGTAGGAGTTTGTGCGAGGCGGCGAAAGGATGGCCGAGAAGGCGCTCGGTGCCGGTGAGGTCGAGATAGGCTTCGTCGATCGACGCCATCTCGACGACGGGCGAATGCTGCGCGAGGATCGCGGCGACGCGGTCGCTCCACCGCTCGTAGAGCTCGTGGCGATTATCGAGAAAAACGGCGTGGGGGCAGAGTTTCGCGGCGGTGCGAAGCGGCATGGCGGAGTGGACGCCGAAGCGGCGCGCCTCATAGCTGGCCGAGGTGACGACGCCGCGCTGGTCGCGCTGGCCGCCGACGATAACCGCTTTCCCGTTGAGTTCCGGCCGCGTGAGGAGCTCGACGGAGACGAAGAAGGCGTCCATATCGACGTGGAGGACGGAAGCGGTCGACTCGGGGCCAACGGGCGGCGAATCGTGCTTCGCGCGGAAGTGGGCCAGCTTCGGCATGGGCGACTTTCGGAACTATACACCCGAGGGCGAAGACAGAGCGAAAGATAAAAGGCCCCGGATTTGTATAGATTAGAAAAATGCAAGTTGCTGATTTGACGAGGCTTGCGGCGATTTCTAATATTCAGTGTATAGATTAGAAAGCGCGAGCGGCTGCGAGTAGCCGCAGGGGACAGAGGGTCCAATCCGCGGATGAGCCCGCCTGCGGCGGGCAGGCCACTGTGTGCGGCAGGCAGGCACGATGAACGCGGATAAGGATCGAAGAGCCCTCGCAACCGTAGATTAAGCATGGCTCCGGTCCTTTGTTTTCAACGAGTTACGGAGATTCTTAATCCCGGAACCGTAGATTAAAGTTCGCCGGGATTTCGCTCTGGGCTCGCGCGTTGAGGCTCCCACCCTCGGGTCGGCGTCGGGGCATCTGCCATCCGTCATCGAGCGCTATCTCCTTTCGTTTCATCAAGCCTGCCGACATACGCCGACCCAGACAGCCGTCCGGGCAGGCGTCCGGCGTCAGCGTGCCAACAAGCGGGCACACAACGATTATTATCATTTTTAATGGAAGAACTAGTATATCACACACGACGCTGTAAGTCAAGGAAAAAGGCTCGCTTTCATTTTCTGAAGTAAAGAAAGGACTTACGGTCCCAGCTGAGTCAGGAGCGGATGGCGGAGATGACGCGGGGGATGCCGGCGAGGTCGTTGGTGATCTTAAGGTGGGACCAGGGGCCCTGCTCGAGGAGGGCACGGACGCGCGGGCCGGAATCGTAACCGAGTTCGAGGACGAGGATACCGCCCGGAGCGAGCAATGAGGCGGCCTGGGAGATGAGGCGGGGATAGATTTCGCCGCCGGCGGGGCCGCCAAAGAGGGCGCCGTGCGGTTCGTGGTCGCGGACTTCGCGGGGAAGGGTGTGGGCGGCGTCGCGGGAGACGTAGGGGGGATTGCTGACGATGAGATCGAGGGGCGAGGGATGAGGGGCGAGGGGCGAGAAAGAGTTTGTTGCCTCAGGGGTTGAAACCCCTGCCAAGAAGGCGGCGTTCATGTCGGAGCTGAAGCCGTGTCTGCCGACAGGCAGGCTCCGACCCCCTAGAGGCGAGGGATGCGGGGTCAGGGGCGAGGGCAGGAACGGCCCGAGGAGGTCGCAGAGGAGGAAGTGAATGCGATCGGAGACGGCGTGGCGGGCGGCGTTGCGCCGGGCGACTTCGAGGGCGGCTTCGGAAATGTCGGTGGCAAAGATTTCGGCGTGAGGCAGCTCGCGAGCGAGGGCGACGGCGATGCAGCCCGAGCCGGTGCCAACGTCGGCGATGCGAAGCGGAGGAGCGGGAGCGCCGGTGCGCAGGTCGATCTTGATTCCGCGCGGGCCGAGGAGTTCGAGCGCGACTTCGATGACGTGCTCGGTTTCGGGGCGCGGGATGAGGACGGCGGGAGTCACTTCAAATTCGAGACCCCAGAATTCCTGTTTGCCGGTGAGGTATTGGGTCGGCTCGCCCGCGGCGCGGCGAGCGATAAGCGCGAAGTAACTTTCGGCGGCGGAGGCATCCACGGGCGATTCGGGATGGGAGTAGAGCCAGGTGCGGTCGCGTCCGAGGGCGTGCATCAGGAGAAGTTCGGCGGCGAGTGTGTGGGAGGGGACTCGGGCGGCGCGCAGGCGGGCGATGCCCTGTTTCAGGGCAGAGCGGATGTCGAAAGTGGTTGAGGGTGCGTCGGGCATGGTGGCGGTCGATTCGAGTGTTGCAGATTCGAATTGGAAATTTCAAATTTGAAATTTCGAAGAAAGGCAAAACCTTTTGGAACCACAGATGAACACAGATAAACACGGATAGGTCAAAAGCGACTTCAAGGGCGAGGGATGCAAAGAGCCGGCAGGATGGCGGCGCTACAACTGCCTCCAGAACGCGAGGAGCAAAGAGCGCTCACCTCGCGGCGCGGTGGAAAGCACGCCCAACCTTTGCAAAGGGCGCAAAGGATGGGGCACCCGCAAAACATACTGCAAAACCGAGAAACAAAACCGGGAGCAAAACCGGGACCAGAACCCACACGACAATCGAAACCAAGAAACAAAGCAAAAACCGAAGAACAAAACCGACACCAAGAAACAAGACAAGAACCAAAGAAAAAAACCAAAGACAAAAAGACAAGAAACCAAACACTAAAACCAAGAGCGAATCAGGCGACGCTGAGTTCGTCGCGGAGGCGCTCGGCTTCGAAGTGGGTGACTAGCGCGTCGACGAGGGGGCCGAGCTTGCCGTCGACAACCTGATCGAGCTGATGCAGGGTGAAATTGATGCGATGGTCGGTGACGCGGTTCTGGGGAAAATTGTAGGTGCGAATTTTCTCGGAACGGTCGCCGGTCTTGATCTGGCCGCGGCGCTCGGCCGCGATTTGGGCGTGCTGCTTCTCCTGCTCCATTTCATAGAGGCGGGCGCGAAGGACGCGCATGGCCTTGGCGCGATTCTTGATTTGGGATTTTTCGTCCTGCTGAGAAACGACGAGGCCGCTGGGAATGTGCGTGATGCGGACGGCGGAATAGGTGGTGTTGACGGACTGGCCGCCGGGACCGGAGGAGCAGAAGGTGTCGATGCGGAGATCCTTCGGCTCGATCTTGATATCGATTTCGTCGGCCTCGGGAAGGACGGCAACGGTGGCGGCGGAGGTGTGGATGCGGCCCTGCTGCTCAGTGGCGGGCACGCGCTGGACGCGATGGACGCCGCTTTCGTATTTGAGTTTCGAGTAGACCTTGTTGCCCTGAATCGCGGCGACGATTTCCTTGACGCCGCCGATGGAGGAAGCGGAGCTTTCGAGGACTTCGACGCGCCAGCCCTGCGATTCGGCGTAGCGCGAGTACATGCGGAAAAGTTCGCCAGCGAAGAGCGAGGCTTCATCGCCTCCCGTGCCGGCGCGGATCTCGACGATAACGTTCTTTTCGTCGTTGGGATCGCGCGGCAGGAGCAGGATTTTCAATTCGCGTTCGGCAATTTCGCGGCGCGCTTCGAGCGTGCGCTCTTCGTCGTGAGCCATTTGCTTCATTTCGGGGTCGTCGGCTTCGACGAGAAGCTGCTTGGCGCCCTGCAAGCCCTTTTCGATTTCCTTCCATTCGCGATATTTGGCGACGATGTCGCCCAGCTCGGAGTGCTGTTTCGCGAGCTTCTGGTAGCGGGCGGAGTCCGAGTGGACTTCGGGCGACGAAAGCTCGAGGGTCATTTCGTCGTAGCGCGATTCGATTTGCTTCAATTTTGCGAATAAATCAGCCACTTTGATGCTCCAAAGAAAATGGAAAAGGGAAAATCGAAAATGGAAACAGGCCGGCGAAAACAGCGCCCCGGAGGGGGCGGCGAGGATCGCTAATAGAAGGAAGCGAACATTTTGTTGCGACTGAGAACAGGATAGCGTCAATTTCACGGCGAGTCAAATTGCGGGGAAAAATGGGAAAAGGGTGTGCGGTGATGGTGACCGAGGCGGAGCGAGGTCAGAAGTGCTGGATCCGGGTGGTGACCTGATGCCAGAAGGGAATGTGGCCAATGCGAATCAAGAGGATCTGCATGAGGAGGATGACGAGCGAGCCGCCGATCGTAGCGGGATGGAGTTTCCTCCGCGACCACAGATCGAAGGCGACCATGGCGACGAGGAAGACGTCGATGGTGGCGAAGAAGACGAAGGCACTCGAGAAGACGAAGGGAAAGGGCCAGCGAGACACGGCAGGGCCCATGAGCGCGACCGTGGCGAGAATCATGAGCCGCTTGTGCGCGGGTCCATTGCGGCGGGCGCGGAGTCCGAAGAACGCGAGCAGGGCAAAGGCGGATAACTGGAGGACGTCTTCGCCGAAAAGGACCTCGAGGGGCATGTCGAAGACCGCATGGCGCCGCACCGCGTCCACCAGGACGGCAAGTCCCATGGGCACCATCAGAGCGGCAACGCCGATGCCGAGGATGCCGAGACGCTTGTGCAAGTCAACGCGATTTGCCGAGACGAGGGCGACCTGGGCGATGAGGAGGACTATCCAGAGGGAGAAGAGAGCGCCGTGGATGTGGACGATTGGGCTGGGAAGCTTTGCGCGGAACATGCCGGCGAGATAATAGGTGCGAGCGAAGCCGATGAAGACCATCGCGAGAGCGAGCAAGGCCATGGCGAGAAAGAAATAGTCCTCGGCACGCTTCTGGATGGGGCGGCTTGTGATGGTTGAGGCCATGATCCTCTCGAAATGGGGCGATGGATTCTGGTTGACGGCGGTGCGAGATCGGCGGGTACGTTATCACGGCCGCGAATTGGCGGAAAATGGAAAAGGGGAAGACTAAACCCTTTTGGAACCACAGATGAACACTGATGAACACTGATAAAGAAACGGAAAAGAGAAAAGGGAAACGGCAAAGCGAAGAAGCAGATCCCTCACCGCCGTTCGCGAACAGCGCGACCGGGTTCGGGATGACAGCCCTCGCGTGGCGATTGGCTACGCTGACGACCGGCTTGGCTTGCAAAGGGGGCGGGGGATTCGGAGAATGAACGGGTGAGCGAAGCGAAGGGAGCGAGGTGCGCGGGTGAACGAGGTGGGTGAGGGGAAATGAGTGGGCGGAGTGAACAGGCGGAGTGAAAGAGGCGAAGGAAGATGAGTGAGGCGGTGTACATCGTGGGCGCGGCGCGGACGCCGATTGGGAAATTCGGCGGGATGCTGGCGGATTTTACGGCGCCGGATTTGGGAGTGATCGCCGTGCGGGCGGCGCTGGAGCGGGCGTTTGGCGCGCCGTTGCCGAAGGAAAGGACGCCGGGCGAAGCAGCAGCGGCGACGGCGGCGGTGCCGTGGCGCGTCGATGAATTGATATTCGGGAACGCGCGGCCTGCGGGAGTGGGGCCGAATCCCGCGCGGCAGGTTGCGTGGCGGGCGGGGCTAGGCGACGACGTGCCGGCATTTACGGTGAACATGGCGTGCGCGTCGGGACTGCGCGCGGTGATGCTGGGGTGGCAGCAAATCCTGCTAGGACAAGCGGAGATTGTGGTGGCGGGCGGGGCGGAGTCGATGAGCCGCGTGCCGTACCTGCTGGATAGCCGGTGGGGATTCAAGATGGGGAACCAGCCAGTGACGGACGCGATGTACCGCGACGGATTTATGTGCCCGCTTTCGAAGATGGTGATGGGCGAGACAGCAGAGACGCTGGCGGAGCAGTACAAGATTTCGCGCGAGGAGCAGGATGCGTTTGCGATGGAGAGCCACCGGCGAGCGGCGCGAGCGGCGGCGGAGTGCAGATTCGGCGCAGAGATCGTTGCGGTGGAGATGGTCGATAAGAAGGGGAATGCAACGCGGTTCGAGAAGGATGAGCATGTGCGGCCGGACGTGACGATGGAGGCGCTGGGGAAGCTGCCGCCCGTCTTCAGCAAGACGGGAACGATCACGGCGGGAAATTCCAGCGGAATCACGGATGGCGCCGCGGCGGTGGTGCTGGCGAGCGAAGAAAAAGTGCGTCAGTTGAAGCTGAAGCCGCTGGCGCGGATTTTGGACGCGCAAGTGGCGGCGGTGGACCCGCGTGTGATGGGAATTGGGCCGGTGCCGGCGGTGCGGACGCTCGGGAAGCGGACGGGAACGCGCGTGGAGGATTATGCGGCGGTGGAATTGAATGAGGCGTTCGCGGCGCAGGTGATTGCGTGCGACCGGGAATTGCGGTTCGACCGCGAGCGGCTGAATCCAAATGGCGGGGCGATCGCGCTAGGGCATCCGATTGGCTGCACGGGAGCGCGCATTGTGACGACGCTGGTACACGAACTGCGAGGGTCGGCGCAGGGCGGCGTAGCAGGAAAAAGGGGCCTTGCCACTTTGTGTGTGTCGGGCGGAATGGGCGTGGCGATGGAAGTGGAAACTGTCTAAGCTGCTAGCCGGAGCGACGCAATGGCCCAAAAAGTTCGCGGCGTGGAAGTGCTGGGAACGCTGGCACTGGCAGCGCCGAAGATCGAAGACTTTCAGCATGTGAAGTACAAGATCGACGGCGCAGTGCTGCGGCTGACGATGGACCGGCCGGAGCACAACCTGCTGAACGAGCGCCTGCTGGCGGAAATCGCGGCGGGGATCAATTCGGTGGGGGAGCGGGCGGACATCAAGCTGATCGTGATCGATTCGGCGGCGAAGGCGTTCTGCGGGGGGATCGAGCTGGGGGAATACACGCAGCGGCGCGTGTTCCAACTGCTGGACGCGTTTCACAACACATTTTCGGCGATGCTAGACACGTCGAAGCCCGTGATGGTGGTGGTGAACGGGCCGGCGTTTGGCGGCGGCGCGGAATTGACGGCGCTGGCGGACCTGGTGATTGCGACGCCGAAGGCGAA
Source organism: Candidatus Limnocylindrales bacterium (assembly GCA_035501415.1). Lineage (GTDB taxonomy): Bacteria > Acidobacteriota > Terriglobia > Acidiferrales > UBA7541 > Palsa-295. Next base: position 66,269 of record DATJWH010000043.1, on the reverse strand, counting down.
GTTCGCGCAACCGGAGATCAAGCTGGGAGTGTTTCCTCCGCTGGCGGCGGCGATCCTGCCGAACATCGTGGGGCCGAAACTGGCGCTCGAGCAGGTGCTGACGGGCGAGAGCATGACGGCGGAACGGGCGCACGAGCTGGGGCTGGTGAACTGGCTGGTGCCGGAAGACGAATTGGATAAGAAGGTAGAGGATGTGGTGATGCGCGTGACGGCGCAGTCGGGGCCCGTGCTGACCATGGCGAAGAAGGCGATCCTGAGCAGCATGGGGATGCCGTTGCGCGAGGGCGTGCGAAGTTCGATGAAGGTGTTCCTGAACGAGCTGGCGGACCTGGAGGACTCGCAGGAAGGGCTGCGAGCGCTGGTGGAAAAGCGCGCGCCGAAATGGAAGAACCGGTAGGGCAAGCGGCAGCAGCAAAGCGGACGCGGAACGCGGATGAACGGACTGACGCTGTTTGGGCTTTTCGCGGTGACGGCGATGCTGGTTTGCTACGCGCTGGAGCAGCGAAGCCGCTGGTTTACGCTAGGCTTCGCGGGGGCGTGCGTGCTGGGCTCGGCGTACGGATTCCTGCAAGGCGCGTGGCCGTTTGGGCTTGTGGAAGCGGTATGGTCGCTTCTGGCAGTACGACGATGGGCAAAATCGAAGTAGAGTATCCCCTTGCGGCACCGGCGGCATTGGCCTTGCGGCAAACCACTGTTACAATGCACCCACATGGCTGACTGGCGTCAGATTCAAGCACGAATACGCAAGGCGAAGAACGCGGCGGACCCTTCCTCGAAGCTCAACGAACTCTTTCAACGCACGCGAGACGGGATGGTGGCGTGGGAGCTTGCCGTGTTGGAAGAGAAGAACGAGCGGATGGAGGAAGCCGTGAGGTGGTATACGACTGCGTTCCAGCGCTTCCGGCGCGCGGAATGGAAGAAGAAGGCGGAGGAGGCGTTGACGCGGCTGGGAGCGGAGATTCCAGCGGCGGATGCGGCGTCTGGAGCTGAAGTGCGGGAAGGGGCCGCGACGGAGGTTGCGGCTGAAGCTTCGGCGGATGCAGCGGATGAAATGGCTGCGCCGCGAATGCGCGAAGAGGCAGAGGGAGAAAGCAGCGAGATGGAATCAACGGCGGAGACAACGGGAAAACCGGCGGCGGCTGCAGATAGCGGGCCAGGCGGACACAAGAAGCGGCGCCGGGGGCATCGCGGCGGGCGCGGACGGCGAAAGAGGGGCGGCGCGGGGGCGCCGTCGTTGCCGAGCGAGGCGTTCGCAAAACCTGCGGCGCCAAGTGCAGTGGCGCGCGAGGCACAGGAATCGAGAGCAGCGACGAGGGATTTCGAGGAGGAGCGGCCCAGCGCGCGGCGGGAGAGTCCGCGGCCGGCGGCCATGGAGCTTCCGGAGCCGCAATTGCCGTCAGAGCGGGTGGCGCACGGGCGCGGCGATCCGGCGCTGGCATCGCGCATGGCGCGGCTCGAGTCGATGCTGAGACGGCTGCTATCGAGTCCGCTGCATAAGGTGGACCAGGTGGACGAGGCGCCAGCGGGGCCGGGAGTCTTCCTGCTGTCGGATGCGGACCAGATCACGTCGTACTACGTGGAAAATTGCCAGACGCTGCGAGTGGGGTTGGGGAACCTAGTGCGCGGGAATCGCGGCCGGGCAGGGCATCGTGGCGCGAGCCGAAGCTTTCCTGAGATCGACCTGAAGGAAAAGCTGGCGGACCACTTGGGGATCAATCAGTCGAAGGTGTCGCAATACATGAAGGACCACTGCGTGGTGCGATGGATTCAACTGGATGATGATGCGCCACACCTGGCGCACTTCGCGATCAGCGTGCTGCGCACGCCGCTCAACCTGGACTAACGGAAACGGGAAGCAGCCGCTTAGCGGCGAAGTCTCCTGCCTGCGGAAAAATTCCTGCAAAAAGAAAGGGCGTCCCGAAACGAACGGGACGCCCGTGTAAACGATTGAGCCTGCGCTAGAAGTTCAGGTGAAGCTGGAGCTGGAGGAAGCGCGGGCTGCCGATTGTGTGTTGAATCTGTCCCAAGCTGCCTTTGGGAGGAATCACCGGCGGACCTTCGTAGTACGGGAAGAAGTCGACGTCGTTATTGGGTGTGTCGAAGTCGGGGTGGTTGAACATATTGAAGGCGTCGACTTCGAAGCGCAGGCGGAAGCGCTCGGTGAGAGCGAACTGCTTGGCCAGGCTCATATCAAAACGTATCTGGAAAGGCCCCCGGAAGGTGTTGCGACCCGAAGTGCCGTAGAGCGACTCGTAGTCGTCGCACCCGGATGCGTCGCAGGGAGGCACTCCGTTCGTGCCGGGCGCGACAAACTGGGGTGCAAAATCCGCTGGATTGAGCACCGGCTTGCTCGCATCGACGCCGGTGGTGCCTTGCAACTCCGCCTGCTTGGGAGTTACGCCCGTGGCGAGAGGCACGATGGGGTTGCCGATCTCGTCGAGCGTTCCGAAGAAGAGGCTGCCAACCGAACCGGAGTAATCGTAAACGCTGTATGGCTGGCCGCTCTGAGCCACTGTCTGTCCACCGATGACCCATCCGTTGAGGGCCTCGCCCAACATCTTGCTCTTGGTCAAGTCCGGAGGCGTGTAGCTGTAGTTGACGAGGAACGTGTGGGTTTGATCGAAGTCTGCCGACGCGTAGTTCGCTCTCGGAGTGACTGGATTGTTCCCAGTGACGAACAAACCCAGCCCGCTCTGTTCGTCGAGAGCGTGCGACCAGGTATATGCCCCGGTGAGTTGAAACCCATGCGAAAGGCGCTTGTGGACCTGGACTTGCAATGCGTTGTAATTGGAGATGCCGTTGGCCTCGTAGAGCACCGAATTCATGTCGTAGCCGATATAAGGCACGCGAATCGGGGCATTGCCCGAGTACTCGTTGGTGTAGACGGGCTCGTTATCGAGGCAATTCGACGAGCAGTCCGCGCTGTAAGACAACGGGCTCGTCCCGCCGTAAGAATACATTTCGCCGTTCACAGGACTCGTGGGCGTGGCGATCAATGGCTGATTGAACGGGATGGGAAGTACTTCATGGAGGCCGTGGTTGCCAACATATCCGACCTCAAACAGCCAGCTGTTGGACAGCTGGTATTGAAGGTCCAGCGTCCAGTTCTGGGTGTATGGAAGTTTATTGTTGATGTCGTAGCCGCCGAACAGGAACGGGCCAAAGAGGTTGCCGGCCGGCCAGCATCCAGGGTAACCGCAGGCGGTTTGCGCCAAGTTGGGTAGCAACGCCAGGAAACCGGCGGCGGTACCGGGGGGCGGCGGTGGCTCAGTGGTCCCAAACGGTTGCGAGAGACTTGCGTTTTTCGGGGAAGCGATGGGCTCGACGAACGGCGGCGCGAGCGTGACGCCGAAGGGGCCGTTGAAGCCAGCTCCAGCACTGGGGGAGAAGTAGCTGAAAAGTTCGCCGCGGTCGTAGTAGATGCCATAGCCCGCGCGCAGGGTTAGCTTGGTTAGCGGGGACCAGGCAACACCCAGACGCGGTGAAAAGCCCCACTGGCGCTGATTCATCAGAGAGTCACCGGGGCTAGCAACTTCCAAGCCCGAATTCGTGATGGTGTCGGACGCGGCGTCGTACGCGTAGAGACTGGGGTTAAAACCGGTGAGCCGGCCATACTTCTCCGAGAGTGGGCCGTCGAAATCCCAACGCAGACCCGCGGTAACCGTCAGGTTGCTGCGGAGCTTAAAATTGTCGTTCACGAACAGTCCGATCGTATCGGACCTGTAATAGCGGTTCGCCTCACCTTCGAATGCATCGCCGCTCTTGACCGTCCCTTCCACGAAGGTCAGGAAGGAAGCGAAGTTGAGCGTGTCCGTGTTCGTGTTGTTGTTGATGACGTTGAGCTGGGTATGATCCAGCTGGAAGCCGGCGCTGATTGTGCTCTTTCCTTTCACCCAATTCAGCGTGGAACCATACTCCCATTGATTCTGGTACATACCGGCATCACCGAAGCTGGTGCTGGGACCAAACTCCAGCCCATAGCTGAGAGTGGGGTCATCATGTGAGATATCGAATTGCGGGAACGTGGCGGAACCGAGCAGGCTGATGCCCATGTCACTCGGCGAGAATCCCTGCTGGGTTGCTGCATAGGCGCGCAACCGCGTGAATCCAAGCATCTGTTCCCATGTGAGATTGGGCGACAGAGTGGCGGTGTTCGTGAGGGAAAATACCTGGCTGCCCGCCAAGAGCTGCTGAGAGAATCCCAGGAGGGATCCGACGGCACCGAACGGGTTGGACGTAGGGTTGTTCTGAATGTAGTACTTGCCCGACAAGCGGTCCCTGGAGCTGAAGTCGTAGTCGACATCCACAATCCCTTGATCGACCGTCGCAAGCGAATCGGGTCCCGTAACGACTGCGTCGTACCCGAGGGTTGTGGCTTCGGTTCCAGTGAATTGAGGACTCGGAATCAGAAACTGCCCGTTGGGAAGCTTGGCGTTCAAGAGATTCATCGCGGCCTGATTGATCTGGCTCGCCTGAAAACACGTTCCTCCCGTACTGCAGCTTGGGAAGTAGCCGTAAGCGGGATCGTTCAAGGCATTGACGATGCCCTGTGCTGTGCGGTCGTCCGTCAAGGACTGCAGAACCGTCACATCCTTCTGCGAGGGCTGCTGGTCGGCCGTTCGAACACCCTGGTAGGAGACGAAGTAGAAGAGCTTGTTCTTCTGGATCGGACCGCCGAGTGTCGCACCGAACTGGTTGCGGTTGGAAAACGGTATGGGAAGTCCCTCGCCGGTCAGCGGATTTATTGCGTCATTATAAAAGTAATAGTTGGCGTTCATGGCGCTGTTCTGGAATTGCTCCCAAACGGATCCATGCATCAGGTTGGTTCCTGATTTCGTCGTAACGCTGATGTGCGCCCCGCTGTTGTTTCCCTGCGATGCGTCATACATCGAGGCATTGACGTCAATTTCCTGAATCGAATCGGGAGGCGGCGTGGGAAGGGCCTGGCCGATCGCTCCGTAAACGGAGGTACTGGTTTGGATCCCGCCTCCGGCGCCAAAATTCTCGCCTGTGTTGAGAACAAACCGGTTCTCACCCACTTGGCTGGTCGAATTCCCGTTGAAGATGTTGTTCGTGCTGGTGCCGTTCAGGGAAAAACTGTTGCTGGTGTCCCTGTTCCCGTTAGCGAAGATCGCCTGATTGCCAAGGCCGCTGTTGGTGCCGGAGCCACCCAAGAAATCGGCGTGAACGCCGGGACTGAGAATCGCCAACTGCGTAAAGCTGCCGGTACCGAGCGGAGTTTCCTGGATCGTCGTTTGGTCGACAACGTAGCCGTTAGTGGTGTCCGTCTGATTCATAAGCGGCGTGGCCTCGACGACCACCGTCGAAGAAATCGCGCCCGGGGAGAGCTTCGCATTCACGGTGGTGGCGCGATTTCCCTGAACGATAATCGAGGAGTGGGCTTCCGTCTTGAAACCCTGCTTGGTGAACGTTACCTCGTAGGTGCCGATGGGGAGGTCGACGACGCTAAAGGAGCCGTCGTCCTTTGTCGTAGCGGTGACCTCGAGGTTCGTGCCGACGTTGCGGATGTTGACGGCGACGTTCGGGACAACCCCCCCGCTGGCATCGGTGACGGTGCCGTTGATGGCGCCGAGGGTTTGTTGTGCGCGAGTCGGAATGGAAATCATCGTGAGTAAGGCAACCACGGCCAGGAAACACACCCACCTCATTGTTCTAAACACTCCACCACCCCCATATTAAAAAGATAGCGTCCACTGCAAAACTTATACCGACTCTTAAGGACGATTGGCTTTTACCCTGAACCAATTCGCCCGTCAAGACGACGTCTGTGGATATTCTGCCGGAATCGACGAACGCCATTGGATACACTCCGAAATTGAACGAACCGAGAACGTACGGTTACAGTTCTGCGATGGAGGCGGCTCGGCGAGGAGAAAAACACTGCGACCTGGAGAGAGGTCAGGGCTCGCTTCGAGGCGAGCCCCGACCGGCGAATCTTACGTGCGGCGCTACTGGCTCAGCGACGGCTAAAAGTCCAAATGCGCGCCGATCTGAATCTGACGCTGCGCGATGAGCGAGTTGCTCGACGCGGTGACGTGCAGGAAGTCTGTGTTGTACGTGAGAGTCGGCGCCGTCGAAGTGCCTCCCGCAGTATAGAGCAGCGTATCCACGGCGGTGGCGTTCACGTGGTTCAAGAGGTTGAAGGCCTGAGCAAAGAGCTTCAGTTTGAAGCGTTCCGTGATGGGGATGCTCTTCGAGATCTGGAGATCCACATCGGCGGTCCGGGGCATCTGGAAGTTGTTGCGCGGGATCCAGAACGGCCGGTTGAGGGATGTACCAGAGCCGTTGAGCCCGGTGGAAATCCTGCCAAGTCCACTGGGCGCGTTGCCGGAAGCAGTACCCGTAATGGCGGCTCCGGATTGTGCGGTGATGATGGGAGCGATCGAGAAGCCGTTCAGGAGCATCTCGCCGAGGCGGCTGCCGTGGTAGTACGCCGGCTGCCAGACGAGCAAAGCGGTGAAGCGGTGAGGGATGTTGAAGTTGGATGTGCCTCCCTCCAGACCGAGGTCATACGGGTCAAATGCCTGAAGCACGGGAGTCCCCGTGCTCGAAGACTGGCCGTTATCCCAAGCGTGGGAGTACGTGTAGAAGGCCTGCAACTGGAGCCCGTTGGTCATTTGGCGATTGAACTCGAACGTAACGCCGTTGTAATGAGACTTGACGGTGCTTTGAATGTCGGTGATGGCGCCGAAGTTCGTGTTAGGCCGAGTGCCGCTGAACAAGGGAGTCGTGAAGGTCTGGCCATCATATGTGCCACCGGACACGGTGTAGGTGATCGAGGTGGTTGGCTCGGGAAGGTTGTGATCGATGTATGTGGGGAGATCACGGCCGATGCTGCCGAGATAGGAGACGGAAACGGCGGTGTTGCGAGCAATCTGATGCTCGAAGACAGCGTCGAACTGGTGAATGAGCGGAAGGCTGAGATCACCCGAAGCGACTACGACGTTGGGAGGATTGAGAGCGCCGCCGGGCGGTGCGGGGGCGATATCGGGATAGAGAGGGGCGCCGCCAGTGGTGGGGAGGAAGGTGAAGGTCAACTGTCCAGCCGGGTTGCCGGTCAAGGCGATGGCGTTGAAGAGGTTGGCGTTGATGATGCGGCCGTAGTAGATGCCATATCCGCCGCGAATGACCGTGGTGCCATGGCCGCCAATATCCCACGCCGCCCCAATGCGGGGGCCGAAGGAGTGGTTATCGGTCTGGAGGCTGCCCGTCTGAGGCAAGAGGCTATTGGGAATCTGAGCGCTGGGCAGACTCTCACGGTCGTAGCGGAGCCCGAGGTTGAGAGTCAGGGTGGGGCGGATGCGCCACTGGTCATTCACGAAGAGGCCCGTATCGACCGTGGTGAAACCAAATCCGAGCGGGCCGAAACCCTGGAAGAAGCCGCTGTAGCAGCCGAGGCCGGCACAAGGCGGGGTGGTGAAGCCGTCCTCAAAAGCGACATAGTCGCTGATGAAATCGACGCGGTTGCTATAGGAATAGGCGCCGAAGCCCTCGAAGAGATTCTGGTCAATGTCGTTGACACGATTGATGTCGAAGCCGACCTTGATCAGGTGAGTGCCGTGGCTGAGTGAGAGCGTGTCGGACCACTGATAGCGGTGCTCATCAGGATAGGCCGGACGCTGGAGGAAGTTAGGCATGCCGAACACGATTCCGCCGCCGCCCGAGATGGTGATCTGAGGCGAGAATCCCGTGGCAGCAGTGGGCTCACCGGGTAGGACGGTATTGTTGGACTCAAATTCGAAGTCTCGCCCATACTCAAACAGGAACTCATTCGTGATCGTCGGGCTGATCGTGGAATCGAGGCGCGAGATGACAGTGTCGTCCTTGACGAAGTCGTCGCCGAAGCTGTCAGTGCCGCGGGCAACGACCGCTCCCGTCTGAATGCCGCCGGGCGAGGCCCAGCGCATACGGTTGTATTCAAAGGAGGCGTGGTTGTTGCCGTTGATTTGCCAATCGATTTTCGGAAGCATTACGAGTTCATCGCCGGTGCGTGGAACGGTGCCGGTGACGCTCTGAAGGAATGAGAGCCCTTGTTCCGCCTGAGGCTGGGAGATTCCGCGAGAGGTAAAGGTGCTGAGCTCGGCGCTGGTGAAATCCGCAAAGAAGGCGGCGGGGTTTCCGGGCACGGCGACGGCCGGGAATTTGCGGAGCTGTTGGTCGGCGCTGAAGAAGAAAAAGAGCTTGTCCTTGATGATCGGACCGCCCAGCGTGCCGCCGAACTGGTGCTGCTTGTCTTCGGGATTGATGTGGGTGGTCGTATTCACGCCATTGACGAGGACAGTCTGGACGGCGAAAGGATTGATGGCGCTGAAGTCGCTGTCGCGGAAGAACCAGAACGCCTCGCCGTGAAATGTGTTCGAGCCGCTCTTGGTGACCGCGTTGATGACGCCTCCGGCGGCGCGGCCGTATTCGGCGGAATAATTCGAAGTGTTGACCTGGTATTCCTGAATGGAAGCTTCGCTGATCGAGTAGCTGATGCGCGTGCGGCCCTTTTCCTCGGAAAAGAAGGCCTGATTGTTATCGCCGCCGTCGACGGTGTTGTTATTCAGCAAGCCCGAGATGCCGCGGTAGCTGACGAGGCCGAAGCCTCCGTCGGGGTTCGCGCCGGGCGTGGCAAGCTTCAGGGCGGACCACCGCCGGCCGTTGATGGGCAGGTTCTCAACGGTCACGGAGTTCATGTTGATGCTAAAGTCGGGGCGGTCCGTTGTGATAACGGGCGCCTGCGCCGAAGAAACGACGACGGTAGCCTGAGTGGTCGCGACCTGGAGGTTCGCGTCGACGGCAGTAGTGAGGCCGACCTGCACAATCACGTTTGCTGCTTGGAAGGTGCTGAATCCCTTGAGCGACACTTCCACGGTGTAAGTGCCGGGAGCGAGGTTGTCGACAACGTAGCGGCCGTTCGAGTCGGTGGTGGCTCTGGCGATGCTGTTGGTGGCGACGCTCGTGGTCTTGACGCTCGCGCCGGGGACCACGGCCCCGGTTTGGTCGCGTACAGCGCCGATAATGGCGCCAGACGTGGTGGATTGGGCGCTTGCCAGGCGCGGCGAGCAGGCACAGAAAATCAGGATGAAACAAACAGCCAAGAAGGAGCTGCGAGGCACAGCCAAAGCTTCAAGCCTTGAAAACACTTCCCACCCCCTAGGGACTTAGGATTGCGTTGCAACGGGTTTTACCCGGAAGTGCGAGTGCGGTCAAGACGACCAGCTGTGGATATCTCGCCCCGTCTCTTAATAATCTTCTGACCTTATTCCCGTGACTTGAAACCCGGGAGAATGGACGGTTACAGTTTCTTAAAACCATACTCGATTCAAGGTCAGGGCATCGAGAAAACCACCTATTGGCCTCAGGAGGCCGGGAACTGGAGAATTGAGGCATGGGCGGGTGGGAGGCCAGAAAGGGGCAAAAATCGACCGAAAACTGGGTTTTGGAGGTACCCCCGAAATCCCCGTTGGCTGCATATAGCGACCGTTCAACCCCCCAATTGCACCTTTGGACGCTGTTGCCTAGACTCCCCGGGGGATAAGGCGCAAACTTTGGTACTGTAACGAGTTACGGGGGATTGTACCCGTTGGGGTCGGTTCTCAGGCTTCCCGGCCAGGCTCAAGACGCTCGCACTCAGAGGAGAGGTACAGACTGATGGCTATAACAGTTCGCAACCGGCTTTGGAAGTCATTTGACTGGGCATTGTGCAAGACGGCTGGGGCCGCGTTCGACACGATCCAGTTCTTCAACAAGCATAATCCGAACCCGTCTTTCACGCCGAAGTGGTCGGATAAGCCACTTCTGAAGTCGTGGGAGAAGTCGAAGCCGACACTCGGCTGGCCGCGAACGACCGATTCGCTGTGCCCTGACTGCGTGAAGGAAGCGCGCGACGCAATTTTGAACGGCAAAAAGGACTGGACCGATCTGGTTCACGAGAAAGTGGGCGAAATCAAGGCCCAGATTATCGAGCGCGACGGCCAAGTCTGGATGGTGAAGGAGTGCCCGACCCACGGCAAGTACGAAGATCTGATGGCCGTCGACTCAAAGTTCCTGGAGTGGATCGAGAAGAATTTCCCCGGCCGCGATATTCCTGCGCACAACGACGAAGACTTGCACCGGCACGGCTCGAGCACGGTGCGCTATGGGCGCGGCTCGGTGCTGACGGTCGACCTGACGAACCGCTGCAACATGATGTGCGATCCCTGCTTCATGGACGCGAACCAGGTGGGATACGTCCATGAGCTGAGCTGGGAAGAGATCCAGGAGATTCTGGATAACGCGCTGAAGATCAAGCCGCGGCGGCAGATGTCGGTTCAGTTCTCCGGCGGCGAGCCGACGATGCATCCGTACTTTTTGGATGCGGTGCGGTATGCGCGCAAGGTTGGCTACAACAGCGTGCAGGCCGCGACGAACGGAATCGAGTTCGCGAAGAGCAAGGAGTTCAGCAGGAAGGCCTTCGAAGCGGGCATGCGGTATGCGTACCTGCAGTTCGACGGCATCGGCAACGACGCGAACAGCCACCGTCAAGTGGGGAACCTGTTCGACGTGAAGCTGCGAGCGATCGAGAACATGCACGAGGCGGGAATCGAAATCGTGCTGGTGACGACGATCGTGAACAACGTGAACAACGATCAGGTAGGACCGATCGTGAAGTTCGCGATGGATAATCCGAAGAAGATTTCGTTTGTGTCGTTCCAGCCGGTGTCGTTTACGGGGCGCGATGAGGACATCACCCCGGAACGGCGCATGCGGCAGCGCTACACGCTCTCGCACCTGGCGAAGGACGTGAGCGCGCAGGTGGGCAAAGTGGAGCCGACGCGCGACTGGTTCCCGATTTCCTACATCGCGACGTTCGCGGGGTTCTCGGACCTCTCGCATGGCCCCGATTCTCAGTGGGGCTCGCTTTCCTGCGGATGCCACCCGAATTGCGGAGTCGGCACCGCATTGATGATCAACAAGGAAACGAAAGAGTGGGCGCCGGTGCCGCGCTTCCTGGACGCACCAGGCCTCACCAAGGACGTGACCGCGATCACGGACGCGGCCCGCGGCAAGAATTTTTCGAACTTCATGATGGCGCTGGCATTGCTGAAGAATTACAAGCCGTTCCAGGCGCCTCCCAGCCTGAAGCTGAAGGACCTGTGGATGAAGTTCGACAAGACGTGGGCGCTCTCGAAGAACGCGGACAAGAAGTACGGCCGGACGAATCCCGAGCGCACCTACGAAGATGCTATGAAGCGCCGCGCGCAGGATCCGTGGAATTTCCTGTTCATCGCGGGAATGTGGTTCCAGGACCTTTTCAACTACGACTTCCGGCGCACCGAAATGTGCATCATCCCGTACGCGACGCAGCAGGGCGAGATTTCGTTCTGCGCGTACAACACGGGCATCGGCTGGCGGAAGATCATCGAGAACATGTACAAGAACGCGACGGTGGCCCAGTGGTATAAGACGCACGGCAAGCATGAAATCTATGCGAAGGGCAAGAAGGTCGATCTGGCGAATTACGAACACTCGCTGAGGATCGACGCCGACGATGCCGCCCGCGTGCGTCACCTGGAGCACGACATTCCGCTGACGGCGGCCGAAGAGGACCGCATCCGCCGGAAGAAGGCGCTCGAGGAGGCGGCGAAGGTTCGCAAGATTTACGAAGAGCTTGTGCTGAAGAAGCCGCAGGAGAGCGTCGTCCAGATCGGGACGATTCAGCAGATCCAGACGGCTGTTCCCGGCGCAGGCGTGAAGCCGGTGCAGATTGCCCCGGCAAACGGCAACGGAAACGGCGCGGCAAAACCGGTTCAGGAAATCGCCGAGCCGGTGGCCGGCGACTGATTTCTCCCTCCATCCCTGGCGGATTTACTGACAGCCCCGGCGAAAACCGGGGCTGTTTTTTTGGTCGGGTTTTTCATGGCGGGAACAAGTCTGTGGCGGCGGTGTCTTTACCTGTAAGCGAGGAGGACACCGTGAGCGAGCGACCCAGTCTTGGTTTGTCCGCGATTTCGAAGATCGAATCATCAACAGGCAAGCTCGAGAAATTGTGGCGGCTGATTTTCCTATTGGCCTGCGTGGCGGTGATCTCCGTCATGTTCCTTTGGCTGACGAACAGCGCGCAGCAGAGCACCGCCCATGCCACTGGTCCTGATGGCGCTCGTTACGATCCGAACGCGCGATAGTTGGTTCCGGCGCCAGGCATCGCCAGGCATGCTCCTTTCAGCGCTGGCCAATCGGATGGATTCTGCGGATGGTATAATTGGCGGGACGCCCGGCGAGGTAAACGGACTCCATGCCGATTTACGAATACGTTTGCAACGATTGCGGCGAGCGCTACGAGCGCATCGTCTTCAACCAGAAAACCGCCATCACCTGCCCGAAGTGTTCGAGCCGGAGGCAAACCCTTCAGCTTTCCGTCTTTGCCGCGCCCGCCAACGGCACCAAAGCCAATGGCGGCTCTTCGCCGATGTCAGGCGGAGGCTGCTGCGGCGGGGGCGGGTGCGGCTGCCACTAGCCGCGAGTTCCCTTCATCCCAGATGTGAGTTGGCTGCGTTCCCAGGACGTGTGATTACCGCGTGCGGCTACCGTTGCGCGAGTAGTGCGTAACGTAGGACGGCGGCTCGAGGCCCGGCTTCAGGCGCGGGTCCGGAATCGGGCTCGCCGGAATCACTGGAAGCGGCAGAACACCGGCCCAAATCGGAAGCGCGTAATCTTCCTCATCGTCCTTGGGCGGGCCGGTGCGGACCTTCGCGGAAACTTCGTTGAGCGGCAGCGCGAGCACCGTTGTGGCCTTCAGCTCCGCGTCGGTGGGATGACGCACATCGTTCCAGCGGCCGCGCACGATGTGCTCCGTCAGCGCCTCGAGTGCGCGCATTTTGCCGGCGGAATCTTCAATCAGCGTCGCGCGCCCCAGAACCACAACCGATCGGTAATTCATAGAATGATGAAAGGCCGAACGCGCGAGGACGAGGCCGTCGATGAGCGTCACCGTGACGCAGACGTCGACGCCTCCCGCGATCGTGCGAAGCATGCGGCTCGCCGCTGAGCCATGAATGTAGAGAGTCTCGCCGACGCGCCCATATCCGGTGGGAATCACGTAGGGCTGGCCGTCGACGACGAAGCCGACGTGGCAGATGAATCCCTGGTCAAGGATACTGAAGACCGTTTCGGCGTCGTACTTGCCGCGGTCGGGCAGTCGTTTCACACGGGTGCGGTCAGTGGGGGCAAATGGGCTCATATATGTAACAAGCGTAGCGATGCCAGCGGCAACCGGCAAGAGCCAATCTGGCCCGGAGTCATCTACGGAGCATGCGGTCGGCCGCCAGGTTTACTGGGACTCGGCAGATTCTCTCGCCCTTGGCTCGCCGCGAACGACGCGGAAGCCCGTATATGCGGCATCGGCGGCACGATACTGGGCCTTTGGGTCCGAGGGGCGGTCCGCGCTGCCGCCGAGAGTTTTACCGCTCCCGTCGGATGAAATCGCCCACTCGGCGACATTGCCGCCCAGGTCGAAGACGAGTTCCTCGCCCTCTTCGCCCTGGCCGGAGAAGGTGCCTACCTCGCGAAGCAGAGGCGCATTGCCCGGCAGCATCTTGACCTTCTCTTCGAGCCGCTCCGCATCCTCGGGATTCAGCGAATAGCCGGCCCAATAGTCGAGGGTGTTCTCGCCCGAGCGCTCTTTGTAAAGCGCCGCGACTTCAGTCTCGTTCGGAAGACGGAACACTTGACCGGTCTGCTTGCTCAGCCATTGGCAATAGGCTTTCGCCTGCTCGAAGGAAATCCCATTCGCGGGATAGTTGCCGGTTCCTTCGTCATACTTGTAATTCTTATCGAAGGACGCGTATTGGGCGCGCGTGACTTCGAAGCGTCCGATCTCGATGCTGCCGCGCTTGACCACTTCGGGTACCAGCGCGCGGCCGCTCATCGAGCCGTAGTTCACGCCGGACTTCCGAACCGAGCCGCGCCGCAGCGCGACATCCAGCGGAGAGCCCTTTTTGAACGCCTCATTCTCGGGCGGATTTGCGTGGAACAGATACTTATCGAACCACGCGGCTTCCTCATTTGCTTTGCGCAGTTGGTGCGAGAGCTTTCGCGGCCCGTGCGCTTCTCCGGGAAACAGAACCAGCTTCACGGGAACTTTGCCGATCCAGTACAAGGCGCGGTAGTAGGTCCAGCTCTGCTCTGTGGGAACCTGGCGGTCGATGGTGCCGTGGAAGATCAGCGTCGGCGTCTTCACGCGGTCCATCTTGAAGACGGGTGATTTCTGAATGTAAAGCTGAGGATCCTCCATCGGCGATTTGCCGAAGTAATAGTCGTCAAAGGCCTCGCCGAAATCGACGTTGGCCCAGTCGCTGATCCATTCGACGTCGCCGGCGCCGACGACCGCGACCTTGTAGCGATCCGGATCGGTCACGGTGAGTTGAATGGAGAGGATCGAGCCGTTCGACCAGCCGAGCGCACCGATTTTGTCTGGATCGACCAGCCCCTTCGCGATCAGGTTGTCAACGCCCTTTTCGATGTCGGGAATTTCGAGATCGTAGTATTTGCCGCAGCAGATCGATTCGACCCACTTCAAGCCGTAATCCGAGCTGCCGTGATAATTAGTCTTCAGGACGAAGGCGCCGCGCTGCGTCATCATCTGCTGCGAATAGGCCCAGCTTTCCGCCCAGGCATCGTGGTCGGCGCCCGCGGGGCCGCCGTGCGTTGCGACGACGAGGGGGTATTTCTTTCCGGGCTGGTAGTCGAAGGGATAGTAGAGGATGCCCTCGACTTCGTCATCGTTCGCGCCTTTCCAGTGAAGAACCTCGGTCTTCGCGATGGTCTTGTTCTTGTATTGGGGATTCAGAGAGGTCAATTGGACAGGCGAAGCGACCTTCGCGCCTTCGAGCTGCGCGCGGAACCACTGAGTGGGCGTGCTCGCGGTAGAGTATTCGTAGATGAGCGTGTGGCTGTCGTCGCCAAGAACGAAATCGAAATAATTCTTGTTTGTGTCGCCGGCGATCCACTCGCGCGTCCAGGTAGAACCACTTCGCGTAAATCGTGCGGGCTTTGTGTGGACGCCGTCTTTGAGCAGCGTGATGAATCCGTCGCTGGTTGGCTCAAGGTCGTAGCCCATGGCTCGGTCCCAGTCGAGGTTCACTTCGCTGACGGAATTTGAAGCGAGATCATAGAAGTAGAGCTTCTGAATCGAGGCGGTGTAGAAGCGCGGCGAATCGGAAAACGGCGCGATGATGTAGAAACCGGAGTTATCGCGCGCCCAGCGAACGCGGTCCGGCAGGATTTTGCGGCCGGGAAGAATTTGAGTATGCGCTCCCGTCGCGAGATCGACGATGTAGGTGACAGGAGGCGTCTTCTCGTCCCACGCATAGCTAAGTTCGCGCCGGGCCACAGCGACGGCCTTCTTGCCGTCGTACGAAGGCTCGAAGAACTGAATCCAGTCGGAGTTGTCGGTGAGGCGAGTGACCTTCTTATCCTTAAGAGACAATTTGAAGAGGCGGACGGGAGGTGTGTGCGCTTCGTCGTCGACGATGTCGCTATCGTCTTTGTGTTCCTTCGTCGTGCGCTCGTAGAGCGAGGGATCCTCTTCGGCGCTGAAAAGAATCGTGTCGTTGTCGAGCCACTCGAACTGGTGGATTCCACGCTCGAAATCGGTGACGTGCCACGGCTCGCCGCCATGCGTACTCAACAGCCAAAGCTGCATGTGGGCGATGTCCGGCTTCGGTTTCGGCAAAGGCCGGGAGCTGAGAAACGCGATCGTGTCGCCTGACGGGGACCAGCGCGGATTCGAGACTTCGTCTTCGTCGCGCGTCAGCTGAATTTCTTTTTTGTCGGTGAGGCTGGAAAGATAGAGGTTGCTGATGCGCTGGTCCTTATCCTTGTCGGCGGTGCTCTTCACCCAAACGGCCCACTTGCCATCAGGCGAGATGCGAAACTGGCCGGCGGATTCCGTGAAAACGAAATCTTCCGCCTTCCAAGAGGAGTGCTTACTCTCGCCGGCCTTCGTGTCGTCGGCCGGTGCGCGTGAAGCTGCGATGATCGCGGCGACGAGTGCGATAAAGATGATCAGCAGAGACCGACGGCGCATAGCGTGTCCCCCCTTTGTTCCTGAATGCGTCGCAGACACTACCACACGGATTTACGGCAGCCAACCGAGCACATGGATTTGCATCCGCATGCTGACCCAACTGCCACGCCTGGATGGCGGCGGAGCTGAAGTCGCCATGACAATTGTTCGGGCGTCCAGAGACGCGGGCAATTGCTCTCGAACCGCCCTGGACGCCCGACAATTTACGTGGCTCCGGCCGCCGGGCGGCAGCCGAATGTCTCAGAGCCCTTTGACTTCTTTGACCTCCACAGGGCTGCCGGCGAATACGGTGGGCGCGCCAGCCTCCGCGGCGGCCTTGTTATACTCGGCGACATCCGTCTTCAGCAGCTCGTTGAACTTCGTGAGTTGTTCATCGAGTTGACCGTAGAGTTCCTTCGCTTTTGCCATCACAAGCGGATTCGGCATCTGGCCGTAGCCTCCCGCTCCCCGGAATCCGACGCTCATGATCTGGCTCTGCAGCCTGGCCAGGGCAATAATGTCGTCTTCGGACACATTCGGCTGAACCTCCGGGTTGATGAAGACCTCCTTGATCGCGGCCAGTTTCTTCGAAAGCTCTCTTCCGCGGGCGATGACCGGCTTGTACTTATTTTTCATCGCTTCGTCGTTGCTGCTTTGAACCATCGACGAAAAGTCGCTGATGCCTTTGTCGATTTCATCGATGCGGTTGAGCATTTCGTTCATCGCGCTAGCTTCGCTGCGGCCCTTGAGTGCCGCTTCCGTCTGCGCGCGGAAAACGGCGGGGTCGATGTGGAGATTGGGGTCTTGTGTAACGGTTGCCGTCTGCGATTCTGTATTTCCGCTGACGGTGACCGAGATTTTGTAGGTTCCAGGGACGACCATGGGGCCGCGATTCGGATTGAAGAATCCGCCCTCATTAGGAGGCGGAGCGGACTTCAGCCGTGTCGGTCCTTCGTAGCGCATGTTCCAAACGAAGCGGTTGATCCCGGCTTCCGAAGGTCCGTATTCGGTCGTGACCGGCTCCCCCTTTTCCGTGGTGACGACGATTTTTACCGCAGTTTCGTGCTCGCGCTTCTGTTCGGGCGACGGCTTGATTTCTGATTTCAGGTAGTAGTCGACGACAACTCCCTCCGGTGCATTCGGCGCCGTGTAGCCATTGTGCTGGCCTTCGTCGCTGCGCCACCGATGCATCATGATGCCGTCTGCCGGCTCGAAGAGATGAAAGGCGCTCGACTGGATTTCGGGAGTGAGTTCCTCGAGGGGCCGAATGTCGTCAAAGACGAAAATGCCGCGGCCGTGAGTTGCGACAACCAGATCGCGCGGATTCTTCACGAATGTGAGATCCCAGGCGGGGGCCGTCGGAAAATTCGCCTTGATGGGATTCCAGTGATCTCCCCGATCCGTCGAGTAGTAGAGGCCTGTGTCGGCTCCAGCGACCAGGAAGCCGCGCTGGTTGGGATCCTCGCGCACGACGTGTAGCGGAGAATCATCGGGGAGCCCATCGACGATCTTTTGCCATGTTGCACCATAGTTGGTGGTCCGGTAGGCGTAGGGATGGCGGTTATCGAGCATGTGGCCGTCGAAAATCGCGTATGCCGTTCCCGCATCGAAGGGTGAAACTCCGATCTGGTATACGCGAGCCCATTCTGGAGGCCCAGGAATGTGCGCGGTGACATTCGTCCAGGTCTTGCCGCCGTTGCGAGTTACCTGTACGTATCCGTCGTCCGTTCCCACCCAAATGACGTTCGGGTCGGTGGGTGCGAGCGTGATGCACATAATCGTGTCGTAAGTCTCGGCGCCACTGATATCGTGATGGACCGGGCCGCCGGGAATTTCCTGCTTACTCTTGTCGTTGCGGGTCAAATCGTCGCTAATCGGCGACCAGGTTTTCCCACCATCGGTCGTCTTGAATAGCACATTGCCGCCGAGATAGACCTCGTTCGCGTTCGTTGGAGAAACGGCGATCGGCGTGGTCCAGTTGAAGCGGTATTTGAGATCCGCCGGTTTTACCTCCTCGACGCCCTCGATGTACGGCCGGATGAATTCGCTGATGTGCGTCTTCAGATCGAGGCGGCTGATTTCTCCGTTCTGCGCGTCGCTGTAGACGATATCCGGATCGCTAGGCGCAGGCACAGAATACTCGCCGTCACCGCCCGTCGTTGTGTACCATACGCCGCCGCCGACGTTGTTGTGACTCAAATCGGAAGAAGGGCCGCACCAGGCACTATTGTCCTGCAGGCCGCCGCAGACGTCGTATGGAACGCGGCTGTCGGTAGCCACCTGGTAGAACTGCTCGATCGGCAGGCCGTCGAGGAATTCCCACGTCTTCGAGCCGTCCATCGAGAGGAAAACGCCGCCGTCTCCGCCCTGAATGATCCGGTCCGGATCCTTCGGATCGATCCAGATCGAATGATGGTCGGAATGCACGCCGCGGTCGGCTGTGTGTGCCGTCTTGCCGCCATCATCCGATTCGACGAGATTGAAGGAAAGGGAAAAAAGCTTATTCTCGTTTTCAGGGGAGACGGCCATCTTCGAGAAATAGAACGCACGGACGTCGAGGGCGTGGTTATCGGTGACGCTCGTCCAGGAATCGCCGAGATCAGTGGACTGCCAAAGCATTCCCTTTTTCGCCCCGATCAGCGCATAAACGTGGTCTGGATTTGAGGGCGCGACGGCGACGGCGATGCGGCCCAGCGGTCCCTCAGGAAGTCCCTTCGTCAACTTCTCCCATGTTTCGCCCCCATCGGTCGAGCGATAAAGGCCGCTGTTTGACCCGCCATCCACCAAGGTCCAGGGATACCGCCGGAATTCCCACATCCCCGCGAAAATCACCTTCGAGTTTCCCGCGTCGAGCGCGAGATCGGAGACTCCCGTCGTGTCGTTGACGTACAGCACCTTCTTCCACGTCTTTCCGCCGTCGGTCGTTTTGAACACGCCCCGATCAGCATTCGGCGCCCACGTATGGCCCATCGCGCCCACAAAGACGGTGTTGGGATCGAGCGGATCGACGGCGATTGCCGAGATCTGCTGCGTTTCGGCCAGGCCCATGAATTTCCACGAATGCCCCGCATCGGCGGAGAAATAGACGCCCTTGCCGTCAATCACGTCATTGCGGACGTTGCTTTCCCCCGTGCCGACCCACACGAAATTCGGATTCGATGGGGCCAGCGCAATTGCCCCGATCGAAGCCGTGCCTTCGTGTTCGAAAATCGCGTTCCACGTGAGGCCGCCGTCGACGGTCTTGAAGACGCCGCCGCCAGCCGCCCCGACGTAGTAGATGTCGGGATTTCCCGGGATTCCAACGACGCTGGTGACGCGGCCCCCCGCTACCGCCGGCCCGAGGTTACGGAACTTCAAATTTGCCAACACGTCGGGCGTCTTCTTTTCGGCAGTTTCGTCGCCCGCCCGACTGCTCTGGACGCCGCCAATGAATGAGCCAAGCAAAAGTGCAACAACCAAGCAAGCAAAACGAACACTCTTCATGATTTATCTCCTGAAGATATGGTGATATCGATGAGGAACACGCAGGCAAAACGTAGTCGTTCCGATGGATCGCTAAAATCCATAGTCCAAAAGTCTTTTGGTTGCGCTCGCCGCGTCAGGCCAACAGGAAAGCGCGGCGGAGCTTATTGCAGAGTTTCGACGGAGATCCCCGACGCCTGTCCTTTTCGCCGATAGATTCGCTCGGTCGCCTTCTGAAAATCCGCGGGCCTTGCATCCGGGATATTTTCAAACTTTTGCGGATTGCGATCGATCAGCGGAAACCAGGAGCTTTGAATCTGAATCATGATCCGGTGGCCTCGAAGGAACGTGTGATTGATGTCCGGCATCGTGAAATCCACGGACTCAATCTTGCCCGGCACAAACGGCTCCGGCTTTTCGAAGCTCCTTCGGAACTTGCCCCGCATCGGCTCCCCGCGAACAAGCTGTTCGAAACCTGCCATAGTGACGTGCGGTGGGCCTACATCGTTTCGAGAATTTTCGTGTTTCTCCGGTTCCTCGGGCAGCTCCGCAGGGTAGACGTCGATCAGCTTGACGATGAAATCGGAATCGGTCCCCGTGGTGGACACGAATAGCCGCGGCAATACGGGGCCGGAGAACGTGATGTCATGATCCAGCGGCGGAGTCTGGTAAACGAGAACGTCCGGCCGTCTGGAAGCGAAGCGCTGGTCCGAATCCATGTATTCCTGCGGAACCTCGAGCGCGGCATAGCCCACGAACGGAACCGGATGGTTTGGATCGCTTACGTATTCGTCGTATCCGCGCTGATTTGCAGGGTCCTGGACCGGCGGATCGAATGACAGACCTCCGTGCTCGCGAAGATAAAGCATCTGCCGCTCGACGTTCTTCGGAGGCCAGCTGGAGTATTTCTTCCAGACGTTCGCTCCCGTCTGAAAGACGTACGCTTCGGGCAGATTGGGATCCGCGCTTCCCTTCAGGTAGTGCTCGAAAAACGGAAAGAGGATTTCCTTGCGGAAAAGCTCGCCGGTATTCGAGCCGAACGTGACGTTCCCGAGGCGGCTGCCATCGTAATGCGCCCATCCACCATGAACCCAGGGGCCGACGACGAGAGCATTGAAGATTCCGGGATTGTGCTTCTTGATCGAATCGTAGACCTTGAAAGGTCCCGCGAGGTCTTCCGCGTCAAACCAGCCGCCCACAGTCAGCACAGCGCAATGGATATTCTTCAGGTGCGGCGCCAGATTCCGGATCTTCCAGTAGTGATCGTACGTGTCGTGCGCGACTTGATCCTCCCACAAAGGATTGTCGCCCTTGAAGTAACGCTTCTCGGCGTTCGCGAGCGGCCCCATATCCATGTAGAAGTCGTAGCCGTCCTCGGTGCCGTAATCGAACCGCTCGAACGTCTTCGGCGGCAGCGTCGGCTCGGGCTGCGGCTTGAAGTAAACGTAGAAGCTGAAATTGGCGGCGAGCATGAACGCGCCGCCGTGATAGGCATCATCGCCCATGAAAAGGTCCGTCATCGGCGCTTCGGGAGAAGCAGCCTTGATCGCCGGGTGCGAATCGATGATGCTTGCCGAGGTGTAGAACCCAGGATACGAGATACCCCAAATTCCCACGTTGCCGTTGTTGTTCGGCACGTTTTTTAGCAGCCAGTCGATCGTGTCGTGCGTGTCGCTGCTGTCGTCGACGTCATTCGGGGATTTCTTCACGTCGATGTGCGGCGTCATCTCCAGGAATGTACCCTCGGACATGTACCGCCCGCGCACGTCCTGATACACGAAGATGTAGCCCGCCTGCTCGAGTTCGAGTGTCCCCAACGAGCGCCGGTAGTCGTCTGGCCCATACGGAGCGACGCTATAGGGTGTCCGCGTCATTAGAAACGGATACTTTCTGGAAGTGTCCTTGGGGACGTAGATTGACGTGAACAAATGCTTCCCATCCCGCATGGCTATCCGGTATTCGTATTTCGTGTAGTGGTCTCGCACACTGAATTCTTGCGGGCCTTGAGCTCTGCCGACGGCCGATACGGCAAGCGACATGAGAATAGCAAGAAGCGGGAGGGCGGAGATTGCCAGCAGGGCTGACGCGGGGCGCTGTCTCATTTTGAGCCTCACAAGGGTAATCCAAGACCAGCGGCGCACGCTACACTCACGGCCGTAAGTCGTCAAGCGGTCGGCGAGCTTGCCGAGGCTTTGGTTGAACCGCCCCGTTCTTGCTTGGTATTCCGAGCAGACCAGATTTCCCGCCTTGCAAGACCCCCTTGCTTCTGGTTGATAGGTAACACTTTGGCACAAGTCCTGCTTTTTTGCGTTGTGAGCCCTCCCCCGCGCGGTTACGTTAATTCTGCGATTTCTGCTTGGTAAAGGAAGCAGAGCTGAAATCGTTTTCTTTTGGCCTAATTCGACTGAAACCGCGGCTTAGGCGGCCGAGGCTTGGGATGACACCGATTACACACAGCGACTCGTTCGCGCGGGCTCTATTCCGCGGGTTCCCTCTTACTCCGACTCTCATACCTGCGACTCTGGCCATCTTTCGTTCCACTCTCAGGCATAGCGTCGGAGGCAAAGCTTGACCGTCCACTCCTTCCGTCTCACGAATGTTTTCTTGGCCCTGGGCCTTACTGCCTGGCTCGGATTGCCCTCATCGGGGCGCCCGCCGCAGATTGTTCGCCGCCAGTCTTCCGAATTCCACGACTGGACCAGCCGCCACTCGATCTACCCGCAGATCGGCCCAATGGCTGCCATGCAGGAGGCGTCCCGTGATCCCCGCGCCATGCTCGCCTGGGGCCGGTTCCAGCGCAATATCCAGAGCCAGCTGTTTGGCCGGAGACCCCCTCTCGAGCGGCCAGTCCGCCCGCGCCCGCTGCGCACAAGCCTCGATCGAGACTGGAGCATCAATCTCGGCACCAATGGGACGGCGCCAGCCATGTACCCAGCGAAGTTCACCTTCGATATCAACGCCAAGCCCAGCTGCGCCAACGATTTCGTCGTCTTTCCGGTCAACGCAAACGGAACCTCCACGCAGCCCAACATCGTCGCCTTCGATAATCTTTACAGCGGGACCGCCGGCGGCACCGGCTCCTGCAACCGGACAGCCTCTGGATCGGATACGGGAACCGCAGCCACGGCTCTCTGGTCTTACAGCGTTCAGGGCATCACGGGGGGCGGTGCAATTCCCACGTCACCGGCGATTTCCTACGATCCTGTCGGTTCGGAAACCGGCACTAAGGTTGCGTTCGTCGAATCAAAAGCGGGAAGCCCCGCGCACTTCCACGTGCTCGCCCCCAAGACCGGCGATGGCAAGAACGCGGGGAATCTCCAAAGCGTTCTCAGCCCCAAGGTCATCAGCACCTTCACAACGAGCAACCCGACGGACAACAGCGGCACCGCAACCGATCTCGCGCTCGGAGCTTTGACCACGGGCACCGACACGCTTTCGTCTCCGTTCATCGATTACGTCAACGATGTGGCGTACGTTGGAAACGACATCGGTGTTCTGTATCGAATCAAGGACGTGTTCTGCACAGGTGTGAACCACGACTGTGCGGGCGCCAGTAAGCCACAGCCCAGCATCGACACGGGCTGGGCCACAGGTGGCAGCGTCACAGTGTGCACGGGCAAATTGACCGGCCCAGTGCTCGACTATGTCACAGGCGGTGTCTTCGTCGGTTGCTCCGACGGGAAGCTTTATAAGGTTTCGCAGTCGGGTACCGTAACTTCACTCGCTGTGGGCGATGGAGTCGCCAGCAAGACGTACGGAGGGATCGTCGATCCTCCCGTCGTCGACGGTCCCAGTGGCTACGTTTACGTGGCAACGGGCTCGGCGAACAACGCTGCGTACGGTGCCTTGGTTCAGGCCTCGACGAGCAGCCTCAGCAAGCTCTCAACTGTTCAGGTGGGCGCCGGCAACCAGTGCGATTTGCATTCGCCCACATTCAACAACGCTTATTACACGAGCCCTACCTCCGCCGGAGCTCTGGCGTTTATCGGTGGCGCCACCGGTACGGTGGGGCCGTGCACTGCGACAGGCGCCACGGGCGGAAATATCAACGTCTATGGCGCGACATTCACCGCTGGCGTTCTTAATTCCGGAACGCCCGCTCATAGTGCTTCCGTCGGCAACCCCGGCAACGAGTTTGCCCCCATGACGGAATTCTTCAACGCAAATCTAGGAGGCGGCGAGGATCTTCTCTTTTTCTCGGTCCTTTGTACCGGCGCCGATATGGCCGCCTACAACATCACGAGCGGCTGGACCACGACGTACCTCGCCGGACCTGCTACCTATGGTTACGGCACAAGCGGCATGATCGTTGACAACGAAGCCGCTACGAGTGGTGCGAACTCGACGCCTCAGGCCTCCAGCATCTATTTCAACGCGCTCAACGAAAATGCGACCTGCTCGAACCCACAAACGGGAACGAACAATAACGGATGCGCCGTCAAACTGACGCAATCGGGATTGCAATGAGTGAAGTTCGCGAAAAGACGAACCGGGAGCCGGCCTCGAAGGCGAAACATACCCCTGCCGGCAAAAAGCCTTATCGTCCCCCTGCCTTCGAATGCGAGCAGGTCTTCGAGACCATGGCGCTCGCCTGCGGCAAATTGAACCCGACTCAGGGCCAGTGCCGCTTCAATCGAAAGAATTCCTGATGCCGTTGCACTCATCGCAGCGCGACGCGATCCACTTGGAACTGGCCGTCGAGGTTCTTCGTTCCTCGGGCGACCTCCGCTTTCGGGCCAACGGAGCCAGCATGCTTCCGTCGATCTTCCCGGGCGACATTCTTCTCGTTCAAAGCCAGCCGATGGCGAAGGCCCGTTGCGGCGACGTCGCGCTTTGGTCTCGCGATGGCCGGTTCTACGCGCATCGAGTCACTCGCTTGCTTCAGGATGGCCACAGCACCGCGGTTGTCACCCGCGGCGACGCCCTGACCGCGGAGGATCCGCCGGTTGGCCGCGACGAGTATCTTGGGGCGGTTCTCGCAGTCGTTCGCCGAGGAAGGCTCATTGAGCTGTCGGCCAAGCCCACATTCGCCAAGCGATTGCTCTCATACTTCATTCGACGATCCGACGGGTTTGTCTTATGGCTGCTCAGGGGCTATGCGTTTCGGCTCCGTCTTGCGGGGGATTCGTCGTCCGCTTACGCTTCACCCGGACGGCAGCTTCAGGGTGACTTGTGATTCCGAAAGCCGAAACTTCGGAGGCGCGCCGCCCGCAGGGTTCGCAGTCACTTCAAGTGACCGTCGAGATTGGCGGCATCCCCATCGCATTGCGCGGGGGTGACTCCGATTTCTGCGGTCTGATTGAGCGCCGCTACGCCGGATTCGTGAATCCCAAGGCGCGGCCTGCTTTCGAGTTCGACTTCGATCTTCAGGCTCCAGCCGAGCCGTCCGATGAAGACGCGCGTGTTTTCAAGAAAGGCTTCGTGTGGTTTTTCGAGCGCGGAGACTTTTGCGCGACGTGGGACCTGCGTTCGCGTCGAGGCCGCATACGCCAATCGCCCAATCCATATTCGCTCGATACGGTCCTTCGCATCGCCCACACCCTCATTCTCGCCCGCGAAGGCGGATTTCTCGTCCACGCCGCTAGCGCGATTCGCAATGGGCGCGCCTTTCTCTTCTCAGGCGTTTCGGGTGCGGGCAAGACCACGATGGCGCGCCTCGCTCCGCCGGACGCCGACGTGCTGACCGACGAGATTTCCTACGTGCGATTCTGCGACAGCGGTTACCGCGCATACGGCACGCCGTTCGCTGGAGAACTCGCGCGAGTCGGCGCGAATCTTTCGGCCCCGTTGGACACGCTCTATTTTCTGGTTCAGGGTCCTGAAAATCGCATCGAGCCGGTTGGGCGGCGTGAGGCGGCTCGCGCCCTGATGCGCCACGTCCTGTTCTTCGCTTACGACAACGAACTCGTCCGGCGCGTATTCGACGCCGCCCTGGCCTTCGTATCGAACGTGAACGTCGCCCAGCTCGTTTTTACGCCCGACGCCCGTGCCTGGGAGCTGATTCGATGAGCGAGAAATACATCGCTCGAAGCCGCGCAGTCGCGGCCCGAATTCTCGACGGCGAGATGATCATCATGTCGGCGGCGGATTCCACGTTGTTTACGTTGAGCGAAGTCGGCACCATCATCTGGCAGGCTGCCGACGGCTGCACGCCCCTTTCTGAGATCGTTCGCGATCGCGTCTGCGCGGAATTCGACGTTCGATTTGACGAAGCGTGTTGCGATGCGGACGCCTTTGTCGAGGGGCTTGCGGCTCGCGGAATTCTCCAGATTTCAAGCCAGCCCATCGCGGAAGACGTGGAAGTTCAGGTGCGAGTCGCCTAATGAGCTTGATGCAACAGCTGAATCAGAAGGCGCTCCGGCTTGGTGTGCCCCTGAGCGTTCATCTCGACGTCACGTATCGTTGCAACGAGCGCTGCGAACATTGCTATCTCGAGCACGACGATCGCGGAGAAATGACGGCGGAGGAAATCCGCGGCCTGCTGGAGCAGCTTGCGGATGCGGGCGTTTTCTTTCTCACGCTGAGTGGCGGCGAGCCTTTGGTGCGCCGCGATTGCTTCGAGATTATTGAACACGCGCGCTCGCTTCAATTCAACGTGAAGCTCAAGACCAATGCGGTTCTGATTCGCCGCGAGCAGGCTCGGCTTTTGCGCGCTCTCGGCGTCGAGCAGATCCAGATCAGCCTCTACTCCCATCGCGCGGAAGTTCACGACTCGATTACCCGTCTGCCTGGGTCTTTGCAGCGCACCCTTGACGGCGTTCGCCTGTTGAGGGAACAGGGCCTCAAGGTCTCGCTCGCGAATGTCCTGATGAGATCCAATTCTGCGGATAGTGAAGGTGTCCGCGCCATCGCTGCGGAGATGGGTGCGCACTATACGCTCGATCCCACGATTACCCCGATGATCGACGGCAATATTGGCATTCTCAAATACCGCGCCTCCCCCGATGAAATTGCCTCCGCGTTCCGCAATTCCGGCTTGGTCGGCGACGTGGAGGAATTCTGCGCGCCCCCTGCTCCGGTCGACGACTCGATCCGTGAAGGCCTTCCTTGCAGCGCCGGTCACACGGCCTGCTACGTTTCTCCCTACGGTGATCTGTACCCTTGCGTCCAGTTCCCGTTGACGTGTGGCAACGTGCGGCGGCAGCCGTTTCTTGATATTTGGCAGAACTCACCGCAACTGCGTGAGGTGAGGTCGATTCGCGGCAAGGATCTTCAGACCTGCTCTTCGTGCTCTCATTTGGGGAGTTGCACGCGCTGCCCCGGTCTCGCTTTCATGGAGGGAAACATGCGCGGCCCGTCGTCAGCGGACTGCGAGAAATCGTTCCTTCGCACAGGCATCCCTTCGGCCGGAATGATGGCTTCCGCGGCCAAGCCTGTTTTCTCGGTGGGATCTCTGGTCCAGATTCAGGTGTAGCCCTTCTCTCCCGCCATAATTCGCTCTACAGCACTCGGGCCGTCTTGAGTAAGGCTTTTTTCTGTGGCTGCTTTGCAACAAAGAGGCGTATTATTGGTCGATCGCGGTGAGTCGATGAGTTCAGTTCCCCGCGACCCGACCGACTAGCGTTCGCCTAGTGGCTGTTGTCGGCTGGCCCAGCCGGGGTTCGAATCTGCAGTCCTCTTGGAAACGCCGGTGAAACTGAGTCTCCGTCTCATATTGTCCCTCGTCGTGGGGATTACGCTCGTCACCTTTCTGATCGCTCGCAACCAGGTGCGATCGGAAAAGAGGGGCCTGCGCGCCGATTTGGTGCGGCGTGCGGAGATTTTCGCGGAAAGCCTGCAGGAAATTGTTGAGCCCGCACTCGAACGCGGCTCCCGTGAGCAATTGCGCCGCATCGTCGACCGATTCGGCAATCGCGAAGGCCTCGCGGGTGTGGTTGTTTATGACGACGCCGGCCACATCCTGGCGGAAAGCGCGAGCCTGGTTACGCGCTTTAGTCCCCCACCTCCGCCCAAGCACTTCGACGGCCCCGAACAAGGCGTGAGTCAATTTCTCAACCTCAATAACCAGCAGATGCACGCCTACTATCTTCCGGTTCCCGTGGATTCGCCGAAACGCGCGGACGCAGTCCTCGCCGTCTTTCACGACGCGAGTTATATCGAAGCTCAGAGCGAACGGATCTGGCGCGACACTCTGTGGCATGTCATCGCGCAGGTTCTTCTGGTAGTTTTTGTCACGATCCTGATCATTCGTTGGACCATCGTTCTGCCAATTTCGCGAACGGCTCAGTGGATGAAGGACCTTCGCACCGGCCGCGTCGTTTCTCGGCCTCCACCGCTTCCTGCTGAGGATTTTCTGGCGCCGTTTTCTCAGGAGGTCATGAACCTCACCAAGAGCTTGTCGGAAGCCCGAGCTGCAGCGGAAGAAGAGGCCCGCCTTCGCGATACAGGAGTCTCCCGGTGGACCGCCGAACGCCTTCGCGTCAGCGTGCAGAACAAGTTGGGTGGCCCGCTGTTCGTTGTTTCGAATCGCGAGCCCTGCATGCACGTCTATCGCGGCAAGAACATCGAATCCGTGGTGCCGGCCAGCGGCCTGGTCACGGCGCTCGAGCCTATCCTTCGCGCGTGCGATGGCACCTGGATCGCCTTTGGTTCTGGAGACGCCGATCGCGCCACCGTGGACAATCATGACCGCCTGCGCGTTCCCGTGGACAATCCCGAGTACACTCTGCGGCGCGTCTGGCTCTCGAAGGAAATGGAGCAGGGCTACTACTACGGCTTTTCGAACGAGGGCCTATGGCCCTTGTGCCACATTGCTCACACGCGGCCCGTTTTTCGAGCCAGCGACTGGCAGGCCTACCAGGACGCAAACCGCCTGTTCGCTGATGCGGTTCTCGATGAACTTGGTTCGGCGGAACACGCCCTGCTTCTCGTTCAGGATTATCACTTCGCGTTGCTTCCGCGCATGGTCAAGCAGATCCGTCCCGACGTTCGTGTTGCCATCTTCTGGCACATTCCCTGGCCGAATCCCGAAGCCTTCGGCATCTGCCCATGGCAGCGCGAATTGCTGGACGGCCTGCTGGGTGCGGATATCGTCGGCTTTCAGACGCAGGCCCACTGCAACAATTTCCTCGAGACGGTCGACGCCGCTCTGGAATCCCGCATCGAGTGGGAGCGTTTCGCCGTGAAGCGCCACGGCCACAGCACTTTCGTGCGGCCGTTTCCCATCAGCGTCGATTTTCGCGATTCTCAGCCCACAGCTGAACTCGCGGACTCGCCCTACCGGGTTCGTGCCGGCCTGCTCGAGAAGCTCGGTATCAAGGCGAGCTTCCTCGGGATCGGCGTCGACCGCGTCGACTACACCAAGGGCATCATCGAGCGCCTCCGCGGCATCGAGCGCTTTCTCGAGAAGAATCCGTCCTACGTCGGCAAGTTTGCCTTCGTGCAGATTGGCGCGCCCAGCCGCACCCACATTCAGCGCTATCAGGATTTTCTCAATGAAGTTCAGGTCGAGGCCGACCGGATCAATACCCGCTTCCAGACCGCGGACTGGAGGCCCATCGCCCTTCTCCTCCGCCATCACGCCCACAGTGAGATACTGCCCTACTACCGCGCTGCCGACCTTTGCCTCGTCACATCTCTCCACGACGGCATGAATCTCGTTTGCAAGGAATTCGTCGCAACGCGCGACGACGAGGAAGGGGCCCTCATCCTCAGCCAGTTTACGGGCGCTAGCCGCGAGCTGCGCGACGCCATCATCGTCAACCCGTACGACGCCGATCAACTAGCCGAGGCTATCCGCACGGCCCTCGAAATGGACGCGCACGAGCGAAGCACGCGGATGCAACGCATGCGGCGTATCGTTCGCGAGCACAACGTCTATCACTGGGCCGGCACATTGATTTCCGACCTCTCCGAGATTCGCCTCGAAGAGCCCCAGCCTGAAGTCTTGCCCCTCACCCAGGAAAGCGTCTCGTCCTAACGTTTCTCGCTTTCATTTCCTGATTTATTCGATTCGGATTTCTGATTGGACAGGCTTTGCTTCCCCGCCTTAGCTTTCTCGCATGGCCGAACAACCTCTGCCTTTCGCCACCATTCAGATTCCCGATGTCGATTTCCTTCATCAGGTCGCAAGCCGGATTGCGGCCGCCGATCCCCTGCATGAAGTTCTCGAGCAGGTCGTCGTCTTCGTTTCGTACGTCGTGAAGTGCGATTCCTGCTTCGTCTACGCCCTCGAACGCAGCGAACTTGTGCTCCGCGCCTCCATGAATCCGCATCCCGAGGCCGTCGACCGCCTGAAGCTTCAGGTGGGCCAGGGCATCACCGGCTGGGTCGCCGAGCATGTCGAGCCCGTCGCCATTTCCCGCGGCGCCCTCGATGATCCCCGCTTCCGCTATTTCAATGAGCTTCCCGAGGACCGCTACGAAGCCTTCCTTTCTGTCCCTGTGCTGTGCCGCAACCGCCTCGTCGGCGTCATCAACGTGCAGCATCGCGCGCCGCACGTCCACACCGAGCGCGAAATTCGCCTCATCTCCACTCTCGGCTTTCTGGTTGGCGCAGAAATTGAAATGGCGCGCCTCGAAGTCGAAAACGTCGCCCTATCCGAGAAGCTTGAATCCCGCAAGCTCATCGAGCGTGCCAAGGGCATTCTTCAGCGCGAACTTCACCTCTCCGAGGAGCAGGCCTACCTCGCCCTGCAGAAGCAAAGCCGCCAGCGTCGCAAGACTATGAAGGAGATTGCTGAGGCCATCATCCTCAGCGAAGACGTGAAGCGCCAGCCCCGCTGAACTGCTATTTCATTCGTCGAGCGGCCAGGTGGTCTGACAGTGCCGGGTGAGTACTATGCGGGCCTGGCCGCTCGAACGAATGCGCAGATTCTAACCTCGCTCCATCTCAATTCCGTTCGTCGAAGTTTCGATGCACCGCATCGACGTTGTCGATTGAATCTCCGCCCCCGGCAGGCACCGCGCATCAAGCCTCCGCAACCTTCTCGCGTGAATCGGCCGCCTGGGGTATCCTTTGACCGCGAAAAAATCTAAAGCCGGAATCTTCAGTCCCGGTGGCCAAATTCTTCTGGGGGAATCGTGAAGTATGAAGACCGCGACCTTGACCGCGACCGCGCTCTCGGCATGGACCGCCGCATCACCCGCCGTGATTTCCTGAATGGGTTCAGCGTCGCCGTCGGCGGCTCGCTCCTCGCTCCCTGCGCTGCCTCTCTCACTCCCTTCGGCTCTCCAGCATCCGTTTTCGATCTCGAAAAAGGCGGCGCGTACTATCCTCCGGCCCTTACCGGCATGCGCGGTTCCACGGACGCCGTCATGCGCGTCGGCCACTCCCTCCGTGACGGCAAAAAATGGTCCGCGCCCAAGCCTGATCGCGCGTCGTACGACCTCATCGTCGTGGGCGGCGGTATCAGCGGGCTTTCCGCGGCTTATTTCTTCCGCAAGCTCGCCGGTCCGAATGCGAAAATCCTCATCCTCGAAAATCACGACGACTTCGGCGGCCACGCTCGCCGCAATGAATTCACCGCTCCCGGACGCACGCTCATCGGCTACGGCGGCACGCAATCCATCGCGGGACCGAAAGGCTACAGCAAGGAAGCCATCGGCCTGCTTCGCGAACTCGGCATCGACGTCCAGCGCTTCTACAAATATTTCGACCGTAGTTTCGACCGCTCGCAGGGCCTCTCGCGCGCCATCTTCTTTGACAAGGAAACCTTCGGCGTCGACCGCCTCGTACCCGGTCGCGGCTCGCTTCCGTGGAGCGAATTCTTCGCCCGCACGCCTCTTTCTCCCGCTGCGAAGAAAGATCTCGTCCGCCTTCACACCGCCAAAGTCGATTACCTCCCGAATCTTTCCCCCGCGGACAAAAAAATTCTCCTCTCGAAGACCAGCTACAAGGAGTTCCTCCTCAAGTACGTCAAGGTCGATCCCAGCGTGATTCCTTTTCTCCAGAAGGAAACCTACGGCCTCTACGGAGTCGGCGTCGAAGCGGTTCCCGCGGGCGATCTCGCCGGCCTCGGTTATCCCGCCTTTCAGGGCATCGATCTTTCCGGTCCAGATGGACCCGGCCTGGGCGTCGAAGTCACGAAGCAGTCGCTCGACGAGCCTTACATCTTCCATTTTCCCGACGGCAATGCCTCCATCGCGCGCCTGCTCGTGCGCTCCCTAATTCCCTCCACCGCGCCCGGCCACACCATGGAAGACATCGTCACCGCGAAGCTCGACTACGCCCGCCTCGACGATGCCGCTTCGCCCGTTCGCGTTCGTCTCAACAGCACTGTCATTCACACGCACAATGTCGACGATTCCGCGAATGCTCGCGAAGTCGAAGTCGTCTACATTCGCAATGGCGAAGCGCATTCCGTGCGCGGTTCTGCCTGCATTCTTGCCTGCTGGAACATGGTGATCCCCTACATGTGCCCGGAAATGTCCGAAAAGCAGCGCGACGCGCTCCATTACGGCGTCAAGGTTCCTCTCGTTTACACCAACGTCCAGATTCGCAATTGGCAGGCGTTCAAGAAGCTCGGCATCTCCGGCGTCAGTTGTCCCGGCGGCTACTTCGATTCCGTCGCGCTCGATTTTCCCGTCAGCATGGGCGAGTATCACTTCCCGTCGAATCCGGACGATTCCTGCCTCCTCCACATGGAGCACATTCCCTGCTCGCCCGGCCTTTCGGCGCGCGACCAGCAAATCGCCGGCCGCCAGGAACTCCTCACCACCACCTTCGAAACTTTCGAGCGCCACATCCGCTCGCAGCTCGCTCGCATTCTTTCGCCCGGTGGCTTCAATCCCGCCTCGGACATCCAGGCCGTCACCGTCAACCGCTGGCCCCACGGCTACGCTTACGAATACAATTCCCTCTACGATCCGATCTGGCCGCCGGAGCAGCAACCTTGCGTCATCGCCAGGCAGCCCTTCGGTCGTATCTCGATCGCGAATTCAGACGCGGAGGCTCGCGCCTACACCGACGCCGCCATCAACCAGGCATATCGCGCCGTCGGCGAAGTGGCGCGCTTCACGAAAACCGGCGCCGCGCGCGCCTAAGCTGGAAAGGCCACATGAAGATCACCGACGCCAAAGTCATCATCTGCTGCCCCGGCCGCAATTTCGTCACGGTCAAGATCACCACCGAAGACGGGATCTACGGCCTCGGCGATGCCACCGTCAACGGCCGCGAGCTTGCCGTCGCCAGCTATCTCACCGATCACGTTTTGCCTCTTCTCATCGGCCGCGATGCGCGACGCATCGAAGATATCTGGCAGTACCTCTATAAGGGCGCCTACTGGCGCCGCGGCCCCATCACCATGTGCGCCATCGCCGCGGTCGATACCGCGCTCTGGGACATCAAGGCTAAGAGTCTCAACGTCCCGCTCTACCAGCTTCTTGGCGGCGCCTCGCGCGATTCCGTCCTCGTCTACGGACACGCCAGCGGCCAGGACATCGAGGCCACCGTTCGAGCCGTTAGCCACTATCTCGAACTCGGCTACAAAGCCATTCGCGCGCAATCCGGCGTTCCCGGGCTTGCCAGCACCTACGGAGTCGGCCGCGGAGACATGTACTACGAGCCTGCCGAAAAAGACGCGCCCAAGGAGAATCTCTGGTCCAGCGAGCATTATCTCCAATCCGTCCCGCCGCTTTTCGAACGCCTCCGCCGCGAATTCGGCTCCGAGGTTCACCTTCTGCACGATTCGCACCACCGCCTCACGCCCATCGAAGCCGCCCGCCTCGGCAAAAGCCTCGAGCCGTATCATCTCTTCTGGCTCGAGGATCCCGTTCCCGCCGAGCTTCAGGAAAGCTTCCGCCTGATCCGCCAGCACACCACCACGCCGCTCGCCGTCGGCGAAGTCTTCAACACCATTTACGATTGCCAGCTTCTCATCGAAGAACAGCTCATCGACTACATTCGCACCACGGTGGTTCATGCCGGCGGGATTTCACATCTGCGGAAAATCGCTGCTCTCGCGGAGATCTACCACGTTCGCACCGGCTGCCACGGGGCCACGGACCTCAGTCCCGTTTGCCTCGCTGCTGCGTTGCATTTCGATTTGAGCGCCCACAATTTCGGGATTCAGGAATATATGCGCCACACGGACGAAACCGATAAGGTCTTCCCTCACTCCTACCGCTTCGAAAAGGGCGTGATGCACCCGGGCGATCGCCCCGGCCTCGGCGTTGATATCGACGAAAAGCTCGCCGCACAATATCCCTACGAGCGCGCCTATCTCCCCATCAACCGCAAGCTCGACGGCACCATGCACAGCTGGTAGCCGCTCACGATTCCTGAGACAGCTTCATGTCAAACTAGAGTCTGAAGGGAATCCATTTCATAAATTGCTTGCTCTACTGGTTTTGGGTGGAAGCCCGGGACTCTCAGTCCCGGGAGCACCGCGCCCTTTGCGGTGCGAAAAGCGCTCGAAAACGAAAATGGGCTTCAGCCCTGGGATTTGCCCCTTGAAGTTGTCTTTGTTGTTCTCTCCAGTCCTTGAATTCGCTTTTTCCCCCATCAGTGTTTATCTGTGTTCATCTGTGGTTCCAAAATCTCGCCTTTCACCAGATCCTCCGTCGTTTCCCGCCGCCGAATCACTCGAAACTCGCTCCCCTCCACCAGCACTTCCGCAGCCCGCTTCCGCGAGTTGTAATTCGACGACTGCACGAACCCGTACGCTCCCGCCGCCCACACCACCAGCAAATCGCCCGGCTTCACTTGGGGCAGCGGCCAATCCCGCGCCAGAAAATCTCCTGACTCGCACACCGGCCCCACGACATCCACTCGCTTCGTTGCCGAATCTCGCGCGCCGCCCGTCACCTTCGTCACCGGGTGTGTCGCGTCATAGAGCGAAGGCCGGATCAAATCATTCATCGCTGCATCCACAATCACGAACCGTTTTCCGCGATTCTCCTTCACATACAACACGCGTGTCAGCAACACGCCCGCGGGCCCGATCAACGTCCGCCCCGGCTCGATCAGCACCCTGCATCCAAGGGGTCGCATCGCGCGGTCCAGCGCGCTCGCGTATTCCTTTAGATCGAGTGGCCTCTCGTTCGTGTATCGGATTCCCAGCCCGCCGCCGATGTCGACGAAATCCAGCTTCACCCCTCCGGCTGCAAGCTCCCGCACGTACGCCGCTAGCCGCGTCGCCGCCCGCCGGAACGGCGCGAGCGACACGATCTGCGATCCGATATGCGCGCTGATTCCACGCCACGTGATCCACCGCCAATCCTTGTGTGCCAGATACGCGCGCCGCGCCTCCTCCCATTCCATTCCGAATTTGTGATGGTGATGTCCGGTCGAAATGTGCGGATGCCCGCCCGCCAAGATGTCTGGATTCACGCGAATCGCCGCACCGGGCTTCGCTCCTCCGGCCTTTACGTGTCGCGCGGCCTCGGTCTCCAGCACTTCGAGTTCGGCGTTCGATTCCACGTTGAAGAGCAGAATTCCCGGCGGCCCCGTTTTCGATCCCTGGTACTCGATCGCTTCGCGGATTTCCTCGCGCGTCTTCCCCACTCCCGAAAAAACGATTCGCTCGCCTGCCACGCCCACGCGCCGCAGCCGATCCAACTCCCCGCTCGAAACAATGTCGAAGCTGCTGCCCAACCGCTCGAAAAGCCCTAGAATCGAAAGATTCGAATTCGCCTTCAGCGCGTAGCAAATCGTGTGCGGCAGCGTTCCCAGCGCGCTATCGAGCCGCCGGTACGCATCCTCTATGCTCTTCTGGCTGTAGACGTATACCGGCGTGCCAGCCGCTTCCGCGATCCGTTCGAGCGCCACGCCCTCGCACTGCAATTCCCGCTGTCCATCCCGCGCCGCGCTATACGAAAACTCCGGCGTGTATGCTGCCGGATCGCTTCTATCTCGCCCGATTCCCTTCTTTGCCACGCCCTCGGTCCTTTCCGGTCGTGCCCGACTGCAAATTCACCAATCCCCGAATCGCCCATCATACAACGCCTTCCAAGAATCCCCACGTCGCCGCTCGCCCGAGCCGATTCGTGCTCTGGGGCCCCTTCGCGGAGGCAGCGCAATTTTTCGTTTTTCAAACCCCGGCTATAGGACTACGATCGCGACTTTGTTACTGTTCAACCCATCGGTGTTGTGCTAACGTTACTCGTTTTTATGTTTGCAGTAATTCGGTCCACGGTGCAGGAGTGGACGGATCATGGGGGGAAGGCCAATCCGGGGGCCCGCGAGGTGATGAATCAGCCGCCGGGCGAAACTCCGGCGAACTTTGATCTACGGTACCGGGATTAAATCGCAGCGTAAGTTGCTTATTATGATAGACATAACAAATCTTAATCTACGGTTGGCGGGGGCTCCCGTCGGAGAACCCGGTTTCGGGCTGTGAGCCTGCCGATGCCCAGCCACCACAAGCACGACGACCGAATGGACCAGCTTCGCCGCCTCAACAGCGAAGCCGAAGCGGGCGGCGGTCCCGAGCGCCGCGAACGCGAGCACAAGCAGGGCAAGCTGAGCGCCCGCGAGCGCATCGACTTGCTCCTTGATGAAAGGTCATTCGAGGAGCTCGACAAGTTCGTCCGCCATCACTGCTCGGACTTCGGCATGGCCGACCAGCGCCCGGCCGGCGACGGCTTCGTTACTGGCTACGGCCGCATCGCTGGACGCCTCGTCTACGTCTTTGCGCAGGAC
Organism: Candidatus Limnocylindrales bacterium; assembly: GCA_035501415.1. Lineage (GTDB taxonomy): Bacteria > Acidobacteriota > Terriglobia > Acidiferrales > UBA7541 > Palsa-295. The sequence continues at coordinate 30,175 of DATJWH010000043.1, read as the reverse complement.
TTCACCGTATTCGGTGGGTCGCTCTCAGAAGCCAACGCCTCGAAGATCACCAAAATCATGGATCTGGCGATGCGCCAGGGCGCCCCGGTCATCGGCCTCAACGACTCTGGCGGCGCGCGCATTCAGGAAGGCGTGATGTCGCTGGCCGGCTACGCCGACATTTTTCTCCGCAACACTCTTGCCAGCGGCGTCGTCCCCCAGATTAGCGCCATCCTGGGGCCCTGCGCCGGGGGTGCCGTCTACTCGCCAGCGATCACCGATTTCGTCCTCATGACCCGGGATGCCTCGTACATGTTTGTCACGGGCCCGGACGTCATCAAGACGGTTACTCACGAAGAAGTCTCCAAGCACGAACTCGGCGGCGCGATGACGCACAACGAGAAAAGCGGCGTCGCCCACTTCATCGCGCGCGACGACGCGGAGTGCCTCGCCATGATTCGCGAGCTGCTGAGCTACCTCCCCTCGAACAATCTCGATGATCCGCCCCGCCGGCCGACGACTGACCCCTGGGATCGCACAGTGGCATCTCTCGATTCGCTAGTTCCCGAGGATCCACAGAAGCCATACGACATGAAGGACGCGATTCACGCGGTCGCCGATGACGGCGAATTCTTTGAGGTGCACGAGCATTTTGCCAAGAACATCGTCGTAGGCTTCGCGCACCTCGACGGCCGCTCCGTCGGCATCGTGGCCAATCAGCCCGCGTTTTTGGCCGGCGTGCTCGATATCAACGCGTCCGTGAAGGGCGCCCGCTTCGTTCGCTTCTGTGACGCCTTCAACATTCCTCTGATTACATTCGAGGACGTGCCCGGCTTCCTTCCCGGCACGCAGCAGGAGTGGGGCGGCATTATCAAGAATGGCGCGAAGCTTCTCTTCGCGTTTGCGGAAGCCACCGTCCCGAAGATTACGGTAATCACGCGCAAGGCCTACGGCGGCGCCTATTGCGTCATGGCTTCGAAGCACATCCGCACGGACATCAATTACGCCTGGCCAACCGCCGAGATCGCGGTCATGGGCCCCGAGGGCGCCGTAAACATCGTCTACAAGCGCGAACTCGACCGTGCCGCGGAGGCTGACCGCGCCAGCCTGCGGCAGGAAAAGATCGAGGACTTTCGCGACCGCTTCGCGAACCCCTACGTCGCCGCCGAACGAGGTTACATTGACGCGATCATCGAACCGTCCCAGACTCGTGCGAAACTGATCGCCGCGCTGCGCTCACTCGAAACGAAGCGTGACCTCAATCCGAAAAAGAAGCATGGCAACATTCCGCTCTGAACGCCTTGGGTGTAAATGGACGGAAATGGGCCGAAGTTAGCGTTTACTCATTATTTCCACATCCGAATGAGCGCTGGCTTTCTTCCGCACTCTCGTTATAGGATGTGCAGGTTTTGCGCTTGGGGGAATCACAGAGGCGGCGGGGGAACCGGTATGGCGACCAATGGAGCCAAGACGCTCTTGGGATCACTCGATGGGCTCATCGAGAAGTATCACCTGTTGAAGCATCCTTTTTATCGTGCCTGGGTGGAAGGGAGCCTCTCGCGGCAATCCCTCGGCCTTTACGCCCAACAGTATTACCAGCATGTCCGGGCGTTCCCTGAGAACCTGAGACAGCTTTCCGGCCGCACAGCGGGCGAGCTGCAAACGCTGGTGCGCGAAAACCTTGCTGAAGAGCTCGATCCCGCGGGTCCGCATCCGGTGCTCTGGCGGCAGTTCGCGGAATCTCTCGGCGTCAGCGGCGATTCGCTCGATGAGGCGCGGCCGCTTCCCGGCATCGCCGCTCTGCTCGACACTTACGACGAAGTGGCCGCGCAGGGCAGCACCGCGCAGGCCGTCGCCGCATTCTACGTCTACGAAGCGCAAGTTCCCGAAATCGCCACCAAAAAAATTTCCGGGCTGCGGCATTTCTACGGAATCACGGAGCCTCGAGCGCTCGCCTACTTCGCTCTTCACGAAGAGGCTGATGTGCGTCACCGGGCCGCCTGGCGAGGCTGGCTCGCAAAACAAAATGATGGAGAAGCCGTTCCGGTCTTGTGTGTGGCGGAGCGCAGCTTGAAAGCATTGTGGGGAGCGCTCGACGCGGTGTATCCACATACCTGCGCGAGCCGCAACTAAGTCAAGACAATCAGGCGGGAGTTTTCTTCAGGATTTTCAGGCCGTCCCTCCCGGCAACGATTGCTTCGGTGGCAAATCCCAGAAACAGTCCATGCTCGACGACGCCGACAACGTGATCGAGATGATGCGCGACCTCCTTCGGGTTCGCCATCGGCCCGAACGCGCAATTCATAATGTAGTGGCCGCCGTCGGTGACGTACGGCTTTCCATCCTTATTCACCCGCATGGAGGGATTTCCGCCGAGAGCCTTTAGCTTCCGCTCCGTAGCTTCCCACCCGAACGGCACAATCTCGACCGGCACCGCGAACAGCGAGCCGATGGCTTCGACGAGCTTGGTCTCGTCCGCGACCACGCACATGCGTTTGCTGGTGGAGGCGACTATCTTTTCACGCAGCAGGGCGCCGCCATGCCCCTTAATGAGAAAGAGGGTGCCTGGCTGCACTTCGTCGGCGCCGTCGACCGTAAGATCGATCTGCGATTGCTCGGCGAAGGTGGCGAGCGGAATCTTCAGGCTTCGGGCCTGATGCTCGGTCTGCTCCGAGGTGGGGATACCCACGATTCGAAGACGTTCCTCATCGATCCGGCGCGCCAGCGCGCTGACGAAGAGCGCCGCCGTGCTTCCGGAGCCAAGACCAACCACCATCCCATCTTCGATCAGCTTCGAGGCCGCGTCAGCGGCAGCTCGCTTCCATTGATCCTGTTCACTCGACATTTTCGTTCCGCCCATCGGGTGGCCGCTCCGCGCGGCATCGTACTTCGCTTGTCGGGAGCTTACCAAGCGCCTGTAGACTTTGCATGCTAAGATTTCGCGTCGTCATCGTGGCCGCATGTTCCGAAAAATCCTGATTGCCAATCGTGGTGAGATCGCGATCCGGGTCCTGCGTGCATGCCGTGAGCTGGGCATTCGCGGCGTTGCCGTGTTCAGCGAAGCGGATCGTACTTCGCTACACGTCCGCCTGGCGGACGAAGCTTATCCGATTGGCCCGGCGCCGTCGCGAGAGAGCTATCTGGTGATCGACAAGATTATCGGCGTAGCACGACAAGCCGGATGCGACGCGATTCATCCCGGCTACGGCTTCCTCGCCGAGAATCCGGCTTTGCCCCGCGCCTGCGCCGAAGCGGGATTGACGTTCATCGGGCCGACGGCTGAGGCGATGCAGAGACTCGGGTCGAAGACAGCGGCGCGCCAGCTCGCCCGGGAAATCGGCGTGCCAACCGTTCCGGGCACGATCGAGCCGATCGACAACGCGGAAGACGCACTGACGACCGCGCGGCGCATCGGATTCCCTGTTGTCCTCAAGGCCGTGGCCGGCGGTGGTGGAAAGGGAATGCGCACGATCGAGCAAGAGAGCGAGCTTGCGTCGGCCTGGCGCAACGCCGGGTCGGAGGCGCAGAACGCATTCGGAGATGGGCGGCTTTACCTCGAGAAGTATCTGCAGCGGCCGCGGCACGTGGAAATCCAGGTCTTCGCCGATCAGCACGACAACTACGTTTACCTTGGCGAACGGGAGTGCTCGGTGCAGCGGCGCTATCAGAAAGTGATCGAGGAAGCGCCGTCGCCGATCATGACTCCCGAACTGCGCCGGGCGATGGGCGAGGCTGCAGTGAAGCTCGCGCGAGCCGGCGGCTACACCAACGCAGGGACGGTGGAGTTTCTGGTGGATGCTGAGAGGAATTTCTATTTTTTGGAGATGAACACGCGGCTGCAGGTGGAGCACCCCGTGACGGAAATGGTGACGTCGCTCGATCTGGTGAAACTGCAGATCGCAATCGCGGCAGCGGAGCACCTGCCTTTCGCTCAAGGCGACGTCGCATTGCGAGGCCACGCAATCGAGTGTCGGGTTTACGCCGAGGATCCTGAGAACAATTTCTTCCCATCGCCCGGAAAGATTCTCGAGCGCCGGGTGCCGACCGGCCCGGGCATCCGGCTTGACGAAGGCATTTATGCGGGATGGACGGTCCCGAACGAATACGATCCTCTGCTTGGAAAGCTGATTGCGTGGGGAGCGGATCGCCAGGAAGCGATTGCGCGCATGAAGCGCGCACTCGAGGAGTATTACGTCACCGGGATTCGAACGAACGTGGCGTTGTTTCAGAGAATATTGGATTCGGAGGACTTTCAGAAAGCCGAGATCTATACACGCTGGCTGGACGATTTTCTGAAGCCAGATGCCGGTGCTGCCAGCCTCCACGGCGTGCTGGATTCTCAAGCGGAGACCGCAGCTGCGATTGCGCTTGCGATGTGGCAGGAATCGCGCAACCGGCACGCCTCGGTGGCAAGTGCGGGTGCGCCAGAAGCGGCGCAGTCGCAATGGAAAGTGACCGGGCGGCGCGAACAAACTAGCCAGGCAACACGCAGGTAGGTGTCAGGCTTCGAGATGATGATCACGTGAAGAGCGAAATCCAGCTCGGCGACCGGCGGATGACCGTCGAGACGTCAGTTGCGGCCGGCAAGACGCAATTCGCGATGGATGGCCGTCCCGTGGATGCGGACGCCGTGGAGATCGCACCCGGAATCTATTCCATCCTGCTCGAAGGCCGATCCCTCGAAGCAAGGGTCGAGACCATCGGGCAGAAGTTGCGTGTGACGGTTGGGGGCCGCGAATTTTCCGCTGCGATTTTCGACGCGAGGCAGTGGCGGCGGAATCGCGGGGCGACCGCTGAGGCAGAAGGGCGGCAAGAGGTGAGCGCCCCGATGCCGGGCAAGGTGGTGCGGGTGCTGGTGAAGGCGGGCGATGCGGTGGAGCGGGGCCAAGGGCTCATAGTCGTGGAAGCGATGAAGATGCAGAACGAAGTTCGCTCGCCTAAATCTGGAACTGTGGAGCGCTTGCTGGTGGCTGAGGGGCAGGCGGTGAACGCGGGCGAGGCAGTCGCCATTGTGAATTAGGGCGAGGCGGGCTTTTCTTCAGGCAGCTTGCCGGCGGACTCCAGAATCTCACGAGCCAGATAATTCGTGACGTGAGCCTCGTCGCGGGCTTCCGTCAGATATGCCTCGCGCAGCAATTGTTCCTTGCGATTGCGGAGCATCTCGCGAATGCCCTGCTGCACCTGCGGATCGGAAAGCTGCCGCTGCCCAGCGGGCTCCTTCGCAATCAGCTTGATGATAATGTAGCGCCCATCCTTCATTTGAATCGGGCGGCTCACTTCCCCCGGTTTCAGCGCAAGCACGGTCTTCTTCAATAGGGGATCCGAACGGTTGAACGAGGATTCCGGATTGTAGCCGAGGTCGCCGCCGGTGGAGGCCGTCCCATCCTCGGAATAATCCATTGCGAGCTGGGTGAAGTCCGCGCCCGCGCTCAATTTCTGCGAAAGCATCGCGGTCTTGCGTCCCGCTTCGGCTTCGTTGGTCGCTTTGTCATTCTTGCCATTGTGCACGGAAGGATCTGGCCGCGGTGTAACGACGATCTGTGCGATGTGGTACTGGGGCTCGGCGAAATTGAACTGGGTGCGATTGGCGTTGTAAAAATCGGCGACATCCTGGTCGGTGATGGAAACCTTCGCGATCACCTCACGGTTCAACACCTTCTGAATCGAAAGCTGGCGGCGGATGTCGCTCTTCAAGTCGTCGACGGTCAAACCCGATTCCTTCAGCCGGCGCTGGAATTCCTCTTCCGTGTAGGGAGTCTTAGACGCGGTGAATTTGTCTTCCACTTCGGCATCGGTGGCCGTCAAGTTCAGCTTGGCGGCACGCTCCAGCAGAATTTCGCTGTTGATAAGCTCGTCCAGGATATTCAATTCTAGGGACAGCGCTTCTTCATGGGAGGGATTCGGCGAGTCGGGATTCATCCGGGAGCGGAGGTTCTTTTCCACTTCCTCGCGCGTAATCTCGTGGCCGTTGACGGTGGCCCAAACGTCGGGTCCGGGAGCCATCTCGCGTTTGCAAGACGCCAAGGCACTCGCGGCAATCGCTGCGAGGATCAGAACTCTTTGTTTCAACCAGAGCTCCTTCCGGCGGGGACTGCTTAGGCGGCCTTCTTCACGCGACCCGAGCGGATGCAGGCGGTGCAGACGCGAATCTGCTTGCGCACGCCGTTGACGACCGCTTTTACGCGGCGGAGGTTCGGATTCCAACGGCGCCTGCGAACGTTGTGCGCGTGGCTGATGGTGTTGCCGTAGCTGGGTTTCTTGCCGCAGATTTCACAAGCGAGTGCCATTTCCTATGCTTCTCCAAAGAGAAAGATTCGAATTTCGTGAACTTTGATGCTACCAGAGAATAGGGCGGAAAGCGAATTGCCCCGCCGCGGCCCGAGCCGGATACTCGAACCGAACGCGCCTCCCACGCCGCTGGGAGCGGGTTCTTCAGGACAGCCTGGGCACCAAGTTGCGAAGCGCCGCAGCCAACCCCTCGCCCGACAGAATCCGGAGAACTGACGACGCCCCGGCGGCGGCACCCTCTTCCGCATAAGCGACCTGGCGCGGAAACCTTTCGTGCAGGAGGCGCTCGACCGCAGCCACGCGCGGCTCGGCATGAAAACGGCGCTGCAACGAGAAGTCGCAAAGAGCATTTGCTGCGGCGAGCAGACTCATGCCCTGGTGGTGAGCCATCCAGTTTCGGACGATTTCGTGATTGCGGTCTGCGTTGACCCGGCGTGGAGTGAAGTCCCCAGCCTCGTAGAAGCCGTAGGCGGAAAGCCATCCAAGTTCAGTCATTTTCCTCAGGTTCTTGATGGCATTCGCAGGGTCGAACATCAGAGAGAGAAACGTGACGTAGGGAGCGACGACGAGATCGCCTGAATGGTCGTCCTTGTGAATGGCCAACCCCGGGACGCCGAACGCGTGATAGAGATAATGCCCGTCGGGATTGCGCTGGTTGCAGGACGATTCTGAAATTCCCCACGGAATCGAGTTTTTCGCCGCGAATTTCTGCTGCGCACGAATGGCGGACTGGACGCTGCGCTCCAGGAGCGTTTCCGGATGCGCCTTCATCCAAAGGCACGGCATTAAGTATTCGAACCCGGTGCCGCTCCAGGAGAGGAGCACGTCCTCGTCGGCGAAGGAGCGGAAGGAACGCTTGAGGTGAAGCCAGCTTTCCTGTGGAGCTTCACCCTTGGCGATGCCAATGAAGACGGCGGTGCGAGCCTCGGAAGCGAGCAGGTCGTAGTTGTAGCTGCTCAGCGCTCCCTGTTCCTGTTCGTAGCCAATCGAGAAGGCGTGCTTCTTGGCGTCGTAAAGGATGCTGAAGTCCATCGCTTCGGCGAGAGATTCCGCTGCGCCAGCGACGTCGCGAAGGCGTGCCAGCAGGTTTTCGGTTTCGACGATCGATTGCTCGAGGGCAGCGCGGAGACGCTTTCGTGCGGCGGAATCCGAGGACGAGGATTCGGAAGCGGCGGCAAGATCGTCGTTCATTTTCCGATGGAGTCTCGGAATTGACTCAAGGGTCACGGAACTCGCAAAGGTCTCGATCTCAGCCTGCGGCAGCGGGCAAATGTCCTGGAACTGCGGATCGAGCCAAGGCACGAACTGAGACGCAAACTTGCGCAGGGTGGTGACGCGGGCCGAAAGCTCCCGAATCGACGCCGCAATTTCCTTCGGTGCATCCGATCTAGCGACGCGCTCGAGAAGGATCACAACATCGATCTCGAAGGCGCGAAGGGCTTCACACCAGGACACATTCGATGAGGGAAGGGCGTCGACTCGGCCTTTCAACTCGCGCACTAGAGGGACGAGTTCGCCGCCGTGGGCACTCTGCGCGATAGTCTCCGCGACGATGACGACGTGGTCGCGAATGCCGTCCCACAACGCCGGCTGCAGCAACGGCCTGCCAATCATTTCGAGGCAGCCCTGCTTCAGAGTCCAGAGGCTGCCGACCAGATTGCCATTGTCCACGGTGGAGATGAAAAGCGGCGGAACGGGCTCGAGCGTGTCCGTGGTGTACCAATTGTAGAAATGCCCGCGCCACTTAGGCATGCGGCTCACGGTGCGGAGAGTGTTTTCGGTTCCCTCGACGAATTCGGACAACGTCAGAAACCCAAGATCGCAAGCTGCGAGCCGGGAATTGAGCAAGAGCCCGAGATTCGTGGGCGAAACGCGGTGCGCGACAAGCGGCGGAGCGTCCTGAACGATGTCGGGTATCAGCCAATTTTCTTCCGCATTGCTGAAGTCGCGGAAGAAGCGCCACGTGCGAAGGGCAGCGCCCCGAACCGCTCCGCGATCGAGGTCCGAAATGTCGGCCCCGGCCTGCTTCTGTGGGCGATTGAGCCATTCGCAGATCCAAATGGATGAGGCCCACAAAATCAGAAACGGCGCAGCGATTTCGAGAGCGCTTGGATGGACCAGATAGACGAGGAGCGCGATTATGGCGGTGAACAAAAGGCTGTATTTCAAATAGCGATCGACAAGATTCGCGCCCAAGGTGGAGGTTTCTGCGTCGGCGGCCGTTTCCCATTCGAGGAGCCGCTTGTGGGTGAACTTCATGCGCACGATCGCGCGAACAACGGCATCGAGTCCGACCAGACTCTGATGGCAGAGAAAGGCGAGACGGACGAATGCGCGGGCGATCATGCCGGCCAGATCGATTGCGAGATTGCGCCAGAATTCGAGTCCGAAAAGAGCTTTGCCGGCGGTGAGCACCTGGAGTCCGAGCTGAAAGAATGCCGGCAGCAACATCAGGCCCACCGCCGCGAGAGTCCAGCGCAAGACGTCGCCGTGATAGAAGAGCCAGCCGTACAGGAGGAGCGAGAGCGTGGCGAATTCGAGCAGGCTGCGGCGGAGATTGTCGATGATCTTCCAGCGCGAAATGTGGCTCAGCGAATTGGGGACGAGCTGGCCGAAATAGTTGGGAACGCGCGGAAGCAAGCCGAAGAGAATCTGCCAATCGCCGCGCACCCAGCGATGTTTTCTGCGGCTGAAGGCGCTGAAATGGGATGGGTAGTCGTCGACGACTTCGATGTCTGAAACCAGGGCGGTGCGGGCATACGCACCCTCGATCAGGTCGTGACTCAGAACCTTATTGCACGGGAACCGATGTTCCAGGACTTTCTGGAACGTCGCGATCTCATAGATTCCTTTGCCGGTGAAAATCCCCTCGCCGAAAAGATCCTGGTAAACGTCGGAGACGGCGCGTGTGTACAGATCGAGGCCGGTGTCGCCCGACACCAACGAAGCGAATCGGGATCGGCTGGTTGACTTGATGCTGATATCGACGCGCGGTTGAAGGATGCCGTACCCTTCGACCACCGTATTCGTGCTGGGGTCGATGACCGCGAGGTTCAACGGATGCGCCATAGTGCCAACGAGCTTTCGCCCGGCGCCAAGGGGCAGCTGCGTGTCCAGATCGAGCGTAATAGCGTAACGGACGTCCTTCAAAGCCGAAAGGTCCCCCGTCTTGACTTGAAATGGATCGCCCTGCTTCAGCAGGAAGCGGTTGAAGTCGAGAAGCTTCCCGCGCTTGCGCTCCCAGCCCATCCAGAGATCCTCGGCGGCGTTGTAGGTGCGCGGACGGTGAAAGAGGAAGATCCTGCCATTGTTTTGATGGCGGTACTTTTCGTCGAGCTCGCGCATTAGGTTGGCGCAAAATTCGACAAGTTTTTCGCGTTCGTCGAATTGCTGAGTCGAATCCGGCAAATCGGTGAGAAGCGCGAAATGAAGGTTGCGATCACGGTTCGCAAGGAAGCGCACCTCGAGGCCCTCTGCGGCCTGCCGGACCTGGTCCTCGCTCGTGAGAAGCGTCGGAACGGCGACGACGGTCGTGCAGTTAGCGGGAATGCCATTCGAAAAATCGAGTTTCGGCAAGCGGCGCGGCGGGAACCACCGGGTGGCGAGCAGGTTCATGATCGTCACAGCGCATTCGAGAGCGGCAAATCCGAGAAGAGCTACAGCAATGATTCCCGGTTTTGCGCGCAGCAGGACGAGGAGTAGTGCCGTAATGCCCAGCCCGATTAGCTCGATGCCCGGAAGATAGAAGAGATCCGGCCACCGGAGAATCAGCTCGCGGACTCGGCCGAGAAATCGCGGACGGTAGCCGATTTCTTTCTTCAGAATCTCACGGCCCGCATCCACCAGATAGTAGCCCACGTGCGTGCGGCGTTCTCTCGTTCGATCCGACGAGGCCGGCCGGGATTGCGCGAGTCGGGCGAGAACGACTGCTCTTCGCGCTGCTTCCGGCTCGGTGCAGTTCGCGTGATCCGAGAGTTCCGCGACGCTCGCGCGATAGGAGTCCCGCGTGGCATAGTCGGAGCGCTGATACGCCCCCTGGGGATCGAGGCGGAGAATTCTCTCGGTCAGCGAAGCCTTCTCAAAGAAGACTTTCCAATCGGTGCCGACCAGCGCGCAAAGGGTGTCGACGAGCACCCGCAGGCGCATTGGCCTTGTGTCTGGGCCGGAGGCAACACCCGCTTCACGATTGTGTTCGGCGATTGCAATCTGGGCCAGAACCGCGCCGATGCGCTCGAGCAATACCAACTCGAGGAAGGCCTTCAAATTCCAGATTTCCGACATCTTCAGCGGAAGCTTGTCCTGCAACGCGAGGAGCACCTCAGCGAGGCACGCTTCTTCGAACTGAAAATCTGTAAATCGCAGGAACGCGTCGGCAAGTGCAAACGACCTGGGGACCCCGGGCTGGCGGGGCGCCCTTTTGACGTGGGGAAGATCCGAGGCGGTCTGCAGGACCGCGCGGGATTCGCGCAACGCAAGTTCTACGATTGCTGCGTTGTCGGATAGGGCCTTCGCACTGGCGCTCGGAACCGCGCGGCTTGACGTCTCGCCACGAAGGCCCTTTGCGGCATCCGTGATCCGTTCCGCGGCGAATTTCCAGCGGGATTCAAGCAGCGTGTGCGAATTCTCGGCATCGCTCGGGTTCCAGCGAAGAGCCTCGCGCAGCACACTGTTCTTGGTGGAATGCCATCCCTCGGAATAGCGCGCGCTGTGGGACGGCCGCTCCGAGTCGGGGAAGTGGATTTCAAACTCAAAGTTCGTCTGGTGTGTCGTTGCCATCTGCGCCTCAGTCTTTCCGGTCGTCACCGATACCCAGCTGCTTGAAGTTCGAACATTTCCGCGTAGTGGCCGCCAACGCGGATCAGTTCGTCATGCGGACCCTGCTCGGCAACCGCGCCGTTGTCGAGCACGAGAATGCGGTCCGCCATTCGGACGGTCGAGAATCGGTGAGAAATCAGAACTGTAGTTTTGCCCTCCGTGAGCTCAGCGAACCGCTGGAACACCTCGTGTTCGGAGCGGGCGTCGAGCGCAGCGGTGGGCTCGTCGAGGATTAGCACCTGCGCGTTCCTCAAGTGCGCGCGGGCGAGAGCGATCTTCTGCCACTCGCCACCTGAGAGGTCTACGCCTCCCTCAAACCGGCAGCCGAGCAATTGGTCGTACTGGCGTGGCAGCCTTCCAATGACGCCCTCGGCATAGCTCTTGCGCGCCGCGGCCTGTATGTTCGGCCGGTCAAGCAAGGCTTCGATGCGGCCAACGCCGATGTTTTCAGCCGCGGTCATGTCGTAGTGCACGAAATCCTGGAAGATGACTCCGATCTCTTTCCACCATTCCTCGAGGCTGTACTCGCGCAGGTCGATCCCGTCGAGAAGTACCGAGCCCGCAGATGGTTCGTAAAGACGCGTCAGTAGTTTCGCGATTGTCGTTTTCCCCTGCCCGTTTTCTCCGACCAAAGCGATACGCTCGTGGGGCCCCAGATGGAAGCTCAGGTCGCGCAAAACGGGATTCGAATGCCCGGGATACGCGAACCATACGTTGCGGAACTCGATCCCTTCGCGCATCGGGCGTGGGGCGATCAGACTTCCCGGCTTGGTCACAATCGTCGGTTCGACGGCAAAGAAATCCAGCAGGTCTGTCATAAACAGCGCTTGGTCCGCGATACCGGAGAACGTGGAGAAGAAAGCTTGGATGTTTGTGCTCGCGCCGGCGATTGCCCCGGCCAAGAAAGTCATTTGGCCGAGTGACAGGCCGAAGACAGTCCTGTAAATAACGTAGGCATACGTGCCGTAGTAACCGAGCGTGCCGAGAACTGTCAGGAAGCCTCCGAAGAACAGCTTGCGCTTCGCCAGGCTGACGGTCTGACGGTGCAACTCATCCGACAGAGTCTTGAACCGCCGGACGAGGAATGGACCCAGCTGGAAGAGCTTCAGCTCTTTGGCGCTCTCCCGGCTTCCGGCCAGCAGGCGAAGGTATTCGAGCTGGCGCCGGGCGGGAGTCTGCTTGAAATTTAGCGAGTAGCCCAAGAACGCGAAGTGGGTTTCGCCCAGAAATGCCGGAATCACGCACAGAAACAGGAAGAGCAGCATGAGGGGGGAAAAGAGAAAGATTCCAACCGCCAAGCTGACCGTCGTGATTCCTTGCTGAACCAGGAGACCGGCCATCTGAATCATCATGACGCGGTCCGTGCCCTGGACTCGGGCGCGCTCGAGTTTGTCGCAGAACGCGGGATCTTCGTATCGCGCCAGGTCGAGCCGGGAAGCGTGTTCGATGATCCGGGTGCTGACGTGCCGCATGTACCGGTCGGCAAGCACGCTGTCGCAGAAGTCAGTGACTCGACTCAGAATCGTGGCCACGCACGCAAGTCCGAACTCCAGACCAACCAACCACCAGAAGAATCCCGGCAGCGGCTTATGCAAGGCGGTCAGGCCGTAGATCGCATCGATGATGACTCTTGTGATCGCCAACATCCCGAGGGGTATGAAGGACACGACGAGGCGCAGCGCGAGGCTGGAACCGGTCGCCAGGGGAGCTGCCTCCCAAACCATCTTGAGGAGGGGCGGGACGTTCTGCAGGGCCCGGATTCGCTCGCGCCACTTGGGCGGGGCTTGGTCGCGCTTTGCATTGGGCGGGTTTGTCATCCGATCTCTGCTCCTGTTAGGTCCGCCGCGGCCCTTCCGATTCTGCGGCTCGTGCCAGGCAACAACAGCGCCTGGTGGGACACTCGCAGGTTGTTTGGGCTGGGGGTGATTGCGAAAAAGCTGGGTCTCGCCACCCGGCCATCATCGAATGTGGCCGGAGGCATTGGTTCAAATTGCCGGTGGAGTCTCTTCAACCAAGTCTCGAACGAGTTGTTGCGGCAACTGGCCCAAGAATCTCTTCGCTTCTTCTCGCTGCGATCCATGTTCGCTCATATCTGTCACAACTTCAGGCGGTGCACGTTGGCTTCCAGATCAACAGGGGCGTAACCCCAAGCAAATACTGGGTTTAATGGCCGCAGTCTGGTCTTTGAGATGTGTATTTTTGACCGCTCCGGAAAGATTTACCAAGCGTTCAGCCCATCCACGACAACGTTCGTGAAGCGCGTGGCCGACGCCAAACGATTCAGATTCCTTTACGGGCGTGGCGGCGTTGGCTCAATCGGAGTCAGCCTCTTGATTCAGCGCCCGACTCTCTATGCGCGCCTCTCGCCTGAGCGCCGTGGTTACTGGGACCGCAAGGCCACCAAACTTGGCTTCTCGTATCGTCTTGTACCGGGCATGAATGGGACGCCCGTTCGTCACGGTGAATCGATCGAGCGCGCCGAAGCTCGAAACGGCCGCCTTCGAATGCGGCTCGCAGCAGGCAGCGAGCGCATCGTGGACCATCTGGTCTTGGGCACCGGTTACCGGGTCGATGTTTCGCGGTGTCCGCTGCTCAGCGCGGAAATTCTTGAGAATCTGGCGCGCGTCGACGGATATCTCGTTCTCGACTCCGGGCTCGAAAGCTCTGTCTCCGGCCTCCACTTCCTCGGAGCGCCTGCCGCTTACAGCCTCGGTCCATTACTGCGCTTTGTTGCTGGGACTGAGTTCGCGGCTCCGGCTGTGGCGCGCCGCATCAGGCTCGCTGCAAGAAGGCCTTCGTAACCTGCGAAAATCGGCCGCTTTTCGGGGTTCCCGCTTAGCAGCAAATACCTTAAAATCGAGGGACGTTCCCGCAGTGGGCGTGTAGCTCAGCTGGGAGAGCACCTGCTTTGCAAGCACGCCTTCATCTCACCTAAGTCGTTGAATCGGCGTCTTTTCACAGTGCAAACCCCTCTGCAACTTGGGCTACTAATTGGGCTACAAAAAGTAAGGGTATTTTGTCGTTGGATGAAGCACGGCGGCCTGGACCCTCGCGAGAGTATCCGGGCCGTCTCACCTCGTGCCGCTCGCGGTTGCCCAGAACAGGCCACCCTCCCCCTCACAACCCTTTGGTTAACAGACTCGAAAACAAATTCATCACAAGTTGCCAGAGCCGAAAAAAACCGAAGGTAATCAGCAAGCTCGGACCAACGCGACAAGCCGGATTCCCCTTCTCCTTTCAGCTCTCACTCGCAGTTTATTGTGATTTATCACCGCCTGCGTCGCAGTGTAAAGACACCGCAAGAAAACGAGCACGTGTTTCGGGAGCTCCCCCGAGAACTCCGATCCCATTCCTTCTTTTCACTTTTCTTCAGTGCGCTTACGGCACTATCTTGAAGGCTCGCTCCATGAGCGCTACTTACTTTGTGCGCGACGAAATGCACCGTCTCCCGGTCGGCCATGCAATCTGCGTCGCAAAAATCGCGAGTATTGTGGAACCTTCAACCAAGCGAAACCAGAAGGCTTCGTGCCACTGAACTGGTCTTGGCCAATGTCACGAATTCACTAAAGTAGCGTTTCCTCCAAAGATTCAATAAGATTAACGAACGGACGACGCACAAGCACTCGTGACATGCGGGAGGCCAAATATGGCCGCTGAGGATTTGGTCGTTTTTGATACTTGTACGCTCCCGGAATACTACAACGATGTACACAAGATATTATCTTTACCACGCGGATATGTTGTTACCTATGACTACAGCGCGGGCAACATCGATACAGATGCGCTCAACGTTCTCAAGCGGTTAGTAGGCTCCCACGAGAAGAGACGTGTTCTTTTGGCGTACATGCAGTCCAACGACTATAAGAAGGGTGATTCATCCCCTGAGTCACCAACTCTTCCTGAGGGTTCATTTGCTACCCTTACGCGCTTGGCCGAACTTGTTGCCGTCCGGGAGCTGACCAATAATAAGAAGACTCGATTCTATTTGGACCTCAAACTATTCGGATATCCTTTCGATCGACGCCAAACCATCGCAAACGATATCGTAACTGAACTTCGTAAACGGAACGCCATCCCAATGCGCACCTACATCGCGCTGTGCCCCGACACAGCCAGTAATGTTCTTTTCGCTCAAACTGGCACGGACGAACAAGGATTTTCGACGGTTGTGGACGGGCTATCAACAAGCCCGAGTCAGTTCTACCGCGACACGTTCTGGAGAATCTACAAAATCACTTCTCGCACAAAACCCTTGATTCCCTTCTGGCCCACAAAACCAGCCAGTCTCGAACCCCTTCAGCGAGTCGATGCTCAGCGCACAGAATCCTACTTGTCAGTCCGAGACCAATCCACGATCTTTTTCCACTTTCAGTTTCACCGTGGACGCGAACATGGCCCGGAATATCGAATTCGGAAAGTTAGAGTCGAGGTTTCGCCAAAGTCGGTTGCTGATCCCGCCGTCGCTTTGTTCAATACTCGCTCTTTCGGTCAGGAAACAGTGGCGGTTAAGATCCCAGCAACTTCGAGCCTGTCGTCTCAGGACATACGCTACCAATTTGAGACTAGCCTTCACGACGCTGATGATAGGAAAGACTATCCCTACGGTCCAAGTCTAACGATCGCCGTGGAATATCGAAAAGCCATCGTCCCAACCATCCTCGCCCTTCTTCTTGTTTCGATCGCTAGCGTCTTGTTTGCGTGGGCGGCCTTCTCAACCACCGTGGTCACTGCAACACCGGTAGCAGGAAAGGTTGTGCCGATGTATTGGCGTTCGGCCGCGGTCTTAGCCGGTGTCATTGCTACTTTGTATTCATACTACCTGTGGACGGACGAGATTACCCTTGATCGAGCACGCCGATCTTGACCGATATGCGGCTCATACGGAACATGGAGCACAGAGGAGCTTTGCGTTCATGGAACCAAATACAGCGGCGGCAAAACGTAGCGCTATGACGCTACTAGCACTAAGCGTTCGTCAACCTTGGGCACACGCGATCCTTCACGGCGGCAAAACCCTCGAGAATCGATCCTGGCCGACACAGTTCCGAGGGACAATCGCCCTGCATACTGGTCGCTCCATGGAGCCCGACGACGTGGCGGCGTTCTTCAAGTTCATCGAAGACCGAGCCCTTGGTGGCACTTGGTTGCAGCGCACCGACGTAGATACCTTGCCTCGTGGCGCCGTCGTGGGTCTGGTCGATATCGTCGATTGCGTTAAGAGTTCTTCCTCCCCGTGGTTTGAGGGGCCATATGGTTTCATTCTGGCGAATCCTCGTCCGATTCGCCCTATCCCTTGCAGGGGGGCGCAGAAACTCTTTGACCTGCCACCTGATGTGCTTATGGCATTGAGCCAACAACTATGAGAGTTGCATGATGTGTGGTTTGCGTTTGAGCCATCTGTGAACGTCGTCCGTTCCTTCGGCCGCAGCGAGTGGTATTAGCGGGAGGTTTGCGATGTTTCCCGTGGATGGCTGGCCAATCAACGATCAGGAACTGTCGTTCGCCCGTTCACTGCTCCAAGACCTCGCCCCGCTGGGTTTCCGCATTCACACAGACACTGGTCAAGTTCAGTTTACGCAATCCGCACCAAACTCAACAGATTCTTACCGTGATTTC
The DNA here is from genome assembly GCA_035501415.1 of Candidatus Limnocylindrales bacterium. Lineage (GTDB taxonomy): Bacteria > Acidobacteriota > Terriglobia > Acidiferrales > UBA7541 > Palsa-295. The sequence continues at coordinate 13,477 of DATJWH010000043.1, read as the reverse complement.
TACGCTGAGGCCCATCGTCTTTTACACAGGAAGATCATCGCCGAGAAACGCGCGCAGATCAGGGATTTTGAGACCACTTTCGGGGACGCGGTGTTTCTTGAAGGCGATCAGCTCGACCTCTCTTCCATTGACCCTCGGCTTCGACCTGTCGATCTAACACGCAAGGGAAATCCGGCTCCACGGGACCTAGCCGTTGTCGATTACGTGAGAACATATCAAACTGTTCAATCCCGTCGATCCGTCGGACGAGAGAACGTATACATTCTCGAAGACCATGGTCAGCCAACGCGACCCGTTATGGGTGTCCTGGTATTGTCAAGCCCTAGATATTACCAGCCACACCGCGACGAGGTCCTGCGATGGCCTTCACCCTCACAAGTTCGCCGACTTTCCATGCGTCGACAACAGAGACTCCAGAAGACTCGCGTGACAGGCCTCAATCGGATCATGCAAGTGGCCGTTTGCTGCGCGCTTCCACCCTATAGCCGTCTCGGAGCGGCTTCTCTACTAGCGGTGGCGCCTTTCACCGCGATCGTCCGAGAGGATTTCCAACAACGTTGGTACGATCGCACGTCCAACAAGGATCCCGATCTCGTCGCAGTTACTACTACAACCAGCATGGGGCTGACCGGCACTCCGTTCCAAGCTCTCTACGCCTCAATGTTTTTTGACCCGCACTCGAGCGATATCAAAGGCGAGAAATGGAACAGAGACAATACCGTCTACGCGAGGATTGGCCGAACCCACCCATGGCTTCCGAATGTCATAATTCGAGCTCAGGACCCTCGAGTCGATTTCCAAGGCCTTATCTCTGATCGTTCCTGGAACCTCGCTCTCGCTGTCGCCGGTCCCTCAATTGATCCAAAACGCCGTGACTCGATTCTCGCCAACATGCCCGCTAAACTGCGCCAACAAATGCTGAAATTTGCCCTTGACCGCGTTGGGCTTAGCACACGTATCTTTTGCGGTAACCGAATAGGGGTGTTTCTTGGCGCCATCGACAGACCATCTCTAACCGACTTAATCGAAGGGAGACCTCGCGGGGCACGACCTTCATTGAGCTGGGAGAAATCTGTTCGACGCTTTAAGTCTGAATACGGCTCTCCTCAAGTAACCCAACACCTTAGCGAGAACCGCCAACGCGCGGTCCGCGAGCGCGCCGCACGCGCGCTTGGGACTACACGGGCCCATATCCTGCTATCACTTCACTAGTCTCATAGGACCAGAACGAGAAAGACCCCATCGACCATTGCAATCGAGTGGATGATCGAAGAGGCGACACAGGCTCGCTTGAGGTGCACCCACCACGGGATCTGCGGGCATATCAATCGCTTACGTGGCGCATCTCGTAAAAATAATCCCGCCAAAAGCATCACGCTTTCGTCAGTGGCATGACTCGCCGGAGCATGAATTTCTGCTGATCCTGCGCTATTCGCCCCAATCGTTCTTGCATGAGACTGGATTCGGGAAACGAGGTTAAACCTTGCGAGGAATGCAGAAGGATGAGGGCGCCGCCAGGGGCCTTTCCTCCGTTCTGAACTCTCGCCGGCTTCGCGTCTTCACTCCCCCCCGACGCGCCAATGTTCCAGCACACCCAACGTTTTATTGTGGGTTCGTTACTGGTCGATTATATCCAACCCTTTCATTTGACAGCACTTCGGCCGAGCAATATCATAGCCTGGAAAGTAGCCCCCTTTAGCTCTACTTGAAGTGTTTGCCGAAACATCGAGATGCGAAGAGACCATGACTTGACGTTTGCCAGTTTGTTCTCCGGTTGCGGCGGCTTCGACCTCGGTTTCATTCAGTCCGGCTTCCGTTGTATCGGAGCCTTTGACATCGATCCTCTCGCAATCCAACACCATTGCCAGAACCTTAACACCGAAGCCGTAGTTTGCGACTTGTCTCAGGAACTACCACTCGCACGCAGGACTGCTCCGGACGTTCTTCTCGCTGGTCCTCCCTGTCAAGGTTTTTCCCTGGCTGGAAAACGAGATCACAATGATCCTCGTAACAAGCTGCTCGTTCTTGCGGCTCATGCCGCTCGTAAATTTCGCCCGCTTGTCCTCCTAGTTGAAAATGTAGCTGGCGTCCGAGCAGGATCTCACGGCCGCTATTGGGGAGCACTTCACGAAATTATGAGAATGGCCGGCTACCAAACGCGCGACTTGGTTTTGATCGGATCAGATTGGGGAGTTCCGCAGATGCGAAAGCGGTGCCTTTTCCTCGCGTGGAGGACCGGCCGCGCTTTGCCTAACGAGCTCTACGGCTCCCCTGGCGGAGTTCTGCGTGACGCGCTACGAAATCTTAAGGACACCGCAAACCACACTCCGAAATTGATCGAATCGAGCACCAGGGTGGGTATGATTGCTCGCCGAATCAAGCCCGGCCAAAAGCTCTGCAATGTGCGACTTGGTCGCCGTTCGGTCCATACGTGGCAAATACCTGAGGTCTTTGGTCCAACTACCAAGGACGAACGCAGACTCTTGGAACTTTTGGTCCGTACTCGACGTACTTATAGAACTCGCTCCAATGGCGATGCGGACCCGGTCCTACTAAGCACCATGAAGTCACAGGGAGGACCCAGAACGGTAGAATTACTAGCTTCCTTGGTTTCAAAAGGCTTCGTCAGGAAAATTGGCGGGAGATTCGACCTAGCGAACACGTTCAACGGAAAATTCCGTCGTCTGGAGTGGAACCGCCCCTCGTTCACTGTAGACACCCGCTTTGGGGAACCGGGGTACTTTCTGCATCCAAGCGAGAACCGGGGTTTCACCGTTCGTGAGGCTGCCCGTATTCAAGGATTTCCCGATTCGTTCTGCTTCTTTGGAGACACACGCGGACAATACCGATTGATTGGTAATGCCGTTCCGCCTCCCATGGCGCGTTCGATTGCACAGATAGTTAAATCTGCGCTTCTAGGGTAGCCGTTCCATCGTTCTTCTTATGGAAAACTCGATCTCACAGCGAATCCAGCGTTGGGCGTCAGAGGAGAACGGCGACACCGATTTCAACTCTATCCACGCAGAAATAAGCTATCTCGCCGCCAAACGCTTCGACCGTTACGTCCCTACCTTTGGTACTTTCCAAAATTTTGAGTCACGGCTCGAGAAATGGCTTGAGAACCAGATCCCGGAAGACGACCGCAAAATCCTATTCCGTATGGTTCTTTACCTTTTTTTCCTAGGACACGAAGAGCTAGTCGCGCTTCAACGGGCGGCCCTTCGCGGGCCCGTCATACGCTGGCTCATTAACACACTTGGTTTGTCCATAGACGCAGTCGACCTCGACGCCAAACTGGATGCTGCTATACAACGGACTTGGTTTTGCCCCATCACGGATAGCGCGAATATACAGGACTTCTATCACGTAAACCGCATAACCAATGTCGAGGACCGGATTCAATGGCGCGCCTTCGCACGGATAACTGGGGGGGACTCAACGAAGCTCAAGGAGTACATGGCCCAAAAAGGCCTTGCGACAGTTGCTTTAATTGAAGACATCGTTGGTTCGGGGAGTCAAATGTCGGACCTGGAGCCTCTATTTAAGACTCTCCCCGAATCTACTCCGGTTCTTCTCTGTCCCTTGATCGTTTGCCCTAACGGAGCTCAGGTTGGCCGTTCTCTGGCGAGCAATTATCCAAATGTGTCCTTCGATCCCGTCATGGAGCTTCTGCCACAGTCTTTTGTTACGGCTCTCCCCGACCCTGATGAGCCGGCCTTTTATGCCACCGTGCGAGATTTGATTCAGCGAATATATTTGGTAGTTTCCTCCGGTGAGCCCGCATCAAACATAGTGAAACCCTACGGACCCTTCGGTTGGCAGAACACTGGAGCTCTTATCGTCACATATTCAAATACGCCCGATAATACCCTCCCCGTTATTCAGCATGCGTCGAAAACCTGGAACCCGCTCTTTCCGAGATCCTCGAGGATTGATTGATGGCCACACTAATCAATCCATTTCATGAACTCTATGTTACGGAGACCGCAAGGCCCGAGGAATTTGTAGAACTCTTTAGTCCGGTGCTGGTTCCCCATGCGCTCTTGCTATTTCAGACCGGCAATGTAGTCTTACGCGGAACGCAAGGCAGCGGTAAGAGTATGCTGCTAAATTTGCTCCGTCCTGAAATTAGGTGTGCCTACCAAGAGGCCGGTCAGGCATTTCCAGTGCCTCGGAAACTGTCACAGTTCATCAGCGCGGGAATCAATTTAACGAAGAGCGGAATTTTGGACATTGGACAGAGACCAGTCACTAAGAACAGCGAAGACGACGAACGATTGTTTCCGCTGTTCTTTGCGGATTTTCTCAACTACTGGATCGTCCGCGACATCCTGCGAACCCTCCAAACGATCGAATCTGCACCCGACCTATTCTCCTATGTTGCGTTCGAAAACAAAGACAGGTTTGCCCAATTACTTTCGTCCGCTGAATGCTGGTTTGGGTATCTGGAGAAAGCCGAGGGATTTGATGGACTACTGCGTGCCATCGACCAGCGAATTCAGTCGTATCGCGCATTCCATCTTGCCAACGCCTCTGCTTTGCCGGATTCGCTGGTAGACACAAAAACGACTATTGGTGAACCCATTAGCCAAGCAGTCCAATGTCTTTGGGAAAGCGAGACTCTGAGTGAACAAGTACCGGTTTTTGTCCGAATCGATCAGCACGAGGTTCTGTCCAGAAGTGATGACCTTAGACCAACAATTGGCATTGAATACCGCCGCATCATTAATAAAGCCTTTAGTCGGCGTGATCCGAGAGTTTCCTATCGACTCGGCACGCGTCGATACGCATGGGGTGACGACCTATCGGTTTTCGGAACAAACACACCGCTCGAGATCCTTCGCGACTATCGAGTCGTCGACATCGATTATCTGTTGACCCGCAAGGAGGATCGCAGCACTTGGATGTTTCCGAGGTTTGCGGAAGACATATTTCGCCGAAGGCTGAGCCACGCAAAGCTACGTACCAAAGCGAAGAGCCCCCTTCAAGAGGTTTTCGGTTCCAGCCCCAGGCCCTTCAAGGCCGCCAAGGACTACGTTGGGACTAATAGTGTCGACAGAGCATTGAAGATCGAAGATACCTGGACAGACGAATGGAAGAACTTCGTCAAACAGTTATTCTTAACTGATCCGCTTGCTGCAAAACTCACCGAGGCGTGGCTTCGCCAGAAAGGCCCTGGTGGGCTACCAAACGCTGAGGTCGCCCACCTCCCGCGCAAACGGCCATGGCCGTGGGATCGAGCCTATTGGAAAAAGGAACGGCTTCGCCAGGCCCTTTTCCAACTGGCCGCCCGCTGCGCACAGAGGCCCATGTGGTATGGACGAGAGAATTTCCTCTCCCTCTGCGCTGGGGGCACCCTCATCTTCGTTAGCGTTTGCCAGCACGTCTGGGATGCCTTCCTGCGGTCTCAACTCGGAGTTCCGGACTCTCAGCAAATCGACCCCACTGTTGACGGTATCCCCGCAGGGATCCAAGCACTGGGCATTGCAAGCGCCAGTTCCTATTGGTATGAAAAAATCGTTGAACAGTCAGGAGGCGGCGAAAGGCGGAGGTTCATCGATTTCTTGGGACGCCATTTCTATTCCAGTCTGATGAACGACAGAGCCATGTCTTACCCAGGACACAATGGTTTTTCTTTGCCTAACGACGAGCTAGAGTCTGACGTCCAGGTCGCGAGATTTCTGAACGACGCTGCCGACTATGGTGACCTTCAGAACGCTCCACACACGACTAAGAGTAAAGGTGGCGAGCAGCGAACGAAATGGTACTTGAACCCGATTCTCTCCCCACACTTTAAACTTCCTGAATCACACGTCAAAGAACCGGAATACATTGATCTTCGGCAGTTACGGAAATGGCTCGGTGGTCTTGGAATCGTTGAAGCTGAAGCACCGAAGACCAGCAAGACCGCAGCTAACAATCCTGACAGTCGACAACTATCATTCTTGTGAACGCTATGACCTATCGCCCATGGGGGCTCCTGCCTTGGGTGCTCACCCACCTGCCTAGTTGCTCTTGGTCCGTTTTAGGCTGCCTCGGGACCGAGGAAAGATGTATAGCTGCCTGGCAATATCTATCACAAAATGCCACGGTTGATCGGGCCTACTTCTGTCTCGTGAAGGACCCAAACTCCAGATTTCAAGCTGACACTGCGGCTTCTATTGCTCAACGCACAGTACAGTTTCAGCAGGCAAGGGGCAACATCTCAGATGTTCATGAGCATGCACTGTTCGCCCGAACTGGTGAGATCATGAAGATCGCTGAGGGCTTTATCTCAGCAGGAGCGTCGAACGTCCTACTTGACGTGACTAGTTTTCCCAAGCGTTTCTTTTTTCCTCTCGTCAAAATTCTCATGAAATCGCCGCAAGTGCGATCATTCATGGTCACCTATACGATGCCGCTCCGATATTCCCACGAACCTCTCGCCGAGGATTTCCAGGAGTGGCGCGCACTTCCACTCTTCTCGGGATCGGAATACAGCACGAAACCCGAAATGCTCGTTGTCAATGTGGGCTACATGGCCATGGGGCTGCCGGATCAGATTGAGCATGGGAGTCCTAGAATGGAGGTCAAACTGCTGTTTCCGTTTCCGAATGCTCCTGCTTCTTACCAGAAAACCTGGCGGTTTGTGCACAAAATCGAACAAAACGTGAGGGGAGCGCAGACGGAAATGAAGCACGTTCATGCTATGGACGTGTCCGACGCTTTCGATCACATTAGCGCTCTAACAGACCAAGGTCGGCGTCCGGCCGTCTTCGCGCCTTACGGCCCGAAACCGATCTCCCTTGCGATGTGTATCCACGCCCTTCTGACCGAGAATCCCGTCTTTTATACGCAACCCCGAACATACAATCCCGAGTATTCTAAAGGTGTCATGCAAATCGGGGGCGAGATGGCCATTCAAGCATACTGCTTGCGTCTCAATGGTCGGGACTTGTATACGCTTCCAGCAAGCTCAACGTGATGCTTAGCGAGCTCCTTTTTGCATGCATATCCGAATTTTTCGCAAGCAGCTTTGAAGCTCGTCGGCAAGCTGATGTTCCCATATTCTTAAGGTCTTAAAGCCCAACAACCGAAGTTCACGCACAACTTTCCTGTCCCTCTTTTTGGTCAAAGCGAACTTAAGTCGCCAGAACGAGGAATTGTTCTTGGGAACGTGCCCACACGTCGTGCACCCGTGCCAATAACAGCCGTCAACAAAGACAGCAACTTTCTGTCGATCAAAAAAGAAGTCCGGTTGCCCGAGGACCTCTTTCGGTCGCACCCGCCACCCTCTAATACCGGCCCGAATCAGCCCCGCACGAAGTCGACATTCGGTTGAGCGATTTCCACCGCTTCGAATCTTTCCAAAGATCCGAGAACGCTCAACCGGCGTGTGCTTGAAGTCATTCGATAGAGCTCTCAGTCTGGCGTACAAGGCTCACTCCTGGTTTTCGCTATGTCCTCGATAACATTTCTTAAGCGGCCTTTACCGCTTGAGAAGATCAACGGACGAATCTCTGTCTTGTATCCGTGCAGCTGAACTGAGCACTGGATACTTCCTTTTTAACTCGTCGTACATGGCATATGCCACTCGTCGATACGACGGATGACCCGATGCGGCAGTCCGAAGTTCGCAAATATAGACCACCTCTGCGAAATCCATCTTAAACAGCGCCCTGCGTCGGAACGCGAGAGGCAGGACATAGTCTGCATTCGAGGCCCTTTTCCCGTTTGAAGTTGAAGTCATCACCTCCCAGAGTGCGCCGCAATCCCCCATCAAACGCTGGAAACGATCAGCACGACCCACCACGTCAACTGTGTCCGGCATCTCATAGCCGTGGGCGGTGGTGTAAGACTGCAGGATCTGTATGCATCGTCGATGCCTATGAAGATCTCGAAAACCACCAATGTCCATCAAGACGTCAAATTGAAATGATTGCCCTGCCGCATAAGGACGGCTCAGCTCATCGTATGGTCCCCGATGTTTCACACCCAAACTAAGGATTTCCTGACGACGCTGCGCAGGTAAAGACGACACCGCTTGTACAATTTGTCGGTAAGAGTGATGGCTCCTTTCATAAAGCAGTGTAGCCGCAACCTCGATTTCTAAGGTTTCCGGTTCCACCAGGTTCACTGCCTCGCTAGCTTCGATCTGAACTCCTTGCATGAGCTCTTTCGCCGCTTCAGAGATTTCACATTTTGTTTTTCCATCGTATTCCGTCGCTTCGGCGTACTTCACAAGAGTGGGTGCTACTGCTGGCCTTGAAAGGAATTCGTCGAAGGCCGAGAAATTAAATTTCTCCTCACGAGCTTTAAGCGATTCGAGCACTCTCTCCAATCGTTCGACCCGAAGGTCATACGGTGTCGAGTTCGCGGCCTCTTTCAGCATTCCCGCGATATCGCACAGTTCCGGATGGTCATCCCCGGCTAGCCTAGAAATCTGGGCCTCGAGCGTACGCGCGCTGACGATTTGGCCAACCGATGTGTTCGTGGCCAACGGCAAGAGGTACCTCGCTATGTCAAAAGCACGCGCACGTATCGTTCGCTTGTACTTGTTATCGTCAAGATCCGCCGGCTTCGGTACAAGCCGTGCGAAGTGGTTGAAACAAGCTTCCGAAAGATCCTCGTATGCCTCAAACAACTTCGAAACGATGACCGTGAATTCGCTCTTCACGTTATCCGAAAGATCGGGCACAAAATACCCGCTGCTTTTGAAGTTTTGATACCGGCTCGATCGCTCCTGGCCGTCCCACCGAGGTTCGTCCACGATTGTGATTGCCGCAAGCATGGACACGTTCTCAATCGCAAAGCTCAAATGCGCAAGATCCGCGATCGATCGATGGCCATATTGGAAATAAAGGGTGTTGAGAAAATGCTCGGCTTTCTGATGCGACAATTCCTGGAGCGCTTCCTTCATTGACAAGGCGGACCGAGAGTATTTCGCCATCGCATAGGCATGTATCTCAGGGTCGATACCCGTCAGGCAGTAGACGCGAGGCTTCGGGCTCCCATCAACGTTTGATTTTGCGATTTCTTCGCTTCCCGATTTCTTCGCTTTCTGCGGATTTCTGGTGTTCACCCAAGCAGATTAACACCGGGCGTCGACGAGAACCAACGCTTGCGACAGCTCGCGGACTGGCGCATTCATCACAGCCTCACGCGTGCCTGGCCACTTTGCTGTCAAATAGCGGTAGCGATGGAGACGCCCCATCAAACCGCTTTGGGCCCCATAAGGCCAATATCAGATCCCCGCGCCTCGCAACCTGGAAGCAAACAGACCTCAGCTGTAGCCCGCTTCCCGGCTCCCTCACTTCAATATACGCAGAGCCCGACACAGTATTCCTGCTCTTCAAGGCTTGCCACAAAGGCGATTCGTCTGCCCATTTCCAATTGACTCTCCGCCCACCAATGATTCGCTCGAGGACAAAGCCCTCCCCTTGGGACCTCCAGTACGACAGCTCACAGTTCCACAACCCAAGGGACCGCAAGCGCAACATCATAGCTTCGGGACTTACCAAATATTTGTGCGAAAGTTCTTCGAGCGAATTCAATGAAAATGGTTGTCTTTTGACGCTTCTCTTAAGATGTCTGGTAGGAATCAGGAGCTCCCCTGCTCCTAAGTTGCAAAGCCGTTCTTCTCGTTGGTCCGTATTGTGTGGCCCGAATTTAACTTCCGGAACAATTTCGTAAAAGAACGTGTGGCACAGTTCATGCGCAATGGTGAACCGGTTCCTGGTCGCGCTGGCTTCTTCTCGTAAAGTAATTCGGAACCCTTCGTAATAGCTTGATCCAAGTGGTTCTATGTAACCATCCGATGGCAGACCACGCACACTTCTTGTTTCACGCACATTCCGTTTCCGGAGACATGCATCCAGATCAACAATGGGTTTTGCTCGCGTTGAGGTCCTCGCAAGTTCAGTGACAAGGCGGCTCAGTGCCGCGTCGGCGCCGCCTTCACTGACTCCGAGCCGCTGCGTGAACAACTTGACCAGCTCCGAATTCTTACTTGTCAAATAAGGACGCTGTCGCACCGCTGTTACCAGCCTTGCCGCAGGTTTGCTTATAACGTCTGTCCCAGTCCCCAACACTCATCGGTTGCGTTGAGCGCCGGAAGGACACCGAAACAGGTTGATTCTTGTTGAGCTTATATTCATCCCGCCAAGCGTCACGCATGCGAAATGCCTCTCCTGCTGGCACCCGTGGATTGGCCTCCACCCACTCCCTAAATGATGCCTGGCTCGAAACCCAAACAGGATCAGCCATTTCCTTCTCGCCGACAAGGTACCCGACGCTCTCTCCCAGCAACGCCGCTATTCGTTTTAGGAGCTTGACGCTCGGATTAGACATATTGAAAGGCTCTTCCATAAGGGCGTGCAGATACGAGAGGTTGATTCCTACGTCGTCCGCAAACTTTTCGTAGTCTCCACCGCGCTCGTTTATAAGCTTCCGCAGACGCTCCCCAAAATCTTGGCCATTGAGGTTCTTATAAAATGCCTGTCTCCGAAAGTGCCCCCGACGGATGGCTCTTAATGCTTCGAGGAGCTCTTCATCTTCAAACTCGATACCCTGAGACAGGGCACCTCTGTATCCGATATCTTTGGCATTTATGAAAGAGCCTTTCATCATTCTGGAGACCGAGGGGGGAACCAAGCGGATTGCAGATTGTCCTGCTTGGGTTGCAATCTCGTTTTCTTGACCTACTCCGTAGCTTGGTGCAACGCACAGCAAAATGATGAAATCGTATGTAGACGCCCGTGACCGGTCCGTAAGGTAGACCTGACTGGGCGTAAAGTCGGGATTGTTACGTGGGTGTGTGTGGTCTCCGGGCCAGTAGAGATCAAACTGCGGGTCACTGAATTCACCTGCTGAGACGAGCTTTCTTATCCTCTCCACGAGTCTCCGAAGTTCTTCGTCTTCTTGCAGACTTAATCCTGTCAGCGGGGTGGCAAGATACCCAACCAGTTCGTGTCCAAACAATTCGATTTCATTCGTAAGGTCGCTGAGCTTTACTCCAATTGCTCGGCACAATTTCTTGAGGTTGTCCGGGCTTGGATCCTGGATACGCCTAAAGATTTTCGAGATCGTCGACTGTGCGATCCCGGATACCTCTTCCAGCTGCGGCTGGCTCAGTCCGCGGTATTCCACGACCTTCTGCAGCCGCCCAACCGCAAATTCGATCTGCTCCTTGGTAAGTTGCTTCATCCGCATTTCTCCTGCCGTAAGAATAATTTGGGCTCGGCTGTCCAGCAAGGAATACGGCTAGCATACTAGCGTCGCCCTATTAGAAGAGGCTAATTCCTTGAGAATACAGCTTCTTATTCCGGGAGTATTCCTTTACGCAGTATACATCCTGGCGTACTTTTTAACCGGAGGCGTGCCGTGATCACCATGCACTTCGGCCGATTCGGAAAGTTCAGGATATCTCGGCCAACCAAGCTAGAAATCCTAGGATTAGCGCTTGTTCTCCTATTTGTAGCTATTCTGTTGCTAACATGGTGGCGTTAGGGGTTTGGCCCCTCCACTGTCCACGTCGCGCTAAGCTCATGTGTTCCATATCCTTGGTACTTATTGACATCTACCGAGTATTTGGTACAATGGCCTGGGAACATGCCATGCACTCCAAGTCAGACCGACTGCTCACACTGGCTGCAAAGCGACAGATCCTTCGCTCGAAGGACATCTTTGACCTCGGCATTCCCCGAAACTACCTGCCCCGCCTTGTCCGAAAAGGCGTCCTCAGGAAGCTAGGCCGAGGGCTTTACGCATCGACCTCATCCCGCGTTACCGAGCATCTGTCGCTCATCGAAGCCGCCCATAAGGTCCCGAAGGGCGTCCTTTGTCTTCTCTCCGCACTTCAATTCCACAAGTTCACAACGCAGGTCCCCCATCACGTTTGGATGGCCATCGATGTGAAGGCTTGGGCTCCTCGCGTAACCTCCCCACCGGTTCGCTTCGTGCGGATGTCCGGCGCAGCTCTCCATTTCGGCGCGAAGGAATATCCCGTTCGCGGCGCATCCCTCAAGGTCTACACCCCGGCGAAGACAGTTGCCGACTGCTTCAAATTCCGCAACAAGATCGGCATGGATGTCGCGCTGGAAGCTCTTAGGGAGTGCCGACGCCTCAAGAAGGCTTCCATGGACGAACTTTGGGCAGCAGCCAAAGTATGCCGAGTGGCGAACGTCATGCGGCCCTACCTGGAGTCCCTCTAATTGCCAAAACCGACGCTCAAGAATGTTCCAGCCTCGATCCGCCAGAAGCTGCTCAACCTTGCCCACGAGCGCAATCAGGACTTCGGACTCATACTTACCAAGTACGCCTTAGAAAGAATCCTCCTCCGTCTCAGCAAATCCAAATTTCGCGACGTTTTTGTCCTGAAGGGCGCTCTCCTCTTCGAACTCTGGACACACCAACAATACCGTCCCACCCGAGACGCCGATTTCCTCGCAAGGGGAAACAACTCCCCAGAACGCTTCGTTGAGATCTTCCGCGAAATCTCGACGGTGAAAGTCGAGGACGACGGCTTGCGTTTTGACCCAAACACTGTCAAAGCGGAACGGATCAAGGAAGATGCCGATTACGAGGGCGTCCGCGTCACATTCACCGCCGTTCTGGACAAAGCCCGAATCCCAATACAAATCGACGTCGGCTTCGGCGATGTCATAACACCTGGCCCCATCGATACGCAGTACCCGACACTCCTTGAACTGCCGGCTCCTCGCCTGCTTGTCTACCCGCGCGAAACCGTCGTCTCCGAAAAGTTGGAGGCCATCGTCAAATTGGGCATCGCAAATAGTCGCATGAAGGATTTTCATGACCTCCACAGTCTCTCCGTGACATTTGAGTTTGACGGAAAGACGCTCGTTCAAGCAATCCGTGCGACATTCGAACATCGGCACACCGAACTCCCCGCCAACGGCATTCCGCTCGCATTCACGCCTGAGTTCTACGCCGATGACAACAAGGTCAAACAGTGGAACGCCTTTTGCACCAAGAATAGTCCGTACGTGAAACGTACTGAATTCAAAAGCATCATCGCTCAACTCACTTCATTCCTCGCTCCCGTAATTCAGTCAGCGCGCGACAATCAAATTCTCAACAGCACTTGGACTCCCACTCGCGGTTGGCAGCCTCCCTCCGACCAACACTAGACATCCTCTGTTTCGTTGCGTAGCCACTCGGGCTCATTCCCGTTGGTCCTTGCCTGTCCTTCCGATTAAAGAGCGCCGCTTCGTCGCACACCGGCTGCTTGCCTCAGGTCTCCACTAGCACGCTTCGCGCCGCGATAACACGGCGGCACTCATGCGTGCGGCCCGTTCCGACCTTGAACCGCCAGTCCTCTGCACCTGTCCCCTGTTTCGCGTCCTTGCTCCCTCGGCTGTGGGTGAAGGGAGCAAGGACTCCCCGAAACAGGAGGACGAAAAACATGAAAGTCGAACAAGCAAAACAGATCGCAAGCAACGCCATCGAGCAGCTGAAGCAGGCTCTCGAACGGGGC
>DATJWH010000042.1:0-20212 GCA_035501415.1 Candidatus Limnocylindrales bacterium | reverse complement strand
ATCCCGAGCGGAGCGTCCCGACGCTTTTTCCCGCGAAAATCGCGTCTTTTCGATTTTCGCGTCGGGACGCGCAGTCGAGGGATCTCTCTTCCAGCCTCTCGAAAACCGAGGATCTCAACAGAGCCATTTCAAATTTGAAATCGTCTTCGTCGCTGTTTCTCTGCGGCCTCTGCGTCTCTGCGGTACCTCCCTGAAATCGCTTCCGTCTTATCCGCCTCACCCCACTTCAATCGTCACTTCCGCCCCTCGCGCCGCTCCCAGCGTTTTCGCCGCGCTCCCCTTATTCACCGAAATTTCCAGATATCCGCTCGACCCAATCACCCCAATGGGTTCGCCCGCCGCGCCCGACGAAAACGTCGGCACCACCGTGCTCACCGTTCCGTTTCCAACCTTGATGCTGAATTTCCCGTCCGCCGCTGCCAGCGCTGGAACATCCTGTGGCGTAAAATTCGTCATCAGGTTCCCGAACGCGTCGATCTTCATCACGATGCCTTTGAAGGTGTTGCCCGACGCCTTCGGCTTCGGAATCGCAAAGCGCACAAAATCCGTCACCGCATCGCCGAAGCTCGACGTCTGCCAAGATTTCGAAAGCCACGCCGCTACCGGTGCAAAAATATCGCGCCCGTGGAACGTCGAACTCACCGGATTCCGGAAATAGTGCTCGGACGTAATGTGCCATCCATACAGCGCTTCCGTCTGGTCGTAGACCGACGACAACACGCCGTTGTCCGGCGCCACGAAGTAATGCTGGTCGCTCGCCACCAGAATTGGCCGCCGTGCGCTGCCCACTCCCGGATCGACCACGACCACGTGAATCGTCTTCGGCGGAAAATATTTGTACGCCTGCCCGATCGTAAGCGCCCCGTCCAGCACGTCAAACGGCAGCACGCCGTGCGTGATGTCCACGATCTGCACCTCGGGATTGATGCTCAGGATCGCGCCCTTCATGGACCCGACGAGGTAGTCATTCGTTCCGTAATCGGTTGTCAGTGTGATGATTGGCCGCGGCGATGGCAAGGTTCGCTCCTCAGATTGCGGATGAAGTGCTCTTTCGCGCCCGCCTCTCGACGCTAATTGACACCCGCATCCCTGTCAAGGCACCCTCTCGTTTCAATTCACTCCGAGTAACGCCGCCACCCCTGAACTTTTTTCAACTTTTTTCGATTTCTGGTCACAAATCGCGATTTCGTAAATCCAATCCTCTCTGTGCCTTGCAGACCTGAAATGCCCATGTCAAGTTGCCACGCATGATAAAATAGCGTCAGAAGGGAAATGAGAGATTAGAGGAACAAATCGAATGCTCCGGCGACCTTCTCCTCCCAACCGCCGGAAGCTCTCCACCTCATTTCTAATCTATACACTGAAGATTAGAAATCGCCGCAACCCTCGCCGAATCAGCCACTTACATTTTTCTAATCTATACAAATCCGGGCCCTTTTTTTTGCTGGATTACGCCTCCGCTCGGCCCATTCCCTTGACCCAGGGCAACCCTACCTATTACTCTGACTATTCAGGCCTTACCTGATGCCAATCTACCTCGACTACAACGCGACCACGCCCGTCGACCCGCGCGTCCTCGACGCCATGCTGCCCCATTTTGCCGACGCCTTCGGCAATGCCAGCTCCGTCCATTCCACCGGCCAGATCGCCCGGGCCGCCGTCGACGCCGCTCGCGATTCTGTCGCCCGCCTGATCGGCGCAAAGCCTTCCGAAATCGTCTTCACCAGCGGCGCCACCGAGGCCGATAATCTGGCCCTGCTCGGCATCGTCACCGCCAGCGCGAAGCCCCGGAAGCACATCATCACTACCGCCATCGAGCACTCCGCGGTGCTCCACACCGCGCAGCACCTCGAAAAGCAGGGAATCGGCGTCACGTTCGTCGGGGCCGGCTCCGACGGAATCATCGATCCCGGTGACGTTCGCCGCGCGCTGCGCCCCGAAACGGTCTTGATCAGCGTCATGCATGCGAACAACGAAATTGGCACCATTCAGCCTGTCGAGGAAATCGGACGGATTGCCGCGGAAGCCGACATCTATTTCCACTGCGACGCTGTCCAGTCCGCCGCAAAGCTGCCGATTGACGTCAACCGCCTCGGCGTCGATTTGCTCTCGCTCTCCGCGCACAAAATCTACGGCCCCAAGGGAGTCGGCGCTCTCTACGTCCGCTCCGGCACCCATCTCGCGCCGCAGACCTTCGGCGGCCATCACGAACGCGACCACCGCCCGGGCACAGAAAATGTTCCCGGCATCGCTGGATTTGGAAAGGCTGCTGAACTCGCTCTCGCGTTGCTGGACGAAGATCCGCCGCGCATCGCCGCCTTGCGCGATCGTTTCGAACAGGGACTGCTCGACTCGATTCCCGATGCTCGCGCGAACGGCCATCGGAAGCGCCGCGTGCCCAACACCTCGAACCTCGCCTTCGCCGGTACAGCGAGCGAGCCGTTGGTGATTGCCCTTGATCTCGACGGCATCGCCTGCTCCGCCGGGTCCGCATGTTCCTCCGGCGCCGTTGAGCCGTCTCATGTGCTCATGGCCATCGGCCTGAACCGCGAGGACGCTCGCTCGAGCCTGCGCTTCAGCCTCGGCCGGAACACGACACCCGAGGAGATCGAACAGGCCGTCGCCATCATTCCTCGCGCCGTCGAAAGGGTGCGCGCCATTTCGTCGCTCCTGGTGCGGCGCTGAAAAATCCGATGCCAACCCTTACACAAACCGATCTTTCGCGGGCGCCACTCGCCGCACAGCGCACCGCGACGATTGCCGTCGCGATGTCGGGCGGCGTCGATAGCTCTACGGTCGCCGCGATGCTCCACGACCGTGGCCACGCCATCGTCGGCCTCACGATGCAGCTCTGGAATCAGCGCCGCCTCCCGCAGCTTCAGGGCGAAGGGCCCGCGCCTCACCGCTGCTGCTCGCTCGACGACGTTTACGATGCGCGCCGCGTCGCCGAGCATTTCGGTTTCCCCTACTACGTCGTGAATTTCGAGCGCGAATTCGAGGAGACTGTCATTCGCCCCTTCGTCGGCGATTATCTCGAAGGCCGCACGCCGATTCCGTGTACCCTCTGCAACAATCACGTGAAGTTCGATCAGCTCCTGCTCACCGCGCGCCAGATTGGCGCCGAAAAAATCGCCACCGGCCACTACGCGCGCGTCCGCCGCAATTCTGAAACGGGCCGCCACGAATTGCTCTGCGCGCGTGACGACACGAAGGACCAATCCTATTTCCTCTTCGGGCTCACGCAGGAGCAGCTCGCTCGCACCGATTTCCCGCTCGGCGAGCTCACGAAGCAGGAAGTGCGCGAAATCGCGCGCCGGCTTGCTGTGCCAGTCGCCGAAAAGCCGGAGAGCCAGGAAATCTGTTTCGTCCCCACCGGCAATTACGTGCGATTCATCGAGGGATATTTGCAGGAGCAGGGAAGCGCCCTGAGCGCCGACGCGGGCGAAATCGTTTCAACCTCCGGCGAGATTCTCGGCCGCCACAACGGACTGCATCACTATACGGTCGGCCAGCGCCGCGGGCTTGGATTCGCCGCCGGCCGCCCGCTCTACGTCATCGAAATCGATCGCCGCCAGAATCGCCTGATCGTCGGCGAAGACGCGGACTTGCGCCGCACGGTCTGCGAAGTTCGCAACGTGAATTGGGTTTCCATCGAGCAGCCACACTCGCCGGTCGAAGCGAAGGTCCGCATTCGCAATCGCCACGAGGCCGCGGCCGCCGAAGTCGAAGCCACGGGACCGGCCACCGCGCGCGTCACGTTCCGCCAGCCTCAGCGCGCAATCACGCCGGGACAAGCAGCCGTCTTCTATTCAGGCGAGGCGGTGCTTGGCGGTGGTTGGATCAGCGACCGGATTGAGAAGTGAGAGAAGTCGCGGCGCGGCAGGTCAGATAAACAGCTCTTCGTCCTGCGGTGCAGCCTCGGAACGCGAGCGGCGGCTCTGCCCGCGCAGAATGTCGAGGCCGACTTTGAGGCCCTTCAGCAGCGCGGACGCTTGCTGTACTGGCGTCCACAAGGAGCTGCGGAATTTCGATCCGGCGTCTTCGATCACTTCGAGCGCGCCCGTCAGAATCTGGTCGGCGCGAATCACCTGGACGCGCAGCCGCTCAATTGCCTCGGTGAAAACTCGATCGATCTTCTGGGCCTGCCCGCGCGCCACACGGGTGACCTCCGCGGCATCGCCCATGATGCTGGCGATGCGATCTTCGGAATCATCCAGGATCCGCGCGGTGCGAACCAGAATCGGCTCGGTCTTCGCCTGAAGGTCCGCGGCAATCTTGACCAGTCGGTCCACGGACACCCGCAGCTGGACGGCCATGGTGAGCAGCACGGCCGCCTGCAGCACGATGGCGATTGCGGCGATGACGATGAACGCTTCGAGCCAACCGGACATGGATGCCCCTCTTTAAGGGCTAGGAGAGCTTGGACTCGCGCTTGTAGACTTCTTTGCCGGATTCGACCGCGGACGAAATCGCATCCTTCTGGCGAGCCATGATTTCTTTGCTGCGCTCGATCAGATCTTCAGCGCGCTCGCGAAGTTCGCGGGCCTTGCGCTGTGCGTAGTCGCGGCCTTCGTCGGCCCGGGACGAGAGATATTCGCGTGTTTCTTCACCGGATTTCGGGGCGAAAAGGATACCGAGCAGCGCACCGATTCCCAATCCGACGAGGAAGAAGCTGACCTTTGAACCTGCGTTGTCGGCCATTCGGCACCTCCAAATTGTACGGTAGCACAGCCGTCGAAGCGGGGCAAGCAAAGGCCGCCGGACGCGGACGGAAAGAATCCAGGCTGGGGGAAGATCGCGCATAGAATGCGAGGCGGGAGAATCGAATGCGCCACGAATTTGCCGAAGTGAATGGAGTCCGGCTGCACTACGCGACGGAAGGCGCGGGGAAGCTCGTCCTCTTCCTGCACGGCTTTCCGGAATTCTGGTACGAGTGGAAGAAGCAGCTCGCGGAATTTGGGCGCGACTTCCACGCCGTCGCGCCGGACATGCGCGGCTACAACCTCTCGTCGAAGCCGGAGGGCATCGAGGCCTATCGGGTCGAGCATCTGCTCGCTGACGTTGCCGCGCTGATTCAGCGCCTGGGCCACGAAAAATGCGTGCTCGTGGGACACGATTGGGGCGGTTTCGTGGCGTGGGCGTTCGCCGGAGTGTTCCCGCGCTTGGTCGAGAAGCTGGTCATTGTTAACGCGCCGCATCCGGCGATCTTCCTGCGCGAGCTGGCCGAAAATCCCCAACAGCGCCAAGCCAGCCAGTACATGCTGATGTTCCGCAACGTGCCGGGCATCGAGCAAATGATGGCCGCGGACAACTTCGCCAATCTCGATCAAGTGCTTCTACAGCCTTGCATCGCGCGCGGATGCTTCAACGAAGACGACCGGCGCGCCTACATCGAGGCGTGGTCGCAGCCCGGCGCGCTGAAGGGCGGCCTGAACTACTACCGCGCGGCGGAGCTGGGCCCGCTCGAAGACGGCAAAGCGATCCCCGAGCCTCTCGCGTCGATGGTGAACAATCTCGTGATTCGCCAGCCAACCCTCGTGATCTGGGGCGAACAGGATCCTTACTTGACGATAGGAAATTTGAGAGGACTCGAAGCGCTTGTTCCTAACCTCGAGTTGTGCCGCGTGCCGGACGGCACGCATTGGGTGATTCACGAGCAGCCCGCGCTTGTAAATTCACTGATGCGGGATTTCATCGAAGAAAAGCCGGCAAAGCAGCGTTCAGCCTAAGGTTCGCGGCTTGCCGGCGCCGGGAGAAGCAATCACGCGCGTTGGGTTTCGTCCTGCGCTCTTGCCGTCCCGTTCGATTCGCGCAAGCCCTCGAAGACACGTTGCGCCTGGCCGCGCGGCAATTCGGCGGCAAGCTCATCAAGCGTCAACTGTCTCAGCCGCGCGACGCTGCCGAAGCGGCGCAGCAGTTTTTGCGCGGTACGCTCGCCGACGCCGGGAATTTCCGTCAGAGAGGTGCGCAGGCGTCGCTTCGAGCGGCGTTGCCGATGGAACGTCACCGCGAAGCGGTGCGTTTCGTCGCGAATCTGCTGGATCAGGTGCAGGACAGGCGAGTGCCGCTCGAGAACGACGGGCTCATCCTCGCGCCCGAGAATATAGAGAATCTCTTCCTTCTTGGCGATGCTCGCGACGGGCTGGTTGATGACTTCGAGTTTTTCGAGCGCCTGCGCGGCGGCATGCAGTTGCCCGATGCCGCCATCGATAAGGATCAAGCTCGGCAGCGGCTTCTGTTCCTCCTGCAAGCGGTGGTAGCGCCGCTCCACCGCTTCGCGCATACTGGCGAAGTCGTCTCGCAGCAGCCCCGCGGATTTTTCGGCGCCCTCCGCCATTTCGGCCCCGCGAATGATGAACTTGCGATAGTCTGACTTCTTCATCTTGCCGTCTTCCCAGACCACCATGGAAGCGACCGTGTCCGATCCCTGGATATGCGAGATGTCGAAGCATTCAATCCGTTTCGGCGGCTCGGGCAGCGAGAGCGCGGACTGGAGTGCGTCGACAATAGCGTTGGAGCTGGGCCGAAGAGCGCGGAAACGTTGCGTGAACGAGTGCTTCGCATTCTTCTCCACCAATTCGAGGAAGGCGTGCTTCTGCCCGCGCTGAGGATTCATGATTTCGACGCGATGGCCGGCCGCCTCTGTGAGGAAATCCTCGAGAAGCTCGCGCTCCTCGAAATCCATCGGCGTGTGGATGTATCGAGGGAAATACGACGCATCGAGGTAGAGCTGCTTCAAGAGAGACGGCAGGAACTCGGCGGGATCGAACTCCTCAAGGTCCTCCCAGTAAAAATCGCGCCGGTCCACGACGCGTCCTCCGCGCAAGTGGAACAGGTTGACGGCCACTTGTGGAGGCTCTGCGTACCACGCGAGTACATCCGTGTCGTCCCCCTCGGACGCGGCGATTTTCTGCCGCTCCTCCATTTCGGCGAGCGTGCGGAGCAGGTCGCGATAGCCGGCCGCTTCCTCGTAGCGCTCTTCGTTCGACGCACGTTCCATACGTTGTTCGAGGCTGTGCGAAAGGTCACTGCGCCGGCCTTCGAGAAAGAGGCGAACGTCGCGCGCGGCCTCGGCATAGCGTTCGTCGGTGACAAGCGCCTCGACGCACGGGCCCCAGCAGCGGTGAATGTAATACTGCAAACAGGGGCGGGGATGAAAGCGCGTGAGATCCACGGTGCACGAAGGAACCAGAAAGTGCTTGTGGATCAGGTGCACGAGGCGGTACGCAAGACTCGCTGGAAAATAGGGCCCAAAAAAGAGAGAGCCATCCTTCGTCAGCCGGCGCGTGACGTAGACGCGCGGATATTTCTCGAATGCGGTGTAGCGGATGTAGGGATAAGTCTTGTCATCGCGAAGCAGGACGTTGAACTTCGGCTTGTGACGCTTGATGAGATTGTTTTCGAGAGCCAGCGCCTCTTTTTCGTTGTCGACGACGATGTAATCCACGTCGGCAATTTCGCGCACCAGCGAACCCGTCTTCGCGTCGACCCATTTCGATTCGAGAAAATAGGAACGAACGCGCGACCGCAGCGAGCGGGCCTTGCCGACATACAGAATCTTTTCCGATGCATCCTTGAACAGATACACGCCGGGCTGCAGAGGCAAATTGCCGACTTTGTCGCGGAGCTCCATGAAGGCGCGCTACAATTGCGAACAGTGGCTTGCGTTTCGGAGGCTTTTGCAAGCCAGTGCAACTTCCATGATAGCAAACGCCATCGAACCGCAGCGAAGGAGCATGAGGCGCGGCGTGCAGCTGAGACAAATGTCGCTGGTGATTCTGTCGGCGCTGCTGGCGGCTTGGCCCGCGTTCGCGGGCCCTCAAAGCCAGCAGACGCCTCCGCCGGGATCGCCGCCGGCGTCCGCGCCGCCAAAGAAGCCGGGCCAGCCGGCGCCTCCGCCACAGGACGAGCACAAATACGACGCGTTCAACGCCGAGAAGGACATCGAAGTCGGCACCTTCTACATGCACAAAGGCGACGTAGACGCGGCGATTCCGCGATTCGAGGAAGCCGCGAAGCTGCGCCCGAATTACGGAAAGCCGCGGCTGCTGCTCGCGGAAGCCTACGAGAAGAAGCATGATCCCGACACGGCGCTGAAGTATTACAAGGAATATCTGCAAGTCTATCCGCACGCTCCGGACGCAAAGAGAATCCAGAAAAAAATCGAGAAGCTGGAAAAGCAATAGGCGGTTCAGTAGGCGGGGAAGCGCTCGAGGAACTTCATGGCGCGCTTGTAGTCCGCGAACTTCTTCTCTTCCTTGCGGAATTTCGGCGAGTGCGATTCGCGGCGGCAGCGCTCGAACCGCATGGGGTGCTTCAGGTGCAGCATCTCGTGATAGAGCACGTACGCAACGACGTATTCCGGCACGCTTTGGCGGTCGAGCTGGCGATTGATGACAATCTGGTCCAGCGCGGGATCGAAGCAGCCAAGCTGCGTGCGCCACGCGCGGCGGCTCCAGCCCAGCCGCGGGACACGCAGCGCGTCGCGAAAATAGCGGCGATTCAAGCGATCAAAGATTGGCGCAAGATCGTGATACACACCCGCCGGACTGTGTTCCGCTCGACGAGCTCGCTGTTGCCGCAAGGCAAGAAGGCGCCGGCGCGTGGAGCGGGCGTACGAGAATTCGCGGTAAAGCTCGAGCAATTCTTTCGGCGCCTTGCGGCGATAGAGTCGCGCCAGGAGAATGGCTGCGGCGGACTCGACGACCGCAAGCGGCGCGGAGCGAAGTACGTCCGAGAGACGCACGTAGGCAGTGTCTTCCCGCAACCGAATCGTGTGCGTGAGATCCGAATACGGATGATATTGCACGACAAAATTCGGAGGCCGGCCCAGGCAGCCCAGGCGCGTGTAAATGCGAAGGAAAATGCGTTCGCCGCCCGGCACCGCGCTCGTTCGCTCGAGCTTCTGCTTCAATTTGGCTTTCTCCGAATTGGAGCCGGCAGCATTTCCTTTTGAGCCTGCTGCGCCTCCGAGACCGCGTCCTTCGTACCCTGAATCGCGTCCTCGAGCGTGTCCTTGTAATCGTCGAAGCTGGGCCCCGCGGCTTCGTCTATCTTTTGCAGCGTGGCGAGGAAATCCTTGCCCTTGGACTCCATCAACTTCAGCGATTCGTGGATGTTGACCTGCTTTTCCTTGGCGTCGTCGATCTGATCGGCGGCATCGTCCATGCAGCCCGAGAAGGCGTTCATCAGGCCGTTGAGGATGTCTCCGCGGTGATTGTCCGGCGTCGCGCGCGAAAGCTCGTATTGAAACTTCTTCAGGCGGTCTTCCGCGAACGCCACGTAAAGCTTGATGCGATCGCTGGGATTATTCGCGTCGCGAATCTTGTCGGCTTCGGAATCCGTCAGGTAGTCCATCTTTTGCTGCGCCGTGCGCGCCGCCCGAACGGCCGGAATCGCCAGCGCGAGTGCGAGCGCGCATAGTGCCGAGAGATTCGCGAAAAACATCCCATAGCGGTTTCGCATGGCCAATCTCCTAATTCTTCGGCTTTCCCGAATCGTCCGCGTTGTCGGGGCGCGATGGGAACAGTTCCTTGATGAGGTGCCGATTGAGCTGGTCCAGGTTGTCTCGAACCTCAAGAAAGGGCTTCTGTTCGTCGCCAGGGAGGCTGATCACCACGTTGTTGAGGCGGCGCAGCGCCTCGCGAACAGAAATCTCCAGCTCTTTGAATCCGGCCGAGTGTTTTTCGGCGTTCACGCCTCGCGCGTCGAGAGCCTGCCCGCAGGAGGTGACGTCACGCTCGTACTCGTGCAGAGCGTCGAGCGCTGTAGACTGGTTGCTGTCGGCAATTTCCTTCTCGATGTAATCGAACTCAGCCTTCTCGAGCCGCACGGTGAGCTTGGCGCGGTGCACGGGATCGGTTTCTCTTTCGAAGCGGTCGCGTGCTTCCGCGAGCTTGTCGTGCTGCGAAAAGGCAAACACGGAAGCGGCCAGAAGCCCGGAAACTGCGAACACGGATGCGAAGATGCGGAAGGTCCCGGGCAAGGCGCTACCTCTTCTTGTCTTTCAGCTCGCGCTCAAGCGTCCGCACGCGAGACGTCGCTCCAAAATACATATCGCTGTTCTCGTTCTTGTTCAACTCCAGAAACTTTTTGTAGGCGTCGAGCGCCTGCTGCGCTTCGCCCATTTGATCGTAGCACGTGGCGCGAATGTACCAGCTTTCGGGCGGCAAGGGCTTCCGCTGCGTCAGAATCTCGATGCCCTGCAGCGCCGCCTGATAATTCTTGCTGAGAAACTGCGCGGTGATGATGTCGCCGAGCACGTCGTTGGAAGTTGGATCGAGGCGAAACGAAACCGCCAGAATCCGAATCGCGTCCGGGTAATCCTTCTTCTGAACGAGCGCATGCCCCAGCGCAGCCGAAAGTTGTGGATCGCGAGGAGCCAAGGCCGCCGCCTTTTGCAAAACGGGAATCGCGTCGTCGTAGCGCTTTATACCCAGATAGGCCTGGGCGCGCAGCTTCAGCGTGGGCAAATCCTCCGGGCGGACCTTGGCGGCGAGGTCGAGCTCCGTGATCGCGTCGGCGTATTTGCCGGCGTCGCTGAGGACTGCGGCGCGCTCGATCCGCGCCTCCGCATCATTCGGCTTCTCTTTCAGATACGCGTCGAGCTGCGCGGCTGCTTCGTCCGGTTTCTTTTCCGCGACCAGGCTTCGCGTAAGGCCCATGCGCGCAGATGCGGAATCCGGCTGCAGCGCAAGAGCCGCGCGAAACTCCGCATCGGCCTCGGCCGCGCGATGCAGAGTCAGCAGCGCGTGCCCGAGCGCATCGTGCGTGTCGAAATCCTTGTCATCGAGTTTTTCCGCCGCTTGATACGCCTCGACGGCCTCCGGCAATTTCCCGGAACGCTCGAGCGCGAGACCCAAAAAGAATTTGTCGTGCGCGTCGCCGGGCGCCAGCTCCGACGCGTGCTGCAGCGCATCGACGGCGCCGGCCGCGTCGCCCAGCGCAATCAGCGTCATGCCGAGATTCAGGTACGCGGGCTGCATCTTCGGGTCAATCTCGACGGCCTTCGCATATTCCGTCTTCGCGTCGCCGGGCCTCTTCAGCGCCGTGTACGCATAGCCGAGCTGGAAATGCGCGTACGCGTTGCCCGGTCTCTTCGCCAGGAAGCTCTCGTACTTCTGTGCCGCCGTCTGGAAATCTTTCTGATTCAGTGCCGTCTGCCCGTCGCTCAGCAGTTTTTCCAGCGCTTCATCTTCAGGATTGTGTATGCGCGTGCGGCTTTCGCCTACGGTTTGCGCGCGAAGGCCTCCTGCAGCGGCGAAGCTCAGGAGCAGCGCGCCGCATGCGAGCCGTCGCGCAAGGGAGGTGCGGTTCATTCGCTCGATGAATTGCTTTCCGGTCCGGGCCGCGCGGCAGGCGCTGGCTGGCCGGTATTCCCGTGATTCCCGCCGTTGCGCCCATTCGAATTCAGGATGCGCGCGAGAAACTTTCCCGTGTGCGACTGCGGGTTGCGCGCCACCTGCTCCGGAGTTCCCGCCGCCACCACGCGTCCGCCCTCGTCGCCGCCCTCGGGCCCGAGATCGATCACCCAGTCCGCCGATTTGATCACGTCCAGATTGTGCTCAATGATCAGCACCGACGCGCCTCCTTCGAGCAATTTCCGAAACGCGGTGAGCAGCTTCTGAATGTCATCGAAATGCAGGCCCGTCGTGGGCTCGTCGAAAATATAAAGGATGCCGGAATTCTCCTGCCGCGTAAGATGCGCCGCCAGTTTCAACCGTTGTGCCTCGCCGCCTGAAAGCGTGGTGCCGGACTGGCCCAGCCGCAGATAGCCTAGCCCGACTTCCTCGAGCACGCGCAGCCGCGACGTCACCTTGGGATGTGCCGCGAAGAAAACCAGCGCCGCGCGCACCGTCATCTGCAGCACGTCGTGAATATTCTTATCCTTATAGAGCACTTCGAGAATCCCGCTCTTGTAGCGCGTCCCGCGGCATTCTTCGCACACCAGCTCGACGTCCGCGAGGAACCGCATCTCGACGGTCACGGTGCCGTCGCCTTGGCACGCCTCGCAGCGCCCGCCCGGAATATTGAAAGAAAAATCACCGGACGAATACCCGCGCTTCCGCGCCTGCGGCGTGGACGCAAAAACTTCGCGAATCGGATCGAACGCCTTCAGATACGTCGCCGGATTCGACCGCGGCGTGCGCCCAATCGGCGATTGATCCACCATCTCGATCGCTGTCAGTGCCGCGTCGCCATCGATTCGATCGCACGCTTCGCGCCAGTTTCCGCCGGTGCGCTTCGCCGTCAGCGCCTTGTACAACACGTCGTACACCAGTGTCGATTTTCCCGAGCCTGAAACGCCCGTGATCGCCACGAGCATCCCCAGTGGGATGGCGACGTCCACGCCGCGAAGGTTGTGGCTGTGCGCTCCCCCAATTTTCAGGAATTTCCCCTGCGGTTTGCGCCGCCGCTGCGGAACGGCGATGCGTAAATCGCCGCGCAGGTAGCGCCCGGTCAGCGACTCCTGGTCCGCAAGCAATTGCTCGCGATTGCCCGCGAAGATCAGCTTGCCGCCATGCTCGCCCGCGCCGGGACCGAGATCGAGAATAATGTCGGCCGCCAGAATCGTATCGGGGTCATGCTCCACCACGAGCAGCGTGTTCCCCAAATCCCGCAGGCCTCTCAGAATTTCGATCAGCCGATTCGTGTCGCGCGGATGCAGCCCAATGGAAGGCTCATCGAGCACGTACAGCGCGCCCACCAGATGCGAGCCGAGCGACGTCGCCAGTTGGATGCGCTGCGCCTCGCCGCCGGAAAGCGTCGACGTGAGCCTGTCGAGCGTCAGGTAATCGAGCCCGACTTCATCCAGAAATCGCAACCGCTGCTGAATCTCGACGAAAACCTTGTCCGCAATCTCCGTTTCCGCCGGACTCAGCGTCAGCGAATCGAAAAACGGCCGCGCCTCCTTCACCGTCATCTGGCAGACTTCCGTGATCGACCGCCCCGCAATTTTCACCGCGCGCGCCTCCGCGCGCAGCCGCGTTCCGTGGCAATCCGGGCACGTTGCGTAGCCGCGATAGCGGCTCAGAAAAACCCGCACGTGCAGCTTGTACTTCTTGCGCTCCAGCCAGCCGAAAAATCCCTTCACGCCGACGTAATCTTCCTTGCGGTCGCCCTCCAAAATCGCGTCGCGCTGCACGGCCGTCAGATCGCGGAACGGCACATCGGTGGGAATTCCCTTCGACCGCGCGTACTTCCGCATCTCCATCGCGAGCTGACGATAGCGCGGCTTGGTCCACGGCTCGATCGCGCCCTCGTTCAATGACTTGCTCTTGTCGGGCACCACTCGGTCGAGATCGAAATCGATCGTGTTGCCGAATCCCTGGCAGCGCGGGCACGCGCCGTACGGATTGTTGAACGAGAATAGTCGCGGCTCCGGCTCCTGGTAGGACGCGCCGCACTTCTTGCAGTCGAAGCGCTCGCTGAAGACGAGCCGCTGCGTCTCGCCCTCCGGCGTGTCCGGGACAAACTCCAGAATCGCCTCGCCGCGCCCTTCGCGATAGCAAATTTCGATCGAGTCCACCACGCGCGAGCGAATTTCCGGCGAGAGCGACAACCGGTCCACCAGCACATGCACCGGCTTTGCGAAATCGATATCGAGCAAATCCTCCGGCGTCGCGAACTCGAAGACGCGCCCCGCTTGATACAGCCGGTTGAATCCGCGCTTGCGCAGGCTGATCAGCGCCTCGCGCACCAGGTCCTGTGTAGGACGCGCTTGCTTTCGTGCCTTCGGCGCGGGAGTGCCTGCCGGCGGCTCGGGCGCAATTTTCAGCTCATACAGCACGTAGAATCGCCGGCCCTCGCCCATCGCCAGCACGCGCGCGGCGATTTCGTCGAGCGTGTCGCGCCGCACTTCCTCGCCGCAGTTCGTGCAAAATGTGTGGCCCACGCGCGCGAACAGCAGCCGCAGGTAATCGTAAATCTCAGTCGCGGTCGCCACGGTCGACCGCGGATTTCGCGTCGTGTTCTTCTGCCGGATCGAGATCGCGGGCGCGATTCCCGTAATTTCGTCCACGTCCGGCTTCTCGATGCGCTCGAGGAACTGCCGCGCGTATGCCGAAAGCGATTCGATGTAGCGCCGCTGGCCCTCTGCGTACAGCGTATCGAAGGCGAGGCTCGACTTGCCCGAGCCCGAAACGCCGGTCACCACCGTGATGGCGTTGTGCGGAATCGTCACATCCACATTCTTCAGGTTGTGAACGCGCGCGCCGCGGACGCGAATCTCCTCGACGTCAGCCGGGGCCGCCTTGGCAGGCCCGGGCGCAGTTACCGGGGGATTCGCGGGTATAGGCTTCTCAGTGGGCTTCGTTGCCATAGGTGCAAATGAAAAATTATACGCCCGGTCGTCAACCCCCGCAAATCCACCCGCCCGCGCCGTTCCCGCTCTGGTTTTGCCGCGTGACTTCCCAAATCCGCCCGCGTAAGATGCGTCCAGCGGCCACGTCCGAGCTGCAACGGTGCGCGGCCGCAATTTCGCATTAGCATCTGAGGGGTCTAATGCCGAAAATCCCGCTTCGCTTGCAGACCGTCCCGCTTTTCCTTGCGTCCGTAACTCTTTCCTTTCTGGGCATAGCCGCGCTTGCGGCGCCGCGTGAGCCACGGCCGCCCTCGCAGCCTCGGCCGGCGCCCCCCGCTTCGCAAGCCGACGCGCTGGCGGCATGGTCCAGGATCGCCACGGTTCTCCAGAGTCCGCGTTGCCTGAATTGCCATCAGGCGGAATCTCCGCTGCAGGGAGACTCGCGCCGCCCCCACATTCCGCACGTCGTCCGCGGATCCGACGGCCACGGCGTTGGCGCGATGCGTTGCGGCAACTGCCACAATGAAACCGGCAACAATCTCACCTCGAGAACTCCCGGCGCGCCTCACTGGTCGCTCGCCCCGATTTCGATGTTGTGGCAGGGCCTTTCCGTCGGCGAGCTCTGCCGCTCCGTGCGCGACCCGCAGCACAATGGGAAGCGCTCCGCCGAAGCGCTGATCGAACACATGGGAAGCGACCCGCTCGTCGGTTGGGGATGGAATCCGGGCCCGGGCCTCAAGCCCGTTCCGATTCCGCGGCTGGAAGTGGTATCGCTAATGAAGACCTGGACTTCGGGCGGAATGCCATGCCCGCAGTAGAAGAGTCGAGCCTCTTGCAGTTGCAACATCGCGCGTGATTGGAGGACGGATGATCACTCTCAATATCAATGGCGAAGACCACCAGCTCGAAATCAACCCGAGCATGCCTCTGCTCTGGGCCATTCGCGACCGGCTCAACTTGACCGGCACAAAATACGGCTGCGGCCACGCGATGTGCGGGGCGTGCGTCGTTCACATCGATGGTGAAGCTGCCCGTTCGTGTTCCGTCATGGTCGCCGATGCGGCCGGCAAGAAGATCACCACGATTGAAGGCATTTCGGGTCCCGTGGCCGAGGCCGTAACGAAGGCGTGGGAGCAGCTCGACGTGGTGCAATGCGGCTATTGCCAGTCAGGGCAGATCATGTCCGCGATTGTGCTTCTCAATGAAAATAAGCACCCGACCGACAAGGACATCGACCTCAGCATGGAAGGCAACATTTGCCGCTGCGGCACGTATGTGCGCATTCGTCGCGCCATTCACGATGCCGCCCGCGCGCTGGCCTAGGAGCCGCTACGATGCGAGTGAATCTGGCAACGCTGCCTTACTTCGATTTCACGCGCCGCGAATTCATGAAGACGGCCTCAGCCGCCGCCGGCGCGTTCATCCTCGGCGCCTACCTTCCCGCGTGGACGCGCGCGTTCGCGCAGGAGGGAGGTCCGCCGCAGGGCGTCTACACGCCCAACCTTTTTCTGAAAATCGACGCCGATAATTCGGTCACGCTGCTCAGCAAGCATCTCGACATGGGGCAGGGAATCGTTACGGGACTCGCCACCCTCGTCGCCGAAGAGCTGGGCGTCGAGTGGTCGCAAATGAAGGTCGAGTTCGCGCCGAATGACGCCAGCATCTACAACAATCTTTTCTTCGGCCCTGTACAGGCCACCGGCGGCTCCACTTCGACCGCCGAAGCGTGGGATCAGATGCGCAAGGTCGGCGCTGCGGCGCGAATGATGTTCGTGGCTGCGGCCTCGTCCAAGTGGAACGTCCCGGCAGGCGAAATTACCGTCAGCAAAGGAACTCTAAGCCACGGCTCCGGCAAGCGAGCCACCTTTGGAGAACTCGCCGTGGAGGCGATGAAGCAGGCCGTTCCGGCGGAAGTTCCTCTGAAGCCCGCGAAGGATTGGGACCTGATCGGCACGCGCCTTCCGAGGCTCGATTCGAAAGGGAAGTGCACGGGCACTACAACCTATACGATGGATATTCGCCGTCCCGGAATGCTCACGGCGGTGGTCAAGCGCCCCGAGCACTTCGGCGCGACGGTGCAGTCGTTCGACGACAGCGAGGCGCGGAAGATCGAGGGCGTCGTGGACGTGGTGCGGATCTCGCGCGGTGTTGCTGTGGTGGCACAGGACACTTGGTCGGCCATCCGCGGCGCGGAGGCGCTCAAGGTCAACTGGGACAAAACGCATGCCGAAACGCGCTCGACTCACGAAATCATGGGCGAATACCGCGAGCTTGCGAAGCAGCGCGGCCTTTCCGCTTTGAACCGTGGAAATCCGGCCGCTGGGATTGGAGGCTCCGCGAAAACGGTCGACCTCGAATTCTCGATTCCCTATCTCGCGCACGCTCCGATGGAGCCTCTCAATTGCGTGATGGAGCTTCACGGCGATAGCGCGGAGATCTGGTCCGGATGCCAGTTGCAGAGCATCGATCAGATCGTTGCCGCGCAGGTTCTCGGCCTCAAGCCGGATCAGATCAAGATTCACACCCTGTACGCCGGAGGAAGCTTCGGGCGCCGCGGCAACCCGATCGGCGATTGGACGCTCGAGACCGCTGAAATCTGCAAGGCGACTCATGGGCGCGCGCCGATCCACCTGGTCTGGACCCGCGACGACGACATCAAAGGTGGATTCTATCGGCCGATGGTGCTGCACCAGGTGAAGGCTGGCGTGAACGCACAAGGCCGCATCGCCGGCTGGCAGCACAATGTCGTCAGCCAGTCGATTTTCATGGGCACTCCGTTCGAACGAATGGCGGTGAAGGACGGCATTGACTCCAGCATGGTCGAAGGAATCATCGACACCTCGTATGCGATTCCCGATATGGCGGTCGAGGTTCACAACGCAAAGTCTCCCGTTCCCGTCCTTTGGTGGCGGTCCGTGGGCCACAGCCACACCGGCTTTGTGATGGAGACGATGATCGACGAGCTTGCTCACGCCGCGGGAAAAGATCCCGTTGCGCTCCGGCTCGAGCTGCTTGCCGGTCAGCCGCGTGACGCTGCCGTGGTGCGGCTCGCCGCGGAAAAGGCCGGCTGGGAGCGTCCGTTTCCAAATGGGCATGGTCGTGGGCGCGGCTTCGCTTACCACTATTCCTTCAACACGCGCGTAGCGATGGTTGCGGAGGTCTCCACCACGCCCGAGACGGTTCAGGTCGACCGAATTGTTGCTGCGGTCGATTGCGGCGTTGCTGTGAATCCGGATGTCGTCACCGCCCAACTGGAAGGCGCGATCGGCTTTGCTCTTTCCGCCGCGCTGCGCAACCGCATCACGCTCAGCGATGGAATTGTCGAGCAGCGCAATTTCGACGATTACGAGCCGACGCGCATGCGGGAGATGCCGAAGGTCGAAGTGCACATCGTGAAGTCCACCGAACGCCCGTCCGGCATCGGTGAGCCCGGCGTGCCCACCGTCGCCCCGGCCGTCGGCAACGCCTATTTCGCTGCAACAGGGAAGCGCCTCCATTCGCTCCCCTTCGATCTGAAGACTCTGGCTTGAAGTGACTTCCGGCTCGCCGAAATTCTCGCGTGCGTGGGTTGAACCTGCCCAACCCGTCCGCCTGGGCCTTAGCAACATCAAAATGTTCAAGGATTGCCACAAAAATACAGCAACCGACAAACCGGGCATGCCCTGAGGTTAATTTAAATGGTGCAACGTAAGCCGCTGGCCTGAGCCAATCGCCGCTAGTTTCCCGTCCGCACTGCAGGCAACAGTCGAGCTAGTTTCTTGCTTCTCACGGGGATCTCGCCAAGTTTCTGGCGCTAGACTCTCGAGCCTCTTCCCCGAAGGAATCTCGAAAACCAGCACCTCGCCCGGGCCGGCCGCGACGAACCTTCCCGAAGCGCCACAGAACGCGCCCTGCCACCACCAATTCGTTTCCTCACCGGTCAATTCAATATCTAGCTTCCCAACGGTTTGTCCGTTCATGCCGTTCTTGATCGGCACCTCATTGACATCCGGTCCCCATCCCTCATTTGGAAAATCGACTACCCATGCACCGTTAGGCGAACGAACCGACAGGGGACCGTAAGAGACAAGGTCTCGGCCCGTTTTTGGATCGACGATGTTGCTCCCGGTGCGATTGTTCGAAAATTCGATCTTTCCATCTTCTGTTACACCGCCGGAATCAGATCCGCCCGCGGAAAACTTCGCCCCCCGTTTGGCAATGAGCTGTTTTGTCTCCCAGTCATAGACACCCACGACCCTGGGGGCTTCTTGCGGACCCTCTTCGGAATACGCAGAAACCAGCCGCCCATCTCCCGAGATTTGCGCCCATGGATTCTTGTCGCCCGCGGCGAACCATTGGGACGGGACCTCTTCTGCACGGCCTGTGCCCACGTCGGCCCACAGAAGGCGGGGCCGCGTTCCTTCCTTTCCGCTATCGACTGAAATGATCGCCGCGCGTCCATCGGTTGTGAGGGACAAGAGCCGAGTGCCGGCCCCGAAATCCACCGTGTGGAGTATTTTGCCAGTCGTCACGTCATAGCTGACCGCGCGAACGTGCGTGGGTTCGCCCTGAGCGACGGCCTCTAGCGACTGCATTTCGCGAAGAATCCGGCCGTCTTCGCTAAATGCGAGAGTCGTCCTGCCGATATGCAGCCCCTCCGGCACGGCTCGTGCTGTCAAGTCTTGGCCCGCGCTGCTAAGAGCCGTACCCGCGAAAGCCGCAGCGAGGGCTCCTACCAGAGCAAACAATCGGTGCATTGTGGAATTCCTATTTCGAACAGTAATATTGTAGACCTCGCGAACCCGAGAGAGAGAGCTGCGTGCCTAAACACCCAAGATTCGAGCGAGCAGTCTGGGTCGTCCTCGATAGCGTCGGAATCGGGGAACTGCCCGACGCGGCGGACTACGGCGACGTTGGCCGCGACACACTCGGCCACATCGCGCGCTCGCGTCCGCTGAACCTGCCGAATCTCGTCCGCCTCGGCCTCGCGAACATCAAACCGCTCGCGCATCTCGCGCCGGCCGCGCGCCCCGCGGGAAGCTACGGCAAGGGCATCACGGTTTCGCCCGGGAAGGATACGACCACAGGCCACTGGGAAATGGCCGGCATCTGGCTCGACCGCGCGTTTCCCGTCTACCCGCACGGATTCCCGAAGGAACTCATTGCCGAATTCGAGCGTCAGATCGGCCGCCGCACGCTCGGCAACAAGCCGGCATCCGGCACCGAAATCATCAAGGAGCTTGGCGAGGAGCACATGCGCACGGGCTTCCCGATCGTGTACACCTCGGGCGACAGCGTGTTTCAAATCGCGGCACACGAGGACGTGATTCCCGTGCCCGAGCTGTATCGCATGTGCGAAATCGCGCGGAAACTGCTCGATGGGCCGAACCGCGTCGGCCGCGTGATTGCGCGCCCCTTTGCCGGCGCGCCTGGAAACTTCAAACGCACCGAGCGGCGCCACGATTACGCTGTCGAGCCACCGCGGCCGATGCTGCTCGATGTTCTCGCCGAGCGGCGCGTGCCGGTCTTCGGCGTCGGCAAAATCCACGACATCTACAACGGGCGCGGCGTCGAGAAGTATGTCACCACGAAGAACAACGCGGACGGCATGGCGAAGCTCGGCGAAGCGATGGCGCGGCAAAGCGATGGGCTCATCTTCGCGAACCTCGTCGACTTCGACATGCTCTACGGCCACCGCCGCGATCCGGCCGGCTACTACAAAGCGCTGCAGGAGTTCGACGCCTTCCTGCCGAAGCTGATGGAGCGCCTCGGCCCGAACGATCTGATGATCATCACCGCCGACCACGGAAACGATCCGACCTGGCGCGGCACCGACCACACGCGCGAGTACGTGCCGCTCATCGTCGCCGGACGGGCGGCGCGCGGGCACGACCTCGGCACGCGCAGCGGCTTTTACGACATCGCGCAGAC
>DATJWH010000041.1:0-41252 GCA_035501415.1 Candidatus Limnocylindrales bacterium | reverse complement strand
ATCCCGAGCGGAGCGTCCCGACGCTTTTTCCCGCGAAAATCGCGTCTTTTCGATTTTCGCGTCGGGACGCGCAGTCGAGGGATCTCTCTTCCAGCCTCTCGAAAACCGAGGATCTCAACAGAGCCATTTCAAATTTGAAATTCGCCTTTGCCTTTCCTCTGCCTCCTCGGTCTCTGCGGTGGAAGTTTGCTTTTGGTTTCGTCTTTGTCTTCTGCTTTCATCAGTGTCCATCTGTGTTCATCTGTGGTTCCAAAAGGGTTTTGCGTTTTCCTCTGCCTCCTCTCTTCCTCCACCTCGCTTATAATTCCCCATGCCCTCCGCCTTCGAAGAAACCCTCCTCTCCGTCTGGCGCCAGGTCCTCGTCGACAACGCCACCTCCGTCACCCTCGACGGCGCCTCCTACCCCGTCCTGAAAACCCCCAAGAAAGGTCTCCGTCAGGTCGACTTCCTCTTTGACGGTCGCCCGATCCGCGGCCTCGAACAGAATCCCCACACCCAATCCCGCTGGGCAAAGCTCGCTGCCTCCGGCAAAAAGGTTATGCAGTTCCTCGACTCCGGCCGCTACATCGCCGTCGTCGCCGCCGGCAAACTCATCCTCTACGGCCGCCACCGCTCTTCCTGACGAATCCGCGTCGCATCCGAACTTTTTTTTCAACTTTTTTCATCTTTCCTCAGTTCCTGACCACAAATCGCGATTTCGTAACTCCAATCCTTCCTGTCGCTTGCAGACTTGGAGCACACGTGTCAAGTTGTCACGCATGATAAAATATCAGTAGTAGGAAAATGAGATACTAGAGGACACAAATCGGATGCTCCGGCGACCCTCTCCTCCCAAACGCCGGACGTTCCCCACCCAATTTCTAATCTATACACTGAAGATTAGAAATCGCCGCAAGCCCAAACGAATCAGTCACTTACATTTTTCTAATCTATACAAATCCCCGGCCTTTTTTATTATGTTGTGGTTTCCGGTCTCCTCTGCGCCTCTGCGGCGGGCCCGACAGCTTGCTTCCTCATCGGTCGCTGTATTTCTAATCGCCAAATGGGGAATTAGAAACTCTTCTAACTCCCGCCTTTTCAGAACCTTGCATTTTTCTAATCGCCCAAAAACGCCAAATCGTCATCCCGCTTTTCCGGCTCCCCAGCTTCCCGTCCGGCCTCTTGCCCTCCCCGCTCGTCGCCTCGTCGAAGTTGAACCCTCCTCAACCCGTGTGCTAGCATCCGCCTTCTCAGCCTCCTGCGCTGTTGGGCCTATCGTCCAGGCCGCCGCAGTTCGGGAGTCCGCAGGGTCATCGCGCAGACGCCGGGGCGCCCTTCGAATCCGCTCCGCACGGATTCTCCGGGCATTGCGTCGTGATGCTCATGCAAACGCCAGGCACGAATTCGCAGGCTGGCCGCGTTCGCCACGTTTCCCCAGACGTATATCCGCCCGCTCCGTTTTGTCTTTTCCGCCTCGCCTCTCTGTGTTCTCGCGCCTTTTTCTGCGTCCTCTCCGCGCCCGCTGCGTCTCTGCGATGGATTATCCTGCGACGCTACTGGAGGGTGCGCGTCGGGCTTCCCATTTTCGATTCTCCGTTTTCCATTTTCCGATTCTGGAGTGTGAACCATGAAATCCTATAACACCGAATGGATACGCAACGTTGGCATTGTAGGCCACGGCGACACGGGGAAAACCCAGCTCGTGTCGTCGTTACTCTTCACCGCGGGCATGACCCCGCGGCTCGGCAAGGTCACCGACGGTTCGACGACCACCGACTGGGACGAAGAGGAAATCGCCCGGAAAATTTCCATCAACACAGGCCTCGCCTACGCCGAATGGCAGGCGCCCGGCCAGGCCGAAAAAGCCAAAATCAATCTGCTCGATACTCCCGGCTACTCCACCTTCATCAATGAAACGAAAGCCTCGCTGATCGCCGCTGACTCCTCCCTCATCCTCGTCGACGCGGCCGCGGGCGTCCAAGTCGTCACTGAAAAAGTCTGGGACTACGCCACCGAGTATGACCAGCCCCGCGCCTTCATCATCAACTGGATGGACCGCGACCTCGCAAGCTTCGAGCGCACGCTCGGCTCCCTCCAGCAGGTCTTCGGCCGCGGCGTGATTCCCGTTCAGCTGCCCATCGGCTCCGAGAAAACTTTCCGCGGCGTCATCGACCTCGTCGCCATGAAGGCTCTCATCTACACGCCCGATGGCGACGGCAAAGCCAGAATCGAGGACATTCCCGCCGACATGGCCGAAGCAGCCCAGGCCGCGCACGAAGCGCTCGTTGAGCTCGTCGCTGAAGGCGAGGACGAGCTGATGCAGGAATTCTTCGACAAAGGCACGCTTCCCGCCGAGGACCTGAAAAAAGGCCTCCACGAGGAAGTGCGCGACAAAAAAGTCTTTCCCGTGCTTCTCAGCTCCGCGCTGCACAACATCGGCTCCGACGCGATTCTGAATTTCATCGTCGACATTCTTCCGTCGCCCGCCTACCGCGCCAAGACCACCGGACACACCACTGCGGAACACACGAGTGAGACGGTCGAGCGCAAAATCGCCGACTCCGAACCGGTTTCCATCTTCGTTTTCAAGACGCTCGCCGATCCCTTCGCCGGCCGCATCACTTATTTCAAGGTCATGTCCGGCGTGCTCAAGAATGACGCCACGCTAAACAACTACAACCGCAACACGCAGGAGCGCTTCCAGCATTTGCAGGTCATGCAGGGGAAGACGGCCACCGCCGTGAACGACATGCACGCGGGCGACATCGGCACCATCGCAAAAC
Source organism: Candidatus Limnocylindrales bacterium (assembly GCA_035501415.1). Lineage (GTDB taxonomy): Bacteria > Acidobacteriota > Terriglobia > Acidiferrales > UBA7541 > Palsa-295. The sequence continues at coordinate 38,490 of DATJWH010000041.1, read as the reverse complement.
TCAAAGAGACCACCACGGGCGAGACCCTCGGCGACAAGAGCGCTCCGATTTTTTATCCGCCCGCCCGAATTCCGGAGCCGTCCATCACCTTCGCGATCGAGCCGAAGACCCGCGCCGATGAAGACCGCATCGGCGTCGCAATTCACCGCATTCTCGAAGAGGATCTCGCGCTGCGATTCTCGCGCGATCCGCAAACGAAGGAATTCCTCCTTAGCGGAGCGGGGCAGCAGCACATCGAAGTCGTTGTGGCGAAACTTCGCAAGCGCTATCACGTCGAGTTGACACTCAAGCCTCCGAAGGTTGCGTACCGCGAAACGATTCGCGGCAAGGCCGACGCTGAAGGCAAACACAAAAAGCAAACCGGCGGCCACGGCCAGTTCGGCCTGTGCCGCATCAAGATGGAGCCGCTGCCGCGCGGAAAGGGAATCGAATTCGTCGACGATGTTTTCGGCGGCGCGATTCCGAAGAACTGGATCCCTTCGGTGGAGCGAGGCATCCGCGAATCCGCCGAGCGCGGCTATCTTGCCGGTTTCCCTGTGGTCGATTTCCGCGCCAGCCTCTACGACGGCAAATACCACGACGTGGATTCCAGCGACATGGCGTTCCGCATCGCGGGATCGCTCGCATTCAAAGAGGCGATGAAGCAGGCGCGGCCCGCGCTGCTCGAACCGATCATGCACGTCGAAGTCTATGCGCCCGATCAGTATTCAGGCGATCTGATGGGCAATCTCAGCTCGCGCCGCGGAAAAATCAGCGGCAGCGAGACGCGCGCTGGAAGCGTCGTGATCAAGGCGCAGGTTCCGTTCGCCGAAATGCTCAGCTACGCGAACGAACTCACCTCGATGACGCAGGGACGCGGAAGTTATTCGATGGAATTTTCTCACTACGACTTTGTGCCCAATGAACTCGCGGAGAAGGTGATCGCCGCGCACAAGCCGCACCACGAAGGAGAGGAGGCCGAGGGAGTTTCCGCCTAAAAGACGAAGAGAAAGCGGTGATGCTTTTTCTTCGGCGTCGCGTCGGGCGTGGCAGCCGATCCGTTCTGCGCCGTCGCGTTCGTATCCGCCGCAGTGGAGCTGGCGTTCGCCAGCCGTGGCGCCGCCATCATCGCGTTGGTCCCCGCGCTCCCGCTTCCGATCGGGCATCCGAAGCCGAGGCACGGTCCCGTCATCCGAATGGCGCAGCCGCAAAGGCACAGCGTGCACGCGAGCGCGATCACCGAGCAGCAAAACTTCGTCCTCATGAGTGGTCCCTTTCAGCCTTCCGCGACCGCAGGGAGGCGGCGCATTCTAACGATGATTTTCTCATGCGCCGGGAATCTTGCATGTACGTTTCCAATCGATGGAAGCGACAAAGCCAATGGAGAATGGAAAGCGAACCTGGAAAAGCCCTTCGGAATTCCCTTTTCGGAACGATTTCAGGAAAAATGGGGAAGGAAAAACCCGGTCGCGCGCTTGTGCTCCTCGAATGCAGGCCCGAACTCTCCCTTGAGTAAGGCTTCCTCGCGCGAGGCCTTCCACGCGAATCCGGCCAGCATGATCGCGAACGCCACGATCGCGCGATACCTGCCGATCGCCAGACCCGTTCCCAGAATCGCCAGCAGGATGCCCGTATAAATCGGATGGCGAATGTGCGCGTAGGGTCCTGTGCGAATCAGTTGATGATCGGCGCGGAGCGAAACTGTGCTGCTCCAGTATCGGCCGATGTGGTAGCGCGCCCAGATGGCGAAAGCGATGCCCAGGCACGTCAGCACCGCACCGGCGTCCTCGACGGCGTCGGAGTAAGGGATGAAGCGCCGGTTCAAGTCTCCCCATACCGCCAGGGACCGGTCGAGCAGCAGGAAGGCCGTTCCCAGCAGGAATAGTCGCACCAACCACTCGCCGGGGGGTTCGCGCCTCTTCATCTTATTGAGGCTCAGTGCGGCCGCGAACCAATACACCAGGAATATGATCCATGCCGCCTGGATGATTCCGCTGGCGTCAAAGTCAAACATGATTGCTCCTCAATCCTATATACGCCGCGCGCAGGGAGATCTTTCGCGTGGGTGAGAAGATTTTCGAGCGCGGATGACCGCGGGCTCCCAGTTCCGTTACGATCCAGCGTCGACCAAAATGGCGCTTGCGGTTCGGTGTTCGTCTGGTCCAATCTTCTCCCGCGATGAAAAAACCTTCGAAGCCACAGCGCCTGCGTGATGCAACCCTGGCGGTGCATGCCGGCGAAGAAAGGGTCCGCGTCGACGGTCCGGTCGGCGTCTCGATCGCGCGGACCGCGAATTTCACCTTCTCCAGCAGCGAGGAAATGAAGCTATGGGCCGAGGGCAAGAGCTCGGCCTACATCTATACGCGCTACGGCAATCCGACGCTGGCCATCGCCGAGAAAAAAATCGCGGCGCTCGAAGGCGCGGAATCGGCAGTCGTGGCGGCTTCCGGCATGGCCGCGATCTCGAGTTCGCTTCTTGCAGTCCTCAAAGCTGGCGACGAACTCATCGCCACGCGCCAGCTTTACGGCGGAAGTTATCGCTTGCTCCGCGACGCGCTTCCCCGGTGCGGGATCGTCGTCCGCCACGTCGATTCCGACCTTGCTGGAATCGAGCGGATGGTAAGCCCGCTGACGAAGGCGCTCTACATCGAAACGCCCACAAATCCCACGCTCCGCCTGGTGGATTTGCGCAAAGCCATCGCGTTCGCGAAGGAGTGGGGTCTTGTCTCGCTGATCGACAACACCTTCGCTAGCCCGGTGCTGCAGAAGCCTGTCGAGCTCGGATTCGACATCGTCATTCACAGCGCGACCAAATTCCTGGCTGGACATTCGGATGTGATCGCCGGCGCCGCCGCCGGCCGCCGTTCGCTGATCGACCGCGTGCGAAGCAACATCATCGCCTTCGGCGGCTCGATGGATCCTGAGGCAGCCTTCCTGCTGATTCGCGGCATGAAGACGCTCGAGCTTCGCGTCCAGCGCCAGTGCAAGACGGCGATGGAGGTGGCGAAATACCTTCGCCGCCATCCCAAGGTGGCGCGGGTGCACTACCCCGGCCTGCCATCGCATCCCGACCACGCCCTGGCCAAGCGCCAGATGCGCGGATTTGGCTCCATGATGGCGTTCGACCTGAAAGGCGGTCTCCCGGCCGCTCGCCGCTTCTGCGACCGTGTCCGGATTTTCCTTGTGGCGGCCAGCCTGGGAGGAGTCGAGTCGCTGGTCGTTCTTCCGATTTACACCTCGCACTACAAGATGTCGGCCAAGGAACTGCAAGCTGCGGGCGTCGAGCCGGGCACCGTCCGCGTCTCGGTGGGCCTCGAGGATCCAGCCGACCTGATTGAGGACCTGCGTCAGGCCCTGGCGTAGGCTCGCCGCCTTAGTACCCCATGTTGTGAGGTGGTCAACGCCCGATCCAGAGAACAATTGACGCAGCGCTAAGTCGCCCGTAGGATTTTGGTTACGCTGTAAATCAGCGCAGCGCCAAGCCAATGAAACACCGCGCGACAATCTGGGTCACGCTGGTGGCGGGCTCATTATTCCTCGGTGGATGCGAGGAGACCGCGACCCGGCAAGCCCACGTCAAGCCCCCGGCACCCACCCCGGCGCCGACGTCGGCCGTCCTGAACGAGCCGCTTCCGCTGCCCGCTCATCCCCCGGTGTTCGTGTCGTTGCTTCCGGATACACGCCCTGCGATTGACGTCCTGATCGAGCAGGTCGATGCCAGCTACCGTGCGGGCCAGAAGGAATACAAGGCGGGGAACCTTGAAAATGCGCGCGCGGATTTCGACCGCGCGGTCGGCCTGATCCTTTCGAGCGGCTTCCAGGTGGATTTCGATTCCCGGCTCTCGGATCTCTTCGATGAGATCGGCGAGTCCATGCATTCCTACGAACTCGATGCCACGCAAAGCACCGAGCAGGATGAGAGCGAGACTGCGAGCCAGCCGGCTCCGATGGACGAAATCGAGGACATGACTCTGCCGCCGGGCGACCCGCGGCTGAGGCTGAAGGCAGAGCAGGAACTGATCAGCGTTCCGCACGACCTGCCGCTGACGGTGAACGATTCGGTGCTGCAGTATCTGAGCTTCTTCACGTCGCCGCGCGGGCGCGCGATCGTGGAGCGCGGCCTGGGCCGCGCGGGCCGCTACAGCGAGATGATTCGCCGCGTGCTGAAGCAGGAAGGCGTGCCCCAGGACCTGATTTACCTGGCGCAAGCAGAGAGTGCATTCCAGCCGGACGCGGTCTCGCGCGTGGGCGCGCGCGGGATCTGGCAGTTCATGCCGTTCCGCGGCGAGGAATACGATCTCGACAGAAGCTACTGGGTGGATGAGCGCAGCGATCCCGAAAAGGCCACGCGCGCAGCCGCTCTTCACATGCGGGATCTCTACGACATGTTCGGCGACTGGTATCTGGTGATGGCCGCCTACAATTCGGGCCCGCTGAACGTGGTTCGCGCCATCGAGCGCACCGGCTATGCCGATTTCTGGGAGCTTCAGAAGCGCCACGCGCTGCCGCGGCAGACGCAGGACTACGTGCCCATCATCATTGCGATGGCGCTGGTGGCCAAGGACCCCGGCTTGTACGGCGTCCAGGTGGCCCCGGAAAAAGCACCTGAGTTCGAGACCATCCGCCCGGGCCGCCCGATCGATCTGCGGCTGGTGGCGGACGCGACGGGATCGGACATCGACGACCTGCGCGACCTGAATCCCGAATTGCTGCGCAACGTGACGCCGAACGACGCGCAGTTCCAGCTCAAGGTGCCGGTGGGCGCGGCGGACAAGTTCCAGGCAAACATCGAGCAGGTGCCGGAAGAGAAGTGGACGAGCTGGCGGCTGCATCAGGTGGAGAACGGCGAGTCGCTGGCGGATGTGGCGCGCCGCTATTCCGTGAGCATCGCGGCGCTTGAGAGCGCGAATCATCTCGAAGCGCACGCGCAGGTTCCCGCAGGCTTCTGGCTGAACGTGCCGACGGCGCCTCCGGCGGTGCGGCTGGTCCGCTACCGCGTGCAGCGCGGTGACACGCTCGAGGCCATCGCGGACCGCTTCGACGTGACGGTGGCGGAGCTGAAGCGCTGGAATCATATGAAGGGCGGCCATGTGTCGCGCGGCATGCGGCTGCGCATTTACGCGGGCGGCGAACCGGCCCGCGCTTCGCGCACGAAATCGAAGGCCGCCGAGAACCGCACTGCGGAAGTCACGAGCGTATCGACGAAGCACGCCGATGGGGATCCCGTCGAGCACCGGGTGAAGCGCGGCGAGACCCTCTATTCCATCGCGCATGACTACGGGACCACGGTCGCGGCCCTGCGCGAATCGAATCCCTTCCTTGCCGAACGAAGCCTCGAGGCCGGCGACGTTCTCAGGATCCACCCCTAGCAACTAGCCAGCTAAGCCATTGAAGCTAAAGGGGATAGTGCCAACGCTCCGGGCCTGCCCGGGCATTCCCTGCACGGGCATGCTTCGGCCTCGTCACTCCCCTTCGCCTCCTTGCTTCTTGACAAACTTCCAACACTCCGTTTATAAGCGCGAAGGAGCCAAAGACCGTCCGGCAAGCCTGACTTTCCCCACGGAGGATCGAATGTTTTACGCGAAGACGCATGACGACGATGACGACGAGTTGCCCCGGTACGAAGAAGAGGACGAGGAACTGGAGCAGCCGCACGAAGGCGAAATCATAGAGGAAGTCGAAGAGATCATGGTGGAAGGGGAGCCGGGCGAGGAAGAAGCGGAGCCCTCGGCGCCGCCCCCGCCGGCTCCTCGCAAGGCGGCAGCGCCTCGGAAGAAGGCCGGGAAGCCCGCCAGGAAGGCCGCGCCCAAGAAGGCGAAGAAGAAGGCCAAGGCCAAGCCGAAGGCGAAGAAGTCCGGAAAGAAGAAGAGCGCGAAGAAGAAGAAACGCCGCTAGTCTCTTTTCGAGGATTTCATCAGCATATCTTCCGGCGGAACGGTCCTCCGGGTTCAGAAGGGCTGTTCCGCCATTCTTGTCTCGCAGTGTTTTTCGAGATGGCCCTCGAACGGTCCGGGCCCTCCGCGCCTGCGTGCATCGTTCCGGAACATACCGCCCGCCGGAATCGGTCTCCTGAAATTCCAAACTGAAATCTGTTGCCGCGGTGTCACTGCGCCGCTAGCATACGCGCGCGATGAAGCAGGCGCTGGAGCAGATCCGGAGAATGCGAGGCGGGGCGCAGTCGCACTTGATGCGGTGCGACGACGAAGGCTATTACGTGGTGAAGTTCCAGAACAACCCGCAGGGGCTGAGAATTCTGGCGAACGAATTGCTCGGTACGAGGCTGGCGGCGCGGCTGGGGCTGCCGACGCCATCGGCGGAAGTGGTGCAAGTCGGCGAAGATCTGATCGCGCACACGGACGATCTGGAAATGCAGCTTGGGCGGGGACGCGCGCGCTGCCGCGCGGGAATGCAGTTCGGCTCGCGCTATCCGGGCTCGCCCGCCGAGACGGCCGTTTACGATTTCTTGCCGGACGAGCAGTTGCGCGAGGTGACGAACCTAGAAGACTTCTGCGGCATGCTGGTCTTCGACAAGTGGACGTGCAACACGAACGGGCGCCAGGCGATTTTCTTCCGCGCGAAGGGCGCCGAGCATTACCAGGCCCTGATGATCGACCAGGGATTCTGCTTCAACGCGGTGGAGTGGAATTTTCCGGACGCGCCGCTGCGCGGCATCTACGCGCGGCACCGGGTGTACGAGCGCGTGCGCGGAATCGACTCCTTCGAGCCGTGGCTTTCGCGCCTGGAATCGAAAATCGCGGAGGCCGATCTCGATGCGGTCCAGAGCGAGATTCCGCCCGAGTGGTATGATGACGACACCGACGCACTCGCGCGGATGCTCGAGCACCTCTGGCGGCGGCGGACGCTCGTTCGCCAGCTTTTGATCGCAACCTGGAAATCGTCGGCGCAACCTTTCCCCAACTGGAAGTGAGCCATGACTGACGAAAGACCCCATGAAGAAAATCGCCAGACGCTGCGCTATCGCGTCCTTCGCTACGCGCCCAATCTGGTTCGCGACGAATGGATCAACATCGGCGTTCTGCTCGAAGATGTCGGAGGCCCGCGCCACGCGCTGCGGGTCATCGAGGAGTCCTACGAAATCGCACGCGTGCGGCGCATCCACGCGAACGCCGACGAAAGTCTTCTGCGCGGGCTGCCGGGCGAGTTCGATGCGGCGCTTCGCCAGCCGCGGCCGGATGCGCAGAAATACATCGCCACGCTCAATGAGACGCTGTCGAATGTTCTCCAGCTCGGCCCTTACCGGGCCGTCCTGACGGAGGACTTCGACGCCGAGCTCGACCGCCTGTATCGCGAGCACGTGGCGCCGCCTCCCCGCACACGGGGCGGCGGAATCGTGGAAAGCGCGCGCGCGTGGATCAAGGCGCGCATGGACGACGTGCTGCGCCGGCGGCGCGTGCCGCGGCTCGAGCGCGGGATTCGCGTGGAGGAATTTACGGAGCCCGGCGACAACTTCCGGCTCGATTATGGCTATCGCAACGGCGTGCGCGGGTTCCTGCACGCAGTGGCGCTCGGGCGCGATCCCGTGCAGGCCAAGGTGCTCGCGTACACCGCCGGGCGCATCCGCCAGCAGGCGCCTTCGTGCGAATTCACGGCGATTACGGAAGTCGAGCCGCAGGCGGAAAACAGGCGGCACGCCTTTATCTCGCGGCTCTTCGAGGATAGCCGCATCACCATCGTGCCGCTCAATCGCATCGAGGGATTCGCGGAGGAATTGCGCGAACGGCTGCAGTAGACCGCCGCGAGGAAACGCGGCGCGCGCCGACTATCCTTCGAGCCTGCCCCACGATGGCAACTCCCGCCGCCCTAGCAGCGCTTCCGCGGCCCACGCGCCGAGGTACGACGACAGCGCCACGCCATGCCCCGCGAAAGCGCCGAGCACAATCGCGTTTTCGCTCTGGGGGTGGCGGTCGAAAACCGGAAGCCACGATTCCCGAAAGAGAATCGGCCCGCCCCAGCGATGCGTGAATTTCACGGCGCTTAGCTCCCGATGCAGCCCGCGCACGCGCGCTTCGAGAGAATCGAGCAGCCGCGCGGGCTCGGCCGCCGTTATCGCGACGCTTTCGAGGTCGCGCGACCCCGGCGCCGCCACCAGGCCCGCGCCCCAGATGACGGAGTTGTCGCCGCGCACGCGGCCCCAGAGATACGGGAAGTCGACGGTGTAGAAGGGCTTTCGCTCCGCGAGGCCGATGGCCTCGAGCTGTCCCTCTGAGAGCGGCTCGCTGAGAATCGCGAGAGTCAGGCGCGGCTCCGCTTCGTCGAGGCCCGACATGTCGGTCGAAAGCCCGTTCGTCGCGAACAGAATCGCGCCCGCTTCGATCTCGCCGCGCGTCACGCGCAGGACCGGCCGTTCGCGCCAGTCGATTTTCACGACCGGCTGGTTTTCGAAGATTCCCGCGCCGAGCCGCTGCGCCGCGCGCGCCAGCCCGCTTACCACTTTGCCCGGATCGAGCGTCCCGCCCGGGACTTCGTTCACCACGCGTAGCCGGCCCGAATCGCTCCAGTCGATCGGGAAATGTTTCGCGCCGGTACTGCGCGCGATCTCGTACGCGCCGGGCAGCGCAATGTCGCCGTCCACCTCGAGCTTCGCAAAAATGTCGCGCAGGCCCGCGAGCGCATCTCCGAGTCCCTCCACTTCACCCGCTGCAGTCTCTGCGAGAACCATTCCGCCGGTGCGCCCGCTGGCGCCTGCGCCAATTGTCGAAGCCTCGAGCACGGCAACAGATTTATCGGGCGCAAGCCGTCGCAGCCACGCGGCCGAGGCAAGACCCGTAAAGCCCGCGCCCACAATCGCGAAATCGACCTTCGCGGGAACCGGCGCCTCCAGCGGCGCGAAATCAATCCGCCACGGCGGCGTGCCCCACGTTCGGCTTGCTGCGGGAGTTTGCATGGAAGACTCGGGCTGGAGATTGCGTCGAAGGCTGTATCGGAACGGCGAAACCCGGTTCAGCGCCAAGCGTCTGTCGCCGAAGCCAATCGGAAGTCACCAGCGAATCGAGCCGCGCGGCGGCATTACCACCTCTCGCGGCCTCGCGCTACAGAACGCTCTCGGTCCAGTTCTCGAGCGTGTGCTTCAGCTTGCCCATGAACTGATGCGCCACCGCGCCGTCGACCACGCGGTGATCGTACGACAGCGTGAGATAGACCATCGACCGGATGGCGATCGCGTCGTCCACCACCACCGGACGCTTTTCGATCGTGCCCAGCCCTAGAATCGCCACGTTGGGCTGGTTGATCACCGGCAACCCAAAGAGCCCGCCAAAGACGCCCGGATTCGTGATCGAGAAGGTGCTCTCAGCCACTTCGTCGGGCTTCAGCTTCTTCGAGCGAGCGCGCTCCGCCAGGTCGTTGATGGCCCGCGCGATGCCGAGGAAATTTTTCTCCTCGGCGTTCTTGATCACCGGCACGATCAATCCCCAGTCGAGCGCCACGGCGATGCCGATGTTGCACTCCTTGTGCAGGACGATGTTCGTGCCGTCCACCGACGAGTTCACCGTCGGGAACGCGCGCAGCGCTTCCGCCGCGGCGCGCACGAAGAAGGGCATGAAGGTAAGCTTCGTCCCCGAGGCTTGCTCGAATTTTTCCTTGGTCTTCGCGCGCAGCGTCGCGATTCCGGTGACGTCCGCTTCGTCCACCGAGTAGACGTGCGGCGAGACGCGCTTTGAAAGCACCATGTGTTCCGCGATGCGCTGCCGCATCACGGACATGGGCTGCACTTCGTAGCGGCCGAAATACATCTTCTCGCGGGGCACCGCCGTTTCGATCACGGCGGAAGCGGTTGCGCCGCCACTCGGTGGAGGAGGTGGCGGCGGAGCGGCGGGCGCGCGGAATGGAATCGCGCCGCCCTCGGAGGCGGTTTGCACGGGCCGCACCGAGCTGCCTTCCACGGCCGCCATGATGTCGCGCTTGCTGATGCGCCCTCCCGCTCCTGTTCCCGGCACCTGCGCGAGATCGATGTTGTTTTCGCGCGCGATGCGCCGGACCAGCGGGGAACTGCGAATCTTTTCGCCGCTCGCTGCCGCGGCTGCATGCGAAGGACCTGCGCTTGCGCTCGGCGGAGGCATGACGGCCGGCGCGGATTTCGCCGCGGGTGGAGCAGCGGACGCTGCCGCCTTTGCGGCAGCGGGGGCCGGAGCCGGTGCGCCTTGCGGCTTCGCGGCGGCAGGTGCCGCTTGCGCCGTCGCCGCGCCCGCGCCATCGGCGTCGATCAGCGCCACGATGGTCTGAATCGGCACCGTCTGCCCTTCGTTGACCTTGATCTCCTTCAGCACGCCCGCCGCGGGCGACGGAATTTCCGCGTCCACCTTGTCCGTCGAAATTTCGAACAGCGGCTCGTCGCGCTCGATCTTGTCGCCGGGCTTCTTCAGCCACTTGGTGATCGTGCCTTCGAAAATGCTCTCGCCCATTTGGGGCATGATTACGTCGACAGCCATCGCTCTCTCCTGTGGTCGCGAACTATGCCGCTACGCCGCGCTCAAACATTCCTCGTGCCACACTCCCGGAATGCCTTCGAGCGTGTAAATTTCGTCGCCGCCGTGAAACAGGCTCACGTTCTTTACGCGCGCCACGCGGCCCGCGTACTCGAGCTGCTCTGGCTCGAGCTCATTGTGATATTGCCCGGCCTCGAGGAACGCTTCCAGGAAGGCGCGGTCGGCGATCCGCACTTCGGTCCCCGCTTGGAACTCTATGTTGTTGACGCCCTTCGTTTTTCCCATGGCAGCTTCTCTCCTCACCCACCCGCTAGTATTTTGCCAATTCACGTGCGGCGGCGACAACTTTTTCGGCATCCGGCAGGAACCGCTGCTCGAGCGGCGGCGCGTACGGCACCGGCGTGTCGAGCGCCGTCACGCGCACGATGGGTCCGTCGAGATCCTCGAACGCGCCCTCGCACACCAGCGCCGCGATTTCGCCCGCGATCCCGCCCGTCCGCGTGTCCTCGTGAACGATCAGCAGCTTGTTGGTCTTCTTCACCGAGCCCAGAATCGTTTCGCGGTCCAGTGGCAGCAGCGTTCGCAGGTCCACCACTTCCGCGTCGATGCCTTCCTTCTCGAGCTGCGCCGCGGCCTCCATCGCCGTGTGCGCCATCGCGGCGTAGCTGACGATCGTCAGGTCGTTGCCTTCGCGCCGCACCGCCGCCTTCCCGATCGGCACCGAATAATCGCCGGCGGGAATTTCCTCTTTGATTCGCCGGTACAAAAATTTGTGCTCGAAGAAAAGCACCGGGTTGTTGTCGCGAATCGCCGACTTCAGCAGTCCCTTCGCGTCATACGCGGTCGAGGGGTACACCACCTTCAGTCCTGGCGTGTGCACGAAATACATTTCGGGGTTCGCCGAATGGAACGGCCCGCCATGCACGCCGCCGCCCGATGGCCCGCGCAGCACCACCGGAGCCGGCGCGCCCCATCGGTAGTGCGACTTCGCGAGAAAGTTCGTCACCTGGTTGAAGCAGCACGCGATGAAATCGATGAACTGCATCTCCGCCACCGGCCGCAGCCCCAGGTAGCTCATTCCGCAGGCCGCGCCGACGATAGCCGTCTCGCTGATGGGCGCGTCGATCACGCGCTCCGGACCGAATTTCGCCAGCAGCCCTTCCGTCACCTTGAACGCGCCGCCGTAAACGCCGATATCTTCTCCGAGCGCCACCACCGTTGGGTCGCGCTCCATCTCCTCGAACATCGCCTGGCGAATCGCTTCGAGCATCGTGATGGCGGCCATCAGCGCTTCCCCCGCTTTTCGCGCTTCTCCTGCCGCTCGCGTGCGAAGGCCTTGTCCTTCGGTCCGCGGCCAAACGGCACGCGCGCGGCCGCCTCCTGGCCGTTCTCGCTTTTCGACGAACTCTTCGCCGCGGCCTTCTGCACGATCTTCTGCGTTGGCTTCTGCGCGGCCTTTACGCCCGAGCCCGCTGCCTTCGCGCCGTTGGCGCCGCCGTCTTTTGCCTCAAGCGCCCCAAAGCCCGGCACCCTCCACTCGGCCGCCAGGCTGGACTTCGGCGGCATCACTTCCGCCTTTGGCCGCTTCCAGTCCGCTTCAATCTTGTGGCAGCCTTCGCAGTAAACGCCCTGCTCCGCCAGCTCCGGCGGCGGCGAAGGCGACTCCTCCGCGAACTTCTGCTCCGCGTCTAGCTCGCGCTCGATCCGCGCGTCGATCTCCGCCTTTTTCTTCGCGTCCCAAACCTTGTTCTCGCTCAGATACTTTTCGTACAGCGCAATCGGGTCGCGCGCCTTCCAGAATTCGAACATCTCCTTCGGAACATACTCGGCCGGATCGTGCTGCGCGTGCCCCTTCATGCGCATCGTCTTCACTTCGATCATCACGGGACCGTTTCCCGCGCGGCACTCGTCCACCGCCTCCTTCGTCGCGCCGTACACCGCCAGCACGTCATTCCCGTCGACGCTCTTGCTCTCGACTCCATACGCCTTCGCTCGATCCGCCAGGTTCTTCAGCGGCACCTGCCGCGACACCGGCGTCGAATAGGCCCACTGGTTGTTTTCCAGGATCAGCACAAACGGCGCGCGCTGCGCCGCCGCGAAATTCATGCCTTCGTGGAACGCGCCCGTCGAGCTCCCGCCGTCGCCGATCCACGTCAGCGTCACGATGTTCTGGCCCAGGTACCGCCCCGCCATCGCCACGCCCGTCATCACCGGAATCAAGTCGCCCAGCATCGAAATCGGCGACACCGTGTGCCGCGTCTTCAGGTCCCCGAAGTGACTCGTGCCGTCCTTGCCCTTCGTCGGCGACGTGTATTTCGCCATGTGCTGCGTGAAGATGTCGCGCGGCTTGAATCCCTTCACCAGCAGTGCCCCGATGTTGCGAATCATCGGCGCCAGCCAGTCGCGCGGCTCGAGCGCATACGCGCTCCCCACGGACACCGCTTCCTGCCCCAGGCTCGAGTACAGCCCGCCCACGATTTTGTTTTGCCGGAAGAGCCTCACCATGCGCTCTTCGAGTTGCCGGTTGAGCTGCATGTAGTAGTACAACTCAAGCTGCTGTTCCCGAGTCAGCGAATGGCTCACGCCCGGCTCCCTCTCGTAGCCGCACCGGCCTGCGCGCCCACAAGTTCCGCTCTCGTGTCACCGGCCTGCACGGCTTCTTCCAGTTCGTTTCGCGACACCGCAATCATCTTGCGTACAAAAACTTCGCCGAAATGCGCTTCGAGCCGCCCGCGCGCTTCTTCGCAGCCCACCGCGCGCCCCAGCACCCGCTCGAGCGACGTCGCGCGCTTGTCCGAAATCCCGCACGGCACAATCAGATCGAAATATCGCAAATCCGTCGACACATTGAACGCCAGCCCGTGCGACGTCACCCACCGGCTCAGATGCACGCCGATGGCGCCCAGCTTCACTTCGCCGCTTGCCGTCTCCACCCAGATCCCGTGTCGTCCCTCGACGCGCCGCGCGCTCACGCCATAATCTGCCGCCGTGCGAATCATCGTTTCCTCGAGCTGCTCCACATACCACCGCACATCGCGCCGGTGCTCCGTCAAATCCAGAATCGGATACGCCACCACCTGCCCCGGCCCGTGGTACGTGATGTCGCCGCCGCGGTCCGTCGCATGAAACTCCACATTCATCTGCGCCAGCAACCGGTCGCCGGCCTTCAGGTGTTCGCGCTTGCCGTTGCGCCCCAGCGTGATTACGTGCGGATGCTCGCAGAAGAGCAGTACATCCGGAATCGCGCCGCGCTTCCGCGCCTCCACCAGTTGCCGCTGCAATTCGCACGCAGCCCCGTAGCGGATCACGCCCGCATTCACCGCCCAGCAGGTTGTTCGCTCTCGAGTCACAGTGAGCCCGTTCCACGACCCGCTAGAAATTGATTGTTAACCCGCGCACCGCATTGAACGCATCCCCCATCGCCTCCCACACTGTGGGATGCGCATGAATCGTCGCGGCCATATCGTCCAGCGTCCCTTCCAGCCCCAGCGTGGCCGCCGCCTCCGCAATAATCTCCGTCGTCAGTGGACCGATCGCGTGCACTCCCAGTATCTCGCCGTACTTCGCTTCCGCCACCACTTTGATGAACCCGTCGTGCATCCCCAGAATCGTCGCCTTGCTGTTCGCCAGGAACGGGAACTTCCCTGTCTTCACGTCGAATCCCGCTTCGCGCGCCTGCTTCTCGGTCAACCCAATCGACCCGATCTGCGGCTCGCAGTACGTGCACGCCGGGCAGCGCTTCCGGTCGAACGGCTGCACATCCTTCTTCGTCATCTGCCCCGCCGCGATAATTCCCTCCATCGACGCCGCGTGCGCCAGTTGCGGCAGCCCCGCAACAATATCCCCAATCGCGTAGAGCCTCGGCTCGTCCGTCTCCATAAATCCATTTGTATGGATGAACCCGCGCTCCACCTTCGCCTTCGTTTTCTCAAGCCCGATATTCTCCGTCAGCGGACGCCGCCCCACCGCAATCAGCACCTTCTCGCCGCTCACCGTCTGTGCCTTGCCGGTCTTGTCCGTGAACGCCACGGTCGCGCCCTTCGCATCCGTCTTCACGCCGCTCACTTTCGCGCCCGTCTCGATGCGAATGCCCTTCTTCTTGAACGCCTTCTCCAGCTCCGGCGAAATCTCCTCATCCTCCAGCGGCACGATGCGCGGCAGCGTCTCCAGAATTGTCACCTCGGTCCCGAATGTCCGGAAGATCGACGCAAACTCCACGCCCACCGCCCCCGCTCCCACAATCACCAGCGACTTCGGAATTGCCGGCAGCGCCAGAATCTCTCGATTCGCCAGTATCGTCTTGCCGTCGATCTCCACTCCCGGCAGCGACCGCGCCTCCGATCCCGTCGCCAGCATCGTGTACGTCGTCTCGAGTTCCGTCGTCTTCCCGTCTTTCTCCACGGACACTTTGCCCGGCCCGGCAATCCGCCCCCATCCGGTAATCGACTCGATCTTGTGCTTCCGGAAGAGCGACGCGATTCCCAGCGCGTGCTTCTTCACGATCTTGTCTTTCCGCGCCAGCATCGCGTTCCAGTTCACCTTCACATCCCTCACCTCGAACCCAAACTCCTCCGCGCGCTGGAAATAATCGTAGATATCCGCATGATGCAGGAAAACTTTCGTCGGTATGCAGCCCACGTGCAGGCACGTCCCGCCCAGGAACGGGTCCTTCTCCACCACCGCCGTCTTCAATCCCCACTCCGCCGCCCGGATCGCGGCCACGTAGCCGCCCGGACCGCTCCCGATGATTACAAGGTCATATTTGGCCAAACCAATCCTCCGCCGGAACAAATTGTGTGCTGAGACTCGTCACGAGGCTCAATTGATGCGTGGCACTCTTTAGATGCATGGAAGGATAGCTAAGATTGCGGCGCTTCGGGTCGCACAAACCGAATATCTTAGCAGCCGTCCCGCGCCCCTGCAACCGCATCGCCATGCGGACCATCTAGCACTTACACACTCGTCCACTCCGGGTACGCGGATGTAAACTCTCTCATATTTCAGGCTTTTCGCGTGGAGTCTGAATGAACGCAGACGCAAGGTTGAAGCAACTCCTCGAACGCGGAAAGGGCAGGGGCTTCGTTCTCTACGACGAGATCGACGCATTCTTGCCGGTAGACTATCGGGGAGGTCCCGAACTGGACGCAGTCCTCTCCGCGCTCGCGAAAAACGGCATCGACGTGGTCGAGGATCCGAACACGATTGGCAAGCCTCTCGACCTGGCAGGCCTGGCCGAACAGCTCACTGGCTTCCCAGACGTGCAGAGTTATCTACGCGAGGCGACGACAATTGCGCGGCTAACGCGCGAGGAGGAAATCGAGTTTGCCAAACTCGCTCACGAGCCGGAGCCCGAGGCTGAGCTTGCAAAGGTGAGACTCATTGAAGCAAACCTCTATCTCGTCGCTGCTGTAGCCAGAGGCTATGCGGAAACCCCGGAGACTCTTATCGACGTAATCCAGGAGGGAAACATCGGCCTGATGAGGGCGGTCGACGCATTCGATTATTCCCGAGAATTTCGCTTTTCGACCTACGCGACTTGGTGGATACGGCGGGCCGTCACGCGCGCCGGATTCAGAAAGTAGCGCCGGCAAGTCCTGTCGCCTACAACCGCATCGCGGCACTACGAGGCGGGCAACTCCACCGGCAACACTTCTTTCCGCCGCGTCCAGAAATAAAGCGCGAACGCCGCCACCGTCAGCGCCAGTCCGCAGCCAAATTCCGTCGTCACGTAGAGCGCCCGCCCAACCGGCGCCGTCATCCGGTCGAAGATCGCTTGGATGAAAAGATTGTGGCTCGCGTGCAGCATCGCCGCCGGCCACAGGCTCCCCGACTTCAGCCGCATCCACCCGAGAATGTACGCGTCTGCGATCACCATCACCGTAAAGCACGCCAGCGCGTACGCCGGCTTCGTCCCCGCGTTGTAGTCCGCAAAGAGCAGCCCCGGATAGTGCCACACCGCCCAGATGCATCCGCTGATCAGGCAGCCCACAGTAAATCCGGTCGCCTTCACCAGCCGCGGCAGCAAAAATCCACGCCAGCCAATCTCTTCTCCCAGCGCCCGCGCCATGCTGCTGATCACTCCCAGCGTCGCATACCCCGGAATTGCCAGAAACAGCGCCGTCGCCGTCGGCGAATTCGGGAATCCGAACGACTTCGCCAGCGGAGCCGCAAACTGGGAAAACGCAAACGACCCCGGAATCGCCACCCACGTCACAACGTACACGGGCAGCGCGTACAGAATCGGAATCACGTACGCCCACGCCACCCACCGCGCCGGCCGCCAGCTCCACCCCAGCGTCGCCAGATCGATCTTCAGCAGCCCGCAGGTGGCAAACGCGGCAAGCGCCGGACACCACATCACCAGCGCCACCGCCATTCCGTTTCCGGCGGCGATGTGGCCAGTGTGAATCATCAGGTAGTACGGCAGCGACGAGAACGCGAACACCAGCACAAGAAATGTGAATATCTGCTTCGGAAGGGGTCGCATAGTGCGCGCATCTTACCACCGTCCGCCGAAATCCTCCCCCGCTCAGCTTTTGGTTCTGTTCGCGTAGTTGGTTTTACGGGTGCCCCATCCTTGCGGGTTTTGCAAGGGTGGGATGCTTTTCGTCCTAGTCTTTTTGGTCTTTCAGCTGGACGCCCATCAGCTCATCTTCAGAAGCCACGCCGTCCCGTCTGGCTGCTTGAAATCCATGCGAATGATGTAAGGAGGTGCATCGCTCACCCAATATTTCAGCTTTCCGATGTCCGTGTCACTTTCGACGACCCACGCTCTCACTCGTTTGTTTGGGCCTGCCTCGACGTCCTCGGCGCCCGTCACCCTCATCGTGACCCAGGAGATTGTCTCCGGGTGATCGCCCTCCGCGTAGGAGGGATAGCTTGCCGAGAAACCCTGTTTCAGCGGAAGAGCGGCCCACAGCACCGCGTACACTCCGCCGTAGAAGTCAAACGCCGCTCCCGTCGGCGCTTCTCTGGTTTCCATTTTTCTGTTCTCGACGGTTTCAATTCTCATGGATTTCGTGCCGAACCGGATCGTCAGCTTGGAATCTTCTCCGCCCGCAACATGTTTTTCGTAAATCCGCAGCAGCGGCGCAAACGTCTTGCGGTCGAACACATTCACATTGCGGGTCGTCGCCTTCGTTTCACCATCGCTCCCTCGGAACGCCGCTGTTTGCGTCCGCTGCAGACAATCTTTGCCCTCCATCGTCACGACAGTCAGTTCGTCGTTCCAGGTTCCCGCATCTTCCAGAACCTGTCCGTTGGGGAGCGTTCGCGTCATCCTCCACTGATTGGTGTAGGGCTGCACCCGCACCCCGTTGACGCTCGCGTCCCCCACATTGATCCGCAAGCCCGCCGGCCCCTGCCCGCTCGCCCCCTGCGTCAGGAATCCAGCCAGCACCGCTACCACAAAGGCGGCAACTTTATTCTTATTCTTCACTTTGTTCCTCTCTTGGCCGCCCCATGCCCCTCGTTTGCCCTATTGGACGCACGCGCGAGAACTCTGTAACCATCCCGTGGCAATGGGTCGCGCCGCCATCCTTGCGTCACTTCCATCTGTCCAATCGCCTTCGCGCGTGGCACACTCCTCCATTCAAGGGCGATGCACTCGAAATCCCAATCCGGAGACGAACGAATGCTTCCACTCAGACCTGAATCCAAACTTTCCTCCTCTCGCTTGATCGCGCGCACCCTCCTCTTCGCCCTCATCCTCTTCGCCATCGTCGCCGCCGCTCCCATCGCCTCCGCCCAAAAAATCGAACTCTCCGTCGACGTCTCCCGCTCCGGCCCCCAAATCTCACGCAACCTCTTCGGCCAATTCGCCGAGCATCTCGGCCACGGCATCTACGACGGCATCTGGGTCGGCCCTGGCTCCCCAATCCCCAATACGCGCGGCATCCGCAACGACGTCGTCGCCGCACTCCGCGCCATCCAGGTCCCCAACGTCCGCTGGCCCGGCGGCTGCTTCGCCGACGAATACCACTGGCGCAACGGCATCGGCCCGCAGCGCGTCGTCACTCTCAATCCCAATTGGGGTGGCGTGATCGAGCCCAACACCTTCGGCACGCACGAATTCATGGATTTCCTCAATCAGATCGGCGCCGAGGCCTACGTCTCCGTCAACGTTGGCTCCGGCACGCCTCGCGAAGCCGCCGAATGGCTCGAGTACATGACCGCCGCTCAGCCCACCACTTTGCAGAAAGAACGCGCCGCCAATGGGCATCCCGATCCCTTTCAAGTCGGTTTTCTCGGGATTGGCAACGAAAGCTGGGGATGCGGCGGAAATATGACGCCCGATTACTATCTCGACCAGCTCAAGGTCTACAGCCACTTCGTCCGCAACTTCAATCCCGCGCAGCAGGAAAAATCACGCATGGTGAAAATCGCGGTCGGTCCCGGCGGCGGCGACGCCGAATGGATGGATTGGACCGAAGCCGTTATGAAGGCCTACCAACACCACGATTGGAGCTGGGACATCACCGGCCTTTCCATGCACTCCTACACGGTCGTGCACTGGCCGCCTTCCTATAAATCCGTCGGCTTCGGCGAACCGGAATACAGCCAGATCCTCAAGTCCACCCTCGATATGGACGAGCTCATCCGCAAGCACTCGGCCATCATGGATACCTACGACCCGCAGAAGCGCGTCGCCCTTGTCGTCGACGAATGGGGCGCATGGTACGCGCCGCTGCCCGGCTCGAATCCCGGCTTCCTGGTTCAGCAAAACAGTCTGCGCGACGCCATTCTCGCCGCGCTCAACTTGAATATCTTCGCCCGCCACGCCGATCGCGTCCGCATGGCCAACATCGCGCAGATGATCAACGTCCTTCAAGCGATGGTCATGACCGACAAGGAAAAGATGGTCCTCACTCCCACCTACTACGTCTTCAAAATGTACGTGCCGTTCCATGACGCAACCTTCATCCCCGTCACCTACGACCCCGGCGTCTACACCAATGGCGCCATCACCTTGCCGCGCGTCGACGCTATCGCCGCGAAGGATGCTTCCGGCAAGCTCTGGCTCGAAGTCACCAATGTCGATCCCGAGCAGCCCGCCGAAATCGAAATCAGCCTCGCTGGCACCGCGGCGAAATCGGCCGAAGGCCAGACGCTCATCGCTCCCAAGGTCGACAGTGTCAACACCTTCGACGCCCCCGACACCGTCGTCCCCAAGCCTATCTCGGCCAAGCTCGAAGCCGGTAGGCTCACCCTGCACATCGCCCCCAAATCCGTCACCGTCCTCTCCCTCGCCCAATAACGCACCATGCCCGGGCCTTCAAAGATTCGAATCATGCTCCTGATCGCCGTTGGAGCACTCCTCGCTGCCTTTGTCCTCGTCATTGCAGCCGTTCGTACCAGCAGGCCCCCGGCCGAAGCGAGACTGATCCGCAATTTCTACGAACATCGCAGCGACTATGAGCGGCTGCGCGACATGCTCGTGGCCGATCCAGAAGTCGTTCGCGTCGCTGATTGGGGCGTTGAAACGGTGCATTCGGGCATCGTTCATCCGCCGCAGGGAGGGTTCCCTTCGGACCGCTACCGCGAATACCTCGCCCGACTGCAGGAGATGGGCGCGAAGTGGGCATTCCGTGATCGCGGAGCGAGCCCCGACGAAGTAGGCGTCGGCATGTGGGCCAGCGGCTTCGCGGGAGATACCCGGCACATTGAGATCTGCTGGTTGAAACAGGAGCCGACAAATCAGGTCTCGAGTCTCGATGCCTTCTACAAAATGCCCAAGCCCCGAAAGCCTGTCTTCAGACACATCGATAGCGATTGGTATCTTTGGGCCGATTGGTAGCTCGACTCCCGCCAGCGCCGCCAAATAGGCCGAGGGCCAGACTTTCACCGCTCCCAAGGTCGATGGCGTCAACACCTTCGACGCGCCCGAGCGGCGCAAGCCCAGAGGCAATTATTTTGTTTTGAGCTGGAATTCTGGCATGTCGAATTGCCACAACAAAAAGCTCGACTGGTCGGCCAGCGTTTCCTGAAACTGTGCTTCCGTGCCGCCCATGAGACCGTGACCGCCGCGGTAACTGACCCGCAGCAGCACAGGCTTGCCGCTGGAAGTCGCGGCCTGGAGACGTGCCGCCATCTTGTCCATTTGCCACGGGTCCACTCGCGGGTCGTTGGCGCCGGTCATAAGCAAGACTGCCGGATAAGGCGTGTGATCTTTGATATGGGCGTAGGCGCTCATGGCATAGAGGGCCTCGAAGCCTGCCTTGGTGTTCACGCTGCCAAACTCGGGAATATTATCCACGCCGTTCTCACCGGTCTCGAAGCGCAGCGCGTCCGATAATCCGACCGAGTCAATGGCCGCGGCAAAAAGGTCCGGCCGCGAAGTAATCGCCCGGCCAATCAGAATGCCGCCAGCGCTCGTGCCTGTGCCAGCCAAGCGCGCAGGCGACGTGTACTTGCGTTGGATTAAATATTGGGCGCAAGCGATGAAATCCCGCCAGGTATTGGGTTTGGTCGGCCCTTTGCCCGCCAGGTGCCACTCCTCGCCATATTCTCCGCCGCCGCGCACATGGCAGACCGCATATATCCCGCCCTGTTCATACCACGGGAGGTCCAACGCGGGATCGAAGTGGGGAGGGTGCGATACAAGGCCGTACGCGCCGTAGCCACTCAGCAGCGTAGGATTCGACCCATCCTGCTTCACGCCCTTTGGGTAAACGATGGAAAGCGGTACCAAAGTGCCGTCGTAGCTGCGCACTTTGACCTCGGTCGATTCAATATTGGTGGGGTTATCGTAAGGACCGGTCGGCTGAAGTTCGGTATTGGCCACCCGCGTGGTCTCAGGATCGTAGGCATAAACACTATCCGCTCTAGTCCAGGACCCAATCCCGAGCAGCGCACCGGGCAGGCTGGGATTCGTTTCTACCATGAAAACGGTCCCCCTAAACGGCAGAGCGATCTCCTGCGCTTGAGGCTTCGGGCCATAGGGAACGCGCAATACACGGCCGATGCCGCCGTCCAACAACTGCACGTAGAGTGCATCCTGGGCGACGTTTATCCCCGTGACCACCGCTCGGCTCGCCGGAACGATGGTTTCGGCCGACGCTAGGTCGGGCTTGGCCGCGCTGGTGCGAATAACTTTGTAGCGCGAAGCATTCTTGTAGGTCAGCACGTAGAGATCATCGCCATGCACCTCGACGTTGCTTACATCGTCAGAAAAATCCGCGAACTTGCGCCACGCTGTGTCCGTTTTTCCCAGATCGGCCGCCGCCTCGATGTAAAACGAGCTGTTCCCCGAGACGCCGCTGTGGATTGTTCCGATTGCGTACGCGGAATCCAGCGGGATAGCCACAGACGGAATGTACCGCCGGTCGACCTGAATCGCCGGCACCACGCCGTAACCAAACACGGCCGGGTCCTTCGAGGGGTCTGTTCCTAGGACGTGCAGGTAGACGCGAGACTTTTCATCGGCCTCATTCGCCGGCGCGCCAGGAGGCAGATTCCACGGCCGCCCATACACAAACGACCGATTACCCGGGAGCCAGCTTGGCGAGCTTACCGTTACCCAGTAGACATCGTGGATCACGTCCTGAGTCTCGTGGCCCGAAGAGATTTCGAAGACATGAATCTCCGTCAACTCTGACCCGCCCGCGGCAATGCCGACGGCGACGTACTTGCCGTCTTGCGAAGGCAAGGAACCCACTATTGTGTTGGCGCCCTTGCTTTGAATCGCAGTGGCCAGCTTGATCTTCTCGGGGTTGACCAGAAGCTTGTCCTCCCCGTTGAGCCCCTGGCGCAGGTAGAGCTTGGAAACGTTCTCGGTAGGCAGACGCTTCAGGATAAGGTACAAGTCCCCCGGCAGCCGCGTCCCTTGAACTTGGGGTACGGCCTGATCGAGCTGCCGGATGCGCTCGAGAAGCTTTTCGCGTCCGGGAATGCTCGCGAGCTGCGCGTGGGTGTAATCGTTCTGGGCCTTCATCCACGCCTGCACCTCCGGGTCTTTCAGGTTTTCCATGTAGCGATAATTGTCGACGATCTTCGTGCCATGGTAGTCGTCCGTTACCGGGCGCACCGGCGCGACCGGCTGTTTCATCGACGCCACGCTCGGAGTTTGAGTGTAACAAATTGACGCGCCCAGCACGGTCAGTGCGAAGACCGCTGCGAAGAAGAATGAAGTTCGGATTCTCATTGTTTCCCCGCCTTCGGTTGAAACGCCGGGTCGTCGCTTCGGCTACGGTTTCCAGTTCACTTCCACAGTGGTGATATACGGATTATTCTTCCTCGCTGCAATTTCATTGTTTCTCGAGGTCTGCGTCGCGGCCAACGATTGTGGCTTGCTGCAGGTTGCGGTCTGAATTTGTACCTGCGGGTGAGCGGCCTGAAGCATCTTCTGAAAAGTCGGCGCTGGAGCGCTCGCCGGACCGGCGGCAAAAACGGGGCTCACGTAGTAATTCGAGCGCGCTGCCTCGGAAGGAGCGTGTGGAAGGCTGCCTATCGTATAGCAGTAGGAATATTTCTGCCCGCTTGTGTCTGTGGCCGCTGAGTTTCCTGATATCGGAACTCCTGCGGCATCCACCCGGCTTGCCGAACTCGTTGCCGGTCGTTGCGCAGCCATCGCCCTTTCGTACGCCGTCTGCGCGGCTGAGGAAGGAGGCGTCGCCGGTTTCGCTTCCGAGGATTTATCCGCTGTAGCCAGCATCCCGGGCTTCCAACCGGTTTCGACGAACTTCACCTGTGCGAAGCGGCTGTGCAGCAGGTCGCGCGCGCCCGCAAGATCTCCTTCCCCCGCTCCACCCTGGCAATACACTGGGTAAGACGAAGACGAGTGGTAACCGTACTGCTTCTGGATGTACGCGAGAAATGTCGTTTTCAACTCACCGATTGCGCGTGCGTTCGCGGCGACGCTCGACGGATCCGGTTCCGGGCCCGCTCTCGCCAAGGGCACATCAATTTGGAAGTCGCCCGAGAGATAAAGGGGCGACTGCGAGACGTCTGAGTAGCACAGCACCCACTGGCCCGTGCCACTCCCTTGGCCTGGGGCGACGCCCTTATTACTAACCGGCCCAGGTTCGGGACCCCTGTAGACCCAGCCGGTTTCTTTGACGATAGGACCGCCGGAGCTCGCTGACTTTTTCCAGGTGTTCAAAGTTGCTTGCGCCGCGGCCGCCGACTCAGCGATGCAACGAACAGCCTGGGCGGGCTTCGGATCGATGTGGGCAGCGACGTAATTGCCGAATGCTACCACCCACTTTCCATCCTCGCCCGGGCTTGCCTTACTTGCATCGAACATGGCACTCACATAGAGGTTCTTTCCGATAACTGCCCAGCACATCCCTTGCTTGCCGTTGCCGGTCTGCGGCAGTGGCTGGCCCGGAGCAGGATCAGCGCCTGCGTTCGTCGCCGAGGCGCCAATCGGCGCGTGATCCTGGAGCCTGACTTGGCCGCTCAACATTTCCTTCACGCTTGGTTCTGCCGCGCCGGCCGGAGCCGTCTGGGTCGGCTTCCAGCTCACCTGCACCACGTCTTCGTTGCGCTCCTTCCAAAGGGTAACGTTGCGGGAGAGAACCTGTTGCTGCTTGTCGGGAGCGGCCGACAGTTGGTTGCAATCCACCTCGAAAGACTTGGCGTCAACGGGAATGTGGTAGGTCTGGCGCACATAGGCGCTCCACCAGAGTCTTGTCCAGCCGTACGACGCGGTCGCGGAGAATACTCCGGTGGTGTAGTCGGTCTGCCGGGCCGCGCCCGGGAACTTATAGTACGAGTAGCAGTAGTAAGGCGTACCCGAATCCGAGGGAGCAGTGGCCCCAGGCGTAGCCGTCTCGGCATTCTTCCAGCCGGTATCAACATGTCTATAGCCGCTATAGCCTGTTGTGAGGTCGCGTTGTTTGAGCCTCTCCGCATCTGCTTGCGAGTATTGGTAGACGCAGCTAACCGATCCGCCTGCAGCATGGTATTTCGCGGTAAGAAAGTTGCTGAACGCATGCGCGAGTTTGTCCAGCGCGGGGCCGGCCGATTTAAAGTCAAAAGGGCCGTTCACATCACTGACGTAGTAGGTCAACACCCCCGCAGCGGACGTAGGCAACGTACATACAAAATACGTTTCGCCAGCGTGAGTGGCAGCCTGTTGGGCTCTTGCGGGAGCATGCGCGGCGCTGGGCGGGGGCAGTGGATGCGCCATTGCGGGCGCGCTGAAAGATAGCGCGGCAAGTATCGTTGCCGCGAAGAAAAACACCTGAAACACGACCCTGCTCACCGGTGTACCTTTGCCTCTGGACAACACGGATTTCCTCCTTCCCGAAAGATCTTTAGTTGTTGGCTGCTGACGACTCCGCTCCGCCTTCTGGAAGTTTGCAGATCGCTAGCTTGGGTCCCATCTCGACCGAAGTTTCCGATTTGGACCTCCAGTTCGCGCACGATAATCTCTTCTGCGCTCCAACACAATGAATTCGTGGTCAGAGCTGGCAGGAGGAGACGCCAGGCGCACACTCGTGCTTCGATCATTCCGCACCCGCCTCTACGTATGCCCCTTCAAATTTGAGACTCGCTTTCGGGGCGCGCCTTTCGCGGCCCTTTGGAGTGCGGTAGCTTGCTACCGCTTTGTGTCCCCGCTCAGCATCGAGGGAACTGCTACTCGGCGAAGCTTGCTTCGCCGTCTCGCGCTTCGTTTCCCAACCCTCCTCTTGAGATTTGGAATTTTTTCTTCTGCGTCCTCCGCGCCTCTGCGGTAGCCTTCAGGTTCCGTCTTTGGCTCTTTGAAATTGAAATTCCCAAATCCGAAATCGCCTTTGCCTCATCTGCGTTTATCTGTCTTCAGCTGTGGTTCCAAAAGGCTTTGCTTTTCCATCCCCGAACCTTTCTCGACTTTTTTCGTTTTTCCTCAATTCCTGATCACAAATCGCGATTTCATAAACCACGTCTGCTCAGCGACTTGCAGACTTGGAGCACACGTGTCAAGTTGCCACGCATGATAAAATACCGTTCAGAAGGAAAGATGAAGGATTAAGGCACAAATCGGATGCTCCGGCGACCTCCTCCTCCCAACCGCCGGGCGCTCCCCATCCAATTTCTAATCTATACACTGAAGATTAGAAATCGCCGCAACCCTAAACGAATCAGCCACTTACGTTTTTCTAATCTATACAGCCTCCCGGCCCTTATTTTGTATAGATTAGGCGGCTTTGTTTCGCTTCTCGTCCTTCGACACGTCGTAACAGTCGAATCGCACGCGAACCCTGGAATCCCTTTCAGCTCCCGACGCATCTATCTTCGGTCGATTGTGCCGCGCAGGCTGCCTCGAAAGATGACGCTCGCGCGACCGCTTTCCGCCGCTGATTTGACAATGGCGGGTGCCATCGATAAAATTGCTCATTTTGGGTGGGATGAAATATGCCGTCTGGGAAGTCAACGATGGATAAGAAGCGCCTCGACTACTACAAGAAGAAACTCGTCGCGCGCAGGGACGAGCTCGTGCGCGGTATCGCGCGCACGGAACAGGAAGGCCGCGAGGCCGACGAAGATCCCACAGTGGATCTCGCCGACAAGGCTGCGAACTCCTACACCAAGGAGTTTCTCTTCGGCCAGACTCACAACGACCGCTCGCTCTTGCAGCTCGTGGACGACGCGCTCGAGAGGATTCGCGAGAATTCCTTTGGCGAATGCATCTCCTGCCACCAGGAGCTGCAGCAAAAGCGCCTCGAAGCCGTACCCTGGACCCGCTACTGCATCACCTGCCAGGAAAAGAAGGAACAGGGCCTGCTCTAAGCCGCCCGCAGGCCCGTACAGTCCAGCTCGGCCGTCCGTATTTCTACGATCTTCTCTGCCCGGATGCTTTGAAGTAGCCTCGCGCGCGATTCCTCCCGAATCTGCGATGGTCATTCGGACCGCGCTCGACGCTCTCGCCTCGGTGCTCTTTCCGGCGCCGTGCCGGATCTGCGGAACCATCCTCACCAACGCGAGTCGAATCCCGATTTGCCTGTCCTGCCTCGACGGCTTCTACCGCCTCTCCGAACCGATGTGCCAGTGCTGCGGTCGCCCGTTCATCTCCGCCGTTGCCTCTGACGCTGCGCATCCCCTCTGCCGCCTCTGCCGCGTCCAGTTCTTCGCCTTCCAGCGCGCCCGGAGCTACGCGGTCTACGACGACGCGCTTTCCAGCGCCGTCGTGCTGCTGAAATACGAAGGCGTCCGGCGCCTCGGCGACTGGTTTGCCGCGCGCCTCGCGGAAACGCTGTCGCACGATCCCGAAGCCATGCGCGCCGAACTTGTCGTCCCGGTTCCCCTGCATCCTGACCGCCTTCGCGAGCGCGGCTACAACCAGGCAGAGATGATCGCCAAGCCACTCGCGCGCAAAATTGGCATCCCGTTCGGCTCCTATCTCCTCGTTCGAACCAGGCCGCGCCCGTCGCAGCTTGTCCTCTCCCGCACCGAGCGCTGGACCTCGGTCCGTGGCGCCTACGCGACCCGGGAAGGGGCCAGAGTTGACAACCTCCGTATCCTGCTGGTAGATGATGTATTGACGACCGGCGCGACACTGGATTCCTGCTCTCGGGCTCTCCTGAAGGCTGGAGCAGCCTCTATTTTTGGAGCGACTGTCGCGCGCGTTGTTCCCGGCTGGGTTGCACCGGCCGTGAGGCCTCCGGCGGCGCGGTTACGAAAAGAAACCGCCGGGCACCAACCAGCATCTGTTAGGCAGGGGGTTGTCGGAGCGGCGAAAGAGGGCAAAGCAAATGGACAACCGGCTTAAGGGCGGCTTACGTCCGCGGCCCAACGTAGGGCTGAGCGCCGTTGCGCCCGAGCACGTTGTCCAGAGCTCGGCCAGTGCTCCCGCGGCCCGGCCGTCTGTGATGCAGGCGCCGGTCCTGGTTCTGAACGCCACCTTCGAACCGATCAATGTGACCGCCGTACGCAGGGCCCTCGTCCTTATGTTGAAGGGCGTCGCCCAGGCCGAAGAGACGAACCACACCGAGGTTCACTCCACTTCGAAGTCCGTGCAGGTTCCCTCGGTGATCCGCCTGCTCTCGTACCGGCACATTCCACAGCAGAGCCGGGCGCTTTCCAGGAAAAATATTCTTCTGCGCGACCGCAATACCTGTCAGTTCTGCGGGAACGCGTTTCCTGCGTCGGAGCTTACCCTCGACCACGTGATGCCTCGCTCGCGCGGCGGCCGCTCCTCGTGGGAAAACTTGGTGGCCTGCTGCTACGCGTGCAACAACAGCAAGGGCGACCGCACACCGGAGGAAGCGGGCCTGAAATTGCAGCGCCGCCCGCGCCCGTTCACGCTTCACACCTCGCGCCAGTTGATGCGCCTGATCGGGCATCGCGACGAGAAATGGCGCAAGTACCTTTTTTACTAGCGTCTACGAGCCGGAATGGCCCGCGCAACTTATTTTTTTCCTGCGGCGCGCAAATCATGCAACCTTTCCCAGCGGCCAGCGTCTAAATAATCAAACACTTCTAGGACACACCCCGGGAAGTGGTACTGGTTCACTCCAGGCCGCTTCCCTTCTTTTTTGCCTTCTAAATCGATTTACTGCCGGAACAGAACTTTCACGCCTCTGCGCCAATTCTCGTTGATTCCGATTCGCGTCACGTGAATTTCGGGCGAGAGATACTTCAGCAGCGTGTCCGTCGACGCGTGGAAGCGCAGTCCCGGCGCGACCAGCCACACGAGCGGCGGTTCCGCGCTGAGCGCGAGTCCTGCGAAGTAGCCGTGAAGCCGGAAGTCTCCCGCGAGCTGATGGCGGCGCACGCGCAGCCAGTAATCGACAGCCTGCATCGGCAACTGGATATTCTCAGTCGCCTTCAACTCGATAATCACG
This sequence comes from Candidatus Limnocylindrales bacterium, assembly GCA_035501415.1. GTDB lineage: Bacteria > Acidobacteriota > Terriglobia > Acidiferrales > UBA7541 > Palsa-295. Next base: position 10,298 of record DATJWH010000041.1, on the reverse strand, counting down.
AGGCGGCCTCGCAGCGTCACGCCGAGCACATCGAGCACGCCACGATCGCCCGCCGCAAGCGCAGGCACTTCCGAGTACAAGTAGCGTGGGTCGAGCTGCGCATCGATTCGCGCGGGTTCCTCCATCACGAGCGTTTCGAGCCAGCGCTCAGGAGCCGCGCGATAGAGCGGATGATTGGTTTCCGTGGCGAGCGAGTGGCGGTGCAGATCCAGGTCGCGCGCCAGGCGTTCGAGGCGTGGCTGCGTTCTTTCGGTGAGCCGGTCGCGCGAGTCGCCGATGCCAAAAGTGATTCCGTCGCGGCGCCAGCGCGCGAATTCCAGGCCGCGAAAGCACATCGCCACCTCGTGCGTGCCCGCGACGGGGCGAGCGGCCATGTTCTGCGCGAGCTCCGATCCGGCAGGAGCAAGCGCACGGACGCGGGCGATGGCGTCCCGCGCAGCGGCCAAATCGGATTCGACCTCGCGGCGCTGCGCGAGCCAGCTTTCGAGGTTTCCTACATCAGCGGGATCGGTCTTGCAGACCTTGCCCTCGCGTTCGTCGAACTCGAAGACCTCAAGCCGCGCATGTGCCGCGATGCCGAGGGAGCGCTCGCGGATGAAGCGGCTGGTTCCTTCGGGGACGAACACGCGGAGTCCTTCCACCGTGCGCCGCTGGGCGTGGCTGCGGCACCAATCGAGCCAGAGAATGCCAAACGTGAGAATTCCTTCGATGGATGCGGAGCTCTCGCCAGGCGAAGCCGCGATGAGCGCGTGCTCACGGCTGCCTTCGTGCATGCGCCCGCGAATGTAGACGCCAGAGAAGGAGTGCTCGAGATCGGGCGACGCAGAAAGGAAGTCGACCGAGGAATCGGGAAAGCGCTCCGCGAGGAAGCGGCTGAAGCGCGCGCGAAACTGTTCGCGCGTAACGCGTCCCGCGGCGCGCGGCGAATCCGTGCGGAGGAATTCGAGGCGTCCAGGCCGCGAACGGCCGAACCGTTGGACCTCCAGGACGAGCCGCTCGGGCGATTGCTCCCGCACGCGAAGGACGCGGCGCGCGAGGTTTCGCTCATCGGACCAGAGATGCACGAGAGCGGATTTTCCGCTGCGGCGCACTTCGTAATGGAGAGCGGAGAGGCCGGCCAGCCATTCGCCGTCTTCGCGTACTTCCACAGCGCCGGAGGCCGCAAGATTCTGCAAGGCGCGGTCGAGATCGGCCCAATCGTTCATAGACAACGGTCCTTCGTTTAGAGACAGCCGTTCGAGCCCTACTGCAAAACCAAGCCGATGATGCGGAAGGAAGGATACGCCTGATTCCATTCCGCGGGAATATGTTCCAGCGTGATTTGAAAGTCGCGCGTGCCGCCTGGAGGAACCGGGCTATTCTTGCGCGTAACCAACTGCTCGGTGTCGCGCAGGATGACCTGTTTGAACGGGTCGTGAAACTCCATCGTCACGGTCAAGGCAGCGATGGAACGGTTGCCGGTGTTCGACAGCGTTCCGGCCACATAGATGAATTCCTGATTGAGAAGATTCTTGGCGCGCGCCATTTGAGGATTATCGAAGTGAATGCTGGGCGCATAGGCCTGCTCTTCGGGACCGAAGGGCAGCTTGGCTGTTGCGACGGCGACATCTCGCGAGTGAGAGTAGCGCGACACAACCACCGCGGCTGCAGCCACGATGAAAACGACAATCAAGCCTGCGATAAAGGACGCGGGGAACCGGCTTCGGTCGTCGCGCTGAGGTATGGGTTCAGGGTCCATGAATGGCGATCTCTTTAGCGGCCAAACGACAGGCGAAGAATCAGGGCCTCGGGCAAGCCGCCTGCTTCCATGCGCTTCTGCACAGCCTCTATGTTATAGGGAACGCGCCAGAACTCGACGGAATTGTTGGGGAGGTCGGCAATGGCGAAGGCAGCGCGCGAATTGCCGTCGCGAGGCTGGCCGATGGAGCCGGGATTGAGCAGGTAGGTGGTGCCAGTCTGAATCGCGAGGTTGGAAAACGGGCTGTCTCCCGCGGGCTTGAAATGCAGTGCTTCGACACGCTCGTCGTGGAGTGTGAAGGCACCCTGGAGGTGCGTGTGACCGAAGAAGGTCACGGGAGACGGAGCTTCCAGAAGGCTATCGAGCGCTTGCGCGGGAGAGAACACATATTCGTCCTCGTCGCGAAATGCGCCATGGACCATGTGGAATCCGTCGACGGCGAGAGGGCCCGTGGGCAGGTGTTCGAGCCATTCGCGATTCTCGGGGCGTAGGCGCTCGCGCGTCCAAAGAGCGGCTGCGCGGGCCACGGGATTGAAATCGTCAGCGTTTGCCGCGCCGCTGACGGCTTTGTCGTGGTTTCCGCGAATGGTGACGGCGTCGATGGAGCGAATGCGGTCGATCACTTCGTTCGGGTCGGGACCGTAGCCAACAACATCGCCCAGGCAGACAGCTTTCTCCCAGCGACCCTTGGCCGCATCGAGAGCGGCCTCGAGCGCCGTGAGATTGGCGTGTATATCGCTGAGGATCAAGTAGCGCATGGCGACGCCCCCGCGAGAGGGCGAATTATAGTCAAACCGGGGTCCGGTTGCACGCAATGGCGTAAGGCTGGAGGCTAGCGAATCAGCATGCAGTCGCCATAGCTGTAAAAGCGGTACCCGGCCTGGACGGCGTGCTGGTAGGCACGCAGGATGTTTTCGCGTCCGGCAAAGGCTGCGACGAGAGCCAGGAGGCTCGAGCGAGGAAGATGGAAATTAGTGAGCAACTGGCTCACAACTCGAAATGGTTTGCCGGGGAAGAGAAATATTTCAGCTTCGTACTTCCCGGGAGCGATCAGCGACGAGGCATCGGCGTTCTTTTCGGCGCAGTCTTCGAGCGCACGCACAACTGTGGTTCCGACGGCGAGAACAGGCCGCTTGTCCCGGCAGGCGCGATTGATGGCTGAAGCCGCGGCTTCGGGAATTTCGTAAGACTCCTTGTGAATTTTGTGTTCCTCCAGCTTCTCGGTGCGAACGGGCTCGAATGTTCCGAGGCCCACGTCGAGAGTGATCTCCGCAATTTCGATGTCTCGCGCGCGAAGCCGGTCGAGAATCTCGGGCGTGAAGTGGAGACCGGCAGTGGGTGCGGCGACGGCAGTTCCGGAGCGCGCATAGACCGTCTGATAGCGCTCACGGTCAAGAGGCTCGTCGTCGCGCTTGATGTAGGGCGGCAAAGGGATATGACCCAAGTGCGCAAGGGCATTGTGGAAGCCGTTCGCTGACTGGAAGCGGAGAATGCGGACGCCGTAAGGGCCGCGGCCTTCGACTTGGGCCTCCAGCTCGCCCTCGCCGAATATGATGCGCTCGCCGACGGGAATCTTGCGACCGGGCCGGACCAAAGTCTCCCAGACATCCGGAGCAACCTGGCGCACAAGCAGGACTTCGATTTGCGACTGAAGGTACTCACCGCGAGCAGGATTGTGGCGGCCAAGCGGTTCCGCATGGATGCCGCCCCTGCGGCCAAAGAGCCGGGCGGGCACAACTCGCGCGTTGTTTAGAACAACTAACTCATTGCCTTGCAGCAGATCCGGGAACTCGCGAAAGTGGCGATCCTGCCAATCGCCCGACTTGCGATCGAGGAGCAACATGCGCGAAGCGTCGCGTTCGGCCAGCGGTCGCTGCGCAATGCGGTCGGCCGGCAAATCGTATTCGAAGTCGCTCAGGTTCATTTGCGTATGCGCCGAATGCAGTCGAACACATTGGCACGACCGGTTCAAGTGTGCTAAGAGAACTGAACTGCGTATCCATCGCTCAGTGGAGCGTGCGCAGGAGCTTCGCTTCATTGCAGCGGATCGGCCAAGCTGTTCGTTTTCACGAGGCATCCGAAAGTGGCTGAAGGCTCGGTGGTGATCAGTTCGCGCGGCGTCGAGCGCCTGCGCGCCGGCCATTTGTGGATCTACCGCAGCGACGTCCGTTCCGCACAGGCGGAGCCGGGCGCGATCGTGCGGCTGACCGACGAGCGCGGGCGGTTTCAGGGCCGCGCTTTTTACAGCGACAAATCCCAGATCGCCATCCGGCTGCTGACGGCCCAGGATGTGCCGGTGGACCGCGCTTTTCTAACCGAGCGAATTCGCCGAGCGGTGGAGTTCCGGAAGAGCATCGTCGAGAACACGGACGCCTACCGGTTGCTGTACGGGGAGGCGGACCTGCTTTCATCGCTCGTAATCGATCGCTACGGGGACTATCTGGTGCTGCAGACGCTGAGTCAGGGAACGGAGCGTCACAAGGAGCTGTTCGTCGAGATTCTGGTGGAACTGCTTTCGCCCAAGGGGATTTTGGAGCGCAACGATCCGAAGGTACGGCTGCTTGAGGCGCTGGACCAGCGGGTGAGCGTTCTCCATGGCTCGATCCCGGATGAGATCACGGCGAAAGAGAACGGTATCTCGTTCGTCTACGACCTCCAGAAGGGTCAGAAGACCGGAGCGTTCCTTGACCAACGCGAGAACCATGCCGCGGCGCGGCGCTACTGCTCCGGCGAGGTCCTCGACTGCTTCAGCTACCACGGCGGCTTCGCGCTGACCATCGCGGATAAGTGCGAACACGTCGAGGGCATTGATATGGCGCCCGCTGCGGTGGCGGCGGCGAAGCGAAACCAAGAACTGAACGGGGTCTCGAATGCGCACTTTCGGGAAGGGAACACATTCGACGTCCTGAAGGCATACGACGAGGCGGGACGGCGATTCCGGATGGTGATTCTCGATCCGCCGGCGTTTGCAAAAAACCGGGATAGCGTCGAGGCGGCCCACCGGGGCTACAAAGAGATCAATTTCCGGGCCCTAAGGATTTTGGAGCCCGGGGGCTTCCTGATTACTTGCTCCTGCTCCTACCACGTGTCGGAGGCCCTGTTCCTACAAATCCTCGCGGAAGCCGCGAACGACGCGCACAAGCCTTTAGCCGTGGTTGAGAGGCGGACGCAGGCCAAAGACCATCCGATTCTGTTGACGATGCCAGAGACGCACTATCTTAAGTGCTTGATTCTAAGAGTCTTATCATAGTTTGTGGGTGACGGAGGGGATGGGATCGGTGTCTTCAGAAAGGACTTGACATTATGACACGCAGATTATATTATTTGCATGCGCTAATGTGGCGCAACATTTCAAGAGGAGAGGCACCATGAACGCGATTACCCGCTGGGACCCGTTCCGCAACCTTTCGACGTTGCAGGATCAGGTCAACCGGCTGTTTGACACCTCGTTTAAGGGCAATGCCGACAATTCCGCTCTGACGACCTGGGCTCCGGCCGTGGACATCTACGAGACGGAGAACGAGTTGGTCATCAAGGCGGATTTGCCGGACGTGGCGGAGAAGGACATCGACGTCCGGGTCGAGAACAACATGTTGACGGTGCGCGGCGAGCGCAAGTTCGAAGAGAGCGTGAAGGAAGACAATTACCTCCGCGTGGAGCGGGCGTATGGCTCCTTCAGCCGTAGCTTCAGCTTGCCGACCACAGTCGACACGGAAGCCATCAAGGCGAGCTACAAGAATGGCGTCTTGAGCGTGGAGCTTCCGAAGCGAGCGGAGTCGAAGCCGAAGCAGGTGAAGATCAACGTATCGAACGGCCGCAACTAAGGCGTGAAGTGGCCGAGAGAGAGGGGCCGTCGCGCAGGCGGCCCCTTTTTTCTGAGATAGATTTTTTCTAAGGGCAGAAAGTGAGAAAATTCGGACATGCTCCGACTCGATAAATTAACGGTAAAGGCCCAGGAGGCTCTTCAGGGAGCCCAGGAAATGGCTGCGCGTTCGGGCCAGCAGCAAATCGAGCCGCTGCACTTGCTTTGGGCTTTGACGGCGCAGGGCGACGGGGTGGTGCCGCCGCTGCTCGAGAAGCTGGGTGTCTCGCCGGTGAGGCTTGCGGGCGAGGTCGAGAAGCAGGTGGAGCGGTTGCCGAAGGTGTCGGGCGTCTCTGACCAGTTCCTGAGCCGCGCGTCGAACGACGTGCTGCAACATGCGTTTGACGAAGCGCAGCGGCTGAAGGACGAGTACGTTTCGACCGAGCACATTCTGCTGGCGATCGCGGCGGCGGACAAAGACCCGGCGGGGCAGCTGCTCGCGCGTCAGGGCGCGGGGCACGACGCGATTCTGCAGGCGATGACATCGATTCGAGGGAGCCATCGGGTGACGTCGCAGAATCCCGAGGCGACATATCGCGCGCTGGAGCAGTATGCGCGCGACCTGACGGAATTGGCGCGGCGCGGGAAGCTGGATCCGGTAATCGGGCGCGACGAAGAGATTCGGCGCGTGATGCAGATTCTGGCGCGGCGGACGAAGAACAATCCGGTGCTGATTGGCGAGCCGGGCGTGGGGAAAACGGCGATCGTCGAGGGATTGGCGCAACGCATCGTGGCGGGCGACGTTCCCGAAGTGTTGAAGCCGAAGCGCCTCGTGGCGCTGGATTTGGCGTCGATGGTCGCGGGCGCAAAGTACCGCGGAGAATTCGAAGACCGGCTGAAGGCTGTCCTGAAGGAAGTGACGGAATCCGAGGGGCAGGTCATTCTGTTCATCGACGAGCTGCACACGCTGGTGGGAGCGGGCGCGGCGGAAGGCGCGATGGACGCGTCGAACATGCTGAAGCCGGCGCTGGCGCGAGGCGAGCTGCGTGCAATCGGCGCGACGACGCTGAATGAATACAGGAAATACATCGAGAAGGATCCGGCGCTCGAACGGCGGTTCCAGCCGGTGTTCATTGGGGAACCGTCGATTGAGGATACGATCGCGATTCTGCGCGGGCTGAAGGAACGGTACGAAGTGCATCACGGCGTGCGCATCAAGGATGCCGCGATTGTGGCGGCGGCGATGCTGTCGCAGCGGTACATCACTGACAGGTTTTTGCCGGACAAGGCCATCGACCTGGTTGACGAGGCGGCTGCGGGGCTGAGGATGGAAATCGACTCGCTGCCGACTGAAATCGACGAGATCGAGCGGCGGATCATGCAGCTCGAAATCGAGCGGCAGGCGCTGAAGAAGGAATCGGATGAGCATTCGCGCGGGCGGCTGCAGCAAATCGAGAAGGAGCTGAGCACGCTGCGCGAGCAATCGAACGCGCTGAAGGCGCGGTGGCAGACGGAGAAGGACGCGATTGGGCGCATCCGCAAGCAGAAGGAGCTGATGGAGCAGCTGAGGGCGGAGGAGCAGCGCTACGAGCGCGCCGGCGACCTCTCGCGCGTGGCGGAAATCCGCTACGGGAAGCTTTCGGCGGCGGAAAAGGAATTGAAGAAGGCGCAAGACCACCTTGCGGAGCTGCAAAAAGAGCATCCGATGTTGAAGGAAGAGGTGGGCGAGGAAGAAATCGCGAAGATCGTGAGCAAATGGACCGGCATTCCCGTGGGGCGACTGCTCGAGGGAGAAATCGAGAAGCTGGTGCACATGGAGGAGAGGCTGCGGCAGCGCGTCGTGGGGCAGGATGCGGCGCTGGCGAGCGTCTCGAACGCGATTCGGCGCAGCCGCTCCGGATTGAGCGACCCGAACAAGCCGATTGGGTCGTTTCTGTTCCTGGGGCCCACGGGCGTCGGGAAGACGGAGTTGGCGCGCGCGCTGGCTGAGTTCCTGTTTGACGACGAGCGCGCGATGGTGCGGCTCGATATGTCCGAGTACATGGAGAAGCATTCCGTGGCGAGGATGATTGGAGCGCCGCCGGGATATGTGGGATACGAAGAGGGCGGGCAACTGACGGAGCAGGTGCGTCGGCGGCCGTATTCCGTGGTGCTGCTCGACGAAATCGAGAAGGCGCATCCGGATGTGTTTAACATCCTGCTGCAGGTGTTTGAAGATGGCCAGTTGACCGATGGACTCGGCAACACGGTGGATTTCAAGAACACGATCATCATCATGACGTCGAACATTGGAGCCCGGCACCTGCAGAAGCGCGAGGGCCTGGGTTTCGCGTCGACCAAAGAAAACGACATCGCCGATAAGGTCGAAGAGCTCGTGAAGAACGAGGTGAAGCGCACCTTCAATCCCGAGTTCCTAAACCGAATCGACGAAATCATCATCTTCAACGCTCTGAACGAGAATGACCTGATCCAGATTCTGGAGCTCATGGTCACGCAGCTCAACGCGAACCTGGCGCAGAAGTCGATCACGGTTACGGTTGCGGACGAAGCCAAGAAGTGGATTCTCAACCAGACTCTGACCGACCGTAGCTACGGCGCGCGTCCGCTGCGCAGAGCATTGCAGAAGTACATCGAAGACCCGCTGTCGGAGGCATTGATTCAGGGCACGATCACAACGCGTCCCGCGTTCATCGAGGTCTTCCTCGAAGACAATAAGCTCTTCTACCGTCCAGTGGATTCGGAAAAGGCGGAGGGAGTGCTGCTGTACGAGAATTAGTCATGTAAGGAGAGCCGCCCTCGGCTGTCCGGTCGAGCAAAGCTCGGCAAAGTTAGAAGCCGCCAGTGAAAGCTGGCGGCTTTTTATTTCCTAGAGACTAGTCAAGCGAGTAGTCGCGTGCTATATTTCCCCATGGCCAAAGCGAACGTCTTTAAAGCGAAGCGTGAGGAACTTGGTATAACCCAACAAAGGGCGGCCACTGCGCTTGGCATAGCGATTGCAACATGGTGCCGTTGGGAAAACGGCACAAGCAAACCATTGCCGGAACACTTGAGACTACTGGATCTGCTCTCGTATCTCGTTAGCCCCATTGAGTCCCCACAAGCGTGCAAGCAAGGGGACGCGATGTCTATAAACACCGATGCCTTTGAAAGCCATGTTCGAACGTGCAAACAATGCCAACTCAGGGTTGAATACCTGCATCACGAAATGGATTGGGAATGAGCAGGAAAAATGCGATCCGGCGAGTCGAATGCTACCTAGGTGAGAGCTTGTCTGCACTTAAAGCAATTGCTTTCCAAGTAGCCGAGTTTGCAATCTTCATCTATGGGTTAGTTGCCGTTCTCAAGCATATGTTGAAATAACTTCAACTTCCGTTAGCCCCAGGGGGCTTGCATCCATCAACTCGCCGTAATTTTCTTCGGCCTCCCTCCCAATTTCCCATTTGCACGGGCTGCCGCTTTTTTCGCACGGCTGCGGGAGCGTCCACCTGTTTGCCCGAGTCTCGCTGCCATCCACTTCTGGGTTCCCATCAACCCTTCGAGCAATCCCGGAATATAGAAGTCGGCGTCGAGCTTCGGAAAGTGAATACCCAAACCTGCAGGGCTCAGTTCAATTGTTTCGAGTTCCGACGGCCGCGCATTCTCCAAGCCTTGGGCATCTCCTGGCGAGAAACTCAGCGTCAACTTGGAACTGAGGTCGATCACTATCTTGTGACTATGGCGGTCGTAGCGTGCTGCAATCGCGTGAGGATACTCGTTACGCAGGCGCTCGCCTCTCTGATTTGCCAATTCAATTTCTCTACGTGTCACCATGCATTCGCTCCCAATCGTCGCAAAGTTCGCTAATGTTCTTATTGATGAACCGCTCGCTTTCCCTAGCACACACCTCGGAAGTCCATAGTTTTCTCGAAGCTCGGCCGGCCCCTGCCAGCAATTCAGAATGAACACTGCCTCTCCGTCCGGCCCCCACACGTGAACGTGCGCAGGACGATGGTCGTTTCCATAAATCATGATTCGGACCCGTCCATCTCGCAAAACCGTCGGCATTCAGAGGATCATAGCACAAACCTAATCGCTTAGGTTATTTAGATAGTCCTGGAGGCTGCGAACTCCTCACTGGTGGTTTTCGGCCACCCTATGTAAATCTTCCCAATGCCGCTCTGGGCGCGGATTTCTGAGCGAATTCCGATTGAAAAAGTCATGCGACCTGTGACAAGATGCGCGAACAAAGTCGCCACTCAGCCCTGGAGAGCGACCGAACGTAAGGGGCGTGCGACGAGGTGAAGTATGAAGTCCAGGCTGCTGTTGACCCTTCTGGCAGTATCCCTTTTTGCTTTCACTCGGAGCGCCAGCGCGCGCGATGTCGTCGTTCCCGCGGGCACTCTGCTGCAGTGTACGCTCGATGAACCCAACTTATCTTCCAAGACTGTCGATGTGGGCGACCCGGTTCTTTGTCACCTTCGCGGGACGACGGTTTTCGGACAGCAGGCGTTTCCGCGCGGAAGCTACCTGGTCGGCCATCTCGATGCCGCCAAAGATCCCGGCCACTTCTGGGGCAAGGGATATCTGAAGCTGCAGTTCGATCGGATCGGCGTACCGACCGGTGATCTTCCGCTCGAAGCAAAAGTTGTTTCGACTCGCGGCTACAAAGTCGACAAGCAAGGAAACATCGATGGCAAAGGACATCCGCGGCGCGACGTGATCGAGTGGATGATACCGCCGCTTTGGCCGTGGAAGGTAATAACGCTGCCGGCGCGCGGG
>DATJWH010000040.1:0-8663 GCA_035501415.1 Candidatus Limnocylindrales bacterium | reverse complement strand
CAGTGTGAGTGAAGCGCGCGCCGACGCCGGCGTTCCCGAGCTGAATCGCCAGGCGCTCGCTTTCGGCAGCGTGGTCGTACTAATCGCCATTCTTTTCGGTTACTTCTTTGCCGTGGGCATCAGCGGCCCCATTCGCAATCTCGCCGCTTCGACCCGCGCCATCAGCCGCGGCGAATTCCATCAGCGCACTCCCGTCAAAGGCGCCGCGGAAATCAGTGAACTGGCCGAAAACTTCAACCTGATGGCCAGCGACATCGAAGAGTACATCGAGAAGCTGAAGGAAGCGGCTGAGGAGAACCGCGAACTCTTTATCGGCTCCATCCGCATGCTCGCCGCTGCCATCGACGAAAAGGATCCCTACACTCGAGGCCATTCCGGCCGCGTCGCGAAATACTCCACCGTCATTGCACAGGAATTGAAGCTGCCTCCGGACGAGCTGGACAAGCTGAAGATCTCCGCGTTGCTGCACGACGTCGGCAAAATCGGCGTCGATGATCGCGTCCTGAAGAAGCCGGGCTCGCTCACGCCGGAAGAATTCGACATCATGAAGACGCATACCACCAAGGGTGCGAACATCATGCGGCCGGTCTCGCAGCTCAAGGACATGCTGCCCGGCATCGAACTTCACCACGAGCATCTCGATGGCCGTGGTTATCCTTACGGGTTATCCGGCCCGCAAATTCCGCTCATGGCGCGCATCATCGCCGTCGCCGATACCCTCGACGCCATCACCACGAACCGTCCCTATCAATCCGCCATGGATCTGGATTTCGCCATGGAACGCATCCGCTCGCTGGCCGTCTCGCGCTTCGATCCCAAAGTTGTCGCCGCTCTCGAATCCGCCGTCCGCGCCGGACGCCTCCGCCTCACCGCCACCCTCGTCGAAGTCTGACGTCTGGCACTCGCACGAATTCGTGAAGAGCGACACCAAGGCACAATTCACTGCCCGTTCCGGCAAGCCTGCCCTTCCGCAACGCCCGCCTGTCCTTGAACGCAGCGAAACGGGCGTCGTCGCCGGCTCGTTTGAGTGATCCCGCGAATAGCCCGGCGCTCGAACGCCAGGGCCGTCGTCTCAAAGGCGCCAGAAATGCTGGCCGTTGGCCTGCAATAACCTGTTTGCTGCAATCCCAGCAGGCTGTCAGTGGTGGGAGTTGGCCGTCTCCGCGGACAGTTTGATCTCTTCACTCGCCTGCGCGAGAAGCTCCTTCGCTCGTCCTGCGTGGCCGCCCAGGTTGTAACGATTGTCCTTCTGCGCTTCGTCGACCTTTATCCAGGCCTGTTGGATTAGCTCTTGGGCAGCACGCATGTTCCCGTGCTTCTCGCCCACGGTTACGCGCGGCGCTTGTTGCGCAATCACAACTCCACCGAACGCAAGTGCCCCGCACAGTGCCACGCCAGCCATCAACATTCTGTTAGCCATCTTTATGTCTCCTCGTTGTGCTCAATAATGTGAGTTCAGTCACAACCGCAAGATCCTACCTAGCTTTAGTATTGCCTTCTAGAATTTCATTCCACCGCCTGGTGCAAATAGACAATGTCGCTCAGGCGACACCTGACAAAATATCTCCCTACTTTTCGTCCCCAACTCTGCTTCGCATCCTCTGCGCCCCGCCCTCTGCTAGAATGTTCGTTTCCGCCTCGCGCGGCCAAGCGACATGATTTCACTCTTTGGACCACCCGAACCCACGCTTCTCGAGCGCCTTAAAGATTCCGTCAGCAAAACGAAGACGGAACTCTCCGCGAAGGTCGAGCAGCTCCTCACCGGCGACCGTCCCGTCGATCCTGAGCTGCTTCGCCAGCTCGAATCCGCGCTTCTGAGCGCCGATATCGGCGTTCGGACTACGAAAGAAGTCCTCGCAGCCCTGCGCCAGCAGGTCAACGAGCACAAACTCGTGGAAGCCAAAGACCTGCGTCGCGAGCTGAAAAATCAAATCTCGAAAATTCTCACTTTTCCGCCGCCCGCCACTGCGGGAAACGGCAATGCCGGCGCCCTGCGCGTTATCTTTGTCGTCGGCGTCAACGGCACCGGCAAAACCACCACCATCGGCAAGCTCTCCAATCGCCTCAAGAAAGAGGGCGCCAGCGTGATGCTCTGCGCTGCAGACACCTTTCGCGCCGCTGCCATCGAACAGCTGGAAGTCTGGGGCCGGCGCGCGGGAATTGAAGTCATCAAGCAGAAATCCGGCGCCGATCCATCCGCCGTGATTTTCGACGCACTTTCCGCTGCCATCGCGCGCAAAATAGACGCCGTGATCGTCGATACCGCCGGTCGCCTTCACACCAAATCGAATCTCATGGCCGAGCTCGACAAAATGAAGCGCACCGCTGCGAAAATTGTTCCCGGCGCGCCCCACGATGTCCTCCTCGTTCTCGACGCCACCACAGGCCAGAACGGCCTGAACCAGGCGCGCGAATTTTGGAGTCACGCCGGCGTCACAGGTATCGTGCTCACGAAACTCGATGGCACTGCCAAGGGCGGCATCGTCGTGGCTATCGCCCACGAGCTGAATCTTCCGATCCGCTTCGTCGGCACTGGCGAACAAATCGATGATCTTGTCCCCTTCGACGCGCAGACCTATGTCAACTCGCTCTTCGATTAGCGAAACAGACGATCGACACATGATGCGCGCGCAGTCCCAGGCGCTCCGCGGCGTTGCGCTCGCGCATCCCAACCCTATGGTGGGCGCGGTGCTGGTAAGAGGAGGGCGCATCGTCGGCGAAGGCTTCCACAATTACGACAATCGCGATCACGCCGAAATTGTCGCCCTCAAGAAAGCGGGCACTAAAGCCCGCGGCGCAACACTCTATGTATCTCTCGAGCCATGTTGCACCATCGGACGCACGGGGCCGTGTACGACGGCGATCATCGATTCGGGCGTAAAACGCGTTGTGGCGGCGATGGAAGATCCGAACCCGGCCGTTGCAGGACGCGGCCTCGCGAAGTTGCGCCGAGCAGGCGTTCAAGTGACGGGCGGAGTTCGAGAACAAGTCTCGCGCCGGTATAACGAAGATTTCGCGAAATGGATTCGTACCGGGCTGCCGTTTGTTACGTTGAAAACCGCTCTCACGCTGGACGGACAGATCTCCGCCCGCTCCGGAAGCACCACTTGGATTACGAGCCCGTACTCGCGCGAACAGGTACAACGATTGCGACACCAGTCCGACGCATTGCTCACCGGTATTGGCACTGTGCTCGCTGACGATCCACGGATGACAGACCGCACCGGTGAGCCGCGCCGCCGCAAACTTCTTCGCGTTGTCGTCGATTCACGACTTCGCATGCCCTTGAAATCGAAGCTTGTGAAATCTGCCGACAACGACCTCCTGATTTTCACTACCCGGCCAATCGATTCGCCGAAGGCTCGCGCATTGATTCGCGCCGGCGTGGATGTCATCCGCGTTCCCGCACGCCGTGGCCGCGTGGACCTGAAAGCTGTCGTCAAAGAACTCGGTCGTCGCGAAATGCTTAATGTCTTGCTTGAAGCGGGCGCGCAACTGAACGGAGCGGCCCTCGAAGCCGGAATCATTGACAAGATGGTATTGTTCTACGCGCCGAAGATCATGGGAACCGGCGGCGTGCCGATGGCGGACTTACCTGCCGCCCGCTGGTTTCCGAAGTCGCCGGCACTCAAGAAACTTCGTGTCTTGACGTACTTCTCTGACTTTATCGTCGAAGGATACTTCCACGATGTTTACGGGAATCACCGAGCACGTCGGAAAAATTGAGGCGTTCCAGCACGACGAGAACGGCGGCCGCCTGCGCATCAGCCTCGAGGGCACACCGTCGATCGTCGCCGATATGAAACTCGGTGACAGCATCTCTGTCAACGGCTGCTGCCTCACCGTCGTCGAATTCGACGCCCGCTCCTTCACCGCCGATCTTTCCGGTGAAACTCTGCGCCGTACTGCTTTCAGCGAGACAAAAGCCGGCCAGCCCGTTAATCTCGAGCGCCCTCTTTCCGCCGCCTCTCGTCTCGGCGGCCATTTCGTGCAGGGTCACGTCGACGGCGTCGGCCGCGTCACGCGTCTCGTGCCCGAAGGCGACAACTGGTGGCTCTCCGTTCGTGTCCCGCAGGATCTGCGCCGCTACGTCGCCGAAAAAGGCTCCATCGCTATCGACGGCATCAGCCTCACCGTCGCTCGCTGGCACCCGCACGATGGCATCGTTGACATCGCCGTCATCCCCTTCACCCACCTGCACACCAATGTCCACGCCATGCTCCCCAACGACGCCGTCAACATCGAGACCGACATCCTCGCAAAATATGTCGAAAGCCTTATGGCCGCGCGCAGCGTCGCGCCCGCTTCGCATCTCACCATCGCCCAATTGATTGAAGAAGGATTTTGATGCCTGGCAGGACGCGCAAGCCCTACGACGTCGCCGTCATCGGCGCAGGAGTTTTCGGAGCCTGGATCGCCTATTGCTTGCGCAAAGCAGGCGCCGGCGTTCTGCTTCTCGATTCGTACGGCCCCGCCCACGCTCGCGCCAGCTCCGGCGGCGAATCGCGCATCATCCGCATGGGCTACGGCCCTGACGAAATCTACGCCCGCTGGTCTCTGCGCGCCCTTCCGCTCTGGCAGGAACTCTTCGCCGAAGCAGGACGCCCCGAATTATTCCATCGCACCGGCGTCCTCTGGATCGCCGACGAACGTGAACGCGAATCCTACGCCCGCGACACCGTCGCCACCCTCACCAATCTCCGCATCCCTTTCGAGAAGCTGTCCGTCGACGATCTGCGCCGCCGCTATCCGCAAATCGCCGTCGACGACTCTTCCTGGGGCATTCTCGAACCTTCCAGCGGCGTTCTCATGGCCCGCCGCGCCGTCCAATGTCTCGTCGAGCAGGCCCAGAAAATCGGTGTGGACTACAAAATCGCCGCTGCCCAGCCGCCGCGACCGCCTTCCGCGCTTCGCAGTTCGCTCCGCGAACTCGAAATCGCCTCTGGCGACAAAATTTCCGCCGCAACTTTCGTTTTCGCTTGCGGCCCCTGGCTCCCGAAGCTCTTCCCTCCACTCCTCGGCAGTCTCATCTTCGTTTCGCGCCAGGAAATTTTCTTCTTCGGCGTTCCGCCCGGCGACGCGCGCTTTCAATCCCCCGCGCTTCCCACCTGGCTCATCCTTCGCGACGAATTTTACGGCATGCCCGATATCGAATCCCGCGGCTTCAAAGTCGCCGACGACCGCCACGGCCCCGCCGTCGATCCGGATGTCCAAGCGCGCATCGCCACCCCCGGCGCTGTCGCAGCCGCCCGCGAATTTGTCGCCCGCCGCTTCCCTGCTCTGAAGGACGCGCCCATCGTCGAAACGCGAGTCTGCCAGTACGAAAACACTTCCAATGGGGATTTTTTGATTGATCTGCATCCGGACTTCGACAACGTTTGGCTGGTCGGCGGTGGCTCAGGTCACGGCTTCAAGCACGGTCCATCCGTCGGCGAATACGTCACCTCGCGCGTCCTGCGAGCCGGCGTTCTCAGCTCCTCCACAACCCAGCCGTTCGCCGAACAGCTCGAGCGCCGCTTCTCCCTCGCCACAAAAGAATCCGTGCAACGCCGTACCGTCCACTAGACCGGCGCCGCACTCCTGCGCCCATTGCTCTAATCTGCCGTCGCCGCCTTAATTCCTCCGGCCTCCCGCGCTTTCGCTCGCGCCCCGCGAAAATAAAGCGCCAATCCGATCGCCACCGACGCCACCGTCCCCCCAACCAGCTTCAGCTCAAAAATCCATTTGTTCGTCGATTCATCCGGCGGAATCAGCGACAGCACAATTCCTCCGATCACCACCAGCAGCCCCATCAGCCCTGCAATCCACACTCCCGCGCGCCCTCCCGGAATCAACACCGCTTCCGGATTTTCCGCTCGATCTCTTCGGTACGAGAGCTTGATTACCGCTCCGTACATGTACAGAAATGGAATAAAGTACAAAATCACCGCAGCGTCTACCAGAATCTGATACGCGCTGTTCGCCGTCTCGTTCACCTGAATCAACAGCAGAATCCCCCCCGATATCAGCGCCTGTACCAGAATCGAAACCCACGGCGTCTTCCACTTCGGATGAATTTTGCCAAACGCCGCTGGCAAGTACCGGTCGATCCCCACCACAAACGGCACGCGCGCGATTCCTGCCACCGTCGATCCCACCCCTCCCGCGTTCCCCACCGTCACGAGCATCGCCGCCACTATTCCGAAAAACGCAATTCCCAGCATCGTCGATCCCGCCGTCATCGCTTGAAACACTCCGCTCTTCGGATCCACCACATTCGCCGGCAATATGTTCAGGAGCGCAATCGTCGCCGCGATGTAAATCAACGCGATCAGCACGCCCGATCCGAAAATCGCGCGCGGAAACGTTCTCCGCGGGTCCTTTACCTCTTCGCTCATTGCCGTGCACAACTCCATTCCCGTAAACGCAAACGCAATCTGCGGCCAGAAATTCACCGTCCCGAAATTCCAGGTTGGCAAAAGACTCCTGAAGCTGAAGTGCGTCGCCGAGCCGTGCGTGTACCACAGGTAACCGCCCATTCCCACCAGCATCATCAAGGGAAGGTACGTCGCCACGCCCCCCGCGTTCTGCAGCCATTTGCCGATGTGCAATCCAATGATGTTCAGCACCACCGCCACAATCAGGATCGAAAACGAACCGACCATCAGAAATGTCCGGTTCTGCGCCAGCTGCGCCGACCCGCTGCCGCCGATGTAAGCTGCCATCGCAGCGCTCGCCATCAGCAGCCCGGGAAAATAGAAAAACGTGTATACCCAGTAGGTCCAGCCCGCCACGAATCCGTGGAATTCGCCGAACGCTTCCTTCGACCACGCATACAGCCCGCCTTCTATCGGAAATCGCGACGAAAGCTCCACGATCACGAAGGCCGTCGGCAGAAAGAAAAAAAGCGCTGCGGAAATCCACAGAGTGACGGACGAGGCGCCGTTATGTCCCGCGGCCGCCACCCAGCGCGGTCCGAGAATCGTCACGATGTTAAAGAGCAAGACGTCCCAGACGCCCATCACTCGGCGCAGCTGTTTTTTCGGGTCTCCTGCGGACGCAGTGCTCACTCCGTCGCATCCAGCGCGGGAATCAGCTCATCTTCCTGAAGAAAATTCCGGAGAAATGGGTCCTTCGAAGCTTCCAGCTCTTGCCACGTGCCAAAAAATCCCACGCGGCCTTCTTGCAGAAAAATCACCCGATCGGCCAATTTCTTTCCCAGATGCGTGTCGTGCGTCACTACAATCGACGTCTTCCGCAGCGTCTGTTTCAGCTTCACGATCAGGTCGCTCATATGTGCCGCCATCAACGGGTCCACCATCGTCGTCGGCTCGTCGTACAAAATCGCCTGCGGCTCCTCCGCCAGCGCTCGCGCGATCGCCACGGATCGCTTTGTGCCCATGCTCAGGTCCGAGGGCAGCCGCTCCGCATACTCGGAAAGATTCAGCATCTTCATCAACTCATCCACTCTCTTTTCTACTTCAGGATCGCCCGGCCTTTTCGAGCCGCGCGTCTCCAGCGGAAATGCGATATTCTCCGCTACCGTCAGCGAATCAAACAGCGCCCCCGATTGAAACACCATCGTCACGCTTCGCCGGATTTCCGCAAACTGTTCTTCCGTGAACGACGTCACATCCTGCCCCGCTACGATAATCTGACCCTCATCCGGCGCCAGAAATCCCAGCAGCAGTTTCAAGCTCACAGACTTCCCCACGCCGCTGCGGCCCATGATCACCGCCGTCTCGCCCTGGTTCACGAAGAAGCTCACGTCCTTCAACACAGCATGGTCGTCGAACGCCTTCGACACGTTGCGGAATTCAATGTAGTGATCGCTCATCGCGTTTGGCGTCCGCCGAATCTGGCTCTCGCCTCTTCGTAATCCTCTGGCGAGTTCATATTCTTGAATAGCAGCCCCTCAGAATCAAAAGCTTTCCATTCGGAAGGTTCGATGAACTCGGTATGAATTTTCGACAATCCATCCGTCACCTTGCGCGTTCCACTCTCAAGCGCAGCGCGAATCGCGGCTTCTGCCCGTTTTCGATACATCGCGCACAGCGGCTCTGCGCCTCGCTCGTTCATCGGCAACACCGCCTCTGCTTCCGACCGCCGCGCGCGTTCCACCAAAAATTCCAGCCACTCTCGTGTCAGATACGGCAGGTCGCATGCCATCACCAGATTCCAATCCTGCGTCGCTACTCGCAGCGCAGTCGCAATTCCCCCCAGCGGTCCCGCCCTTGGGAAATCGTCGGCAATCACTTGCGCCGTCAGCCCGTCAAACCGCCCGCCACCTCTCGACCGCGCTCCGCCCACAATCGCGCACTCGCCCGCCACCGATTCGCACAAATTCGCCGCTCGCGCAATCAACGTGACTCCGCCCAGCTCCAGCAACGCCTTGTCCCGCCCCATGCGCGAGCTTTCCCCGCCCGCCAGCACGAACCCGCCAATCCGCTCTTCACCCGCCATATCGCTTCTTTACTCCCCCTTCTTTCCTATACTTCCTCTACCTCCTTTACTTCCTCTACCTCCTTTACTTCCTCTACCTCCTCTACTTCCTCTACCTCCTCTCTTTCCTTTGCCTCCGCCTCATTTCCCCGGCCTCTGAATCCCCAGCTCCCTCAACTTCTCCTGCAAACTCTGCCGGTGCAGCCCCACTTCCGCCGCTGTCTTCGACACGTTCCAGCGAT
>DATJWH010000039.1:0-2786 GCA_035501415.1 Candidatus Limnocylindrales bacterium | reverse complement strand
CGCCACCGGAGCACTGCGAAAAAGGCGGCCCGTCAAAAGCGGCCACGAAAGCCGAGCTGATTAAGTACCTGCGCGATTCCTTCGACTATGGCGACCGCGTCCTCGCCACCATCACTCCACAAAACGCCCTCGATCGCATCGAAGGCCCCTACGCCGGACCCAACACCAAGCTCGGCATGGCTATCGCCGCCGTTTGGCACATTACCGATCATTACGGCCAGCTCGTTGTTTCCCTGCGTCTCAACGGCATCGTACCGCCCGTCACGCAGCAATATCCGCTGAAGGTTCGCTGAACGTTGTGGTCTAATCTTGCGCGGTCTCAACCCGCTTTCTGTGTGAGGAGGTACGACTCGTATGAACTGGTGGACGCCTCGTGTGCTTGCAGCGATTCTGGGTCTCGCGGCCTTTTCGATTCCTGCTCGCGCGCAGAATACGGTAACCCCCGAAGGTGCCTGGGCCAATAAGAAGCCGGCATGGGTGCTCCTCTCGCCGGCAGAACGCGATAAGGCCCAGTCCTTCGCCGAGGACTACAAGTCCTATTTGAACGTGGCCCGGTCCTCTTTGGGCTCTACGCGCGAAGTCACTCGCCGGGCGCACGCCGCCGGATTTACCGAATTCACCAAACCCGAGCAGGTAAAGCCGGGAGCGCGCCTGATCTTCCCGAATCGCGATCGCAGCCTGGCTCTCGTCGTCGTCGGCTCCGAACCGATTACCGAGGGCTCTCGCGTAGTCGGCACGCACCAGGATAGTCCTCACATTGAACTCAAAGGACGGCCCATCCTCCCCGCCGGTGAATTCGCGCTCTTCAAAACGATCTACTATGGCGGGATCAAAACATACCAGTGGGCCAACCGGCCTCTCGCCCTCATCGGCCGCATCGACACCACCGACGGCCGCACAATCGACGTCTCGATTGGACTCAATCCCGGTGACCCCGTGTTCGTGATTCCCGATAACGCCCCGCATTCCGATTCATCGCTCCGCGATCGCAAATACACGGAGGTGTTTCACGGTGAAGAGCTCGAACCGATTCTTGGCAGTGTCGCGGGAGAGAACACTACGGCAACTACGGAAGTAACGAAGCTGCTCACCGAGCGCTACAAAATTAAGGAAGAAGATCTCGTCAGCGCCGAGCTCTCTCTGGTGCCGAATGCTTCGCCCGCTGACGTCGGCCTCGACCGCGGACTCGTCGGCTCCTACGGCCAGGACGACCGCCTCTCCTCCTTCTGCGCCGCGCGCGCGATCTTGGACCTTCAGGGAACGCCGCGATACACGGCGATTGCGTGGCTTTCGAATTTCGAGGAGGTTGGCTCGGTAAACAATACCGGGGCCAGCTCCCAGTTCTTGAATAGCACGTTCGCCCAACTCGCCGGCGCGCAGCGTGGCGGTGCTTACAACGACCTTGATCTCCGCCGCGCTCTGCATCGTTCCCTCGTTATCTCCGCCGATACCAATGATTCGATCAATCCCATCTTTCCGGATACGAGCGAACCGACCAACGCCGCGCGCGTCGGTTATGGCGTCGCGATCAAGCTCTACAGCCCGGGCTTCAACGCTCCTTCCGAATATGTGGCCCAGATTCGCGGCCTGCTGGATCGCAACAACATTCCCTGGCAGACGCATACCTATAAAGTGGACGGCAGCGGCGGCGGCACCATCGGATTGTTTATGTCCATGGAGGATATGCAGGTGATTGATCTCGGCGTGCCGCTGGTTTCGATGCATTCGCCCTTCGAAATGTCGTCGAAAGCCGATCTATGGGATTTTTATCGCACCATGAGCATTTTCTACGCTCAGTAAGGCCTCTTATTCTCTTTTGGGAGGGCGTTGCATGAAGCAAGACCTTATCCCCCGGACGGCCGGCATGCTGGTTGCTTCGACCACCCTGGCATTAGCGATCCTCGCGAGTCCGCGAATCAGCTTTGCCGCCGGGGATGACTCCGCTCCGGGCCACTTTCTGGAAGTCGAAAACGGGAAAATCTATTACGAAGAGTGCGGCACTGGGCCTGATGCCGTCGTCTTGATTCACGACGGGATCGCGCATTCTGCCGTGTGGGATGGCGTGTGGCCCGCGTTCTGCAAAGAGTTCCATACCATTCGCTACGACCGGCGCGGCTACGGCCGCTCTCCCGCGGCAACTTCGTGGTACTACGAAACCGATGACCTCTATACGCTTCTGCGCCACTTGCAGGTCACCCGGGCTTTTCTCGTGGGTAGCTCGCACGGTGGAGAATTGACAATCGACTTCACTCTGGCGCATCCGAAACTGGTCGAAGGCATGGTCCTCGTCGGCGCCGTCGTCAGCGGATACGGTTATTCAGACCATTTCTTGAACCGTGGAATGGCAAACAACAAGCCCATGGAAAAGAACGACTCCGCCGCCATGATTTCCAACTGGGCCAACGACAAGTACCTGCTCGCCGCCGATCATCTCGAAGCAAAAAAGAAGCTGCACGACATCCTGACCGCCGCGCCGCAGGATCTCAACCATCCCGACTTCCCGCGTCCCACCCCCGATTCGCTTCCCCGCCTGAACGAAATTCGGGTCCCTACGCTCATTCCCACGCAGGCGTGATCGAAGCCGGGATTCCCAATTCTCGCCGAATCGTCGTCGAAGACGCTGGCCATCTCATGTACGTGGAAAAGCCGGAGGAGTTTAGCCGCATCACAATTGCCTTCATCAAACTGAATCGCAACTGAGCTGGCATCTAGGCCCTCAGCTGTTGGTGGGACAGGCTTCGGCCTGCTATGCACCTCTCCCCACACTCGAGCCCCGCGCCCTCTTC
>DATJWH010000038.1:0-33177 GCA_035501415.1 Candidatus Limnocylindrales bacterium | reverse complement strand
AACTCGCATTCCGCCGTTGCCGCCCGGGGAGGCCCGGGCGGTCGAGCAAGCGGCTGCGCCAGAAAATCTTCGGTCGACATTTGTGCTCCCGGGTGACGCTTCACCGGTGCAGCCAGAGCCGTAACGCCGACAGAAGCTGTTCGGTGTTTACAGGCTTGGCCAAATATTCCGAAGCCCCTGCTTCCAGGCATTTTTCACGATCGCCCTTCATGGCCTTCGCTGTCAAGGCGATGATCGGAAGCCGGCGGAATGCCGCGTTCTGACGAATCACCTGCATCGTCTCATAGCCGTCCATCTCGGGCATCATGATGTCCATCAGCACGATGCTCAAGTCAGGCGTGGACTCGAGCGTCTCAATCGCTTCGCGCCCGGTTCCGGCGGTCAACACCGTCATTCCCCGGCGCTCCAGAACGCTGCTCAGCGCGAAGATGTTCCGCACGTCGTCGTCAACCACCAGCACCTTCTTCCCCGCCAGCGCTTCG
This sequence comes from Candidatus Limnocylindrales bacterium, assembly GCA_035501415.1. GTDB lineage: Bacteria > Acidobacteriota > Terriglobia > Acidiferrales > UBA7541 > Palsa-295. The sequence goes on along the minus strand of DATJWH010000038.1, from coordinate 32,695 downwards.
TCCGACTGATGCAGCCGGTCCAGCATCCTCTGCTTTTCCGCCGGCAGATTCGACACCACGCGATGCAGAAACAGCGCCGTCTCATCCAGCAGCCGCTCCGGCGACTCCACCCCCTTCACCACCACGCTCCGCGCCAGCGAGTGCAGCCGCGCATCCTCCTCCGGCGAGAGCTCCTTCCCCGTGAACACCACCACCGGCAAATCGCGCAGCTCCGGCGTGTCGCGCAGTTGCTCGAGCACGTCGAACCCCGACATGTCCGGCAGCCTCAAATCCAGCACCACGCAATCCACCTGCTGATCTCGCACCGCCGCCAGCGCCTCTTCGCCCGTTGACGTCACCTGCACGTCGATGTCGTCGTGATCCAGCAGCTCCTTCACGCTCATCTGCTCCCCTGGATTGTCTTCGACGATCAGCAGCTTCTTCCGCCTCGGCGCCGAGTACGTCTTGATTCTCTCGAACGCCTCGTCCAGCCCCTCCGTCGTCGTCGGCTTCGTCAGGAACGAAAACGCCCCGCGCGCCAGCCCGTGCTGCCGGTCCTCGTCGAGCGTCAGCATCTGCACCGGTATGTGCCGCGTCGCCGGATCCTGTTTCAGGTGGTTCAGCACCGTCCACCCGAGCATGTCCGGCAGGAACACATCCAGCGAAATCGCCGCCGGATGATATTCGCGCGCCAGCGCCAGAGCTTCCGCCCCGCGCATCGCCACCAGCACCTTCAGCCCCTTGTCGTGCGCCAAGTCGCATAGGACGCGCGCGTAGTGCGGATCGTCCTCCACGATCAGCACCACCGAATCGTCCGGATGCAGAATCTCCCGGTCGTCCTCCACTCGCTCCACCGGGGTTTCTGCCACGCGCGCGTTCTTCAGTTGCATCGTCGCCGTTGGCGCCCACGACGACGCCCCCTCGCCAGCCGCGGTTATCGACGGTCCCGCGTACGTCTGCGGCAGATACAGCGTGAACGTGCTTCCTTTGCCCGGCGCGCTCCGCAGTTGAATTTCGCCGCCAAGTAAGCTCGCCAGCTCGCGGCTGATCGCCAATCCAAGTCCCGTCCCGCCGTACTTCCGGCTCGTGCTCGCGTCCGCCTGCTGGAACGCCTCGAAAATAATTCTCTGCTTGTCGATCGGAATTCCCACTCCCGTGTCTGCCACTTCGAACGCCACCACCGACGACACCGAATTCAGAATCGGGTGCTCCTCGCTCCATCCGCTCTCTGCCACAGACACCGAGAGCCGCACTCCGCCCTGCTCCGTGAACTTGAACGCGTTCGACAGCAGGTTCTTCAGCACCTGTTGCAACCGCTTCGAGTCCGTCACTAGGCTCCGCGAAAGCTGTGGATCCGTCTGCACCTCGAAGCCCAGCTTCCGGTTCTCCGCTTCGTGCCGGAACGGCCGCGCCACCATCTCCATCAGGCTCGCGTAGAACACTTCCTCCGCTTCCACCGACACTGTCCCCGACTCGATCTTCGAAAGGTCCAAAATGTCGCTGATCAGGTTCAGCAGGTCCGTTCCCGCCCCGTGAATCGTTCGCGCGAACTCCACTTGCTTCGGGGTCAGGTTCTTGTCCGGGTTGTCGCTCAGTTGCTGCCCCAGCACGAGGATGCTGTTCAGCGGCGTTCGCAGCTCGTGCGACATGTTCGCCAGGAATTCCGATTTGTACTTCGACGTCAGCGCCAGCTCCTTCGCCTTGTCCTCCAGTGCGCGCCGTGCCTGCTCGATTTCCTGGTTCTTGCGTTCCACTTCCGCGTTCTGTTCCGCCAGTTGCTGCGCCTTCAGTGCCAGTTGCTCGTTCGTCTGCTGCAGCTCCTTCTGCTGCGTCTGGAGTTCGGTCGCCAGTTGCTGCGATTGCTTCAGCAGGCCTTCCGTCTGCATCGTCGCCTCGATGCTGTTCAGCACGATGCCGATGCTCGCCGTCAGTTGCTCCAGAAACGCCAGGTGTGACGCCGTGAATTCGCTCAGCGACGCCAGCTCGATCACCGCCTTCACCCGGTCCTCGAACAGTACGGGAAGCACAATCACGTTCCTCGGCACCGCCTGGAACAGCCCCGACCGGATCGGCACGCTGTTCAGCGGCAAGTCCGTGATCAGCATGCGCCGCTTTTCCGCTGCGCACTGGCCCACAAGCCCCTCTCCCATTCCCAGGTGCCTCGGCAGCCCGCCTTCGCCGTCGTCCGCGAACACCGAAAGCTGCACCAGTCTTCCCGACTCTTCCAATTCCATCTGGTAGATGACGCCCTGGTGCGCATTCACCAGCGGCGCCAGCTCCGAAAGCAGCATCCGTCCCACCGTCCCCAGGTCGCGCTGCCCTTGCAGCATGCCCGTGAACCGCGCCAGGTTCGTCTTCAGCCAGTCCTGTTCTTTGTTGCGGTCCGTCGTCAACCGCAGGTTGTCGATCATCGTGTTGATGTTGTCCTTCAGCTCCGCCACTTCGCCGCTCGCTTCCACCTGAATCGACCGCGTCAAGTCGCCCTTCGTCACCGCCGTCGCCACTTCCGCGATCGCGCGCACCTGGTTCGTCAGGTTGTCCGCCAGCAGGTTCACGTTGCCCGTCAAGTCCTTCCACGTGCCCGCTGCGCCCGGCACGTTCGCCTGGCCGCCCAGCCGCCCTTCCACTCCCACTTCCCTCGCCACCGTTGTCACCTGGTCCGCAAACGTCTCCAGCGTTCCCGTCATGTTGTTGATCGTCTCGGCCAGCGCCGCAACTTCGCCTTTCGCGTTCACGGTAAGCTTCTGCGTCAGGTCGCCCGTCGCTACCGCGGTCACCACTTTCACGATGCCGCGCACCTGCTCCGTCAGGTTTGCCGCCATCACGTTCACGTTGTCCGTCAAGTCTTTCCACGTGCCCGCCACGCCCGGCACTTCCGCCTGTCCGCCCAGCTTCCCTTCGGTTCCTACTTCCCTCGCCACGCGTGTCACTTCCGCCGCGAACGCGTTCAGTTGGTCCACCATCGTGTTGATCGTATTCTTCAGCTCCAGAATCTCGCCCTTCACGTCCACCGTAATCTTGCGCGACAAATCGCCGCGCGCTACCGCCGTCGTCACTTCCGCGATGTTTCTCACCTGCCCCGTCAGGTTTCCGGCCATCGCGTTCACCGAGTCCGTCAAGTCCTTCCACGTTCCCGCCACGCCCGGCACGTTCGCCTGTCCGCCCAGCCGCCCCTCGCTGCCCACCTCGCGCGCCACGCGCGTCACTTCCGCCGCGAACGACCGCAGCTGTTCCACCATCGTATTCAGCGTCTCTTTCAACCGCAAAATCTCGCCGCGCACGTCCACCGTAATCTTCTTCGAAAGGTCTCCGTTCGCGATCGCCGTCGCCACTTCCGCGATGTTCCTGACTTGCCCCGTCAGGTTGCTCGCCATGAAGTTGACGTTATCCGTCAGGTCCTTCCACGTCCCTGCCACGCCCGGCACTTCCGCCTGCCCGCCCAGCTTCCCTTCCGTTCCCACTTCTCTTGCCACGCGCGTCACTTCGCCCGCGAACGCGTTCAGTTGGTCCACCATCGTGTTGATCGTGTTCTTCAACTCCAGAATCTCGCCCTTCACGTCCACCGTAATCTTTCGCGAAAGGTCGCCCTGCGCCACTGCCGTCGTCACTTCCGCGATGTTTCTCACCTGCCCCGTCAGGTTCCCGGCCATCGAATTCACCGAGTCCGTCAAGTCCTTCCACGTTCCCGCCACGCCCGGCACGTTCGCCTGCCCGCCAAGCCGCCCTTCCGTTCCCACTTCTCTCGCCACGCGTGTCACTTCCGACGCGAACGACCGCAGTTGGTCCACCATGGTGTTAATCGTGTCTTTCAGCAGCAAAATCTCGCCGCTCACGTTCACCGTAATCTTCTTCGAAAGGTCCCCGCTCGCAATTGCCGTCGAAACTTCCGCGATGTTTCTCACCTGCCCCGTCAGGTTGCTCGCCATCGAGTTCACTGAGTCCGTCAAGTCCTTCCACGTTCCTGCCACGCCAGGCACTGCCGCCTGGCCGCCCAGCTTTCCGTCCGTCCCCACCTCGCGCGCCACGCGCGTCACTTCCGATGCAAACGCCCTCAGCTGGTCCACCATCGTGTTGATGGTGTCCTTCAGCTCCAGAATTTCGCCCTTCACGTCCACCGTGATCTTGCGCGACAAGTCGCCGCGCGCCACTGCCGTCGCCACTTCCGCGATGTTCCTGACTTGGCCCGTCAGGTTGCTCGCCATGAAGTTCACGTTATCCGTCAAGTCTTTCCACGTTCCCGCCACGCCCGGCACCAGTGCTTGCCCGCCCAGCTTTCCTTCCGTTCCCACTTCCCTCGCCACGCGCGTCACTTCGCCCGCGAACGCGTTCAGTTGGTCCACCATCGTGTTGATCGTGTTCTTCAGCAGCAAAATCTCGCCGCTCACATTCACCGTGATCTTTTTCGAGAGGTCCCCTTCCGCCACTGCCGTCGTCACTTCGGCGATGTTTCTCACCTGCCCCGTCAGGTTCCCGGCCATCGAGTTCACCGAGTCCGTCAAGTCCTTCCACGTTCCCGCCACGCCCGGCACGTTCGCTTGTCCGCCCAGCCGCCCTTCCGTTCCCACTTCTCTCGCCACGCGCGTCACTTCGGCGGCGAACGACCTTAGCTGGTCCACCATCGTATTGATCGTGTCTTTCAGCAGCAGGATTTCGCCGCTCACGTTCACCGTAATCTTCTTCGAAAGGTCGCCGCTCGCAATCGCCGTCGAAACTTCCGCGATGTTTCGCACCTGGCCCGTCAGGTTGCTCGCCATCGAGTTCACTGAGTCCGTCAAGTCCTTCCACGTGCCCGCCACGCCCGGCACTGCCGCCTGCCCGCCCAGTTTCCCGTCCGTTCCCACCTCGCGCGCCACGCGCGTCACTTCCGACGCGAACGACCGCAGTTGGTCCACCATCGTGTTGATGGTGTCCTTCAGCTCCAGAATTTCGCCCTTCACGTCCACCGTGATCTTGCGCGACAAGTCGCCGCGCGCCACTGCCGTCGTCACTTCCGCGATGTTTCTCACCTGCCCCGTCAGGTTTCCCGCCATCGCGTTCACCGAGTCCGTCAAGTCTTTCCACGTCCCCGCCACGCCCGGCACCACGGCCTGCCCGCCCAGCTTCCCTTCCGTTCCCACTTCTCTCGCCACGCGCGTCACTTCCGATGCAAACGACCGCAGCTGATCCACCATCGTGTTGATGGCTTCCTTCAGTTGCAGAATTTCGCCTCGCACGTCCACCGTGATCTTTCGTGAAAGGTCGCCGCTCGCCACCGCCGTCGCCACTTCCGCGATGTTTCTCACCTGCCCCGTCAGGTTGCTCGCCATCAGGTTCACGTTGTCCGTCAAGTCCTTCCACGTTCCCGCCACGCCCGGTACGTGTGCCTGCCCGCCCAGCTTTCCTTCCGTTCCCACTTCGCGCGCCACGCGCGTCACTTCCGCCGTGAACACGCCCAGTTGCTGAATCATCGTGTTCACGATGTTTGCTGACCTCAGGAACGCTCCCTCCAGCGGCCTCCCGTCCACGTCCAGTTGCACCGTTTCCGTCAAGTTGCCCTGTGCCACGGCCGCAATCGCGCGCGTCATCTCCGCCGTCGGCCTCAGCAGGTCCTCCACCAGCGTGTTCACCGAAAGCCCGATCTCGCCCCACGATCCCCTCGACTCGTGGAACTTCGTCCGTTCCCGCGTCTTTCCTTCCTTTCCCACCGCCTGTCCAACGCGCTTCAGTTCCAGCGCCATCTTTTCATTCGCTGCAACGATCTCGTTGAACGTGTCTGCCACTTTTCCCGGAAGCCCTGTCCAGGAACCCGGAAGCCGCACGGAGAAATCGCCGTCTCGCATCGTCTGCAGTGCCGCAAGGATCGCGCTCAGGTCGCCGGGAGTCGCTTCCAGACCCACCGTCCCGTTTCCATTGTTGCTGGCGGCTGTTTTCGTCGGGCCCTTCGCGGCTGTGGCCGCGGGGCCATTCGTTTTTTTCATGATTGTCTCCGGGGCGATCGAATCAGAGGAGGGGCCGATCCGTAATCCTGAGCGAGTGGGACCTTCGTCCGCCCGTTTCTTCTTCGCACTGCTTCTTTCAGACTCTGCCATGGGCTGGAAAAACTGGTGCGGCAACCTCGGCTTGTCCGCCTACACTCCAGCTTCAATTACTCGCGACTTCGGAGCGGGTCGATGACGGAGCAAATGAAATCGCCAGCATACGGCTCAGCCGTTGGTCATACCATGACATCCTGAAACTCCATCTACAGCAAAACCCTTATTCCCACAAGATAGGTCCAGTAGTGCCCTGTCTTGAACCTTCGCCTCCCGCCCCGGAAATGCCAATCCTACCCGTTCCCCAGGCAGGGCTTGCCAATCGGCGATCTTCTCCTTCGCCTCTCCTCAAGGACGCATTTTCTACCTTCCCGTCGGCGTCCCGCAGTTTTCTTTCGCTTCTCGGTTTGGTAGTTTCGGGTGCCCCATCCTTGCGCCTTTTGCAAGGGTGGGATGTTTTTGCCCTTCGATTTGGACCTACAAGATCAGGCCTAACTCCCGCGGCGACGAGCCATGCCGGGGCCAAGAACCGAAAACCGGTTCGCGACATCTCGATAATTCGCCCGCAATGTCGCTGACTCTTTGTAGGGCGAGACAAGGTCCTCTGTTTTCAGCTACTTGCGGTCATCTTCGCCTTATTCTCGCCTTGTCAATCCGTATTTCTACGAATTTACAGCCGCCCCCAGCACGTGCTACCATTTCACGTTTTTCTGGTTGGCGAAATTGGGCCAGAGGAGGCTAAGGCTGGAATGTATCGGCGATCGCACACCATGTCCGCTCCTCGCCTCTCTGCCTCCTTGCTCCCTTGCCTCGCCCAATTTCTAATCGCCAAATGGGGAATTAGAAACGAACTTAAGTCCTACCCCCTCAGCAACTTAACTTTTTCTAATCGCCAAAAAACGAGGATCCGATGAGGATCCTCGTCCTGAGCCAAGCATCGCGAGCGAAGGCCCCCTCTTCAGTCTTTCGATTTCGCCACTTTCGCCCCTCCGCGATTTCTAATCGCCAAATTGGGGAATTAGAACGGCTCGTAAGTCATAGAAAACAAAGGACCGGCACCCTGTCTAATCGCCAAAAAATCCGGTTTCATCACTTTCGCCCCCGGTGGCCAGTCCTAATCGCGAATCCAATTATTAGAACCTCCCATAAGTCATTGGAAACAAAGGACGGGCACCGTGTCTAATCGCGAAAAAACGCGACTTCATCACTTTCGCCCCTCCGCCCGGGAGTTCTTCCTCTGCCTTCTGTGCTTCCGCTATAATTCCCCCCGTTCCTGGGGGCTTACCATGACACCTAACACCGGACGACGCTTCGGATCGCTCTTCTTGGCCGCACTCGCGACTTTCCTGCTGATTCTCTTCGCCTCGCCACTCTCTGCGGCGCCGCAGGAAGCTTCAAAGGACCTCCGCATCTATTTCATCGACGTCGAAGGTGGCCAGTCCACTCTCTTCGTCACGCCCGCCGGCCAGTCCCTCCTTATCGACACCGGCTGGCCCGACAATAACGGCCGCGACGCCAACCGTATCGTGGCCGTCGCCAAAAAGGCCGGCCTCACCAAAATCGACTACGTCCTCATCACCCACTTCCATGTGGACCACGTTGGCGGCGTCCCTCAGCTCGTCGCCCGGATTCCCGTCGGCACCTTCATCGACCACGGTGAGAATCGGGAAACCACTGACGCCGACACCGAAAAGGGTTGGAAGGCCTATCAGGAAATCCTCGCCACCGGAAAATACAAGCACATCGTGCCCAAGCCCGGTGACGTTCTCCCCATCGAGGGAATGCAGGTCACTGTCGTCAGCGCCGACGGCAACGTCATCGCCGATCCCCTTCCCGGCGCGGGCGACCAAAATTCGGCGTGCAACGATCTCCCGAAATATCCCGAGGATCAAACCGAGAATCGCCGCTCTCTCGGCTCCGTCATCACCTTCGGCAAATTGCGTATTCTCGATCTCGGCGACTTGACTCACGACGAGGAAGTCCAGCTGATGTGCCCGGTCAACAAGCTCGGACACTTCGACATTTACATCGTCTCGCACCACGGATGGGAGCAGAGCAGCAGCCCTGCGCTCGTCTGGGGAATCGCGCCACGCGTCGCCATCATGGACAACGGCGCGAAAAAGGGCGGCTCAACCTCCGTCCTTGACATCATTCGCAAATCGCCCGGCCTCGAGGATCTTTGGCAGCTTCATTTCTCCGAGGAAGGCGGCACGGTCCACAACACCCCCACCGAGTTCATCGCCAATCCCGATGGTCCCGATGCCGGAAATTATCTCGAGTTGATCGCGCACCCCGGCGGCAGCTTCGCCGTCTTCAATTCCCGCACGCAGAAAACGAAGGAGTACTCCGCCCAATAGAGCGGAGCCACAATCAGGGATGAGCCGCTTCTTGCGCCGGATCGGGAATCGGCTCGATGCGTCCCAGCAGAAAAATATACGCCGCGACGCCGGCCACCAGCACGATCGCCGCAGCCGCGAACGCCCACGCGAACGAATGCGTTCGCGCCGCGATATACCCCGTCACGATCGGCGCAACGATCGCCGCAAGCTGATTGCACGAATTCATGATTCCGCCCAGCGTCCCTACGCCTCGCTCCGGCGCGAGCAGCGCAGGAATCGACCATCCGACCGCCGACGCCGCGCACAGCCCCGCCGTCGAGACGCTGATCCAGAAAACCGCCGTTTGCGGAGTTCGCGCGCTCGCCGCGCCGAGAATTCCCAGGCCCAGCGTCGTGCCGCCCACCAGCACCGCCTGCCGCACGCGGCTCGCGTCCCAGCCGCGATGAATCAGCACATTCACCAGCCATCCGCCGATCACCATTTCGGTGATCGTGCCCACCGCCCACGGCACGCTGGTGTACAGCACCGACTGCGCCAGGTTGACGCCCAACCCCGTCGAAAGGTAGCTCGGCAGCCACGTCAGCAGCAGATAGAACGTGTAGTTGTACGCTCCAAACCCGAGCACCAGGCCCCACACCTTCCGCTTCGAGAGCATGTAGCCCAGCGGAATTCGCGCTCGCTCCTCGCGCGCTCCTTCCACGTGCGCGCCGCCCGCGAAAATAAATTTGCGCTCCGCATCGCTCAGATGCTTGTCGCCGCTCGGATTCTCATAAAAGAGATAGAACAGGATGAAATAGAAGAAGCTGATGAATCCCGTGAACGCGAAGCTCCAGCGCCAGCCGAAGCGCAGCAGCAGGAAGCCGATCAGCGGCACTCCAATCGCTGGACCAAGCTTCGCGGCTCCGTCGAACGCCGCCGTAGCCAGGCTTCGCTCGCGTTCCGGAAACCAGTAGCCCACTGCCTTCGCGCTGCCCGGAAACGTTGGCGCCTCGCCGACGCCGAGAAGCAGGCGCGATGCGAAGAAGCTCCCCACGCCCGGGGCCAGCGCGGACCCAAAGCAGGCCGCGCTCCAGATAAACGTGCTGATTCGCCCAATCAGCTTCACGCCGAAGCGGTCGAGCAGCAATCCCGAGGGGAGCTGCAGCATCGCGTACGTCCAGCTATAGGCGCTCAGCAGGTAGCCGAATTCGATGGTCGTGATTCCGAAGGAGGCGTGCAGCGCGCTCTGCGAGACGGAGACGTTGACCCGGTCGAAATAGTTCACCAGCACGCCGAAGCCGAGCAGCCACGCAATCATCCAGCGCCGTCGTGGCACACCCTCGGCGGATGCGTTCGTCACCGCCCGCTGCTGCTGAACGGAAGGATTCATGGCGCCGTCGGCGGGGGAGATTGTAAACGACGGCGCGGTTTTCCCGGCTCTTTTATCTCAGCAAGAAATCGTAAACGAATCAGCTCAAGCGTTTCAGTCCGCGGACACGACCTCGCTCGGTTTCAACGCCGCGCGGCCACGCTTGCGCTTCCACACGTAATCCTTGCGCAGCTTTTGCTGGTGCTTTTTCACCTGCGCCTCGATTTCAGCGAACGCGACCTTCGCGCTCGTTCGCACGTCAGGACCTGTGCCTGTGGCGTGCAGCGTTCCCGTGGGCAGAACCAGGTTCAGCGACAAATCGAAGCCGCTCTTGCGCGGCGCGCGATCCAGGCTTCCGTGCAATTGGACCAGATCGGGGGAATATCGCTTCAGGAGGCGCTTCAGTTTCTCGACGTGCCGCTCGGACTCACCTTCCATTTCCTTGCGCAAATCGGCATGGACGTTGCTGTAGCTGATTTTCATTCGACCACCTCGGTAAGACTGAAACCCGGTTTCGGAGGGGCATCCGCATGGAGAGGACAATTGCAGCATAGCTCCGTGAATGGGACCTTGCAACTAAGGTTGAAGAATCGTGATAACACGTTTCGTGGTTGCGCTCGCCGAATGGGGCGACGCTGCGTTGACTTCGCCGCAAGCGCCGTCATACGCTCGAAGCAGGAGCTGCCTGCCCGGTCCATGCCGCCTAAACCGGAGCCGAAAGAAGACCTACCCGCGCCTGCCAACGTCCGCGTCGGCCTCGCCGGATGGTCCTACAGCGACTGGAGCGGCATCGTGTACCCCGCTCCGCGCCCGCGCGGCTTTCACGAAGCCACATTCCTCGCGGAATTCTTCGACACGATCGAAATCAACACATCGTTCTATAGCCCGCTGCGCCCTGATTTCGCCTTGCAATGGATCGAGCGAATCTCCCAGAATCCGCGCTTCCTTTTCACCGCAAAGCTCTGGCAGAAATTCACGCACGAGACTGGCGCCACCGCGGAAGACGAAAAAGCCGTCCGCCTGGGATTCGACGTGCTTCGCGATGCGGGCCGCCTGGGCGCCGTGCTCCTTCAATTCCCTTTCTCGTTCCATCAGACCTCCGAGAATCTCGCGCGCCTCAAGCAGTTGCTCGATTCCTTTGGAGACTATCCGCTCGTCGTCGAGGTGCGGCACGCCTCCTGGTCTGACCAGCGCTTCTACGATCTTCTGCGCGAGCGCGGCGTGGGAATCTGCAACATCGATCAGCCCGTGATCGGCCGCTCCATCAAGCCCGGCCACCGGGCCACATCCACGATCGGCTATTTCCGCCTGCACGGCCGGCGCTACGACACGTGGTTCAGCGACGATCCCGAAACACCGCGCCACGAGCGCTACAACTATCTTTACGGCGAGCAGGAACTTCTGCCCTGGGTCAACCGCGTCGAGGACGTCGCCAAGCACACGAAGGTGACCTTCGTCGTCGCGAACAATCATTTTCAGGGCAAGGCCGCGGTGAACGCCCTGCAATTCATCCATCTGCTCACGAAGGAAAAAGTGAAAGTGCCCGACACGCTGCGCACCCACTACCCGCAGCTCGACACGATCGCCAACGAACCCGCTAAGGAGCCGACACTATTCCCGCTTCCGCCAAAATGAAGGTGCAGAAATCCTCCGAAGCTTTTCTGGGCAATGGGAGAAAGAGGGTGATTATCGACAAGAGGTTCTGATTCGCAGGGGATGGCGCAATCGCGAAACAGCAACGAACGCCGCTGAGCTATTTCTTGAAGAGGTCTTCGAAGGCCTGCCGCGCGTCCATCGGGCGCCCGGAATTCACGGGCTCGGGCGTGTTCCTCGCGTAAGTGACCGGCGCCGTATCCTTTTCGACGGTCATGCGAAATTCGAAGAAGGTGCAGTCGTTCTTCGCGTCCTTCTTCGCGATGCGCTCCGGAATCGGCTGCGTGCATTCGAATTGCTTGCCGGTGTCGAAATGCACGCACTGCTTGCAGCAATGCAGCTCCGCGTGGCACTTGGGGCACTGCCCCATCGGATTGAAACCCGGCGCGAGTGCCGCGCCGCAATTCACGCACCGCGCTCGCGTAACCGTGGCGACCATGCGCGGCGTGCGCGGGCCGAGCATATCCTGCTTGGGACGAGGCTCGCTCGGGCGCTCCGTGCGCTCGCGCTTCTTCTCGTGGCCGTCGCGATCTTCATAACCTCGTTGTCTGTACTTCCGTTCCATGAAAAACCTCCACACACCCGCCGTTCAGGCGGTTAGAACAGCACACATGGATTCAATCGCGACAGTAGAATTGCGCCAAGATATCCAGGCATCGTTCTTTCTTCCAGTAGGGACCGAACACTCCGCGGGGACACCGCGTAAGAAAATCTGCTTCAGATCGACTTGCGGCTCTGGCCGCCCGCATCGAACTTCCAGCCGGCACAACATTAAGGGTGGACTGCTTCTCCGCGTTCGGCCCAAAATTTGCAGAAACCCTCGATCGGCAAATCCGGACGCAGAAACTTGCGGGGTTGACCAAAATCGGCGAGCAACGACTCCGCAGCTAAGTACCCGCTGCGAACCGCTCCTTCCATTGTGGCAGGCCAGCCCGTCTGTGTCCAGTCGCCCGCAAGAAATAGATTCCTTACCGGCGTTTGCTGGCCCGGGCGCCACGCATCCACTCCCGGCTCGGGCGAGAACGTGGCGTTCACTTCCTTCACCACCGTGGCCTTCAGCAGCTTCGCTTCGGCCGCGGCCGGCAGAACGTCGAGCAATTCCCGGCGGCACAGATCGATGATTTCCTGGCGCGAACGAGGCACAAGATCGTAGGAAGCGCTGATCACGAGCTGCAGATATTGGCCGGCCGCTTCGGACTCCTGAACGGTCCCGCCCATTTGACGCGCGCGCGCGCCATTGGTTTCATTTTCCGCGCCGAGCAGGGATTTGTTGAATATCCATTGCGTGGTGTGATCGAGCAAAGTCAGGAACGGCTCGGTCATCACCGTGCGGTCGAACCAGAGGTGCACGCCGGTGATGGGCGAGGTAGCGATGCGCCGCACGTTCTCTAGTGTCGCGCCGCTCGCGCTCATCTGCGGCGGAAGCAGAGCCAGCGCCACGTCATGAGGGACGGCGAGGACGCAGGCGTCGGCGGAGATTTCCGAGCCGTCGTCAAGCACCGCACCTTCGAACCTTCCCGATTCCACTTCGATCTGACGCACTCCGCACCGTTGGCGCACTTCCCCTCCCTTGCTGACCACCGAATCGCGGCACCCTTCGTAAAGGTCGGCGAGCGGCACGGAAGGAATGCCGACCCGGTAACCGGTCTTGCTTCCAAGAAATGCCTTCCAGAAAACGTCAATGCCGTAGTGCGCGTCTGTCTTCGCGAGTTCCTCATCGAGCGCGCTGACCAGCACGACGCGCCAGAAGCGCTCGATCGCGCCGTTCGTCTGCTTCATGCGGCGGAGCCAATCGAGCATCGAAACGCCTTCGGCGTTCGCCGGGCGGCCTCCGGCGCGAGCGATGGCGAGCATCGCGTCTGCAATGGAGCGCTTGTCGGCGAAGCTGAGCGCGCCGAACAAAAGGAACGAAGGCATCATGTGCAGCGGCGGAGGCAAAGGAGCGGCCTCGATGGTGGAACGAACTCCATGCGCATCGACGAAGTAGAGCCGGTCGTAAAAGCGAATCTTTTCTTCAGCGCCAACGCGGCGATAGAAGTCGGAAAGATTCGTGCAGCAGCCCAGCGTGACGTGCTGGCAGTTGTCCACTTCGCTGCCATCGGGCAGCGTGTAGGAGGTGGCGCGCCCTCCCAGGTGGGGACGCTTCTCGAGCAAGCGAACGCGCCAGCCGGCGTCAGCCAGCGCGACGGCGGAGGACAGACCCGCCAGGCCGCCGCCGATCACCAGAACGCTTTGCGAGGACATCCTTTTTCCACCATCCGCTCACGCCAGCCTTGAGGAGAAACTGGAGCTTTTCCGCGCCCGACATGGAAACGCGCGACGAGAATACATCGAAGCCGCGCTCTTCGATGCGCGCCAGCAAGCCGCTATAGGTGCGAACCAGAGTCGCGAGAGTGGCGCGGCTATCCGAATCCACTTCGCCGACGAGCGGCGCGCCCTCTTCGTAGAAACGCCACGCGCGATCAGCCTCGAATGCGAGAAGCTCGCGCAACTGCGGGGTAACCGGTCCGCGCAATTCCTCGCGGCGGCAAGCGAAGCGGTCGAGATCCTCCTGCGGGAGATAGACGCGCCCTATTTCGAAATCGCCGCGCACGTCGCGAATGATATTCGTGAGCTGGAACGCGAGGCCAAGCCGTTCGGCCAAATCCGGCGCTTTGGGATCGCGGAAGCCGAAGACGTGAAGGCACGTAAGGCCAACGGTTCCGGCAACGCGATAGCAATATTCCGAGAGGCGATCGAATGTGGGATACGAGTCGATCGTCAAATCCATTTCGGCGCCGAGAATCAGGTCGTGGAAATAGCGCGCGGGAATCGAGAAGCGCGAAATCGTGTCCGCAAGGGCCGGAAGAATCGCGTGGCCGGAGGTGTTGCCGGCGGCAATTTCGTCGAGCGCGGCGCGCCACCGAGCGAGGCCGCGACGCTTCGATTCGATGTCGCCGGGCTCGTCGGAAACATTGTCGACCAGGCGATTGAAGGCGTAGAGGGCACAAAGGGCGTTGCGCTTGGGACGCGGCAGGCCGAAGAACGCGAGATAGAAGCTGCTGTGCGCGGCGCGCGCAATGCGGTTGCACTCGGCGTAGGAAGGGCGGAGCCGCTCGTCGTCGGAGCCGGCGGCTGACGCGCCAGCCGATTGGCTCGCGGGCGAGGTTTCGGGTGCGACTGCAGAACCTGCGCGCGAGACGATGCGGGTGCCCAGCGCGCGGCCTAGGAGCGAAAACTTCCGCGTCTTCGTGAGAACGGGGCGGCGATGGAGCGTGTCGTAGCCGCAATCCTCGATGGCATCGAGGATGAACATGCCGCCGCGGCTGAAGAGCTCGATATCGATTCGCAAGCCCGCATCGACGCTCTGCGCCAGCGGAAGACCGGCGGCGAATAGTTCACGCGTGCGCGCAATCAGATCCTTCATCAGCGCCACGTAGCGCGCGTCGAAGCGGCGCTCGACGATATCGGATTCCGAAAGGCCGTGAGCGGCCAGCGCGTCCAGCGGGATGTAGATGCGGCCTTTCTCGAGATCGCGCGAAGCATCCTGCCAGAAGTTCGCGAGCTGCAGCGCCGTGCAGGTGAAATCGGAGAGGCGCTGGCGCTCCTCGTCGCGATAGCCACAGACGTAAAGCACGAGCCGGCCGACGGGGTTCGCCGAGTAGACGCAATAATCGATGACCTCGTCCCACGTGGTGTAGCGCTGCACACGCTGATCCTGACGGAAGGCGCGCAGCAAGTCGGCAAACGGCTTGAGAGGAATGTCCTTCTCGCGAATCGTCTCGCGAAGCGCGATCAGAACAGGATGCGACGGCGCGCGACCGGGAAAGTAGCAGAGGCGGACTTCATCCTCCCATGCGGAGAGCAATTCGAGGGCGCGAGCGTGGTCGGGCACTTCGTCGCCCAGATCATCCGCCCAGCGGCAATAGGAGTAGACGTTGTAAAAGTGCTGGTGCAGGTGCCGCGGAAGCAGCCAGGAAACGACATTGAAATTCTCGTAGTGATGCGTGGCGAGCCAGCGCGTGTAGGCCTGAGCCTCTTCGGGCGAACAGCCCTCGGCGGGAAGTTTTGTTGCGATTTCCAGTTCCGGTGTGGGCAGCATGAAAATTCGAACGAGCCGCGGCACGCCGCGAAAAATGCGCGCTCGGAGCCAAACAGCATACACGCCTCCGACGAGAGGAAGCGCTTGGTGAAAAAATCCGCCGGATTCAGGCGGCGACTACCGGCCGCGAAGGCCGGGCCACTTGCGGCCCTTACGGAATGATAGCGGTCTTCAGCTCGCCATTCCGGTGTTTCATGTGCTCGAAGACGTGCGGCAACTCGGTCAGCGGCACTTCGCCGGTGATGAAGTCGCTCGAGCGAATCTCGCCGCGCACGATGGTATCGAGCGCCTCGCGGATGAACCGCGGCGTGTGATGGAAAGTGGACTTGATGGTGATTTCGGAATAGTGAAGCGCGGCCGGATCGAAATTCACCTGCGTTCCGCGCGGGCAGCCGCCGAAAAGATTCACGGTGCCGCCCTTGCGCACCATCTGCAAAGCCCACTGCCACGTGACGGGCGAGCCGACGGCTTCTACCACAGCGTCGGCGCCGCGGGCGCCATCGGTCAACTGGCGAACGAGGCTGACCGGATTGTCGATTTCGGAGACGTCGAACGCGGCGATAGCGCCGAGGCGTTCGGCGGCATGCACCTGGCTCTTGCGCTTGCCTAGTGCGATAACGCGCACGCGGCGGCTCGAAAGGATGCGGATGAATTTCAGGCCGATGGGCCCGCAGCCGACGACGACGGCCGTGTCGCCCGGCTGAATGCCGGTCTCATGAATGCCGCGCAGGACGCAGGCAAGCGGCTCAACCATGGCCGCGTCGACGAATGGAATCTGGTCGGGGATCTCAAGCATGTTCTGGCGAACGATTCTGCCGGGGATGCGGATGTACTCGGCATACGCGCCGTTGTTGAAGAGCAGATCCTCGCAAAGATTGGGCTGGCCCTTGCGGCAGTAGATGCAAACGTTGCAGGGCGCAGAGTTCGACGGCACGACGCGCATGCCCGGGCGGACTCCGCCATTGACGGCGCCGCCTTTGAGCTCGACGACGCCGGCCAATTCGTGGCCGAAGAGCGCGGGCGGATGAATCATCCGCGGATGCGAGCCCTGCTTCCAGACCTTGAGGTCTGTGCCGCAGGTGAGGGCGACTTCGACTTTGACGAGCACTTCGTCGTCGCCCACGGATGGAATATCCACCCGCTCGATTTTCATGTCCTCACGGCCGTACAGCACAGCCGCCGTCATGTGTCCGTTCGGTTCCGTTCTCATTCGTGATTTATCACCACTTTCAACGTATTATCCCCCGGGCGCGCGGCCAACTCCAGCGCGTCCGCGATTCGTTCGAGCGGAAATCGATGGGAGATCAATTCTCTGACCGGCAGGCGGCGGCTGAAAACCAGATCCGCCGACTCCGCCTGGTCCTCCACCGAAGCGCTATAGCTTCCGAGAATTTCCTTTTCTTCGACCCCCACAGCAGCCGCCGGGAACCCCAATTGCATGACCGGATCGTTATGAGCAAACAGTAGCACGCGGCCTCCGGGTCGCGCGAGGGCGAGGGCCTCCGGGACTAGTGATGGGTTGGGCACCGCTACCAGGACCGCATCGGCACCCCTTCCATCAGTGTGGCGCCGCATTTCATCGAGCACGCGGCACGCGGCTGGGTCATAACACTTAGATGCGCCAAAGCGCTCGCTGGCCGCGCGGCGGCCGGGCATGGGGTCGCTGGCGAAGACCTCGGCGCCCTCGTAGCGGGCCAGCAGCATCAGAAGCATTCCGATGGGGCCCTGGCCGATGACGAGGACCTTCTCGCCGGGCGCGACGCGAGCTTTCCGCACCGCTTTGAGGCAGGTATTCACGGGCTCGACGAAGGTGGCGTCCTCAAAGGTGGCCTCCGGCGGCAGGTGCATCATGCCGCGCTCGACGATCCAGGGCATCGCGCGCACGTATTCGGCAAAGCCGCCGCCGTTGGGGTCGAACCCGGCGGTGAGGCCGACTTTCTTGTAGCCGGGACACTGCGAGAAGAGCTTCCGCTCGCAATAGAAGCAACTGCCGCACGGGATGTGATGGAAGCTGACGACGCGGTCGCCGGGTTTGAATTTCGTGACGCCGCGGCCCACCTGCACCACTGTGCCGGCAAGTTCGTGGCCGAGGATTTGCGGCGGCTGAACGAAGCCGTGATGGATTTTCTTGATGTCGGTGCCGCAAATTCCGCAGGCGGCCACGCGGAAGAGCACTTCGCCGTCGCGAATTTCGGGGATTGGCACGGATTCGACGACTACCTGGCCCTTGCCGCGATAGACTCCAGCGCGCATCAGGCCGGAGCGCGTCCGGCGAGCGTCGTGCGTCCCGATTTGGGCTGCAACCTGGCTCATGAAGTAGCTGCCGTTGTGCGAGTCTCCAAAGCGGCCGTGCGATCCGCAACGGTCGCGATGTACCGGTCCAGGAATTGCGCCAGCGACTCCGCCGCGCGCTTGCTGTTCTGGCCAAGCTTGACGAGGTCCGGCAGCGCCGTCGGATGCAGCGCCACCTGGCCCACGACGCGGGGGATGCTCACTTTGCCTTCGCTGTTAAGCAAATCGCCCATGTCGAGCGGGAGATTCTCGGTCGAAAGATCGCTTATCGCGCGGAGCGCGATCGCGGGAATGCCGGCCGCAGCGGCTTCGCGCAAAATCTCAAAGCTTTCCATTTCGACCGCGTCGGCGACGTGGCCGATGTGCTGCTTTTCCTCGGCCCGGCCAATGACGCGGCTCGCGCTGTAGAACTGGCCCACGGGCGTAGCGCCGCATTCTTCGGCGAATGAAAGCAGCGCATCGCTGCTCTTCAACGTGCCGCCTTCGGCGCGTTCGGGCGCGTCCTCGGCCCGAATGGTGCGGGCCGCAAGCACCTGTGCAATCTGGTATGCCGGACGCACGGCACCAGCAAGTCCCGAAGAGATGCAGAGCCCGACAGAATCAAAGTCGCTTCGCATCACCTGAGCAGCGCGCGTTGCAGCCTGCTTCGGGCCGACCCCCGTGAGAACGACGCCCACTTCCGCCGCGCCGATCTGCGCGAAGAATGCTTCCGCCTGCCCCCACTTCGCCGGACGGAACCGCCGCATCGCCCGCCATGGAGCGAATTCGGTTTCGAGCGCGAATGTGACGAGAACCTTCACGCGATCCTCACGCCGCGACGGCCCGCGCTACGGCTTTGCCTGCTGCGCGGCCGCTCACGTATCCATGCTCTTCGTACCAGCGTACGGCGCGTTCGAGCGCCGCTTCTGCGGAACCGGACTTGTAGCCGAGTTCGCGCTCGGCCTTGTCGGTGGCCACGAACATGCGGTGCCGCGACATCTTCACTCCCTCGACCGGAATCTGCGGCTCGCGGCCCGTGAGGCGCGAGAACCACTCGTCCGCGTAACCGGCGGCCAAGGCGACAGCGTGCGGCATTTTCACGCGCGGCGCGGAGCGCCCCGTGATTTTTGCGAGTGCGTCCAGAATTTCCTTCAGCGTCATGTTTCGCCCGCCGAGGATGTAGCGTTCGCCGATGCGTCCCTTTTCCGCCGCCAGCAAATGACCTGCAGCAACATCCTCCACCGCGACGACATTTAGTCCCGTATCAACGTAAGCCGGCATCCTGCCGTTCACGAAATCGACGATGATTCGCCCCGTGGGCGTGGGCTTCCAATCGCCGGGGCCGACCGGCGCCGTGGGATTTACGATCACGACGGGCACGCCCGCCGCGGCGGCCTTGATCGCTTCTAATTCGGCGAGGAACTTCGAGCGCTTGTAATGACCGGTCATCTGTTCAAGCGACGCATGCGTCGTCTCGTTCGGCAAGCTGCCGTCCGCGGTTGGCACTGCGATCGTCGCGACCGTACTGGTGTAAACCACGCGCTCGACTCCCGCACGCCCGGCGGCTTCGAGCAGCGCGCGTGTGCCATCGACGTTTGTCTGATAGATGTCAGCGGGATCGCGCGTCCACAGGCGGTAGTCCGCGGCGACGTGAAAGACGCGGCGAACGCCCTTCATGGCGCGGTCGAGCGAAAGCGCATCGCGCAGATCGCCTTCCACACGCTCGACGGCAAGGCCGTCAAGCACCTTCGTATTGCTGCTGGGACGAATCAGGATTCGAACCGAATGCCCTGCGCTGACAAGTTGCCGGGCGACGTGGCTTCCCACGAACCCGGTGGCACCCGTGACAAGGGTGGTCATAAAATGCGGAAAACCTCGTCCTGCTGCGGCGATACCGGCGCCGGATGGTTCAGCCGGCCGTGCCCGTTCCCATTACCGTGGCCGTTGCCGTTGTGGCCATTACCGCTGCGCCCGTCGGCTGCGTCGCCGGACTTCGTCTTCAAGAGCCCGCCCATCTTCCCCGAGATCGTCCAGTGGAGCATCTTCCACGTGTCGCCGAGCTTCTTGTTGCCGCCAATCACGGCAGACGCCTCGTAGCCTGCGTGAACCATGCAGTCCTCGCAGCGAGGATCGCGCCCGCGCCCGTACTTATCCCACTCGACGTTCTCGATGAACTCTTTGAAGGTCGGATAGTGGGCGTCCGTCATCAGGTAGCACGGCCCCTTCCAACCGCGCGGGTTGTAGGTGGGATTGCCCCAGGCGGTGCACATCAGTTCGCGCTCGCCGCGCAGGTACTCCATATAGATTGGCGACGTGACGATGTTGTAGCGCTCGAGAAGCTGGCTCGCGCGCTGGAACTTCTCGCGAATTTCGTCGCGCGACATGAAGATTTCCTTGGTCATCACGGCCGCATACGAATACGCCGGCGAAAGCATGTGGCCATCGACGCCGATCGTCTGCAGATACTTGAAAAGCTCCGCGATCTCCTCGATGTCCGTTTCTTTGTAGATGGTCGTGTTCGACGTGACCAGGAAGCCCGCGGCCTTCGCGGCCTTGATTCCTTCCACCGCCTCGCGGAACACGCCGTCGCGCTCCACGCAGATATCGTGCGTCTTCTCGAGGCCGTCCAGGTGCACGTTAAAGAAGAATCGCGACGTCGGCTTGAAGTCGCGCAGGTGCTTGCGAATGAACATGCCGTTGGTGCAGAGGTAGATGTGCTTCTTGCGCGCCAGGATTTCGCGCGTCAGCCGGCCGATTTCGGGATAGATCATCGGCTCGCCGCCGCAGATCGAAACAATCGGCGCGCCGCACTCGTCGACGGCTTTCAGGCATTCCTCGACGGTTAGTATTTCGTTGATGGTCGACTTGTACTCGCGGATGCGCCCGCAGCCCGTGCACGTGAGGTTGCACGCGTGCAGCGGCTCGAGCATCATCACCAGCGGAAACCGCTTGTCTCCGCTCATGCTCTTGCGGGCCAAATAGCCCGTCATGCTTGCAGTCAAGCTGAAAGGAACCCTCATCCATTACCCCCGGTTTGGTTTGGATGCTCGACATCGTCCGCAGGAATCTGCACACCGACGAATTTCTTGCGGCCGTTGATCAGGTTGTCGTACCGCGCCAATGCGTACAGCGGGAACGAATTGCGGTACAGGTGATATTTCAGGTAGAAGACGCACGGAAATCCGGTGCCCGTAAACTCATCCTCGTCCCAGGAGCCGTCGGGATTCTGGTGCTCGACGAGCCACGCCACGGCGCGCTCAATCGCCGGATCGTTCGGCTCCGCCACCGCGAGCAGTCCGATGAGCCCCCACGCCGTTTGCGACGCCGTGCTCGGCCCTTTCGCCTTCATCGCGGTATCGTAGTACGAGAGAATCGATTCGCCGAAGCCGCCGTCACCATTCTGCACGGAGCGCAGCCATTGGGCCGCGCGCAGCCCCTCCGCTTGCTTCGATAGCCCAATCGTTTCGAGCGCGCGCAGCACGCCGCTGGTGCCATAAACGTAGTTCACTCCCCAGCGCCCGAACCACGAGCCGTCCGCCGTCTGGTCGTGCCGCAGGAACGCGCAGGCCCGCTGCACCGCCGGATGCGTCGCCGGCCATCCCATTTGCCCCAGGCATTCCACCACGCGCGCGGTCACATCGGCGGTCGAAGGATCGAGCATCGCGTTGTGGTCCGCGAACGGAATGTTGTTCAGGAATTGCAGATTGTTTTCGTGGTCGAACGCGCCCCAGCCGCCGTCGTTGTTCTGCATGCTGACCAGCCATTCGACTCCGCGGCGGATCGACGCGCGCAGGCGCTCCGGCTCGGGCTCGGCCACGCGCCCCAGCGCCATCAGGACAAACGCGGTGTCGTCCACGTCGGGATAGAAATCATTGCGAAATTCGAACGCCCAGCCGCCAGGCTCGGCATCGCGATTCTTCACCTGCCAATCGCCCGGCCCGAGAATCTGATTCTCCACCAGCCATCGCTCTGCGCGAATCAGGCCCGGATGCGCCGGGTCGACTCCCGCTTCTTCCAGCGACACCATCGCGATCGCCGTGTCCCACACCGGCGAAATGCAAGGCTGAACGCGAATCGTCCCGTGCTCTTCGATCTCGTATCGTTCGAGGAACCGCACCTCGCGCGCCGTAAGGGGATCGCTCGCATCGCCGTTCTCGGCCAGCAGCGCGTAAATCGAATTCATCATCGCGGGATAAATCGTGCCCAGGCCCTCGCTGCGCTCCAGCCTTTCCAACATCCACTTTCGCGCGCGCGCCAGCGCCGTCTTGCGCGATGGATTCCAGGGCAGCCGATCGTAGAGCTTGCACGCTCGGTCCAGCGCGAGAAAGAAATTCTTCCAGGAGAGAATCCGCTTGTCCCAGACGAACGCCGCAGGCTTCGCGCCCGGCGTCTTGAACAGCTCGTCGAAATTCATGCCTTCCGGCAGACGCCAGTTCGGCCGTAGCGACGAGACAATCGCCATCGGAATCACGATTCCGCGCGTCCATGACGACATCTCGTAGAGATTCACCGGGAACCAGTCCGGCAACAGCATCAGCTCGGGCAGAATCGCCGGCACGTAGCTCCAGTCGAGCGCGCCAACCATTGCCAGGTAGAAACGCACGTAGGAGTTTGTCGCTTCGAGGCCGCCCAGCTCATGAATCTTCCGCCGCGCTGACTCCATGTGCGGCGCCACCTGCGAATCGCCCGCCAGACGCAGCGCCACATAGGCCTTCACGGTCGCGTTCAGCTCCGCCGGGCCGCCGTAAAAAATGTTCCAGCCGCCGTCGGGAAGCTGACGGTCGCGCACATACTTCGCCAGCTTGGGCACCTTCGGTGAATCGATCTGTCCCAGGACGTAAAGATAGGGAATGTAGTCGGATTCGAGCGTGGTGTCGGCTTCGAGCTCGGCCCACCAATAGCCTTCCCGGTTCTGGGCGCTCAGCAGGTGGCGCGTCGCGCGCTCCACCGCTTGCTGAACCGCCGTTTCAGCTCCCGCTGGGACGTCTCGAGCCGGTGCGACTGCCGTCGCGTGGGTTGAACTCGCAGCGTCAGCCTGTACTCTCAGCCTCAGTTCTGGTGTCATTCATCCCTCAGAAATCGACTTCGATGGCCCCAAACCACCCCTGCTCCCTCACCGGCTCATTTTGCGACGGGGTACAGATGTGCCCCGACGGCACGCCGGAACGTCGCAGGACCGCCAACCGGTAATCTACAATGTGCCTAAGTTCAAATTAGTTCACGTACCGGCTGCGCCCCACCGCAACTTCCCGGATACGCGTTCGAGCCCAGGTCTGAGCCCTTCCGGTGGGGATTGCTCCTGCCAATCCCCGGAATTGCAACCACTTACGGCCTCGACCCTATTATCTTTTGGATTGCAATAGGGGTCAACTCCAAAAGGGGCCCCTTGCCCCATCTATGACCCTAGATTGGATGACCCAGCCGTGCCAGGCGCTGCCTGATAAAAGATTGCATATCCCCCGGAAGTACACCTCCCAAAGAGTGCACAAATTCCGGTCGATCCGGCTTCCCGGCAGCGCTTTCCATACGCTGCCCTTTCGCCCGCGGCGAACGTAAGACGAAAGCGTCAGCTACCGTCATCGCCGTTCGGCTCGATTCCTTGAATTCCGCTTTCGTCGGATCGACAACCATGAGGCAAACATTCGGGCGCCAGAACTCCAGAATCGCATTGCTCTCGACGATCACGAACGGATCGGACTGAATTGTCTTGGCCAGCGCTGCAAGCGCATCTCCCAACCTGCCGCTCTTCGTCTCGACCCAGAGCGCGCGGCGCGCACCGCCCGCGAGGAATCGCGCCGTGTCGCTTGCGTCGGACGCTTCCTTTTCCTCGCGAATCGCAAACGTGTGTTCGTGCGGAGCACACCCGCACCCCGCGCCGTTCAACGGACAGCCTGATTCCGCGTGAGGAGTGATCTTGATCGCGGTCCACTCGAATTCGCGAAGGGCTCGAATCAGATCGACGACCAGCGCCGTCTTCCCGATTTTCCGGCACTGCCCGCTCACCACCACGAGCTTTCCGGGAAACGGCGCCGGGATCGGACTGGCGCTCACTCGCTCCCGCTTTTCCGCTGCGCTTCCTCGAGCTTTCTCAGCCGCTCGCCCAATTCCGGCAGCCGTGCGAACCAGGCATACTGCTCCTTGAATTTTTCGAGTGGCCGTGCGGGCGTGCCCCACACCGTCTGTCCGCTTCGAATAATCTTGCTCGTCGGGATTCCCGCCTGCGCGCCGACGATGGCGCCATCCTCGAGAGTGCAGTGATCCGCGATGCCCACCTGCCCGCCGACGACCACGTTCTTCCCAATCTTGCTGCTGCCGGAAATTCCCGTTTGCGCGGCGATCACAGTGTGCTCGCCGATCGTCACGTTGTGTGCGACGTGAACCAGGTTGTCGATCTTCACGCCCGTGCCGATCTGGGTTGCATCGAGCGATCCGCGGTCGATCGTCGCGCCGCACCCGATCTCTACGTCGTCCCCGATTTCAACACTTCCGATTTGCGGAAACTTCCAGTAGCGCCCTTCGCCGAAAACGTAACCGAAGCCGTCTCCTCCAATCACGGCGCCGGAATGAATTTCCACGCGATTGCCCAGCCGTGCGCCCGGATACAACGTCACGCGCGGATGCAACCGGCAATTCTCACCGATGCGCGTTCCGCTTCCGAGAAAGCAAAAGACCTCGATCACCGATCCTTTCCCGATCTCGACGTCCTCCTCGATCACCACGTACGGCCCGACGGAAACTCCCGGTGCCACACGCGTGCTCGCCGGCACAATGGCGGTCGCGTGAATCGCAGCAGACGCTTGCGGCTTCGCGAGCAACAGCGTCGCGGCTTTCGCGAACGCGAGTTTCGCGTTCTTCACCTCGATCACCGTCTTGCCGGGAAGCTGCGTTCCCTGCCCCGCCACGGCGCAGCGTGCCGCCGACTTCCCTGCTCGATCCGCGTGCTTCGGCGAATCGACGTAAATCAAATCTTCCGGCCGCGCGCGCTCCGGACTGGCCACTCCGGTGATTTTCGCGTTCGGATCGCCCGTGAGCATTGCTCCGAGGCGTTGTGCGAGTTCAGCAGCGGTGCAAGTCATGCGTGCCTCTCGATCAAAAGATTGTCGGCTCGTTCCGCGCTGCGCCGCGCGGCGCGAACCTCAAAACGGATAAATTGACTTCTCGCCCGGCGGCCGCGTCTTCCACCGCTTGTGAGCCCACAGCCACTGGTCCGGATGCGCGCGCACGTACTCTTCGATGACGCGCGTGAATCGCGCCGTGTTCTCGCCAACGTCCGCGTCTTCGTCCCCCGTGCGCATGAGTTCGACGGCCGGCCCGAATTGCAAACGATACCTCCCGAGCGCTTCATCCCAGCAAAGGAATCCCGGCACTACCGCCGCGCCGGTCCGCAGCGCGATGCGCGCCAAGCCCGAAGTGGTCGACGCGGAAATCCCAAAGAAATTCACGAACACGCCTTCGTCGAGCGACGTGTTGTGGTCGCTCAAGATTCCCACCGTGCCGCCGTCGCCGAGCACTTTCAGCATCGCGCGCGCCGCGCGGTTCTTTTCGATGGGCTGGTTGCCCGAAAGGCAGCGGTAGCGATTGATGAGCGCGTCCACGCGGCGATTCGCAACCGGCCGAACCAGAAAATGCAGCGGATGCCCGTACAGCGCGTGCGCGAAGGGGGCAAGCTCCCACGCGCTCATATGGCCCGTGAGGAAAAGCACGCCTTTGCCGCGTCGCGCCGCGTTCTCGAAATTCTTTTCCCCATCGATCGTGACGATCTTCTTGATTCGCTCCGGGGTGTAACGCGGGAACTGCGAGAATTCGCCCGCCATCCAGCCGACCTGCCGGATCATGCCGCGAACCACCTGCGCACGCTGCGCGTCGCTCCAATCGGGAAACGCCAGCCGCAGATTGAACATCGCGGCGTCGCGCAACGGCCGCCGGAGCCGGTAGGCCGCCGCGATGAAGCTCGCGCCCACGAATCGCGCCGCCCGTCTCGGCAAGATTCCCAATAATTTCAGGCCCGTCCACGCCGCCAGATACTCCAGGCGATCTCGCATCGCGTGCCATTATGCGCGAGCCCGGAAGCCGGACGCCAGAGGCGAGGTGAATCGCGTCGCGTACTGAAAATCACGCGAATGCAATGTTAGACTCGTCGCGCATTGCGCGACTCCATCGATCCGCGGCGCAGGAAAAACATCGCAGCTGGAGCGGTGTCGCTCGCGGCGCTGGTCTGCCTGTTCGGTCAGCTCGGCGCCGTCGGCCTCGTCGGCCCGGATGAGCCGCGCTACGCGTGGATCGCTCGCGCGATGGCGCAAACAGGAGATTGGGTCACGCCACGGCTTTATGGGAGCCCGTGGTTCGAGAAGCCGATCCTCTACTACTGGGCGGCCGCGCTCGGCTTTCGATTGCATCTTCCCGTCGAGTGGGCGGCGCGAATGCCTTCCGCGATTGCCGCTCTGGTCGCCGCGCTCGCTATCGCATGGCTCGGGTGGCAGCATTACGGCGTCGAGCAATATTGCCCGCTAAGCCCGCCGCTCCTCGCGCCGCTGATTTTTTCTGCGAGCGTGGGCGCCGTCGGATTCGCGCGCGCGGCAACCCCGGACATGCTCTTCGCGGCGTCAATCACTCTGGCTATGGCTGCCGCTGCTGCGGTGTTGCAGCGCGCTGGCGCGCTGAGGGAATTCCCGTCCGAGCGCGCCACCGACCAGGGCGGCGATGTCGCTGCAATTTTGCTCTTCGGGGCATTTCTCGGCCTCGGCGTTCTCGCCAAAGGTCCTGCAGCGATTCTCCTCGCAGGCGGCGCGATCGGACTCTGGGCGCTTGCTACAAAGCGCTGGGGCGCCGCGTTTCGCTTGCTGCATCCCTATGGAATCGCTGCATTCTGCGTTGTTGCAGTTCCGTGGTATCTGATCTGCGCGCTACGCAATCCCGCCTTCATTCAGATTTTCATCTTTCAGCACAATTTCGAGCGCTATCTCACGCCCGTCTTCCAGCATCGTCAGCCGTTCTGGTTCTTCATTCCCATCACGCTGCTGGCGATCTTGCCGTGGACCGTTCTTCTGATTCCAGCGGCGCGCGACGGATTGCGACTGTGGCGCGAGAAATCGTGGAGTGCGTCGCCAGGATTTTTCTTCGCGTGTTGGGCGCTGTTTCCGATTCTATTCTTCAGCTTTTCGGAGTCGAAACTTCCCGGATATATCCTTCCCGGAATTCCGGCGCTGGCGCTGGTGGTCGCGATTTGCGTCGCGCGATTGATCGAGCGCGATTCGGCATCTGATCGATGGATTTTCATTTTTCTTGGGCTCACGTGGTTTGCATTGGCTGCGGGCGATTTTGTGTGGCTGCGGCGCTTGCCGCAGGACGCCGCTGAATCCGCCCACGGACCCATCGTCGCATGCGGCATGGTCGCAATCGTTGCGGGACTTCTGATGGCGGCGCTTGGAATTTCGCGCCGGCGAGCCGCGGTGTGGATCTGCGCGGCGAGTGTGTGCGTGATCGTCGAAATTGCGGGACTCCGCGTTCTGCCGCGGCTCGATCCTTACATCTCCGCGCGAACCGCCGGCACGATGCTGCGCGGCGATCTGCGTCCCGACCGGCTTTTTGTCTACGAACTGCCGCGCGCGTGGCAGTATGGCCTGGCGTTCTATCTCGAGCGCGAAGTGCCGGAGTGGTCGCCGCAGGATCCCGATGCCGCGCTCGTCCTGACGACGCCACAGGGACAAAAAAAACTGAAGTCGCAAGGCTATTTTCGCGGGGAGCTGGAGCCATCACATCAGGGGATTGTCTACGTGCCGATTCCGGCGCGGCCTCGGCCGCTGCATTGATGCGCAAATCAGAATAGCGGGCAAGATTTCGCGAGGACGCTACTACCGGGCCGTCGGCGGCATATACTGCAGAAAAAAATTCACCACCTGATTTTCATAGGCCTTGCGGTCGTCGTCCGGCATGTCGCGGTAGCTCAGCCGGTCGTGCACCAGCAGCTTCGGGTCGGGCGCCTTCACGTAGATTCGCCCGGTGTCCGCGGCGAGCGCCGGGCGATCTTCCGATTCGATAAAGAGCTTCGGAACTCCCCGCGTGGTTCCAAGGTGAATCGAAACCGGCGGCTCATGGCGGAACGGATATTCGACCATCTCGAAACCGAAGTCGCAGAAGCGGCTCACAAATGGAAGCGCGGTGAGACCGGAGCGCTTCACTTCGATCTGGACCAGGTTCTTCGGATCGTCGTATGCGTTGTCGACCACAAAAGCGCTGATGCGCGAATCGGCGCTGGCGACTTCGAGCGAAACGTACCCTCCCATGTCGACGCCCCAGAGGCCGAAATGCTTCGGATCCAGATCGTCGCGCATCGAAAGCGCCTGAATCGCCGCGCGCAGTTCTCCCGTCTCGCGGTAGCCGAGCGTCGTGACCCCGAGGGTGGTGCCGTGGCCCAGGTAGTCGAAGAGAAAGACGTTGTATTCGTGTTCCTGGAGCGCGGTCACCAGCGTGAGGACGTCCGCGCGCTGCGAGGTATAGCCGTGCGAAACCACCACCGTTGGCGCGCTGCGCAACCCGGGAAAAAACCAGCCCTCGCGCTGCATGCCGTCGGGAAGCGTGAACGAGAAGGTGGTGGGATGGCCCATCATGACGCTCAGGTCGAACGTCGCGGGGTTTCGCGGAGGCTTCAGAATCTGGTAAAGGAGGAAACCGGAAATGGTCGCCACCGAAACGATGGCAAAAAGGACCAGCGCCAAGAGGCCTGACAGAAGCTTGGCGAGCCGCGTCGTGGGATAGCGTAGCTCGGAGAGGACGGCCATCCGTTAAGTGAGAGCGCCGAAACTGCTCTTCATCAAATTTGATGTTAGCACAAGTATCCGTCTTCCCCGTGTTGCCCCCCGTTACGGTTCGGACAATCGGCGCCGGTTGGGTTCTCGATGGGGTGGACGATATAATGGGTTGGCGGCGGGGCATTCTCGAATCCATGCAAATTCTCGACCTTCGGCAGGTCCAGTCCCGGTCCCTCGAGGCTCTGTTCGACGAGGAGACGCGGCGCTGGCGCGATGAGCTGCATTGGGACTATCGCTCGTCGGTGGAGCTGATCCGGCGGTTCATCGACTCGCACGCGCTGGGTGGCTACGTGGCGTTCGAGAACGGCCATCCCGCTGGGTACGGGTTCTACGTCCTGGAGGATCACAAGGGGCTCATTGGCGGGCTTTTTGCATCGTCGCAATACGCGCAGGCGACGATTACGGAAAAGCTGCTGGGAGAGATGATGGCGTCGCTGCAAGTGACGCCGCGCCTGCAGCGCATCGAAGCGCAGTTGATGCCGTTCGGCACGGAACTCGATCCCAAATTCCTTTCGAAATTCTTCCGGCTGCACTCGCGCCAATTCATGCTGCTGAAGATGGATGAAGGCAACCTCGAAGACCGCCCTCTTTCGCCGGGACTGCGCATCGAGCAGTGGACGGACCGCGCGTTCGAATCGGCTGCGCGGCTGATTCAGCTTTCGTACGCGAATCATGTGGACGGCGAAATCAACGATCAGTACCGCAGCGAAGCGGGCGGGATGAAATTTCTGCGCAACATCGTGCTGCTGCCGGGCTGCGGGCAGTTTCTGCCGGAGGCGTCGTTCATCGTGCGGCCTGGAACGGGCGAGCGACCAATCGGGATGGTGCTGACGTCGACGGTAGCTGAGGGAGTGGGCCACACGACGCAGCTCTGCGTGATGCCCGGGCACCAGGGCCACGGCGTGGGGCGGCAACTGATGGAGCACTCGATTCAGGCGCTGCGGCGCGAAGGCTACGAAGCGCTGTCGCTGACGGTGACATCGATCAACCGGCCCGCCGTGCAGCTGTACGAACACCTCGGCTTCCGCACGATCAAAACATTCGCCGCCGGCGTCTGGCAAGCGTAGCAGCGCGCCGCTCAAGAAGCCTCCCTGCGGCCCGCTCATTTTTTTGCGCGGTCTTTCAGGAGGCCTTTAAGTTCGTCCATGAATTCTTTTACGTCTTTGAAGTCGAGGTAGACGGAGGCGAAGCGGACGTAGGCGACTTTGTCGAGTTTCTTGAGCGACTTCATGAGGAGCTCGCCGATTTCGGAGGTGGTGCGCTCGCGGTCGGCGGCCTCGCTTACGTAAGCTTCCGCTTCGTCGACAATGGCTTCGAGCTTGATGACGGGCACGGGGCGTTTTTCGCACGCTTTGAGGAGCCCCTGCAAAATTTTCTGGCGCTCGAATTTCTCACGTCGGCCGTCTTTCTTGATGACCATGTAGGGAATTTCGTCGATGCGCTCGTAGGTGGTGAAGCGTCGCGAGCATTTGAGACATTCGCGGCGGCGGCGAATCAGGTCGCCGGTGCGAGCTTCGCGCGAATCGATCACTTTGTCGTCGAGGTGCGCGCAGAAAGGGCATCTCACGAAGTTTGTTCTCCAGAATTGCCGGATGACTTCGACAGCGGGCCCTCGCCGCGCTCGGCTTCGGCGAGCAAGGCGGCTTCGCCGGCGCGCTCTTCGGCCTGCGCCATGCGGCGCAGCTCACCCATGGACCAGCCTTCGCGGAAGAGCAGCGGCAATCCGAGAAGGCAACTGCCGGCGAATGAGATGAGCCAAACGACGATGGCCATGGTCGCGGCCGGCTCTTTTTCTACTCCAAAGAACAGCGTAAGCACAAGGAACGTGGCGAGCTGCGCGCCGCCACCGACGCCGGGAAGCTGCACGGCCGAGCCGACCATGGTGAAAGCGAGGACAAGGAGCGCGCCCGCGAAGGTGAGTTGAGCGAGTTCCCCGCCGAATGCCTGAGCGACCCAGAGGTAAACGAGCGCGACGCAGATCCAGTGGAGCGCGGTGTAGAAGATGAGGACGCCGAGGTCAGACCAGGTGCGAATGCCCTGCAGGCCGTCGCTGAAGCCTTCGAGAAGGACGGCGATTTTTTCGCGCCAGCCGGCGCGCCACTTCGGATTTTCGAGGCGTCGCACGAGCCAGGCGGCGCCGTGATAGCGGAAGTAGACGAGGAAGCCAATCGCGGCGACGAGGACGACCAGAAGCGCTACTCCGGCAGAGCGAGCAGCGGTCATCATCGTGTCGCTGGTGCCGGGCATCAGGCCGCGGCGCTCGAAGAGTATGAGCGCGGTCCCGGCGAGGACGGCGGTGGCGGCCATGTCCGCGACGCGCTCGAGAACGTAGACGCCAAACATGGAGGCTACGGGAATGTTGTCCTTCTTCGCGATGAGGATGGGGCGAACGGGCTCTCCGGCGCGGCCGAGGAGGAAGGTGCAGGCGAAGCCAATCAGGGTGCCGGAGTAGACGTTCCAGAGACTCGTCTCGCCGAGCGTTCGGGAGAACCGCATCCATCGAAACGTCCGGACGAGGTAGCAGAAGTAGATGGTGACGAGGGCGAGGAGAAGGAGTTCCCAGCGGGCTTGGCGGATCGACTGCGCCACCATCGACCAGGCAAAACCCTGGATCGAAATCGAGTTGCGGAACTTGTAGAGGAAGAAGGCCAGAGCGGCGAGCGCGAGCAGGAGGAGTAGATACCTTCGGGCGGAACGTTGCATGGGCAGGGCACCGTAACAGGATGGCGCGGAGTGCGTCAAGGAGGCAGAGACGGGCGAGGCGGAGGAGGCGGCCCGGGCGAAATGACCGCCGCGGCCAGTGGCAGGGCGGGAGAACGGCTTGAAACCACAGATGAACCTGCCGGCGGCAGGCAGGCACGATGAACGCAGATAAAACCCTGTGACCGGGAGGCTCGGAACGGAAGGGCATAACCGGACGGCTTTTGGGAGCGGTGAGCCCCGGAACCGTAGATTAAGCACGGTCGCGGCCCTTTGTTTTCAATGACTTACGAGAGAATTTAATCCCCGTACCGTAGATTAAAGTTCGCAGGAGTTTCGCCCCAGGCTCGCAATTTGTCGGTCGAGAGATCCCTGGGCCCGCGTTGGTCGCTCGGGACGAGGATGCAAGGAGGCAGCGAAGCAAGGAAAGGAACGGCGGAGTCCACCGCAGAGGCGGTGCGGAGTCGCAAAACCGCGAGAAAAGGACCGGGGATCTGTATAGATTAGAAAAATGCAAGTGGCTGATTCGTCGAGGCTTGCGGCGATTTCTAATCTTCGGTGTATAGATTAGGGAGGCAAGGATGCAAGGAGGCAGAGAAGCAAGGAACAGCCCCGTTGCCGCGAAGCGGTGAAAGTGCGATTTTTCGCGATTAGAAAAATCTAATGTGTTGAAAAGGCGGGAGTTGGGGCAGTTTCTAATCTTTCGTTTCGCGATTAGAAAGGTTCGACGCGAGAGGCTAGATGTCCGAAAGGACGGAGGTTGGACCGGAGGCCCTACGGTCGAGGATGCAGGGACGCAGGGAGGCAAGGCGCGAAAACGGGCGGTAGACGCCAGGGCCGCGATCTTGTTGCGATTAGAAATTTGTTTGTCCTTTGTTTTCATCGAGTTAGCTCGATTTCTAATTCTGGACTGTTGCGATTAGGCTGTCGGCTCCTCCAGCCGCTACCCATGGTTGGGCTCCTCCAGGCGTCAGACGGGACGCCGAAACTAAAAACAACGTATGTTAGCACATCCGTAAACAAAAGTCAATAGGAAAGAATTTACCACTCCGGCGGGAGGGGCGGAAACAAAGGAGTTAGGGGGTACCCGCACTGCGGGGAGGTAAACTAACAGGATGAGCCAGGCGACGAGGAATTTGCGGGTGGGGCTGTGCGCGGAATGCGTTCATGGGCGGAGGATCGAGTCGGATCGGGGGTCGGAGTTTTGGATGTGCGAGCTGTCGGCGAGAGATTCGAGGTTTGCGAAGTATCCGAGGCTGCCGGTGTTGGAGTGCGAGGGATTCGAGAGGCGTATGGAACCACAGATGACCCCGCCTTCGGCGGGCAGGGACAGATAAACACAGATAAGGCAAGAGCGATTTCAGATTTGAAATGGCTCTGTTGAGATCCTCGGTTTTCGAGAGGCTGGAAGAGAGATCCCTGCCTGCGGCAGGCAGGCCTCGACTGCGCGTCCCGACGCGAAAATCGAAAAGACGCGATTTTCGCGGGAAAAAGCGTCGGGACGC
>DATJWH010000037.1:0-308546 GCA_035501415.1 Candidatus Limnocylindrales bacterium | reverse complement strand
GGGCTCCGTCCTGTTCCTCGTCGCGCTTCGCGGCCCCGGGGTCGACGGGCTTAATCTACGGTTCTGGGATTAAGAACTCTCGTAACTCCTTGAAAACAAAGGACCGGCACCATGCTTAATCTACGGTTGCAGCCAGTCTCGTCACGAAGAGGCTTTTCAGGAGGCCGGGGCTTTAGCCCCGGCGTACCCGGGCCCTCTTCCTCAGGGGTTTTAACCCCTGAAGCCAAACGGGCTCGCTCCCGGCCTCCCCGCTTCCTTGCATCCTTGCATTCTCCCGTGCGGAGGCCCTTAGTCCACGGTACGGGGATCAAATCGAGGATGCAACGAGCATCCTCGTCCCGAGCGAGCATCGCGAGTCGAGGGATCCCTCCCCTGCCAATCCGCGAGGCCAGAGCGAAACTCCACCGAACTTTGATCTACGGTAACGGGATTAATTTTCCCCGTAACTCGTTGAAAACAAAGGACCGGCACCATGCTTAATCTACGGTTCCCGGGCCTCCTCCTCTCCGGAAGTCGCTCCGGTCCTGCACTTTGTCCCCGAGTCCATCCAGCGAAACGGTTTTATCCGTGTTCATCTGTGTTTATCTGTGGTTCCAAGCCTTTGCCTTGGTTTCTCATCCCTCTTCCCATACAATGAGCGACTGAAAAATGCCCCACACCATCACCCTCATTCCTGGCGACGGGATCGGCCCGGAAGTCTCCCACGCCGTGAAGCAAATCCTTGATGCTGCTGGAGTTGCGATCACCTGGGAGGAAATTCCCGCCCGCGCCGAAATCGAGCGCCGCGGCATCGACTTCATGCAGTCCGGCGTCGTCGACTCCATCCGCCGCAACAAAGTCGCCCTCAAGGGCCCCATGACCA
This sequence comes from Candidatus Limnocylindrales bacterium, assembly GCA_035501415.1. Classification (GTDB taxonomy): domain Bacteria; phylum Acidobacteriota; class Terriglobia; order Acidiferrales; family UBA7541; genus Palsa-295. The sequence goes on along the minus strand of DATJWH010000037.1, from coordinate 307,684 downwards.
CCGAAGTTGCCGGCGGCAAGCCCAGCATCAACGTCGGCCTCCGCCAGGCCCTCGACCTCTACGCCAACCTCCGCCCCGTCAAGAACCTCGAGGGCGTCCAGGCGCGGTATCAAGGCGTCGATCTGGTCATCATCCGCGAAAACACGGAAGACCTTTACGCCGGGCTCGAGCACACCGTCGTCCCCGGCGTCGTCGAAAGCCTGAAAATCATCACGGAGCGCGCCTCCACCCGCATCGCTCGCTTCGCCTTCGAATATGCCCGCAAGCACGGCCGGAAAAAGATTCACGCAATCCACAAAGCCAACATCATGAAGCTCTCCGACGGCCTTTTCCTCACCTCCGCCCGCAAGGTCGCCCCGGAATACTCCGAAATCCAGTACAAAGAACTCATCATCGACAACGCCTGCATGCAGATGGTCCTCGATCACACGCAGTTTGACGTGCTGCTGCTCACGAATCTTTACGGCGACATCATGAGCGACCTCGCCGCGGGGCTCGTTGGCGGCCTCGGCGTGGTTCCCAGCGGGAACATTGGCGAAAACGCCGCGATCTTCGAAGCCGTCCACGGCACCGCGCCCGACATTGCCGGAAAAGGCGTCGCGAATCCCACGGCGCTTCTCATGAGCTCCATCATGATGCTCGACCACCTCAACGAGACCGCAGCCGCGCGCCGGGTCGAAAACGCGCTCCACAAGGTCTATCGCGAACGCGAATCCCTGACCCGCGACGTTGGCGGTACCGCTTCAACCGCACAATTCACGCAAGCTATCATTGGAGCCCTCTCGTGAGGACAACATGGCAATGATCAGCGCAGGCGACTCGAAGCCCGTCGGAACGGCGACTCAGACCAACAAAGCCGCCATGACGATGGTGACCACGCTCTTTTTCATGTGGGGCTTTCTCACTGTCCTCAACGACATTCTGATCCCCCACTTGAAATCGATCTTCACGCTGAACTACGCCGAGGTCATGCTGATTCAGTTCAGTTTTTTCTCCGCGTATTTCGTCTTCGCGTTTCCCTCGGGCAAGCTGATCGAGTGGGCAGGCTACAAAAAAGCCATGGTGGCGGGCTTGTTTACGATGGGAGCGGGCGCGCTGCTCTTTATTCCCGCGGCCAGCGTCCCCTCATTTCCGCTTTTTCTGACGGCATTGATCGTTCTCGCCGCGGGCATGACGATTCTTCAGGTGTCCGCGAATCCCTACGTCGCCGTCCTCGGCCCTCCGGAAACTGCTTCGAGCCGCCTGAATCTCGCGCAGGCCTTCAATTCGCTGGGCACCACCATCGGGCCGAAAGTCGGCGGCCTGCTGATTTTGAGCAGCGCGCCGCTGGCGGCGGACGTCCTTGCGCACATGGATCCGCAGGCGCTCCATGCTTACCGGATCGAGCAGGCGGCCTCGGTGAAAGTGCCCTATTTGGTTTTCGCGCTGACGCTGATCGTGCTCGGAATCGTAATGGCGCTGTTCAAGCTCCCCGACATGTCGGCCGAGCACAAGGGAGACGCGGCCGGAGACCACGGCTCGGTGTGGAAGCATCGCCACCTGATTCTCGGGGCCATCGGCATTTTCGTTTACGTCGGCGCCGAAGTTTCGATCGGAAGTTTTCTGGTCAACTACCTCAGCCAGGGAAATATTGGCAATCTCTCGCTGCAAGCGGCGGCGGGATACGTTTCGTTTTACTGGGGCGGAGCGATGGTGGGGCGTTTCATCGGGTCAGCGCTGCTGCAGAAGATCCGCACCGGCACTCTGCTCGGCATCTGCGCGATCATGGCGTGCCTGCTGGTCTGCACTTCGATGCTGACGCTGGGCCACGTGGCGATGTGGAGCATCATCGCAGTGGGCTTCTTCAATTCGATCATGTTCCCGAGCATCTTCACGCTGTCGATCGACGGCCTCGGCCCGCTCACCGGCGAAGGTTCCGGCATCCTGGTTGCCGCGATCGTGGGCGGCGCAATCATTCCCGAGCTTCAAGGCGTGGTCGCCGACAAGATTGGGATTCACCACGCCTTCTTCCTGCCGGCTATCTGCTACCTCTATATCATGTACTTCGCGTTCCGGGGCTGCCGGCATGATTCCTGAAACGCAACATGGGCGATTGACTTCGCCGTGCCGGGCGGAGAAAATACGCGAGAAATTCCCCGAGTCGGGAGGGGCCCTTGTCTGAGTTCGACGTTGACGTCGCAAAGTTCGTGAACGGCGAGATCCAGAAGGCGTACCCGATCTCGCAGGGCGAAACCAAGCGCCGCAAGCGCAAGCCGCACATCGTCGCCGTAATCAACGAAATGTGCACCGGCTGCTCCGGCTCGCCCGCCTGCGTCGACTACTGCCCGGTCGCCGATTGCATGTTCTGGGTTCCCGATCCCGACCACGCTCCCTTCGGCCACATCACCGTCGATCCGCTGCTCTGCATCGGCTGCAAACTTTGCACCAGCAAGGGACCGGATGGCTCCTTCCTCGAAGGCTGCCCGTGGGACGCCATCGACATGGTCCCCCTCGCCGATTTCGAAGCGAAATACGGCGCGATGCCCTACTAAATCCGCACCAGATCGCCATTTTTTCGCAAAATGGATCGCAATTTTCGCCTGTCCTTTCGTCCCATGGACGATTAGGCACGGCGAAGAGCAGGCATAGCGGACCCGCCCTCCGCACGTTGCTAAGCTGAATTCGGGAGCCATCATGCCGAATCCATCGGGTTTCGCACGCGCTTATAAGATTCTGAGCTGGTCGAGCATCGTCGCGTTGATCTTCGTCGTCATTCTGGTGCTGCACAAATCTCCCCCGCCCAACGTTCCGTACGACAAGACGGCCAGCACTCGCGTGGAGCAGAAGATCGCCGCTGCCGACCAGGCGAAGGCTGCGGGCCAGCCGACCCAGGTGCAACTCAATCCGACCGAAGTGAACTCGGTGATTCAGGACAGCATCGCCGCAGGCAAGCAGCCGCAGCCCTCAGCGAGCGCGGATGCGCCGGCGACCGATGTGGGTTCGAATCCGAGTCCTGATTCGGCGAATGCGAACGATCCGCTGGCGGCGCTGACCGCCAACGATCCGCAGACGATCGAGCAGGTGCAATCGTCCGTGCGAGACGTGAGAGTCGACATGGACGGCGACCTGGTGAAAACGTATCTGGTGTTCAACTTTCACGGGAAAGACTTGTCGCTGGAGCTCGATGGGCATTTGAGCACGCAGGGCGGCTACGTGCATTTCGAGCCGGTGGCGGGAAAACTGGGATCGCTGCCGCTGCCACAGTCGGCGCTGAACGCGGCGATGGAGAGGCTGATGTCGTCGCCGGCGGCGCGGGAAAAGATGAAGCTGCCGGATGACATCAGCGACATTCAGATCGTGAACGGGCAGGCGGTGGTGAAGTACAAGGATCAGTGAGCGGTAAGGCGGCGCGGCAGGGGCCTAAGACGCAGGCCGCGAGTGAATGGCCTGTTCGGTGGCGCGGGCCTGCTGCGCAACCTGCGACGACATTCCTTCGACTCCGCGCGCATATCGGTCAACATCCGGAAGATCATCGGCTCGGCCCACCAGGTAGAGCGCGCGCAAGGCTTCCCAAACCATGCTTTCGCTCGGAGCGAGAATCGCGATGGGCTGGCTCTGCGCCACATTCGCCCCATCGCGCACGGCCCAGCGCTCGAGCGTCCCCGGGACCATGGCGCGCACTTCACTGCTTTGCGTGCCCGATTGAATGTGCGCGATGAGCGTGCCGGGATTCACGACGTCGCCGGGCTTGAGCCGTGTCTCAATCTTCCCGGCAAACGCCGAATCAAGGAAGTAGGGGCGCAACATCGAGAGAATCTGCTCGTGGCCGGAATCGTCGCGAAAGCGAACGAGCGAGAGCGCGGCGTTGCGCTGAACCATGGGATTCGGATCGGCGAGAAGCTTCAAGAGCGCGCCGTGAAATTCGCCGGATTTGTTGTCCTGTCCCATCACCCAGGCGTCCGTGACGCGCAGCTCATCGACGGGACTCGACGCGAGGGCGACGAGCTGCGGATACCAGCGGCGGACGGACGGATCGCCGGACTCGATGCGCGCCTCAATCTGCGTAAGGGCGTGCTGCACTTCCCGAGGATGCGAAGAATCGGCAAGCGCTTGTGCGATCTGATCGTCGTTGAGCGGGCGGCCGAACCATGTGGCGTTCCAGAAGAGAAAGGGCATCAGGACGAAGAGGAACGCGAGGATGAGAATCGCGAAGGTCCACTTCGTGGGCATGGGAGGGCGAGGCTTCTTCTCTTCGGGTTGAGATTGTTCCGGCACGCGCGGAAAAGATTACAGGGGCGAGCGCCGAACGACAAGCGGTGGTTTATGAGTTGGGAGCGGTGCGACCAGAGGCGCAACTTTTTTGCGCGGCGGGTGTATTATCAGGGCACCCTTCCATACATGTCTGGAGGAGACTATGAAGTCCTGGCGTTTGAGACTGTTCGCGGCGCTGTTGGGATTGTTTGCGATTCTCGCGACGGCAGGTCCGGCCGCGGCTGTGCGTCGCGCGCATCATCCGCGCCACCCGCACCATCACCACCGGCACGGCCACGGCCATCGTCATCGGCGCGGTTAAGCAAGACACCTGAAACCGGGCCTCGCGAAACCTCGAGCCGGTGGCGTTAGCCCTCACCGAAGGGCACGGCCTCAGAACCTCTACGGCCGCGCGAGACATTCCTTGCGGCAATTGACGGGCCCGCCGTCCTTGAACAGCGAGCAGCGCTTGACGTCAAAGACCTGCAAGCCCGCATACGAAGGAACGAACTCAGCTTCCCGCTGTATTGCCACGATCCTGGCCTCTTTCTTGTAGACCGGGCACCAAACCTCCCAGGTTCTTTCGCCCGGGCCCCATTTCCAGATTGCCCAAGTTGCAATCGCCCATGCCGCGAGAACCACGAACACAGCCATCAGGATGGTCAGCGTCATAGTGCGACCCTCCTTTCCGGGCGTGGACCGGATAAGACCCACACGCAGCTTCTATGTAATGCGAATAGCAGGAACAAGAAATGACGGGGGTCACCCCTGCGAGTGACTGGTGTCACTCGCAGGCTAAACAGGGGCCCCGATGGGCGTATAGGCGATGTAGAGAAGCCAGTAGACGATGACGCCCGTGATGGAAACGTAGAGCCAGACCGGGAGCGTCCAACGGGCGATGCGGCGGTGCTTCGCAAAACGGCTGCTGAGCGCATACGTGAGAGTGATGAGAACCAGCGGGACATCGACGATCGCCAGGATGGTGTGCGAAATCAGAATCGTGAAGTAGACCGGACGAATCCAGCCCTGCCCGCTAAAGCGAATAATCCCCGCGTGCAAGTGAAAATAGACGTAGAAAATCAGGAAGACGGAGGAGCAGACGAAGGCGCTGAGCATGCAGATCTTGTGGGGCAGGATCTTGCCACGCAGGATGAAGCTGAAACCAACGACGAGAAAGACAGCCGAGGTGCCGTTCAAGACCGCGTTCAGAGCTGGGATCGCCGAGAGTGGCAGGATTGACATCGAAGCGCGGGGCGCGGCGCCTTACTTGGCCGGGCCAGCCGGCTGAGCTTCGGTCTGCGGCTTCGCTGCAGCGGCCGTAGCAGGCGCCGCCTTTGCGGCGGCAGGCGCAGCGGCCGTCTTCGCGCCACCGAATTGCGGCAGGATGCCCGCGGCCTGCAACTGAACCAGGAGCATCAGCGAAAAGATTCCGGCGGTCATCAGGCATACGAAGAGCAGCATGATTCCATCAATGCCGCCAGCGAGAAGACCGCTGGTGATGTCCCAGATCACTCCCCAAACGGAAAGCAGGACAAAGAGCGCGGAGATTGCAGCGAGCTCGATCCAGTTTCCTTTTGGCTTCATTCCCCATTCCTCCTCGACCTAAATTTCAAGCCCGCTCCGCGAGAGAGCGGAGTCACCTTCCAAGCTTATCGGCGATCATCCAAATCAACAGCAGCGGGATGTGAGCGACTGTGGCGTGCATCAGCCACTTCGCGCGGACGTTCGTGCGCGTGCGATTGGCCCAGATGCCGACCTGCAAGAGAATCATCCCGAGCACCAGAGCGCCGAAGAAATATCGGATTCCGGCAATCCCGACGAGAGCTGGCAGCAGGCTCGCGGGCACAAGGACCGCCGATGTCCAAATGATCTGTGCGAACGTGGCGTCACCCTTCGGATCGACAACGGGAAGCATTTTGATTCCCGCGCGGGCGTAGTCTTCGCGGTACATCCAGGCAATGGCCATGAAGTGCGGAAATTGCCAGAAGAAGAGGATGGCGAAGAGCGTCCAGCCTCCGAGCGAAAGCGAGCCGGTGGCAGCGGCCCATCCGATGAGAGGCGGCAAGGCGCCGGGAAATGCGCCGACAGCGGTGGCGAGCGGAGTGCGCTTCTTGAGCGGCGTGTAGGCGCCGAGGTAGAGGAGCGTGGTGGCGAGGGCGACGGCCGCGGCGATGAGATTCACTTCAAGCGCAAGCCAGAAGCCTCCAATCACGATGGAGCCGATTCCGAAGGCCAGGACCTGGCGAGGCTGCAATTGCCCGGTCGGCAGCGGCCGCGAAGCCGTGCGGCGCATGACGGCGTCCATATCGCGCTCGACGTACTGATTGAGAGCGGCGGTGCCACCGGCGACGAGCATCGTGGCACAGAGCGTATTCGCGAGAAGAAACCAATCGAGCGCGCCGCGCGAGCCAAGGTAGAAACCGGCGACAGTGGTGATGACAACGAGGAAAGTGACGTCGGGCTTCATCAGGACGATATACGACCACCACTTGCCCGCGGCGGGAATCACGGTGGCGCGAGTGGCGCTCATCGCGTTCCTGCCCCGGACTGCACGGCCGGCGAAGCGACGGGCAGCGATTCAGCCGAGCGAATCAGATGGTAGCAAACCAGCGTGAGCACGAGGCTGGAGGCCAGCGTAAGCGCACCGACCAGCACGTGCGCGACGGAGAGGATCACATAGGTAAGGCCAGGCTGAGGATCGTTGCGCGAAGCGAGGATCGCCCAGTAGGCAGCGCCGCCGAGCAGAATCTGCGTGCCAAAGGTTGCGTGAAGCCAGATAACAGAGCGGCGAATCGCGGGCACGCGAGCGAAGCGCTTCTTCGCCGCGCGGCCCGTCCAGATGACCATGACGGCGACAACCCCAGCGCCGACAATGTGGGGCGCGATGCCGAATGCGCCGTGGCGGAAGGCAGCGCCCAAAATCAACTGGCCGAAGATGACGGCGGTGGTCCACACGGCCAAACGGCGAAGCGGGGGCGAGCCGGAATCATCAACCGGCGGAGTCTCAATCTGCCACCACTGGCTGGTGAAAAGCGCGAGGCTGACCACCGTGACGAAGAATAACTGGGCGAGGATCGCATGGCTGGTAGCCGTGATGGCCGGATGGCCTTCGAGAACGCGGAGAGCGCCCAAGAGCGCCTGCGCGATGACGAGGCCCAGAGCGGTCCAGCCCAAGCGACGGGCCCAACGGCGCTTGTCGATCGCCGCGAGCCAAATCGCGAGAACCAGCGTGAGAATAGCAACCAGCCCGGCGACTACGCGATGAGTGAACTCATAGCGAATGCCGCCGATGAGAGGAGGAATGATCTTGCCGTAGGCGAGCGGCCAATCCGGAACGGAATCAGCCGCGTCGTTGCTGGTGACGAGCGCGCCCGCCATCAGCAGGAGAATGGTGCAGAGAGATGTAGCTACCGCAAAACGATGCACACCACGAAGACGACCCGTACCGGACATTCCGAACGCAAGCCCCTTCCAAAACTTTCTGGTTTCAGGACACGAATGTGCGCGTCCCACGCGGAACGCGCACACTCATCATATCAACCGCAGGTCCGCGGCGGGAGGCAGCCGCGGGTGACAGCCGGAGCAGCTTCCAGCGCAAGCTTCAGTCGCCCGAGGCTCCGGAGGCCTTGAAGGTGAACGAAACGGTCTTCGATTCCTTCGGGCCAATGGTGACCTGCTGATCCTGAACGCCATACTTTTCCTGCCAGGCCTCGATCGTGTATGTGCCCGGCGGGAGATTCGAGAGATCGAACTTGCCGTCCTTGGTGGTGACGGCGAAATAGGGATTCTTGAAGACGAAGATGTAGCTCTTCATCCACGGATGGACGTTGCACTTCACCGGAATGGCGAGCTCTGCGCGCGCGAAGCTATCGTCGATGGGTGCGGCGCCGGGCGGCTGCGACTTGTTCCACTCGCGGTTGTCCTTGGGCATCGGGTGGATGTTGTGCGTCGTCTGGTCGTCGTTCTTCACTTCGAGGGTCTGGCCCGCCATGAGAGCAATGACGTGCGGGTCATACATGCAGCCCTGCTGAGCGAGCGGAACCGACTGGCTCGGCGTGGAGAAGGTGTACTTGCTCATGTCGTCCTTGACGTACACGACGACGTTGGCGAGCGAACCGTCTTCGCCGGTGACCACTTCGGGCGGAATGACGGGCTTGGAGTTGGCCTTCTGGCAATACGGCTCCGCGCTCATGTTGATCGGCCGCATGGCAGGGGCCTTGCCATCGAGCTTGACGGTGCCGGAAACAGAACCGGCGGTGGTGGCGTCGACGGTGGCTCCGCCGGCGGCGGGCGCCGCAGGCTGTTCCGATTCACTACTCTTATTGCCGCCGCAGCCGACGATGGCGAAGGCCACAAGGGCCGCGAGCGCAAGTTGCAAGAACCTAGTCTTCATGGTGAAACAATTCCTCCCTTCAAGAAACACAATATAGTAGCAGGACCAAAGGACTTTCGAGCGTCATTCTGCGCGAAGACATCGAGCGCGCGACGCGCCTACTGGCCGCCGGATTTTGCCGCGCCCGCTCCGCTCGGAGTGCGGCCGACAAGCGCGCCCTGTTCCTGCGGCGTCAGAGTGAACATGTAGCGTACGAGCAAGTCCGCCTGGTCGCCGTGATACTGCTGCAGCGAGGCAGGCTCAGGGCCGGCGAACACCCAGTGGCCGTCCTGGAGCTTGAACAGGCCCGAAGGCATGGCCGTGCCGGGGATGATCTTCGCGGGATCGGTGATCCAGCGGCCCACCCAGGCGGGCTGCAAGCGGTCATGCGCGAGCAGGAAATTGGGCGCGGACGCGTTCTTATCGTGCTCGGGGCTGCCGGTCATGTGGCATTTCAAGCACGGCGCAGCGGGGCTCGTGAAGAGGCTGCGGGCCATGGCGCGCTCCGTATCCGTGAGCGGCTCAACCTTGGGCGGAATGAATTGCTCAGGCTGAGACGACATGGCCTTGAAGAAGAGCACGAGAGTGCGAATTTCGTCGTCCGAGAGATAGAAGGTGGGCATGCGGACCTGCAAATACTGGCGCACGCCGTTGCGATTCGTGTCCGTAGTGCTGAGCGACGGATTGGCGAGGAACTGGCGCAGCCATTCGGGATTGACGCGCGCGCCTTCGGTGGTCAGCACAGGCGGAAGATTGGCCTTATTTTCACCCTGATAGAACGGCAGGGTCTGCAGAATGGATTTTTGGCCGACGTCGATCTGGTGGCAGCCGATGCAGTTGTACTTGGTGACGATCCACCAGCCCGCCTGGATGAAGCGGCGGCGATCGGAGGGCTTATACATGTAATCGGGCGGCAGAGTGGGATCGGTGCTGCCGAGGAGCATGGTGACGATGGCGTCGACATCGCCCGGTCCATAGAGATTCGGCTTGGGCATGCGAAGGGCGTCCAACGGATTCGCATGATATTTGCCGGTGTCATAGATGGCCGGGTTCATGAGCTTCTGCTCGAAGAAGCCCTTGGCGTCGTACCACTGACCGCGAGGTGAAGGTTTGCCGTCGGGGAGGATGCCGCGCTTGGCGTCCTCGGTGAAGCGGGCGAAGTCGAGGCGCTCGATAGGCTTGGAACCTTCGTTCGTCAACTCAGTGCCGATGCGGCCTTCGTCCTCGAGGCCGCTGATTTCGTGGCAGCCAGCGCAACCGTAGTGGCGGACGAGCTCCTTGCCTTCGGCGGCGCGCTTGGGATCGTCCATGTAGCTGACGTCGGCACGCAGATAACTCGTATCTTTGTCCGGGCTCACTGTCGAGGAGAGATAGCTGGTGTCTGGACGCTTCTGAGTCATCAGGTAGGAAGCGATGTCGCGCGCGTCGTCCATCGTGAGGCGGAGATTCGGCATCACGGTGGGCTGCATGACGACGAGTTCATGGCCGTCGTTGGGGCAGCGCGAGTGATCGAGGTCGAAGACGTAAGGCAGATTGTGCTTGGCGTAGTCCTCGGGACCCAGGTCGCGCTTCTCATACGGGCAATAGGGCCGGGTGCGCTGGCGCGGATTGTGGACCCAGCGAACGATGTAATCGTAGTTGTCCTTCTCGCCGACGCGGCTGAGGTTCGCGGCGAATGTGCCGCCCACCGTCTGCGCGCCTTCGCCTATCGAGTGGCACGCGAGGCAGCCGCGCGATTCGAACAGAACCTTGCCGTGCGCGGCGTTGCCGGGCTGCTGATGGTCGAGCGCCGGGCCCGTAATTCCCTGCTGCCAAATGAAGGCGGAGATGTTTTCCACCTCATCGTGCGTGAGCCGGAACTGCGGCATCTTGGTGGTTGGACGGAAAGTGTGCGTATTCTCGAGCCAGTATGGAATCCACTGCTTGTGGATCTTCTGGCGCACTTCTTTCAGGTCAGGGCCGACCTTCTTGATTTCCTGCAAGAGGTCGTGGCTGCGGTCTTCGAGAGTTTCGCTTTGTGCGTCGAGGCGGCTGACTTCGACCGTGAGATTCGTGGCCTGCGCGTAGAGCTTGTTGGCGGTGTCGTTGTCAGGCGCCTGGTCGCCGGCCTTCTGGAGGCGCGGGATCTCGAGCTCGTCGGCGTCCTTCTGACTCGCGAGCTGCATGATCTGCTGGCGGGTGCTGATCAGCTCTTCGTCCTGATTATCGAAGCCCTGGAAGCGGTGGCAACCGATGCAGCCGCGCTGGCGATAGAGCTGCTTGCCTTCGTTCAGCACAGGCGCGTCTTCGGTCACCATGTCGGAGGCGTGGCACTGCTGGCATCCAGCGTCGAAATTTTCGCGGTAATACATCGGCCAGAGCCAATGTTCATAGCGGCCGTGCGCGCGAGTGACGGAGTCGAGAGCGCGTCCATTGCCGCCATGGCAGGGCGAGCAGCCAAATTTTTCGAGCGGGTGATACTGGAGAAGCTCAGGCACCGGATGGCTGGTGAAGGGCGCATCGTGGCTCTTGGCCATGCCGAGGTCGGCCTTGGTCAACGTCATGCCCAGCGGCACCAGAGTGGGATACATGCCAATGTGGCAGGACTGGCAGCGATCGACGAGTCCCGCGCCGCCGAGGTAGTTGATGGAGGCGCCGGGAGGATTGACGTTGATCTGAAGCAAAGTTTCGTCCCAATCGCGCGCGGTGTGCTGCAGACCTTCGAGAGTGGCGGAATTCAGGCCGGGCAGCTTTTCGGCGAGGTACGTGGTGAGGGCAGTGCGAGCGTCTTTGGCCGCTTTGTCGATGACGCCGCGCTCGGCGACGAGGGCCGCGCGCTTGGCGAGAATATCCGTGAAGGTGGAGTTCAGATCATCGTAATAGAGCGTGCGCTGCTCGGTTTGGCCTTCGGAGACGGGCCAGTCGACTTTGTATCCGCGGTTCTTGCGCGCGTCAGTGACGGCCTTCATGCGCTTCGCGCGAAGCTCCTTGTCGCTCGGCGGGACTTCTTCGTAATCGTAGATCAGCGAGCCGACATAGCCGCGGGCGTCCTGATAGGAATCCAGCATGGCGGCGCGCTGGCTATCGAGAAGCGCGATCTGCTTTTCGATCTGGGCGTCCTTGGGAGCAGCTTCTTTTTCGAGGCGGTCAACCGTATCGCGAAGATTCTTGTAATCGGAGGAGGAGTAGACTGCATCTTCCGCTTTCTTCTGCGCGGTAACCTGCTTCTGCAGGTAGCCGGCGTAGGCGGAGGCGAAGTGCTGTTGGTAGGAGCGCCAGGGACGCAGGCCGTAGACCTCATCGTAGAACGACCAAGCCACGGTCAGCATCAGAAGCAGCGACACGATCAGCAGCGGGAACGTGAACGAACGCGAAGTGATCGGGTCGTCCGGCTTCGAGGCCGGCGGCGTAGGTGGAATTTCAGGCACCCGGAACCTCCATCGCGTCAAGCGTCAGATGCTGAACCATGGAGTCACCCAGACGTATTTGACGTTCAACAGCAGGCGAAGCAGGATTTTGATGGGCAGCGAAAGCATGAGAACCAGAAAGATGTACATGGTCGTCAACTGGACGAGGCTCATGCGCCTGTAAATCTTGCGGCTGAATTCTGTGCGCATGCAGATCCAGTGAACGAGGAGAGCCGCCAAAATGAAATAGGCAACGAGCGGGAAGATCCCGAAGATAATGCGCGCGAGAATCGGCGCATACGTGGCCGTCACGCCGGGCAGATGCGCGACGAGCGACCCATTGATGTGCAACCAGGAGAAAGGAACCACCTGGTCGAGGTTGCGGTTGACGGTGTACTGCACCGCCTGCGCGTCCCATGTGTTGCCTAACGAGAACCACATCCACCCCGGCCCGCGGATGAACGTGCCGATGAAAATCATTGCAACCCACAGGCCGACGAAGCCCACGAGAAAGGTGATAATCGAGAACCGGCGCTGGTGGTAGGTGTAGTAGCCGTTGCCGAGAGGATTCGCGTCGATGTACGGAATCACCATCAAGCCGATGATGATCAGCGTGGGCATCACGACGCCGGCAATCCACGGATCGAAGTAGACGAGCATTTCCTGAAGGCCGAGGAAATACCACGGGGCCTTCGCGGGATTCATGGTGACGTTCGGATTCGAAGGCTCTTCGAGCGGCGCATTCAGAGTCAGCGACCAGACCATCAGCAGGATGGTGACAATGATCGCGACCAGAAACTCCATGCGCATCAGGTAGGGCCACGTATGAACTTCGCGGTCCCAGGAAGGATCCCAGGGCTGCGTCTTGCGGTAGCGAGTTTTCGCGGCCTGGGCGTCCGCTTCCAGCATTCCGATCAGCCGGTCATTCTCGATCGCCTGTTTCAGCGCGTACCAAACATAGAACGGGACGAGGAAAAGCAAGGCAACGATCGGAACGTTGTCCGGCGCGGAGACAATTTCCCAGATTTGATGCCAATCCATCGACGACCCTCAGCGTCCGTGTTGATCCATACCCGACGGCTTCAGGATGACCGGCCGCGGGCTGCGTTCTTCCTTCACTTCCGAGTCAAGCATCACCGGCGCGGGGCCGGAGATGCCGCCGTCTTTCCTCACCCGCCAGAAATGCACGCCCATGAAAATGGCCGCGATAAGCGGTATAGCGATGCAATGCCAGATATAGGCGCGCAGGAGAGCGTTGGCGTCGACGATAGACCCGCCAAGAAGCGCGAATCGGACGTCGTTATATGGCGTCATGCCTAGCTGGGCGCCGAAGGGCCCTTCATGCCCCAACAGCGGTGTCGCGCGAGCCATGTTCGTTCCCACGGTGACGGCCCAGAAGCCCAGCTGATCGTCGGGCAGCAGGTAGCCGGTGAACGAGAGCAACATCGTCAGCACCATGAGGAGCACGCCGACACACCAATTGAATTCGCGCGGGCGCTTGTAGGAACCGGTCATGAAGACCCGGAACATGTGCAGCCACACGGCGATGATCATCAGGTGCGCGGCCCAGCGGTGCATGTTGCGAAGAAGCTTGCCGAAGGGAACGTCGTTTTCGAGATACAGGATGTCGCGGAAGGCCTGAACCTTCGACGGGTGGTAGTAGAACATGAGCAGGACGCCGGTGAAGGTGAGAACAATGAACAGGTAGAAGGTGATGCCGCCCATGCCCCACGTGAAGTTGTACTTCGTGGCGTCGCGATTGACCTTCGCCGGATGCAGGTGGAAGAAGACGTTGGAGAGGACGCTGAGCGCGCGGTTGCGCGGCTCGGCGTCGTGCTTCACCCGGAACATCGAGCGATAGAGCTGGGTCTTCTCCGGCTCCTTCAGCTCGGTGATCTGCTGCTTGCTCTTTTCCTTCAGCGTCTCGCGCAGGGCTGCCGCCGACTCCTGCACCTTGTCGATGACGCCCGTCTTGCGACCGTTGCCGCCGTTCTCTTCCGGCATTGAACTCACACCCCGCGCTTGCGCGCCCTACAAAGCTGCTTATCGAATCTCCAGAACCAAACCCGCCTAAACGTTCAGAAAGGCGCCCGTATCGCCAAAATGATTCACGCCCGCGCGTGGATCGTCGATGAACAACCGGCTCGTGTCGACGACAATCTTGCCCGTCGGGTCAAGCTGCACGAACGCGCGGTCCATGGGGCGCGGCGCCGGCCCTTCGAAATTCACTCCCTCGCTGTCGTAGCCGCTGCCGTGACACGGGCACTTGAACTTGTTCTCCGCGGGCTTCCACTCCGGCGTGCAGCCGAGGTGCGTACACCGCGCAAAAATCACGAAAATGCGGTCCGGCTCGCGGACTACCCAGACGCGATTGGTCATTAGGAAGCGCTGGTCGATGCCAAGGCTGAAATCCGCCGGATATCCAATATTAAAGACGGTATTCGGCTCGTAGAGGGCCCGGGGAAAGAAAAACCGGAGGAACATCAGGAAGTTGATGCCAAGATAGCCCCAGATACACGCCCAGATGATGCGGCGACGGCTGGTGTTTACTTCCTTGGCGACCGCTTTGGCGTCCGGGGCGGGCCCGGACGAAGCGCCCGTGCCCTTCCCTTCAGGTTGATCGGCCATAGACCCCGTTTACTTGGTGCGTTCGAGCCCTATAAAGAATAAAAACCAATCAGACCAAAACAAAATATGAATGCCGACGAGCGACCTTATATGACGGCGACGTTCCGGTGTCAAGAAGGAAGTGACACTCATCACGAGCGGGTTGTGACAAGGCTCACTAGCAGCTGAGCCGGCGGCAACTAGGAGGCGAGCGAGGCCACCCCGGCGCGCATCCCTACGGCTCGCAGGACAAGGTCGGCAAGCGCGCGAATCAAGAGAGGCGAGTCATTGAGCGCGGGCATCATGTGAAATTCCGATATTCCCGCGGATTCAGCCTGCTCACGAGCCTCGATATTGATTTCGTGGAGCGTTTCGATGTGCTCGGTGACGAAGGAAATGGGCACGACCAGCACCCTCTTTTTGCCGCCGCGCGCCAAGGTGTCGATCGTTTCCGTCAGCGAGGGCTGCAGCCACTTCTGCGGGCCCACGCGACTTTGGTAGCACAAGACATGCGGATTCCGCCACCCGCCGAGTTGGCGGACCAGCGCGACGGTAGTCTCGATCTGATTGGGATAGGGATCGCCCTTCTCGACAAGGGCAAGCGGCAGACCGTGCGCGCTGAAGACGAGATGAACGTCGTCGGGATCCGGGAGTTCGCTCAGCACTCCATTGATGCGCTCCACGACGCCGGCGATGTAGTCCGGATGATCGAAAAACTGATTGATGGCGTGAGCGGGCCTGCGCGAGCGGAATAGACGATTCCATTCCTTGAGGCTGCTGCCGGTCGTCGCAAAGGAATAGTGAGGATAGAGAGGCAGGAGCACCAACTCATCGAACGGCTCGCTTTCGAGGGCGTCGATGGCCTCTTGCGTATCGGGGTGCCAGTAGCGCATGGCGATGATCGTGCGCGCCGAAACGTGCGGGCGCAGAACGGCTTCGAGGGCCGCGCCCTGCATCTCCGTGAGCCTCCGAATCGGCGAGCCCCCGCCAATTTCGGCGTAGCGCTGGCGCACCGTTTTCGAGCGGCGATGCGAGATGATGCGGGCCAAGGCCTTGCGCGCCAGGAATGCCCCGGGGAAATTGATGATGTCGGGATCGCAGAAGAGATTGTAGAGAAACGGCTCGACGGCGGCTTGCGAATCGGGACCGCCGAGCTGGAAAAGGACAATCGCGACTTGCTTGGAAGCCGGCATGCGCGTGCACCAAGGTTAACCCGGCCGGGCAAAGAAGCCAAGATTCCGGCGACGGGCAGCGGCTGGCGAGAGCGTGCCGCCTAGCCCTTGCGGAGCTGCTGCTTCAGGGCGTCGATTTCCTTACGCACGTCCGCGATGCGCCGGGCGATCGAAAACTCATAGACAAAGAATATCGCCCAGACGAACATCCAGGCCGCGAACAAATTGCCGAAATTTTTCACGATTGCACCTTGGGAGACTGCTGCTGTGAATTGAACGCCAGCGATTCTACTTCCTGCTTGAGCTCATCCGCTTCATGGCGAAGGCTTTCCAGCCGGTAGCGGTCGGCGAGGACCAGGATGGTCAGGCACAACAGCGAAACGATGCACAAGCCAAGCACCTTGCCCATCGTGGGATCGAGTCCCGAGTTCTCTCCGCCGAAGATCACGGGTGCGGGATGCTGGGTCCGCCAAAGACGATTCGACATGTAAACGAGCGGCACGTCGAGAAACGCGAAGATCCCGAAGACGGCGGACAACGTCGCGCGGCGCTGCGGATCCTCGAGCAACCCTCGCAGAAGCAAATACGAGATGTAGAGCAGCCAAAGAATGAACGTCGTGGTGAGGCGCGGGTCCCAGGTCCACCACACTCCCCACACGGGTTTGGCCCAAAGAGGGCCGGTGATCAATCCGATCGAGCAGGCCGCGACGCCGACTTCCGCGCCGGCAACGCCGACCCAGTCCCAATTGATCTTGCGAGTGGCGAGGTACCCAACATTGCCGCAGAACGCGACGAAGAACGCGGTGAAGCAGGCGCTCCAGCTGGCGACGTGGAAATAGAAGATGCGCTGAACCTCGTGCATCGTGCGCTCGTCGGGTGCGATAAAGAGCGCGGCATATCCCGCAAAGCACACCAGCGCCGCGACGAGGATCGTAAAGACAATGCGCAGTTTCATGCCCAAGACCTATTCCTCTACCAGAAAGTCCGCCAGAAGCCAAGACGCGGTAAAGAAGACAACGTCGAAAGCCACCAGGAAGGCAACCCAGGTCTCGTCCAGGATTGCCGGCGCGTTCAAGAGCGACGACGTTGCCGAAACGGCCGCAATCAAGAGCGGCGCGAGAATGGGAAGCAGCAGGAGCGGAAGCATCAACTCGCGCATCCGGGCGTGCGCGGAAATCGCCGAGAAGACGGTTCCCGTGACGACGAGTCCCAGCGTGCCCAGCACGAACACGAAAGCCAGGCGGCCCACAACGCCCGCAAGCGACACGTTGTAGAGGACGCTGAAGACCGGAACGAGAATCACCTCCGCGGCGAAAAGAAAAATAAAGTTGGCCAGGATTTTGCCCAGGAGAATCGCAAACGGCGAGATGGGCGCGAGCCGCAGCGCGTCAAGCGTGTCATTCGATTGTTCGCGCGCGAACGATGGGTGGAGCATCAGCGACCCCGCGAACAGAAATGCGATCCAGAGCAGACCGGCGCCGTAGCGGCGCGACTCAGCCACGGTCGGATCGAAGGCAAAGCTAAAGAGCACGACGACGACGAGCGCGAAGATGACGGTGGCATTGAGCAGTTCGCGGGTACGCAGCTCGAGCCGCAATTCCTTCGCGAGGATCAGAGCGGCGGCGCGAGAGGTGCTCATGCGTTCACGCCTCACCGCGCAGACTTGCAAGCAGCGGCTGCACGTCGCCGCCGGGGCCGGAATCCTGTTCGATGCGTCCGCTTGAGAGAACCACGGCCCGCGTCGCGAGATCGAGCGATTCGTTGCGCGCGTGCGTGCTCATGATGATCGTGCAGCCGTCGCGCTTCAGGCGCGCCAGCGTCTCGCTGAGCCAGTCGAGGCCCTGGCGATCAAGCCCCGCTGCCGGCTCGTCGAGAAGCAGCAGCCGCGAGCCGTGCAAAAGGGCGCGAGCAATCGCGAGGCGCTGCCGCATGCCGCGAGAAAACGTGCGGACGACGCTGCCGGCGCGCGAAGCAAGCCCGCATGACTCCAGGGCCGCCGTCGCTGCCGCGTTCACATCCTCGAGGCCGTAGAGCCGCGCAAAAAATGTAAGGTTCTCGGACGCGGTCAGGTCGTCGTACAACAGAGTCGAGTGCCCGACCATTCCAAGCAGCCGCTTTGCCGCCGCGGGAGAGACGCTGTCGCCCGAAGCGGCGGCATCCCTCGATCGGGAGGCTGACCCGAGAAACCGCACGGTCCCGCGCGACGGATTCATCAGCAGCGCCGCGATTCGCAAGAGGGTGGTCTTCCCCGCCCCGTTGTGGCCGAGAAGAACCAGAAACTCACCAGGAAGAACATCGAGGGAAATTCCGCGAAGAGCGACAAGGGAACCGAAGCGCCGCTCGACACCACTGAATGAAATACCGAGAGAATGCCGAGGGGAGGCGGCGATGCTTCCAGCGATAGGGGCGGACGCACTCTGGGAGGCGGACAACGAAGTACCGCTCAGCCGCGCACCAGATCGCGGAGGAGTTGCTCGATGCGCTGGCGTTCGGCGGCATATTCGGCATCGCCGATTGTTCCCGCCTGGTGGCGAAGCTCGAGCCGGAAAAGCTTTTCCTTCATTTCATCGAGGCTGCCGGTGACCTGGCGCTTCACGTCGTCGACGGCACTAGCACTCGATGCGCTGCCAGCCGGCATTACTCGTGCGGCCGAATCAGTGGCCCGCGCGACAGACGCGGCAGCAGGAGCCATTGCAACCGAACCGGCGGGCGCAACCGCGAGTTGCGGACGGCGCCAGAGATACACAAATCCCAGCGCGAAGATGGCCACGAAGCCGCCAACCAGGACCCATTTCAGGCTGTCGAGGCGAGCCGGCATCGTCGTCGCGGATGCGGCGGCCTCACCATTGGCGCCTTGTTCGAGCCGCGAGTTCGCGGAGGAATTCTGCGAGTCGTCACCGGGCATGCCGGATTGACCGGACTGAACCGGCGAACCCACGCCCGCAATGGAGACAGTCACGGGAGTGTTTGCCGCCACCGATTCGCGCATGTACACCGAAAAGCCCTGATCCTGACCCGCGGGCGAGAGCCCATCGCCCGAGATCTGCACGCCGGGCGGCGCGAAAATCGCGAGGCGATCGGACGCGTACGGCGAGACGAAGCGCACGCGCGCTTGATTGCCGGAATAAGGCAGCTTGTAGGAGATGCGCACTCCGCTGTCGCCCGGGCGGAACGGAAACGAGATCGCCTCCTCGTTCTTGCCTTTGTCGATGGTTCCCTGCGTCACCGGCATGCCCGAAGCGCCCTGCGCCGAAACGTCGCCGAGCTGTGCGCCGTCAGGAAGCGAGAAAAGGAAGGAGCCATCCTCGCGGAAATAGGCCTTCGGCGGCTGCGTATTGTTCGTGATGTTGTAGATCTCGCCTACGCTCAGGTCGGTTGCGCTCGGCTGCACGACGATCGCGTGAGCGGTCACAGCGAAGGCGTCCGGCTTGTCTGTCGGCTCGAAGACCTCCACGTCGGCGGTCGTTTTTCCAGGCGGAACTGGCTCATGGTAATTGACCCCGCGATAGACCGCGCGAATCAGCATCGGCGCCTGCCCCAGGCCCGGATTGTCGAAGTGAAAGCGGCCCTCGGAATCCGTCTTCGTGTTCGCCACGGGCTGCATTCCGCCCTGCAACTGAATCAGGATGACGTCGACACCCGCCGCGACTTTGCCGGTGGTGCCGTTGCGCACCGTGCCCGAAACGGTTCCCGCGTTGGCGCCCCACGCGGCGAACACCAAACACGCGACCGCGAAAAGCCATCGCAGGCCGTCGGCTGGCTTAATTTCGAATTTGCGACTCCGTTTCATGCGCGACGGCCTCGTTCCGCGGCTTGACGCGTGGCGGGCGTCGGAGTGCCGCCGGTTACGCGGTCCATCTCCGCCAGCACCCGCGCTGCTTCTGTTTCGAGCGATTGCTTGATCTCCTCGAAATCCTTCTCGGAGAACTTTCCGGCGCGAAACTCGAACCGCAAATCACGGAGGTTCTCATAGATAGCGTCGCGGCGCTCGATCAGCTGATCGAGCTTCGTGCGATGCGGCTGAGCGTCGGAGGAATCGAGCCTCACTCCAAAAATGAAAATGATGGCAGCCGCGGAGAGCAGCACGCAGGCAGCAGTCACATCAACCCCGCTCATGACCGGTCGCTCCCCTCAACATCGCGCTGAACTCGCGCGAGCAGATCCGATGGCACATCGGCCGGCGCCGCAGGCTCCAGCCGGGCGTGGTGTCGCCATCGCCGCACCACTTCCCAGACGCCTACGAACGCGATGATCGGCACAACGACCGGCATGACCCACGCCGTCAGGTTGAAGCCCTTTGCGGGCGGGTCGATCAAAACCGTGGGGCCATACTCCTGAACGAAACCCTTCAGAATCTGGTCATCTGTCTCGTTCCGCGCGATGCGCTGGTTGATTTCCTTCAGCATTCCCAGTGCGGTGTCGCAAGGGCCTGAAAACGTGCCGCCGGAATGGTAGCAGCCGCCCACCGCGTCGTTGCAGCCGCCGCACATGCACTTGAGCTTCATGGAGAGAGCCTTCGCTCGCGCGGCCTGTGCCGTCTGCTGTGCCAGGGTAGCCGACGGAAAGCAGACGAAGAGAGCGCACAGCGCTGCGACGAGGGTGTGCCGGCGGCTAATCATGAGCGTTCGCTCCCCGCGTCACGACACCTGCCGGCGAAGCAGCTGCAGGCACCGCATCGGCCCACGACTTCTCCTTAATGGGCGAGGGCAAGGGCGCCGTCCGGCGGTTGGGCATTAGAGCAAGCCCCGTGCCCAACACAACCACGATTCCGCCAAACCAAATCCATTTGACCAGCGGATTCAGATAGGCATGGATTACGGGATTGCCGTCCTGTGGACTGCGGCCCGCATAAACCACATACAAATCGCGGAGAGCCGACGAGCGCAGCGCAACAATCGTTTCCGTCTCGCCGCTTGCCGGGAAGAAACGGCGCTCCGGGTAAAGCATCATCTCGGATTTGCCGTTGCGAAAGACCTCGAGAGTCGCGCGCGCCGACTGGTAGTTGTCGTTGGCCACTGAATCAAAATTCTGGCACAGCAATGTGTAAGGACCGATTCTGAGGCTCTGCCCCACGCTAAGTTCCGCCTGCGCATCCTTGTTGAAAGCGGAGCCGGTGATACCGATGAAAATCAGAACGATGCCGAAGTGAATGATGTAGCCGCCGTACCGGCGCGTATTGCGCATCGTCAGCTCGCCGACGGCGCTCAGCAGGTTGATGTTCTCGCGCGCAGCGACCACCCGGGCTCCGCGAAAGAACTCCGAGAAAATCGTCAGAGTCACGAACACGGAAAGGATCAGGCACATCAGCGGATAGAACTGTCGGAATCCCAGTGCGAAGGCGACGATGCCGGAAAGTACGCCTCCGGCGAGCGGCCACGCGAAGTTCCGCTCCAGTGCGTCGAGCGATGTCTTGCGCCACGCCAGCAGCGGACCCACGCCGGTCAGAAACAGCAGGAACAACGCAATCGGCACGTTGACCTTGTCGAAGAACGGCGGGCCAACGCTCACTTTGCTTCCCACCACCCATTCCGAAAGAATCGGAAAGAGCGTGCCCCACAGGACCGCGAAGCAGGCCGCGAGGAGAATCAGGTTGTTGAACAGGAAGCTCGATTCGCGCGAAACAAGCGAATCCAGTTGATTATCGCTCCGCAGGTAATCCCGGTTTTTCCAGTACGCCAGAAAGCAGACCACCAGCACGATCACAAGGAACGCAACGAACCAACTTCCAATCGACGACTGCGCGAAGGCGTGCACCGAATTGACGATCCCCGACCGCGTCAGCAGCGTCCCCAGAATACACAACATGAAGGTGACGAACACCAGCCACACGTTCCACACCTTCATCATCCCGCGCTTTTCCTGCATCATCACCGAATGCAGGAAAGCCGTGGCGGCAATCCACGGCAGCAGCGACGCATTTTCCACCGGGTCCCACTCCCAGTAGCCGCCCCAGCCGAGCATCGCATACGCCCAATGCGCGCCTAGCAGGATGCCCACCGACTGGAAGCACCACGCGATCATCGTCCAGCGGCGCGTGATGTGAATCCATTTCTCGCCGGGATAGCGCCCGAGCAGCGCTGCCAGCGCAAACGCGAACGGGATGGTGAAGCCTGTGTATCCGAGATACAGCATCGGCGGATGAATCACCATCTCGGGATACTGGAGCAGCGGCGTCAAGCCGTGTCCGTCCGAGAGAGCCGCGACGCGAAGAACGCCGTTCGCGTCCGTGGTCCCCAGCACGTTGAACGCGCTGGCGACGAAATTATTGAGCGTTAGAAAAAAGATCTGCACTCCGGCGATTACCACACCGACATACGGCATCAGCTCCGGATGCTTCCTCCGATTGATGAACAGCACCAGAAACGCGTAGACCGAGAGCAGCCATGACCACCAGAGCAGCGAGCCTTCTTGCCCCGCCCACAGCGCCGCGAATTTGTAAAACGCCGGCAGCGCCCGGTTGCTGTGCTCCGCCACGTATGCCAGCGAAAAATTGTCGGTGAAGAAGAAGTATTCGAGGCAGCCTACCGCGAAGGTTATAAGAAAGAAGACGGCCATCCCCGCGTTCAGCGCGCTCTTCCTGAGCAAGGCGCGGCGCGTGATGATTCCCGCGATCCCCGCTACAAACGCATAGATCGCAGCGACGAACGCGAGAAGCAGGGCAAAAGAGCCGGCAATATCCAAGGCTTGCTCCCTCAGCTCCCGCTTCCGCTAGGACTTCCTGAGGTCTGCGGCTGGGCTCCCGAAGCGGTACCCGGGCTGGCCTGGTACTTCGAAGCGCATTTCGCCTGCACCTGCTGCGCGACGAAGTGCCCGTCCGGCATCAGATTCCCCTCCACCAGGGCCTGCGCGCCGTCCTTGAAAGTATCCGGCAATGGATCGGTCCCCACATAGCTAACCGGCATCGCCTTCCCTTCCTCCACAAGGACGAAGTCGATCCCGCCCGACACATGCCGAATCGTGCCGTTCTGCACGTTCCCCGAAACGCGCATCCGTTGGTGAAGAGCCGGTCCCTGAAGCGAGGAAAGCTCTGCAATCGTGTGGTAGTAGGTCTTGCTCTGCGTGAACCCAACGTAGGCGAGCGAAATCAGCGTGATGATGATAATCGCCGACCCAATCAGGAATTTCCTTTGGGCTCTCATACAGCACTCCTGGTACTCGCTGGCTGGAGTACCGCAGATTCTAACACATTGGCGCCGCGACGCCGTGGCTCTCAGAACAAATGCCCTCTGGGACGGGCTATGGCAGTTGGGCCACCGCGCTCAGCAGACGGTCGCCCAGCGATGTGCCGAATTCGGCCTGGTTTTGCGGATCGCCGATGAAGGGATCGACGAACGGAGCGCCTTCGTTGAGCACAAGTCGGTCGCCCAGGCCCGTCATCTGAAAGAGCTTGACGAGTTCCTGGGTTGGCTGCGAGATCGGCGCGATGTACTTGGGCTGGTACGACGTCTGCACGCGTTTGACGACGGTGGGCGCCAGCCGCCGAACCGCCGCGCTCAATTCATTGTAGTCTTCGACCGGGCATTCAACCGCGTACGTCAAAAACATTCCGCGCTTCTGGAATTCCCCGAGCGTTGTCTCTTCAGGGCCCTCGCGCCCCGGCTTCACTCCAACCAGCTTTGCCAGCTCCGTGAAGTACATGCGCGAGGCTACGGACCGTGCGGACGGGCGCGAGACGCGATAGAAGAAGTCTTCGGGCCGGCTGGGCGGCGCAGCGTCCATCAGCAGCAGATGAATGTGAATCGGCCGAAATCGCGTCGCGAGTTCCAGGCGCTCGATGCGTTGGCGGATGTGAGCATCGTCCACGCGCGCACCGCAGCCATCACAAACCGGCATCCCAGCTCCTCCCGAGCCGGAAAGGATGGCACGGAGCCCTTGCCCTTAGCAAGTATTCACACTAACCAATCGATAGGCTATTCCCCGCTATGGTAGGGCAGCCAACAATTGCCGTATGCGCTCGCCATAGCCCGTGCCGAGCGCCGCCTGTTTTTGCGGGTCGCCGAGATACGGGTCTTCGAACGGTCCGCCCTTGTCGAGAATCAATCGGTCTCCCCAACCCACCAGCCCGAACAGCCGGACCAGTTCCCGCGTCGATCCCGAGAGCGGAACAATGTAGGAAGGAATGCAATCCGTCTGGACGTGCTTCACCGCCGTCGGTGCAAAGCGTCGAAGCGTGGCCTGCGGGTCCGCGTGCTCCTCGAAAGGGCACTCCACCGCGTACGTAAGAAAGAAACGTTGGCGTTGAAACTCTCGAAGCGCCTGCTCCTCTCCTCCGCTGCCAGTCGCACTGACGCATTTTGCGAGCTCATCAAAGTACGAACGCGCCGCAACCGAGCGCACCGAACGGTCCGTCGCGGCCCGGTAGAAATAGTCTTCCAGCCGCGCCGGCGGAGCGCCCTCGAGGAAAAGAACCTTAATAGAAATAGGACGGAACTTGGCCGCCAGTTCCAGGCGTTGCGCCCTTCGCTGGATGTGCGCCTCATCGGTACGCGCTCCACAGCCTTCACAGACGGGCATACTCGGTCCGCTCCGGGAGGAGAATCGCACGACAAGCGAAAAAATGGCAAGCTTCGCGCGCTAACGCGCGATTCGTCTGTTCGGGAAATCAGGTCCGGGAGAAAATCAGGACTCTCTACTGGCCGAGCTTGCTTCGCAGGCATCCCACAAGCTCCGGCGCCATCTCCGAGATGTTCATGCCCTCGGAAACCAGGAACTTGCAGCTCAATATCGGCCGGGCCTGATCGTCGTCCGCCAGCTGGCAGCTCACCTTGCAATACTGGCATTCCTGGTTCCAGCAGAACCGTCCGTACGGAATCGTCTCCGGGCTGATGAACTGAAACGCCCGCAGCAGCGAATTCCTTTCAGGCACCAGGAACGTCTTGCCCAATATCGTGATTTCGACCAGCTTTTCGTACGGCCTGAAGATTTCGTCCATCAACGGTGCCCCGGCCTCTGACATGCGGCTTGCCCCCATAACTTCAAGCTAAAGCAGCCAGTCGAAACCAGCAACGAGTAGAACGGAGCAACGTGTTCAATGTCTAATGACGGAAGGAGGGCGAACGCCGCACTCTACATTCGGCCGACGGAGGCACAGCTGAAGGCGAACAGCGTGTATGTCCCCAATACAAGGCCAAACGGAATTTCCGGAAGGGAGACCAGCGAAGCCAGGACAGCGAGGCGGCGCGCCGAACCGTCGCCCGCAAGCAGCGCTCTTCCCGCAAACAGACCCAGGAGCGCGCACACGATGCAATGGCAGATCACGATCCAGTAAAGCACGTGGAAGAGGCTCATCATCGTGAGCGGATCGGGAACCCGCGTCAGCAAAGCTCCTGCCATCAGGGTCGCGGTCGCGCTGAACACGACCAGCAGCGCGGCGCCCGCGATCCGCAGCAACGCATAGAGGATCCAAAGGGTTCCCAGACCTTTGCGATTCGTTGCAGCTGAAATTTCGGTCGGCATTCCCGCACCTCGGCGTCTCTCCCTATTCTCGCACGAGGCTTGTCCGTTTGAATGGGCTTCTCGGTCTGCTTCACCGCATCGCTGGCGCGGAGGTCAGAGCCGCCCGGTCGCTAGCGAGCCGGTCATACTCCTGCCCAGAGATGCCCGGCAGCAGCACCCAAAGTGTGTAGATGCCCAATGCGGTGCCGAAGGGAAACCGCAGAAGCGCGAGGAAACCTAGAACCAGAGCCAGGATTCGTGCCCAGGGACGCCGCTCGAAAAGTCCCCAAGCAGCCACCATTTCCAGCACCGCAAACGCCCCCACCCAGAAGCCCGCGAACACGAGTCCGCCCGAAATGAGCCGGCCCATCGGAAAGTCAGACGGAAACCCGCCAACCCCGGAAACAATGTCCGTGACCAACGACGGAATAAATCTGCGGCCAATCAGAACGATCCAGAACATCTCCATCAGGCGCATCAATCCGTACACGAGCCAGAGAGAGCCCAGAATTTTCAGGTGCTGCGCCACTCGGCCGTACGCTGTCACCGGCGGTACGGGCACGGCGCGCGCTTGCGGGAGCGGCGGGCTCAATTGCTTCCCGCACGCGACACAAAATTGCGCGTCGTCGTTCAGTTGATGGCCGCAGCTATCGCAGTACATGGCGCCTCCTTCTTCGAAGCCCTCACTCCATGATACGCGCCGCGGCTTCGCAAAGTTCCCTCGCGGAAAAGCGGGATACGGCCGCTACTGCTGGAAGAATTGCCCCATGTTGCGGAATTTCTGATAGCGCTGTTCCAGCAGCTCTTGCGGGGACAAGGCGGAGAGGTCCGCCAGCGCGCGGGAAAGGACTGGCTCCAGAAGCTCGGCGGAACGCGCGTGATCGCAGTGAGCGCCGCCATCCGGCTCCGGCACAATCTCGTCAATCAACTTCAGTTCCAGCAGATCGTTCGCGGTGATTTTCAGAGCCTCCGCAGCCGTTTCCGCTTTGCTGGCGTCTCGCCACATGATCGACGCGCAGCCTTCCGGCGAGATCACCGAGTAAACCGAATTCTCCAGCATGAACACGCGATCGCCCACCGCAACTGCCAGCGCGCCGCCCGATCCGCCTTCGCCGGTAATCGTGACGATGATGGGCACCGGAAGCCGCGACATCTCGCGCAAATTGTGCGCGATCGCTTCCGCCTGGCCGCGCTCCTCCGCATCGACTCCCGGGTACGCCCCCGGCGTATCGACGAAAACGAAAATCGGCCGCTTAAACTTGGCCGCGAGCTGCATAGCCCGAAGCGCTTTCCGGTATCCCTCGGGCTTGGCCTGGCCAAAGTTTCTCGCCAGCCGCTGTTTCGTATCGCGTCCCTTCTGCGAGCCGACAATCATCACCGGCTTGCCGCGGAACCACGCCATTCCCGTAATCAGCGCCGGATCATCCGAAAATCCGCGGTCCCCGTGAATTTCGCTGAAGTCATCGAAGAGCAGCCGGATGTAGTCTTCGGTGTACGGACGCTGCGCGTGCCGGGCGAGCAGCAATCTCTGCCACGATCCCAGATGCGTATAGAACTCGCGGCGCAGCTCATCCACTTCGCGGCGAATCCGCTCGATGTCTTCCGCCGTCGAGTCCGTCGGATTCGTCAGGCGGCTCAGCTCGAATACGTCGCGCTCGAGCGCGTCAATCTGCCTCTGGCGCTGCCGGTCGCGCTCGCGAACCTCGCCACCGTCGGCCGCAGAATCGTCCGTTCGCATCGGCTGTCTCTCCGTCGCCTTCTCGTCCTCATGCCGGACGCCGCGTCCAGCGTTCGCGCCCTTCGCATGTGCCGCGCCGCCATGGCCCTTTTCCGAAGCCTTCCCGGTCAGAGCCTCTCGCTCTTTCGCGCGCTCGCGCATCCGACGAAGCCGCTGCCGTGCCGCACGCCGCCTCTTGCCATTCATCGCAACACCGCTACCGAATCCGCGCCGCAAATTTCCTGCACGCGCGCGATCAAATCCGGATCCGCCCGAACGGCGCTCGACGCCTCGATCGTTGCCTCGCTTCCATCCTCGTTTACAATCTCGAACGCGATGCGGCAGCGGCCCGGCCGGCTGGAAAAGAGATCCCCGAGCCGGTCAAGCACGCCTGCATCGAGCGCATTCCTGTTCACTCGCACGCGCAGCATGTTCGGCGCCGAGTCCATCATCTGCTCGATTGTCCGCCCGTCTGAAACAATCAGCCGCGTCCCCACGTCCTCCACCGCCACTCGTGCTTTCAGCAGCAGCGGCGTCGCTGCCTTCAGGATCGGCTCCAGCTTCTGGAACGCCTCCGGAAACGTGAGCGCTTCGATCACGCCCGTGCGGTCCTGCAGCGTCAGAATCGCCCACCGCTGCCCGCGCCGCGATCTCATCGGGCGCGACTGCACGATAATTCCCGCGACCGTCAGCTCTTCCCCGTTTCTGCGCCCTTCAATCGACGAGAGCTCCACTGCCTTCAGGTCCCGCAGCCGTCCTGCATACTTGTCGAGCGGATGCCCTGAAACGTAAAACCCGAGAACCGAATACTCCGCGGCAAGCAGCTCGTGCTCCGGCCACTCCGCGCATTCCGGCAGCATTTCCGGCTCAAGTGCGGGAGCCGCAGCCGCCGCCAATCCGCCGAACAGCCCGTGCTGCCCGATTTCTTTCGCGCGCTGCAACTTCTGCCCGCGCTCCATGCCGCTGTCGATGGACGCCATCATCTGCGCGCGATTCGCGCCCAATCCGTCGAGCGCCCCCGCCTTCACCAGGCTCTCCAGCACGCGCTTGTTCAGCAGCCGCGAGTCCACTGTCTCGCAGAACTGGAAAAAGCTCGTGAAGCGCCCCAGCGATTCCCTCGCCTGCAGAATTCCCTTCACCGTGTTCTCGCCGACATTCTTGATCGCCCGCAGGCCGAACCGGATCTGATCCCCGACCGGCGTGAAATCCACGTCGCTCGAGTTTACGTCCGGCGGCAGCACCGTGATTCCCATCCCTCGCGCTTCGTTGATGTACTTCACCACCTTGTCGGTGTTGCCCGTTTCTGACCCGAGCATCGCGGCCATGAATTCCACGGGATAGTGCGTCTTCAGCCAGGCGGTCTGGTACGCCAGCAGCGCGTACGCACACGAGTGCGACTTGTTGAAGCCGTATCCGGCGAATTCCGCCATCAGATCGAAAATCTTTTCCGCCTTGTCCTTCGGCACCTTGCGCGCGTTGCATCCCACCAGGAACTTTTCCCGCTGCGCCGCCATTTCTTCCACCTTCTTCTTGCCCATCGCCCGCCGCAGAATGTCCGCGTCCCCAAGCGAGAAGCCTGCCAGCCGGTTCGCGATCTGCATCACCTGCTCTTGATACAGGATCACGCCCCACGTCTCCGCCAGAATCTCGGCCAGTTCCGGCAGATCGTACCGAACCTTTTTCTTCCCGTGCTTCCGCGCAATAAAATCGTCGATCATCCCGCCCTGGATGGGACCGGGGCGGTACAGCGCGTTCAGCGCCGTCAGGTCCTCGAGCCGCGTCGGCTGGTACCGCTTCAAAATGTCCCGCATGCCGTGCGACTCAAACTGGAAGATGCCGGTCGTGTCACCGCGCGCGAAAAGTGCGTATGTGTCCGCATCGTCGAGCGCCAGGGTCGAAAGATCGACCGCGACGCCCCGGTTTTGCTGGATCATTCGCTCCGCGTCCGTCAGCACCGTCAGCGTCGTCAGGCCCAGAAAATCCATTTTCAGCAGGCCGATGCGCTCCAGCGCATTCATGTCGTACTGCGTCGTGATTTCATCCTTGTTCGACTTGTACAGCGGGACGATTTCTGTCAGCGGCCTCGGCGAAATCACCACGCCGGCGGCGTGCGTCGACGCGTGCCGCGCCAGTCCTTCGAGCCGCAGCGCCACTTCCACCAGTTCCTTCACGCGCTCATCTGACTGTCGCAGCGATTCCAGTTGTGGCGACTGCTTCAGCGCATCCTCCAACTCGATGTTCAGTTGGTTCGGCACCAGTTTCGCGATCTTGTCCACTTCCCCGTACGGCATGTCGAGCGCGCGCCCCGCGTCCTTCAACACCGCCTTCGCCGCCATCGTGCCGAAAGTGATGATCTGCGCCACGTTCTTGTCGCCGTACTTGTGGCGGACGTAATCGATCACCTCGCCGCGCCGCCGCATGCAGAAGTCGATATCGATATCCGGCATCGAGATTCGTTCCGGATTCAGGAAACGCTCGAACAGCAGGTCATATTGCAGCGGATCGACGTCCGTAATTTGCAGCGAGTACCCCACCAGGCTCCCCGCCGCCGAGCCGCGTCCTGGCCCCACCGGCACTCCTTGCGTTCGCGCGTAGTGAATGAAATCCCAGACGATCAGGAAGTATCCGGCGAACCGCATCTTCTTGATCATCTCGATTTCGGCGCTGAGCCTGCTCTCGTACTCCGTCAGCGGATGCCGCAAGCGATTCTCTTTCGCCAGCCGCTCCAATTGCGGCAGCCGCGACTGGAATCCCTGCCGCGCCACCTTCTCGAAATACGAATCGGTCGTGTGCCCCTCGGGAACCTTGAACTCGGGAAATGGATCGCTCACGCGCTGGATTTTCAGGTTACAGCGCTCCGCGATCGTCACCGTGCGCTGCAGCGCGTCCGGCAGTTCCCCAAACACCTGAGCCATCTCTTCCGCGGTCTTGAAATAAAATTGGTCGGTCGCAAACTTCATCCGCTGCCCGTCGGACATCGTCTTGCCCGTCTGAATGCACAGCAGCACTTCCTGCGCGTGTGAATCCGCCCGCGTCAGGTAATGGCAGTCGTTCGTTGCAACCAGCGGAATGCCGGTCTCGCGCGATAGCCGTACCAGGTCGCGATTGATTCTCCCGTCGATCTCCAGCCCCTGGTCCTGCACCTCGAGGAAGAAATTGCCCTTCCCAAAGATGTCGCGCAGCCGGTACGCGTTCGCCCGCGCCTGATCGTACTTCTCCGCCACGAGCGCGTCCGCCACTTCGCCCCGCAAGCAGGCCGACAGCGCGATCAGTCCCTTGCTGTGCTGCGCCAGCAGCTCATGGTCGATTCGCGGCTTGTAGTAGAACCCTTCGAGGAACCCCGTGGACACCAGCTTGATCAGGTTGCGGTAGCCTTCCTCGTTCTCGCACAGCAGCACCAGATGGTTCGATCGCTCGGCGTCGCTGCCCCGGTTCTTGTGGCTATCCGGCGCGACGTACACCTCGCACCCGATAATCGGCTTCACTCCGTGTATCGTCGCCTGATTGTAGAAGTTGGCTGCTGCGAAGAGATTGCCGTGATCCGTCACGGCGACTGCGGGCATTCCTCGGCGCGCCGCTTCGGTCGTTAACTCGCCGATTTCACAGGCGCCATCGAGGAGAGAGTAGTCCGTGTGAACATGCAGATGTACGAAGTTCGAAGCCCCCATGCGCAATCCATTCTACCAGAAACGGGAGCCGCCATCCGCACCCGCCTAGGTGTTCACTCCCGGCAAAACTACGAACAATCGCCCTAACCGTTTGCCCCTCGCAAGCATCTTATCTACGGAGTCCCCGGCCCCGGTTGCCCGGCTCCAAAGAGTGCTCAAGGAGACCCTCATGGCTTGGCGCAGAATCGTTCTCTTCCTTTTCCTCTTCTCGATTGTGGGCGTTTCAAGAGCTCAGGCCCAGCACGAATTCGAAGTTACTCCCTTCGCCGGTGCGCGCTTCGGTGGCGTCGTTGATTTCGCCAATTCCACCACGGCCTTCAATAGCGACGTCGACTATCTCACGATAAAGAGCAGCCTCAACTACGGAATCATTGCCGACTACTCCCTCTTCCAGAGCTTCCCCAACTTCCAGCTCGAGTTCATGTACAACCACCAGCCCACCGAGCTCGGCCAGCACAATTTCATCACTGACACGCGCTCCGATCTCACCAGCGCCGACGTCGACTTGTACCAGTGGGGCTTCAGCTACACTTTCCGCGATCCCTCAGCCAAAATCCGTCCGTATGTCGTCGGAGGTCTTGGCTTCACTCACTTCAATTCGGGCGGATATCTGCCCTTCAGCAATCGCTTCTCCTACAACCTCGGCATTGGAGCGCGATATTTCTTCACGCGTCACGTTGGGCTTCGATTGGAAGGGCGCTGGGCTCCGACGCGGACGACCACAGCGGTCGAGGAATATTACGACCCGTTCTTCGGTCCGCAGTTGATCGGCGTCTCCAATCACGCAGAGCAGGGCGAAGCGAATCTGGGCCTGATTTTCCGCTTCCGCTAGAACGCTGCGGCAATTTGATCTGAGCTTTGCAGGCGCCTCTTAACGGCGCGACTTCTTCGCGGGTCGCGCCTTTGCCTTTGCGGCCATCGGCTTCGCCGCCTTCTTGCCTTGGCTCGGCGCCGGATGGTGGCCTTTCGCGGCGTGCTTTGCTTCGCTCGGGGACTTCCCTTGGGCGCCCGCCGCAGGGGCCAACGCAGCAGCGGCTTCTTTCCCCTGGTGCTCGCCCGGTTTCGCAGGAGCTTCTTTTCCCTTCCGCTTCTTCTTTTCCTTCTCGACCTTCTTCGGCTCGTCCTTGATCCCCGCCAGTTGCCGCAGCATCTTCGTGCGGCTTTCCGGATCGCGCGCCCGCCCGCGAAGCTGCGCATCAAACAGGTCTTCGAGGATCTTGTCGAATTTCGGTCCGCGCGGAATTCCCAGCGAATCCAGCTCCGCCACCGGCAGCGCCAGGCGCGTCGGCCGCCATTTCTGCAGGTAGTTGCGGATCTTCGAGAGCGCCTTCGGGTTCGGCAACTCCACTTCGATGAACGCCAGCATCTCTACCGGCAGCGACGCGATATAAAAATACGCGTCCTTCGGCGTGTTTGTCTTTCGTCCCTTCAGCATCTTGACGATCTTCTGCGCCTCGGGCACCAAATTGGTGATTGCCTCCACCTCAGCCGAGCGGAACTCCATGTTCCGCATCGCAGCCGCTGCTTCGCGCGACTTCAGCCTCCCCAGGATGTAGTACATCACCGCGACCTGCAGCCGCGGACGCAGCCCGGCCGCATTCAAATTCGCGCGCGCCTTCGACAATTTGTTCAGGCTCTCGTAGTCCGGCCTGCGCCGCTGGAGCTGCGGATGAATCGCGCCCAGCATCTTGTGATTTTCCCATTCCTTCAGAGCGTCGACGGCGCTGTCCTCCCGCGCCACGCTGCGAACCTCGTTCCCCACCGCCGCGCCGTCCAGGTTTTCCTGCAAGCCCCGCTCGATCGCCAGCTCGAACCATTCCTGCGTCCGCGACTCCATCTTGAATCCCATGCGCGCCGAATACCGCAGGATGCGCATCAAGCGGATCGGCTGGTTCGTGAACGCGTGGATCGAAAGCGCCCTAACCTCCTGCTTTTCGAGATCGGCCAGTCCGTTCGTGGGATCGAGCAGCAATCCGCGCGACTGTGTGTTCAGCGAAATCGCGATCGCGTTGATCGAAAAATCGCGCCGCCTTAGGTCCTCCATGATGCTCGAGAAGCGGTACTCCGGCTTCGTTCCCGGGCGCTCGTAGTAATCCTCGCGCGCCGCCGCGATCGAGCCGTCCACGTCGCCCGCGAAAATCACCTCGTAATGGCGCAGCCGCTCGTTTTCGAGCGTCACGCGCGCGCCGCCCTTCACCAGCTCCGCCACCATGCGCGTCGGATTTCCCTCGATCGTGAAATCCAGGTCGCGAATGGGCTGGCCAGAGATCAGGTCGCGCACGGCCCCGCCCGTCAGATAAATATTCACATCCTGCGTGCGCGAAAGTTCCTGCACGCGCTCCAGCACCGCCCTCTGCTCGGGAGATAGTCGGCTTTCCAGCAAGAACATGTAGTCGGGCATGAGGTCCTGAACCTCCTCCAATTCCTCGCGTGCGCTCAGGCTCGCGGGTGGTGCGCCTTATAAACCTGTTTCAGCCGTTCCTCTACAACGTGCGTATAAATCTGCGTAGTCGTGATGTCCGCGTGGCCCAGCATCATTTGCACGGACCGAAGATCTGCTCCCCCGTCCAGCAGGTGCGTCGCGAAGCTGTGCCGCAGCATGTGCGGCTTCAGCGACTCCCGCAGCCCCGCCTTCACCCCGTAGTCCCTCAAGAGCTGCCAGAAAATGATCCGGCCCATCTTGCCGCCCCTTTTGTTCAAGAACAGATAGGGCGACCCCTTCTCTGGAATCAGCTTCGGCCGCGAATCACGCAGGTAATCCTGAATCGCGTCGAGCGCCCTCCGGCCAACCGGCACGATCCGCTCCTTGTTTCCTTTGCCGATGCACCGCAGGCTGCCGCCGTTCATCTGGATGTCTCCGACGCGCAGCCCGCACAACTCCGAAACGCGCAGCCCCGTCGAGTACATCAGCTCGATCATCGCGCGGTCGCGCAAACCCATCACCGTGTCCGTGTCCGGCACCGCGAGCAGCCGCTCCACTTCCGGGATGCTCAGGAAATGCGGCAGCGTCTTGCGAATCTTCGGCGATTCGATGCTGCACGCCGGATCTTCCTTTACCAATCCCTCAGTGATGCAGAACCGGTAGAAATTCCGGATCGTCACCAGATGCCGCGCCACCGTCCGGCTGTCGAGCCCGCGCTGGTAAAGCCCCGCTAGAAAATCCACCACGTCGCGCCGCCTCGCGTCCACCAGGCCCACTTTGCGCTGGGACATGAACTCGTCGAACTTTCGTATGTCGCGCTTGTAGGCCATCATCGTGTTCGTCGACAAGGCCTTCTCCACGCGCAAGTAATGCAGGAACGTTCCGATTTCCGGCCCCACAGCTTCCCCCAATTCAAAAAACGTTCAGGCATCCACTCCCGGCGCTGCGATCGCTGCCGGTTCGCCCCTGCGCAGCAGCAGCAGGAACTCCGGCAACTCCTCGCACCGCAGCAGCCGCGCGAGCCCGAAGTAGACCGCCACGGCCATCGCAATCATCGCCGCCAGCACGCCCGCCTGCGAACCCAGTCGCTCGATGTTCTCCAGCCCCGTGTATCGCAAGCCCGCCACGCAGGCCGCCGCCATTCCCGCAGCGCAGATCGCCATCTTCCCCACGGACCTCACAAGCTCCTTGCCGCCCAGTCGCCCATGCCTCTTCCGGAAGATGGCGAACAGCAGCAGAAAATTGAAATACGCCGCGATCGAACTCGCCAGCGCGGGCGTCCCATTCGTCAGATACCGGAACAGAAAAACGAGAAAGCAGGCGTTCAGCGCCACGTTCAGCGCCAGGATGTACACTCCGACGCGCGCGGGCGTCGCCGTGTCGTGCGTCGAGTAGTACATCGGCGTGATCAGCTTGATGCCGGCGTATGCCGGAAGCCCAAGCGCGTAGAACAGCAGCGCGTGGGCGGTCAGCGCCGTCGATTCCGCCACGAACTTCCCGTGTTGAAAGAGAACCTGAATCACAGGCCGTCGCAATAGAATCAATCCCACAGCCGCCGGTATCGTGATGAACGATACCACCCGGAGCGAGAACGCGAACGCGTTCTTCATCTCCCCGAATTTTCCCGCTGCCGCCTGATGCGACATCATCGGCAGCAGCGCTGTCGACATCGCGATCGCATAGCTGCCCAGAACCAGCTCCATCACCCGGTCCGCGATGTAAAGCGACGCTACGCTGCCTGTCGGCATCCGCGACGACGTGGCAAAAATCGTGTCGATGAAAAAATTGATTTGGTAGACGCCCATTCCGAACGCCGCCGGCCCCAGCAGCCGCCCCACCTTCCGCACTCCCGGGTCGCTGATCGACGCCTCGGGTTTGAAATTCATCCCCCGTCGCACCAGCGGCGGAACCTGCGCAAAGAATTGCACCGCCGTCCCGGCCAAGACCCCCACCGCCAGCGCCACCGCCGGCGTCTTGTAACTCGCCGGAGCCCACCGCGTGATCGGCCCGTAGATGAAGCCGAACGAGAAAAGAATCACCGTCAGGTTGAAAAACACCGACGTCGCCGCCGGCAATCCGAAAATCTGAAAGCTGTTCAGGATTCCCGTTGCCAGCGCCGCGAGCCCTACGAACAGCACGCCCGGGAAAATAATCCGGTTCAGAAA
Source organism: Candidatus Limnocylindrales bacterium (assembly GCA_035501415.1). GTDB lineage: Bacteria > Acidobacteriota > Terriglobia > Acidiferrales > UBA7541 > Palsa-295. The sequence continues at coordinate 272,510 of DATJWH010000037.1, read as the reverse complement.
AACCGCCAGATTCCACTGCAGGTTGCTCCCGCCGAATAGCGTGAAGATGAAAACCACCTGCTTCGAGAAGATGCAGCCCAGCGCCCCGACCACCGCCATCACCGCCGCGATGATCCAAAAGAGTCTCCGCGCAAACGCCATCGCCTCGGAACGAGGCTTGTCGCGCAGGTAGCCCGTAAATACCGGGATGAACGACGCCGAGAGCGCGCCTCCCCCCGCCATGCGGCGGAAGAGGTTCGGGATGCGAAAGGCCAGGATGAAGGCGTCGGCCGCGGGAGAGGTGCCCAGAAGAAGGGCCACCCGCTGGTCCCGTAAGTACCCGCAAATACGGCTGATAGCGGTGACGAAGGCTATGACGGAGGCCGACTTCAGGATCTGTCCTTTGACGGTCAATCGGCGGGCGCTCCGACGCTAAGTCTTTTGCCTTCAATATCTTACCGGGCCACTAACGGAGAGAATAACATAACTTTCATGCAGATACAATATTCGACCGCGTTTTGATTCAGCCGCTTTCCGCGTGCCTGTCCTTGAACACGTCGACAGAATCTAGGTTTTTTTAAGAAGGTCACAGAACCGCCGACGGAACGATTGGCAAGAGTCGTCGCAACGGCGGTTAGAACAGCCTCGAGGATGGGTGCATCTTCGAGTGCGAGTCTATCACAAGGACTGCGCTAATGGTCGTTCCGCTCACGCTTGGGGACACGATCGTGGCGAGAAGGATCGCACCGAGGAGTCGGTCCTTCACTCGGCCGCCTTGGCAGCATTTCCGTGCGGAAGGCCAGTCCCGGCGACGGTTTCCCTGATCGACGCTTTGTTTAGCCGATCCGGGGTGACGTCGACGTCGTGGTACTTGTGAGCGAACTCAGAAGTTTAGAAATCGCCCCGGAGAACTGTGCGGCGGTAGCCTTGTTGCCAAAAAAAAGTTCCAGCGGGATTTCTCTATGGTGGTCGATCGGGAGGCGTTGTAGCACCTCTTTGCAATCCGGCGCTAGCAACGCAACTCTTAGGGTCGGATTGACCGACATGGCGCTCCTCAAGCGAGCCAACGCATCATAGTCCCGAAATGAATATCCGATTGTCAGCAGGACCTCGGCGTGTTCGCAGCATCTTCCATAGTAATCGTAGGCCGTGAAAAACGGTTCGTCAGTCGCGACTTTATGAGTTGCTGGATAAATTAGAACGTTCCGGTACTTGGCAGCGTCGATCATCTGGTGAAAGGGTTGTGTGCGTAGGATTGCATTTTTACTTTTTACAAAGGTCCAATTCACAGAGCCATGCAATTTGAAAAGAACGATGTTCCTCTTATTCGGGACGATAGCAAAACGATGAAACTGAGCGGGATCCCATGCGTAATCTCTACCAGTGGCCCTGAATCCATCGACGAGGTGATAGTTCTCGTAGAGTTCGCAGAACTCCTCAATAGCCGTGTCGTAGTTGGTCGTGAATATGGGCAAGCAGTACCTGCTCGAATCGAGTTTAGAGAAGATCAACTCGAACAATGGCCCGTAGACCTCCACCAACTGTGGCTGGGGAATCTCCGAATACTGCTGAATGACTGCATACTCAATTGCTGTCCGTAATGCCCGGGCCACGGAGCTTTCAATCTCCTGGTAACGACCGTTGTAGAACATCGACGCCGATTGGGCAGACTTCAACGAGATAATCGCGTCCAGCTCCCCAAGAATATTCTCTAAGTCATTTTCACATGTCGCCGCTAGGTGAGAAAATAACGGAAGGTGCTGATCCTTCGCCTTGGACATATTCTCGAACAATGCTTGCACAAATGGCCGCATCGTCGGCTTGCCAAGAGGTTGCGAAGCGCCAGCCCCCAGAAACAGCGTCAGCGGTGATTGTACGATAACGGCACTTAATTCCATGGTGCCTATGATACTCAAATTGATCGTGAAGTCCAGGCCGTTTCGATTAACGCCTCGAGTCATCCAGAACCCGCGGCGACGCTGGTATTCCCTATTTGAAATGCTTGTGGCACTGAAGCAGAAATACAATGTCTGACGCCGCGAGATGCAGGGCGTATGCGACGTAGTGTTCCGGGACGTCAATCGGGGTTGAGCCTTGACCATGACGATTCGGATTAGCAACGGCAGGCAAGCCAGACTCCAGCGCTGCTCGCAGTCCACCGAAATGAGACAACAACGGTGGTGGTATCAATCCATTTTTGAGCAGAACGTCGATGAGCGGCGCCGCTGTGTCTTTTGGTCCGTAGCGCCATCCGCGAGAGTCACAAATAGCTTTCATCGTGCTCTCAAGCGCGCTAAGTGCGTCAGCGATCGCGTCCTTTTTCTCACCCTTTCGGTAGTGGTCGAACGCGCGCATGAATTCATCGCTCGGACCGCTGAAGCCAGCATTGTTGAGGAGCGAAAGCGCAGGCTTCACCACCTCAGCGTGGATTAATTGAGAATCCACCCGAATAATGTCGCCGTCAACGTACTGGTATCCGACTCCGTGTTCGCGAAAGCGAATGTTCAGTTCCTCGATCGCGTCATCGGCAGACTGCGAAATTCCAGCAATTTCTTGCATAGAAGGCGAAAACTTGCGAATACATCTATCGAGCGCTCTAAACGACAGCTCGATGATATCCAGAGCTCCTTCAGTATCCGTCGTAATCAAGTACTGGATGCAGCGCGTCGCCTGATCGCTGTGCTGTTCTCCAAGATGCCAAACCTGCTTCTCTTTTGCGATGGTCTTCTCGATGAATTCCCACCACTCGGACGACGGGGATGTTGTTACGAACGGAGTGTCGCTGCGACGCCAACAACCAATAGCTGCCATCCAAATCTTCGCAATCTGGATTCGCAGGCCTTGGGGAATTGCGTCGTATCGATAGACTTCGGTTTGCCCTTGCGACTCCTGTCGCTTCTTTCGCTTCGAATATAGATCAATCACGGACACAGCAACTGCTCCAGAAACTAAGCAGATTCTACAACTCCCTCGCCACGAACGCCAAGCCTCCGCTCAGCACTTCCCTTCTCGTCTGCCTTCAGGAACACGAGGTGGCCGCGCCGTCCACGATCTCGCTCGCGGGATACTTCGGCTTCACATCGTCGAAGGTTTCAACCTCAACATCCGCAACACGACCGTCGGGCTGGCTTCGAAGATCCATTCTTCGCCCCGGCGAAGGCGGCTCCTCACGGCGTCAACTCCAGCACATTCGCGGTCTGCTTGTTCACGGCGGCCCGGGAGTAGCTGAGTGGAAAATAGCGGCCGGTGCTCCAGAGTTTCACCAAGTCGCCGTAGTGCGGGCTGCCCGGCTGGCCGCTCTGCCCAGCCACGTTCACGCCGGCGGAATTGTCCCAATCGCTCAAGTCGAAGACTTCGCGGTAGCTCGCGCCGGCAACCTGCGCGAAGGAGGACCTTCTGAATCCCGTGGCGTTCACGGTGTAGCCGTCGCCCGGTCGCGGCACGGGCCCGAGGTCGAAGACGGATTTGTCGTTGCCAATCTCATCGAGAGAATGCCGGAAGGTCACCGTGTGCAGCCTGCCCCACGACCACTTCGTCGAATCGCCGCCTTCGAGCGAGTCAAGTCTCGCCTCGGCGCGGCTCAGGGAGTCGAGCAAAATCTTATCGCGGGCTCCGCCGAGCGCCGGATCCGGACCCGAAAGCGCCGCAATGGTCGCCGGGAGCGACAGAGAACCGCCGACCGCATTGCGGGCAGCCTGCGGCATTTCCGCCTGCGACACTGCCGAGCCGACTTCTTCGACCCAGAGTTCATAGAGCGCGGCGGCGGCGGAATCGGCATCCACCGAACAGTTCCAATCGAGCAGAAGCTTGGCGGCAGGCGATGGGCTGGCGCCCGCTGCGTCTCGTAGGAGCTCTTGCAGCTTGCGGGCAGGGAGCGAGACAACGTCACTCTGCAGTTTCTCCATGTCCTCGATGCTCAGCTTATGCCCGCTGTGCTGTGCGCCCTCGATCACTTCCTTGATTCGCAAGTAGCGCTCGGGCGAGCCCCATTCGAAGCCCACCGCATATGGATAGTGCTCGGGAATCATTTTGTGGTTCGCCGTGGCGACGAATCCCGCCGCGGGGTTGTAGGAATGTGGCAGCTCGGAGTTCGGCACGAAGCCGGCCCATTCGTAGCCGCCCACGCCGGGAACCGGGAGCAAACCCTTCCAGTTTTTGCGCAGCGGCGCGAGGCCGGTGGAATGCTCGCCGATATTTCCCTCGCGGTCGGCGTAGACGATATTCTCAGAAGGAACTTTCCAGCGCGCCATCGCGCTCTCGAACTCGTTCCAGTTCTGCGCGCGGTCGAGGGCGAGCGAACCGAGATAGCCGGCGGTGCCCGGCTCGTCGCCGACCCAGCGTAGAGCCAGCGCGCGTTTACCGTCGGACCAGAGCACGGGGCCGTGGCGCGTCCATTTCAGGTCGACGGTGACAGGCGCGGCGCCGCGGACTGGAATCGTTTCGGTTTTGACCTCGAAAGGCTCCCACCCCTTTTCCGTGCGGTACTCGTTCGGGTTCCGCGGATTCAGCTCTTCGATGTAGAGGTCCTGCTGATCGAGGCCGAAGATGGTGAAGCCCCAGGCGATGTTCTGATTGTGGCCGTCCGCGACGCCAGGAAGGCCGGGTTCACCGGCGCCGATCACGTCCCAGCCGGGCGCGACGAGATGGACGATGTAGCGGAGCGAGGGCTCGGCGATTACGCGGTGTGGGTCGTTCGCGAGGAGCGGCTTGCCGGAGGCGGTCCATTTGCCGGAAATCGTCCAGTTATTGCTGCCTTCGATGGCTTTCGGCCCGAACTGGATGCGCACGTCGCTTCCGACGAGGTTTTCGAGGAGCTTCGGCGAGAAGCCGGCAAAATCCGCGCCGGGAGCTGGCGTGGGCTGGACCGGGGGATCGAGTTCGAAGAGCGACGCGGCCTTCTTCGGGCCGACGAGCCCTTCGACTTGCGCGAGGGCAAGCTCTTCCTTCGAATTTCCGGTCATCGAGAATGCGGCCATGCGATTGAGGCAGTCTTCGGGCTTCCACGGCTCGGGATGGAATCCGGCAACCTGAAATTCGATCGGGAGCTTGCTCCAATTGTCTTTCGCCAGTTCCGCGATGTAGGCGTTGATGCCTCCAGTAAACGCTTCGAGGATTTCCTTCGTGTCGGGGGCGTAGCTTTTGTATTCGGCGTCCATGTCACCGCGATATTGCAGGAGCCGGGCGTTGACGTCGCGCTGCACGGCCGAAGGCCCAAGCACTTCCGCGAGGCGCCCCTGGCCCGCGCGCTTCCATAGCTCCATCTGAAAGAGGCGGTCCTGGGAGACCACGAAGCCCTGTGCGAAGAAGAGGTCGTGCTCGTTCTGGGCGTAGATGTGGGCAACGCCCCAGTGGTCCCGCTGGACTCGAACCTGCTTTTCGAGGCCTTTGACCTGGAGGGTGCCGGTGGTCTGAGCGAGAACCGTCTTGGCGCGGGATTCGAGGTCCTGAGCGCTGGCCTGGCTTGACTGGGATTCGGCAGGCTCGGTTCCAACGGTGACGATTGCAAAGAGAACCGCGATGAGAACCGCCAACTTCCGCATGAACGCCCCCGTAGAGCGGAGATTAAGGATGACGGGCGGGAGCATACATCATTTCGAGGCTGAGGGATGCGGCGGGAAAGCGCCGGAGGGCCGTACAGATTAGAAAAACGTAAGCTGCTGATTGGCCCGGACTTGCGGCGATTTCTAATCTTCAACCGGAAGATTAGGGTGGGAGAGGTCCCTCGCCTCACGTTGTTCGCTCGGGACGCGGATGCCTTGTCGGATCCGCGATTAGAAAAATGCAAGTTGCTGATTCGCCGGGGCTTGCGACGATTTCTAATCTTCGACCGGAAGATTAGGCGACGCGAGCGGGGCATAACTGGCGACCGGCGGGTTGAGGAGATTTCCGGGCATTCGATCGAGGAGCAAAACATAAGAAAAAAGGCCCCGGTTTTGTATAGATTAGAAAAATCCAAGTTGCTGATTCGATTGGAGTTCCGGCGATTTCTAATATTCTCTGTATAGATTAGAAACCGCAGAGGCCACAGGCTAGAGGCCCTGGACTGAATCGGAGCCACCATTGAGCCGCTATCTCCTTTCGTTTCAACGCATCGTGTGTCGGCTCACCCACTGGGCGGGCAGACGTCTGGTGCCGGCGCGCCGTTGAGCGGGCACACAACGATTATTATCATTATTTAAAGGAAGCAATACTATAACACGGAGAACGGCAAAAGTCAAGGAAAACCTCGGAGGCAGGACAAGTAAAGGAGTTAGAGATCGGAGTGATCAAGGGAGCCGAGAAGCATCTCTGGATGTTCCAGTCGCAGCACGTCTAGGCGGGGCAAGAACAGAATAGCGAGAGTGGAGCCGCGGCGGATGGGTGTGCACTCAGGCGCGAGCGGCGGGCTTGAGCAGGCTCAACGCAAAGAGAACTGTTGAGGTGATGACGACGACCGGTCCGAGCGCGAATCCAGGCAGCAGATAGTGTGTGACAGCGAAACCGCACCCGACTGCTACGAGGCTGACCAAACAAGAGACCATAAGGAAGTGGGACAGATCGCCAACCAGCCGTCGGGCCGTGGTTGCAGGGATGATGATTAGCGCCCCCGCGAGCAACGCGCCGAGGAAGCGCAGTCCCACCAAAACAGTGAGGCTGAACGCCAGGAGGAAGAGGAGGTTCAACCTATCAAGCTTTACTCCCGTGACCGCGGCGAGCTCGGGTGCAAAGAGGCCCAGAATCAGTTCGTTCCTCGAGCGGAGAACAAAAACGACGATGAGCAGGACTGCCGCGACCCCGATCAAGAACGCGGCGAGCGAAAGGTCCTGAAAGCGTCCGAACAACGCCTCCACAAGGTCGTCGCGCGGGGTCAGAAGCGCGCCAACGGCCACCGAGCCCGCGAAGACGACCCCGATCATGGCGTCGGCGGCGAGCCTGGTCTTGGTTTGAAGCTGCCATATCAACAGGGTACCCAGGAGCAGGGTCGCAGCCCCGCCCAACAGTGGATTGAAACCAAACAGAAAAGCGAGGCCCAGTCCGGGAAGAGCAACGTGCGAGATCACGTCGCCAGCCAACAACATTCGCTTCATCAAGGCGAAGCTGCCGACCAAGCCGGCGGCCACAGCGAAAAGAAGCGCCAGAACAAAACCATAGATTTCACCCAGATTTGCCATTCTTCACTCCAAGAGAATGGTCATGATGGCGATAGAACTTCAACGGAGCCGAATAAAGAGCTTCGAGAGTTTCGGGAGTGAGGATTTTCCTGGGCGGACCATAACAGGTTGTTGACTTGCTGAGACACAGGACGTTGGTCGCGAACTGGTAGACCACGCTGAGGTCGTGGGAAACCAAGAAAAGCGTCAACTGGCGCTCGCGTTGCAGGTCCCGGAGCAATTCGTAAATGCGGCCCTCGGCGAGCTCGTCGAGACTGGACATCGGCTCGTCAAAGAGCAGCACATTCGGATTTCCCAGCAGGGAGAACGCAATCAATACCTTCTGGAATTGCCCTCCTGAGAGCAGACCGATGCTGGTTCCCAGCACGTCGGGAGTGAGGCCGACCTTATCCGCGAGCGACCGGACCTCGCCGGCGGGGAGCTTGAGAAGGCGCGCCTTCGCCGCGAGCAGATCGGTGGCCTGGATTGGCAGTTGCCGATCCGCGGCGATTTTCTGGGGAACGTAGCCGACTCTGACTCCCGGAGCCCACTCAATCACGCCGTCGTATCGCAACAAACTCAGCAGGGCCCGGAGCAGGGCCGTCTTGCCGGCGCCATTAGGTCCGATGATCGCGAGAGTATCGCCGCGATCAACGGTGAAGGTCAGGTGTTCGATGACGGTACGACTCCCAAAACGAATGGTGAGATCCCGGACGGAGAGTATCGGCGCCATGTTTGCGTCCCGGCTCGGCTCGAGCGGGACGTGGCATTATGGCATTGCGATGCACGGACCGCCAGCAGCGAGCGGCCACCAGACCTGCGCTTAGTGCACATTGTGTTGGCCAGCAGGAGAAGTGTTCGCGGCCGGTGAGTGACGGATCGTTGGCATGGAGAGCGGAACCCGGTTCACGCACGGCGGCTGGCGCGGTAACATCAGTGGGGGTTGCGGCACCCGCAACCACAAGGAATGGCGATCCCGTGAAGAACCGAGCCCCAGCCTCGACCTCGACACATAAGAAGGTGGTCATCCTGCCTTTCGAAGGCAAGCCGGCGAAGGGGTACGTCGACGCGAGTTCCATCGGACGAGAGGAAACCATCGACCTGCTGACGCCGGACGGCGAACATCGGGCGGTGCGAACGGAAGACGTGAAGTCGGTGTATTTCGTGCGCGAGTTCGACGCGGATTTCGAGCTGGAGCGGAAGACGTTTCTGAGCCGGCCGAAGCTCGACGGCCTTTGGGTGCGGCTGACGTTTCGAGATGACGACGCGATGGAGGGAATCGTCGCGAACGATTTGCTGGATTTGCTGAATGCGGGCGTGCAACTGACGCCGCCGGACTTGCACGGCAACACGCTGAGGCTTTTCGTGCCGCGGTCGGCGCTGGCCGAAATGAAAGTGCTGGGAGTGGTCGGCGTGGCGCGACGAGGCCCGCGCGAAGGGGCAGCAGCGCGAGCGCGCGGCCCGATCCCGGCGCAATCAAAGCTCTTCGGGGAATAGCCTTCCGGGACTGAACGCGCTGAAGGCGATGGCGGCGAGCAGAATGATGGCGGGGTCGATGGGATAGCGGTAACGGAAGAGGGCGAGGCTGAAGTAGAAGGCGAACGGGTAGAAGATTGGAAACGCCGTGAGCGGAACGGCGAATCCCCTTCCCTCGCGGCGAACGCAGACGAGTACAGCTCCCACCAGCGCGGCAATCACCACAAGCCAATCAGAGATGAAGATTGTTCGCAGGAGGAGCGTCTTCGAGCAAAGGAAATCGGCGAAGGGATGCGCGGTGCCGAACCAAGTGCCGGTGAAACGCTGCGCGAAGAGATGCGCTTCCCTGCCCGGATGCGAGAACATCCAGGAGATGGCCTCGTGGCGCTTTTGGGCCATGTAGGCGACTTCGCCCTGTGCGATGTACTTTTCGCGTTCAGCAGCGTTATCGATGGGATGGAGCCAGCCGGGAAACGCGTCGCGGTAGGCGTCGTTGTTGCCGAGCCAGAGCTGGAGCCCGAGGCCAGTGCGAAGCGGAATGAAACTGTGGAACGCGAGGTAATTGCGGACGGTCCACGGGATGCAGGTGAGGACGATCATGGCGCAGGCGAAGAGCGGCTTTTTCAGGCAGTTGCCCGGTGAACCTTTACGAAGGCGCCACGCCATCCAACCAAGAAGAAATGGGAGGCCGGCGAGAAGGGTGGCGTCGGTCATCAGAGTGAGGCCCCACAGAAGACCGTAAGCGCACCATTTCCACGCGCGCGAGGAATCGGCCCAGGCGAGCGTGGCCCAAAGAATGAGGGCGACGAGGAGGCCCGAGAGCGACGTATCCCAAATCCATTGCGAAGGAATGATGACGGCGTTGGGAAAGAGCGCCCAGAGCCACGCGGCGATGGATGCGACCGTGAGGCCGCCGATGCGTTTGCCGGCGAAGTAGATCGGCATACAGGTGAGAGTCGAGAAAAGAATATTCAGCGAGATTGCGGCGACGTATGCGGGGAAGGTGAAGGTGCCGAAGATGTCGAAGATGCCGGCGAGAATGAGGGGATAGATGGGAGTGGTCCAGGCAGTGGGGCCGGTGTCGGGACCGAAGGGCGAAGAGAAGCCGCGGCCGGTGGCGAGGGAAAAGGCGATGTGGCCCGGCTCGTAGAGGAATGGAACTTCGGCGAGGATACGAAGCGGAATCTGGTGCGCGTCGTAGTATGCGTAGGCGAGGCGAAGCGCGAGCGCGACGAGAACGATCAGGGCGAGCGAGGTGAGCAGCCGCGATATTGTGGGGCGGATCATCTTTCGCCAGGTTCGAAGCGCATGAGCGGACAAGGATACCGCGTGTTCGCGGGTTGGCGGGAATGTTGTAGAGTGCTCGGCGGAAGAAATCGAGGAGAAGCGCGATGAAACTCGAAGAGATCGCGAAGAAGCTGGGCTGCGAAGTGGAAGGCGATGGTGGCGTGGAGATCCGTGGAGTCGCCGGAATTGAAGAGGCGCAGGAGGGGGAGCTGACGTTTCTCGTCAACCGGAAATACAGACCTGCGCTGGCGATGACGCGGGCGTCGGCGATCCTGGTGGCGCGCGACGAGGGGCCGGTGCCCATGGCGGCGCTGCGGTCTGCCAATCCTTACTTGGATTTTGCGCGCGCGATCGAATTCTTCCATCCGGCGGCTGAGTACAAGCCGGGGGTTCACGCGACGGCGGTGGTGGCGAAGTCGGCGAAGATCGGCGAGGGCGCGCACATCGGGCCGTACTGCTTCGTCGATGAGAATGTGACCATCGGGCGCGGCGCGGTGCTGCACAGCTTCGTGACGATTTATCGAGACGCCCGGATCGGCGACGACTTTTTCGCGCATTCGCATGCGTGCGTGCGCGAGGAATGCCGACTTGGGAACCGCGTGCTGCTGCAAAACGGCGTCGTGGTGGGCAGCGACGGATTTGGGTTCGCGCGCGACGCGAGCGGGCACTGGTACAAGATGCGGCAGGCCGGAATCACGGTGATCGGCGACGATGTGGAGATTCAGGCGCATGCGGCGATCGATCGCGCGACAATCGGCGAGACGACGATCGGGCGCGGCGCGAAAATTGACAATTTGGTGCAGGTGGGCCACGCCTGCAAGGTGGGCGAGGACACGCTGCTCTGCGGGCAGGTGGGGCTGGCCGGGACGACGCGCGTAGGCAACAAGTGCATCCTCGCGGGACAAGTGGGTGCGGCGGGACATCTCGAAATCGGCGACGGCGCGATTCTGACCGCGCAAAGCGGCGTGCCGACGGACGTTCCGCCGGGCGCGATCTATTCGGGATATCCGGCGATGCCGAATCTAGCGTGGCGGAAGTCCGTGGCGGTGTTCAACGGGCTGCCGGCACTGCAGCGCGAGGTGCGGGAGTTGCGCGCGGAGATTCAGCAACTGCGGCAGAGAAAAAGCGACGCGGGGAATTCGGATGAAGTAAATGGATAGAGGCGTGATGTGAGCGTCCGGTGGGTCATTCTCGGTCTGCACCGGAATGTGGCCCACGGCGTGAGCCGTGGGAAAGCGAAAGCACAACAGAGCCTATGAGCCCCTTCAGGGGCGACAGAATGAGCCACTCATACACGAATATTTTAGTGCACGCACTTTTTGGCACGAAGGATCGTGGACCCTGGCTCGCGCGTGAATGGAGACCCGATCTTTTTTCTTATATGGCGGGAATCCTTAAACGCCTCGGCGCCGGGCCGCTGACCGTTGGCGGCGTCGCGGATCATGCACATCTGCTCTTTGTTCTTCCGTCGGAACTGACTATCGCCGATGCGATGGAGAAAGTGAAAGCAAACTCCTCGCGATGGATCCATGAGCGATCGCCCTCGCTGCGCGATTTTGGATGGCAGACCGGTTACACCGCGTTTAGCGTGAGCCAATCCAATGTCGAACGCGTCAGACATTACATCGCAACGCAGGAGGCGCACCATCGGAAGCTGACATACCGCGAGGAGGTTATGGCCCTGCTGCGCAAGCACGGCATCGAGCCTGATCCGCGATTCGAGCCGTAGCTCTGTCGCCCCTGAAGGGGCTCGGAGATTCAATCGCCCTTTGTTTTCCCACGGCTTACGCCGTGGGCCACATTCTGTCTTAATCCGAAGATTGCCTTGGCCGACTTGGATCCGGCTTACGCCGTGGGCCACATTCTGTCTCAGTCGAAAGATTGCGATGACCGATTTGCATTTGGCTGGCTCTTGCGCCTCGGAGGACAATTCGCAGGTTCTTTTCGACGAGTGTGTAGGGCACATGGAAGGTGGAGCAGACGACGGACGGATGAAGCAAACCACAACGTCGTGAGGGTGATTGCAAGCGTGGAAGCGGAAATTTACGCGGCGGGCTGCTGGTCGGGGGGAAGGCCGGCGGCGACGAGGGATTGGACGTAGGCGAGAAGGTCGCCACGCTGGTCGAGCGTATATTTGGAAGAGTCGGCGGGCGCGCCGAAACGGACGAGGACTTCCCCCGGGCGAATTGCAAACGCGCCCTTCTCCATCAGCTTCTGCGCACCTACGATTGACACTGGAACAATCGGCACGCCCGCCTGAATCGCCATGATGAATGTGCCTTTTTTGAACGGGCGCAAGCGGCCGTCAGGGCTGCGCGTACCTTCGGGATAGACGGCGAAGGAGCGACCCTGCTTGAGGAGAAGGACAGCGCGGTCGACGCTGGAAGCCGCGGCTTCGCGATCGGAGCGGTCGACGGAGACGAAATCGGCGAGGCTCATGGCGGAGCCGAGGAAGGGGACGCGGAAGAGTTCTTTCTTCACGAGAATGGCGACGCGGCGCGGAATGGAAGGTATGAAGGCGAGGGGATCTATGGTCGAGATGTGATTCGCGGCGAAGATGCAGACGCCGGGCGGAATATTTTCCAGTCCTTCAACGCGCACGCGGACGCCGACGAGCTTTGGCGCGAGGCGAACGGCAGCCATGGCCATGCGGTACATGGGGTTGGGATTTCCGCTGAGGAGGGTCCAGAGAATGAACCACGGCATGACAAAGAGAAGCGCCAGGCCGAAGTAGAGAAACATGACGAGCGCGCGAATCATGGGCAGCGAGTGGCGCAGCAGGGCGAAGATCGAGTTTGCGCGGCGGCGAGCATTCAGTCGGTAGTGCCGCGGAGCCAGCCATTGCGAATGCGGCGCTGGCGGTCGGAAGGATTCGGAATTTCAGCGAGCGAATAGCGGTCTTCCTCGCGCGAGCCGAGGACATAGGAGACGTCGAGCAACTGGCCCCCGCGATTGACGTGAAGAGTCAAAGTGTCGCCGGGGTGCAGATCGCGGAGAAAGCCGCGACGGCCGCGCGGAACGTCGTGCCCGTCGAGCTGAAGGATGACATCGCCCTCGTGCAGGCCCGCGGAAGCGGCGGCGCTGCCCTGGTCGACGTCGCGCACGGAGAGACCGCCACCAGGGGCGCGCCCGAGCGAGAAACCGAGATCGGCGGATTTTGCGGACTCTAGCTTGAGGTCGAGGCCAGCCGCGTTGAGGAAGGTGTTGTACGGGATTTCGTCAACGCCTGCGACGTAGCGGCGGAAGAAATCCTCGAAGCTCTTGCCTGTAACCTGCTCGACGGCGGCGCGAACGCCTTCGCTATCGTTGTAGAACTTGTGCTGCTTCGCGTACTCATCGTTCATGAGGCGCATGACATCGTCGAGAGATTTGCGATTGCCGGTGGCGTCGCGAATCGCGAGGTCGAGCATGACGCCGAGAATCTGGCCCTTGTTGTAGTACGAAATGCTGCGGTCGGGAAAGTTGTAGGCGTCGTATTTTTCGAGCCAGGCGTCGAGGCTGGACTCCTCGGCGCTCTGCCACTTGTGCGCGGGGCGGGACTCGAGTTCGTTGATCTGAGTTTCGAGGTCGCGATAGAACTCGTCCTTGGGCCAAAGGCCGACGCGCTCTAGGGTGTAGGAGGAGTAGGCGCTGGTGACGCCTTCGGCGAACCAGAGGGCGCGCGTGTACATCTCCTTCGAGTAGTCGAGTGGCTCGAGGGTCTGCGGGCGGATGCGCTTCACGTTCCAGACATGAAAGAATTCGTGAGCGGCAACGTTCGCGGCAGATTCCGTGGAGCCGGCGGAAATTGCGGTGCAGTTGGCGTGCTCCATGCCCCCGCCGCCCACGTCGAGATAGGAGCCGATGTGGAAGAAGAATGTGTACTCCTTGAACGGCGGGCCGCCCATAAGCTGCAGCTCGTAAGCGGTGATGCGGCGAAGGTAGTCCTCGAGGTGCGACTTGTTCCAGTCTTGCGAATCGACGACGACGCGGAAGTGCGCGCCGCCGCTATCGAATTCGAATTGATCGAAAGTGCCGGCTTCGACGGGCGCGTCGACGAGTTCATCGTAGCTTGGCGCGACGAATGAGTTCGGGTCGGGGCCGGAAGGAAGCTCGGCGCTCAGCTTCCAATTCGCGGGAAGCTGGTCGAATTGAACCTCGACGTCCTCGGAGCGACGGTCGGGGGCGTACATCAGAATTTCGGCGAGATTCATGAAGGCGTGATGGTCGTTGAGCTGGGAGTTGAACGGGCCGGAATCGTCCCAGCCAACGGAGTACTCAACGACGGCGGCGCGCGGCGCGCCGGGCAGGGCGGCCGAAGCAATCACGATGCGCCAAGTGTCCTTATCGAGCGCGGTGACGGGCAACCTCGGATTTTCCATGCCGGGCTGTTCGGCGCGAACGTCTTCGACGCGATAGCTGAAATCGCGAATCTGGTAGAGGGCATTCCAGGCGGGCAGGGCAAGCGTAACTTCGGACTGATGCGGGCGAGCCTCCAGGACGACACGAACGTGGAAGCGGTGCTCGGCGGGCGAGGCGAGCGAGATTGTGTAGCGAATGCGCGCGGATGCGGACGCCGCAGTCAAGAGGAGTGCAATCGCGACGAAAGATGTGGCGAGTGATGTGGCAAGACGAGAGCGACTGCCAAAAAAAGTCATTTGTGGACCCCGGAGGATTTTAGCTTGTCGAGCAGCTTTACGCAGAGGCCGTCGAAGCTGCCGTTGGACATGACCAGAACGAGATCGCCGGAGCGAACGCTGCCGGCGAGATAGTCGGGAATTTCCGCCGATGAGACGAAGGCCTGCGCGGTGCGGCCTCGCTGGACGAGCGCGTCGACAACCGCCTGGGGCGAGAAGCGGTCGTCGTCGGAGAGAAGCTGCGGACGATTGACCGGGCCGATGACGATGCCGTCGGCCAGCGAGAGCGCGTCCGGCAGAAGACTTTCGAAGAATTTGCGGCGCATCGTGTTGGAGCGGGGCTCGATGGCGGCCCAGATGCGGCGGCCGGGCCAGCGCGTGCGGGCGGCTTCGAGCGTGAGGCGAATCGCCGTGGGATGGTGCGCGAAGTCCTCGACGACGAGGACGCCGGCAGCTTCGCCCTTGATCTCCATGCGGCGGCGGACGCTCTGAAATGTCGCGAAGGCACGCTCGACGGCGTCGCATTCAACGCCGCGACCGTAGGCGAGCGCGATGGCGGCGAGCGCATCGAGTACATTGTGCTTTCCGGCAAGGGGCATGCGAATGCGAGTGACTTCCCTTCCGCGATAAGCGACGCGAAATTCAGTGGCGGCATCCTGCCAGAGAATGTCGCCGGCATACCAATCGCAATCGGGCGAGAGTCCGAAAGTTTCGACCGGGCAAAAGGCTTTCGCGACGACATCTTTGAGTTCGGGCGACTCGCCCCAGATGAGAATGCGGCCACGGCGCGGAACGAGGCCGACAAGGCGGCGAAACTGAACCGCGATGGAAGCGAGGTCGGGATAGATATCGGCGTGGTCGAATTCGAGCGAGGTGAGGATCAGTTCGTCCGGATGGTAATGCAGAAATTTGGGCGCTTTGTCGAAGAATGCCGTGTCGTACTCGTCGCCCTCGATGATGAATTCCTCGCCGCCGCCGAGGCCGTAGCTGCGCTCGTTGAAATTGGGCACCACGCCGCCGACGAGAAAATCGGGGCGGCGGCCCGCAACGGAGAAAATCCAAGCGAGCATGGCGGTGGTGGTGGTCTTGCCGTGCGTGCCGGCGACCACGATGGACGTGTGGCCGGGAATGAAGTACTGCTCGAGTATCTGGGGCATCGAGCAGTACGGGATTTTTTCGTCGAGGATGTACTCGAGCTCGGGATTGCCGCGCGAGATGGCGTTACCGATGACGGCGAGGTCCGGCGCGGGCTTGAGATTTTCGGGGCGATAGCCTTCGTTCCAAGGAATGCCGAGCGAATCGAGCAGCGTCGACGCGGGCGGGTAGACTCCCGTGTCCGAGCCGGTGACGTGGAAGCCGCGCTCCTTGAGCATCCCTGCAACGGGCGCCATCGCGGCGCCGGCGATGCCGAGGAGATGGATGTGCTCGACGGGCGGCTTATTTTGAGTGGCGGTCATGATTCGGCCATGATTCGCGTGCTGCCAACTTTTTCGAGGCCTGCGCGCTGCGACTATGCAACGGCGGGCTCAAGAATTTCGAGTTGCGTGCGGCTGCGGCCTCCGGACGGCGCAGCGGCTGCGGCCGTTAAGCGGGCGCGAACGCCGAGCGGAATCGTCAGCATCGGACGCTCCGTGTGGCCGAAGGCGGCGCCGAAGACGATCGGGCGCGGGCTTGAACCTCCGCGCTCCAGCGGCAAAAGGATTCGACGGGCCACGTCGCGAACGGTTTCGCTGCCCGGCGGCGCTTCGTGGCCGGGAAAATCCCCGAGAATAATTCCGCGAACAGATTTCAGCTTGCCGGCCTGTTTCAGGTGCATCAGCGCGCGATCGACCTGATAAGGCTTCATGTCGCGATCCTCAAGAAGGAGGATCGAATCGGTCGTGTCGAGCTCCCACGGCGTGCCAAGGGTGGCGAGAACCAACGTGAGGCAGCCGCCAACCAAGGTTCCTTCGGCGGCGCCTGAGTTGAGAGCTTCGCCGCGAAGGTCGATGGTCCACCCGCGCTGAATTTCGGCGAGCGCATGCATCAACGAGTCGCGGTCGTAACCCTTCGGCGCGGCGGGACCGTGGTCGAATCCCGAAGCCACCATAGGTCCGTAAAAGGTGACGTGACGAAATTTCTGCCAGAGAAAAATCTGGAGCGACGTGATGTCACTGTAGCCGAGGAGAATTTTGGGACGCGGGGACGCGGCCGCGGATGGCGCGAATTCGTCGAGAATGTAATTCGAGCCGTAGCCGCCGCGCGCGCAAAAAATCGCGGCAGAATCCTTTTCCGCCAGAGCCGCCTTCAGGGCGAGCCATCGGCTCGACGCCGATCCCGCGAAAAATCCATCGCGAGCGAGCACTTGCGAGCGGTCGAGCTTCGGCGCGTAACCGAGGCGCGTCAGTTCGGCGCAACCTGCATCGAGGCGCGATTCCTCGACGGGAGTTGCGAGCGAAACGATGCGGATTGCGTCGCCGGGGCGCAGCGCGGGAGGCTTGAGAGGCGAAGGCATCTGGCCAGTCGAGGATAAGAATTCCACGCCGCGAACACAAGGTCACACTGGCGATGTGGACGGTTGAGAGTAAACGTGGCGGCTCGGGCGGCCGGCGGCTACTACTGCGAGAGAGGGGTACCGGCGAGGAAGACGTCGCCCAGGCCGCTCGCGGTGACTGTCGTGGCCGGGCGAATCGAGTGGAATGCGGCATAGCGTCCGTCGGCGGTCAGAGGAACCGCGGCGAATGTGTTGGTGCTCGAATCGGTTGCGGCGGGCGCAACGGCGATCGTTTGCGGCGTGCACGCTTCGGTGGCGCCAAAGCAGGTATCGCGAACGAAGATGTACGAGGCGGCGCCCGTGAAGCCCGTCGCGAGATTCGTGGCGGATGAGATGAAGCTCACGAAGCGGCCGGACGAGCTGATGAACGACGCATGGCTCGAGGCGTTGGCGGCATCACCCGACTCGTCGACGCTCAAGGTCGAAAGGCCCGGGACGCACGTCGCGGCGGCCGTTGAGCCGAGGCAAGTGTCGTACCGGAAGACTTGCCCGGCCTCGAAGACAATGAAGCGGCCGTCGGCACTGACCGAAGGATTCGAGCCCGCGGCACTGCCGCCCACTGAAGTTGTGGCGACGGTCTTCGCGACGCAGCCGGCCGGAGCGGTCACGCCGAGGCACGTATCCGCAAGAACGATTCCCGTGCTGGCGGCGCTGCCAGCAGCGGATGTAGCAGCGGCGAAAGCGACGTAGCGGCCGTTTGCGGAAATCGAAGGCTGCTGCCACGAGGCCGACTTCCCTTCCTCGCCTGCAGGAATCTCGATGGTCGAAGGCATGCAGTCCGTGGAAGACGCGCCCGGGCAGGTGTCGCGAACGAAGATTGCGGATGCGTGCGGCAAATCTCCCGGAACAAGATTGGTCGCCTGAGACGCGAACGCCACGAAGCGGCCGTCGGCGCTGACCGAGGGAGACGCGCTCGAGAGCGAACCAAGGGCGCCGTCCGCGCCCACGGATGCCGCGATGGTTGACGGCACGCAACCGGAGGGAGCGCTCGCGCCGAGACACATGTCGCGTACGAAAATGTTGCTGGTGCCGCTGGCAGACGCCGCCGAGCCATGCGTAGTGAGGTTCGTCGCAGCCGAGGCAAACGCGACAAAGCGGCCGTCGGCACTCATGCTGATGCGGCCCACAGCGGAACCATTCGGCGCGCCGCCCTGCGGGGTCACATCCACCGGATACGTCGCGGGGAAGCAGGCGGAAGCTCCGAGGCACGTGTCGCGCAGAAAGACGCGGCCCAACCGGCCGACGGGAACGAGATTTGTTGCGGAGGAAACAAACGCAACATACCGGCCGTCGGCGCTCATGGCCGGCGACGAGCTGACGCCATTTGCAGGCCCTCCCATCGCGCTGAGTGAAACCAGCTGCAGCAGGCGAGCATTGTTCTGCGGATCGGTGACCGTAAATTGCGCCGTGGAGACGCCGCCACCCGGCGCGGGATTCGAAACGCTGACGTTGATGGTGCCCGCCGCAGCCACGTCGGACGCGACCATTTCCACTTGCAGTTCCGTGGAGCTGACGAACGTGCTCGATCGCGTGATGCCATTGAAGGCGACGACGGAGCTGGAGATAAAGGCGGTCGACGTGGACCCAGAACCTGTCGAGCCATTGATCGCCAGGAGTCCGCCCGGCGGCAGCACACCGACCGAAGTGCTGGCCGGGGAAAGCGAACTGATCGAGGGCGCCGGATTCGAAGGCTGCGTCACCGTGAAGGTGGCGGCAATTTGCGTGGGGCCGCCGCCCGGAGCCGGGTTAGTGACCGTGACGAAATTCTGCCCCGGCGTAGCGATGTCGCACGCGAGCACTGTCATAGCCAGTTGCCCGCTGTTTTGATTGTAGGTGGTGGCGCGCTGCGAGCCGTTCCAATACGCCACGGAGGTTGTCAGGAAATTGCTGCCCTGAATGTTGACCGTGAGCCCAGCGGCGCTGGTGCAGGCCGGAGGACCGACTTGCGTGGCGGGCGTGCTATCCGGGAAGAGGCCCGAAATGAGCGGCGTAGGATTGGGCGTCGTGCTTCCGCCGCAGGAGGCGAAGAGAACGAGAATCGCAGTCAGTCCCGCGAGCGCAGCCCACCGCAAACGCGTCAATCCCTTCCTCCTGGAACGAGTGCTTGGGTCCCGAAGCTGCCCGGAACTTGAGCGCCCGGGAAAGCGAACCGAGGGAACACTACCGGCACAACCCCCTGCAAGCAGAAGAGAAGTCATAGCATCCCGGTGCGCAGGACGTCAACTCGGATTCGGGGATAGGGGAAATGGTTGCCGGATGGCCGGCGGACCACCGCCGGCGGAAGCTGCCCGCGCTCGCCTCGGCGCCGCTCCCGGCGTGGTCTACGAATCCAGGACGCGGGATTCGCAGCGCGCATGCGTGGAGGCGAGCTTCGACATCAAGTCGCGCTCCTGCGGCAGCGTAAGCTCGGTGTCGAATTCGACGGCGAGGCCGTCGTCGGCGCGATGCGTTTGCCAGCGGCGCGGCTGAAGACCCAACTCCTGCACGAGGCGGTGAACGCTGTCGATGGCGGCGCCCGGCGGAAGCGTGAGACGGAAATTAGTGAGGCGGCGATGAAAGCCAAGCCGATCCTCGAGGACGCCGAGGAAAATGAGCGCGACCAGCAGGAGGAGAGTGGCGAAAATCGCGGTGACTATGAGGTCCGCGCCAACGGCCATGCCGATGCTGGCCATGACGAAAATCGTGGCCGCGCTGGTGATGCCCAGCACGGCGCCGCGCTCGCGAATCACGACGCCCGCGCCGATGAAGCCGATGCCCGGAATGATTTGGGCGGCGATGCGCGTGTGGTCGCCGCCCACGCGGGCGGCCATTTCGTACGAGATGATGGTGAAGAGCGCGGAGCCGATACAAATGAGCATATTCGTGCGCAAGCCCGCGGGCTTGTGGCGAAGCTCGCGCTCAAGACCGACAATGCCGCCGAGAATCGCGGCGAGCACCAGACGGCCAACGATGTAGGAAGTCAGATCGTGAAGCATGCAGCCTCCCGCTCGCCGCGGATTCTACTACGGAGATGCGATGGAGTCGCGGGCGAGCGAGAGGTTGCGTGCGTTGGGGCGTCGTCAGGCTGCCGTTGACTTGCCCTGATAACGAGGAACGAATTCCTCTTTGACGAATGTTTCGAAGGATGTGGGAGTGGTGTTTCGCGAGTTGCGGGCTTCGAGCGCGCGCATGCTTCCCGAATTGAGGGCCCCCGCCATCTCGAGTAGCAGATCCGCCACATTCGGCGACATGCCCATTCCCGTGAGAGCCGCGCGAACCTGATCATTCGGAGCTTGCACGTACTTCAGGTCGGGCTTGCCGATATATTTTCCGATAATTTCGGCGGCTTCCGCCATGGTGAGGTCGCGCTGGCCGAGCAGTTCGCGAGTTTCGTGGCCGCGATAGTCACCCTTGAGCATAGCTTCGGCCGCTGCCGCGCCGATGTCGCGGGCGTCGATCATCGGCATCTTTAAGTCAGCCCGGTACGGCCCCACAAGCATGCCCGCCTGCTTGATGGTCCCGATTTGCGGAAGGGTGTTTTCCATGAAGGACCCGGCGCGGAGACAAAGGACGTTTGCGCCGGGGATGCGGTTGAGGCGCTGCTCGAATTGATGGAGGCCCGAGGCCGGACCGGCACCGCTGGTCTTGTCGGCTCCGAGGCTGCTGAGAGCGACGATGCGCTTCACGCCCGTCTTTTCGATGGCGGCTGCGATGGAATTGGCGACCTTGACCTGGTAAGCAAGATAGTCTGAGCTGTTCATCTCCGGAGGAACCATCGCGTAGACCGCTCCGGCACCCGCGAAGGCTTTCGCGAGGGCGGCTTCGTCTGTGATGTCGCAGACGAACGGCTCGGCGCCGCGCGCGGCGGTTTTCAAGTGCTCGGCATTGCGTCCAATGGCGCGGACGGGCTGCCCTTTTGCATGCAGGATTTTCACGATAGTGCTGCCGGTGTTGCCTGTTGCTCCTGTAACGACAAACATAAGGAATCTCCCTCTGCGCGCGTGGCGGCTGGGAGAGTCCGCGCACACACTGATTCTACTGCCGTGATGGAACGGCGGCGCAAACGTTTGAAGAAAATTCGGCTACAGCTTGAACGAAGTGAGCTTCGAAAAGAGGCGCGCGCGGCGGGTGATTTCGGCGAGCTTCAAGGTGGTGAGGCGTTCGACGCCGAAGCGCTCGACGGCGAAGCTCCCGAGGACCGAGCCGTAGACCATGGCGCTGCGCAGCGTCTGCTCGTTGACGCGGCCGGCTTTGGCGAGGTAGCCCATGAAGCCGCCCGCGAAGCTGTCGCCCGCGCCGGTGGGGTCGTGAACTTCCTCGAGCGGGAATCCCGGAACCGAGAAAATAAATTTGTCGTGAACCATCAGGGCGCCGT
The DNA here is from genome assembly GCA_035501415.1 of Candidatus Limnocylindrales bacterium. Lineage (GTDB taxonomy): Bacteria > Acidobacteriota > Terriglobia > Acidiferrales > UBA7541 > Palsa-295. Next base: position 251,135 of record DATJWH010000037.1, on the reverse strand, counting down.
GCTCGCCGCGCTTGATGACGAGCGTGCGCGGGCCCATCTTGAAGACGTGCTTCGCGGCGCGGAGAAGATTGTGCTCGCCGGTGAGCTGGCGCGTCTCATCGTCGTTGATCATCAGGATCTGCGTGTGCTTCAGCGTGTCGCGGAGCTCGGCCGGCGTGCGCTCGATCCAGTAATTCATGGTGTCGAGGCCCACGACCTTCGGCTTGCATTTGACCTGCGACAGCACGGAGCGCTGGAGCGTGGGATCGATATTGCCGAGGAAAATGAAGGAGGAGTCGCAGTAGACGTCCGGCAGCGTGGGGCGGAAGTTTGCGAAGACGTTCAATTCGGTGGCGAGGGTGGTACGTTCGTTGAGGTTCTGGCTGTAGCGCCCGGCCCAGAAAAAGGATTTGCCGGCCACGCGCTCTACGCCCGTGAGATCGATCCGGCGGTTGCGGAAGACGGCGCGCTCCTTCTCGGTGAAATCCTCGCCGACAATCGCTACCACGCGCACAGGGGCGAAATAGCTCGCCGCCAGCGCGAAGTAGCTGGCCGCGCCGCCAAGCGTACGATCTATCTTGCCGAAGGGCGTTTCGATGGCGTCGAATGCGACAGAACCAACGACGAGAAGCGACATTCAGTCTCCTAACAAAGCCGAAAGAGTGTACTGATGGGAACGCACCGGCGCAACGTCACGGATCGGGAACGATTTTGACGTGCAGCTCGCGGCTGCGCGGGCCGTCGAACTCGGCGAAGAAAATCTGCTGCCAGCGGCCGAGGGCGAGGCGGCCGTTTTCGATCCACACGGTTTCGGACGAGCCGACGAGCGCCGTCTTGATGTGGGAATCGGAATTCCCTTCCCCATGGCGGAACTGCGGGCTATCCGGCACGAGCCGGTCGAGCGCGCCTTCCATATCGCGCGCAACGTCGGGATCGTAGCCTTCGTTGACGATCACGCCCGCCGTCGTGTGCGGCACGTACAAGTAGCAGATGCCGCTCTCACACTTCGAATCGCGAACGAGCTTCTCGATTTCGCTGGTGACGTTCTTCAGTTCCGTGCGGCGCGACGTGAGCAGATGGACGGTATGCGTCGACATTGCGGGTCTGGATGCAGGATCGGAATCGATTCCGATGCGCGCGAACGAAGTGCGCGAACGCGCTAGTCAGCCACCAGGGCCGCCGGCGAAGACGCACCGTAAAACGCGAACCACGGCTTCGCGGCCTTCAGCCGGTCGTTTACATTCTTGATGTTCTTCACGCCCTGGTCGCTAAGCCAATCCTCGAGTGCCTTCACGCCCTGCTTGGCGTACACGGGAATGCCTTCTTTCCACGTAGCGCGGCCGCACAGCACGCCGGAAAAGTTCACGCCCGATTCGGAGGCAAGCTCCAGAGTTTCGGCGAAGACGTCGTTGTTCACGCCCGCGGAAAGATAAATGAAGGGCTTCTTCGCGACGGCCGCCGCGCGGCGGAAATATTCCTTTGCCTCGTCGCGCGAGTAAGCGGACTCGCCCTTACACGCCTTCGAGCCCGCGACGAATGCCATGTTTACCGGAACCTCTACCTTCAGCACATCGACGCCGTATTGCGGCTTCGAAAATTCCTCCATACTCTTTGCGACGATTTCGGGCTTTTTCCGCGCGAACGCGATTCCCTTTTCGTCGCCGTTCTCCTCATAGCCCACGAATTCGAGGAAAAACGGCACGTCGGCCGCGGCGCATTCGCCGCCGATGCGTTCCACCCACGCATGCTTGATTTCGTTCGTCTCTTTCGGGTCGAAGGGCGTGTAGTAGAGCAGAATCTTGATGCAATCCGCGCCGGCGGCTACCAGGCGGCGCACGGACCAGACGTCAAGCAGGTCCGGCAGGCGTCCGGGGCGCGTGTTGTCGTAGCCGCTGTTCTCGTACGCGAGCAGCAGGCCAGCCTTCTTCGAGCGCGCGTGCGATGCCGGCAAGCCGTACTCGGGATCGAGCAGGATGGCGCTGGCGTGCGGCGTCAGGACCTTCACCACCGCGGTCTTGAACTCCTCGAGCATCTTCGACGTAACGTCCTTCTTGTCGATGCCCTTTTCCTTGGCGATCGCGCTCTTCAGCGAGCCGCGCTGATCCATCGCCGCAGCGGCGATCACGCCGCGCGAGTCGGATACCGCCTGCAAACCCTTTTGCTTTCCCGGGGTGATCTTCATAGCAAAGCCTCCGTGCGCTCGAATCGATGATTTCCGACTGAACATTCTAGCATGGCGCCGCGCAGGGTTCTTTGTGACGTGCGAGACGCGAAACAGCGACGAGGAGCGGGGACAAACGTGACGCAAATCACAGAAAAAGGACGTGGTGCTGGCGGGCGCAATCGCCGCCGTCGGCGGATCCCGGAATCGCGGAAAGCCGCGCCAGCTCGTCGAGCAGCTCGGAGCCGTGCGCTGCAATGAATGGCAGCGCGCTGAGGCTGCGCTCCTGCAATTCGTGATTGGGATAGAGCGAGTCGAAGAGGATACGCAAGTGCTCGTCGATGACGCCCGTGCGGAAATTTTCGGCGCGGCCGACCTTTTCCTTCAGCTTCGAGAACTGGTACAGCATCTTTTCTTCGACGCCCTGAAGCGCGCCGAGAAGGCTCTGATCGAGCTTCTCGATTGGCCCAGTGTACGACTTCAGGATCGCGCGAATCTTCTCCTCGTCGGCCTCGAACCGATGGGCGAGCACATCGGGCAGAAATCTCTGCTCCATCTGACCGCGGACGTGCTGCTGCCCGCGCAAAACGTCCTGAAATTCAAGGTGATACTTCCCCAGGAAACGCGCCACGGTTGGCTCGACGAGCGTGAAGCTCGAGCGCGGCAAAATCGCGGGCATCCGTCCAAGAATCCGCCGGTAAACCACCTGCGCCTGCGCCATGTATGCGACTTCGGCGGGCCCGCCGACGTACGCCGCCGTGGGCAGCAGCGCATCCTGCATCACGGGACGCAACAACACGCTCGCGCTGAAAGCGAGCGGGTCGGAGTCGATTGCGCCGCGAAGTTCCTCGATGCTGAATTCCGCATCGCCCGCGGTAAACTTCCCGTCGCGCACGCGCAGCGGCTGGCGCTTTCCGTCGACGTTGTAGAAGAGCAGAGTCGATCCCGGCGCTACCTTCACCTGCGCGTGAAAGCCGCCGCGTTCGAGTTCCTTCGATCGCGCCTCCGCGGCTTCTCGAATCGAATCGGCCTCGTCGAGCGCCTGCCGGTAGACGCGCGCGGCCAGCCGGTGCAACCGCCCATCGAGCGGATCGATGAATATGATTCCGCGCCCGGCCAGCAGTCGCGCCATCAATTTGCCATAGGCCGAGCCGTAGCTATCGCCCGCCGTGTACGACTCTTCCAGCGCTCGCGCAACGCCGCCCGCGAATGAACCCTCCAGGCTCGCCGCTGCCTGCTTGACCATCGGCTCGATCGCCGCGCCCAACTTCACTTCGCCGACGCGCCGCCCGGTCGCGTCGTTCGTCGCGGGCAATTCGTGGCGCACCAAGCCCGCACGCGTGTTCCAGAATGTGTGATTTACTTCCGCGAGGTCGTGATCCTCGGTCGCCAGCCAGAAAATCGGCACGGCATCGACGCCTCGCGCCGTGATCTGCTCCGCGGCCCGCGCGGCGCACAGCGCCTTGAAGATGCTGTAGTCCGGCCCGGTGAAGAGCCCCACCTGCTGGCCCGTGACGATCGCCGCCGCGCCCGCCGCGAGCCTGTCGAGATTTCGCTCCGCATCCGGGCCCGCGCCAAGCTTGCGATTCTGGTCGCGCAATACTTCGACCACCGCGCGCCGCGTCTCCGCATCCAGCCGAATCTCGCGCGCCGCCGCGAGAATGCCGTCCTCGTTCGGCGGATGGGCGTAGTACGCCGATACGCGCTCGAACTCGTCAAGAAATGTTGCGAAAAGCTTCGTGGTGGAGGGGATTTCGCGGAACGGCAGGCAGTGCGACTCCATCGTCGAAATCATACACAAGGCTCATAGTACCGGCAACGACAGCCAGCCCTGCACCGCATGCGCTGCGTTCGCGGGATTCTGCCACACCGTTCGATGGAAATTGCGAAGCTCATCAAGCCGTTCCACTCCGCGATAGTAGTCTTATGACTTTGGCTTCCCAATTAGATGGCCGGACTCGCGGTCCGTTTCTTCTTTTTTTGGGCTTGGGAGGGTGCCCTACGCACACCGCGCATTCAAAGGAAGGAATTCAGCGATGCGCGGCGGACTCCGGCATCAGCGACGCCAGCATCGCGTCGATTTCGCGCCGGCCCTGCTCGCCCACGGGGAGCAGCGGCGGCCGCGGCGGGCCTCCATAGTAGCCGAGCCGGTCCATCGCGTACTTGATTCCCGCGATTCCGTACATCGGCCCGAGGATCTTCGAGGGCGCCATCACCTTTTCCTGCAGGGCGCGCGCCCGCGCCGCATCGCCCGCCTGATGGGCCTCATAAATCTCGACGCAAATCTCCGGCAGCGCGTCCGCAATCGCAATCACGGCGCCCACCGCGCCGCGTTGCAGCGAATCATAAAGCGTCGCCGCCGAGCCCACCAGCGCCTGAAAATCCTTCGGCGCCGCCTCGATGATTTTCGCGATGCCCTCCACGCTGCCGGAGCTGTCTTTGATGCCGATGATGTTCGGATGCGAGCCCACGCGCGCGATCAGCGGCGCCTCCACCGTGATGTGCGTGAACACCGGCACGGAGTAGACCAGCACGGGAATGCGCGCCGCGTCCGCCACGCGAATGTAGTGTTCCGCAAGAAGATCGTCGTTGATAGCCGGCTTGTAGAAACTCGGCGTGCGCACCAGCGCCGCGTCGAATCCCAGTTCCGCCGCCCGCTTCGTGTGCTCGATTGTCTCGCGGGTGGATTCCGCGCCCGTGCCCGCAATCAGGATTTTCTCCGGCGCCGCCGCGGCCTTGGCGGTCTCCCACAACCGGTACACTTCCTCCCACAGCAGCAGCACCGATTCGCTGGTCGAGCCGTTTATGGCGTATCCCGCCAGGCCTGTGCGGTTGTACCGCGCGATGTTGTCGCGATAGCGCGCGAGCGTCACAGCGCCATCCGAATCGAACGGTGTCGTCAGCGGAGCAATGATTCCCTGAAGTTTCTTCATGGCTTTACCCGCGATCGGAAGGCGCCGGAGCCGCCGCTGCCGATTTCCGCCGGTGCAAATCCTGCAATGGCGCAACGTCCACAGCATGGCCCTGCATTGCCCGGATTCCACGCGCCGCGGCGTTCGCCGCCGAAAGAGTCGTGATGCACGGCACGTTGTAGCGTACGGCCGCGCGGCGAATCGACTTCTCATCGTAAAACGATTCGCGGCCGAGCGGCGTATTGATCACGAGGCTCACCTTCTGCGTCTTGATCAGATCCACGATGTTCGGCCGGCCCTCATTCACCTTGTACACCGCGTCCACTTCGATTCCATTTTCGTGCAGCGCCACCGCGGTCCCGCGCGTCGCGATAATCTTCAGCCCGGCTGCCATCAACTCCCGCACCAGCGGCGCCACGTGCCGCTTGTCGCGATCGCTCACGCTGATGAACACCGTCCCTTCGAGTGGCAACCGCTGCCCCGCCGCCAGTTGCGCCTTCGCAAACGCGACGCCGAACGTCGACGAAATTCCCATCACCTCGCCCGTCGACCGCATTTCCGGCCCGAGAATCGTGTCGATGCCGCGGAATTTGCTGAACGGGAACACCGGCGACTTCACCGCGTAGAAGTCGCGCACCGAAAGCTCCTTCACGCCGTTCGCGTGCACCACCGGCAGATTCAGGTCGCGCAGCTTGCGCCCGGTCATCAGCCGCGCCGCCACTTTCGCGATCGGCACGCCGGTCGCCTTGCTGACGTACGGCACCGTGCGCGACGCGCGCGGATTCACTTCCAGCACATACACCGTGTCGCGCTGAATCGCGTACTGCACATTCATCAGCCCCACCACGTGCAACGCCTTCGCCAACCGCGCCGTGTAGTCGCGAATCTTCTCGAGCACCGCGGGCTTCAGCGTCACCGGAGGCATCACGCACGAGGAGTCGCCGGAATGGATTCCCGCCTCTTCGATGTGCTCCATGATTCCGGCTATCACCACATCCTCGCCGTCCGCGAGCGCATCGACGTCCACTTCGGTCGCGTCCTCTAGGAACTTGTCGATCAGGATCGGTCGCTTCGGATCAGACACGCCGCCAATCAGCGCCGCCTGCGTCACATATTCGTTCACCGTTTTCAAATCGTACGCGATCACCATCGCGCGCCCGCCCAGCACGTAGCTCGGCCGCACCAGCACCGGCAGCCCGATTTCCGCTGCGGCGTGCACCGCATCTTCGGGCACCAGCGCGGTCGCGTTGCGCGGCTGCGGAATCTTCAGCTCTTCGAGCAATTCCCCGAACCGCCGCCGGTCTTCCGCCAGGTCAATCGATTCCGGCGCGGTGCCCACGATCTGCGCCCCATTGCGCTTCAGCGCGAGCGCCAGGTTCAGCGGCGTCTGCCCGCCGAACTGCACGATCACGCCCTTTGGCTTCTCGCGGTCGAGCACCGCCAGCACATCCTCCAGCGTCAGCGGCTCGAAGTACAGCCGATCCGACGTGTCGTAGTCCGTCGATACCGTCTCCGGATTGCAGTTCACCATCACCGTTTCGTAGCCGTCTTCCTTCAACGCCAGCGCCGCGTGGCAGCAGCAATAATCGAATTCGATTCCCTGCCCGATCCGGCTGGGCCCGCTGCCGAGAATCACGATCTTCGGGCGGTCCACCGCTTCTGCTTCGTCTTCTTCTTCGTAGGTCGAGTAAAGATATGGCGTGAACGATTCGAATTCCGCCGCGCACGTGTCCACGCGCTTGAAGACGGGCCGCACGCCCAGTTCGTGGCGTTTCGCGCGCACGTCCGCCGCGGTCGCGTTCCACAATTTCGCAAGCTCCTCGTCGCTTGCGCCGGAGCGCTTCGCTTCGAGAAGCAGTTCGCGCGAAATGTCCTCCAGCGACGCGCGCGCCACGCGCCGGTCGAGCGCCACCATCTCCTGAAGCTGCCGGATGAACCACGGATCGATTTTGGTCAGCTCGCACACTTCCTCGCCGCTCATGCCGCGCTCGAGCGCCTCAAAGAGCCAGTGGATGCGATCCGGCCCCGGCACGTGGAGCCGCTGGCGCAGCAGAGCCGTGGTGACTTCCGCGGGCGGCCGCCACGCGGTGCTCGGCTCGAGCGCGCGAATGCCCTTGCAGAGCGCTTCCTGGAACGTGCGCCCGATAGCCATCACCTCGCCCACCGACTTCATCTGCGTCGTTAGCGTCGTTTCGCTGCCCGGAAATTTTTCGAATTGCCACTTCGGAATTTTTGCGACGACGTAGTCGATGGTTGGCTCGAAGCATGACGGCGTTTTGCGCGTGATGTCGTTCGGAATCTCGTCGAGCGTCATTCCCAGCGCGAGCTTCGCCGCGATTTTTGCGATGGGGAAGCCCGTCGCTTTGCTGGCCAGCGCCGAACTGCGCGAAACGCGCGGATTCATTTCGATCACCACCATGCGGCCCGTTTCAGGGTCGACGGCGAACTGGATATTCGAGCCGCCCGTCTCGACGCCCACTTCGCGAATGATGGCCGCCGCCGCGTCGCGCATGCGCTGGTATTCCTTGTCGGTCAAGGTCTGCGCGGGCGCCACAGTGATCGAATCTCCCGTGTGGATGCCCATTGGGTCGAAATTCTCGATCGAGCAGATCACCACGAAGTTGTCGCGGAAATCGCGCATCACTTCGAGTTCGAATTCCTTCCAGCCGAGGACGGATTCCTCGATCAGCGCCTGCCGCACTGGGCTGGCATCCAGCGCGCGCGCGATCGCGTCGACGAATTCTTCGTGGTTGTACGCCACCGAGCCGCCCGTCCCGCCCAGCGTGAACGACGGCCGAATCACGATCGGGTACCCCATCTGGTCGGCGATGGCCACGGCCGACGCGACGTCGTTCACCACTTCCGACGCCGGAACTTCCAGGCCGATTTTGCGGCATGCGTCCTTAAACAGCAGCCGGTCTTCCGCGATCTTGATGGCGCGAAGTTGCGCGCCAATCAGCTTCACGCCGTACTTATCGAGGATTCCCGCTTCCGCAAGTTCAACCGCCAAATTCAATCCCGTTTGCCCGCCTACGGTCGGCAGCAGCGCGTCCGGCCGCTCGGCAGCGATGATCGATTCGAGATATTCCTTCGAGAGCGGTTCGATGTAGGTTCGGTTCGCGATCTCTGGGTCGGTCATAATCGTCGCCGGATTCGAGTTGACCAAAATCACGTCGTAGCCCTCGGCTCGCAAAGCCTTGCACGCCTGTGTCCCCGAGTAGTCGAACTCGCACGCCTGCCCGATCACAATCGGCCCCGAGCCGATGATCAGAATCTTCTTGATGTCAGTTCGCTTCGGCATCAGTTGATTTCCAGCCCCTCGCTTCGCACAACGGCCGCTATTTTGTCTTCATCCTGAAGAATCGTCCTGTAAATCCACAGGTAGTGTCCCTTGTCCGCGATCACTGCGGACGTTCGCTCGCGCCCGATCAGTTTCCTGTCCGCCTGAATCTCCAGGTAGCAATCCACCAAGTGCCCGTAGGTGCTGTAGACGCTGTCCGCCCCCTCGGGGTCTCCCACCGGCACTCGCGGATACATCGTTCGCAGCGTCTGGACCGCGCGCCGCTGCTGAAAATCGTGGTCGCGCAGATACCAGTGCAACTGCTCGTGGATAAAGGACGACAGCAATTCGTCATCCGAGTCGACGAATCGCGTATTCAGAGTCAACTCCGGAAATGCATGGGCGATCGCGCGGTCCTCGAGGGTCACCTTGTTCGTGAACGTGTACTTGCTGAGGTCATAAGAAGAAAGCAGCCGCTCGAGTTCCGCCTTCTCGCGTTGCTCGCGTTCGCTATTGTGCGCGAGTTTGATCTGCAGGGCCTTCGCTGCGAATGCAGCCGTTGCCGCCGCAACCGAGAGCACCATCAGAATCTTCTTAATGTCAGTTCGCTTCGGCATCTTGTCTATAGTGCACCCCCTCGATTCCTCTCTGAGGGCGCTCGTTTCAATTCTTCTCTCCGTCAGGGCACGGCTTCAGCCGTGCCGTATCGTAGCGACACGTGCCAGGGGTTTTAACCCCTGGGGGACTTCATCCATCCGGTAGTTTCCGCTCGCAGAGGACCACTTGTAGTCCCCGGCGGCTATGACAAGTCCTGCTTTCACTGGGTTCTCGAGCAAGTACGCATAGTGCGCGCTGTAATCGGCGGCGTCACGAACGCGATGGTCGCTAAATCCTCGCTGCCAAACCGGAAATCGAAAGAGCAATTGGTCGCGAATTCGCTTCGCCGACCCGCCTTTGATGAACTGAACCGAACGCTCTAGAGTCGTTTCGTCGCTCGGAGTTAACAACACATGAATATGATCCGGCATGATGACAAAAGCGTGGAGCTGGAACCCGCCAGCATCGCGATACCCCAGAAGAGAAGCAATAAACACCTCACAAGGAGGAGCGGTATGAAAGATCGCGCGGTTCTCCCACGTTCGCGATGAAACGAAGTACGTTCCTGGCGATGAAACGTGTCTGCTTGGGATCGCCATCCCTCAGCGGCTAAAGCCGCCCTCCTTCAACTCCAAGTCGGCACGGCTGAAGCCGTGCCCTGACGAAGAGAAGTCGCCAGCTTGAACTCGATGTTTTTGTCGAGCCATTTCGCTTCAGGGGCTAAAGCCCGTCCCTTTCAATCTTCAGTCCGGCCGGGTTGAAACCCCGCCCTTCCGAGACTCTTTCTGGCATTAGAACCGGTGGACGCAAAAAATCACAAATGCGGGCAAGTCGCATCACTTCCCTGCCTCGCGCATCATCGCGATGAAATCGTCGAAGAGGTACCGCGCGTCGTGCGGACCCGGCGACGCCTCGGGATGATACTGCACGCTGAAGAGCGGCAGCGACTTGTGCCGCATCCCCTCGTTCGTGTGGTCGTTCAGGTTCACGTGCGTCACTTCCACGTCGCTGGACGGCAGCGACTCCGGGTCGACGCAAAAGCCGTGGTTCTGCGCCGTGATTTCGACCTTCTGCGTGCGCAGATTCTTCACGGGATGATTCGATCCGTGGTGCCCGAACTTCAGCTTGAACGTCCGCCCGCCGAGTGCCAGTCCGCAAAGCTGGTGGCCGAGGCAAATCCCGAAAATCGGCACGCGTCCGACGAGCTTGCGAATATTTTCGATAGCATAGCCAATCGGCTCCGGATCGCCCGGCCCGTTCGAGAGAAACACGCCATCCGGCTTCAGCGCCAGCACGTCTTCCGCGGGAGTCTGCGCCGGGACCACAGTCACGTCGCAGCCGTGGTCAACCATCAGGCGCAGGATGTTGCGCTTGATGCCGAAATCGTAGGCGACCACGCGATGGCGCGCGGCTTCCTCACGAACGCCAGCCGTTGGCTGCGTTCGGGCCGCGCCCAAAGCGCCGCCCTTCGCTGCTCCAGCAGCCGCTGCCGCCACGAGAGGCGCCGCAAGGTCAATCGAGCACTGCGACCACGCATACACCTTCGGCGACGTCACGCGGCTCGCCAATTCCTGGCCCGCCATCGTGGGCAGCGCCTTTGCCTCCGCGATCAGCTGTTCCGCGGGCGTGCCGTCCGTCGCAATGATTCCGCGCAGCGCGCCCACCTTGCGCAGATGCAGCACAAGCGCGCGCGTATCGATCTCCCAAATCACGGGAACGCCGCAGCGCTCCAGGTACGCCTGCGCCGATTCGCTCGAACGCCAGTTCGAGGCGATGGGCGAAAAATCGCGGACGATCAGCGCTTCGATGTACGGCTTCGCTGCTTCTTCGTCCTCGGGATTCGCGCCCACGTTGCCGATGTGCGGATACGTCAAGCAGACGATTTGCCCGGAGTAACTTGGATCGGTGAAAACTTCCTGGTAGCCAGTGAGGCTGGTATTGAAAACAACTTCGCCGCCTCGGCGGGTGCGAGCGCCCGCCCCGCGGCCGTTAAAGATCCGCCCGTCTTCGAGCGCGAGGGTCGCGCGACCTTCGGGGTACTCCGTCAGTGTGTCCTCCAGGACCTTTCATTGACCTTTTATTTCGATGCTGCGTTGACCGTTCCGGTCGACGTCAACGATCCGAAATGATCCATCGGCCAGTACGCGAATACGGCCTTGCCGTAGATGAACTGCCGCGGCACCGGCCCGAACACCCGCGAATCGTTCGAGCTGTCGCGGTGATCGCCCATCACGAAATATTCGTCGGACGGAATGACCATCGGCGGATATTTCGACGCGTCGAGGTAGCTTGCGGGAACGTACGGCTCCGCCAGCTCCTTGCCGTTGATATACAGATGTCCGGAGCGAATTTCAATTGTTTCGCCCGGCAATCCGACGACGCGCTTGATGAACGACTTCGACCGGTCGAGCGGATACCAGAACACGACCACGTCCCCGCGCTCAATCGGCTCGAAGCGGTAGACGAACTTGTTGATGAAGATGCGCTCCTGGTCCGAGAGCAGAGGAGCCATGCTCGTGCCTTCCACCTTCACCGGCTGGTAGAGAAAGATGATGATGACGAGGGCAAGGCCTAGCGCCACCGCGAGGTCGCGCGTCCAGCTGCGGAGCTCACGGCGCAATTGAGGAAGAGGCGTGTTGTCGGAGGAGTTGCCCGAGCCCGGTTGAGGGTTGTCCAACATTCCTGCGCTCCCAACATTTATATCACGACCGCCGCCCACACGCCAAGACGCTGCGCGAGGACCTTTGCGCCACCCTGCTGAGACTCACCCTTCTGGCTCAGCTCACGGCGTGAGCGCGAAACGGAGCACGGAGAGCGCAGCGATCACAGCAGTCTCGGTGCGAAGAATCGTCTCGCCCAGCGACGCCTCGCGGAAGCCGGCCGTGCGAGCGGCGGCAAGCTCTTCGTCGGTCCAGCCGCCTTCGGGGCCAATCGCCAGCACGGCCGAGTTGACGTCCGTGCCGGCGGCTTCGAGCGTCTGGCGAATCGGTGGCGAATCGGGGCGTTCGGAAAGGATGAGCTTCACGGATGCGTTCGCTGCCGCGAACGCATCCGTCGCGCGCGCCATCGCGCCAATCGCGGGCGCCCTGAGGCGCCGCGATTGCTGCGCCGACTCGAACGCGATTTTCTCCCATCGCTCTCGGCGCTTCGCTGCCGCGGCGATGAGCGCCTTCTCGCTGCGTGTCGCAGCAAGCGGAATGATTTCTGTTGCTCCCAACTCGGTGGCCTTCTCGATGCACCACTCGAAGCGGTCGAACTTCACGATCGAGAGCAGCACGCTCACGCGCAGCCTCGGCTCCGAGGCGGCGATGCGTTCGAGCAGCTCGAACTCGATGCGGCTTTCGCCGCGCTTCGGCAGCGCGACTTCGCGCACGCGCGCGAGCCACACTTCGCGGCCGTCGCTCAGTTCGTAGAGCTGGCCCGCTTCGGCGCGAAGGACGCGGCCGACATGCTCCGCGGCATCGCCGTGAAGCGCCGCCGAACCGCTTTCGAAGTTTTCGACGAAAAATCTTCTGCGCATGGCAGAAGCGATTGTAGAGGAATCCGAGGCGCTATCCGAAAATGTCTTTCACTTTGTCGAAGAAACTCGAGCTGCGTTCAGCCGGCTTGTTTTCGACTTTCAAGCTTTCGCCGAGCTGCTCGATCGCGCGTTTTTGCTCGCGCGAAAGTTTCGACGGAACGACCACGCGAATCGTGACGTAGAGATCGCCCTTGCCGCCGTGCGGATCGGGCAGGCCCTTGCCCTTGGTCCTGAAAATTTGGCCGGACTGCGTGCCGGACGGAATTTCGAGTTCGTCTTCGCCGTGGAGCGTGGGGATTCGAATCATCGCGCCGAGCGCCGCCTGAGAGAAGCTCACTGGAATCGTGCAGTAGAGATCGGCGCCGCGCCGCTCGAAGAATGCGTGCTCCTTCACTTCGAGGAAGATGTAGAGGTCGCCCGCGGCGCCGCCGTTTTTTCCCGGCTCGCCGTGCCCGGCCATGCGCAGGCGCGTTCCCGTTTCGACGCCCGCGGGGACCGGAACTTCGATGGTGCGCTCGCGCTCGAGGCGGCCCTGGCCGCGGCACGCTTCGCAAGCGTCGCGAATCACCTGGCCCGCGCCGCCGCACGATGGGCACGTCCGCGTGATGGAGAAGAATCCTTGCTGGTAAGCGAGCTGCCCGCGGCCGCGGCAGGTCTCGCAAGTGACCATGCCCGTGCCGGGCTTCGCGCCCGTGCCCTGGCAGCTCTCGCAGACTTCGTGGCGGGAAATTCGCACGCGCGACTTCACGCCGGATGCAGCTTCATCGAAAGTGAGCGTGAGGTCGTAGCGCAGATCGGCGCCGCGCTGGCCTCGCGAGCCGCGACCACGGCGGCGGCTGCCGCCTCCAAAAATATCGTCGAAGCCGAAAAGGTCGCCGAGAATGTCGTGAAAATCCTGGAAGACGGAAGCGTCGAAATTCGTCTCGAATCCGCGGCCGCCAAGGCCCGCGTGTCCGAAGCGATCGTAGGCCTGGCGCTTCTGCGCGTCGGAGAGGACGCTGTAGGCTTCCGAGGCTTCGCGGAAGGCTTCTTCGGCTTGATGCTTGTTATCCGGATTGCGATCCGGGTGATGCTTCAGCGCGAGCTTGCGATATGCCGACTTGATCTGGTCGGCGGAAGCGTCGCGAGCGACGCCGAGAATTTCATAGTAATCCCGCTTGCTGGGTGACATTGGCCCTCAGTTCTTTCCTCTTTAACTCCTCATCGGATGCGCGGCGTGCGCATCCGGCTGCACTGCAATCTCAATTCTCTCTAGCGGACTTCGATACCGGCTGCGCGGCGACGCGCACCATCGCGGGGCGCAACACGCGGTCGTGGAACATGTAGCCCGGCTGAAGTTCGCCGATGATCATGCCGTCGGCGTGTTCGGTGGTTTCGACGCGCTCGATGGCGTGATGCTGATGCGGATCGAATTCCTTGCCCACGGAATCGATGCGCTTCAATCCCTGCTTCGAGAGCGTGTCCCACAATTGGCGGCGAATCAGCTCGAAGCCCTTGCGGTATTCCACGGCGGCGGAGGCGTGGTCGCCCTCGAGCGCGCGGTCGAACGCGTCCAGAACAGGAAGAAGATGCTCGACGATTGATTCCACGCCGCGATGCCGCTCGGCCTGGCGTTCTTTTTCGACGCGCTTGCGGTAATTGTCGAAATCGGCCTGGCGGCGGACGAGCGTGTTCATCAAATCCTGTTTCTCAGCCTGGAGCTTCTGAATCTGCTCGGCGACAGAGGCTTCGGCTTCCTGCTTTGACGCGCCCACACCGGCGGGATCGGAGTCGTTTGCTTCGCGCGGCCCGCCCTCGAAAATCAGGTCGGAATCCGCGCCGCGATCTCCCTTGCGTCTATTGTGTTCGTGATTATGCGGTGACAATTGTCAGCTCCACTGTTCGTTGTCGGAGAAAAATTGCGCCATGAATGCGACGGCGGTGATGACGCGCTCGTAATGCATGCGCATCGGCGCCAGAATTCCGAGAGTTCCCTGCGATTGATCCTTGGATGTGTAGGTGGAAGAGACGAGAGCGAGATGCTTTCCCGCAGCGGACATTTGTTCCACGCCCAGCTCGACGTGAACCGGCTCAGGCGATTCGATGCAGCCGCTCAGCAAGGCGATGAGGCGATCTTTTTCCTCGATGGCGGAGAGAAGTTCGCGCAACTGCTCCTGATTGGTGAATTCCGCGGAGGCTGCGATCTGCGCCGCGCCTTCGACGTAGATTTTGCGGTCGGCGGTGTCCGCCTGCATGACGGGATCGCAGAGCGTGAGCGCGTCGCCCGCGATGCGCCCGTACTGCTCGCGGTCGTGCTCGACCTGCTTGCGCAAGTCGGTGCGCATGGCTTCGAGCGTCCATCCCTTGTAGTGACGATTGAGGTGCTCGGCGATGTGGTCGAGATCTTCCTGGCGGAACGAGCGCTCGGTGCGAACCACTTTGTCGCGCGTCATGCCGCCTGCGGTGATGAGGACGACGAGGATGCGGCTATCCGGGAGCAGAAGGAAGCGCATGTGCTCGACGACGCTGCGAGCCAGCGGCGGCGAAATGAAAATTCCGAGGCCGCGCGAAACAGCAGAGAGAACGTGGCTCGCGCGTTCCATGATGGCTTCGGGCGTGTCGGCAGATTCGAGTTCGCGGCGAATCCATTGGCGGTCCTGCGGGCTAGCCGTGGCCTGGTTGGCGACCTGCTCGACGAAAAATTTGTAGGCGGAGGCGGTGGGGACGCGTCCGGCGGAGGTGTGCGGCTGATAGAGATAACCTTCGTCCTCGAGGTCGGCCATGACATTGCGGACGGTGGCGGGGCTGAGGGGCTCGGCGTGGCGGCGCGCGATGCTGCGGGAGGAGACGGGCTCCCCCGTTTCGATGTACTCGCGGACGACGTCCGTGAGGATCTGCTGGTGCCGCTTCTGCTGCAAGATGGTCGGGCTCATTGGGCTGATCGGGCCGGGCAGGAGCGGGGCCCGTGAAGGCCGTCGCAGACTGCTCCTATTGAAATTTTAGTCGGGAGCGCGCCCCTCTGCAACCGTAGATTAAGCATAGTGCCGGTCCTTTGTTTTCAACGACTTACGAGAAATTTTAATCCCGTTACCGTAGATTAAGCTTCGCTGGGATTTCGCCCTGGGCTCCCAGGTCGGAGCGGGAGGAAAAGAAACCAATGAAGGCGTCCACCGCAGAGGCGCAGAGGGCGCGGAGGCGTAAAACAGCGAAAAAAAGACCCGGGATCTGTATAGATTAGAAAAACGCAAGTTGCTGATTCGGCGGGGGTTGCGGCGATTTCTAATCTTCAGTGTATAGATTAGAAATGAAGAGAGGTCCTTCGCTCGCGTTGCTCCGCTCAGAACGAGGATCCTCGTCGGATCCTCGATTCGAAAATGGGCGGAGAGCTTCCGGCGGTTCGAAGGAGAAGTTCTCCGGAGCATCCGATTTGTGCCTTAGTCTTCCATTTTTGCTTCTGACAATATTTTATCATGCGTGGCAACTTGACATGGGTGTTTCAGGTCTGCAAGTCAAAGAAAGAACTAGGTTTACGAAATCGCGATTTGTGATCAGGAATTGAAAAAAAACAAAAAAAGTTTTGGGCCCGGAGGCTGTAGGTTCGGTTTCAGGCGGAGGCGCGAACCCCTTTGCGAAAACCAGAACCGAAAAGGGACGCGGCGCGCAGAACAGCTGCCATCGACCGCGTTAGGTGTGCTGCTGGAGCACTACCACCAGAATGCCGCTAGGATATTCGGCAGGACCGCGGCGGCGAAAGCGGCAGCGAGCTACCGCACTCCAAAATGGCGGTGCCCACGGGCGGGAGGAGACCGTGGCCGGGCGGAGCGGCGAGTCGAAGGAGACGTGAAGGCAGTTGATTTCAGAGGGGCAGCGCCCTTTTGCGACAAGCGGAGGCGCGAGGGACGCGGCTCGCGGCCGCGGACTCGGGTTCAGCGCCCCGTGACAAGCCACTTCGTTAGCTCGTGAAAGCCGGCATCAAAGTCCTTCTTCGAGGAGAAGATGTGGGCGATCAGGCCCCAAACCGTGCTCAGAATGACTCCGGCGGCCGCCGTCACATCAAGATCTGCGCGAAATACACCGTCACTACGTCCTCTTGTAAGCGTCTCGACAACGCCGGCGAGCCAACCGTCATGCAGCTGCTGAACGAGTTTGCGAATCGCGGTATCGCGGGGAGCCCGCCCAACAAATTCGCGATAGACGGCGAGCATCTCCGGCCGATCCACGTAGTACCAGGTCGCGTCTTTCAACTGCCGCTCGAGCGCGTCAACAGCGCTCTCTTTGACTGCCGGTGGTGATTTCTCTGTCCGAAACCGGTGCTCCAGGTGGCTCGCCACGGCAGCGATGAGATCTTCTTTTGTCGGGAAATAGTGGTGCAGCGTTGCGCTGTTGATTCCTACGAGCGTTGCAATGTTTCGCGTTCGCAAGCCTTCGAATCCCTCTTCCGCGACAGCCTTGAATGCCGCTTCGACGATCATTTGGCTCCGCACACTGGGGTCGAGCCTTGTCCGCATGCGGCCCCCTATCGACCCGGCGCGACCAGTTGTTCCGGCTTTTGTTCGTTTTGCACGTCTCATCGATCAGTCCTCGAAATTCGGTGAGATGCCACCGGTAACTTCGTGTCTGCGCTCTCAAAAAGGACGGCGGCTCCGTAACCATCGGCGGCATTCACAAGAATCCTTCCGCCATGAACCCGGAAGTTTATTTCTCGCTCCTTCAGCGCCCGTTCGGTGACGGCCAGGTCCGAGGCCACCGTAAAACCTGCCAGGAATGGAACCGTTGGCGGCACCTGCCCAGGAAGAACTTCCTGCAGGTCGTTCGGGCTGACGACTATGATTCGTGAAAACTCGAACTCCACAACGCGCAGAGCCCCTCTTCGTTGAACGGGCTGATCGGTATAGAGTCCGTATTTCTTTGCGACTTCATCCGGGTCCTGAACGCAGACGATGACCTCCGTGATCGACAATGCGCCATTCGGATGACTCATGTAGCGAGGTTGCAGAACAACCTCAGGCGTCTCATGCTGAGCAATCTGCACAAGCGCCTCGGGATTCCTGCCGTGGGGAAAAGAGAGGCTTCTCGCCTTCATCATCTTTGGGCCGTCCGTCGTATCCACAAGGCGTTGAAACGGGCGGATTTCGGTTGGCTGCAGACCGCTTCTCGCCAACCTGTCACGAACTGGATCAAGGTCGTTCGTTCCGAGATGCAACACGTGCAGACCCTCATATCGCTGAAGCGGTTCATCCAGGTCGAAGGGCCCGCGCTGTTGACGGGTGATGGAGGCCCAACGACTCGCGTCGACGATCCCCAGCACCTCCAGGTAATTGTTCCTGAATATTGCGCATCGGTTTCCGGCCCCGATCGGCTCAGGATTCGCGCCGGCCCGCAACTGGATTCTGGGTATGGTCAGCGGCGTAAAAAGAAAACCCAGTTGTTCGTATTGCCTTACGGCCGCTTCCATATTGCGGCTGATAATCCCGAGGTGGTGAAGCACATCGATGTCGTTCTTCATTTCGATTGATTGCGATCTCTGCTGCGCAGTCCTCATAAACCCCTCCCAACGACACAAGCCAGATTGTGAATGCCCTACCAAGCACATGCTAGATAACGAGACCAGGGTTGTCAAGCATTTGCTTGATAGAACTTGGAGGCACATCCAGGAGGGGCTCAAAAAGCGCACAGCCAAGAGTGGCTGTGCCACACGGGCCTTGGACAGAAGAGGGGGGAACATGGCTTCAGGGGCTGAAGCCCGGTCTTGTTCGCGAGGGCGGATGTCGCGCCTGAAGGCGCGACCCACAAAACACGGCCTGATCGGTGAAGGCCGGCAGGATGCCGGTGGAGCGGCGCGGGCAGGCTCCGCCTTCCTTGCGGCCGGTGTCCGGATTTGCGACGGTGCATCCTGAAAGCGGGCATTTTCGGCCGGACATCGCGCGATAAGTGTTTTAAGATGTGCGCATTGACCCTGGCAAGCGGGGTGCAGCTGTTTCGAGATTTCCGCGCCAAGAATAGAGGGGGGCCGAGAGCATGGCGTTTCTTCGCGACCTGAAAGTTGCATTTCACTCGCTGATGCGGTCGAGGGGCCTAGCAACGATCGTGGTCCTGACGCTGGCGCTCGGAATCGGAGCGAACGCGGCGATCTTCACGCTGGTGAGGGGCGTGCTGCTGAAACCGCTGGTCAACCGGGACGAGAACCGGCTGATCTACATCCGGCAGAGCGCGCAAGGCCTGGGCGACGACAACACCACATTCTCGGTCCCGGAAATCAAGGATCTCGAAGCGAGCGTTCACTCTGTCTCGGAGTTCGGCGATTTCTCGACGATTGGCTTCACCATGATTGGACTGGGTGAGCCTCGCGAAGTTCAAGGCGGCGTGGTAGGCGGCACCTATTTCGATGTGATGGGCCTCCATCCCGTGCTGGGCCGCCTGCTTGGACCGCAAGACGACGGTCCCACCGCGGCCGGCGCCATCGTGCTGACGTACCGCTTCTGGTCGACGGTCTACAAAAAAGATCCGAGCGTCATCGGCAAGACAGTTCGGCTCAGCAGCATCGGCGACCGTTCCGCAACGGTGATCGGCGTCCTCGAACCGTGCGTTCCCTATCCCGCGGACACGGAAATCATCGCCAACATCGTCACGAGCCCACACCATCTTTCGGCCACGATGGTGACGGGGCGCGTCCATCGGATGACTGAACTCTTCGGCAAGCTCGCGCCCGGCGCCACTCTCGAGCAGGCGCGCAGCGAATTGCGCACCGTCTACGCCACGATGCAGAAAGACCATCCGGAAGCGTATCCGGACAACGGCGGCTTTCGCATCGAGACGAGAATGCTGCGCGACCAGATTACTTCCGGCGCGCGGACCATTCTGCTGGTGCTGCTGGCGGCGTCCGGCCTGGTCTTCATCATCGCGTGCTCGAACGTGGCGAACCTGATTCTGGCGCGCACGGTTCGCCGCGAGGGCGAACTCGCGGTTCGCGCCGCGCTGGGCGCAAGTTCCGGCGCACTGCGACGCATGTTGCTGGCTGAAAGTCTTCTCCTGTGCGGCGCAGGCGCGGCGCTCGGCGTGCTGATCGCGCAACCGCTGGTCAGCGTGCTGGCGCGGTACGCGTCGCGTTTCTCCGTTCGCGCCCTGGATTTGACGGTTGATTCCAGCATGCTTTGGGTGGGAGCGGTGCTCGCAGTGGTGGCCGCAGTAATTTTGGCGTTTGTGCCCCGGCTGCCCTCGGCCACTACGGGGAACGGGATGAATCTGGCGAGCGGCGGCGTACGCATCACGAGCAGCACCAGCCGCCGGCAGCGCCTCTTCGCGGTGACGCAAATCGCGGCGTCGTTCGTACTGCTGGCCGGCGCAACCATGCTGGTGACTACGCTGATTGCGCTGCAGCAGGCGCGAACCGGCCTCGACACGCGCCACGTGCTCACAGTGGACGTTCCGGCGCTCTCTTATGGGAAGACGCCTCAGCAAGTGATCGACTTCTACAAAGAATCGATGCGCCGCATCGACGCGCTGCCCGGCGTGAGCACCACCGCTTTCAGCACGATCGCGCCGTGGCGCGACGCCGACACCATCGGCGTGGGGCTGCAATTTTCCGCGGACGGCCACGTCCATGGCAAAGATGATCCTCGCGCTCTGTGGCGCACCATCTCTCCGGGATATTTCGCCGCGCTGGGCGTTCCCATTCTCGACGGCCGCGATTTCAACGACCTGGATGACCAGAAGGGAGAGCCCGTCGCCGTGGTGAGCGAGACTCTTGCGCGCCGAATGTTCCCTGCCGGCGATGCGGTGGGCCAGCATGTCTATTGGACCGATCCCGTGCTCGAGTTCCTCTCGGGCACGGATGCCGAAAAAACGAGATTCAGAGGGCCACACCGCATTATCGGCGTCGTGGCCGACATTGATGACTTGCATGTGGTTCCGCAGCCCGCCGTCACCATTTATGGAACTTTTGAGGACTCTCCCATGTTTGGCGGCCACCTTTTCATCCACACGAGCGGCGATCCTTACGCGCTGGTCACGCCGGTGACAAAAATCATTCGCCAGATGTCCGCGGATGAACCCGTGGAGCATCCCGCCACTCTCGAAGACATGCGCGCCAAAGTTCTGGCTCCAGACCGCTTGAGTTCCCTCGTGTTTGGCGTATTCGCGGCAGTGGCGCTGCTGATTGCGGTGGTGGGAGTGGCCGCTGTGCTCGCGTTTTCAGTGAGCGCGCGGACGCGTGAATTCGGCATTCGCATGGCGCTGGGATCGCAGCCAGAAAATATCCTGAGGACTGTGATCGCGGAAGGCGCGGCGATGGCCGGCGCAGGCCTGTTGGCAGGCGCGGCATTCGGCTTCGTGGCGGCGCGTCTGGCGGGTAGCTATTTCACCGACGTGAAAATGCCCGGCGTGCTGCCCGTGCTGCTTTCTGCATTGGTGCTGCTAGGCGCGGCCGTGGTCGCGTCCATGCTGCCAGCGGCGCGCGCCGCCCGCGTCGACATAATCCAAGCCCTGCGCTCGGAGTAAGGCGCGCGGAAGTGTTCCTCTTCAAGAAGAAAAAAATCACCCGTGGGCTTATGACGGTCAGGGCCTGACGGAGGGCGCGGCTATGGTTGTAGCGTAGTGGCGTCCTTTACTTTGGCTCCAAACGCGCGGTCGAAGGTGACCAGGGTCAAGCGCGACGCCTGGCAGAACGCGGCGAGATAGGAGTCGGCCCAGTCCTTTGGAGAGGCGTGATGGGAGCGGGTGAGAGTGCGGAAGTAGGCCTCGACTCCAGCCGGTTCTTCCAGGAACTCAATGCGGTCGTCTTGAAGCCAGCGGTCGTAGGCCTTCCAAGCCTCCCGCTGGCTTTTTGCGCGATCCTCGCCCATGACCGCAGCCGCAGTGAGCAATCGAAGGAGGCCGAGTTGCGTGAAGCGAGAGAAGAAAAGGCGCGTGCTGGCAGGCAAACGCTCGAACCACTCGCGAGCGGGCGCGTGGTGAATATGGCCGTCATAGGTGAGAGCAACCCAGACGTTGATATCAGGGAAAAGAAATAATCTCGAAGATCTTGTCATTATTGAGATCGAGGGTTCCGGGGCGCTTCGAACGAATGATGGGGAGCTTCACTCTGCGCCGCGACCGGCGGGGGCGGTCTTTCAGGAGCCGCTGAACTCCACGCAAGATCAGCTCCTTGGCGGAGCTTCCCTCTCTGGAAGCGCGGCTCTTCAAGCGGCGATAGACCGGATCCGGAATGTCAACGGTGGTTCTCATGGGGAGAGTCTACCATATTTATGGTCACAGCGCGGAGAGATACTTTGCCCTGACCGATGCCCGGGCGGCAAGAAGGTTGCTGAGTTGGGTTGTGAAAAGCGAGTGACGGGAATATGCTGTGCGGCTTGGTGGGGTCGTTGGGGGCAGGCTCTGCATGCGGACTTGGCGGATGGTGATTGGGTTAGTCGCGGTGGCTCTGGCGGTCGCGCCGGGGATTGCGGCGAAGGCCGCGGCGGCAAGGGTTGGGGCGGCGAAATCGGAAAGGCCCGGGGCTGAAGCCCACGCTCATTCTGCCGGGCTGCTTCGCAACGCAAACAATGCGGTGCTCCCCGGGACTGAAGACCTCGTCATCGCAGGGTCAGCAAGTACAGACCCTGGGACCCGGGCTTCCACTCCAAAACCAAATGCTGCAGGGATGGCGGTGGATGTGGATGCCGAGAAGAAACCGCTATCGACGCGAGTGGTGGCGTACCAGATTGATGCGCGGCTCGATCCGGCGAAGCATACGATTACGGCGACCGAGTCGCTGACATACCTGAACCTAACGGGGCAGCCGCAGCAAACGTTTCCCTTCCACCTATATCTGAATGCGTTTCAGCCGCAATCGACGCTTATGACGGAAGTGCGGCTGTACGGGACGCGCGGCACCGGTTCGGAGACGGAATGGGATCCGAAACACTTCGGCTCGATCACGGTGGACCGGCTCGAAGTGAACGGCATGGGCGATTTGACGAGCGCGATGCAGTTCATCCATCCGGACGACAACAACGCGGCAGACAAGACGGTTTTCCAGGTGAAACTGCCGAAGGCGGTGGCGCCGGGAGCGACGGTGACGTTCCGGATGACGTTCCACGACGTGATGCCGGAAGTGGTGGAGCGGACGGGGTACAAGCGCGACTTCTATATGGTTGGCCAGTGGTTCCCGAAGGTGGGCGTGTGGTGGAAGAACCAGTGGAACTGCCACCAGTTCCACGCGACGACGGAATTTTTTGCGGACTTCGGGACGTTTGACGTGAAGCTGACGTTGCCGGAGGACGAAGTGGTGGGAGCCGGGGGCGACTTGGTTTCGACGGCGAAGAATTCGGACGGGACGAAGACGCTGGAATACCGGTCGGAGGACGTGCACGATTTTTCGTGGACGGCGAGCCCGCACTTCACAGACGTGGAAGATTCGTGGACGGGGAGCGCGGGGACCGTGAAGATTCACCTACTGGTTGCGCCGGGACACATGGCGTCGGCGCCGCGCTACCTGCACGCGTTGAAGGGGACGCTGGCCTACTATGACAAATGGATAGGCCCATATCCCTACGACCGGATCACGGTGGTCGATCCGCCGCACGGCGCATTGGACGCGGGAGGAATGGAATATCCAACGCTCGTGACGGCAGGAACGACGTGGTGGATGCCGAAGGGCTTGCTGGTCCCGGAAGTGGACTTGGAACACGAATTCGGCCACCAATACTGGTACGGGATGGTGGCGACGAACGAATTCGAGGAGGCGTGGCTCGACGAGGGGATCAACAGCTACGAGGAAGTGAAGGTGATGGACTCGCTGTACGGCGAGAAAACGTCGATGATGAATTTCCCGTTCGCGCAGGCGGGCGACTCGGAACTGCGACGCACAGACTATCTGGGCGTGCCGGATTACGACCCGCTGACGCGGTTCGCGTGGGAGTTCGAGGGTAACGCGTCGTATGGGGCGGTGAACTACGGCAAGACGACGACGGTGCTGCTGACGCTGGAGAAGATGATCGGCGAAGAAAAGATGCGCGAGGCGATGCACACGTATTTCATGCGCTACCGGTTCACGCATCCGACGGGCGAGGATTTCCTGAAGACGCTGGAGGAAGTTTCGGGGCAGAACCTGCGGTGGTATTTCGACCAGACGGTCTACGGGACCAATATTCTGGATTACGGAATCGCGGACGTGCATTCGGATCGTGTGAACTGGTACGAAGAGGAGAAGCGAGGCGCGGCGCAGGGGAAGGAAATTTACAGGACGTATGTGACGGTTCACAGGCTGGGCGATTTCGTGTTTCCGGTGGACGTGAAGACGACGTTCGAGGACGGCAGCGCGGCGACGGAGCATTGGGACGGGCGCGACCGGTGGATCCGGTACACATACGAGCGGACGTCGAAGGTGGCGTCGGCGGAAATCGATCCCGAGCGGAAAGTGATGCTCGACCGGAATTACTTCAACAATGGACAGACGATCCAGAAGGACACCCGCGCGACGCATAAGTTGATGAGCCTGTGGATGTTCACGACGCAGTGGATTTCGCAGATTGCGGCGTGGCTGACGTAGGGCGGGCGCAGAGCGATGAGAATGAGCTACGACAGCGAAGAGAAGCGAGGCGCGTTTCTGGCGGGCGTGCGGCTGGTGTGGAAGCGGCAGCGAATCCTTTGGTGGATTTTTGTGGTGAACTTCGCGTTTTCGTTCGCGGGCGTGAGCATCCTGACGCACAACGTGGCGGACGATGCGGGGTTGACGCTGAATCACAGCACGGAAGCGGCGCGGCGGCTGGTTCACGGATTCGATGTGACGGCACTAATGGAGCTGAGCTCACTGCCGCAACAACCGCTGCGGGGAGGATCGGGGCTGGCGATGTGGCCCACCGTGCTGTTCGCGATTTTCATGTTGTTTGCGACGGGCGGAATTCTGGTTTCGTACTGGGATGATTTGCAACTCGACGCGGCGGGATTTTTCGAGGCCTGCGGGAGCCATTTCTGGCGGTTTGTGCGGCTGGTTTTCTATTTCGCGATCGCGATGATTCCGGTGGGGATCTTGTGCGGAATCGCCGGGAAGATCTACGACCACATCGAGGATGTGTCGGTGTCGCCGTATGCGTCCGTGTGGTTCGCGTGCGGCGCGCTGGCCGTGATTTTGTTTGTGGTGATGAGCATCCGGCTGTGGTTCGACATGGCGCAGGTGATTGCAGTGGCGGTGAACGAGCGGCGAATGCACAAGGCGCTGCGGATGGCGGCAAAGGTGGTACGGCGGAATTTCGGGGGGCTCTTCTGGCTCTTCCTACGAATCAATGTGGTGGGATGGGCGGTCTTTGCGGCGGGGCTGTATATATGGATGGTGGTGCTGAGGCCGGAGTCGATCTGGAAGGGATTCTTGACGGGCGAGCTGATTGTGCTGTTCGGGCTCGGGACGCGGCTGTGGACGCGCGCGAGCGAGGCGGTGTGGTACCGGCGGTATGAGGAGCCGGAAGCGGTGCGCGTCGTGCGGCCCGGAGAGTTGGAGCCGGCGGCGCCGGCGGAAGCCGAGCCAGAATTGGTTGGGACGCGAGGCTGAGGCAAAGGCGGGAGTCTCAATCCGGAATGCGCTGGGGCGCGGTTTCTCAGCGGTGAGACAGGCATTGAGACGGACGCGGGCGATGCGGGGCGCGAGGCGGGCGGCGGCGGATTCGGGCGTTGGTGCAAGTCGCGGTAAATCAATCACATAAGGCTAGAGTTCGATGTTGGCGAGCCGCGCGGCGCGAGCGTGCCGAAATGCGCCAGTGGCCCGCCGCGTGCAGCCCCATGAGTCACCGGGGACCTGTAGTCCGTTTATCAGCACTCGATTGCTTTGAGTGGGGCATGATGGGACGACGCTGCGACGTGTTGACCAAATTGCTGCGCGGTGGTCTGTTCCTCCTCATTATTCTTGCGGTGGCGCCGACAGGGCGCGCGCAGGAATCACGAAAAATCCTGAAGCAAGTGGAGCCGGAGTATCCGTTCGTGCTGAAGCGAATGGAGATTGGCGGCGTGGTGAAGTTGAAGGTGGTGGTGAAGGCGGACGGCGTGGTACAGGAAACGGAAGTCCTGGGCGGCAATCCGATCCTGGCAGCGGCGGCGCAGAAGGCGGTGGCGCAGTGGAAATTTGCGCCAGGCGAGAAGACGTCGACGGTCGAGATCAAGATCACGTTCGATCCCCACAAGTAGTTCCCTCCTAATTTCTGTTCTTGAAAGCCGGCTGGCTTCCTAATTTGGACAGGTTTGCAGAAATGGGCCTGCCTGCGGCAGGCTGGCTGGACGGCTGGGGCGTGCGGCGACACCGGCGCGGGCCCGGCATGCCGTGCCCCTACCCGCGAAAACGGCAGGCATGAGGCGGAGCTCAGGACGGGGTTGACATGTCCGGGGACGCTCACGTAATGTCCTATCGAACGTCTATATAGACGGTCGATAGGAGAGCGCGTGACTTCCGAGCAAACGAATCTTCTGCAGGGCACACTCGACATGATGATCCTGAAATCGCTGGCGACGGGCGAGATGCACGGGCTCGGCATTTCGCGTCGGATCGAGCAGATTACCCGGGGCACGTTTCAGGTGAAGCCGGGATCGCTGTTTCCCGCCCTTCACCGGATGGAAGAGGAAGGGTGGCTGGCGGCGTCGTGGGGCGAATCGGAGAATAATCGGCGCGCGAAGTATTACCGGCTGACGAAGGCGGGACGGCGGCAGCTCGAATCGGAAACCGAGCGGTGGACGAGGATATCGCTGGCGATTGCGCGCGCGCTGGAAGCGGAAGGATAGGGAGTGCAGAGTGCGTGTGAGAACTAACGCAAATCGCCCTCAGCGGCTGAAGCCGCCTTCAGTTGCGGCGGTTACGGCACGGCTGGAAGCCGTGCCCTGACGCGAACCGCTGGTTCTCGCACAGACTCCACACATAGAGAGTGACGAGCGCTGAGGGTGAGAAAGAAAGAAGGAAAGCAGATCCCTCACCCCGCTGAAGCGGGGATTCGGGATGACATGATGCATGAGCGGGGATTGGGGATGACACGATCCACGAGAGGGCGGCGAACCAGGTGAGGCAATGTTGGCGCGGCTGCGATCACTGATTGAAAACCTGACACGAAGGCGGCGGCGCGATGAGGAGCTCGATTCCGAGGTGCGCGGGTACGCGGAGATGCTGGCGGAGGAGAATATGCGCAAAGGGATGAAGCCCGAGGAGGCTCGGAGAGCGGCGCGACTCGAGCTGGGCGGAGTCGAGCAGGTGAAAGAGCAGGTGCGGGAGGCGCGCGCAGGCGCGTGGCTCGATTCCCTGCTGCAGGACCTCCGGTACGGGATGCGGACGCTGCGGAGGTCGCCTGGATTCGCGGCGGTGACGATTTTGACGCTGGCGCTCGGCATCGGGGCGACGACCGGAATTTTCTCGGTGATCGATGCGGTCCTGTTGCGCTCGCTGCCGTACGGCGACCCGAACGGACTGGTGATGGTGTGGGAGAAGAACTCGCAAGACGTGAATCCGCATAACACGGTTGCTCCGCCGGACTTCCTGGACTGGCAAGCGCAAAACCACGTTTTTTCGGGGATGGCGGCTATCTTCGACGAGCGCGACACAATGACAGGAAACGGCGAGCCCCAGGAAATCGTCGCGCAGGGTGTGACCGGAAATTTCTTTGACGTGCTGGGCGTGAGGCCGCTGATCGGCAACGGCTTTACAAAGGAGAACACGCAGCGCGGGCATGACAACGTCGTGGTGCTGAGCTACGGCTTCTGGCAAGAACGATTTGGCGGCGACCCGAACATCGTGGGCAAGACCGTTGTGCTCGATGGACAGAGCCAAACAGTGGTTGGAGTGATGCCGGCGCGCTTCGACTGGTTCATCAAGGACGGGTCGCTGACGAACGCGCGGCCGCAGATGTGGTACCCGTTCGCATTTCCAGAGCGGTGGGCGGCGCGAAAGATCGGCCGGTTCCTGACAGTGGTGGCGCGGCTGAATTCAGGCGTAACGGCGGGCGCAGCGCAGGTGGAAATGAGCACGATCGCTGCGCGACTCGAGCGGCAGTATCCGGACTTCAACGGCCATTGGGGCGTGAACGTGGTGCCGCTGAGCGATCAACTTTCGGGCGAACTGCGACCGGCGCTGCTGATTCTGTTTGGGGCGGTGGTGTTTGTGCTGCTGATCGCGTGCGCGAACGTATCGAGCTTGCTGCTGGCGCGGGCGGCGGCGCGCGAAAGAGAGATGGCGATCCGAACGGCGATCGGCGCGGGGCGATGGCGAATCGGGCGTCAACTGCTGACGGAGAGCGGGCTGCTGGCGCTGGTGGGCGGCGGAATTGGCATTGCACTGGCGATCGTGGGGACGAATATTCTGCTGGCGGCGAGCCCTGCGAATCTGCTGAATCTGAAGTCGATCCCTATCGACTGGCGCGTGCTGGCATTCGCGTTGGCGGTGACGGTGCTTTCGGCGCTGCTCTTCGGAGTGCTGCCGTCTTACATTTCCGCGCGCGGTGGAATTGCGGAAACGCTGAAGGAGAGCGGCCGCGGAACGAGCTCGGGAGAGCGCCGGCGAACGGCGAGAAGCGCGTTCGTGGTGGCGCAGACCGCGCTGGCCGTGGTGCTGCTGGTCGGCTCGGGCTTACTGATCCGGAGCTTCGTCCGGTTGATCGACGTCGACCCTGGATTCAGAGCGGATCATCTGCTGACGTTCAAAGTGACGCTGCCGAACAAGAAGTACAGCACGGACCCGGCGCGGCTAGCGTTTTTCCAGGATCTGCTGGCGCGTGTCAGGCGATTGCCGGGCGTCAGCGCAGTAACGATGAACAGTTTCCCTCCGCTTTCGGGGCTTGGCGCGGCGACGTCGGTTCGGATTCTCAGCCAACCGCCAGTGCCAGAAGCCGATCTGCCGGTGGCGGCGGTGAGAGTGGTGGGCCCGGACTATTTTTCGACGATGAGCATCCCGTTGCGGTCCGGGCGAACGTTCAACGCGGCGGAGCTGGCGGAAGAGCGACACGTGGTGGTGGTGAATGAAGCATTCGTGCGGCAGTACTTGCGGGGCGCCGAGCCAATCGGCCAGAAACTCGTCATCTCGATGCGTGGCCCGGAAATCGACGACAAATATCCCTCGGAGGTGATTGGGGTCGTCGGCAACACGCATGAAATGGGACCGCGGACGGCGCCCGAGCCGCAGGTCTACTGGCCGCATCCAGAGCTCGTCTACTCGGGCATGACGATGCTGGTTCGCACGTCGACCGACCCTATGGGGCTGACTTCGGCGATACGAACGCAGCTGCGGGAACTCGATCCGGAAGAGCCAATGTCGGAAGTCGCGACGATGGACCAACTGCTGTCGGATTCTGTGTCGCAGTCACGCTTCACGGCGCTGCTACTCGGGCTATTCGCGGCGATGGCCCTAGTGCTCGCGGCCGTGGGCACCTATGGTCTGATTGCCTACAATGCAGCGCAGCGAACGCACGAGATCGGCATCCGCATTGCGCTCGGCGCGCGGAGGTGGCATGTGCTGCGGCTGGTGATGGGCGAAGGGGCGCGGCTGACGCTCGTGGGAGTGACCGTCGGTATCGTGGCGGCGTTGGCGCTGACACGGCTGATGAAGGCGCTGCTCTATGGCACCAGCGCGACGGATTTTCTGACATTTGGCAGCGTAGTTCTGCTGCTGACGCTCGTTGCGTTGGCCGCGGGGTACATTCCGGCGCGGCGCGCGACGAGAGTGGATCCGATGGTGGCGCTGCGGTACGAGTGACGACGACAGTGGCGAGTTGTTCGCGGCGAGAGGCGAGGAAAGCAGATCCCTCACCCCGCTGAAGCGGGGATTCGGCATGACACGATGGCAAGAGGGCGGCGAACCAGGCGAGGCTATGTTGACGCGGCTGCGATCACTGATCGAAAACCTGACGCGAAGGCGGCGGCGCGATGAGGAACTGGATTCCGAAGTGCGCGCGTACGCGGAGATGCTGGCGGAGCAGAAGATGCGCGAGGGCATGACTCCGGAAGAGGCGCGGCGGACGGCGCGAATCGAACTGGGCGGAGTCGAGCAGGTGAAGGAGCAGGTGCGCGAAGCTCGCGCCGGCGCTTGGCTCGATTCCCTGCTGCAGGATTTGCGCTACGGGCTGCGGATGTTGAGGAAGTCACCGGGATTTGCGGCGGTGGCGATTGTGACGTTGGCGCTCGGAATTGGAGCGAACACCGCGATCTTCAGTGTCGTGAACGCCGTGCTGTTACGGCCCCTTCCCTATTCGCAGCCGTCGCGCCTGGTGCGGATCGAGGAAGCGCATCCTGATATCCGGTCGATCAACTTCAGCTACGCGAACTATGTCGATCTCGCGGCCGCGCCACCGGAGAACATCGAGAGCATCGCCGCCTACCGCTTCTGGACGTATAACATCACGGGCAACGGTGAGCCGGAGCAGGCGCTGGGCGCCATGGTCTCGCCAGCGTTTTTCTCGATGCTTGGGGTCGCGCCTCAAATCGGCCGCGGCTTTCTTGCCGGCGAAGACCTGCCGGGCAAAGAGAATGTGGTGGTCATCGGCTTCGGGCTTTGGCAACGGCGGTTCGGAGGCGCGGCCGACGTGATCGGAAAGACGCTGAACGTGAGCGACGAGCCGCACGTGGTGGTTGGCGTGATGCCAGCCGGCTTCCAGTTCCCTGAATCCGCCGAAATCTGGACGCCGCTCGTCACCGCGGGCAAGGTACGCAACAACCGGCGGTCGCACTTGCTGCAGGTGGTGGCGAGGCTTCGCGCGGGAGCAACGTTGCCGCAGCTTCGCGCGCAGCTGGACGCGCGGGCACGCAGCATCGCGGAGCAGAATCCGGGAGTCGATCCGGGGTTCGCAATGGCCGCGGGCGAGTTGCAGGAGCGGATTGTGGCTCCCGTGCGGCCTGCTTTGCTGGTGCTCCTGGGCGCGGTGGGATTTCTGCTGCTTATTGCGTGCGCGAACGTGGGGAACGTGATTCTGATGAGAAATTCGCGCCGCAGTAGAGAATTTGCTGTTCGCGCTGCGCTGGGCGCGAGGGCGGGGCGTCTGGCGCGGCAGCTTCTCGCCGAAAGTGTGTTGCTCGGCACGCTGGGCGGCGCGGCCGGGCTGGCGGTGGCGGGCGTCTGCCTCCGGTTGATCGTGAGGTTCGGGCCGCCGGATGTTCCGCGCCTGGACCAGGTGACGCTCGACGCGCGCGTGCTGCTGGCGACGCTGGGAATCTCGCTTGCCTCGGCGCTTCTATTTGGCTTGATCCCCGCGCTCACCGCTGCCCGTTCCGATCCCAACGATTCGCTGAAGGAGGGCGCGAAGGGAACACTTGGACGCGGCCGGTCGAGACTGCGTGGCGCTCTCGTGGTCGCGGAGATCGCACTGGCGCTGGTTCTGCTCGCGGGCGGCGGCCTGCTGCTGAACAGCTTCGAGCGGCTATCGCACGTCGAGCTGGGCTTTGACCCGCAAAACGTGCTGACCATGAATCTCTTTATTTCGCCGACGCGCCACTCGGACGCGCAGATCGGGCCGATGCTCGAACAAATGGCGGCGCGCATCCGCGCTTTGCCTGGCGTAACAGCAGCAGGGTCGATCAACAGCCTTCCCGGCGTGGGCGGGATCGGCACCGATTTCGAAATCGAAGGGCGGCCAAATTCGACGCTGGGCGAAGAGCCGAGCGCGGATATCTGCATGGTTACGGACGACTATTTCCGGACCATGCGCATCCCGCTGCTGCGCGGCCGAGAGTTCACGTCCACTGATTCGGCGACGAGCCCCGCCGTGATGGTGATCAACAGCACGATGGCGCGTCGTTACTGGCCGAACGAGGATCCGCTCGGCAAGCGCGTCACGATGAAGGACTGGGGACCGCCGCGACAGGGCGTGATTATCGGGATCGTGGGCGACGTGAAATCCGGCGGCCTCGATGCACTACCTCGCAACATGATTTATTGGCCGGTCACGCAGTTCGCGGAGATTTTTCACAATGTCGTCGTTCGCACGGCCGGCGATCCGAATCGGCTGGTTGGAGCGATCGAAAACCAGGTTTGGGCGGTCGATCCCGATCAGCCCATCGCAAGCATCCAGACGATGGACGGAGTTCTGGCCGATTCGCTAGCGCCGCGGCGTCTGCAAACCGTGTTGCTTGGCGGATTCGCGATGCTCGCGCTGGTGATCGCGGCGGTGGGCATCTACGGCGTGATGGCGTACTCGATGAGTTCGCGGCGACACGAAATCGGGATTCGCATGACGCTCGGCGCAAGCTCATCCGCCGTGCGCAGGCTGGCGCTGCGAGAGGGCGCAACGCTCGCGCTGCTGGGGGTGGGCCTCGGAGTCGGAGGCGCGCTGGCCACGACGCACTTTCTGGCGAGGATGCTCTACGGCGTGCGCCCCGACGATCCGTTCACGTTCATGCTAGCCGCCGCGCTGCTGGGATGCGTCGCACTCGCCGCCTGCTACGTGCCGGCGTGGCGGGCGTCGCGCGTGGATCCGACAAAAGCCTTGCGCTATGAGTAGAGGCCCATGTTGCTGCGCCTGAAAAAGATGGTTCGCAATCTCGTCCGGCGAGGACCGCAGGATGCGGAACTCGACGCAGAAGTGCGAGGCTACGCCGACATGCTTGCGGAGGAAAATATGCGAAAAGGGATGAAGCCGGAGGAAGCGCGGCGGGCGGCGCGAATCGAACTGGGCGGAGTCGAGCAGGTGAAGGAGCAAGTGCGGGACGCGCGCGCGGGTGCATGGCTCGATTCGATGCTGCAGGATTTGCGGTACGGGATGCGGATGCTGAGGAAGTCACCGGGATTCGCGGCGGTGGCGATTCTGACGCTGGCGCTCGGAATTGGCGCGAATGCCGCGATCTTCACGCTGACGTATGCCGTGATCCTGAAAAGCCTGCCGGTGCCGAATCCGCAGCAGCTTGTGCGGTACACATTTCGCAGCGGAGACCAGGAGCTGGGGCTTTCGGGGCCGGTCTACGATTCACTGCGGAAGCACGAGACGGTGAACCAGGATTTGCTGGCGTGGAGTTCGGATGATTTGCCGGTGGAGCAGAACGGGACGGTGACGACGGCGCAGGCGGCGCTCGTTTCGGGCAACGGCTTTCGCGTGCTCGAGCTGCAGCCGCTCTTCGGGCACACGTTCGGCGAGGCGGACGACGTTTCCGGAGGTGGTCCGAACGGATGGCAGGCTCTGCTGAGCTATGAGTATTGGAAGCAGCATTTTGGCGGGAGCCGGGACGTCCTGGGGCGCACGCTCGCGATTCACGGGAAGGCGGTGACGATCGTCGGCGTGCTGCCGGAAGGATTCGACGGCGTGGTGGCGGGGCGGCGCGCGGATATCGTGCTGCCGCTGGCGTTCGACGAAGTGGTGAACGCGCCGAAGCCGATGCGGCATTACGGCGGGAGTTTCTGGCTGACGCTGGTCGGGCGGCTCAAGCCAGGCGAGACAGTACCGTCGGCTGTGGCGAATTTGCAGGCGACGGAAGCGGCTGTGCGGGCGGAGGCCGATCCGAAGCGGATTTTTCTGGCGGGATTCTTTTCGCGATTTCGGCTGGGTGTGGAAAGCGGGCGCGGAGGAAGGTCGTCGCTGCGGATTGCGTACAGCAAGCCGCTGATTGCGCTCGAGGTGCTGGTGGTGTTGCTGCTGCTGCTGTGCTGCGCGAATACGGCGCTGCTGGTGGTGGCGCGCGTAAGCAGCCGGTTCCGCGAATTTGCAGTGCGTGGCGCGCTGGGGGCGCCGAGGCGAAGACTTTTCCGGCAAGTGCTGAGCGAAGTAGGAATGTTGGCGTTTTGCGGACTGGCGGCCGGAGTAGCGCTTGGGTGGATTGCAGCGAAGGCGCTGGTGGCGATGCTCGCGGCGATTGGGCAACCGCCGCCGCTCGATGTCACGCCGCAGCTGGCTGTGATCGGATTCACGGCGGCGGTCAGCGTGCTTTCGGCGCTCGCGGCGGGCGTGTGGCCGGCGATGCGCGCGAGCCGCGTCTCGCCAATGCTGGGGATGAAGCAGGGATCGGCGGGGGCGTTTTCGAAGGGCGTGGGCGGATGGATTGTGCCGGCACAGGTGGCCGTGAGCGTGACGCTGCTCGCTGCGGCAGTGGTGCTGGGCGGTTCGTTCGTGCACCTGCTGGTGGACAACGCGGGATTCCGTCCGCAAGGAGCGGTGATGGCGGACGTGGACCTGAGCGCGCTGAAGCCGGCGGCTGAAGCGTCGACGACAGATGCGAAAAAAATGGTGGAGGCGATCGAGCAGACGCCGGGTGTGACGGCGGCGGCAGCGATGACGTCACCTCCGATTCATGACTGGTTCAGCGCGGGACATTATTTTTCACTGGGCGCGAACGGCGTGGTGCACACGGACATGTCGCTGTGGCCGGAGACGGTTACGCCGGATTATTTCGCGGCGATGGGCACGCCGATTCTGGAGGGCCGCGCGTTTTCGCGCGACGACGTGGCGGGACAGCAGGTGTGCATACTGAGCGCGGCGGCGGCGCGATATTTTTTCCCGGGTGAGGAGGCGGTTGGGCGGTTCCTATATGGGGGCGGAAGTGATCCGGCCAATGACGGGAAGACGAAGGCGGGGCCGGAGGAGACGTATCGCGTGATTGGTGTGGCGGCGGATGCGCGGTTCCGGTCGTTGCGCGAGGAAGCGCCGCGGATGGTGTATGACGTCGCGAGGAAGGACGAGATCAGCGCAGAATTTTTCGTGGTGGCGCGCGGGCCGAGCGCGGGAGTGGTGACCGGCGCGATTCGCGAGGCGGCGCGGCGAGTGGCGCCGGGTGCGGCGGCGCCAGAGGTGTTCACGTTCGACCGGCTGGTGGAGACGCACCTGCGGCGGGAACGAATGCTCACGGCGCTTTCGGGATGCTTCGCTGGAGTTGCACTGCTGCTGACGATCATGGGGTTATACGGGCTGCTGACGAGGAGCGTTGTGGTGCGGACGAAGGAGATTGGACTGAGGCTCGCGCTGGGGGCGCGTCCGCGGGACGCCGTGCGGCTGGTGCTGCGACAAGGACTCAAGCTGGTGCTGATCGGATCCGTCGCGGGAGTCGCTGCGGCGGTGGCCGTTACGCGGCTGCTCGGGTCGTTGCTGTTCGGAATCAGCGCGACCGATCCGGCGATTTTTGCGGGCGTGGTGGTGGCGCTGTTCGCAGCGGCGCTCGGGGCAAGCTGCCTGCCGGCATGGCGGGCGGCGAGAATCGATCCGATGCAGGCGCTGCGGTACGAGTAGGAGCGGATGAGGTGCGAATCAGGAGCCTGATTCGGAATTTTGCGCGGAGGAGGCAGCGCGACGCGGAGCTGGACGCGGAGGTGCGCGGATACGCGGAGATGCTGGCGGAGGAAAATATGCGCAAAGGGATGAAGGCGGAGGAGGCGCGAAGGGCGGCGCGCATCGAGCTGGGCGGAGTCGAGCAGGTGAAGGAGCGGGTGCGCGAGGCGCGCGCGGGCGCATGGCTCGATTCGCTGCTGCAGGATTTGCGGTACGGGATGCGGATGCTGCGCAAGTCGCCGGCGTTCACGGCGATCGCGGTGGTGACGCTGGCCCTCGGCATCGGTGCAAACACTGCGATCTTCTCGTTGCTCGACGCCGTGATGCTGAAGGCGCTGCCGGTGAGCGATCCGCAGGGACTGGCGGTGCTGCAATGGCACGGGCACAAAGGGCCGCGGTATGACTCGATCGATTTCTACAGCGACTGCGCCGGTGGTCATGCGAAGGATTTTCGGTGGGGCTGCTTCTATTCGTCGCCGATGTTCGATTTATTCGAGGAGCACGCGAAGACGTTTGACGGCGTTTTTGCGATTTCCGGGCCGATGCGGGTGCAGATGAACGGCAACGGCACGGCGACGATGGCCGACGCGGAGGTCGTTACCGGGGATTATTTCCGGACGCTGGGCGTGGGAGCGGCGCTGGGGCGGACGATTGAACGGAGCGACGATTCGCAATCGGCGGAGCCGGTGGCGGTGCTGAGCTACGGCTACTGGCAGAGCGCGTTTGGCGGCGACCGCAGCGCGATCGGGCGAATCGTGCGGCTGAACCGCGTACCGGTGACGATCGTGGGGGTCGCGGAGCCGCGATTCACGCGGCTTTCTCCCGGCAAAGATCAGGATATGTGGATTACGCGGTGGGCGTACCCACGTATTGCGGGCGTCGATCCGCGCGA
Source organism: Candidatus Limnocylindrales bacterium (assembly GCA_035501415.1). GTDB lineage: Bacteria > Acidobacteriota > Terriglobia > Acidiferrales > UBA7541 > Palsa-295. The sequence continues at coordinate 215,640 of DATJWH010000037.1, read as the reverse complement.
CGTGGCGAACGCGGGCAACGCATGGCTGGCCATCATGGCGCGAATCAAGGCGGGCGTGTCGCCGGCACAGGCGCAGGCGGAAGCGAGCCTGATTTTCCGGAACGAAATGGTGCACGGCTCGCATCCGTTGATGGACGCCGCGGCTGATCCCGGCATCACGCTGATTCCGGCGCAAGAGGGGCTGACGGGCCGACGTGACACGGTGACGACTCCGCTCTACCTGCTGATGCTTGCGGTGGGGATTCTTCTGCTGATCGCGTGCGCGAATGTGGCGGGGCTGCTGCTGGCGCGGTCAGCCGCGAGACGGCGCGAGATTGCTGTGCGGCTGACGCTGGGCGCGCCGCGGGCGCGGATCATCCGCCAACTGATGACCGAGAGCGTGCTGCTGGCGTTTTTCGGAGGCACGCTGGGAGTGCTCTTCGCGTATTGGGGCGTGCATGCGTTCGCGCGGATGGTGTCGTCATCGGAGGGGGCGTTTCCGTTTCCTGTGACGCCGGACGCGCGGATTTTGGCGTTCACGATCGCGGTCTCGCTGCTCAGCGGGATTTTCTTTGGGCTTGCTCCGGCGTGGCGCGGAACACGTATGGACCTGACGCCGGCGTTGAAGGAGGCACCGGGCGGGGCATCACACGCACAGGGAGCGCCGGAGAGACGGCTGGGGATGGGCAGTTCGCTGGTGGTCGCGCAGGTGGCGCTGGCGGTGGTAGTGCTGGCCGGGGCGGGGCTGATGGTGCGAACGCTGCACAATTTGAAGACCGTCGATCCGGGCTTCGATTCTCAGAATGTGTTGCTCTTCGCGATTGATCCTTCGCTAGCGGGCTACAAGCCGGATCAGATCCAGGATTTGTACCGAAACCTGCAGACGGAATTCGCGGCGGTGCCGGGAGTGACGTCGGCGAGCTATTCGTCGGACGCGCTGCTAAGCGGCTACAGCATGATGGGCGATTTCACGATTGACGGGCAGGGCGATAAAACGGACGACGCCGATTTTCTGTTGGTGGGGCCGCGATTTTTCGCGACGATGCACATTCCGCTCGTGATGGGCCGGACGCTCGAGGCGCAGGACTTTGTCGCTGGGCCAAAAGCGCCGGGAGCGAATGGGGGTGCAACGGTTGCGCCTCCTGTGCCCGTGATCGTCAACGAAGCGTTCGTGAGGACTTTCTGCGGCACTAAGACGCCGCTGGGGATGAGGCTGCGGCATGGCCTTGGCGCAAGTTCGAGCAGCGACACGACGCGAGGGCAACAGAGACCGGCGTGGGAGATAGTCGGCGTCGCGGCGGACGCGAAGTATTCCAGCTTGCGGAAGGACGTCGCGCCGACGCTGTACGTGCCGGTGGACGGAGGCGGCGTCCACTTCGAAATTCGAACGGCGTACGCGCCGGAGTCGCTGGTGCCCGCGGTGCGGCGGATTGTGGCGCGGCACGATTCGGACCTGCCCATCTTCAAAATCACGACGGAGACGAAGCAAATCGACGCGCTGCTTTTTCAGGAGAGCTTGATCGCAAGGCTTTCGAGTTTCTTCGGCGCGCTGGCGCTGCTACTTGCGTGCACGGGGATCTACGGCTTGCTGGCGTACGAGGTGACAACGCGCACGCGAGAGGTGGGAATCCGGATGGCGCTCGGCGCGCAGCCGGGTTCCGTGATGCGGCTGATTCTGGGCCGAGGGCTCACGGTGACGCTGTTGGGAATGGCAATTGGAATCGCCGGAGCGGTGGGTGTGACGCGGTTCCTGCAGAGTTTGCTGTTCGGCGTGCGGCCGATTGATCCGGTGACGCTGGCGGCCGTGACTGCGGTGCTCTTCGTGGTGGGGATCGCGGCGTGCTTCCTTCCGGCTCGAAGGGCGATGAGAGTGGATCCCATGGTGGCGCTAAGGCACGAGTAGAAGCGCGCAGAAACTTCTGGCCTACAATAGAGGCCGGGGGAGCGCGTGAGTGGCGACGGTCGAGCCACGGGCATCCGGTGCCGGCTGCGTAGGGGCGCGACGCGGCAATCGCGCCGACTGCTTTTCGGCGCAGCATTGGCGATTGCAACCGTCCTGCTGGCGCGAGGAGCGGCGGCGGGCGCTATATCCGATCGAACAACTGCAAAAGCACCTCAGGCGAGCAGGTCGCCCGAGTCTGCGACCGCAAAGCCGCAAATCCAGGCACAGCCCCGCGCGAACACAGCCGCGCGATTCCACCTGCTTCTAATCGTTCGCGACGAGAACGGCAATCCTATCGATCAGGCCCGAGTGACCGTGTATCCAGGCGGTGCGGCGGCGCCGCTTCGCGGCGTTACGGACACGGCGGGACGCTTGAGCATTTCGAATCTGGGCGCGGGCACGCTGCGAGTAGTGGTGGAAAAGGAGGGATTCTACGCGCTGACGATTTCCGAGGTTCACGCCGAGGAAGGCCAGCCTATCGAGGTGCGGCTGAATCACATGCAAGAGTTCAAGGAGTCTGTGGAAGTAAAGGCGTCGACGGAAGGCATCGATCCGGCGCAAATGGCGCAGAAGCAGACGCTGAACGCCACGGAAATTCTCGAGCTGCCCTACACGACGACGCGCGATCTTCGCAATGCCCTTCCCCTGCTGCCGGGCGTGCTGCCGGATTTGCGCGGTCAGATTCATGTCAACGGATCGGCGAGCAACCAGACGCTGTATGTGCTGGACGGCTTCGACATTTCGGAGCCGGCCACGGGCTTGCTGCAATTGCGCGTGAGCACGGACGCAGCGCGGTCGATTGACGTGGAGGGCAGCCGGACGTCCGTGCAATACGGGCGCGGATCGGCGGGAGTGCTGGCGCTGGACACAGCGATGGGCGACGACCGGTTCCGCTTCTACGCGACGGATTTTATTCCATCGGTGCAGCAGTACCACGGGCTTCAATTCCAGAATTCGACGCCGCGACTTGCGTTTTCCGGGCCCATCAAGAAAGGAAAGGCGTGGTTCTACGAAGCGGTGGAGGGCGAGTTCGACGAGAACATCTATAACAATCTGCCTGCCGAGGCGAACACCGATTATTTCTGGCGATTCAGCAATCTGACGCGCGTGCAGGTGAATCTGACTCCCGGCAACCGGCTGACCGGATCGGTGGTGGAAGACCGGTCGCACGACGATTATGGAGGACTCTCCCTGACCCAGCCGCTTTCCACGACCGCAACGAATCTGAACTCGGCGCACGTTGCCAACCTGAAGGACCAAATGAGCTGGACAAACGGGGCGCTGCTGGACGTGGGCTTCGGCTTCGTCGAGTTCAATGCGACAAGCCTGCCGCTGGGGGATCAGCCTTACACGCAAATTCCGGGGAGCGCGCTGGGAAATTTCTATATGAGTTCGCAGACGCAGGCGCGGCGGTATCAGGTGCCGGTGAATTTTTATCTGCCGCCCGTCGACTGGCACGGGCACCATCAATTCCAGGTCGGGATGGATTTTGAGCGGACGAATTACGACCAAATGGTGGCGCGAGCGCCGTTCACGATTCAAACGTGCGCGGCGCCGTCGACGCCGCCGGGCTGCAACGCGACCAACAGCAACTTGCTGGTGCGGTCGGTGAGCTTTCAGGAGAATCCGAATATTTCCGAGAATGATTCGGATGTCGCGGGGTACGTGCAGGATCGATGGTCGCCGTTGGGGCGGTTGCTGGTCGAGCCCGGGCTACGGTTCGAGCACGACAGCGTGATTGGCAAGACGAACGTGTCGCCGCGGATTTCGTCGACCTTCGCGCTGACGAAGGATGGAGAGACAAAGCTGTCGGCCGGAGTCGGGCTGTTCTACGACCGAGTGGATTTGTCGCTGCTCGGGCTGGCGCTCGCGGGGCAGCGGCAGGATCTATTCTACGAGCCGGACGGCGTGACGCCGATCGAGCCGCCGGTGGTGACGGAATTTCAGGCGACGCCTGCGGCGCTCGTGAGGCCGAGGTCGCTCAACTGGAGCGCGGGAATCGAGCGGAAACTTCCCTTCTCCGTTTACCTGAAGACGGAATTCATCGAGAAGCGGGGAATGGACGGTTCCGATTACCTGAATGCGGGAGGAAGTCCGGGGGCGAATGGAGTGCCCTCGGACGGTACCTTCTTGCTCGAAAATCAGGGCCAGGATCATTTCGACGGCGTCACGATTTCGGCACGTCACACGTTCCGCGGTACGTATCCCGTGATGCTGTCGTACACGTGGTCTCGGGCGCGCACGAACACGGATTTGGCCGCGACGTTGGATAATCCGCTGTGGGGACCGCAGTTGGCGGGGCGGCTGCCATGGGATTCTCCGAACCGCGTGATGGGATGGGGATGGTTGCCGCTGGTGCGCGGATTCACGTTCGGCTACACGCTCGACTGGCACACTGGATATCCGTTCGGCGTGGTGAACCAGGAGCAGGAGTTAGTGGGAGTGCCGGCGAGCATGCGGTTTCCGAATTTCGTGCAGGTGGACGTGCACGTTGAGAAGCAGTTTCATTTCCTCCATTACGAGTGGGCGATCCGCGGAGGGTTCAACGACGTGACGGGAAGGGACAATCCGCTGCTGGTGGACAACAACATCGACTCACCGACATTCCTGCAATTTACCGGCATTTCGCACCGGGCGTTCACCGGGCGAATACGATTCATCGGGCGGACGAAATGACGCGGAGTCGCGGCGCGCAGATGGTTGCAGTTGTGCGGCGCGATTCGCTGGATGAAACGGGAAAAGGCACGGAACCGCGCTACAATCCCGAGTAGAAGCGCGATGCGAATCACCAGCCGGCGAAAAGCGATGGCGTTCTTCATCGTCCTCGGTGTGTGCCTGGTTGCGCTGGCGGTGGCGCTGAACGTCGGATGGATCATCCTCAACTGGCGAAAAGATATTTTGCTGGTGCTGGGCGTGATTTTCTTCCTGGCGATCATTCTGGGGATGATTCTGAATACGGGCTTCCTGGTGCGCGAACTGCGGCGCAACGAACAGCACGACAGCTTCATCAACGCCGTGACCCACGAGCTGAAGACGCCGATTGCGTCCATCCGGCTCTACCTGGAAACGCTGCAGCGGCACGACGTCGATCCAGCGCAGCGACAGAATTTCTACAAGCTGATGCTGGGCGACACGGACCGCCTGCTGGGAACGGTGGAGCAGGTGCTGAAGGCGGGGCAGGTGTCGAACAGGGCGGGCGCAAAAATTCGCACGGACGTGGATCTCGGCACGTTGGCGCAGGAATGCATGGAGCTGGCGCGGACGCGGCACCGGTTACACGCGGAGGCGCTCGAGTACAAGGACTTCGCGAACGGAACGCGTCCGATGGTGATGGGCGATCCGGAAGGGCTGCGCACGGCGATTTCCAACATATTGGACAACGCCATCAAGTATTCGCGCGAGGAAGTTAAGGTGACGGTGGAGGTGGGAATCGCGGACGAGAAGAATGTGCAGTTGCGCGTGCGCGACCGCGGCGTGGGAATTCCGCCGGATGAATTGAAGCGGATCTTCAAGAGATTCTATCGCGTACCGGGAAGGACGCTGGCGCAGGTAAAAGGAACCGGGCTGGGACTCTTCATCGTGCGATCGATTGCGCGGGCACATGGAGGAAAAGTTTTCGCTGAGAGTGGAGGAGAATTGCGCGGGACGACGATCACGATCGAATTGCCGAGGAGCGCAGCGTGAGCCGCGTGCTAGTGGTCGAAGACGAGGCACATCTGGCGGACGGGCTGCGTTTCAACCTCGAGGCCGAAGGCTATTCGGTGGATGTGGTCGGCGAGGGCGAGACCGCCGTGCAGCGGCTTTCCGGCGCGGACGCGGGCTTCGACGCGGTGGTGCTGGACGTAATGCTGCCGGGGATGAATGGGTTTGAGGTGGTGTCCGCGCTGCGGAAGGCGCGGAACTATGTGCCGGTGCTGATCCTCACGGCGCGCGGCCGGCCGGAGGACGTCCTCGAGGGGTTCGGAGCTGGCGCGGACGACTATTTGCCGAAGCCATTCCAATTGCCGATTTTCCTCGCGAGGCTGCAGGGGCTGCTGCGACGCAGCGAGTGGCTCCGCAAAGGCGAGGCCGGGCGGGCGAACGGCAAACCTGCGGGCGATAACAGGGCAACGAAAGAACCAGACGTCTTCACGTTTGGCGGAAAGACAATCGATTTCGGCGCGCTGGAGCTGCGAACGAAGAAGAACACGATTCAGCTAACGCTGATGGAAGCGAAGCTGCTGCGGCACCTGATTCGAAACGCGGGGCGCACCGTTTCGCGAAAATCGATTCTCGAAGACGTGTGGGACCTGCGCGAAGACACCGACACGCGCGCCATCGACAATTTTGTCGTAAGACTGCGGCGATACCTGGAAGAGAATCCGGCGAAGCCGCGGCATCTGCTGACGGTGCGCGGCGTGGGCTACCGCTTCGTTTCCTAAGGCGCCTGGAGGCGCGATTTCATGACGGCATTCGACGAGCACCGCGAGGAACTGGAACACTACGAGACGATGATGGGACCGCATCGCGGCAAGCTGGCCGTGACGCTCGACCTGCTGACGAACGCGCTCGTGCTGGTGGGACAGCACAACGTCTACTGCCACAGCACGTCCAATCCGACGATGCCGAAGATGGATGTTCGCATCATCAACGGTGAGATCACGAAGGCCAAAGAGCTGATTCAAAGCGTGATGGAAGGCTTGCGCGCGGAGCGAGACGCGCAGGAGTAACGCTTCAGACCCTACGTTTGCGGCGGCAATATCGACGGCAGGGGCTCGTCCCTGCGCCGGCGACCCACGAGCGCAGCTGGATCCGGATATTTCGCTTCCGGCAGCGCCATCGCGAAAATAATCCAGAGAATGACGATGAGGGCGAGACAGAGCCAGCTCCCTTCCGGCCCCACGGTGCCTCCCGAAAGCCACGCCGGCTGCAATTCGAGCTTTGAGCTGAAGAGGTGGCCGGGTGAGACGATGCCGCTATCCGCCACGCCATAGAAATAGGACTCACCCCAATCCCACGCGGCGTGAAAACCTACCGGAAGCCAGAGATTGCCCGTGCGCCGCAGCATCAGGCAGAAGAGAAACCCGACCGCGCCTGCGTTAAACGCCCCCAGCCAGCTCTCGCCGGGATTTCCGTGGTGCACATAGCCGAAGACGAGCGAAGCGATAAGGGCTGAAGGCCAGAACGTGATGCCGGTCGTGAGGGTGAAGAGCGCATAGCCGCGAAACAGAGATTCCTCCAGGAAGCCCACACAAAGGAAGGCGATTCCCCAGAGGATGGCGAACTTCACGATTGCCGCGCCGTGAAGGTCGATGGTGCCGAAATAAAAGACGTGGGCAAGCCGCATGGCGAAAAGCAGAACTGAAAGAGACGCGAAGCCGATCACCGCGCCAATCCAGAACTTGCCTAGAAAGGCTTCGCGCGCAGGCAGGCCGTAGTCGCCAGCGGAGCGGCCCTCAATTCTCGACATGATCCAACCGGCGAGCAGGACGAACACGAATCCCAAACCTTCGCCGACCGTCGTGCTAAGCGGAGTGAAAGAAGGCTGCGGAGGCTTGCCGTGGTTCAGCGCCATGGCGACAAGACCGGCACCGGCAACCAGCGCCAAGAAAATGCCGATGAAGATGAGCAGCCGCCAGAACGCGCGGATGCCATTTGGACCGACAAAAACTTTTGAGACGCTTTCTTCGAGCGGCGCCTGCGTACCGGGCGGCGGCGCGGGAGGTTCTGGCTGAGAAGGGATCGGATCGTCGGTCACGGGGTATGCCTCTCTTGAGCAGCAATGAGTCACGCGAAGCTTGTATCGGTTCGCAACCCATTGCTGCGGGGCCCAAGAATACCTAAATTGAGACGCAGAACAGAGAGTTTCGTCTTGGCCACGCCCCCCGTCTATTTCCGTACAGCAGCGCGGGCATGTTCGGCATGCTCAATCAAGGCCGCGCAGCCATCGGCGCACGTTTGGCGGAGGCGATCGCGGATCGCGTCGTCGACCCCCTCGGCGAGAAGAACGCTCGCCGTTCCGTGAACGATGGCTCCCAAAGCCATGGCGAGATCCCAATGGTCGTCGGGAGAGCCACCGAGACGTTCGGCCAGGCGCGCCTTGATGATGTCGAATGAGGGCTTGGGGTCCTTCCGCCCAAGCCGCACCGCCCAGTCGGCAGTTATAAGACGGTAGAGATTTCGGTTCGCCACCGCGAACTCGAGGAGGCGAGAGCAGGTTTCCTCGGGGGTTCGAGCCGGGGTGAGAAAGGCGACCACTTTCTCGATTCCGCGCCGGCGAACCGCCTCGGCCAGGTCCCGTTTGTCCCTGAAGCGGTGGTACACCGTGGGAGTACTGGTACCCGCAGCCTTGGCCACGGCGCGCATCGTCAAGGCCGCCTCCCCTCCCTTCTCCAGTAAGTTATAGGCAGCATTGAGGATATGAGATTCGATGGCTGCGTCGCGCTTCTTTGGCATAGCGCCTCCGGTGAGGCGAACGGGCGTGATGAAGAATATGCTTTACATCGTTCAACAAACACTGTATAACTAACAGCGCTTCATTATCACCCGGGACCCTTAAAAAGACAAATGCTTTTGAAGGAGATAAGTACGGTAATGCACCAGTTCAAGTACGCGGTCAGGACGAAGTGCGGGCGGCGCCAGGCATGGGAGGTTTACACAAACGTCGAGAATTGGCGGTCGTTCGCAAACATTTATGGGGAGATGCAGTGGGGCCAGGGGAATCCCTGGGAGGTCGGGAGCCGACTGGACATTCAGATTCTGTATCCCGTGGAAGTGGTGATCGACCACACTATTATTCTCTGCGAGCCTCGGCGCGGGCTCGGCTGGATTGACCGCGCGCTGGGCGTCACGATCTCACAGTGGGTGATGTTCGACGATGACCCTGGGGGTGGAACTCGCGTCGTGACGGAGGGCGAAGTTTTCTCGCATGGAATCAAGATTGCGGGCAAACCGGTAGAATACCTGGTCGAAATCTTTACCGAAACGTGGTACGAGAACTTTCGCGCTGCCTGCGATCAGTCCTTTGAGGCAAATTCCTGTCCAACGATGGTGTAGCTGGAAGGCGATGCCGTACTGCGAAGCGCGTTAGGGGCGAAGAAAAGGGTTCGACTCGCGCTCGGCACCGATGGTGGTGGTATCCCCGTGGCCTGGGTAGACAACTACTTCATCTGGCAGAACGATGAGCTTCTCGCGAATGGACCGGATGATTTGCGGGTAGGAGCCGCCCCAGAGGTCCGTGCGTCCGATGCTGCCCTGAAACAGGGTATCGCCGGCGATGAGGCGAGGCGCGACAATAGCGCGCGCCTTCGCGTTAGCTTGCCGCGCAACAGCATCCGATGAGTTCTCCGTGGCATCGGCGCGGTCCACGACGAGGCTGATGCTGCCTGGCGTATGGCCTGGCGTGTGAAGAACGTGCGCTGAAAAATCTCCCCAGCGAACCGTGTCCCCTTCCCCGACGAAATCCTGAATCGACATCATCTCCGGCGTGGGAACGCCGAGCCAATTGGCCTGTTCGTCGAGATGGCGGTACAGCTCGAGATCGGCCTCGTGGATCAGCACGGGCGCGCGCGTGGCGCGATGAAGCGCGGCGAGGCCGCCGACGTGGTCGATGTGGGTGTGCGTGCTGACGATAGCGCGGACATTGAGGCGGTGCTTGCGGAGAATCTCAAGGATGCGGTCGGCGTCGTCTCCGGGATCGATCACGATGGCTTCGCGAGTCTCCGGGTCACCCAAAATCGAGCAGTTGCACTGAAGCAGGCCTACGGGGATGATTTCGTGAATGAGGGCTGCAGGCATCGGTTTGAGTATAGCAGCGGACGAAGGGCCGGCGGCAAAAGCGGGACGGCCCAATGAAGGATCAAGGAGGCGGACGATGATTTGCAGGATGTGGCGGGGGTGGACGTCGCGGGAGAACGCGGACGCATACGATTCCTACCTCCAGAAGGAGCTGTTTCCGCACGTGGAGCGCGAACTGGCGTCGCGCGGGTATAAGGGTTTTCACCTGCTGCGGCTGAACCATCCGGAGGAGGCCGAGTTCGTGACGATGCTGTGGTTCGAATCGCTCGAGGCCGTCCGCGGATTTGCGGGCGAGAAGTATGAAGTTCCGGTCATATCAGAGAAGGCAAGGCGCTTGCTCGTGCGGTACGCGGACAGGTGTGAACATTACGCACTCTCCGGATTCCGCTGGCCTCTGTGACCAAAGTATGTCTGCTAAGATGAGCATGAAGCATGGGCCCATATCATTTATGAAAAGTCCTCTTCTGGATGAACACGCGGCAGCGAAGGCCGTTCTCGGAGAATTTTCCGGATGCGTGCTGCCCGAAAGCTTTTCTGACTTCAATTCGGAGTGGCGGGCGGCACGCGACAGCGTGGCGCTCTTCGACACGAATTGGCACGCGATTACCACGCTCTCTGGACCCGACCGCGCGCGCTACCTGAACGCAATCGTCACGAACAATACGCAGTCACTGAACGAGGGCACAGGAACGGTCACGCTGCTGCTGAACCCGCAGGGACATATTCTCGCCGAATTCGAAGTATATGCGCTCAAAGACCGGATGATCCTGCTGTCGCATGCTTCGGTGCGCCAGCGCACGAACGCGACGCTCGACAAGTACATCATCATGGACGATGTGAAGATGGAGGACATGACCGATCGCATGGGAACGATTGCGATCGAGGGTCCGCGCGCCGGAATCGTCATTTCGCAAATGACGGGAGTAGCGCTCGAAAATCAGCCGGAGTTTTCGTCGCGCGAGGTGAAGGTCGATTGGGTTCCCTGCCGGGTGATACGGCGGAGCCATTTCGGCGAGCCCGGCGCGGAGATCCTGGCGAATCGCGAGCACCTGGGGCGCTTGTGGCGGACACTGCACGCAAGCGTGTACGCGCTCGGCGGCGCGGCGATCGGAATGAAGGCGCTCAACGCGCTGCGGTTGCAGGCGGGCGTTCCGTGGTTCCCGCTCGACTTCAACGACAGCGTGATTCCGCATGAGGCGGGACTCGAAAACACGCACATCAGTTTTTCGAAGGGCTGCTACACCGGGCAGGAAATCGTGGAGCGCGTCAGGTCCCGCGGGCACGTGAATCGACGGCGCGTCGATTTGCGCTTTTCGACCACGGTCGCGCCGATTCCGGGGACGAAGCTGCGAGCCGCCGGCACCGAAGCAGGACACGTGACGAGTGCGGCTTTCTCTCCCGCAGCGGGAACCGCGATTGGAATGGGATATGTGCGCCGCGAACAAGCCGAACCCGGCAGCACAGTGGAATTTGACGGCGGGACGGCGAGCGTGACAGTCCCTGGGGAAAATGTTAAGGCAGAAGCGTAGCGCTTAGCTCTTCGAGCTCGGCAGATTCAACGACCGCAGGAAGCTTCCCCGCTCGGAATCGATCTTCTTCTGAAGCTGCATAATCGCGTAGAGCAGGGCCTCGGGCCGCGGCGGGCAGCCGGGCACGTAGACGTCCACGGGAATCACCTGGTTCACACCCTGGACCAGCGCGTAGTTGTTGAAGACGCCGCCGGACGTGGCGCAGGCTCCCATCGAAATCACCCATTTCGGCTCGGGCATCTGCGAATAGAGGTGCTTGATGACAGGCGCCATTTTCTGCGAGACGCGGCCAGCGATGATCATCAGGTCGGACTGGCGTGGCGATCCGCGAAATACTTCGGCGCCGAACCGCGCAACGTCGAAGCGGGAGGCAGCCATGGACATCATTTCGATGGCGCAACAGGCCAGGCCGAAAGACATGGGCCAGATCGAACTGCGGCGCGCCCAGTTCACGACCTTGTCCAGCGACGCGAACAGAATCCCCTGGTCCTTCAGGAAGTTCTCATCCTGACCGGGCTTTTCGAGGCTGACGCCCTTCGATACTTCAACGGCCATCGTGTCGGTGTCTCCTCGTTTATTTTTGCACGGACCCGCCCCGATTTGCAAAGAGCCTTCCATCCTGAGTTCGGTTGGGGCTCCGAGCTGCACGGGGGGAGGATGAGAGCGCGTCGCCGTTAGCAACTGGGCATTCTCACGCGGCCGATTCATTGACAGAGCGCTGAGGCGTAACTTAACTTCGCTGTGGACTGTTCCATTACGCACACACGCCATGAGCGCCTCCGCCTTCACCATTGCGGGAGTCCCGCAGGGTTCGCTTCATAAGTATTGGAAAATTATGAACGCGGGAGCCCAAAAGGCCGTCCGTGAACTGCTCGAGCGCGGCATCACGGTAAACTTGGCGTGGAATGCCCCCTTGCGGGAGGATGACCGCGAGGAACAGAAGAAGATCGTCGCCGGATTCGTCAAGAAAGGCGTCGACGGAATGATGCTGGCGCCGTTCGACAATCGAAGCCTCGTGCCCTCGGTGGATGAGGCCGCAAAGCTCGGCATTCCGACGGTGATCCTGGATTCCGCGCTCGACAGCACACATATCGTCAGCTTCATTGCCACCGACAATCGAAAAGGCGGCGCGCTCGCCGCGGAGCGAATGGGCGAACTTCTAAGCGGAAAGGGCAAGGTTCTCGTTCTTCGATATCAGCAGGGATCGGCCAGCACGGAAGAGCGCGAAGAAGGATTCATCCACCGGCTGCGCCAACTCTATTCCGAGATTGCGATCATTTCTTCGGACCAATATGCAGGAGCGACGCGCGACACGGCAAAACGCGCGGCGGAAGCGCTGCTGGCACGATATGCAGCGAATCTGCAGGGAGTATTCACGCCAAACGAATCGTCGACAGCCGGAATGCTGATGGCGCTGCAAACGATGAAGCTCGCTGGAAAAATCGTGCTGGTTGGGTTCGATGCGAGCGACATGTACGTGGATTCGATGCGCTACAAGCAAATTCAAGGACTCGTGGTGCAAGATCCTTTCCGGATGGGCGAACTCGGGGTGAAAACGCTGGTGGATCACCTGCAGGGCCGCCCTGTTCCGAAGCGGATCGATACGGGCGCAACGATGGCGACGCCGGAAAACATGGACAAACCGGAGGTGGGGCAACTCTTGGCCCCACCGGCAGCGCGTTAGTTCCCTTCCCAGGCTCTCTTGCCTTGGCTCACGAAATTTGCAGAACAATCTTGCCGAACTGCTCGCGGCTCTCGAGACGCCTGTGCGCGTCTGCAGCGCGCTCAAGGGGAAGCACAGTGTCGATAACCGGCTTTGCGACTCCGCGGCGAAATAATTCGAGCACCGAGTAGAGTTCCGCCTTGCCGCCCATGAACGAGCCGAGGATGGAAAACTGCCGCGTGAAGAGGAAGCGGATGTCAATCTTGGCCTCGTAGCCGGTCGTTGCGCCGCAGGTGACGAGCCTGCCGCCAACGGCGAGGCTGCGCATGCTCTGCTCCCATGTCGCCTGACCCACATGCTCGAAAACCACGTCTACGCCTCGGCGGTTCGTGAGCCGCTTCACTTCGGCGGAAATGTCCTGCTTCGAGTGGTCGATCACTTCGTGCGCGCCGAGTTCCCTGGCCTTGGCCAACTTTGCTTCGGAACCCGCGGTTGCAATCACGTGGGCACCTGCAGCTCGGGCAATCTGAATCGCGGCGCTGCCGACTCCGCTGCCGGCGCCGAGGACGAGAACGCCTTCGGCTGGCTTGAGCTTCGCGCGCGTGATCAGCATGTGCCACGCAGTGAGAAAAACAAGCGGCACAGCGGCAGCCTCCTCAAACGAAAGCCCTGCGGGAATCGGAATCACGTTTGCGCTCGGAGCTCGAACGTACTGCGCATAGCCGCCATCGACCATGTAGCCGAAGAGCGTGTACTGCGGACACATATTGTCGTCACCCGCCAGGCAGTGCGCGCAATGGCCGCAGGAAATTCCGGGATTGAGCAGCACGCGGTCGCCGGCGCGAACGTGCGTGACGCTGGCGCCAACCTCGGCCACTTCGCCGGAAATATCGCTGCCGAGGATCCGGGGCAGCGGAATCTTCACCCCGGGCATGCCTCCGCGAATCCAGAGGTCCAGATGATTAAGGGCACAAGCGCGAACCCGGATGAGGACGTCGGTTGCGCCGATCGATGGCTCGGGAACGTCCGCGTAACGCAACACCTCGGGTCCGCCATGCTCTGAAAAAATCACCGCTTTCATCGCGACCTCGAAACTCCCGGCAGTGAGACTTAGCAGGCGAATCGTCAATGAGTCAAGCTTCGGGATTCGATCCGAACCAGCGGCGCGGCTGGCGGCTTAACTGGAAGGTTTATTCTACAGGCCCTGCAGGATGAGCTAGAATCCCGCCACTTCTCTCAGACAGAGAAGGACGTCTACCATGAACCATGAAACTACCCTTGCATCTGGCGGCACAACGAAGGCGACCGATCCCGGAGGCAACGCGCCGTTTGGCGCTTTGGCCGCCTCGCTCATTCTGCTGATGGCCATCCTCGCGGGCGGTTCCGCTCGCCGCGAGTCGGCGACTATGGACGAGGTAGTGCACGTCGGAGCAGGTGTGAGTTATCTGCAAAAGCGGGACCTCCGACTGAATCTGGAGCATCCACCTCTCGCAAAAATGATCGCGGCCTTGCCCCTCGCTGCAACGGGAGTGCACGCGGACTACTCCAGCATCGAATGGACGATCAGTCAGCAAGTATTTCCAGGCGAGATGGCTGAAGGAGTCTTCGGCGACCGCGTGCTCACGCGATGGAACGATACCCTCAAAACGCTGGAGCGGGCCCGCGCCACGATGCTCTTGTTGACTCTTGTGCTGGCCGCGACGGTGTACCTGTGCGCGAAGCGAATCGGCGGAGGCTGGGGCGGGATATTGTGTTTGGCGGTATTCGCGAGTACGCCCACATTCCTAGCATTCGGCCCGCTCGTCCTGACAGATATCCCCGTCGCCCTATTTTCACTTCTGGCGCTGTGGACCTTCGCCGAGGTGTGGCGCGATCCGAGCGGGCCCCATGTGAGGCTCTTTGGGTTGAGCCTTGCGGGTGCGTTACTGTCCAAGTTTTCGGCAGGCCTTTTGTTTTTCGCTTTTCTTGCGTTTGCGCTTAGCACGCTGTGGCGCCCTCTGCCCGGCCAGCCGGGCGAGAGAAGAGACGCACGCGCGTGGCGCGGGCTTCAGTGGCGCGCGACCTTGAGAGGAATCCTTCTGGCTGCGGTGATCGTCTATGCCTTCTATCTCGTGTTTTCCTGGAATCAACCGCCCGACTTCTGGGGAAGCATAGGGGGCGGTTTTGCGGCAGCCGCCCTGCGACGATTGTTCATGCCGGCGAAACTCTATCTAGAGGGCGTTTATTTGGTGCTCTTAACCGCCAACCGGCCGACTTTCATTCTGGGTCACGCGTATCCGCACGGAGTTTGGTTCTACTTTCCCGTTTTGTTTGCTCTGAAGTCGCCGCTCGGCTTTCTAGGGCTGCTGCTGGAGGCGCTCGGTGCAGCGTGGCTCTGGAAAAATCGGAACCGGTCCGGCGCTGCGGCGATTCCTGAGGATTCGGTCGCCCGCTGGCGGATGTTGTGGGTTTCTCTGATTGTCTTCACTCTGGCCTGCGTCCTAGGGAAGCTGGACATCAGTATTCGCCACTTCACGATTCCGATGGTGTTGCTGACTCTTTTGCTCGCCCCTCTGCCTCGGATTCTCGAGAAGATGCGAGCCGACGGAGCGTTTGGACCGCGCGCTTGGGAGGTGGTGGCGGCACTGCTCGCTATCAGCTGCCTCGTGACGGCGGTCCGGGCATATCCCTATTACATCCCTTACGTGAATGCCCTGAGCTTCGGCAGGCCTGCTTACGCGCTGATGAATGACTCGAACGTGGACTGGGGCCAAGCGCTGCCCGAGGTGCGCAGCTTCGCAGTAGAGCACGGCCTTCAGACGATCAATCTGGATGCGTATGTCATCGGCGAGACCATCTCCGCTGTCCCGCAGTCGAAACTTTGGAATTGCCAAACGCCGGTCGCGTCCGATGGCGGGCAATGGGTCGCGGTTTCTGCGAATTTCATCCTCGACGCCCACAATTGCTCGTGGCTCATGCGGTACCCGCGCGAAGCCCTGGGCGGTGGCAGCATGTATGTTTTCCGGCTGCCGCCTCAGATTCCCCCGGCGGGCACGCCGGGAGGGCCTCCTCTTCCTTCTGACTATCGTCAGATAGCCGGAGCCCCGTTTGACATTCGCATTGGCACTGAACATCTGATTGATCATCCGGAAGATATTCCAGAAGCCGTGGCCAAATCTGGATTCCGAGGGCACAAGGTCAACTAAGCCAACCACGCCCGGAGCCGAGGAAGCTGCGCATCACGCGGCGATGGTTTCGGCACGTTATTGACACACTGGACTGAGCGCCGTAACCTGAGGTCAGGCTGCGGAAAATGGACATTTTCGAAGAGATCGTGCGGATGCGGCGGGCGGGCCAACGCGGCGCGCTCGCAACCATCGTACATACGAACGGCTCGATCCCGAGCTATGAGAGCTCGCGGATGCTGGTGCGCGACGATGGAACGATCGTGGGCACGGTTGGCGGGGGGTGCGTCGAGGCGGAAGCTTGGGCGGCCGCCAAGGAAGTGATCGAAAGCGAGCAGCCGCGCAAGATGGTATTCAACCTGAATCACGACGCCCAATACGACGCGGGCCTGATTTGCGGCGGCACGCTCGAGATATTCGTGGAGCCGATTCTGCCCCAGCCGACGCTCTACATCTTTGGCGGTGGGCACGTCTCAACCGCAGTTGCGCGCGTGGCGCACCAGGCCGGATTCGCGATTGGCATCGTCGACGATCGCGAAGCCTTCGCTAATGCCGAACGCTTCCCGATGGCGTCAGAGATTCTTACGTCGTTCGGCGAGGCCTTCGAAAAGCTGCAACCGAATTCTTCCAGCTATCTGGTGATTGTCACGCGCGGTCACAAGGACGACATGCGCGTCCTCGCATGGGCCGTGACCACCGACGCGCGTTACGTTGGCATGATCGGAAGCAAGCGCAAGGTGCTTTCGGTATATAGAGCGCTCGAGAAAGAGGGATTTTCGCCGGACAAGTTCGAGCGCGTACACGCGCCCGTCGGCCTTGATATCGGCGCGCTTACCCCCGAAGAAATCGCGGTAAGCATCGTGGCGGAGCTGATTGCAGTCCGCCGCAATGCCCCGAACCTGCCCCACAAATCCATCAAACTCTCAGAGGCCGCGGGCCTCTTCACGGATTGACGATGCTCGCCAGCGTCATCCTCGCAGCAGGCGAATCCCGGAGGATGGGGTCCCCGAAAGCGCTCGCCGTGTTTCGAGGAGTGAGTTTCGTCGAATACCTTGCGGACGCAACTCGGCATCCCCGCGTGGGAGTAACGCGAGTGGTGCTCGGGGCGGGCGCGGAGGAGATTCGTGCGAAGGTGAGAGTCGATCCGGCATGGATCATCGTCAACCCGGATTGGGAGCAGGGTCAGCTCTCATCAATCCAGGCCGGGATTCGGAGCCTGCCCCCGGGCACCGAGGGAATGATTCTCTGCCCGGTGGACCATCCTTTGGTCTCGGCAAACCTGGTCGCCCAGTTGATCAAGCAATTCGACGAGAGCGGAAAACCCATTGCCTTGCCGTCGTACCACGGCCAGCGGGGCCACCCTGTCATCTTTCGCGCGTCTCTTTATGACGAGCTTCTGGGCGCCTCTCCGGATGTGGGAGCGCGGCAGGTGGTGTGGGCATACGAGCAGCAGATTGCCGACGTTCCAACGGAAGAGGAAGGCGTTATCCTCAACCTGAACGACCCCGAAACGTTGAAGAAAGCGATGGGCAGCGGGGGCAAAGCATAAGGCCGGGCCGTTCAGCCCAGCTTCTTCAAGAGTTGAGCCAAAGCATCGCAACAAAGCTGCGCCGCGTGGAGTGTTGCCGGCGGCAGCCCCCCGAGCGCGTCTGAAATCTGCTGTGGCGTTATCTCCCCCGCTTCGTTCAATGATTTGCCCACCATCAGATCCGTTAGCGCAGACCCAGACGCAATAGCCGCTACGCAGCCTTGCGCCTTGAAACGAGCCTCAGCGATCCGGCTGTCGGCGACCCGCACCGCGAGACGGAGCACATCTCCGCAAACGGGGTTGGACACCTCTACGGTCGCAGTTGCATCTAACAAGTGTCCGGCGTTGTGCGGGTTACGAAAGTGATCCAAAGCTGCGTCGGTGTACATCGGCCCCAGTATAAGTCTTGATGTGTGTTGCCGGAAGCGTTGCGACGACCGCTCGACAGCCGCGCGGCGCCTTCGCCTTTTGTTTCAATGTTGTTGACAGGCATACGTTTAGGACGATACTTTAATCGAGTCCTA
Organism: Candidatus Limnocylindrales bacterium; assembly: GCA_035501415.1. Classification (GTDB taxonomy): domain Bacteria; phylum Acidobacteriota; class Terriglobia; order Acidiferrales; family UBA7541; genus Palsa-295. The sequence continues at coordinate 197,535 of DATJWH010000037.1, read as the reverse complement.
GCCTCGGTTCCTCCGTCAGGGCGCGGAGGGGCCGAACTTCAAATCCGCCTACAGGAATTTCTCAGGAGATATTCAATGCGACGATTCGGATACCTCTTCACCCTCCTGATGACGCTCGTGCTTAGCGCCACAGCCGTTTTTGCTCAGGATGGAAAGCTGAAGATCAAGGTGACGCCCAAACAGGCGTACGTATTCGTGGATGGGCAGGCCATTCGTGAAGGGCATCAGACGATTTCTCTCAGCCCTGGGAAACATACAGTTGTAGTAGTGAACTACGGCTACAAGATCCAGACTCAGGACGTCAACATCGACGGCGGCAAGACCACCGATCTCGACGTAAAGCTCGATGCCTACGGCGGCAACGTAGGCGGGGGTCCCTGGGGAGATGTTGAATTGAAGGGGGATCCGCGCGCGGCAGTCCTTGCCAACGGGACCACCCCGGGCTATTTCGTCGGGCACGTCGACGAGTTCAACTTTGACTGGATTTGGCACCAGAACCTCATTTTGCCCCCCGGCACCCACCACATCACCGTAACCCATAAGGGTCAAACGGTATGGTCGGGCGACGTGACCGTGGCGGCAAACAAGAAGGTGATCGTCCAGCTTCCAGGCGGCCAGCAGAAGACGGTCGATTGGAAGCGCGGCTCGAAGCTGGGCAATTCCCTGCCGCGTTTCAAAGCGGGAATGGCCAGTGCCCAGGTGGTAGTCGCCCCGGCCACGGGTACTTTCAGCGCGTCGCCAACGAATATCAACTGCGGGCAGACTTCCACCCTGACCTGGCAGTCGGCCGAAACGGTTGACGCCAACATCAGCGGGATTGGCGGCGTACAGCCCAGCGGAAGCCAGTCCGTTTCACCGCACCAGACGACTACGTACGACTTCACTGCGACCGGTCCCGGCGGAGTGGTAAAGGGCACCGGGACGGTTGACGTCAACACGAAGGTCGACGCCAGCATCTCCGTGAATCCAGCCGAGGTTCACTATCGCAAGATCGGCGATAAGGTGATCACGCAGGACTCCTCCACGCTGACCTGGCAGACCTCGAATGCGGACAACGTCTCGATCGACCCGATCGGCAAGGTGGACCCCAGCGGAAGCCAGAGCATCAAGGCTGAACCGAAGGACACGACGCCGATTCCGGAAGGCCAGCCGTCCCGCACGATCGACGAAAGCACCAATTACACCTTGAACGCCTCGAACGTCTGCGGCGGCAGCGCCACGCAAACCGCGGCACTGCACATCGTTGGCTCGGTCGAGCCGATTCCGACGGTTACTTTGCAGAGCATCTTCTATCCGACGGACTATCCCGACAAGCGGCACCCGCAGGTTGGTCTGGTGAAGAGCCAGCAGTTGGAACTCGCCGACCTCTCCGCCGGGTTCAAGAAGTACCTGGAATACGATCCGGATGCGAAGCTCTCGGTGGAAGCCTATGCCGACGTTCGCGGAGGCAAGGAGTTCAACCAGGAGCTGAGCGAACGGCGCGTCGAGCGGATTAAGCAGTATCTGGTCGACCAGGGCATCTCGGCCGACAAGATCGAAACCGCGGCCTACGGCAAGGATCGTCCAATGCCTAAGGACACGGTGAAGGATCTCGAGACGAGCAACCCGCAGGCTCCGCCGAAGGCCCGCATGCGAAACAAGACCGGCGATTGGTATGCCTACAACCGTCGCGCGGATATCGTTCTGTTGCCGTCGGGCAAGAAGTCGGCACAGTTCTTCCCGCACGCTGCCAGCGATTCGGGCCTGATCTGGCAGATACCGAAGCCTCCGCTGAAGAAGGTCGAGGCGGACGAGTAAGCCGTACTCCTGAGCAATATCGGAAAAGGGCCGGGGGCTGCTTCAGCCCGCGGCCCTTTTCTATTTTCTGCCGAGAAGTTGCACACGCTGCCCTCAAGCGGACGGCAGCCCGTTGCGTGGGGGAATAAGCTACCTGTCTAGCGGCCGCCCGCTGCGCGAGCTGCCTTCACCGGCTTGTACCCGCTACCGGCGGCCTTCTTGAGCGCGTCAATGCCCTCCGCCGTGGTCATCAAAGGAGTGGTCCTGACGCTCTTGCATGCGCCGCCCGCTGCAAAGGCGATCGCGATAGCGGCGGCAGCAACGTTGTCGGGCATCTCGGTGATCGCGACAATGTCGTAATCGCCGAAGCAAAAATACCCGCTGATCACTTTCCCGCCGAGCTTCTCGATCGCCGGGCGAATGGCGTCGATTCGGTTCTGCGGATTGCCAATCAGAGACTGCCAGGCTTCCTGGGTGTATGCAACCTGAGTGAGAAAAAGGGGCATAGAAACCTCCTTGCTGCAAGGTGGGATAACTGGGCGAATCTTGGCAGACCGTCCTGACGGCGTCAAGCAGCGCCGCTCCGGGCGAAGCTCGCGAATGAATTCCGGCGCCGCTCCGCGTAGAATCGGCGTGAAAATGCACCGCGACTCCAATACACGCCGGCGAATTGTTTCACTGGCGCCAGACGTCACCTCGATTCTCTTCGCGATCGGCGGACAGGACGACCTTGTGGGCGTCAGCAAGTGGTGCAAAGACGTTGCGCCCGTTGGCAGGCTTCCTCGCGTGGGCGACTGCTGGAAGCTCGAGGTCGAGGCCGTGATGCGCCTGCGACCGACGATGCTGGTCGGCTCTGTCCCGTTCGCGCCGGAAACGGTGGCCAAGCTGATTGCGCTGCCGGCAAACTTCCTTGCCCTCAACCCGCGGTCGCTGCTCGACATCGAAAGGAATATTCGAACCCTTGCTAGTCTCGTGAATCGGGCGGCCGCCGGAGAAAAACTCATCTCCAAGATGAACCGTAGTTTCGACAATATCCGGCGAGCCGCCTTGCGGAATCGTCGGCGGCGCAGGCCTTGTGTCTACTGTGAGGCGTGGCCCAATCCCAGAATCAGCTCGCCGCCATGGGTAGCGGAGATCGTCAAGCTGGCGGGGGGCGATTTTGCTTTACCGGCGGGAACGCGGCTTACAGACGAGCAGGTCGCGCACGCAGCGCCGGACGTCGTTGTTCTCGCCTGGACTGCCACCGGCAACCGCGCGAATCCCGCGCGGATGCTCGCCGACAAAGCGTTTCGCAATATCCCCGCCGTCAAGAACCGGCGAATCGTCGTGATTCGCGACGAACTGCTCAACACACCAGGGCCGCCCCTGATGCAGGGCGCGCACGAGATCTTTCGTGCGATTCACTCGCAATCAGGGGAACGTGGATGAATGCGATGCTGACCGTAGTGGCCGCCCTGATCGCGTGCGACGGGAAATTGCTTGCTTGCCAGCGGCGCCGCGGCTCCAAATTCGAATTGATGTGGGAATTTCCCGGGGGCAAGGTTCAGGCAGGAGAATCTCTCGAGAATGCGCTGAAGCGCGAACTATTCGAAGAGCTGGGCGTGGATGCCCGTATCGGACGCGAGCTTCATCGCGTTCGGCACAAGTACGACGAAATGCCGCGGGCCATCGAGCTCGTCTTCTTTGCCGCGAGCGTGGACGCCTCGCAGATCAAGAACCTCGAATTCGAGCAGATCGCGTGGCGGGAACCCGCTGCGCTTCCGGATCTCAACTTCCTTTCCGCCGACCGGGAACTCGTCGAACGCCTGGCGAACGGCACACTTCGCCTCTCATAGAAGTCATCCAGGAAAAAGGCTCAGTCGAAGGGAAAAACTACTTCTCGGGGCCAAAGCGCTTTCGCTCGTCCGGATTCAGTTGGTCGGGTGGGAAGCTGATGCGCCAGAACCTGGGGGAGGGATTCACGAATCCAAGGCCAATTTCCGTGTAGCCGCCTTCGCTGCGTCCGATATAGCTGACGCGCACATCCGCGGTCTCGTCGGTCGCGGCATTGGTCAAGCTGAGCTGCAAACCCTTGCTGACGCCTGTTTTCATGCGAACCAGGCAACCGTTGACGTTCACCACGACCGTCTTCGTATGCTCGTCGATTGCCTTGCTTCCCACCTGCCCCTTCACGATCACGGGAATCGCGATCTGCACGCGATGGGTTCGCCGCCGCTCCGGCCCAAATTCAGCCGATCCGGCTGGCGGCGTAGTCCGCATGTCATTCATCTAGAACCTCCACCACGAGACACTGTCCTGCAAACCGCTCCCGCCCGGCAAGCCGAGTCCAGCGAAGCGCGGGAGGTTAACACGGTCTGGCCGCCCTGCGAAGCCCATTTGCACGACCGCACTCCTTTGGCATGCGCGGAGTTGACGTTGAGTGTATTCTAGAGTGTTGCGTACATCTTTGCACGGCCGCCCGCGCGCGCCGTGCTCTGTTCGGTACGCCGGAAATACGAAGAGACCATGGACAAAAAAACGCTGACCTCCCTGCAAGGTTTGGATGATGTCGAAATTCAAGAGTGGCTGGAGTCGCTTGACTCCGTCCTCCAGTCAAGCGGCCCCGAGGTAGCGCTCGAAATTCTCGAACGCCTTCGCGCACATGCCGAAGTCGTCGGCCTCGATCTTCCCTTCTCCGCTAACACGCCCTACGCAAACACGGTTCCGCTGCGGCTTCAGCCCGACTTTCCGGGCGACCAGGCGCTCGAGCGCAAGATCAAGAGCATCGTGCGCTGGAACGCGCTCGCCATGGTCGTGCGCGCCAACCGCCTCGAGCACAATATCGGCGGCCACATATCCACTTACGCTTCCGCGGCGACCCTTTACGAGGTCGGCTTCAATCATTTTTTCCGCGCCCGCACCGCGGAATTCGAGGGCGATACCGTCTATTTTCAGGGACACGCCTCGCCGGGCATTTACGCGCGCGCATTTCTCGAAGGCCGCCTCTCCACGGAGCAGCTCGAAAATTTCCGCCGCGAACTGAAGCCCGGCGGAGGGCTTTCGTCCTATCCCCATCCGTGGCTGATGCCGAATTTCTGGGAGTTCCCCACCGTCTCGATGGGCCTGAGCCCTCTGATGGCCATCTACCAGGCGCGCTTCAATCGCTATCTCGAAAATCGGAGCCTCAAGCCCTCCACGGACGCGAAGGTCTGGGCGTTTCTCGGCGACGGCGAAACGGATGAGCCTGAATCGCTCGGCGCAATCACGCTCGCTTCGCGCGAGAAGCTCGACAATCTGATTTTCGTCGTGAACTGCAACCTGCAGCGCCTCGACGGTCCCGTGCGCGGGAACGGCCAGATCATTCAGGAATTGGAGTCCGCCTTCCGCGGCGCCGGCTGGAATGTGATCAAGGTGCTATGGGGCAGCGAGTGGGATCCGATTCTCGAGCAGGACGTGGACGGGTTGCTCGTCAAGCGCATGGGCGAACTGGTTGACGGTGAGTACCAGAAGCTCGTCGTATCGTCGGGCGATTACGTGCGACAGCACTTCTTCGGTTCTGATCCACGCCTGCTGAAGCTGGTCGAGCCGATGTCCGACGAGCAATTGCGCCGCCTGCGCCTCGGCGGCCACGACCCGCGCAAAGTCTATGCGGCATATAAAGCCGCCGTCGAGCATAAAGGCTCGCCGACCGTCGTCCTGGCGCGCACGATCAAGGGCTACGGCCTCGGTGAAGCGGGCGAAGGCAAGAACGTCACCCACCAGCAGAAGAAGATCAACGAGGACGAGCTGCGCGAATTCCGCGCGCGGTTCGAAATCCCCGTCAGCGAACAGGATCTTGCGGACGTCCCGTTCTACCGCCCGGCGGAGGACAGCGAGGAAATTCAGTATCTTCGCATGCGCCGCGCCGAGCTCGGTGGATACACGCCGAAGCGCAGCGTTCGCTCGCAACCGCTCGTCGCGGATCACGATGAGCTCTTCAAGGAATTCCTCAGCGGCAGCGAAGACCGCGAAGTTTCCACGACCATGGCGTTCGTTGGGATGCTGCGCAAAATGCTGCGCGACCAGGAAATCGGCAAGGTCGTTGTCCCTATCGTTCCGGACGAGGCGCGCACATTCGGCATGGAGTCGCTCTTCCGCACGGCGGGAATTTACTCGAGCGTTGGCCAGAAGTACGAGCCCGTCGACGTCAACACGCTGCTCTACTACAAGGAAGCGAAAGACGGTCAGATTCTCGAGGAAGGAATCACCGAAGCGGGCTCCATGGCGTCGTTCATCGCTGCCGGAACCGCGTACGCCACGCATGGAATCAACACGATTCCCTTCTTTATTTATTACTCGATGTTCGGATTCCAGCGCGTCGCGGACTTCATCTGGGCCGCCGCCGATATGCGCGTGCGCGGATTCCTGCTTGGAGGCACTTCCGGCCGTACCACTCTGATGGGCGAAGGATTGCAGCACCAGGACGGCAACAGCCACGTGCTCGCGCTGCCCGTACCGAATCTTCGCGCCTACGATCCGGCTTTCGCATACGAAATCGCGGTCATCCTGCAGGACGGCATCCGCCGCATGTACAAAGACGGCGAAAATATCTTCTACTACATCACCCTCATGAACGAACCCTACGCGATGCCTCCCATGCCGGAAGGCGCCGCCGAGGGAATCCTGAGAGGCATGTACCGCTATCGCGCGGCAGCGAACTCGAAATCAAAGCTGCGCGCGCAACTCTTCGGCAGCGGCTCGATCCTCAACGAAGTCATCGCGGCCCAGGAACAGCTCGAACAGCACTACGGCGTCTCCGCCGATGTTTGGAGCGTTACGAGTTACAAGGCTCTCTACAGCGATGGAATCGAGACAGAGCGCTGGAACCGCCTACATCCCGGCGAAAAGCCGCGCGTTCCGTACGTGTCGCAGTGCATGGCGAATGCGCCCGGAGTGCTCGTCGCGGCTACCGATTACTTGAAGACCTTGCCGCACATGGTCAGCCCGTGGATGCCGCGCCGCCTTGCTTCGCTCGGCACCGACGGCTTTGGCCGCAGTGAAGGCCGTCCATCGCTTCGAGAATTCTTCGAGGTGGATTCGCGGTTTATCGTGCTGGCGACGCTGCACGAACTCTTCCTGCAGGGCAAGCTCGATCGCGCCGTGATCGACAAGGCCATCGTGGACCTCGGCATCGACCCCGAGAAACCCAATCCCGTCACCTCGTAACACACAGAATGCCGCCGCCTCCCGACAGCGAGCGAGAGCGCCTCGCTCAGCGCTATCAGGAGATGACCGAGGTTGAACTCCAAGATCTCGCTGAGGACACATCTTCCCTAACGGACGTTGCTCGCGACGAGCTGCGCGCCGAAATCTCGCGGCGCGGTCTCAGCATAACGATCGCTGAGGCATCCGCCGAGGCATCTCCTGCCGCACCTGTGGCGAACCCCGAACGCAGTCCGCAACTGCCCATCGTCCGCGTTTTTCGCGACTTGCCCGAGGCGTGGCTCGCGAGGAGCGTCCTCGATTCCGGTGGGATCCAGTGCTTTCTATTCGACGAGAACATCGTCCGGTTGGACTGGTTCTGGTCCAATGCAGTTGGCGGCGTGAAACTCCGCGTCAGAGAGGAGGACGCGAACGACGCGGTTCAGCTTCTCGATCAGCCACGTCCGGAAAAGTTCATGGTGGGAGGAGTGGGCGAATATATCCAGCCCAGCTGCCCCGCCTGCCAATCGTTGGATGTTGCATTCCGCGAGCTGGTCAAGCGGCTCGTCTACGCATATTTCTACGTGGGTCTGCCGGTCCCGCTTACCCGGCTCGGTTGGAAGTGCCATTCGTGCGGTCACGAGTGGCCATACGATCCGCAAACTCCACCCTAGATGACGCGCGACCGCGACGAGCTGTCTTTGTCACTCATAACGCAAAGCATCTAGCGGATCCTTGCGTCAGTCGCCGCTAGACCAGCGCCCGCCCGCCATCCACCGCAATCACCTGCCCGGTCACGAAATCGGCCGTGGCTAGATAGGCCACTGCGCCTGCAATGTCCTCGCCCTTGCCTGTGCGATGCAGCGGCACGCGCTGGATGTAATCCTCGTCCGGCGCCTCATCCGGAAACTGAATCGTGCCCGGCGCCACGCTGTTCACGCGAATCTCCGGCCCCAGTCCGCGCGCGAGGCATCGAGTCAGCATGATCACGCCGGCCTTCGAAACGCAGTAGTGCGTGAACGCCGGCCACGCCAGAATTCCCCCGAGCGATGAAATGTTCACGATGCATCCGCGCCCTTGGCGCTTCATGATCGGAATCGCCGCCTGCGCGCACAGGAACTGCGACTTCAGGTTCGTATTCAGGATGCGATCCCACTGTTCCTCGGTCAGCTCCTCGAATTTCGCTGCAAAGAACATTCCGGCATTGTTCACCAGAATATCCAGCCGCCCGAATTCCCGCTCGACGGTCGCGAACATTTTCTGCACGTCCGCGCGTTGCGCCACGTCTCCCTGAATCGCCACGGCGCGCCTTCCCCACGCCCCGATCTCTCGGACGGCCGAGTCTGCGTCCTCCTTCGACGACATGTAGTTCACCACCACGTCCGCGCCCTCCGCCGCCAACCGCAGCGCAATGCTTCGCCCGATGCGCTTCGCCCCGCCTGTTACCAGCGCAACCTGCCCTTTCAATGGTGCGTCTGCCATTCGCGTCCTCCCGGTCGCCACTCCGCGTATCTTAACTCCGCCGGGATGGGCCAGGCATAGCAAGGTCTAGTTTCGGGATCACTACTGATCTTCGGCGGAGAATTCGAAGCAAAGGTTGGAAGGCAATAGCCCGCTCTGAAGGAATGCGGAGGAGCAAATGGGAAGAGGCAGCTTTTGGACGCCGCCTCTCCCCTAGGTCTCGGACTTGCTACACGAACTTGTACTTGTTCGCCATCAGAGGCTTTGTCGCCTCCAGTTTCTTGCTCTTGCGAAGCTTCCTGCTCTTCTTCGCTGCCATGGGGTCCTCCTCTTTCGTCTCGGTAAGGTTGGCCCGCCTGGGCCGGTATGCAGACTTATATGCAACGCGAGGGCCAATGTCCAGAGCGCCCGTCCCGGCTATTAGGTCCTTCCCCAGCCGTCACTTACGCGGACTTGCCGTAGCGAAAGCCAGCCGCGGATCGCTGAATTACTCAACGAACGTTGGATTATTCAACTCACCCCGCGATCCTGCCGGGCAGCTACTCTAGCAGGTAGCGCAACGTTCCGCTGCACGTTGCGGCCCCGCACCGGCAGGGGATCCGCGTCAACTTCTTCGGATACGCGTACCGAACCGTCAGCTCCTCCCCCTCTCGGATCCGCCGCCTGCTGTAGAACGCCAGACGTCCTCGCGATCGTTTCCAGCTCAGGTTCGGGTCGCAGCAATGGTTGATCCGCTCCGCCCCACTGCCGCCCCTGCTGCCGTCGAGCAGCCAACGCATGCCAATCCGCACCAGATATTTATCTTGCGAAGGCTTCAGCTCTATCGCCTGGAGCAGCGTAAGCCGCTTCCCCGTGTACTCGATCACTCGCCTTCGCGCGGGAATGTCCTCCATCGCGAACACGCCGAGGCCGTTGATCTTTGACCGCCCAATCCGCAGCCGGAACTTCGCGTACTTTGATTTGATCTCTCCCCGTTTGCCGCGTCGCCCGTGCATGAATCTCGCTGACCTCGATGGATTCGTCTGAGACCCGCGCCCAGGCCGCTATATACAACGCCCGGCCTAGCCGTCGCAAGCCGACGCAGTCGCTCGCCTGAGCGCCGGGGGTGTATAGTACTGCGTCGCTCGATGTTGCGGCCTCCTCGTTCGCGCCGTGCTGCGGACGAACGGCTGCACAAGTTCGGAGGATCCTGCTTGAAGCACCTCATTTGTCTTCTGGGTTGCCTGGTGCCCGGCCTCGCGTTGGCGCTGATGCAGAGCCCCGATTGGAATGCCCTGGCCAAGGCTTGGTGGTTGCACGTGCAGTATCTCGCGGACGACAGCCTCGAAGGCCGCGACACGGGCAGCCCCGGCTTCGAGAAGGCCGCCACCTACATGACCGATCAATTCCGCGCAGCCGGCCTCGAGCCCGCCGGAACCGACGGCTATCGCCAGCCGATTGACTTCAACGTCGTCCGCATCGACGAGGCTCACTCCTCGCTTGATCTGATTCGCGACGGCCAGGTCCAGATCATCAACCTGGGCGAAGACGCCCTCCTCGGCGTCAACGCCCACGCCGCCGAACACGTCGAAGCCGGCGTCGTTTTCGTCGGCTACGGTCTCACCGTTCCCGAATTGCACTATGACGATCTCGCCGGCCTCGACGTGAAAGGCAAAATCGTCGTCTTCGTCACTGGCGGCCCCGCGGACATGCCCGGGCCCATCAAGGCGCACTACGAATCAGGCGAGGAGCGCCGACGAGCTCTCGCCAAGGCCGGCGTCATCGGCACCATATCCATCGGCAATCCCAAAGCAGCGGAGGTCCCCTGGTCGCGCATCGCCGGCTCGCGCTTTCAGCCGCGCATGGAGCTTGCCGATCCCGGCCCGGACGTTGCCCCGCCAATGCAAGTTTCCATCGCCTTCAATCCGCAGCATGCGGAGATGCTCTTCGCAGGAAGCGGCCACACATTTGCAGAGGTTCTCGACGCGCTTAACGCGAATAAGCCGCTGCCTCATTTTCCGCTCGCCGTGAAGATCCGCTCGCGCCTCGGCATGACTCGCTCCAAAGTGAAATCCGAAAACATCGCCGGCGTCCTCCCCGGCAGCGATCCGAAACTCAAGAACGAATATGTCGTCGTCAGCGCGCACCTCGACCATCTCGGCATCGGCGCGCCCGTGAATGGCGACAAAATCTACAATGGCGCGATGGACGACGCGTCCGGCGACGCCTCCCTCATCGAAATCGCCCGCGCCATGAAAAACTCCGGCGCCAAGCCCAAGCGCTCCATCCTCTTTCTTTCCGTCACCGGCGAGGAAAAAGGCGAACTCGGCTCCGAATATTTTGCCGCGCACCCAACCGTCTCCGGTCCCATCGTCGCCGACATCAACATGGACATGTATCTTCCCCTGTTCCCGCTGAAGTATCTCGAAGTTCAGGGCCTCGGCGAATCCACTCTTGGCGACGGTATTCGCGTCATCTGCGAGCAGGCCGGCGTGCAGGTGCAGGCCGATAAGGAGCCCGAGCACAATCGCTTCATTCGCAGCGACCAATACAGCTTCATCAAGAAGGGTGTCCCGGCTCTCGCCTTCAAGTTCGGCTACATTCCCGGCACGCCCGAGGAAAAAATCTTCAAGGCCTGGTACGCCGAGCGCTACCATGCCCCTTCCGACGATCTCAGTCAGCCTGTCGACATGGCCGCCGCCGCGCAATTCAATGCCATCCTCGAAAAATTGGCCCTGCGGGTCGCCGACGCAAATGGCCGCCCGGAATGGAAGCCCGACAGCTTCTTCCGCCGTTTCGTGCGCTGAAGTCGAAAGAATTCACAGGAGAATCGTCATGCACATCACGCGCCGCGAATTTCAGCTTTCAGCCGTTAAGGCGCTTGCCGCCGCCGCACTCGCCCCGCATCTCCTCGCTCGCGCCGCTGATGAAATTCCTCCCGTCATCGCTAACCTCTACAAGAACGCGATCGTCATCGATTCCCTCTGCGGCCTCTTCACTGGAGAAGACCCCGACCCTGCAGCCATGGCCTCCGTTCGTTCCTCCGGCATCACCGCCGTCAATTGGACCGTCTCCGTCCCCGGCTTCGAGGACACTGTCGAACACCTGTCCTCCTTGCAAGCGCTCGTCGACGCACACCCCGATTGGCTCACCATCGTTCGCCGCCACTCCGAAATCGCGCGCGCGAAGCGCGACGGCAAAATCGGCATCCTCCCCGGCTTCCAGGAATCGAGCTTCCTCGAGGAAAAGCCCGAGCGTATCGAACTGTTCCGCAATTTCGGCGTGCGCATCATGCAGCTCACTTACAATCGCCGCGGCCAATGGGGCGACGGCTGCCTCGAGCCCGCCAACGGCGGCCTCACTCCCGCCGGCCACGATGCCGTCAAGAAAATGAACGCGCTCGGCGTCGCCGTCGATCTTAGCCACAGCGGCTATCGCACCACTTCGGACGGCATCGCCGCCTCCGCCAAGCCCGTGCTCATCACGCATTCCGGCTGCGCTGCGGTCTACGCCCATCCGCGCAATAAGCCCGACGAGATCCTCAAATCGCTCGCGGACCGCGGCGGCTACTTCGGCGTCTACCTCATGCCCTACCTCGTCGCTTCGCCCACCGTTCCCACGCGCGAGCACGTCCTTGAACATCTCATACACGCCATCAATGTCTGCGGCGCCGACCATGTCGGAATCGGTTCCGACGGCTCCATCCAGAAAGTCGTCCTCACGCCTCAGCAGAAAGCCGACTTCGACAAGGACATCGCGCACCGCAAAGCCGCCGGCATCGGCGCGCCGGGAGAAGATCGCTACCCGTACGTCCCCGATCTCAATGGCCCCGGCCACATGGAAGTCATCGCCGCCGAACTCGCCAAGCGCGGCCAGCCCCCCTCCGTCATCGAAAAAGTTCTCGGCTCCAATTTCCAGCGCGTTCTCGGCGACATCTGGGGAACGGCCTAGCCTTTGCAACCAACCGCCCTCCTGTGACAGTTTGAATCGTCATGAAACTCGACCTTCTCGCCATCGCGCCACATCCCGACGACGTCGAACTCACCTGCGGCGGCACGCTTCTCAAAATGTCCGACGCCGGCTATCGCACCGGCATCCTCGATCTTACGCAGGGCGAAATGGGCACGCGCGGCACTCCGGAAATTCGCGCTCGCGAAGCCGCGCGCGCCGCGAAAATCCTCGGCGTCAAGATTCGCCGCAATGCCGACTTGCCCGACGCCCATCTCCGCGTCTGCGATGACCAGAAGGAAACGATCGCTGCGATCATTCGCGAGCTGCAGCCGCGCACCGTCATCCTTCCCTATTGGGAAGGACGCCACCCCGATCACTACACCGCCGCCACTCTCGTCTACGAAGCCTGCTTCATCGCCGGCCTCCAGAGCTACCCACTGCCCGGCCAGCCATTTCGCCCCTTCAAAATCATCTACGCCGCCGCATACTCGACGAACGTCGCCCCCACCTTTGCCGTGGACATCACCGCGCAGTACGAACGCCGCCGCAGCGCGATCCTTGCCTACGCATCGCAGTTCCGCCCGCCAAAGTCTTCGCGCAAATCCAAAGTCTTCTTACCCCTCGACGAACTCGAAGCCCGCATGAACCTCCTCGCGCGCCACTACGGCCGCATGATCGGCGTCCAATATGCCGAGGCCTTCGTCGCCAAGGAAACCATTCAGGTGGATGACGTCGTCAAAATGCCAGTGCGCTCGATTTGAGAAACGACCGTGAAGATCACGCTGCTACCACCCGCAGTTTCGGCACTCATGCTTGCTTTCACCTGCGCCCCGGGATCCGCTATCGCGGCGCCACAGTCCTCCGATAGCACGCAGAAATCCTACGAAATCGACATTGACGCCTCGAAGCAGTGGCTCGACACAAATATCGACCTCCGCGCCGGCGAAAAGATCAGCATCACCGCAACCGGCCAAATCACGTATCCCGCATCGCAATCCGCAAAATCGCAAACGCCTCAGACCTTCGGCCCCGACGGCCTCACGCGCGGCTGGAAGGATCTACTCCACGAATACACCGTCTCCGAGGCAGGCCACGGCTCACTTGTCGGCCGCCTCGGCTTCGACGATGCCGCGCAGCCTTTCCTTGTCGGCGCCTCGAATGAATACACAGCCCCTGTCGCCGGACACCTTTTCCTCGGCATCAATCAGAGCCTCAAGGACGCGTCTACCGCGCGGGGAAGCTTCCACGTGAAAATCGAAGTCCTCGATCCCGGCCTCAGCGGCGCGGCTGCGGCGCTCGCCGGCGGTCCTGCTGACTCATCCATCTCCGGCGTCACGCCCGCGCTTCTCGCGAAAATTCCGCGCCGCGTGAACGATCCCGACGGCAATCCGGGCGACATGGTCAACCTGCTCATCGTGGGCACGCAGGACGAACTCATCAACGCATTCACGTCCGCAGGCTGGGTGCAGGTCGACAAATCCGTCCAGAGCACCGTGCTTGAAGGCGCCCTCGCCACTATTGCGAAGAAGGACTACCTCACCATGCCGATGAGCACTCTTTTCCTCTTCGGCCGCGCCCAGGATTTCGGCTTCGCTCACGCTGAGCCGGTTCGCGTCGTCATGTCGCGCAATCACTTGCGCGTCTGGAAGTCGCCCTACGACCTCGACGGCCGCCCCATCTGGTGCATCGCGGCCACGCATGATATCGGCTTCGAGCACGACCAGCGCAATAACGGGCTCACCCACAAGATCGATCCCGCCATCGACGGCGAGCGCGAGTACGTCAACGCCACGCTTTCCGGCACCGGGTTTGTCATCGAGCGCGATCACGTCACGCCGCCCGGCGCGCTCACCTCCGCCAAAACCGCCACCGGCGGCGAATTTCACTCGGACGGCCGCATCGTCGTGCTCGTCCTCAAAACCAGCACGCCCGCCTCCGCCTCAAATTGATTCGGGTGACTGAAATGAACTCATCGGCAAAATAATATGGATTTTCTGAGTCCCGCAGGGACGAAACAATCTGTAGCCCGGCACGGAAGTGCCGGGTCAAAAAGCGAACAAAATCTTTGAGTCCCCTTCAGGGGACGGCACAAAGCCCCTCGGCGGGCAGACCTCTCCGCCCACGGCCTATGAGATGAGTCCACAAGACGCCGCCGCTAAAAATCGTCGGATTCTTGCGTGTAGGAAAAACCTGGAATGGATGCGTTCGCGCCCGTCCGCGAAACCTTCACGCGGATCGGCGGTTCGCTCTCGGCGCCTGTCTTTCGCAGCAGGGCGAAAGTAGCCAGCGCCTCACTATACAGCTTGGTTACCAGATACGTGTCGCCGCTGTCGTCCTTCTTCCATACCTGGCCAATTTGAATCTTTTTCGCGGGCACTTTACGACTCTAGACAGAATCCCCCCGAGCGTCAATGCCCTCTCTCCGCTGCGCTTCGTCATAGCAACGCCGTTTGATTCCGTCCCGCCCGTTTCCATCCGTCGCGCCAAATCCTCGCCCGCCGCGCGTCGACTTGGCATAATCTAATGCTGTCTTCGCATCCGAAGCCCGCGCCGACTCTTCAGGAGAACGCTCGTGCCCGAAATCCGCTACAACATCATCACTCGCGAGTGGGTCATCATCGCCACCGAGCGCGCCAAGCGCCCCGAGCAGTTCGCGCAGCCTGACCACGCTGCCGCCGACCTGCCCGCCCATGTCGCCACCTGCCCCTTCTGCACGGGCAACGAATCCGAGACCCCGCCGGAAACCGACCGCTTCGACGTCGATGGCCGCTGGCGCGTTCGCGTCGTCTACAACAAATTCGCCGCCCTTAATCGCGACGCGGCCCTCTCGCGCCGCACGGAAGGCCTCAAACGCATCATCTCCGGTACGGGCTTGCACGAAGTCATCATCGAAACTCCCGCGCACAATCGGCATCTCGCCTTGCTCGAGCCGTCCGATTTCGATCTCGTCATCCGCGCGTATCATCGTCGCTACAACGCAATCTCGGCCGACCCTCGTGTCGCCCACGCCACCCTCTTCCGCAATCACGGCGAACGCGCCGGCACATCGCTCCAGCATCCGCACTCGCAGATCGTCGGCACGCCCATCATCCCGCCGCAGGTCCGCGAGCGCATGGAGAACGCGCTCAACTTCTACGACCGCGAAGGCCAATGCATTTTCTGCGCCCTCCTCGCGGACGAATTGCTCGACGCCTCCCGCATCGTCGCCTCCAACTCCCATTTCGCCGCCTTCCTTCCCTTCGCGGCGCTCAATCCGTTTCACCTCTGGATTTTCCCCTCCACCCATCGCGCGAACTTCGGCGACTCCACTGAAGAAGAGCTTGCCGCTCTCTCCCAAATCCTTCGCCTCGTTCTCCGCAAGCTCTGTTTCGGCCTTGGCAATCCCGATTACAACCTCACCGTTCGCACCGTTCCCCGCGAAGCGCGCGGCTCCCGCTACCACCACTGGTACCTCAGCGTGATTCCCCGCGTCACGCGCATCGCGGGCTTCGAACTCGGCTCCGGCATGTTCATCAATACCGCCCTTCCCGAAGCCAGCGCCGCCTTCCTCCGCTCCGCCCCCTCCGATCCGTCTCCGTCGGCCAGCACTCCGTCTACGTCTTGACGTCCCCAGCACTGCCTCCCGGCGCCCCATGTTATCGGCATCGGTAATACTCTTGCTTGACACTCACCGTACTACGCACTACAGTACACGCGATGATTCCCTTCCGCATCCGCTTCCGCCCGGGCGTGCCTCTTTATGAGCAGGTTGTCTACGCCGCCACCAAAGCCGTCATCTCCGGCCGGATCCGCCCCGGAGATCCGTTTCCCTCCGTCCGCAATCTCAGCAAGGACCTGAAAATCAATCCCAATACCGCTCACAAGGTCGTTTCCTCTCTCCTCTCTTCGGGGTTACTTGAAACTCGCCCCGGTGTTGGGACTGTTGTCGCCGTGATTCCCGCCGCCACTGCTTCCCAGCGCACGGCGCTGCTCGGCGATGAAATCGAAGAGCTCGTCGTCGAAGCCAAGAGGCTCGGCATTGAGTTTAATGATCTCCTTGCCTCCGTTTCCGATCATTGGAAGCGCCTTAGCAAGAACTCGCCAAATACGGAATCCGAACGAGGGGGCCGCAAGCGATGAACACGACTTCCAGCGCGATTCGCACCGAAAACCTTACCAAGCGCTTTCGCCGCGTCGAAGCCTTGAACGGCTTGAACCTCGATGTCCCCGAGGGCGCCATCTACGCCCTCGTCGGACCAAACGGCGCCGGCAAGACCACCGCCATCAAGATCCTCATGAACATCTTCCGCGCCACGTCCGGCTCGGCCGAAGTTCTCGGAACCCCTAGCGCGAAGGTCGCGGGCCGGTTCTTCACTCGCGTTGGCTATATCTCGGAAAATCAGGAGCTACCGCTCTGGATGACGGTCGAATCTTTTCTCGCGTATCTCCGGCCGTTCTATCCCACTTGGGACCGCGATCTCGAAAATGATCTCGTCCGCAGCTTCGAACTTCCGCTCGACCGTACGCTGCGCGCGCTCTCGCGCGGAATGCGAATGAAAGCAGCGCTCGCCGGCTCTCTCGCCTATCGCCCGCCCCTTGTTGTCATGGACGAGCCCTTCGGCGGTCTCGATCCGCTCGTCAGGGACCAACTGATTGAAGGCATGCTCGAACTCGCCGCGCAGTCGACCGTTTTTGTTTCCTCGCACGATTTGGCCGAGATCGAAACCTTCGCCAGTCACGTCGGCTACCTCGATAATGGCCGCCTGCGCTTCTCAGAGGAGATGTCTTCGCTGACTGCGCGGTTCCGCGAGGTGGAACTCACGTTCGACTCCCCGATGCCGCTTCCGCCCGCACTGCCCGCCACGTGGATGCAGGTGAATTCATCCGCCAACGTAATCCGATTCGTTGAAACTCGCTTCGATCCGGATCGGGCGCCGGCGCAAATTCGCGAAACATTCAGTTCCGTTCGCGACGTCGCTTTCACGCCCATGTCGCTCCGCGCCATCTTTCTCGCCATGGCCCGAACGAAACCTGCAAAGGTGGAAGAGAAGTCATGAGCCAGATCCTCCACATCTTCCGCAAAGATGTTCGCCGCCACTGGCCCGAAATTGCCGCCTCCCTCATCCTCGTCGCGCTTTTCGCCTGGCATGAACCCGCCAACTGGGGACCTCAGCGCGGATTCGGGTCGGAGACGGCTTTCCTCCTGGACCTCTTTTGGAACTTCCTGCCGGGTTTCCTGTTCATCTCGTGGTGGCTGCTGATTGTGCGCAGCGTGCAGGATGAAAGTCTGGTCGGTGACCGTCAATTCTGGGTCACGCGCCCCTACGAATGGTGGAAGCTCCTCACGTCCAAGACTCTGTTCGTCTTCGTGTTTGTTAACGTCCCCTATTTCGTTGCGGATGTAATTCTCCTTCACCGTGCCGGATTCGCGATTCTTCCGCACATTGCAGGCCTCATCGAGATTCAGGCCATTATGACCCTCGGCGCGTTTTTCACTGTTGCAACGCTGGCAGCCGTAACTTCCGGCATCGGACAGTTTCTGCTCGCGGTTCTCGTTGTTCTCCTCTACGTCGCTTGCGTCAGTTCTCTTTCGAGTTCCTTGCCCAATAGCGAGATGTCGGTGGGCGGCTGGTTTCCTGGTGGCGTAATCTTTCTTTTCTTTCTTGGAACCTGCCTCTTCGTGATCTTTTGGCAGTACGCGCGGCGCCGAACAATGCAATCGCGGCTTGCTATCGGCGCATTCTTCCTGGCCGTGCTTGTCGTTTCCGTCGCGGCACCTTATCGCTTGCTCGTCGAGCGCACTTATCCCGTTCCTCAAAATGGGCAGCAACCTCTCGCGCGGTTCACGTTCGAAAATCTGCCGCCCCAAGGCTCCGCACCAGCCTGGCCTCGGAAGAAATTCGTTAACCTGGAGATTCCACTGCACGTTGACGGACTCGCGTCCGATCTGGTCGCAGTTCGGGGAATAGTCGTCGAGATCGAAGCGCCCGGTGGATCCCGGGCAGATTCTCGCTGGCAGTCGGAGTTCTCGCCGCTGGGGCTATACACCGGCACCTTCAACGCCGTTTTCTCATTGGATAGAAAGACTTTCGAGCGCGCGAAATCCACGCCGGTGAAACTCCGCGTGTCTCTGGCGCTGACTTCATACAAGCTCCAGAGTCAGCGTACCGTTCGGATCGCTTCGGGCGAGATGTCTATTCCGCAAGTTGGGACTTGTTCTGTTGTCCAAACAAACGACTTCGCCCAGTGTCTTGCGCCTCTGAAAAGGCCCTCATTCCTAGCCCAGGTCCAGAGGGATTCGCTAACATGCCCAGTCGAAGGAGGCAATCCTCCTGCTACCGCCTATGCGCTGGAAGGAGAGTGGGGCAACGCGTCCGGTGTCGACCCTGGACTCGACCCGATTTCGCAGTTCCAGATTTCGTTCTCGACTCAGGAACCCGGTAGCCGCGACGTCGACTCTTGGAAACTTTGCCCGGGAACTACGATTACGTTTCGGACGCCGACTCCCGAGCGCTCCTCGCGCACCGTCTTCGAAATCGATGGCGTGCACCTGACCGATCTGTTGATGAAACCGCCAAAGCTTGTCGTTAGGGAACGTTAGCACCGGCCCCGGCGCGCTCGCCATCGCGGGCTACTGAAACTTCCTCGCGGCGGCAGGACTCGCCGAGATAGCTCTCACCCTCTGGCTGATCGTCATGGGAGTGAATCTCCCCAAGTGGCGCCAGACAACCGCCTCGCCCGTCGCATAGCGCGAGGTGACCTAAGCCTACTTCACGCCGTTCTTCGGGTCCCAGGAACCCTGCTCTTTTCTCACATAAATAATCTGCCCCACATGGTAAGCGTTGTGCGTGCTGATGTGCGCTATCATCTGCGCGTTCTCTGCCAGCGCTTTCTCATCCGCCGTCTCCACCCATTTCTCGAGCTGGTTCATCACATCGTCCAAATCCCGCACCGTCTGATCCCATTTCGCTGCGTCAAACTTGTCGAACGTCTCGTCGTTGTTCCCGTCATACTTCGGCGACGTCTGCCCGGTCAGCTTGTCCAGGCTCCGCCGGTCCCAAAACGCGAGGTGATACGCAAGTTGCCCGACCGAATGATTCCCTTTGCCGTCGGTCCAGCTCGCCTGCTCCGCGGTTAATCCCTTCACCGCCACATTCGCCGGAGCAAACCACTCCTCGCTGTTATGCGTCGACTTCAGCTCCGCAAGCAGCACTTCCCGCAGCGTCATGGGCTTCTTGTTTTGCGCAAAGGCAGGAACCGCCAGCATCAACAGCACAAAAATCGATACGCGTCTCATCATTGTGAGGACACCCCCGCCCGCCTTAGACGCGTGCTGCTCAGGAAAGTGTCGCCCGCGCCGCCTCAATGAGCAAAATCCGATGATTTATGGCTTATTCGGGTGTGCCCTGCCGGCTTGCCAGCGCCGGTCCGTTCGACTTGTCGCCCGCCGCCTTTGCCGTGCGGTACCGCGTCAGGAACGGCAGGAACGGCGTCACCTCGAACGGCATCTTCTCGCGCGCCGAATTCAGCGCCACCGGCCGCGTCTTCATCAGCTCCACGTGATCGTCCCACGGATCGAGCTTCAGCCGCGCGCCCAGCGGCAGCGCCGCCACCTGATCCAGCTTGTCCGGCTGCAGCGCCGGTCCCAAGCTCGCCAGCGCCGAACTCATCGCCACTCCGTTGCCCAGCCGCGCATCAATCAGCGACGGCAGCGCCGGAGCCTCCGCCGAAAGCTGCTTCAGGAAGAGCGCCGCAGCGCCCAGCTTGTCCTTGTACGGCGAATTCTTCAGCAGCTCCACGGCCTTCTTGTTTGCCATGTCCACATCCGCTGGCGTCGCCTTGAATGAAAACCGCGAAAGCGCTTCGAAGGCCGTCACGTTCGTCGTGTCGTTGAATCCCCACTGGTCCGTCGAAGGCTTCGTGATCATGATTGCCGCCAGTTCCTGCGCCAGCGCCGTCGCCAGGCTCGGTTCATCCGGCAGCACATCAATTAACCCGCGGCTCATCACGATCGTGTGGCCGATCGAAAACGATTCGAGCGTGCTCGTCAGCAGAATCCGGCAGTGCACGTCGATATCGAGGCTGTTCGTCACCTCGAGGTTGTTCACCACCGTCTCCAGAATCTTCTCCACCTGTCCCGGAGGTGCCAGCAATCCTATCCTCTGCAGCCGGTCCAGCACATTCGATTCCGCCCGCTCCTGCCACTGCCGCTCCGCTTCGAGCGGCGAATAATCCTGCGGCGTGGTGATGGTGTTCTCGCCGATCAGCTTCCCCGCCTGCGCTTCCGGCTGCGCGAACGAGAGCGGCCGGTTCGCATCCGCCAGGTTGTACCCCCACAGCCTCGTCTGGGCCTTGAATCGAATTCCCGTCCCCGTGTTGTTCTTCAGCTCCGATTCCTGGCTGTAGATGAACGCCGGCAGCCACACATCCGGCTGCATGTTCATCCGCCAGCTGTCGAAATGCAGATTGAATCCTGTCCCTTCGCCGCCCGCCGATTCGAACATCCCGTTGAATCGCACGATCGTGAATCCCTGATCCTCCGCCCAGATGCGCCCGTTGAACCGGTTCTTGCCGGTCTTTGGCAGCGGCGTGATATCGAACACCGCGCAGCGCACCTCGCCCAGAAATTCGCGCCCTACATATCGGAACTCGTAGTGCTCCCGGTCGAATCCGTTCGGGTCGACGTACACCATCTGCACGAATCCCTCCGATCCGTGCGCCGACGAATCCTTTTCCTCGAGATGCGCGAACGGATTGAACGCACCGATTCCCTTTCTCTTCTTCTTGTCGAGCATCGAATCGTCGTTGATTCCGTTTCCGAGGTTGGCCTGCCCGAGGAAGTAATGGTCCTTCACCGGCACGATGCCCATGTCCGCATCGGCCTTCATGTCTTGAATGTACGTTTCCACCAGCGGCGAGTAGCGGCGAATCGTCCCGATTTCTTCATGCTCGCGCGCGATGATGCGATCGATCGCCTGCTCCACCGTCATTACCGGCGCCGCATACGAAGCACCCGCCTGAGCCGGCACCGTGGCTGCGGCCGGAGCCTGAGCCTGGGCCCGGGTTGCCGCCGCTCCGGCGATGACCCCCGCCAGAGCAAACGCAACGGAAAATCGGTTCAACGCGCGCATCGATACCCCTCCCAATAGGGCTTTTCTCAAACGCCTGGCCTGCTGTTCCTTGGATTCGCCTGACTTCGCCTAGGCGACTATCCAAGCCTAACAAGAACCCTCCCCGCCCCCACTAGCCCCTCAGTACAGGTGTGCCCAATACATAAGACGCCGCCCCTGCCATCCCCTCGCCGTTCCCTAGAGATTCCTTTCCGGCCACCCCGCCCACTTGCCGCGATGTTTTTCGTCCAAGCTGTTGTACTCTATGCCGCTTCCAATGCCCATTCGCCCCGGAACCCTTGAGCCGTCTCGCGCCCGCTTGCCCCGGCTCCCGTACCCAGCCTTGGCTTTGCTGCTCGCGCTCTTCGCCTCGCCGCTCCCAAGTCGTGCCCAGTCCTCGGCCCCCATCTGGCGCGGCACCCTGCGCAACGCCTCCGGCGCGCCCATCTCCGGTGCCACCATCCGCCTCGCCGACGCCCGCAGCCACGCCGAGGCCATCACCGACTCCGCCGGCCGCTTCCATCTCTCGCTCGCCGCCGGGACCTACCGCCTCACCCTCCAGGTCTCCGGCCACGCCGTCGACTACGCCGTCCCCATCGACGTCGCCGCCTCGAATCCCCCGGTCGCTCTCGTTATCTCCGCGCAAAATGAACTCACCGTCGCCGCCGTCAAGACCGACCAAGCCACCGGAGGCGAAGCCCTTTCCAGTCAGGCCGTCAGCGAGCTTCCCCTCAACAAGCGCGACTTCAGCGCGCTCCTCCTCCTCGCCGCCGGCACCATGACCGACATCAACGGCGCCACCAACTTCACCGCCCAGTTCGCCATCAACGGCCAGCGCGGCGTCGAAGCCACCTTCGCGATGGACGGCGCCGACATCAGCGATCCCGAAATGGGCGGCTCGACCTTCTCAAATTTCAATGTCGACGCCGTGCAGGAAATCAACTCCAGCTCCGGCTGGATGCCCGCCGAAGTCGGCCGCGGCGCATCCGGATTCACCAACATCATCACGCGCTCTGGCGCCAGCGGCTTTCACGGCTCCATCTTCGAGTTCGTCCGTAACTCCGCCTTCGACGCGCGCAACTATTTCGACTATCCCACCCCCGCGTATCCGGGCCGCATTCCGCCCTTCCGCCGCAACGAATTTGGATTCACCAACGGCGGCCCCGTCTACATCCCCCATGCCCACGACGGCCGCCAGCGCACTTTCTATTTCGTCGAGTATCAGGGTTTCCGCCAAGTCCTCGGCACCACGCAAGTCATGCCCGTTCCCACCGCCAACGAACGCGCCGGCATCGACGTCGTCACCTATCCCGATGGCTCCACGGACACCCTCAACGTCCCCATCCCCGCGAGCATCGCCGCCATCCTCGCTCGCTACCCCATGCCGAATAATCCCACCGGCTCCTACGGCGCGCGCACCTACGCCACCGCCTCGAAAGTCGTCACCAACGCCGACCAATTCTCCATCCGCATCGACCACCGCATCTCGCCCAAGGATCAAATCTTCGCCCGCTTCACCATGGACAATCTCACCGGCCCCACCACCAATCCCGATCAGACCGCCATCGATCCCGCCTTCGGCGTCCAGTACCTCGATCGCCAGCGCAACTTCGTCATCGCCTACACGCGCACGCCCTCGCCTCGCTGGACTTTCGAATCTCTCCTCGGCTACCAGCGCTCCACGCCCGGCTTCCCCACTCCCGATTACGCCGATCCCGCCGCCAAGTTTGGCGACGGCACCTACGAAGCCTTCAACTCCGCGGCCGGCTCCGTGATGCAGGCCTACGGCAATCTCTTCCATGGCCGCCAGACCGTCGCCTACACCGCCGGAAATCACGCCTTCAAGGCCGGCTTCGAAGCGCGCCTCAATCGCGACACCACCTATTTCGGCATCAGCCCCAACGGCGAATACAGCTTCGGTGGCGGCACCGCCTACGCCACAGAAGCCATCCCCTCGCAGAGCGGCATGCACGACGTTGCCGTCGGCGATCCCCTCCCCGATACGCTCTCCGCATTTCTCTCCGGCAGCGCCTTCTTCTATTCCGTGGCCGTCGCGCCGCCCTACTTCTCGAATGGCTCGCACATCGGCCCTGCCGCCATCTCGCGCAACAATTACAGCCTCTGGGCGCAGGACACCTGGCGCATCACTCGCCGCTTCACTCTCGACTACGGCCTCCGCTGGGAACTCTACACTCCCATCTCCGAGCGCGCTCACCGCACCGCCGGCTTCCTCAACGAAAACAGCACGCAGGAGTACGTCATCTATCCTCAGCCGGGCTATAAAACCAATTGGAACGGCTTCGGCCCTCGCGTCCAGGCTTCATGGCAAGCCACCGACAATCTCTCCCTCCACGCTGGCGCCGGCATCACCGTGATTCCGCCAAACATCTGGCAGGACAATTTCCTCACCGGCTCCACTCCCTTAGTCGCCTATCCTCGCGCGCTGGCCGCGCCCGGCGCGCCGCTCGCCTACGGTTTCCAAATCACTCCCGCGCAACTTCCGCGCGTCTACACGCCAGCCGGCGTCGACGTCTACGCTTCCGGCAATCCAAAGGACGTTCCACCCAACACCGTGATGGACGTCAATCGCTACGAGCAGGATCTCGCCGCGCTCACCCCGAGCCATATTGTCAGCGCGCTCAGTCTCAGCGGCATCGACCGCTCCTTTGGCAACGCCACTCTCTACACCTGGACCACCGGCTTCGAACGCAAACTCCTCGGCAACCTCACCGCCGACGTCAACTACGTCGGCACCGCCGCCGAGCATCTTCCGCGCCTCGGCTTTCCGAACGCCTACGCTGGCGCGAGCCCCGGTTTCGCTCCTTACACTCAGTTTGATAGCTCCGGCGATGTAATAGGCGGCTTCGGCGTCGAGAACGTCATCTTCGCCGACTCCCACTCCACGTATCATTCGTTGCAGTCGTCGCTTTCCGGCACCGTCGGTCATCGTGGCCCCGGAATCCAGGCCAGCTTCACCTGGAGCAAGTCGCTCGACAACAGCAGTGACATCATCGGCGGCACCGGCTCCACCGGCGCCGTCAGCTCGGGCATTTCGCAGAATCCCTTCGACACTCATCCCGAAAAGGGCCCGTCCGCCTTCGACGTCGCTCGCGGCTTCGGCCTCAGCGCGATTCAGGATCTGCAACTCGAAAAGGTCGATTTTCTCTCGCCGATCAGCCGCAAGGTCACCGCAGGGTGGGAATTGCTCAGCATTTCCAGCATCAGCTCTGGCCTGCCCTTCACCGTTTATTCCGGCATCCAGCAGACCGGCTACGGCTCCGCGGGCGTCGACCGCCCCGATCAGATCGCCACGCCGCACCTTTCCACCGCGCGCCAGAATCGCCAGGATTATTTCGGTCAGGGAGCCGACAACGCCGCCGACTTCTTCTACATCCCCATCCACGTTGCCGGCGGCACAGGCCCGAATCAGGGGGTCTTCGGCACCCTCGGCCGCAACACCTTCCGCGGCCCCGCCTTCTACGATTTCGATTTCGCTCTCATCAAGGACACGCCCATCGGCCGCCGCAGCGGCGGCGCCGAGCGACTCGACCTGCAATTCCGCGCCGAGTTCTTCAACCTCTTCAACATCGTTGATATGGGCCTGCCCGCCAACATCCTCACCGGCTCCGGCTTCGGCGAAATCAGCAAAACCGCCGGCACCTCCCGCCAGATCCAATTCTCCCTGAAACTCATCTACTAACCGCCATCTCAAGACCGCTTGTTCAGGAGGGCGGGGCCCCCGCGTTCCCCGCCCTCCTCACGCGTGCGGAGATCCTGTAGCTCAGGTCTTCAGACCTGAGGCTTTTGTCTTGGCTTTTTCTCTTGGCTTTTTCTCTTGGCTCTTCGTTGACCTAACAGGAGGAGGACTCCCATCCAGCACTGCAATCACGCCCTCAGAACTGCCAGTGAAACCTCACACCGAGGACTGGCACGGGGCCACGGCTTCGGTTGAATGCCGGATTAAGGACGAACTCGAAATCGGGAGTCGCATAGAAATTCTCCCACACCGGGACGCTGTAATAGACTTCCGTCACTTTCTCGCTCCCGTAGGTGAGGGCGCCGTCCCCATCCACTATGTCCAAGCCCCCGGCCTCAAGGAATTTCTGAGCGCTCGCTGACGCGCCGCTGGTGACGAATGCCAACCCCGCGCTGTGGTTCGGATGGTGCCATGCGGAGCCGCTGACGCTCGCGCCGAGCGATGCGGTCCAATTTGCGTCGGTGTACATCCATCCCTCAGTTTGCCCGTTGTTCCACCCGAGACGCGAAAAAATACCGACATTCTTGGTGACACTCTGTTCCACGTTCAGGCCAAAGCCGTATTTGTGGCGATAGGCGCGCGCCGGCGACAGATCCGCTTGCGGGCCGTCGGCTTCAAGTAGAGTAGCGGCTTGCCGGTAGCTAATCATGTTGGCCTCATCCACCCACCCCAAGAACCGCACTGCCCCCGGACGGGCGTGTGCGTTGCAGCGGCGCTCGAATTCCGCGGCTGCACCCCACGAATCGAAGAATTTTCCACTGCTGCCCGCGTGAGGGAAAGTGAGGACCAAGTCATCGGCGGTGAAACCATTCTTTGAGCCGGGCGTTTGGAAGAACCCGGTACGCAGCGTCCATAGCGGCCGGTTCAGCTCCGCAGCGATTCCCGTGGTGTATCCCACGCTGTCGGAAGGGAAATCCCACGCGAGATTGGTCTGCATCGCCCAATTCAGAAATTGGCTGTGCGCGTCCTGCGCGTAGGCGTTGTGGTCGAACATGTCCATGGGGGTGAATCGGCCGATGGTGAGGGTCAAACGTGAGATGTCCCGTTCGCCCGCGAGTGAAAGAGGCCCATCGGCTACTTCTTCTTTCTTGCCGCCTAAGCCGATGGTTTCGCGGATAAACAGGTGCGCAAACATGAAGTGCGGATACGTAGTGCCGTTCTTGAACGCATCACCGTTGGGAAAATCTTCGATACCTTCCGTGCGGCTAAGGCCGTAGCCCTGCCAGAGCAGCGCATCGGCGTAGATTTCCCCACCACGCCATAGGTGAGCGCCTACAAACAGGTCTGCGCTGAGAGTTTCCTGTATTTCGCCCTTGCTGTTTAGGCTGTTCTTGCCGGAGTATGCTGCGGGAAAGCCGGGATCGCCTTGTGGAAGCTCTGTCACCTGCCCGTGGAGATTCCATTCTTGAACGGCGTCCTGTTGTGGCCAAGCGGAGGGCGCGGCGACGACAAAAGCCAGCAGTAGAATAATCAACTGGACCCGCTTGCGTTCTTTCATGAGTGTCCTTCCCATAGCTCCGGCGAGCCGACCTGATTGAGGACACCCATCCCCTCAACGAGGATAGACGGTCCCCCGTTCAATGGCTTGCCCGGTGGATATCTTTGCGGAGACGACGAAGATCGCCACTCGCTCGGGTTGATGTTTTTCCTCGAGAGCGAGCGGGAGACGGCGGAATCGGCCTTACGCTAGCTCACCGAGGCGCTCCGGGTTCTGGCTCTTGAATCAGTCCTTCCATTTGGTTATCTTCCTGATGCTCTTGTTCGATGCCTCAACGGGATACCATACCCCCATAGGGTAGTCAAGAGAAAATGACCCATTTATCGCGCGAAAAATTAGACCTGGTCAACCGCACCAAGAAGGTGATCGGACAACTCGAGAGTGTGCTCCGCGGTTTGAATGATGACGAACAATGTGCGGACGTGCTTCAGCGCCTGGCGGCGGCTAGAGGAGCGATCAACAGCCTGATGGGCGAGCTCCTCGAAGATCACATTCGGAATCACATGCCCCAGAACTCAAAGTCAGCGTCGGAAGCTGCAGAGGACGTAATCGAAATCGTCAAGACCTACCTCAAATGACTCGGGCGGCGGCGCGGCCCCGATCCCAGCGTTTGTTTTGACGCAAAGGGGGGGGGCGGTCGTCTGTCTCCCGCGAAGCGCGCTTGCGAGCGTCACTTCATCCCGCGGGTCACGCGCGATGAGTCTTCCGGTCGGCGCTTTTGCATTTCTCCGGAGTCTGTCATCCCGAACCCAGCCGCGCTCTTTCGCGGATGGCGGTGAGGCCTGCCTGCCGCAGGCAGGGATCTGCTTTCTCACGGCACGCTGAGTTTGCGCCTTAGGACATCGAAGCGGTGTTTCATGTCGAGACCGTACCGTCGCGTTCTCTGCGTCCCGGTTCTTTGTACCGAATAGGACGCACGTCCGCAGCGACACCCGCCCGGTCGTGTGGTTCGTGATGCCGGAGCCGCGAAGCCCAGGAACAATTCTTTCTCGAATCAGGGAATCGCAATCAGCAAGCCGCCGCTGACGCCCAGCGATTGTTCGTGCCCCCGCCCAAAGTTGTAGTCGTAGGCCGGTTCGAGGTACCACCCAAATCGATGCTTGGCAAAGGGCCAAAACATGAAATCCGCCGCGCCCTCAGCGCTTACAGAATTCGTCGTCACGCCAAGATTCCGCGCGTGAACCCATTCGGGCCCAACTCCCAGCATGAACTCCGCCTTTTTCGAGAGCGTCCAGGGCTTCTTAAACAAGAGGTCCGTATCCCACTCCGTCGAGTGTCGCGCGAACAGCGGGGTCACTCCGGCCTCAAGCTCGAGCCAGTGCTCGATCGGCGTAAATTCAACGGCCACGGTCGGACCGAAACTCGCTCCGCCGCCTTTGACGTTCCAGGAGCCGGCCGCCCCAAGCTCCGCGATTGCCACAGGCTCCCTCTCAGACGACTGCGCGAAGGCAGTTCCAGGGCACAGGAGGAGACACGCTATGAACAGGCATCTCATCGGGTTGATTGGGTCGCGCCGCCTGCTTCAACGATCCGAGGCGGCAGAGTACCCAATTCCGAGCGCGAAGGTCAAACGCCATCTGCGTACGCCCGTCGCCCCGCTGTCGCGCTTGGGAGCGCCGATCCTGTCCGGCAGGCGGCCTGCCGATCGGCGGCTTTACACCCGTCTCGGGAATCGATTTTCGTACCGCCGGCGTCTCGCTGGCTCCGTTGTCCTTTAGTGGGTCGGAGCTCCGCGGCGACAACGTCTTCTGTCTGGTAATTTCCCCACCAACCGCTGCGGACTTTGAGGACCCAAGATTTTTTCAACTTTTTTCAAATCCTGCTCACGAATCGCGATTTCGTAAACCCAATCCTTCCTGTCGCTTGCAGACTTGAATCACACGTGTCAAGTTGCCACGCATGATAAAACAGTGTCAGTAGGAAAATGAGGGACTAGAGGCACAAATCGAATGCCCCGGCGATCTTCTCCTTCCTCCCACCGTGGGCTCTCCGCCCAAGTTCTAATCGAGGATCCGATCAGGATCCTCGTCCTGAGCGGAGCATCGCGAGCGAAGGACCTCTCATTTCTAATCTATACACTGAAGATTAGAAATCGCCGCAACTCCCGCCGAATCAGCCACTTACATTTTTCTAATCTATACAGATCCCCGGCACTTTTTTTTATGTTTTGCTCGTCGATCTCCTTCGAATCCTCTTCGCGCCCCTCTGCGCCTCTGCGGTGGGCTCCGTCCTGTTCCTCGTCATCCTCGTCCCGAGCGAGCAACGCGAGCCGAGGGATCTCTCCGCTGCCAACACGCGAGCCCAGAGCGAAACTCCAGCGAACTTTAATCTACGGTACGGGGATTAATTTCTCTCGTAACTCGTTGAAAACAAAGGACCGCGACCATGCTTAATCTACGGTTCCCGGGACTCACCGCTTCCGGAGGCGACTTTGGTCCAGCGGCCTCACGGTGTGTTTTCAGATTTCATCCGCGTTCATCGTACCTGCCTGCCGCAGGCAGTGGCCTGCCCGCCGCAGGGGGGCTCATCTGTGCTTCCAGCTTTTTCGCTGGCTCCTTGCCTCGTTTCTCCCCAGATAACTGTTTTCACCTCGATGCCATCCAACGAAGCAGCGCGGGGACCCTGCCAAAGGTGTATACTCCGGACAAGGTCCTCGGGAGGTCTACATGAGGAATTCCTTCGCGGCGCAATGCCTGGCCATGATGCTGGCCAGTTCCCTGCTGGCGATGCCGGAGATCGCGCTCGGCCAGTCGATTCCACAGACCGCGCAGCAGCCCAGCCAGACTCAGACGCCAATGCAGGCGCCGACCGCGCAGCAGACACCATCAACGGTGCCGGCGCAGCAAACTTCGCAGACCCAGGTGCAGAAGCCTCCCGCCGAACCTCCTCTGCCGCAGGAGACGGACCCGAAGGTAAAGCCCGGCAGCATCGAAGACGTCAACGCGATCGGGAACCGCGATGTCGGCAAGGGCCTCGACTTCTACTCACTCGAACACGAAATCGCGCTGGGCAAGCAACTGGCGCAGCAAGTGGACCGCTCCGCGAAATTCATCGACGACCCCGTGGTGAACGAATACGTGAACCGCGTGGGCCAGAACCTGGTGCGAAACTCGGACGCGCGCGTCCCCTTCACCATCAAAGTGATCGATTCGGACGTAGTGAACGCGTTCGCGCTGCCCGGCGGATTTTTCTACGTCAACAGCGGCCTGATTCTGCACGCGGACTCCGAAGCGGAAATGGCCGGCGTGATGGCGCATGAAATCGCCCACGTTTGCGCGCGCCACGGCACGAAGCAGGCCACCAAAGGCGACATCACGCAGCTCGCCATGATTCCCGCGATGATCTTCATCCCCTACACCTGGACCGGCTACGCCATCTACCAGGGCATGAACTTCATGATTCCGCTCACCTTCCTGAAGTTCACGCGCGATGAAGAGCGTCAGGCCGACTACCTCGGGCTGCAATACATGTACAAGGCCGGATACGACCCGAACGCGTTCGTCTCCTTCTTTGAAAAGGTGGAGGCGCTCGAGAAGAAGCAGCCCGGCACGATCCCGAAAGTCTTCTCGGACCACCCGCCGACGCCCGACCGCGTCGAGGCCATCCAGAAGGAAATCGCCACGATTCTTCCGGCGCGTGACGAATACATCGTCTCGACCTCCGAATTCGACACGGTGAAAAGTCGGCTCGAGATGATCGAGTCCGGGCAGAAGTTGAAGGATAAGAATCCGAACAAGCCGTCGCTGCGCAAGCGCACCGGCAACAACAAGGGTGGCGATGCGGCGGGCGATCCGACGGCTCCGGATAGCGACCGTCCAACTCTGAAGAAGCGGCCGGACGACCAGCAGCAGTAACTGCGACCGCGGCAGCAAACGGCCGCGCACAATACGAATACCCGAAAGGGCGCTCGACGACACTCGGGCGCCCTTTTTTGTTGTGCGCGAATCGGCAACTGGCTGCCCAGCGCGAAGGAGAGTATCCTTGGCGCACATTTTGTCTTCGACATCTAGGAGAAAAAATCATGCGACGACGCTTTCTATCGCAGCTGGCCGCCCTCCCGTTCCTGGCTGCTGGCGCCGCAGCAGCGCAAACCCCGGAAAAGAAAAAGCTGAACGTCATGATGAAAAGCGCATGGGGTTCGGACGACCCGACGAAGGCTGCGTTTCCGTTTCTTCACGGCCTGGCGCTCTCGGAGGCGGGCCACGACGTGCAGATTTTTCTGCTGGGCGAGGCCGTGGGATTGATGAGGAAATCCGAGGCGGCGGCCGTCGTACCCGTAGGATGGCCGGCGCTAAGCGAGACGCTCGAGAAAGTGGTGGCGCGGCACATCCAGATTTACGCCTGCGGCGCTTGTTCACGGGCGCGCAGCGTCACGCAGGCGGACCTGGATCAGTGGGGCGCGAAGTTCGGGAGTCCGACGATCTTCGTAGGCCTTGTCGAGTGGGCGGACCGCGTGATTACGGAATAGAAAAGCTGGGCGAGCGAAAAGTTTTACTGGTGGGCGTGAACTTCGGCGACGCCGAGCCGCTTCAACGCTTCGGCGTAATACTTGCGGTAGAGGATGTCCCACTCCTCGCTGCCCTCGAGAATTTCCTTCTTCTGCGAGGCGATCTTTGCGCGAACGTCCGTGTCCACCTGCTCCTCGACCTTCAGCAGCGACGTGAGGATGTTGACGATTTCCAGGCGAATCGTGTCGCGATCTTCGATGAAGTCCACTTCGGAACTCGATACGAGAAAATCGATGATGCGATGAGAGAGGCGGACTGTCTTTTCGCGGGTCAGTCGCATACTAACGGAGGATCAGCTTCCTTTCGCGCGCAAGCTGGCCTTTCACTTTTTTGTACATCTCCTGATATTGCGCCCCCGTGCGCCGCATCTCGTCCGAGTACTTCGCAAGAATCTCGCGGACCTCTTCGTTCAGGCGGTCTTCGATCGTTATCTCGTCGGCCATCACCTGGCGCACCTGCGTCGTCAGGTTCTCGACGCTCTTCGTTTCGATCATTTTGCCGGCCACGAGGCGCTTCACTACTTCCTTGGCCATGTAGCCAACGTAGTCCCGCGACAATAACATTCAGTCACTCCCGCCTAGCAGAGGATCAAATTCAGTCTACTGGTTGCGGCTGGAGAGGTCAAGGCAAGCGCGAGAAACGCTTCGCGGCCGGCGTTTCATCGCAGCGGATGCGCAACGCAGCCGGTGAGTGGCGAAAGCGGACGCTGGGCGCGGCTTCGCGGGCGCGGGCCGTTCTGCTAATCTGTAGCGTGCACGCCGGTTTCGTCCAAGCGGCACAAATTCATTCGCGAGGAACCTTCTGACTGTGAGTTCAACAAGCACGACGACCAGGAAATTGCATCGAGCGCTTAACTTCAACGCCGGCCCGGGAATGTTGCCGCTTTCCGTCCTCGAACGGGTGCGCGAGGAGCTGCTCGATTATCGCGGCACGGGCATGTCCGTGATGGAGATGAGCCACCGCTCGCCCGAATTCGAGGAGATTCTCGACCGCGCCGAGCAGACGCTGCGGCGCCTGATGGCCATTCCTGAAGAGCACGCCGTGCTTTTCCTCCAGGGTGGCGGCAGCCTGCAATTTTCGATGGTGCCGATGAACCTGTGCCTCCCCGGGAAGCCGGTGGACGTGCTGCACACGGGCATGTGGACGGCGAAAGCCATCGCGGAACTGAAAAAGGGCACGCCATTTCGCATCGCCGCGTCGACCGAAGCCGAGAAGTTCACCCGCGTGCCGCGCGCGGATGAACTCGCGCTCTCGCCGGACGCCTCCTACGTCTACATGTGCACGAACAACACGATCGAGGGCACGCAGTGGCACTCGATGCCGCAAACCGGCGCGGTGCCGCTGGCGGCGGACATGTCGTCAGACATTCTCTCGCGCGCGCTCGACGTGCGGCGCTTCGGCCTGATTTTCGCGGGCGCGCAGAAGAATCTTGGCCCCGCAGGCGCCACCGTGGTGATTGTCCGTCGCGACCTCGCCGAGCGCGCTGACAAAAATCTGCCCTCCCTGCTGCAATACCGCACGGAAATCAAGGAGCGCTCGCTCTTCCACACGCCGCCCACCTTCGCCGTTTATGTCTGCGGGCTCGTCTTCGAATGGGTGGAAAAGCAGGGCGGCGCGGCGGCGGTCGAAAAGAAAAACGAAGCGAAGGCGAAGCTGCTCTACGACGCGCTCGATGCGGGCTCGTTCTACCACTGCCCGGTCGAGAAGGCGTCGCGGTCGCGGATGAACGTCGTGTTCCGCGTGGCCGGGGGCGATGAAGCGATCGAGAAGCGATTTGTTGGTGAGGCTGCGGCGGCGGGCATCGCGGGCATCGCAGGCCACCGGTCGGTAGGCGGGATGCGAGTGTCGCTTTACAACGCCGTGACGCAAGAGGCGGTCGAGGCGCTGGTCAACTTCATGCGGGAATTCGAGCGAACGCGCGGCTGAAATTCGCGCCGGCCGCTGGCGGAGCGTGCTGCGCCACGCACGTTCGGCGCGACAGCGCGGCAGCGCAGCCACAGTCGTGTGGCTAACATACAACACCACGGCTTGACGCCACCGCGCCTTGCCGCTATCGTTAGCTTTTCCAATGGCTTTGACCCACATTCAGCCCGGCCTGACGGCCATCGCGAAAGCGCGACCCGCCCAACGCCCAGCGAACCCCGCCCCAGTCGCAGCGGCGCAACAACCTCCCCTCGACGAATATTACAACTCGCTTTTCGCCGCACTCGGCCCGCAGCACTGGTGGCCCGGCGATTCGCCGTTTGAAATTATTGTCGGCGCCATCCTCACGCAAAACACCTCCTGGAAGAACGTCGAGGCGGCCATCGCGAACCTACGCGACGCGCGTCTGATGTCGCCGCGCGCGATTCTTGCAGCCCCGATTCGCCGGCTCGAGCGGCTGCTTCGCCCATCCGGCTATTTCCGGCAGAAGGCGCGCAAGCTCAAGGCCTTCTGCGAATTTCTGCAGCGTAATCATCGCGGCTCGCTCGCGCGAATGTTCGCGACGCCAACGATCGTCCTGCGCAAGCAGCTCCTCGACGTTTTTGGCATTGGCCCCGAGACCGCCGATTCCATCCTCCTCTACGGCGGCGGCCACGAAGTATTCGTCGTCGACGCATACACGAAGCGCATGCTCGCGCGCCACGGCTGGATCGGCGACAAGGCAAAGTATGACGACGTCCGCTGGCTTTTCGAGCGTCAGTTTCCCGGAAATGCCGCGCGCTTCAACGAATTTCACGCTCTGATCGTCGCTGCCGGAAAAAACTGGTGCCGGTCGCACGAGCCGAAGTGCAGTGAATGCCCGCTCGGGCGTTATCTCGAGGAGGGCCGGTGACCCCGCGGCAGTCGCAGTGGAAGCGGCAACTGTGGCTCACGGTCGTGGGCGTAGTCGTCGCGATGCTCGCCGCGGCGGTGTTTACGCTCGGCTCGCTGAAGATTCCGCTTCATCCGCAGCAAGACAACGCGTTCCTCATTCTCTTTTCGCTGTCGACCGTTTTGGCGATCGCGCTGATCGTGCTGACGTTTGTTCTGCTGCGATACCTGGTGCGCCTGTGGTCCGAGCGGCGCAGCGGGCAGATGGGCTCGCGATTCAAGGTGAAGATGGTGGCGGGCGCGATGGGTGTGTCGCTACTGCCTGTGGTCTTCATGTTTTTCTTCGGCTACGCGATCGTGAACCGCACGCTCGCGCAATGGTTTCCGCGCCCGCTCGAAATCGCGAACGAGCAAAGCCAGGCGCTGCTTGACGAGATGTCGAGCCGCGGCCACGCGCGACTTTCGCAGGAAGCGCAGGCCGCATGCCAGTACTTGCTGCGCCCTGACGCAAAACCGAGCGAGGCTCTCAAGAACGCCGCTCCCGGCGCGGATGCCTTGTGGTTCGTATCGGGCCAGGGAGCCGTCAGCAAAGTGGCGTCGCTCGACCCTTCGTCCACCGAGGCCGAGAGCGCGCTGAAGCTGGCGCGCACGCTTCCCTCCGGCTCGGAGATTTGGTCGGGGCCGTCCTCGACCTATCTTGCCGGCCGCGCGGATTGCGGCACGCGCTTCCTCGTTGCGGGGCGGCTCGCTCCCAAAGACTACCTGGATCACTATGACCAGATCGAAGCGCAGATGGGAACCTACGCGCAGCAAAAGCAGGACCTTCGCGCGTACAAGCGCGACATTCTGCTCGCCTTCGTCGTGATCACGTCGCTGCTGCTTCTCACGACCACGTGGGTGGCTCTGTTTCTCTCGAAGCAAGTCACCATCCCGATTCAGGCGCTCGCCGAAGCGACGCGCGAAATTTCCCGCGGCAATTTCGATCACCAAATCGAGGCGCAGGCGCAGGACGAGCTGGGCACGCTCGTGCGCTCGTTCAATCGCATGACAGAACAGCTCGGCGAAGGCCGCCGCCAGATCAACGAGTTCACGCAAAGCCTGGAGCAGGCCATCGAAGAGCGCGAGCGCCGCCGCAAGATGATGGAGACGATTCTCGAAAATATTCCCACCGGCGTCGTTTCGCTCGACTCCTCTGGAAACATTTCGCGCGTGAACTCGGCGGTCGCGGCAATTCTGGGCGAATATGCCCGCAGCGCGCACTCGCTTCAGGATCTGCTCGGCGAGGAGGCCGCGCGCACAGTCCTGCACCTGATGCGCCGGTCGCTGCGCATGGGAGCCGCGTCGCGCGAAATCGAAGTAGCCACGGGCGGCCGGCTGGTGCGCGCCGCGGTGACGGTCAGTTCGCTCGGGCCGCGCCGCTCGAATCCCGGCTTCATCGTGGTGGTTGACGACCTCACCGATTTGCTGCGCGCCCAGCGCGCCGCCGCGTGGCAGGAAGTGGCGCAGCGCATCGCGCACGAAATCAAAAATCCGCTTACGCCGATTCAGCTCAGTGCCGAACGGCTGCTGCGCTATCTCGACCGCAGTTCGGCCGCGAAGCCGGATGGGCAGCGCACTGAATTCGAAAAGATGACGGCGGAGTGCGCGGGCCTGATGCAACGCGAAGTGCAGACGCTCGAGTCCCTGGTCAACGAATTTTCGCAGTTCGCGCGGTTCCCTTCCGCGCGCCTTGCGCCGGCCGACCTGAATCCGATCGTCGCGAGCGCGCTCGAATTGTTCCATGGGCGGCTCGAGGGCATCACGGTGCGAACCGATCTCGCGGTTTCGCTGCCTCCCGTAAAAGCCGATCCCGAACTTCTGCGCCGCGTGCTGGCGAATTTGATCGACAATGCCGCCGAAGCGATGGAAGGCTCGGCGATCCGTCAGTTGACTCTGGCGACGCGCGCCGAGACCGACGACGACGCCGTCATCATCGAAGTCTCCGACAGCGGCCGCGGGATTTCGCCGCAGGATAAGGAGCGGCTGTTCCTGCCGCATTTTTCCACCAAGGACCGTGGCACCGGCCTCGGCCTCGCCATCGCGAGCCGCATCGTGGCCGAGCACAACGGCAGCATTCGCGTGGAAGACAATGTCCCCATGGGCTCGAAGTTCGTGATTCGATTTCCTGCGATCGAGGTTCCGGTCGCGCAGCAAGCAAGCACTCCGGCGGCATAGGTTTACGTTCGCATGCAAGCATCGATACTGATCGTAGACGACGAAGGCGGAATCCGGGACTCGCTCGGCGCGCTCTTGCGCGACGAAGGCTACGAGGTTCATGCGGCCGGGACAGCGGAAGAATGCCTCGAGCTCGTCGAGCAGCGCCATTTCGACCTGGTGTTGATGGATGTGTGGCTTCCGAAGCTCGACGGGCTCTCCGCGCTCGAGCAAATCCAATCCCACGATGACGCGCCGATGGTCGTCATGATCTCAGGCCACGGCAACATCGAAACCGCCGTGCGCGCAACGAAGCTTGGCGCATTCGACTTCATCGAAAAGCCGCTCTCGATCGAAAAAGTCTCGCTGGTCCTCCGCAACGCGCTGGATTACATGCGGCTGGAATCCGAAAATCGCCAGCTTCGCGCGGAGCTCGAAGAGCGGCATCAGATTCTGGGCGTGAGCGTCCCCATGAAGGCGCTGCGCCAGCAGATCGCGCTCACGGCGCCGACCAACGGGCGCGTGCTGATTTATGGCGAGAGCGGAACGGGCAAGGAGCTGGTGGCGCGCGCGCTTCACGCCAGCAGCGGACGAAACACGATGCCGTTCGTCGAAGTGAACTGCGCCGCGATTCCCGAGGAGCTCATCGAGTCCGAGATGTTCGGGCATCGCAAGGGCAGCTTCACGGGGGCGAGCGAGGACAAAACCGGAAAATTCCAGAAGGCCAACGGCGGCACGCTTTTTCTCGACGAAGTGGGCGATATGAGCCTGAAAACGCAGTCCAAGGTGCTTCGCGTGCTAGAAGAACAGCGCGTTGAGCCGCTGGGCTCGAATCAGCCGGTAAACGTCGACGTGCGCGTGATTGCTGCGACAAATAAGAAGCTCGAAGAGGAAATCGCCCGGAACCTTTTCCGTGAGGATCTTTTCTACCGCCTGAACGTGATTCCCTTCTACGTGCCTGCGCTGCGCGAGCGCACCGAAGACATTCCGATTCTCGCCGCGAATTTCCTCGCCGAGTTTTGCGCCGCATATGGGAAGAAGCCGAAGGAGTTCAGCGCACCAGCGATGGAAGTGCTGCTGTCCTACCCGTGGCCCGGAAACGTGCGCGAATTGCGGAATCTGGTCGAGAGGCTCGTGATTATGTGTCCTGCCTCGCGGGTCGAGCCGCACCATTTGCCGCCGGAGCTTTTCCGCGGCGCCTCGAAGAGCCCGCAGAAGCCGTACGAGAGCCTGCAGGAAGCGCGGGCGGCGTACGAACGCGAATTCGTCCTGCGCAAGCTCGAAGAAAACCGCTGGAACATGACGCGCGCCGCGCACGCACTGGGCCTCGAACGCAGCCACCTCTATCGCAAGATGCGCTCCCTCGGCATCGCCCCCTCGAAGAACTGAAGCTTAGCGCGCACCTGCTTCCCGAGGCTCATCAGACCGGTTGTCGCCAACGGCGTTAGTCGTGCAGAGAACCGCAGGAAACGTTGCGGTGGAGTCCCAAGCGCCAGCCAGACACGGATCGGCCGGCGCAATCTTCCTGTTGAGACAGATTGTGGCCCACGGCGTAAGCCGTGGGAAAAGCGAAAGATCAATAGATCCACGAGCCCCTTTCAGGGGCGGCACAATGACCCACTCATATACGAATATTTGGTCGACGGACCTTGCCTCATCGCGCACGCGGGGCAGCCTTTTCCATTGAAGATACGTACTCACGCACTTAATCTGCGGTTCTCGGGTTGATCCTCGGTCTTGGGGTGATCTATGACTGCAACTCATTCCTCTCGATTGTCAGCGGCACTTGTAATCGCGGCGGCAGTGCTTCTCGTCTCATGCGGCAGCGCAAAACAGAATCTGGCGCTCGCGAAGGACGCGGTCACGGAATTCCATTCGCAGCTCGATCTCGCGCAATACTCGGCGTTATACACAGCCTCAGACGAGAAGCTGCACAACGCCACGACGGAAGCAGATTTCACAAAGCTTCTGGAGGCAGTCCACACAAAACTCGGAATGGTCCGCGACTCGACTCTTCAGGGCGAAAGAGTTGCGTGGTTCGCCGGCGAGGGCGCGACCGTCACACTGGCCTACGACACAAAGTTCTCGCCGGGCTCCGGCACCGAGCAGTTCGTGTGGCACATAACCGGCGGCCGCGCGCAGCTCTACGGCTACCATATTAATTCGAACGACCTGATTACGAAGTGATTCGCGCCCGGCACGGGCAATCGATCACGATTCCGATGCTTGGTCCTGCTGGCGCTCGCTCATCTGCTCGAGCTGGTAGTGCCAGTCGAACTGGCGCACGAGGCCGGGATTTTCGCGCCAGCGCGGCTGGACGCGCACGAACGTTTCGAGAAAGACCTTCACGCCGAGAATTTCCTCCAGCTCCTTGCGCGCCTGCGTGCCGATGTTCTTGATCGTCGCGCCCTGCTTGCCGATCAGGATTCCCTTCTGACCTTCGCGCTCGACGTAAATCGTGGCGCGGATGCGGATCAGGTTCGGCTCTTCGTCAAAGCTGTCGACCAGCACGGCCACCGCGTGCGGCACCTCTTCGCGCGTCGCGAGAATCGCCTTTTCGCGAATCAGCTCGGCGGCCAGAAAACGCTCGGGCTGGTCCGTGAACTGGTCGGCGGGAAAATACGGGGGCGCCTCCGGCAGATGCTTCAGCCACGCGTTTGTAAGATCGAAGCAGCCTTCGCCGGTGAGGGCGGAAATGGGAAAGATTTCGGCGAAATCGAATTCGCGGCGGTAGCGGTCGATCAGCGGCAGAAGCGCGGGCTTCTTCACGCGGTCCACCTTATTCAGCAGCAGGAAGACGGGGCCGCGGAAGCGCTTCACCCATTCGAGCGAAAAGCGGTCGCCGGGACCGAAGTCCGTTGACGCATCGACGATCAGAGAAAGAATATCGAGGCCCTCGAGCGCGTGCTGAAGTTCGTCCATCATCATTCGGTTCAGCGCGGAGCCGGGCTTGTGAATTCCGGGTGTGTCGACGAGCACAATCTGCGCGTCCTCGCGATTCAGGATGCCCTGGATGCGATTGCGCGTGGTCTGCGGCTTCGGCGAGACGATCGCCACTTTGCGCCCGACGAGCGTGTTGACGAGCGTCGACTTGCCCGCATTCGGACGTCCCACGATCCCGACGAAACCAGACTTGAAAACCATGCGGAAATTGTACGACAGACGCGGCGGCGAAGCGCGGTTTCCTATTCTTCCGAGCGCGCGAAGTACGCGGCAAACGCAACGAAGAGAAGAAGAACGCCGACGCTGAGAGCGATCATGAGGCTGAATTTCGGAAGCGAACTCGACTTTTGCGCGGAGGTAGTGAAGACGGCAGCGACGGAGTCATAAAAGCTCTGCCAGCCTGAATTCAGCGAAGCGAGATTCAGCGAGCCGAGTTTCAGAAGAGAAAACCAGGCGCGAATCGCGTGCCACTGCCACACGCACGCGCCGGCGAAGGTCAGCAGGCCGCAAGCGTAAGCGAAGCGCTCGACGAAAGCGATGGGCTCGGTGGCGCGCTCGCCGGCCTCGCGCTTCGCAAGAAGCTGAGCCTTCCACCACATCAGTCCGGCGTCCGGAATGTGGCACTCGGCAAAATCGATGGCGCGCATTTCGTTCAGGGCCTGCGCGGCAAGCGCTGCGTCGGAGCACGCCGTGCATTCGGACGTGTGCGCGCGCAGATCCGCGTCCCACGCGCCCGACCGGGCGGCTTCGATCACCAGCGATTCTTTTTCGCACTCGAACGGCTTCATGGATTCGCCTTCATTCCGTCGGTCGCCAGGCCGCGGCGCCGCAGCACGGTCGCCAGTTTATTGCGCGCTCGGAAAAGCAGCGAGCGGATGCTCTGCTCGCGCAAGCCAACTACTTCGGCGATCTCGCGGTGGCTCGATCCTTCGACGTACGCCAGCCACAGCAACTCGCGCTCGCGCGGCTTCAGGCTCTGCACCGCCTGCATCACGTCGGATTGCATGTGGACTTGATGTGTGCTGCCAACGGCGGCCGGCTCGCGATTGCTTCCCTTCTCCGGAATGGGAGCAGGCGGATCGACCTTGGCGTGGCGCCAGTGGTCGCGCAGGAGGTTCGTCGCGATCCGGAACAGATAATTCTTCATGTAGTCCTGATTCATTTCCGGGAAGCGCACGCGGAGGAAGCGGTAGTAGCTCTCCTGCACCAGATCGTCGGCCAGAGTCGCGTTGCCGGATGTCCGGTAAAGGTACGACCAGAGCGGGCGCGCCGTGCGGTCGTAGAACACTCGGAAGCTCTGCTCGTCCATCTGGAAGATCTCATCGACCGCGCCGGCGGCGCGTTCGAGCTGCTGTGCTTCCGAGAATGTGAATTCTTTCAGCATCAACTTGGTTCCGCGAACTCCGGAGTGGCGCAATCACGGCTCCGGTCGTCACGCACCGCGTTCGGACCGTGCCAATTCAGCCTGCGGCTTCTCGAGCAAGCCGAAGTACTTCGCGAGCACATACGATACGCCTCCCGAGACCAGGAAGCCAACGCCGAGCGTAAGAATCAGAGTGCCGAGGATGGTGAACCCCATGCTGTCTTCGGTTCTGACTTTTCCGCTCAGCATCAGCATGCCGGCGCCGAGGAACGCGGCGACGATGCCGATTTGGATCGACCAGAGAATCCGGCCGAACGGGAGCGTTGAAACGCGCTGCCGCTGCCCCTCGAAAATTGGCGACTCGAGGAATTTCTTTCCAGCTTCCGATTGCATATAGGCAAGCATCTCCTGGCTCGAGCCGAAACGGTCGAGCAGCTTCGAGTGTGTTTCGGTTTGCACCTTCACCATCTTGTTCCACCGGCGGTTTTCGAGCACGACGCGGAGAATCCACAGGGTCACGAGCGCGAAAACGATGAAAACGACCATCGGCGCGACGTCGTTCATGAACCGGCCGAAGTCGTAGCCTGGCGTGCCGGCGTAGCGCATGCGCTCAATGGCCTGCTGCTCGAGCGCGCGTCGAACGTTGT
Organism: Candidatus Limnocylindrales bacterium; assembly: GCA_035501415.1. Classification (GTDB taxonomy): domain Bacteria; phylum Acidobacteriota; class Terriglobia; order Acidiferrales; family UBA7541; genus Palsa-295. The sequence continues at coordinate 156,417 of DATJWH010000037.1, read as the reverse complement.
CGAGATCGTCCCTGACGTTGGGATCCGTCAGTTCCTCGTCAGCGGCCTGCCCGGGCGACGCAGGTTCAGCCTGAGCCTTCGCGGGGGCGGCGGCCTTCTGCGGCTTTTGAGTCGCGGGCGCCTGCTGCGCTGCGGCTCCGTCGGCCTTGGCGCGGGCCGGCAGCGGCGAACGCGCCGATGCGAACTGCACCGCGAACAGCACGGCAAACAGCAGTAACAGGATTCGAAGCGGCCTCTTCAAACGGCTGATCATGCTTTCTCTCCTTGGTACGGCGTCCATCTTCAATTCGTTCCTTTGTTCGACGGTATAACGAAGGTAGAGCGCGGATGTTGACAGCAATTTTGACCCTGCCGCGAATCTCAGGGTACCCTGGGCGGCCCGTCAAGAGTCTCCCGTCAGACCCGTAAGCGATTGACTGTATTCGCTTTATGCCTGACCTCCGCCACACTGGCCATGGATGAGCGATGTCTCCTCGAATTGGGTGCCCACGATCTGTCCGATCAGAATCTGGCGGCTGGGTTGGGTGGCGGCAGCGTTTCTGGTGCTTGCCGCGGGCGCGGCCGCGCAGTCCGCGCAGCAGGACCCGGCGCAGCCGGCGTCGCCGGTAGCGGCGCAGAACCAGGAGGCGCCCTACCATCCCATCACCGGCCGGCAGCGAATCGAGTGGTTCGTGGATCAGACTTTTGCGCCGGCGCACCTCGGGGGCGGGGTGTTCGTCGCGGCGTTCGGGACGGCGCGGGATACGCCGCCGGAGTACCGCGGCACGTGGGCGGGATTCGGAAAGCGGTTCGCCTCGCGCGAAGCTGGAGTCGCGCTGAGCAACGCGATGGAAGCGGAGCTCGGCGCGATGTGGGGAGAAGATCCGCGGTACTTCCGCGAACCGGACGAAAGCTTCGGAGGCCGCGTGAAGAACGTCGTGTGGCAGACATTCTTCGCCCGGCGGCGCGACGGAAGCTTTCAGCTCGCGTACGCGCGGTACGCGGCGATCACCGGAAACAATTTCATCTCAAACGCGTGGCGTCCCGCGCGCGAAGCGGATACGCCGCACGCGCTTTATCGAACCGGCTGGGGATTTCTTGGCCGGATGGGCAGCAACGCGTTCGACGAATTCTGGCCGGACGTGAAGCGGCGCGTTTTTCACCACCGGCACTGAGCACTCGTGAGGCGTGGCGCCTCATGAGCCGCTCGCCGCATTCGGCGTTCCTTTTGCGGACTCGCCTCCGGCTTTTCCCTCTTTCGACGTGCCTGATCCTTTCGTCGCAGTCGCGGCTTCTTCCTTGATGCGGCGCCAGGCGCGCTCGATGTGGCGCAGCTCGGTTTGCGTCTGGCCGATGGCCATGCGCAGAGTGAGCTTGTCGTTCAACCGCGTGTGCGTGAGGTAGAGATCGCCGCTTTGGTTTAGGCGGTCCATGATTGCCTGGTTGACCGCGTCGCCTGCGCGATGCCGGAAGCAGACCAGATTCAGCGGCGCAGGCGCGGCCAGCTCGAAATCCGGATCCTGCTTCACCCACTCGGCAAATTGCTGGGCCAGCTCGATGTGCCGCTTCACATGATGGCGAAGGCCAGTCACGCCGTAGTGACGAATCACGAACCAAAGCTTCAGCGACCGGAAGCGGCGGCCGAGCGGGATGTGCCAATCGCGATAATCGAAGACGGCGCCCGATTCCGTCGCCTTGTTGCGGAGATATTCGGGAAGGACGCTGAGAGTCTTGATGAGCGCGGCGCGGTCGGCGACGTAGAAGCAGTCGCAATCGAAATTGGTGAACATCCACTTGTGCGGATTGAAGCAGTAGCTGTCAGCCAGTTCGACGCCATCCTGAATCCAGCGAAATTCGGGACAGAGGGCCGCTGTGCCAGACATCGCGGCGTCAACGTGAAGCCAAATGCCGTGCTCGGCGCAAATTTTGGCGATGGCGCGGACGGGATCGATGCCGTTCGAGGAAGTGGTGCCAACCGTGGCACAGACAAAGCACGGGACGCGGCCGGCTTTGCGGTCGCGGTCGATTTGCGCCGCGAGCGCTTCGGGACGCATCGCAAATTTTTCGTCGGCCTCGATAAGGCGCAGATTCGCGCGGCCAAGGCCCGCAATTTTCACGGCCTTCTCGATTGAGGAGTGCGCTTGCGAGGAGGTGTAGGCGACGAGGCGGCCGTCGCAGCCGCGCTCGTTCGACGCGTAATTCGTGGCGCGCTCGCGGGCGGCCAGCAAGGCGCAGAGAGTGGAGCTGGAAGCCGTGTCCTGCAGGACGCCGCCGCCGCTGCCGCGCGAGGAGAATTTTTCCGGCAGGCCGAGCATTTCGACGAGCCAGTCGAGGACGTGAGTTTCGAGTTCGGTGCAGGCGGGGCTGGTGGCCCAGAGCATTCCTTGTACGCCGAGGCCGGAGGAGAGCATGTCGCCCAGAATCGAAGGGAACGAGTTGTTCGACGGGAAGTAGGCGAAGAAGTTGGGCGATTGCCAGTGCGTGATGCCGGGCATGATCAGGGTCTCGACGTCCTTGAGCATCGAATCGAAAGTTTCGCCGTCTTGCGGGGCGGATTTGGGAAGCGAGGCGCGGATTTCGCCGGGCTTGACGCGGGAGACGACGGGGAGCGATTCGATCCGCTCGTAATAGTCGGCGATCCAGTCGACCGCCTGCTTGCCGCGGCGGCGGAACTCCTCGGGCGTCATATGAAAGGGTTTTTCAGCGGCCATTGTGCGTCACCTTGGGATAAGACCTTCGAGCTAAAGATGAGAACAGATTACGGGCGGAGGGGGCAAGAGCGAAGGCGACGAATGGCGTCTCTTCGCGATTGGAAGGCCCTTGAAAAGATGTTAAGGGTCTGCAGGAACCTGTACAAGCAGCGAAGTGCTCACGCCATTGGCGGCGCCACGCCAAATGGCCCGGAATCGCCTCCACAGGGCGTATAATGAGACGAATGGAAGTCACGATAAAAGTTCCCGATAAGTTGGCGGCAGAGGCTCGCGCGCACGGTGTTTCGGTCGAGGTATATGTGCAGGAAATCCTGGCGCGCCAGGCCCTTCAGGCCACAGGCGAACAGCGTCTTCAGTCGGTTCGCGCCGCCATAGATCGAATCCTGGAGTTGCGCAAGGGAAACAAGCTCGCAGGTCTTCGAACGAAGGACCTCATCCACGAAGGCCACAAGTACTGATGGCTATTTTCGTCGTGGACGCCTCAGCGGCCTTGGCTTGGTGCTTTGAGGACGAGGCCAGCAGTTGGACCGATGGGCTTCTCGAGCGTTTGCGCCAAGGCGACCAAATCGTAGTCCCCGCGCACTGGCCGGCTGAAATCCTGAATGGCCTCCTGGTTGCCTCCCGTAGAAAACGCATCAAGGCAGATCAGCCGGCACTCTTTTGGGACGAGCTCGCACGCTTGCCGATTGAGACGGAGCCAGCGATTGCCGCTTCTCAGGCAACGACGGTGCTGGCACTGAGCGAAAAACATGGCCTCACCGCGTATGACGCAGCGTACTTGGAGTTAGCTCATCGCCGTCAGCTGCCCCTCGGAACCCTGGATACCGACCTTCGGAAAGCGGCGCAAGTTGAGAGCGTTCCCCTGCTTTAGAGTGGTGGGCACGCCTTTCGCCAGACGGCCTTCTTCCGATCATCCCAGCTTCCCCCTGAAACTTTTTCCATCTTTTTTCAATTTCGCTCGATTCCTGCTCAGGAACCCCGATTTCGTAACTCCAATTTCCCCTATGGCTTGCAGACTTGGAGCACCCGTGTCAAGTTGCCATGCATGATAAAATAGTGGCGGAAGGAAAATGAGAGACTAAAGGCCCAAATCGGATGCTCCGGCGACCTTCTCCTCCCAACCGCCGGGCGCTCTCCACCAAAATTCTAATCTATACACTGAAGATTAGAAATCGCCGCAACCCTCAGCGAATCAGCAGCTTACATTTTTCTAATCTATACAAATCCGGGGCCTTTTCTGGCGCTCTCGGTTGCCATAATCCCCAGACCCTCCGCTCGCAGGTGGCGGGTTCGTCCTTGCCTCCCGTCACTGGCTCCTGTCTTCCGCTCCGCCTCGGTTCTACGCCCGCCTCCAACCCATCCAATCCTAATCGCAACAGTCCAGAATTAGAAATCCGCCTAACCTACAGAAAAGAAAGGACCTGTAAAAATCTAATCGCAACAAATCGCCCAATAAATGAGGTATGGGCAGAGTCAGCCTTGGCGGAGGATGTCGATGGGGTTGGCGCGGGCGGCGGAGCGGGCGGGAATGTAGCAGCCGACAGCTGCGGCGAGGGCGAGGAGCAGGACGGCGACGGCGATTGGCTCGGTGCGCCAGACAGCCAATGGGCCGAGCCAAGTGGCGAGAAGCGGGCGGAGCTCGAGCGCTCCTGCAACGCCGAGGGCGGAGCCCACCAAGACCGCGAGGGCAAGCTCGCGCGTTACGCTCCAAACCAAACTTGTGGGAACCGCTCCGAAGACGGAGCGCACGGCAAGCTCATGCGTGCGCGCGGCAACGGTTCCGGCGGCCACGGCGTAGACGCCCTGGATGCTGAGCGAAAGTCCGAGGAGCGCGAGAAGGAGCATGCCTGCCATGCGGGCGAGCGGACGCGTGAGAGTGGCGCGCCAGAGCGACTGAATGGTCGAGACGGAAGAAATTGTGGCGGGGATCGGCATGGCGTCGAGCGCCTGCGGGGCGAGCGCGGCAACGGCGTTCGCCGAACCGGACGTTCGCAAAATCACGGAGCCGCCGCAGAAGTAGGCGGCTTGCGCCTGGGGCAAGTAGACGGTCGGAACCGGGTGCTGCGACCAGTAGCCGGTGAAATCCCCGGCGACGCCGACGACTTTGTAACGCTGGTCGAATTTCGAGCCGAAGGCGATCTGCGAACCGACGGCCTGCTCCGGCCGGGCCCAGTTTGCCTGAGCCATGTCGAGGCTGATGACGGCGACGGGCTCAGCACCTGTGACGTCGGTGGCGTCAAAGGAGCGGCCGAAGAGAAGCGGAATGCCGAGCGCACGGAAATATCCGGGAGAAACCGCCACGGGCTGAGTGGCTTCGCGTTCGGCGCCGGACGTGTCGCCCTGCTTGATGAAGGAGACGGGAGAGCCCGGCGGCGGAAAGAGGTCCGCGAGGGCGACTGCTTGCGCGCCGGGAAGTCGCTCCAGACGAGAAACGATTTGCTGGTTGAATTCGACGACCTGCGCGTCGGAGGGGACGAAGTTGTCGCGCGGATCGATGGAGAGGACGACGGTGCGGCTCGGCCCGGGCCCGAGATTCGCGACGGAGGCGGCGGCGTAGGTGCGGGCCGCGAGATTTGCGGCAGCGAGAAGGCAGATTCCCGTTCCGACTTGCGTCGCGATCAGGGCGAGGCGCCAGCGGCCGGCGCCGGGAGTTGCGTCGCTGAGGCCGGTGTAGCCGAGTCCGCTGCCCGCAGCGGCGAGGGTGCGCGACCACGCGGCGCCGCCCGCCGCAGCGACGAGCAGCGCAGACCAAACGAGCGCGGCGGCAATGGCGAATGCGGCAAAGCCGAAGAGGACGGCGAGGTTCAAAGGCGGCGGATGCAGGAGGGACGGACCCAGTCCGGCAGCGGGCATGAATTGCGTGAGGATGCGGAGGAGCTCGAAGGCGAAGGCAACTCCCAGCGCGAGCGAGAGCAGCGTGAGCAGGCATTTTTCCGCCGCGACTTCATACCAGAGGCGCGAGCGGCTGGCGCCGAGAACGGCGCGAATGGCAATGTCACGACGGCGGCGACGGCCCTCGACGCCCATCAGGATGGCGAGATTCACGCAGCCAACGAGAAAAACGAGTCCGACGCCGAGCGCGAGGAGACCCATGGTCTGGCGCGCGGGGCCTTGCGCGATTTCCTCGAGGCTGCGCACGATGGGGCGCTTGCGGCGTTCGAAGGTGTAGCGCTGCTCGAGGCGCTCGGCGACGGAGGTGAGGGCCGCTTGGGCTTGCTGCGGAGTGGTGCCGGGGCGGAGGCGGCCAACTGCAAAGAAGGCGGCGCCTTGGCGGGGGCGCGCCGCGATGTCCTGCGGCATGAGGTACCAGATATCGGTGGCGTTCTTGAGGAATGGGAGCGGGATGCTGACTCCGTCAGGAAGCACGCCGACGATTTGCGCGAGCATCTTGCCCTGGCCCGAGGCTGATGATGCGACTCCCACCGTCGTGCCGATGACGGAGGCGCTGCCGTTGTAGCGGGTCTGCCAGAGGCGGTAGCTGATCCAGACGGGAAAAGCGGCGGCACCGATGGGCTGGTCGTCGAGACGGACGCCGCGGCCGAGGACGGGCTGGATGTCGAGGTCGGCGAAGAGGCTTGGCTGGATGAAGCAGGCGAGGATTTTCGCGCTGCCCTTGCGATCAACGAGCCAAATGGATGGGAAGGTGAAAGCGCCGAGGGAGTCGAAGACGTTGTGAGTTGCGTCGGCGAAATCGGCGATGTCCGGGCCAGAGAGGGCGAGAGGCGACGAGCTTGGCTCGGCGTGCGCCCAAACTGCGACCAGCCGGCTGGGGTCGCGGTATGGCAGCGGCTGATAGCCGAGGGCAAGCATGAGGCTGACAAGCGCCGCCGCCGCACCCATGCCGATGGCAATGGTGAAGGCGAATTGCGCCGTCAGCAGCGGACTCCGTCGCCAGCTTCGCAGCCAAATGCTGAGCATGCCGAGTCAGCTCCGATTGGCGGGAGTGTCGCACCGGGGCATGCAGGCTGCAAGAAATTTGTGGGGCGAGATGCTACTGGCGTGGGGTCGAGGCGGGCGGGGGTTGGGAGCGGTCGAGGGTGCGGGCGACCTGGGCGCGGGTGTGGCGGACCTGGTCGCTGGTGGGGCCGTCGGGGGTGAGCTTGAGGTAGGAGTCGAGGTCGATGAGGACGGCAGCGTAATTACGCAGCGCGATGTGGATGTTCGCGAGGGTGAGGTAGACGAGCGGGTAATCGGGATTCAGGTCGCGGCACTTTGAGGCGCTTTGCTCGGCGTCGACGGGACGCTTGAGGCCAAACTGGGCGCGAGCGAGTTCGTAATAAGCGCGCGAGGCGGACGCATCGAGCGCGACGGCCTGACGGGCGACGGGTTCGGCATCGCCGAAGCGAGCGGTGTTGTTGAGCAACTCGGCGAGATCGAGGAGCGCGTAGGAATATTTTCCGTCGCTGAGGGCGACGGATTTGCGGAGGGCGTCTTCGGCGGCGCGGGCGTCGCCGAGGTAATAACGCGCGACGCCGAGCTCGGCGTAGGCCTCGTAGTAGGCGGGATAGGCGGTGATAGCGGACTGAAATTCGGAGGCGGCGCTGGAATAGTCCTTCTTCGAGCCGACGAGGGACATGCCCTTCTCAAAGGATTCGCGGGCCTTGCCGGGGACAGAGAGCTGGTGGGCGGAGATGGCTTCGGGAGGCGCGGAAGCGGAGGAGTCGCGGGGAGCTTCGCGGCGAAGCTCGATCTCGACGTCGGTTTCCTGAGCGGGGCCGACAGAGACTTTTACTTCAGCGGTGACGTAGCCGGCCATTTCGGCGTGCACGAAAAAATCGCCCTTGTGGGCAGAAAGCTCGAATTCCCCTTCCGTGTTGGAGGAAGTGGGAGGCGCGGCGAGCTTGGCGCCGCCAACGACGAGTTCGATGCGGGCGCCCGCGACGGGTTGGTGGGAGGCGCTGTCGCGAACGGTGCCGACGATGATGTGGTCGCCATTTTCGATTTGGGCGGTGGATGGAAGGGCGGCGAGAAGAAAGAAGATGATAACGGCGGCGCGCCGTGTGCGCATCGAAGGCCCCCGCGCGGAACGATTGGAGGACACGGTGGCACAAGTTCGCGGGAGATTCAATGGCGGCGATGCGAAAGGCGGTGGAACCACAGATGAACACAGATAAGAGAATTTCAAATGGCTCTGATGACATCCTCGGATTGTGACGGGTGAAGAGAGGTCCCTCGACTGCGCGCCCCGACGCGAAAATCGAAAAGGCCGATTTTCGCGGAGAAAAAGCATCGGGACGCTTCGCTCGGGATGACAAGATTCGGAGGTTGTGGCGAGAGAATGGGCAGCGGCGCCCGTTCGCATGAGGAAATCAACAGAGCCATTTGAAATTTCAAATTTGAAAAGGAAACGCCGAGGCTAGACGGTGCGGGCGGAGGAGGCGGCTCCGGCGGCGACGCGGCGGGCGCGAACGCGGAGGACCTTGCGCTGATTGGCTTCGATGACTTCGAAGCGAAGGCCGTCGGATTCGATGACTTCGCCGGTGCGCGGGACATGGCCCGCGAGCGAATTGAGGAGGCCGGCGATGGTGGTGGCGTTGGCGTGACGCGCGGCGGACTCGAGCGAGCCGCCGAAGAGTTCGCTGATTTTGTCGATGGGGACGCTGCCACGGAGAACCATCGCGCCGCCGGCTTCGCGGAGGACGTCGGGAGCAGGGCGGCGATCCTCTTCGCCGATTTCGCCCACGATTTCCTCGACGAGATCCTCGATGGTGACGACGCCTGCCATCAGGCCGTATTCGTCGATGACAATGGCCATCTGCTGGCTTTTGCGCTGCATTTCCTTGAGGAGCTCGGAGCCGAATTTCGTTTCGGGGACGAAGAGCGCCGGGCGCATGAGCTCGCGAACGGTGCGGTGGGCGGCTTCGCGGTCGGGAACTTCGAGCATGTCGCGGGACATGACGACGCCGACGACGTCGTCGAGGGATTTTTCGTAGACGGGGACGCGCGAGAATTTGGTTTCGACGATGAGGTCGCGGAGATCCTCGAGAGTGGCGGAGGCTTTGATGGCGACGACGTCGGGGCGCGGCGTCATGACGTCGCGAACGCGCTTTTCGCCAAACTCGACGACCTGCTCGAAAAGGCGGGCTTCGTCCTGCTGGATGATGCCCTCTTCGGTGGCGGCGTCGACGAAGGCTTCGATGGATTGCTCCTCGGCGGGGGCGGCGGGCTCGTCCTCGGAGAGATGAAGGATGGAGACGAGGCCTTCGAGAACCGCTTCGAGAGGATAGACGAGCCAGAGAGAGGCGCGGATTACCGGGACGAAGGGCGAAATCCAGGTGCCGCGAACCCCGGCAAGAAGAACGGCGGGAAGAAACTGCATGAGGATGACGACTTCGGCGCCGAGGAATACGACCATTTCGGCGGCGGCTTGCCAGGTGTTGGGCGCGAAGAAGATGACGCCGCGCGCGGTGAAGGCGGCGACCAGAACGAGCCAGAGGCGCGCGATGAGATTGAAGGAGAGCGAGAGGCGGCGACGGTCCATCTTGAAGCGCGGCTCGATTTCGGCTTCGAAGGTCTCGAGATGTTCGTGGACGCGGCCGGTATTGATGGTACCGAGCTCGCGGTAGACGCGATCTAGATAGGCAAAGATGGGAAGGCCGGCGGTTATGGCCAGGACCCCGAGTGTGTAAAGGAGGAGCTTGAGGTCTGGGTTCATGCAGCGGCTAGCCCCAGTGCGCGGCGAAGGCGCTGTTCGCGGCGATCCATCTGGCCGGAATCGGTCTCGTGGTCGTAGCCGAGGAGATGGAGAAGGCCGTGGAGGATGAGGATGCGGAGTTCATCGGCGAGGGAGCGGCCGAAGCGGCGGGCGTTGCGGCGAGCGACGGCGGGGGCGATAGCGATATCGCCGAGATAGGAGGTTGAGGAAGGAGAGGAAGTAAAGGAGGTAGAGGAAAAGACCTCCTTCCGGCGAGCTCTGCGATGATGGCTGCGGATTCGCGGATTGCGATTGCGGTTGCGCACGTCCGTTGGGAATGACAATACATCGGTTGGGCGGTTTTTGCCACGGTAGGCGCGGTTCCATCGAGCGATCTGCGAATCGGTGACTAGACAAATGGTGACGGACGCAGGCGGAAGGCGAAGAGCGCGGCGGGCGCGCGCGAGGAAGCGATTGAGGTCCGCGAGCGGGATGCGAACGGCGCGCTGTTGATTGAGGATCATGGTGAGGAGGCAAAGGAAGTGGAGGAGGTAGAGGAGAAGACATCCTCGAGATTGACGGAATCGGCGCAAGGCAAACGTGCTGCAGAGATGCGGAAACGAACGGAGATCCCAAGGAGAAAGCACAGGAGCAGAAAAACAAGATTCTGCGGCATTGACGCGATCATTCGGACGGAGTTGAGGCGCCCGGGGCTCTGGAACCGCCGTTCGCGCCGGATGAGCGGTTGGAACCGGACTGCGAGTTGGGGCGCTCGTCGTAGGCCTTGATGATCTGCTGGACGAGCGTGTGGCGGACGACGTCGTGCTCGTCGAAATAGATGAAGGCGATGCCTTCGATTTTACCGACGACGTCGATGGCCTCGACGAGGCCGGAGCGGCGGGACTCGGGAAGATCGATCTGAGTGATGTCGCCGGTGATAACGGCCTTCGAATTGAAGCCGAGACGCGTGAGAAACATTTTCATCTGCTCGCTGGTGGTGTTCTGGGCTTCGTCGAGGATGACAAAGGAATCGTTGAGAGTACGGCCGCGCATGAAGGCGAGCGGCGCGACTTCGATGATGCCTTTTTCGAGGAAGCTTTCGAGCTTGTCGGCTTCGAGAAGATCGTGGAGCGCGTCGTAGAGCGGACGCATGTAAGGATCAACTTTTTCCTGAAGCGTGCCGGGAAGAAAACCGAGGCGCTCGCCGGCTTCGACAGCGGGACGCGCGAGAATGATGCGGTTGACCTGCTTCGAGAGGAGCGCGGAAACGGCCATGGCGACGGCAAGATACGTTTTTCCGGTGCCGCCGGGACCGATGGCGAAAACCATGTCGTAGGCTTCGAGGGCCTCGAGATATTTGCGCTGGTTGGCGCTCTTGGGGACGATGCTCTTTTTGCCGAGAGCGCGGGAGCGCGACGGCGAAAAGGCGCCGTGGAGGCGCGCGGGATGATGCTGCTCGTCGGTAGCGACGCGAAGAAGAGCCTTCACTTCCTGGCTATTGGGGATGCGTCCTTCGCGAATGCGCTGATTGTACTCGCCGACAATTTTGGCGGCGCGCTCGACCTGAGCGGGCTCGCCTTCGATTTCCAGGTCGTCGCTATCGTGCAGGTGCGTCGTGACGTGCAGGGCGGATTCGAAGAGCTTCAGATTTTCGTCGAGGGTGCCGAAGAATTCGCTGACGCCTCCGGCGATGCGAACGGTCTGTTTCATTCAGGTCGATCGGCCGCGAGAGGCGACCGAGAAGTCAAGCTCCTCGAATTAGCGTAGCGCGCGAGGCGGGGCGGGTCAAGGAGCGGACGCGAGGATTCATCGAATTGTAATAATGGGCGCGGGCCCATGCTTCGCCATCTAGTGTGTCGCGGGCGCCGGAGTTGGATTGGCGGCCGGGAAGGAAACCTTGGGAACGGCGCGAGAGGCTTCGGAGGCCTCGAAATAGGCGTTGTTGCGCTGGAAGCCGGCCCAGCCCGCGAAGAGGCTGTTCGGAAATTGGCCGATGAAGGTGTTGTAGGCCTGGAGCGAATCGTTATAGCGCTTGCGGGCGACGGCAATGCGATTTTCCGTTCCAGCGAGCTCGTCCTGAAGACGAAGGAAACCTTCGTTCGCCTTGAGTTGAGGATAATTTTCGACGATAGCGAGCAGGCGGCCAATGGCGCCGTCGAGCTGGTTGTTGGCGGCGATTTTGCTTTCGGGGGTCTGCGCTCCGAGCAAGGCTGCGCGGGCATTAGCGACGTCGCCGAAAACGGTCTGTTCGTGAGCGGCGTAGCCCTTGACGGTCTCGACGAGGTTGGGGATGAGGTCGGCGCGGCGTTGGAGGTTGACGTCAACCTCGGACCAATTGGACTTTACCTGCTCGTTCAAGGCGACCATGCGGTTGCGGCTGCTGACGTACATTGCGCCGCAGATCCCGACGACAATGAGGACGATCACGAGAAAAACGGCGAGAGCTTTCATCGACAGCCTCCAATTCGAGAACGATGTACGCCGACGGCAGCGGCTACTGCGCGCCGAGGCGGCGATCGACTTCGTTGGTAACGACTTCTACTAATTCCAGGTACGAATGAAGCGTCTCTTCGATATCAATTTTCCGGGACTTGATCTTCCCTTCCCGCAAATCGAGGATGGCGTGAAAGGCGGAGGGATTCGCGCCGGTGAGGGCAGCAACACCGTTGACGGCTTCTCGCCGCGTAGCGGGCATGGGATTCCCGAGAGCCCAGAGCGCGTGGCGAAAAAGCGCGCAAAAAGTGGAAATGGACGCGACCATGATGGCGAGATGCGCCTTTTTCTTCAGCGGCGCGGCAAGAACCGCTTCGCGGAGGCGCAACCAGCGGGAACGCAGCTCGCGTTCGAGCTGGAGCGCGTGAAGACGGAGCGGTATTTCGAAGTGGTCGAAGAAGTCGTCGCCAAGGAGCATGCGATGGCGGAGCTTCATGTCGACCATCTCGATGGCGAAGACGTCGGCTGAGGCGCGAAGTTCCTCGAAGGTGAAGAGCAGCGGCGGCGGATTTCCCTGCCCCATCCACCATTCGGCGGCGTCGTGAAGGTTTTCCAGCTCGGAAGTGCCGGCGCGCTCGACAACGCAGAGGACGTTGAGATCGGAATGCCCGGAAGAGAATTCGCCCGTCACGGCGGAGCCGTAGAGAACGATGGCTTTGAGGTTGCCCCCGGCGCCCTTTTTCAGCCGCGAGACGAGTTCCGCGAGCGTGCGCTCCATCAGGAAATCCTTCGCGGGTTGGAATTATCCGGGATCATGCTGTGTGTTTCGCGAGGCACGAGATTACCAGCTTCCGCTCGCGCCGCCACCACCAAATGAGCCGCCGCCAAAACCACCAAAACCACCACCGCTGCTTCCGCCGCCACCGAAACCTCCGCCGAAGCCGCCTCCACCCCAACCGCGCCCCCCGAACCCGCCGCCGAGCATCGGCCCGATCCACCAACCACCACCGCCGCCCCAGTGAGACCGGCGTCCGCCACCTCGGAAAGCAGCCGCGATCAATCTAAACAGAATGATCAGGAGAATGATGATCGCGAAGACAGTAAAGTCGTGGTTCGAGGAGCCAGTCTCTTTGGCCGGGGGATTTGATTCTTCGGGAGGGAGGGGCTGCTCGCTGAGAGTGACGTGGCTGTCGGCTGCGATTGTCTCAGCGACCCGGCGGGTCATGAGCATCAGGGCGGAGTCGTAGTTCCCGGCGCGTAGCAGCGGAACGGCTTCGCGCTCGAAGCTGCCGACTTTTCCGTCGGGGAGGATGCCTTCGAGGCCGTAGCCGACCTCGATGCGATCCTTGTGGTCGTCGACGGCGAGAAGAATCAGGATGCCGCGGTCCTTCTGCTTGGGACCGACGCCCCAGCGAGTGGCGAGGTCGATCGAATAGTCCTCAATGGCGCGGCCCCCGAGGGATTTCACGGTGACGACGGCGATTTGGGCGTGAGCCTTTTGGTCCACTTCAGAGCAAAGCGCGGTGAGCTGGTCGCGGCCTGAGGCGCTGAGGATGCCGGCGAAATCGTCGACGTAGCCCTGCGGCTTGAGCTGGCTGGGATCCTGCGAGCGGGCCGCGATCGAAAACAGGGCGAGGCAGGCGACCGCGACAAGGAAAAGGCTGACTACCCGAGCGAAAAGACAGCCGTCGTGCGGAAGAAATCGCAAAGAACGGCGGACGGAGAGGGATCGAAGCCGCATTTAGCGTGTCATGCCATGGTAGAACCGGGAGCAATGGGTGTCAACGAAGGGAGGACGTGTGACGGGTGCGGAGGCCCTTTCGCAGCTGATGGGGATCAGAGCCCGAGCGCGGTTGGATGGGTGGGCTGATAGAGGCCGATTTCGCCGCCGCTGGGAAGTTTGACCGTGGTCCGAATGCCCCAGGGCTCCTTTTCCACCTCGGTGCAGGAGACGTTCTTCGACTTGAGGAGTCGAATCTGTGCCTGGAGGTCGTCGCACATGAGGTAAAGGACGGCGCCGAGAAGGTGATGCCCGGCGTGAAGCTGTCCGGTGCGGGTGTCAGCCGGGTGAACGGCGACCTCGGCCGGAGGCAGCTTGAAGATCAGCCAGCCGTGACCGACGTCGACGAACGGGAAGCTGAGGATCTCGCGGAAGAAGGCGCGGTCGGCTTCGGGGTCGTTGCTGTAAAGCAGGACGTGGGCGCCGCTGATCACGCGGGTGAGTCTAACGCAACTGGAAACGGCGAGGCGGAAAAGTTGGGGTGGCGGGGCAGCGGCGCGTTTTCCCGGGTTCGGGCCCGGTGGAGGCCGTAACTGAGGCGATAAGCGGGGCGTTATTGAGAAGGGTTACAGGCTGATGTAGACTCGGTGTCCGCTCTGTTCGGATACGCACGGCAGTGCCCGGAATCGAACAGTGCCGGTGTGCAAATTCACCCTTAACCGTTCGTTTTCAACTGGATACGCATGGCCGCTGCGGTGCAACACAGTTGGACCTACTGAAACAAATTGAGGGTTCCGCGCGTTTGTATTACCAGCGGTTCGCGCACATTTTGGGAGTTCTCGACGCGCTCAGAGTGCAGGAGGCTGCGCTTTAGAGCAGCGACTTTTTCTGGGGAGAGGATGGATACGATGAGTCGAAGTCTAAAGCAGGTGGCGGTGGTTCTGTGGACGGCGGCCTCGCTGATTGTTTCGCCGGTGTTTGCGCAGGCGCAACAGGGGCAGTCGCAGGACGCGGCGCCGGCGCAAATGCAGGACCAACAGCCGAATCAGCCCGCGGCACAGCCCGCCACTCCGGCGAGCCCGAAGAAGCTCGATCTCGGGCGAAAATACTGGAAGGGCCAGCCCTTCTTTCCCGACATTTTTGCTCCGTACACGCCAGTGAAGGTGGATCAGCCGACGCTGACGAATACGCCGAAGCTGAATCAACTGGTCCAGGACGGGAAGTTGACGCTGAGCCTGGATGATGCGGTGGCGCTGGCGCTGGAAAACAATCTCGACATCCGAGTGCAGCGATATGCTGTATGGGTTATCGACACGCAGCTGCTGAAGGCGGAGGCGGGCGGGATTCCGCAGCCGGCCAGCGCGCAGCAAGTAGTGCTCGGGTTGCCGCCAGCCGTGTCATTCGACCCGGAAATCACGGCACAAATGAACTGGGGACGGTCGAACATTCCGGTGAACAACATTTTCACGTCGGGTGTCGGCGCACAGGACATCTTCAGCATCAGCGGCCAGTCGGCGAACTACAACGTCACGTACGCAGAGGGATTTCACACGGGCACTGCCGTGCAATTGCAGTGGCAGAACAACCGGTCGTCAACGAACTCCCCCGGCGTGCTGTTCAATCCGGCGGTGCAATCGACGCTGACGTTCACGATTTCGCAGCCGTTGCTGCAGGGGTGCTGCCGGCTTCCGGCGACGCGGTTCATCATCGAAGCGAAGAACAGCATAAAAATCTCGGACGCACAATTCCGCCAGGCTGTGATTACGGATATCACGACCGCTTCGGACGACTATTGGGAACTGGTATACGACCTGGAGAGCGTGAAGGTAGAGCAGCAGGCGGTGAGCGTTTCGCAGAAGCTGTATGAGGACAACAAGAAGCAGCTCGAAATCGGGACGATGGCGCCGCTCGACGTCCTGACCGCCCAATCCCAGCTCGCCACGGACCGGGGAAACCTGGTGGCGGCGCAGACGGCCCGGTTGCTGCAGCAAGCGAAACTGCTGGCCGATATTACGAAGGATCCGCTCGCGGCGAACCTGAGGGACATCGAGATCGTGCCGACTACGGCGATCGAGACGCCGGACGTGGTGGAGAACGTGCCGCTGCCCGACTTGATGGCTGAAGCTTGGGCAAATCGGCCGGAGATGAAGGTGGCAGAGCTGACGCTGGTGAACGACAAGATCGAGGTAAAGGTGACCCGCAACGGCCTGCTTCCGTCGCTCTCGCTGTTCGGGGAGTACCAGGCCATCGGGCTCGCGGGGAACAACTCGACCATCCTGACTGAGGCGGCGACGGCATGGGCGGCGGATCCGAACTCGCCGGTTGTAGATGTGAACGGCAACCCAGTAACGGGCCCGCCGGCGCTGTACGAGTCGGTCCCCACGGCATTCGCCATAACAAGCCAGGCGAACCGGGCGGGGCTCGGCTCAGCTCTAAACAGCATGATCAACGCCAACTATCCATCGTACTTCGGTGGACTTACCCTAGGCCTGCCGATCCGGAACCGCTCCGCACAGGCTGATAACGCGCGAGCGATGCTGAGCGAACGGCAGGAAGAGGTGACCTACCAGCAGCTGAAGAACAACATTTTCGTGGCGGTCCGGCAGGCGCAGGTTGCGCTGGAGCAGGACCGTGCGCAGGTGACAGCGTCAGAGGAGGCTCGGAAGCTAGCCCAGCAAACGCTCGACGCGGAGCAAAAAAGATATCAACTGGGCGCCTCGACGAGCTATCTGGTGGTGCAGAGAGCGCGCGACTTGACGCAGGCCGAAGGAGTGGAGCTGCGGTCGCGTATCAACCTGATCGAAGCGAGCATAGCGTTCAATCAGGCGATGGGCCGCACGCTCCAGGCAAACAACATCACCGTGGCAGACGCCCTCAAGGGCAAGGCGTCGAAGACGCCGAATATTCCGGGCGCACTGGACGCGGACGGTGAGCCCGCCCCCGCGAATACGTGGACTCCCGGCAAGAAATAGCGGACGAAACGGCGGCAGGTGGATAACCAGCGAAGCGGACTCGCTGACGACGGCGCGACGATTTGCGCCGTCGCGCTTGCGGCAGCGTTCGTGGCGATTCTGGGGCCGGGCGTCACGCTGAAGCGTTAGGAACAGGCCGCGCAGCGGCGGGCGCTTGTTGCCGGGCCCATTCCCTTGCCATAGAATGAAGCTATCGGCGCGCGCGTGCGGAGGCGTCTCTGCAATGATCCAGAAAACCGGGCACGAGAATAAGGTTCGTCCTGCCGCTGCAGCAACTTCTGAATCTTCCGCATCGCGGCGCAACCCCTCCGAAGCCGAGCGCGCGTGGGAAGAAAAGACGCTGAAGCCGACGCTCGAGAAATCTCCTGAGCGCGCGCCCGAATTCACCACAGTTTCGAGCTATCCCATCCGGCGGCTCTACACGCCCGCGGACCTGGAAGGATGGGATCCCGAGCGCGACCTGGGCTATCCAGGGCAGCCTCCCTATACGCGAGGAATTCATTCCACGATGTACCGCGGCCGCTTGTGGACGATGCGGCAGTTCGCGGGCTTTGGCACGGCGGAGGATACGAACCGGCGGTTTCGGTATTTGCTGTCCCAGGGGCAGACGGGGTTGTCGGTGGCGTTCGATCTGCCGACGCTGATGGGATACGACTCGGACCACGCTCTCTCGGAGGGCGAGGTCGGCAAGTGCGGCGTGGCGATCAGTTCGCTGGCGGACATGGAAGTGCTGTTCGACAAGATTCCGCTGGCGGACGTGACGACGTCGATGACAATCAATTCGCCGGCGGCGGCCATCTGGGCGATGTACCTGGCCGTGGCGGAAAAGCAGGGCGCCGACTGGAAGAAGATTTCGGGCACGCTGCAGAACGACATCCTGAAGGAATACATCGCGCAGAAGGAGTACATCTACCCGCCCGAGCCGTCGATGCGGCTGGTGATCGATACCTTCGAGTTCGGCGCCAAGCACACGCCGAAGTTCAATTCGATCTCGATCAGCGGATATCACATTCGCGAAGCGGGCTCGACGGCGATTCAGGAGCTGGCGTTCACGCTGCGCGACGGAATCGAATATGTGGAATGGGGCATGCGGCGGGGCCTGGACGTCGATGACTTTGTGCCGCGGCTTTCGTTTTTCTTCAACGCGCACAGCGATTTCTTCGAGGAGATCGCGAAATACCGCGCGGCACGACGGATCTGGTACAAGACGATGCGTGAACGCTTCGGCGCGAAGAGCGCGCGCTCTTGGGCGCTGCGATTCCACACGCAGACGGCGGGCTGCTCGCTGACGGCGCAGCAGCCGTACAACAACGTGGTGCGGACGGCGCTGCAGGCGCTGGCGGCGGTGATGGGCGGCACGCAGTCGCTGCACACGAACTCGCTCGACGAGGCGTGGGCGCTGCCGACGGAATTTGCGGCAACGGTCGCGCTGCGCACGCAGCAGATCATCGCGCACGAAAGCGGCGTGACGAATACGGCCGACCCGCTGGGCGGGTCGTACTTCGTCGAGGCGCTGACGAACGAAGTGGAGCGCGGCGCGTGGGATTACATCGAGAAGATCGACGCGCTGGGCGGCATGGTGGCGGCGATCGAGCGTGCATATCCGCAGCGGGAAATCGCGGAGGCGTCGTACCGCTACCAGATGGCAGTGGATCGCAAAGAGAAGATCATCGTTGGCGTGAACGATTACGTCGCGCAAGAAAAGCCCATCGAGATCCTGCAGATCGACGAGACCGTGGCGGAGCGGCAGGCGGCGCGGCTGCGGAAGCTGCGCGCGGAACGGTCGAATGATGAGGTGGAGCGCCGGCTCGCGGCGCTGCGCAAAGCCGCGGCGGGAAGCGACAATCTGATGCCGCGCCTCTACGACGCAGTGAAGGCGTACGCGACGCTGGGCGAAATTTGCGACGCGATGCGCGCCGTCTTCGGGGTGTATGAGGAAGTAGCCATCACGTAGACGACCGCTTACTTCTAGGGCTGGATTTGTGGCTTCTTGACCCCCTTCCGTGAAGGTTCCTCCCTTGTAAGTCCGCGGCTCTCGGCGTACTCTGCGCCTCTGCGGTAAGCCTTTCTTGAGCTTTTGCTAAACGAATGACCGACGTACAACTCACCCACGGGATCATCGGAGCAGCGATTGAGGTACATCGAACGCTCGGTCCCGGGCTGCTCGAGTCAGCGTATGAAGAATGCCTTGCCCGTGAGTTCGTGATCCGCAAGATTCCGTTCGCGCGCCAGAAGCCGATCCCCTTGGCGTATAAGGATGTGCATCTGGATTGTGGCTACCGAATCGACCTTTTGGTTGCCGACCGTGTCGTAGTAGAAATCAAAGCGGTGGAGTCTTTGGCTCCAATCCACGATGCAATTTTGCTAACGTACCTGCGCCTTTCAGGCTGCACTCTGGGACTGCTCATAAACTTCCATGCAGTCGTTCTCCGAAGTGGGATTAGGCGGCTGGTCCTCAATCATCCGGAATGATGCTTCACCGCGGAGACGCCGAGGACGCAGAGAAAGGCCGGAAACACACATGAAGCTCGGATCGCTAACGAGTGCTCTCATGTCGATCTCAATTTGCGCAACGGTGGTCGGCGCCATTTGCGCGCAGGCAGCCGGCAAGGAGAAGAGCGGATTCGTCAAGGCGTCGGACGGGGCGAGAATCCACTACGTCGAAACGGGGCACGTGCAGACGGCGGGAAATTTCGCGGTGACCGGCCCCGGGCCGGGAGCGACGGGCCAGGGACAGATTTCGCTGACGAATGTGCGGCAGGGGCTCACGATTCTGTTCGTCCCCGGCTGGACCATGCCGGCGTGGATCTGGCAGAAGCAAATCGATCATTTCGCGCCGAAGTATCACGTGGTGGCGATGGACCCGCGGTGCCAGGGCGAATCCTCGCAAACGGCCGACGGGCTGTATCCGGCCCAAATGGCCCGCGACATCAAATCCGTGATCGATCAGCTTCATCTCGCGCCGGTGGTGCTGGTCGGGTGGTCGATGGCAACGGCGGAAGTGGGTGCGTTTGTAGATCAATTCGGGACAAAAGATCTGGCGGGCATCGTACTGGTGGATGGCGGCATGGGAGACGCAGGACGGCCCGGTACCGATTCTGATCTGGGGATGCTCAAAGGCGTTCTGACGAATCGCGACGCCCAGACCGACGGATTCGTGCGCAATCTGTGCTTCCGACGGCCGCAGCCGGAGGATTATCTGAAGCGGGTGATCGATGCTTCCCGGAGGGTTCCCACCAATTCCGCGGTGGCGCTGCTCGCGGGATACTATTCGTCGAACTACTGGCCGGCACTGGCGAAGTTCGACAAGCCGACGCTGATCATCGGCGCAAAGTCTCCGTATGACACGGACTTGATCGAGGAACACAGCAAGATTCCCGGCTCGCGGCTCGAACTGCTGGACAACGTGGGACACGCGCTGTTCGTCGACGATCCCCAGGGATTCAATGACGCGCTGGAGAGCTTTCTGATCGCCCGGCCTCCGTCTGAGCACTAGGAATTTCGACGCGCTAACGCTTTTGGCTCGAGTTGAAGTATCCTGCCCGTTCGTTTTGTTGCGGAACGCCATGCCAGAAAAGAAAATTCGCGTGCTGATTGCGAAGCCGGGCCTCGACGGGCACGACCGCGGAGCGAAGGTAATTGCGCGCGCGCTGCGTGACGCCGGCATGGAGGTGATTTACACGGGACTGCGGCAGACTCCGGAGATGATTGCGTCCGCAGCGGCGCAGGAAGACGTGGACGTCATCGGGCTTTCGATTCTGTCCGGCGCGCACAACACCCTTTGCCCGCGGCTGATGGAACTGCTGCGAGAAAAGAAGATGAACGACGTGACGGTGCTGATCGGCGGAATCATTCCGGAGGCGGACATTCCCGCGCTCAAGCAGGCCGGGATCGCCGAGATTTTTCTTCCCGGCACACCCACGCAGGCGATCGTCGATTTCATCCGCCAGAGAATTCGCGCCGCGCCGCAGGGCGACTGAGTCCGTCGCAGCGCGATTGCCCTTCCCCTGAATAACCGCTTGTCCAGCGCCCTGCACGGTGACATAAAGCTAGCGGAGGAATGCCATGAAGGCCGGCACGCGGTGGCTTGTCTGCGGATTCGCAGTTCTCTTGATGGCGCTTGGAGCTCTCCCGCAGGACAGGATTCCGGAATCATCCTCGCGGGGAGCGAACGTTTCGGCTGAATATCCGAAAGACCGCGCTGGAATCCTTATCCGCGGCACCGACTGGATTTCGATTCGCTCTGAGATGCCCACGAAGAGCCGCGTGAAGCACGCGCTGGCGCCCACGTTCACGTACGGGGCCGCGCCGGCGGAGATAATCTCTGAGTACGAAGGTCTGCACGCGCAGGCAAGTGTGGCGACCGGGCGGCCCGTCGTTTGCATTTGCCACTTCACTTCATTACCCGGAAATCCCGTGATCGTAAGGCTGCACCCGAAGAAGAATTTGCGCGAGCTGGACGGCGGCAAGATTCACATCGGAGTGAAGATGGAAGAGGCGGAGAAGAGTGATCTTATTCCTGTCGATGTGTCGAGGCCGGAAGACATGGTGTGGCTGATTCAACCGCAACAAACGCTGCCGCCGGGCGAATACGCCGTGATGCTGGGGACGCAGAACGTGAGCATCTTCCCATTCAGCGTGACCGACAGCGGCGCGACGCCCTCGTCGCCTGCGAAGCAGTAACATCTGAGACAGTGGCGACCCGCCTGCTTGCGACGCCGAATGACGGCGTCCTGATTCTCACACTCGAAAGCGACGATGGATTCCCGCGGCTGGAGCGTCGCGTGCTCGGCGAATTGCGCCGCGAGATTGAGGGGCTCGCGGCGGGAGGATTCAGCGGCTGCGTGATTACCGGGAGTAAGACGGCCTTCGCAGCGGGCGCGGAAATCGGGGAGCTCGCGCGGCTGACGCCGGGCCAGGCTCATGAGTTTTCGCGCGAGGGGCAAGCCGCATTTCGCGCAATCGAACGGTCTTCCCGACGCGTGGTCGCGGCAATTCGCGGCTATTGTTTCGGTGGCGGACTGGATCTTGCGCTCGCGTGCTATGTGCGCGTTGCGACGGATGATGCTCTCTTCGCGCATCCGGGCGGCTCGCTTGGCATTTTGACCGGCTGGGGCGGGACCCAGCGGCTTGCGCGGCGCATCGGGCGAAGCCGCGCGATGGAAATGTTCGTGACGGGCCGAAGGCTCGGCGCGCACGAAGCTCAGGAATGCGGGCTCATCAGCAGGACAGCGCCGGCCCACGAGCTACTTGCGATAGCCGCGCGATTTTCACGTGCTGTCGCTTGACGGCGGACGCGAAGCGGGCGAAGCATGGTCCAGCAGGGGGATGGGATTGTCCTGGCCCTCCACATCCACCTCGAGCGTCTCGAATGTCCAGCGATTCGCGTGCCGCTTGGCAACAACCACGATCGTTCCGCGGCCTTTGGAGCCCGTGATCGGAATATTGAGCGCGGCGTCGCCCTCGGGTCCCCTGTAATTGATTGAGCCGCTCGTGAACCAGCCCACCTTGAACGGCTTCCCGATCCTGTCGGACACCTCCGCGGACGCGTTGGCCCGATCCATCGCGACTTTGTACGGATACGAGTCGCGAAACATCGAGTTCACGAGCGAGAACACGCCAAGCACAAAGGAGCCCAGTACCAGCAGGCCAACCCCCGCCAGTAGCGGGACAAACCACTTCCAGTTCTTGTCGAACCAGTTCCTCGGGCGCGGCGCCGCAGTGTTGGGCGCAGGGACGGAGTTTATCGTGTCCATCGACAGCTCTCCTGCGGCCTATCTACTCCTTCGAAAGCCCATTTGCAATCGCAGCACTAATTTCGCATCAGCTTGGTGCGCGTGTAGAAAACGCGAAAGCCGAAGCGCTCGTGATTGCGGTGCGAGACGCTGCCCGGCAGCGTGATTCCCTTCGCGAGGTCGCAGCCGTGCTTTGCCGCCCAGCCGAGGCGCGCAGCGAGCAGCGCCTGCTGCACGCCGCGTCCGCGGAATTCGGGCAGAGTGCTGGCGCCAAACATTCCCGCGACGCCATCGAAGGTGAAGGCGGAGCCTCCGCCCGCCGCAGTACCGTCGACGTAGGCAAGAAACGCGTGGTGGCCCTCACTGTGAACAAAACCGTCCATTACCTCGAGCAGGGCGGGTGTAATCGGCGCGACTTCCGCAAATCCCTTCGCGACCGTATCGATGAAGAGCTTCGCGTTGTCCGGGCCGACTTCGCGGACGACGACGCCCGGCAACGATGGAAACTCGTCCGCAGGCGCCAATTCACGAAAAAGAACGTTCGAGACTTCAACCAAGCGGTATTCCCGCTTCGCGAGCGATTCGTAGAGCGGAAGGCCTGCGAGCGGACAGAGTTCGATTGCGGTAGCTGCGCTGCGCGACCGGAAGAAGTTCTCCAGCCGGTCGAGCTCGGCGTCGTCCACATTGCCGTGCAAGCCGACGCCAAGCGCCTGCGTCACAGGCGAATCGACTCCCGCGTACACCGCGATGCCGCCTGCAATCTCCTCTGCCGCTGCGTTCAATTCAGGATGCAACTTCTGCGCGCCTTCAGCGCATTTCTTGCCTGACATGGCCGAGGCCATCTCGAGGCGCCGCGCCAGTGCCAAATCCAAGAATTTCATTTCGTTTCTCCTGTGGTTCGCGCGCCATCGGGCGCGGATGTGGGGAAGCTTGTTGGGCGGCACGCGTAGCGCGGCCATCCAAAGGGCGGTGCAAATAATGAGCGAGCGCCGAATCCGGCGCGATTACGGCAGGATGGAGGCGGACCCGCTCCCGGCTGGCAGTAAGCAGCGCATAGGCGCCTCCGTAAGAGAGATGGCGTCGAGCGCGAGAGCAAGAACGGCAGCGCCCGAAGCGAACGCGATTGTATCGCAGCTCTCGCCGAAGTCAAAATGAATGGCCGGTGATACAATCGGCGTTTCGCGCAGGCGGCTTGACGCGAGCGTCGAGCCCATCGCGGAGAGGAGCGGAGTGAGCCGAGCCATTATCGAAACGGGCGTGGATACGAAAACGCCCGGCTTCCAGAAAAACAGCCGCCAGATGATCGACCGGCTCACGGAATTGAAGAACGAAGAGGAACGAATCCGCCAGGGCGGCGGCGCGAAGGCGATCGAATCGCAGCACAAGAAGGGCCGGCTGACCGCGCGCGAGCGCATCGCGAAACTCATCGACGCGAAGACGGAATTCTTCGAGCTGGGCCTCTACGCCGCATACGAAATGTACGAGGAATGGGGCGGCGCTCCAGCCGCTGGGACAGTCACCGGTCTCGCGCAAGTCTCCGGGCGGCGCGTGATGATCATCGCGAACGACGCGACCGTGAAGGCCGGCGCGTTTTTCCCGATGACCGCGAAGAAGGTGATCCGCGCACAGAATATTTCGATCGAGAATCGCATCCCGACGATTTACCTGGTCGATTCCGCCGGCGTTTTTCTCCCGCTGCAAGAGGACGTCTTCCCCGACACGGATGATTTCGGGCGCGTCTTCCGCAACAATGCCGTGATGAGCGCGATGGGCATCCCGCAAATTACGGCGATCATGGGAATGTGCGTCGCGGGAGGTGCGTATCTGCCGGTGATGTGCGACCACATCCTTATGACGGAAGGCAGCGGCCTGTTTCTCGCGGGTCCGGCGCTGGTGCAAGCGGCCATCGGGCAGAAAACTTCCGCGGAGGAACTCGGTGGCGCGAAGATGCACGCGCAAGTGAGCGGCACCATCGATTTTCGCGAGGCGGACGACCCCGCGTGCATCCAACGCATTCGCGCCCTGGTCGACAAAATTGGCCGGCCGAAGGCGGCGCCGTTCGACCATAAGCAGGCGAAGGCCCCGGCATACGAGGCTGAGGAGATCTACGGAATCTTTTCGTCGGAGGCGTCGAAGCAATACGACATGCGCGAAATTATCGCGCGCATCGTGGACGCCAGCCAGTTCGAGGAATATCGCGCGGAATCAGGACAGACGGTGCTGTGCGGCTACGCGCGCATCGGAGGCTGGGCCGTTGGAATTGTCGCGAACCAGAAAAAACATGTGACTGTCTCAGCGCCGGGAACCGGAGAGAAGCGCGTCGAATTTGGCGGCGTGATTTACACCGAGGCGGCGGACAAGGCCGCGCGCTTCATCCTGGACTGCAATCAGAATCTCGTCCCGCTGGTCTTTCTGCATGACGTGAACGGCTTCATGGTGGGAAAAGAGGCAGAGTGGAGCGGCATCATCCGCGCGGGCGCGAAAATGGTGAACGCGGTGGCGAACAGCGTCGTGCCGAAGATTGCCGTGATTTGCGGCGGCAGCTTCGGCGCGGGACACTATGCGATGTGCGGGAAAGCGTACGATCCGCGCTTCATTTTCGCATGGCCGACGGCGCGCTACGCGGTGATGAGCGGCGATTCGGCGGCTGGTACCTTGGTGGAAATCAAGATCAAGCAACTCGAACGCGAAGGCAAAAAGTTGACTGATGCGGAGAAGAAGGAACTGTACGAATCGATTCGCGCAACCTACGAACATCAGACCGATCCGCGGTATGCGGCTGCCCGGCTATGGGTTGACGCCATCATCGATCCGGCGCGCACGCGCGAGGCGCTGATAGAGGCGCTGGAAGCGGCCGCTCTGAACCCGAACGTGGCCGAGTTCAAGACGGGGGTTTTGCAGACGTAATGAGAACGAAGGGCATAGTTTTCATTCTTGTGGCGGTCCCAGCGTGGATCTTCCTTTGGCGATTCGTCCACGTCGCATCGGCGTACGAAACTGGCTCAGTCGCGGCTCCCGTTCCGCCGGTTGTTGGCGGAGTCGCAGTCTTTGCGCTGCTGTCTGCTCTAATTGGGGTGGGATTTCTCGTGGTGGACCTCGTTCAGCGAAGGCGACATGACGGCAACGGTTAGCATCATCGAATGCCCGCGCGACGCCTGGCAGGGGCTGCGGCAAATCATTCCGGCGGAGGAAAAGATCAAGTACCTGACGAGCCTCGTCTCGCTCGGTTTCCGGCGGATTGATGCGGTGAGCTTCGTTTCGCCGAAGCACGTGCCGCAGATGGCTGATAGCGAAGCCGTGATGAAGGAGATGAGCAAGGCGAAGTTGCCGTCGGGCGAATCGCCCGAGATCATTGGCATTGTGGTGAACGCGCAGGGCCTCGAGCGCGCGCTCGCGACGCCCGGCGTGACAACCGTGGGCTATCCTTATTCCATCTCGGCCTATTTTCGACGCGCCAATGCGAACATGTCGCGCGCCGAATCGCGCTCGCTTGTCGAGAAACTGCAGCGTGACACAAAAGCCGCGAGGCGCAAGCTGGTGATCTACATCTCGATGGCGTTTGGGAATCCGTACGATGAGCCGTGGGGACCAGAGATCGTCGATGAGACGCTCGTGTGGCTGAAGGACATAGGCGTGCGCACGGTCTCTCTCGCGGACACCGTCGGAACCGCTTCGCCTGAAGCTGTCGCGGAGGTGTATCGTTCGGCGCAGCAGTGCGTGGCCGGCATCGAGATTGGCGTCCATCTGCACAGCCGGCCGGAGCAAGCGGCGGAGAAGGTGCTCGCGGCGTATGAAGCGGGATGCCGGCGGTTCGACGGCGCCCTGACGGGCCTCGGCGGATGCCCTTTCGCGGGAGACAGCCTCGTCGGTAACATCCCTACCGAAGCAGTGCTAACAACGCTGGCCGCGCGCGGAGTTTCCACCGGCATCGACACGAAGTCGCTCGCAGTCGCGTGCGCCATGACGCACCAATTACGCGAGCGATACGCGCACGCTTCCGAGGGTGCGTTACCGAATTAAGCGCGCATCCGGTCGCACAGCTCGAGCAGCATGGGCGAATGGCCTGAGAGAATTCATGAGCTACGAAACACTCCAATATGAGGTCGCCGAGCGAGTCGCAACGATCACGCTCAATCGTCCGGACAAGCGCAACGCGATTTCGAGCCAGATGATTGCTGACCTGCTCGCGGCGCTCGACGCGGCCGACGGAAGCGATGCGCGCGTCGTGATCCTGACGGGGGCGGGCAAGGCGTTCTGCGCCGGCATGGACCTCGACGGACTGCGCGCCATCGCCGAACAGCCGCAGCACGCCAATATCGAGGACTCGCGGCGAATGGCCAAGATGTTTGCGCGCATCTACACGTTCCCGAAACCGGTGATTTCGGCCGTGAATGGCGCGGCGATCGCGGGCGGCTGCGGAATTGCGACTCTGGCAGATTTTACGCTCGCTGTGCCTGACGCGAAATTCGGATACACGGAAGTAAAGATTGGATTCATCCCTGCGCTCGTTTCCGTCTTTCTGCGGCGGCAAGTCGGCGACAAAACTGCGCGCGATCTGCTGCTCAGCGGCCGCATCATCGACGCACCTGAAGCGTTGCGCCTGGGGCTGGTTACGGAGCTTGTCCCAGCGGAAACGCTGATGGCGCGAACACAGGAGTTGGCGGCGATGCTCCTTGCATCAAGCCCCACGAGCATCGCGCGAACGAAGCGGCTGCTGCTGAAGCGGGACGAATCTGCGTTGGCCGCGGAGATCGAAGTCGCGATTCGAGAGAACGCCGACATTCGTTCGACGGCGGATTTTCGCGAAGGGCTCTCTTCGTTCCTCGAAAAGCGGCCGCCACGTTGGACGGGCCACTGACGGATGCCGATGAGCGATTACGCCGAAGCACAAGTTCGCGTGCGATACGCCGAGACGGACCAGATGGGCGTGGTCTACCACGGGAATTATTTCACGTGGTTCGAGGTGGGGCGCGTCGAACTCTGCAGGCGGCTCGGATTCGAATACAAGCGAATGGAGAGCGAGGACGACAGCTTCATCGTTGTTGCGGAGGCGTCCTGCCGATACAAGCGTCCGGCGCGCTTCGATGATTTGCTGACGGTCCGCACGCGCGTGGCTGAAGCACAGCGGCGCACCGTGCGCTTCGCGTACGAAATTCTGAACTCCGCGTCCGGAGAATTGATCGCGACGGGCGAAACACTGCACGTGATTTGCGATCGCAACGGGAGGCCCAAGGCGCTTCCCGACAAATACCGAAAATATTTCGATTTGGTCGAACCGGACGGCGTCCATGGCAAAGATTCCGATTGATGGCGAGCGCTTGACGCTCGAGCAGCTCCATCGCGTTGCATTCGAGCGCGCCGAAGTGGAACTCGCCCAGGCTGCGCGCGAAAAGATGAATGCGTCGCGAGCGGTCGTCGAACGCATGATCGATTCGAATGCCGCAGCGTACGGCGTCAACACCGGCTTCGGCAAAATGGCGTCTGTGCGAATTTCGCGCGAACAGATTCGCCAGTTGCAGGTGAATCTGGTGCGCAGCCACGCGTGCGGAGTCGGCGCGCCGCTGAGCCAGCCGGAAACGCGCGCGATGCTTGTGCTGCGCGCGAATGCGATTGCCAAGGGCTTTTCTGGCGTGCGGCCCGTTCTCGTGGAGACGTTCTGCGCGATGCTCAATCGCGGCGTGCATCCCGTGATTCCCTCGCAAGGCTCCGTAGGCGCTTCGGGCGACCTCGCGCCGCTGGCACACCTCGCGCAGGTGGCTATCGGCGAAGGCCACGCGATCTATGATGGCCGCGCGCTTTCCGGCGCCGACGCCATGCGAGCCGCAGGAATCGCACCGCTGGCGCTCGAAGCGAAGGAAGGGCTCGCGCTGCTGAATGGCACGCAGGGCATGCTTGCGCTGCTTGCGATAGGCGTCCGCGACGCGGAAATTGCCGCCGACAGCGCGGACGTTGCGGCGGCGCTTTCGCTCGACGCGCTGCGTGGCAGTCCCGCGGCCTTCGACGCGCGCATCGCGAGCGTCCGCCCTTATCGCGGCCATGCCGCCGCTGCGCGTAATCTCGAGCGGCTGAATCGCGGAAGCGAGATTCGCGAGTCGCACCGCTCCGCCGAAAAAGATCCGCGCGTGCAGGACCCCTACAGCCTTCGCTGCGCGCCGCAGGTCCACGGCGCCGCGCGCGATGCAATCGCTCAGGTGCGCGCTACCATCGAAATCGAACTCAACAGCGCCACGGACAATCCTCTCGTTTTCGCGGATTCCGGCGAAGTCTTGAGCGGCGGGAATTTTCATGGTCAGCCACTCGCGATGGCCGCGGACCAGCTCGCCGTGGCGCTTGCGACCCTCGGCGGAATCTCCGAACGCCGTATCGAGCAGATGACCAATCCTCAAACCAGCCAGCTTCCCGCGTTTCTGGTGCGCGAGGCGGGGCTCAACTCGGGGTTCATGATTTTACAGGTGGCGGCCGCCGCGCTCGCCAGCGAAATGAAGACGCAGGCGATACCTCATTCTGTCGATTCGATTCCCACGTCCGCGAACCAAGAGGATTACGTTTCGATGGGCATGGCTGGAGCTCGACGCCTGCACCCGATGCTCGCGAATCTGCGGAACATTCTCGCGATTGAGCTTCTCGCGGCCTGCCAGGGAATCGATTTCCTCGCGCCGCTCCAGACCGGCGTCGAGGCTCGCAAAGCCTACGAAATTGTGCGAGCGATTTCGAAGCGCGTCGACTCCGACCGCTCACTCGCGCCCGACATTGAAGCGGTGACCGCAAAGATCGCGGGCGGCAGCTTCAGCGCGCTAGTCGCCTAGCTACCCGAGCGCCTGAAAGAGGAAAGTACCGAAGCGGTATCCCACGGCGTATTTGAACGGCGCAACGCCGAGCGAGTAATGCCCGCAGGGCAATGAAAGCGTTTCGATCCGCAATCCGTCGCGCTGAACTTCCTGAAGAAAAGCGTTCGTGAACTCGGGCCAGAACGTCGGATCGTACCTCCCGCTAATCGCCAAAATCCTTTTCCCCGCTCCCCGCAGCCTCGGGACGTACGGAAAAGGGCTGATGGGCGCCCAGAAGCGCCGCAACTCGTCGTGGGACACCTTCGTCTGCAACGGCTCCCAGACATTCATCGTCGTCAGGCCGTTCGACACCACTTCGCCAAAATATGTGGCGACGTGCAGAAAAGCGCCGGCGCGCAGCAGCGGCTCATGGCACATCGTCACGAACGCAATCGACGAGCCAACGCTGGTGCCGACGATCCCGAGCCGGTCGTAACCCTGTTGCGCGAGCCAAATCAGCGTGCGACGCACGTCGAGTACCGCCTGCCGGTTGGCTTGCAGCGTCAAGCCGACATTCGGCCCCACCAGATGATCTCCGCGCGGATGATCCGGAATCGCGCGCCGGTCGTGATACGGCAGGCTCATCTTCACCGCCGTGATTCCGAGACGGTTCAACCAGCGGCACATATCCTGCTGCTCTTCCCAGCGCGCATTCCACTGCGCGAGCACCACGACGGCGGGCCCGCTGCTCTTCGCGCGAAAAAATTGTCCGTGGACGCGATTGTTCGCGGCCCACGGCGATTGGATCTGGCTCGTGAACGTCAGGACGTTCTCATCGAGCGAGTAATCGCTCGCGGACGTAACTGCGAACCACTCGTCGCTGTGCGCGAGCGTGTCGTCGACAAATGGATTCAGGAATTCCCGCGGGTTGGCTTCCGTCGCGCTCCCGCCGACGTGTTCGAGTCCCCATGCAAAAGGAAGGACGCGGCGGTTGGGCTCTTGCGCCCAGCGCATGTGCTCGTAGCGGCGGATTTTCTTTTCGAGCCAGCGCATGTGCGCGAATCGCAGCTCGTCAGTTTACATTCCGCCGCACACGCACACAATCGACCTATTTCGGCAGCGTCGCGCTTCCCGTCACGCTAAACTTCGCTTCAGCCGTAGGCGCGCCAGATCCAGGCTGTCCGCCGCCCACGGAGATCGTGTACTCGCCCGGCGCCACCAGCCGCTCCCCGGCTTCGTCTACCTCGCTCAGGTCGCGCGGCGTCAGAGTGAAGTGAACGTGCTCCGCGTGCCCCGCCGCAATATGCACGCGCGTGAATCCGCGTAGCGCGCGAATCGGCGTGTAGTCGGCCTTCGGAAAGGTTAGATACACTTCCACCACTTCGTCGCCGTCACGCTGGCCCGTGTTCTGCACATCCGCATCGACGTCCAGCGTTGCTCCCGCCTTCAGCTCCGGCGACGACAGCTTCAAACCGCTGTACGCGAACTGCGTGTAGCTCAGGCCGAAGCCGAACGGAAAGAGCGGCTGCCCGGTGAAATACCGGTAGGTCCGGTCCTTCATCGAGTAGTCGTAGAACGGCGGCAGATCGGCCACCGATTTGTAGAACGTCACAGGCAGGCGTCCCGCCGGATTGTTTTCTCCGGCCAATGTCTCCGCGATGGCGGTGCCGCCGGCCTCGCCGGGATACCACGCCTCCAGAATCGCGCTGGCCTCGCTCGTATCGACAGCCACCGCGCTGCCGCTCATCAGCACGATAATCACCGGCTTGCCCGTGGCGCGCAGCGCGTGCAGCAGTTCGCGCTGCGGCCTCGGCAGCGCGAGGTCCGTGCGGTCTCCGCCATAGAAGCCGGGAATCTCCATGCCGAGCCGCATCCACTCGTTCTCTTCGCGCTCGAGGTCGCGCGTGAGTCCGACGCACGCGATAATCGCGTCAGCTTCCTGCGCCGCTGCCACTGCTTCATTTCGCAGCGCCTCCTCCGGCGCATCCCACACCAGCTCGATGCCCGCCACGTCGCCGCCGAACGAGAGGTTACGATTCATATCTCCGCGGCGGTGCGCGTACTCGAGGCGAATCTCATGCGCGCGGACGTCGTCGAAGCGAATCGAAATCATCAGCTCCGGCGTCGTTGGCCGCTCCACAAGCATCTTGCCGTCGAGGTAGAGCTTGAAGTCATCCCAATCCTTGCAGGGATAGCAGCCTTCCACGTTCACTCCGATACGATAGTCACCCGGTGCCGGCGGCGTAAACGTTCCCGTCCAGCGCACCGAGAATTTGCCATTCTTCAGCCCGGGAATCGGATCGAGCCCCGACCAATCGAAATCAATCGAGCGATCGGTGCGCGTCACAGCGGGCGCGCCGGCAAAATCAGCATTCGTGAAATACTCGCCGGTCAAGCCTCCGAGCGACGCTGCATCGTTATCCGGATGCGAAGGGCGCAGCTCCGTCGCGGGGATCGGAATCGGCAGCTCGTTCACCAGTTGCGAGCCCTGCGCGTAGACGATCGTCGCCTGCTTCCCCAATTGCCGTTCGATTCCCAGCAGGGGCGTTACCGGATGCGACGGCGTCCCGTTGTAATTCCCTTCCAGGGCCGACACGATATCCGCCTCCGGCCCGATCACGGCAAGCGTTTTCACGCTTGAACCCAGCGGCAGGGTCCCATTCTCGTTTTTCAGGAGCACCATCGACTCGCGCGCGGACCGCAGTGCCAACGCGGCGTGCTCGGGCGAATCGATTGTCGTCAGCGGAATGCGCGCGTATGGCACGCGATCCGGCGGATCGAACACTCCCAGTCGAAATCGCGCGGTAAATAGCCGCTTCACCGCCCGGTCGACCTCCGCCTTGGTCAGCAACCCGTCCTTCACCGCCTGCGGAATGTCGTTGTATTCAGTCCCGCACGAAATATCGGTGCCAGCCTTGATGGCCAGCGCGATGCCGTGAATATTGTCCGGCGCGTAATGATGGTTGTCCCAGATGTCCGCGATGGCGCCGCAATCCGAAACCACGTAGCCGTGGAAATGCCACGCGTCACGCAGGTGATCCTTCAGCAGCATGTCAGACGTGCACGCGGGCTTGCCATCCACCGCGCTATACGCGCACATCACCGAATCCGCTTTGCCGTCCACCACCGTTTCGCGAAATGCCGGCAGGTACGTATCCTCCAGATCATGCGGCGAGACGTCCACATTGTTGATGTGCCGCAGCAGCTCCGAAGCGCTGTGCACCGCAAAATGCTTCGGCGTCGAAACCGCCCTCAGATAATGCGGATCGTTCCCCTGGATGCCCTCGACGAACGCCGTCCCCAACCGCCCCGTCAGAAAAGGATCTTCCCCGTACGTTTCCTGCCCGCGTCCCCAGCGGGGATCGCGAAAAATGTTGATGTTCGGCGACCAGATCGTCAGCCCGCGATTGGCGCCGACGTAATTCGTCGCCACCGCCTCTTCGTATTTCGCGCGCCCTTCGGTCGAAATCACCGTGGCGGTCTTCCGAATCAGATCTTCGTCCCACGTTGCAGCCGCGCCGATGGCCTGCGGAAACACCGTCGCCCGGCCCGCCCGCCCGAAACCATGCAGGCCCTCGCTCCACCAGTTGTAATAGGGAATGCCGAGCCGCGGAATCGCTGGAGATGCGTAGCCCATCTGCGACGCTTCTTCCTGCAGCGTCATCCGCGACACCAGATCGTCGACGCGCTTCTCGAGCGTCAAGTCGGGATTCTTGTACGCGGGCGATGAATCGGCGCCTTTCGCGTCCTTCGCGGTCTGCGCCTTCGCGGAAAGGCCTCCCAGAACCAGCAGTCCGGCGCAGAACATCACACGAGCAACCGCAGTCACTTTCGTTTGCATGAGGTCTCCCGACGATGGTGTCAGACTCGGCGGATTATAGTCGGAGCGAATCCAGAACAAAACCTGAAACGCAAATCGTGTGCGTGCACGCACAGGCTCTCGAGGATGCCATCGCGTCACTATGAGGCCGTGCGTTTCTTCCCGCCCAACACCAGCCACGCAGCCAGCGCGGCGCTTTTCTGATCCTGCGTCCACGGCGGACCGAGCGCCTTGCCGAGGCCCGCTACCTTCGCTTTCAGCCGCGCCGCCGCCATTTCCAGTTCCGCAGATCCGCGCTCGAACAGCTCCCTCTCGCGAATTTTCGCCACGCCGATTCCCATCTGCTCGCATGCCTGCGCGAAGACGTTGCGGAAGAATTCTCCCTCGGCGGCATGAATCATCGCGTGCGAAGCGAGAATCCGCGCCAGCTCCGGCAGCGCCCTGCCGGACGCTTGCAGAATCGCGCAGCCAACGACCTCGTGCCGCGATTCGCGCAGCGCGTCCACCGTGTCCTTCAATCCTGCCGCAGCCAGGCGAATCGCCGTCTGCTCGCACCGGTCGAGGTGCGCCCGAGCCTTGTCGAGCGGCAGGTGCTCAACGAAATGGTATGGCTGCTTCGCGCGCGGACCGGTGCCATCGATCACGACGATGCGGCGCCGGTCGAGCACGCGCAGGCCACCGGCCTCGTGAGTTACGGCCACCATCGCTGCCCACCCTGAATGCGCGCGAATTCCCAGCGCGGCGCGCTGAACCTCCACCCTTCGGGAAGCGCTCATCGGGCGCATTCTATCCCACACGACGCCTCGCGGCCGCGTTAGAAGTCAGGCACGGTCGCCGCGCCGCTGCTTGAGAGCCCCGCACCGATGTGGCACATTCACAAAGTGGCGCCGGCGACGCTCATCGACATCTTCGTTTTCCTCTTCGGACTAATCATCGGAAGCTTCCTGAACGTTTGCATCGTCCGCATTCCCGAGCACAAATCGATCGTGCTGCCCGCGTCCGCTTGTCCGAAGTGCCGTACTCCGATTCGCGCGTTCGACAATATTCCCGTCATCAGCTATTTGCTCCTGCTCGGAAAGTGCCGCAAGTGCAAGACGCGCATTTCGCCGATGTATCCGCTGGTCGAGCTGCTTACCGGCGTACTTTTCTTCTTCTGCTACCGCGGATTCGGCTTGACGCCCGAAGCGCTGAAGTGGGCGATCTTCTCGGCGTTGCTGATCGTCCTCGTCTTCACCGACCTGCGCGAGCGCATCCTGCCAGACGTCGTGAATTACACCGGCTTCGGTCTCGGCCTCGCGATCTCCTTTTTCACGCAGCCCACCGATGGCACCGCCCTTTGGCTCTCGAACAAATTGTTCGCGTTTCCTCCGCCCGCCCCGGCGCTCTCGTTCGTCGACGCGCTTCTTGGCGCCGCAGTTGGCAGCGGCATTCTGTGGCTGGTCTCGGAGGCATATTTCCGTCTCCGCCGCCGCGAAGGCATGGGCCTGGGCGACGTGAAAATGATGCTCATGGCAGGCGCATTTCTCGGCGCCAAGCGGACGGTCCTCACGATCTTCGCCGGTTCCTTGCTCGGGAGCCTTATCGGGCTCGCGTTCATCCTCGCGCGCCGCAAGCAGTCCGACTACGAATTGCCCTTCGGCACATTTCTGGGGATGGCCGCCGTGCTCGTGGTCTTTTTCGGCACGCCCCTAATCAACTGGTACCAATCCCTTCTGGTCGTGCGATGATCGCAAGAGAGGCCGTTCCTTGACCGCGCCGCAGGCTCTTCATTCCGCTGCTCCACCGCCCCCCAGCCTGTTGTGGGCCGGCGTCTTTCTCGTCATTTTCCTCGCGGTGGCCGTCACGCTGATCATCGTCATTCGCAAGTTCGTGCGCGAAGCCTCTTCGCCGCGCGGCGACTGGTCCAAGCCGAAGCCCGACGTCGAAAATCCCTCCGCCTTCATGGCCGCGTCCGTTCACGGAGTGATCGAAAAGCTGCGCTCTCAGGAAAAGGAACTTGCGCGCCTGCACTTGCTCGCCCAGGAACGCGCCCAGGAATCCGAGCGGCTCACCGAGGAAGTCACGCGCAACATGCCCACCGGGTTGCTGCTCGTCAACGCGACCGGCGCGATCAGCTCCACGAACCCCGCCGCCGAGGAAGCGCTCCAGATTCGCCCGCTGCGCTATCGCTCCTACAAGGAAATCCTTGGCGCCGAGTCGGATCTCACGCAGATGCTTGCCGCGTGCCTCCGCGAAGGCCAGACCTTTCAGCGCGGCGAGGTCGAGCACGTCACGCCCGACGGCAGCGTCCGCCGCCTCGGCGTCACGATTTCTCCCATCTATCGCACGATGCGCAGCTTCGCTCGCGCCGGCTCCGAAGGTCCCGTACCCGACGTCAAAATCAGCGGCGCGCTCTGCCTGATGAGCGACCTTACCGAGCTAACCGCCCTGCAGAAGCAGATTCGTTGGAAGGAAAATCTCGCGGCGCTCGGCGAGATGTCCGCCGGCATCGCGCACGAATTCAAAAACGCTCTCGCCACGATTTCCGGCTACGCGCAGATGATTCGCAGCGAATCAACGCCCGGCGAAACGCGTGATTCCGCCGAGCGCATCCTCGACCAGACGCGCGCGCTCACCCACGTCGTCACGGAATTCCTCCGCTTCGCCAGGCCGCTCGAAATTTCTTACGAAACCGTCCCGATGCGCCCGCTCGTCGAGCGCGTTGCGCAGGAACTGCACGAAGTGATTCCTCAGTGCGAAGTTTCCTGCGAGGGCTCTTTCGAGGAACTTCCCGGCGACGAAGCGCTGATTCGCCAGGCGCTGCTCAATCTGGCTCGCAACGGCGCCGAAGCCGCGCGCGATGCGGGCAAAGCGCCGCGCGTCGTCATCTCCGGAACCATCGAAGATCTCGGCGGCCGCAAATGGCAGCGCATCTGCATTGCCGACAATGGTCCCGGCGTCGCCGAGCACGACCTGCCCAAGATTTTCCTGCCCTTCTACACCACAAAATCGGAAGGGACCGGCCTCGGCCTCGCCGTCGTCCAAAAAGTAGCGTTGCAGCACGGCGGCAGCATCGAAGCCCGCAACCGCTCCGAAGGCGGCGCCGAATTTCTGCTCTGGCTGCCGCTGCGCCAGGAGCAGTCGCCCGCATCCTTCCCCTCGCAGGAAGTCCGCATCTAGCTTGCGCCCACGGCATCCTGGATCGCGCGTCATCCATTGGCCTTTCGCCCGTTTACCCTTCGGGGGTACCGCCCGCGGCTCCGATTGTCTCGCCTCCGCGGCGCATCTAAACTAGGGAGTGCCCAAGGCTCTCGAAGGAGGCCAGTTATGCGTCGATTTCTCTTGATTTCCGCCGCGGCGGTGCTCCTGCTTCCCCTGGCGGCATGGAGCCGTCAGAGCCAGTCAGATACTGGCTCGCAAAGCCAGGCCTCATCCTCTGCGTCGTCTACCCAGGCGCAGACGCAAACGAAGCCGCAGGATTCGCTCGCCGAAGCGGCCCGCAGGGCGCGCGCCCAGAAAAAGGAAAATCCCAATTCCAAGCCGGCCAAGGTCTTCACTAACGAAAATCTGCCTGCCGCCGGCGGCATCTCGACCGTAGGTGAGGAAAGCACTTCGGGTGAAGCGTCCGCCAACGGGGCGCAGCCTGCCGGACAAGGTGCAGCGCAGTCCTCAGGCAACGATGAAAAGGCCTGGCGCGCAAAGTTTGCCGAGCTGCGCCACAAGCTCGACCAGGACCAGGCCGAGCTCGACGTCCTTCAGCGCGAGGCTTCCACCGACCAGGTGCAGTTCTATGGCGGCGATCCCGAAAAGGCCACTGCCGACCAGATGAGCCAGCAGCCCATGGGCGCCGACTACAACAAGAAGCTCGCCAAGCTCGACGCCAAGAAAAAGCAGATCGAAGCCGATAAGCAGGCCATTTCGGATGCCGAGGACGAACTTCGTAAGGCCGGCGGCGATCCCGGCTGGGCTCGCTAGCTCTCACGCTAATGGAGCCCGTTCTTCTCGTCGAGGATAAAGCCGAGCTGCGGGCCATGTTCCGCAAAGCGCTCGAACGCGCCGGCTACCTCGTCGAAGAGGCTCCTGACGGAAACTCTGCGATCGAGAAAGTCCGCAATCGCCGCTTCCTGCTCGTTCTCTCCGATCTGAAGCTTCCTGGCAGCTCCGGCATCGACGTGCTTCGCGAAGCGCGCCGAGCCGAGCCCACGTTGCCTGTCATCCTCGTGACCGCCTACGGTTCCGTCGAGGAAGCAGTCACCGCGATGAAGGAAGGCGCTTTCGACTTCATCCAGAAGCCCGTCGATCTCGATCACCTGAAACTGCTGCTCGAACGCGCCGCACGCCAGCAGGAGTTGCTTCGCGAAAATCTGCTCCTGCGCGAAGAATACGCCGCGCGCTACGGATTCCCGCGCATCGTCGGCGAGCATCCCTCCATGAAGGAAGCGAGCCAAATCACGCAGCGCGTCGCCGCCACCGATTCCACCATCCTGCTTCTCGGCGAGAGCGGAACCGGCAAGGAGCTCTTCGCGCGCGCGATTCACCATCTCAGCCCGCGCGCCGAGGCTCCCTTCGTCGCCCTCAACTGCGCTGCGATTCCCGAAGGCCTCGTCGAGAACGAGCTCTTTGGCCACGAGCGCGGCGCCTATACAGGCGCAGGTAATCGCAAAATCGGCAAACTCGAACTCGCCCACCGGGGTACGCTCTTCCTCGACGAAATCGGCGAACTCCCGCTCGCAATTCAGAGCAAGCTTTTGCGCGTCCTCGAGGAAAAGCGCTTCGAGCGCGTCGGCGGCACACAGCAGATCGACGTGAACGTCCGCATCCTCACCGCGACCAACAAGGACCTGCGCGCGGCCATCGCCGAAAAAACATTTCGCGAGGATCTCTTCTTCCGCATCTCCGCCGTGCCCATCACGATTCCGCCGCTCCGAGACCGCGGCGACGACGTGCTACTCCTCGCCGAGCATTTTCTCGAGCGCTTCAAACGCGAATTCCGCAAGCCAGCGCTCGCATTGACGCCCGATGCCTGCGCCCGGCTTCGCACGTATCCCTGGCCCGGCAATGTGCGTGAGCTACAGAACACGATCGAGCGCGCCGCCATTCTCGCAAATGGCTCTGAAATCGACGGCGCCGCGCTCCAGCTTCCGGAGCCAAAGCCATCCGCCGCCGAACTGCCGGGTGGCATGCTCGAAGAGGAATTTCTGTGGGAAGGTCCGCTCGACGAAGTCGCGCACCGCGCGGTCGTGCACGTCGAGCGGTTCAAGATCCAGAACGCGCTGCGCGAGTCCAAATGGAACAAAACGCGCGCCGCCGAAAAGCTCGGCGTCTCCTACAAAACGCTCCTCCACAAAATCCGCAGCCTCAACCTCGAAAACTAGCCCCGACAAGAGAGCGGCTTTCGAGCTCCCGCCTTTGCTCTTGTGCTTTGCCTTTCGATTGATCTTTCTTTCACATTTCAAATTTAAAATTTGAAATCGCTTCTGCCTCATCTGTGTTTATCTGTGTTCATCTGTGGTTCCAAAAGGGTTTGGTCGCCCGCGCCACACTCGGCTTACACTCGCCGCCCGGCGTGCAGCACCACACTCCCGAAATTCCACGCCTCGAACTGCGCCGCGCTGAATCCGCACCGCTCCATCAGCGCCGCCAATTCCCCCGGCCCCGGAAACCGCCCCACCGACGCCGGCAAATACGAATATGCGTCGCCGCTGCCCGAAATTGCGCCGCCGATCCGCGGCAAAATCTGCCGGAAGTAAAATCGGAAGAGCCCCGCCATCGCCCCGCTTCCCGGCTCCGAAAATTCCAGGATCCCCACTTCCCCGCCCGGCCGCAGCACCCGCGCGATTTCGCGCAGCCCGTGCTCGTAATTCGCCAGGTTCCGAAATCCGAACGCCGACGCCACTAAATCGAAACTTGCGTCCGCAAACGGCAGATTCAGCGCATCCGCTGCCGCAAACTCCGCGCACCTCTTGCCTCGCGCCGCTTTCGCCCTCGCGCGCTCAAGCATCGGCAGCACGAAGTCGCTTCCAAGGAGAGGCGCTCGGTTCCCGGCCGCGTAGCACAGCAGTTTTGCGCGCAGCCCATCGAACGCGAACGCCAGATCCCCCGTCCCGCAGCACAAATCCAGAATCCGCGCCGCCGGATTCCGCAAAATGTTCTCGAACCGCTTCGCCGTCCGCCACCGCCACGTGTTGTCGAGTGAAAACGAAAGCAGGTGATTCAGGAAATCGTAGCGCGGCGCAATCCGCGTGAACATCTCCTGCACGCGCGCGGCCGCTTCGCGCTCGTCGCGCACGCCTTCCGGCCTCGTTCCCGCCGCGCCTCTGGCGGCGCCGCCTTCATCTTTGTCGCGAATAGGCTCTCCGTGCGCTCGATCTTTCTCTGTGCTCTCCGTGGCCAGCGGACTTCGCTCAGCCGTCTCCAATGTTCTAGGCCTCGGCTGCAATTTTCGGCAACTCCTCGAACGTCCTCCGCACGACTGGCCACGGAATTTCGAAGTCCCACTCCGCTCGTCCAATTTTTCGCGCCAGCACCCATCGCACTCGCCCGCCTCGCGCCTTCTTGTCTCCCGCGATCAACGCGCGCACCTCGGCCGCTCGTATCGCGCCAATCGGCGGCAGCGGCCCCACGCGCGCGATCAATCGCATCATCCTACCGGCATCGCGTTCGCTCGTCCGATTCATCGCCACGCCCAACATGGCCGCCGCCATCATTCCCCACGCGATCGCCTCTCCGTGCAGAAATCGCTTGTATCCTGTCGCCGCCTCAAACGCGTGTCCCAGCGTGTGCCCGAAATTCAGAATCTTCCTCAACCCCGCTTCGCGCTCGTCCTCGCTCACCACGCGCGCCTTGATCGCGATGCATCGCGGGATAATCCAATCGAGCGCTGCGTGGTCACGCCGCAGCACCGCATCCATTCGCCGCTCCAAAAACTCGAACAGCTTCGCGTCCGCGATCGCGCCGTACTTGATCACCTCGTACAGCCCCGACCGATATTCGCGATGCGGCAACGTCCTCAGCATCTCTGGGTCCGCAATCACCAGCGCCGGCGGATGAAA
Source organism: Candidatus Limnocylindrales bacterium (assembly GCA_035501415.1). Lineage (GTDB taxonomy): Bacteria > Acidobacteriota > Terriglobia > Acidiferrales > UBA7541 > Palsa-295. The sequence goes on along the minus strand of DATJWH010000037.1, from coordinate 116,615 downwards.
CGCTCCCACCAGGTTCTTCCCCTCCGCCAGGTCGACGCCCGTCTTCCCGCCGATCGCGCTGTCCACCTGCGCCACCAGGGTCGTCGGCACATGCACTACGCGCACGCCTCGCAGATAAGTCGCCGCCGCAAATCCAGCAACGTCGCCGACCACGCCGCCTCCCACCGCCACCACCGTGCAATGCCGGTCGGCTCCCGCCCGCACCAGCGCGCGCGCGATTCGCTCCGTCGCCGCCAGCCGCTTCGCCGCCTCCCTGTCGTCGAACAAAATCGCCCGCTTCGCGCTGACTCCCAGCGCCCGCGCCACCTCCCGTCCCCACAATCGCCAAACGCGCGGCGACGACACCACAAACGTCCCCGTGGAATCCCCAAGCCGCGCAATCAGCCGACGCGCCCGCCGCAGCGCGCCGCGCGCACACACCACCTCGTACGCACCGGCTGAGCTTCGCACTCGTATCGTCGCCATCTTCGAGCCACAAAATGTAACACACTGCCCCGCCAGCCTCTCCGCGGAGACTTCCTTGGTCTCTCAAATTGTCGGCAGGGAAACTTCAGTGGAATTTCTGCTGCAGCTCGCCAATCGTTGCCAGAAACACGTGGCCCGAAATCGCCAGGCTCTTCGGCGTGAGTTTATCCATGGTGTCCCCGGTCGTATGCCAATACGGATAATTCGGGAACTGAGTGATGTCCACCGCCGGAATGCCCCGCTTCAAAAACGGCGTGTGGTCATCTTCCACCCCGCCGTCTGACTTGGCGACGAACTCCTTCGTGTATCCGAGCCTTGCCGCCGTTTTCCAGACCAGCGTATTCAGCCAGGCCGTCGAACCCGGATCTTGCTGCACGACCAAATTCTTCGCACCCAGCATGTCGGCCAGCATCACTGCCTTCACACGCTTCAGTTCTCCAGAAAGATCCATCCTCGCCGCCAGTTCGCGCGACCCGAACAGGCTGTCCGAGTCGTTCCATTGCGCCACCCCGTTCACCACCTCTTGCGCCTCTTCGCCGTCCAGAAACGCGATCCACACCGCGTTGGGCCCGTTCTCCTTCTGACCGCACAAAACCCGCGCCATTTCGAGCATCAGTCCCGACGAAGACCCAGCGTCATCCGCTCCCACGAATTCCGGAATGCGCACTGTGTCGTAATGCGTCAGCAGCAGGATGATTCCCTGCCCTGTTCCCGGCACCTTTGCGATGATGTTCTTCATCGCCAGCTCGCCGATTGCGGTCGACGCGTGAAAATCGTCCGTATCCACCTTGCAGCCGAATCCCTTTAGCTCCGACGAGATGTAATCTTGCGTCCGGTGAATCGCGTCCGATGCCGGCGGCCGCGGCCCGAACGCCACCAGCTTCGCCGTGAAGTCATACGCCTTCTGCCCGTCGAATCCTCCGGTTTGCGAAGCAGGCGGCGCTTGATCCTCTTGCGCCAACAGCGGAGTCATCGCCGCGGCCTGCGCGGTCGAATTTGCCGGAGCGCCGGCCACTTGGTCCGATGCCGCCGCGTGGCCCGCATCTCCGTGCCCGCACGCCACCGCAGTCATCAGAACAAATGCCGCGAAAATCGCCGCCCCCAATCCCCATCTACTTCCGCCCCTTTTCACGTCAGTGCGCCTCTCCCGCCGCTAAGGCCCGCTGCTTCTTCTTCCGCAGCACCATGTATGACACGAACACGCCCACAAAATACAACAGCACCATCGGCGCCATGAAGATCAGCATCGTCGTCGCGTCGGGCGTCGGCGTCACCACGGCCGCCACGATCGTGATGATGAGCATCGCGTAACGGAAATTCTTCCACAGGAATTTCGGCGTCACGATCCCAAAGAGCGACAGAATGAAAATCAGCACCGGCAACTCGAAAATTACGCCGAGCCCCACCAGCACGATGAGTATGAAGTCGAAATACTCGTTGATGCTGATCAGCGGCTTCAGCGGCAGGTAATTCGCAAATCCGATCAGGAAGCTGAGTACCTGCGGCAGCATGATGTAGTACCCGAACGCCATTCCGGCCAGGAACAGCCCCATCGACGACACCACGAATCCCAGCACCGCCTTCCGCTCGTGCTTGTATAGCCCCGGCGCCACAAAGAGCCATATCTGGTACAGCACGTACGGCATTGCGACGACGATGCCGATGTAGAAGCCCAGATTGATGTACAGCGTGATGGGCGTTGCCGGGCTTGGATAGTAAAGCCTGTCTTCCAGGTGATGCTCCCGCAGCGCCTTCAGCATCGGCTGAACAACGAAGTTGATCACGTGGTTCGACACCGCGAACCCCACCACCATCCCCGCGGCGATCGCCAGCACCGAATGGATGATTCGCTTGCGCAGCTCCACCAGGTGCTCGAAAAACGACATGCGCGCCCCGGATTCTTCCTCCGCGGGCTGCTGTGCAATCGTGGGATCAGGCTGGGATGTGGACGACATCGTCTGGGGTTTCAGGAACTCGTTTTCTCGTGCGCTTCAGCGCTCGTCACGGCTGCTTCCGTTATCGCCGGCTCCCCGGCCGCCGCAGGTGTCAATTCGCTTGGGGCCGCGCTTCGTTCAGCCGAGCTCGGCGCGCTCGTCGGGACCGTTCCCGCGGGCTGTTGCAGACCCGGTTCGGTTGTCACCGCGCTCGTCGGCGGCCCCGGCGTGGGAGTCGATCCGCCTCCGATACGCCGCATATCCGCTTCGCGCTCCAAGTCGCGTATATGGTCTTCAAAAGTCGACCGCAGGTCACCGGTCGCACGCCGGAACTCCGCCATCACCTTGCCCAGGGTCCGGGCCAGTTCCGGCAGCTTTTCGGGACCAAAGACGACGAGCGCCACCGTGAAGATGATGATCAGGTGCGGGATGCTCAGCATTTTCGCCCTTCTACAGGCTCCTTCCGTGCTGTTTTCGCATCATAGAAGAGGGGCTTAGGCGTGTCAAACCGGCCCTCTCCGGTATGCTATACTGCATTTCGGGGCAACACTGATCGTTCAGGGCAGCTTCTCGCTGTCCCTGACGTTACGAGGTCGCATGGAACAACCACAGGCATCACGTCGCGGAATCATCCTTTTGGCGCTGGTCTTGGGAGCTTCGGCTCTCCTCGGAGGCCTATACGGCCCCGCCGTGCGCGCCACTGCCGCCGGCTCCGGCGATCTGCAAGACTCCGTCAAGAATTTCTCCACGGTTCTCTCGGTCGTTGAGCGCAATTACGCCGACCCTGTTGACGTCGATAAGGTCATCTACGACGGCGCCATCCCCGGCATGTTGCACGTTCTTGACCCGCACTCGAATTTCTTCGATCCCCGCGAGTGGGCCAAGTTCCGCGAGGATCAGGAAGGCAAGTATTACGGCGTCGGTATGACGGTCGCGCAGCGCGAGAATCAGACCGTTGTCGTCGCGCCTTTCGTGGGTACGCCTGCCTTCAAGGCCGGCATTCGTCCCGGCGACGTGATCCTCAAGGTTGACGGCAAGACCTGCGTCGGCCTCAGCGTCAACGACGTTGCCGACATGCTCAAGGGCGCCAAGGGCACCACCGTTCACATCTCCCTGGGCCGCGAAGGCTGGGCTCAGCCCATCGAAGTCACCGTCGTGCGCGACGAGATTCCCCGCCCCGCCGTCGAATATTCCGCGATGGTCAAGCCCGGAATCGGCTACGTCCGCGTCTCCACATTCAATGAGACCACCGACAGCGACCTGGCCGAAGCGCTCCGCGAGCTCGATTATCCGAAGCTGGACGGCCTCATCATCGATCTGCGCAACAACGGCGGCGGCCTCCTGAACCAGGCCGTCGGCATGGCCGACATGTTCCTCGATAAGAACGAGATTGTCGTCTCGCATCGGGGACGCCAGTCGCCCGAGCGCCGCTACTACGCGGTTCACGGCAATCAGGGCATCGACGTTCCGGTCATCGTTCTCGTCAATGGCCAGACCGCTTCGGCCTCGGAGATCGTTTCGGGCGCAATTCAGGATCATGACCGCGGCCTCATCGTCGGCGAAACCACCTTCGGCAAGGGCTTGGTACAGACGCAAATTCCGCTGAGCGAAGATACAGCGATGCTGCTCACCACGGCGCGCTATTACACGCCCAGCGGCCGGCTTATCCAGCGCGACTACAAGAACGTCACGCTTTGGGACTATCACTACAATCCGAAGCCGCCCAAGCAGCCTGAAGTCAAGCTCACCGACACCGGACGCCAGGTCTTCGGCGGAGGCGGCATCACTCCGGACGATTCCGTCGCCGCTCCCAAGCTCAACGATTTCGAGCAGTTGCTCATGGCTCGCGGCATCTTCTATCCCTTGCCGCAAAGCGTCGGCGATTTCGCCCGTTTCTATCTCTCGAGCAAGCCTGACGTCACCAAGGACTGGGTCGTCGACGACTCGGTGATCGCCCAGTTCCGCAAGTACCTCGACCAGGATCAGATCAAGTACACCAACGGCGATATCGAGAACAATCTCTCGTGGCTGAAGTGGCAGATTAAGCGCGAGGTCTTCACCACCGTCTTTGGTCTGAACGAGGGCTACAAGGTCGCGCTGCAGAACGACGTTCAGCTCGATAAGGCCGAGGAGCTTATTCCCCAGGCTCGCGCCCTCTATCAGAACGCCCGGAAGATCGTCGCCGAGCGCCAGGCCGACGGCACCAGCCCCCAGTAGCGCTCAGCTTTAACCGCGGGGCAACTGCTCGCGCCCTTGCTTGGCGGTTCGCGTCTTTCAGCGCAAACGGCGCACGTTTCCCGGTCTGAGCTTCTTCCTTCCGTCGGGGCCCCGTGATGATGACGCAGTCTAACCGCCCTATTTTCTTGTACTTGCCCAGCTAGCTAGAAAATAGGTGCCGGTGATTGACCCTGTCTGTCCGTTTTGCAATTGTCTTCCATTAACAAGAGAGCCCAGCTTGTCTATTGCCGCCCCCGCGGTTGTTCGGCTCGCTTTGCGAGGACTCACCTTGCTTGATTGCGGCCATTATCTGGAGAATTCCATGACCCGTGACACCGCCATTTCCCGTTGGTTTGTCGTCGCCTTCCTGCTGTTGCTCGCGTTGTGCTCGGCTTCTGCCGCTTTCGCCCAGGAATCCATCTGGAAGGGCAACGCCGGCAATTGGACGGACAACAATTGGACCGGCGGTGTCCCTGGCGCCACCAGCAACGTCTACATCGACAACGGCCAGACACTCATCAATTCCACGGTCACCCTCAACGTTCTCGGCACGCCCGTCAACATCAATAGCATCACGCTCGACGGCGGCGACACTCTTATCCTTGATTCCTCCTCGAACCTCGTTGTCAATGGGACCGCCGAATTCAACGGGCCTCCCCAAGGCGGATTCGGCAGCGTTATCCCTAGCGTTGTCGTCGCCGGGACCCTCACTCTCAATGGCGCTTCGAGCAACTCGACCGCTATGTTTCTGAACGAGCAGGTCCTGGTTCTCGATGGACACACTTTCCCGCTCTCCCAAGGCGACCTGAATGGGTCCGGATCCCTCGTGAACCGAGAACTCATCTACGGCAGCGGAACCGTCAGTTTGCCTGCAATCACCAACCTCGGCGCAATCCTCGCCACGAATCCCGATGCACCGCTGGTCTTGACGGGGACAACGATAAACAACATCGACGGGACTATCGCGTCGGATGCCGGGAGCGTTCTCGGCCTTGGCAGTGGCAGCTTGGTCTTCAACAACTCCAGCGTAACAAACGGGACTGTCAGCGGCGCGGTCACCGTTGATGGTGGAACGTTCACTAATGTCAACACGATCGCGAACGTCTCGCTTTCCCTCAACGGCGCTTCGATTGTCGGCGGCGCGGTCGGCGGCCAGGTCACAGCAATGAACGGCACTGTCTTCAACGGAATCGCGATCGGCAGCGACAGTGGAGGATTTGGCGGGGGGTTCGTTGGCGTCGCTCTTACCGACGGATCTTCTGTCGAGATGGATGGAACGAATACGATTGTCGCTGGAGCCGGTGGAGGACTCACTCTTGGCTCCGGAGGGTCCGGTGTCACGATCACCGGCACCGGAACGCTGATCAACAATAACTACCTTTCCGGGATTGGCTCGATCGCACCGGACATCACCAACAACGGGACGATCCTTGCGGGAGCCCAGACTGGCGGCGGCGGTTTTGACATAGTAAACACCGCTGTCGGAACGCTTTCGCTCACGAATGTCAACAACACTGCGGGCAACATCATCATGACCCTCGGCGCGACTCTCGACCTTCACGGTCAAGTGACCGGAGGGCAGATGACGGCTGAATTCTACGTACCCTCGCAATCCGCTTATGGCTCGATGTTGTCGGCGGAGGACAACGCCACCCTCAACAACGTGACCATTAATCCGGACCCGATTGCTTCCGGACTCGGCGCTCCGACCGCCGTCACCATCACCGACGGCTCCACGCTCGGCATCAAAGGCACCGTCACTAACAACTCCACGATCTTCCTCGATAGCGGCGGTGGCGCAGGTGCCACCCTGAACGGCATCAACACAGTGGAAACCGGCGGGACCATTTCGGTTTTGATACTCCCGACTCTCGTCAACAACGGCACGATTCAGGGCAATGGCAGCATCAACGTCGCCGTCGCGAACAACGGCGCCATCATCGCTAGCAACGGCACGCTCGTGCTCGGTGGCAACGTCACGAACCCCAACGACCTCAGCACCCTCCAGGCCGTCAACGGCGGCAACCTTCGTCTCAATTCCGTGAACGTCGTGGCCGAACAAGTCACCGTCGGCTACGGCAGCGTGCTCAGCGGCAGCGGAACCATCACCATCCAGGGATTGAGCGGCGACGTGGACAACTCTTGGGTCGTCGCGCCGGGGAACACCCAAACCTTCACTCCCGGCACCCTGACGATCAACGGAAACTACTTCCAGGAAGCCGGTGCTGCGTTGTCGCTCATTTTGACGGACGACCTGGCTGGCGACTACAGCCAACTCGACGTCAACGGCTACGCGATTCTGACGCCGGGCAGCACCATCGACGCCGCCTTCGGCGAGGGTTTCGATCCCTTTGCTACCTGCCAGTACATCACCGGTGTCTGCGAGACCTATGACGTCCTGAATGGCACAATCAACAACATTTCGGACGCTTCCCAGCTCAACTTCGATCTGGCCGGCTCCTCCGATGGCCTCGTTTGGGAGGAAGTCCTCCAGAACAACGAACTCCTGCTGGAGCTCATGGGCCTTGGCGAAACGCCCGGTGGTGGAAATGGCGGAAACGGGGGCAACGGCGGTAGCGGAGGCACAACCGCTCCCGAGCCTTCCAGCCTCCTGCTGCTTGCTGCGGGCTTCGCCGGCCTTGCCGTCGCGCCGAAGAAGCTCCTCCGGCGGGTTTCCTAATCCCCGACTGCGGCTCGATAGACGCCGGCACTTCGTCTCGCCAGCGCTTTGTCTTTGATTTTCCTCCGGACATGTGAAGAATCGAGGCGGAGCCGGTCCTAAGTGTCCCGGCTCAGTTCCAGGGAGAAAACCGCCATGACTTGCGCCGCTTGGAAAATCGCGCTGATCGCTCTGGCCATTTCGCTTTTCCCGGTTAGCCTCGTTTCTCGCGTGCAGGCTCCCGCTCCCTCGTCGACAGGGTATTGCTCCGCTCCGGACTATCGACAGTTCGATTTTTGGATTGGCAACTGGGATGTCTTCGACGTGGCCGCTCCCAAGATCGTCAGCGCCCACGTTCGCGTGGATTCCATCCTCGGCGGTTGCGTCCTGCATGAGCAGTATCAGGATCCGAGTGGCGCTCGTGGCGAAAGCTTCACGATTTTCGACTCGACCCGGGGTGTCTGGCACCAGACCTGGGTCACGAACCACGGCCGTCTGCTGACCATCGAAGGCAAGTTCGAGTCCGGCCAGATGGTTCTTCAAGGCTCCGACCTGACCGCCGACCACAAGCACCGGATCGTCCGGGGGATCTGGAAAGCCGAGGACGGCGGCGTGCGCGAAACCGCCGCTACCTCTCTGGACGACGGCAAGACTTGGCAGCCCTGGTTCGACCTTCTCTTCCGCGCTGCGGAACCAGCGGCAAACGCAAAATCGAATCGATAGGCGAAGCCCGCAGCCGGCAGGTTCAGACGTACGCAAATAAGCGCCAGAAAAGGCCCCGGATTTGTATAGATTAGAAAAATGTAAGTGGCTGATTCTGCGAGGCTTGCGGCGATTTCTAATCTTCAGTGTATAGATTAGAAATTGAACTGGGAGTGCCCGGCGGTTGGGATGGGAAGGTCGCCGGAGCATCCGATTTGTGGCCTCTAGTCTCTCATCTTCCTACTGACGCTATTTTATCATGCGTGGCAACTTGACACGTGTGATTCAAGTCTGCAAGGCAAAGGAAGAATTGGAGTTACGAAATCGCGATTTGTGATCAGGAACTGAAAAAAGATGAAAAAAATTCGGTCGTCTGCGGACGGGCTGGGTCGGCACTCCCGTGGCGCGCGTCTGGCGCATCCTCGAGCGGGGACGCGCTCCGGCCGTGCTCTCGCGGGCGCGGTTGCCATTCTTGCCCAGCGGCCGTCAGGAAGCCGCTAACTGCCGCACGCGCGGGCTCTTAGCCGTGCTTCCTATTTCCTCGTAATAATCGAACATCACGCCGACACCGATCCGCTGTGCCATTCCGCCGATCAGTTCCGCATGGACTACATGCCCCATGCACTTCCACTCAGTGGGTGCCGCCCTGCCAGTAATTTCCGGAGGCATCGTGAAGAAGAGTTCGAGCGCGGCTCCCGGACTGAGCGGCATATCCGTTACGAAGTAAATGCCCTTCTCCGAGAGATTTACGGACTCTCGTTCCTCGGGCGGGAGGGTGGACTTGCGAACTTGAATCCGCACGGGCACACGAACGCTCACGCGGCTGGTGAAGCGGCGATCGGATGGCTTCATAGCAGTCCCCTCGCGCCTGGAAGGGGGCTCCTGGCGGCGCTCTTGAGATTAAGATGGGAAGGGGACCTTCAACCTAGCAATCAGCCTGAGAAAGTGTCAACCCCTAGTGGGTTTCGCCGTGGCGAAGGCCTAACGACGTGGTACCGGTACCCCAACAGTGCTGCCGGATGTCCTCCTAGTGCCGGACATACACATCGCGGACCGCGGCCTCCGGCGGAATCAGCGGCAGCAGGAAATCTTGCAGCCGGCCGCTGTCGGCCACCGTCATGTGGCTCAGTTGCACTCCCATCCGGTTTTCGCTCATCACCCGCATGATGGAGCCGAAGCCCTCGACCGGCCGCCCGTCCGGCGCGATGTAGAGGCTTACCCGCACCGGCGAGCCCATCGGAATGGTCTTCGGAGCCTTCACCAGCATCCCGCCCAGGCTCACATCTTCGGTTTCGCCGACCAATTCGCCGTTGTCAAAGGTAAGCTTGACCCTGGAGTGGAGCGAAATCCGCTGGAACCGGCGCCTCTCCTGCTCGATCGAGCCCTGAATCGCGCTCACCAGCTTCAGCAGCCGTGCCTTGTCGATCGGCTTGTAGAGGAAAAAGCTGGCTCCCACCTGAAAGCCCTTCGACACCGCCGAAGTCGACTGGTCGTCGCTCACCAGGATGATGGGCGTCATCTGGTTGATTCCGCCGGAGCGCACCTGCCGCGCCAACTCAAGGCCATCCGGCGCGGGCATGCGGAAGTCCAGCAGAATCACCGAAAACTTCTCTTTCTGGAGATGCGGCACGGCATCCGAACTGGCCGTCGAGCTCAGGACATCCATCCCGCTGGAATTCAGGATGCCTTGAATGAACTCACAGACTTCCGGCTCGTCGTCGACGAGAAGCGCACGTCGTTGCACAGGTTCCTCCCGTTTGCGGGCGAAGCGGCGTCCACGCCGCGTTCAGGCGCAGGTTCGCTGCCCGATGCTTTTCGTTGCTCGCGACAAGCCGGAAGGGGGCCTGGCGCGCGTATATCGGACTGATATTTCAGGAAGGGGGTGCAGCAAGGCCATAATAGCAGAAGCGGCATCCCATCGGCTGGTGCTCAGTCCTCCGGTGCCTTAGATGCCACTGGGCCTGCGAGGTATCGTCCGTCGCACCGGGCGTTTCGCCTAACCGGGCTCGAGCATCGCAAGTTCGGCAGATTCAATCACCCATCGTGACCGAGTGTCCCGGAAGACCAGAAAGATTCGAACTGCTCGCGGGCGAGATTCACCCTTGGGCGGAGGCTCCCACATCAGGGTGGCGAAGGATACGTCGCCCGTGATGAATTTCACGTTAGTGACTTCGGGAGCCGGGCCTGTCGGCGGCATAGACTCGAAATGGGCAGCCAATCCCTTTTCGATTTGAGCCGGGGTGGTCCACTGCTTGCCGCGGACATCCCAAAGCTGGCCTCGGTCCCCAAAAAGCGCGGCGAGCTTCTTTTCGTCACCCACGCCCCAGGCTTTGGTGAACAGTTCGAGTGTGGCACCAATGGGAACTTCACCGGGCTGGCGAACTCGCTGCGAATATTCCGACGGCTTGGTAGACGCTACTCTTGGGCGCAAGTCCTTCAGGTTGACGCCATGCTTTGCGAGAAGAGACGCGGCGAAACAGTTCTCTTCCTTGAGAATGCCGAGGAGAAGGTGACAGGTATCGATGTGTTTGTGCTCCAGCCGGTTCGCTTCCTCGAAAGCGAAGTTCAGGATCCGCTTGCACTCAGCCGTAAGCGGCACTTCAACCGATGTCGAAATCCGCTCGCGAACCTCGATGGATGCCTCGACGTCGTCTCGAATCGACTGGAGGAACACGTCGGAAGGCAGAACGTGGCTCGCAAGCCGGGGGTCTTCCCGCAGCAGGCCCAGGAGCAAATGCTCGGTTTCGATGTACGGACTGCCGTACTGGCTAGCCTCGTAGCGAGCAAAGAAAATCACGCGCCGGGCCTTCTCGGTGAATCGTTCGAACATGGCGTGTGTCGATTATGTCTCGTCGGGGCGCATCATGCGGGCGGCCATCTTGGCGACGAAGCGGCGCGGCGCCAGGCGCTCGGCCTCCATCATGAGCCGGTTCATACGACCCGAAATCACATAGCTCTTCCCTTTCGCCAGGCCTTCCAGGCCGACGCGGGCGACTTTGTCCGCGGTCTCGGCCACCTTGAATGCCCGGCCCGGCTGGTGGGCCACCTGCTGAAACTCGGTGGTCGTGGGTCCGGGGCACAAAGCACAGACACGAACACCGAACGGCCGAAGCTCCTCGGAAATGCCCTCGGCGAAGAGCAGGTCGAAAGCCTTCGTGGCCGCGTAGGCCGAATTGAAGGGTACGGCCTGAAATGCCGCCGTGGAAGCCACGATCAGGATGTCGCCGTGCTTTCGGGCGACCATCTCCGGCGCAAAGAGCCGAGTCATACGGACCACCGCCGCGCAGTTCACCTGAATCATGTCCATGAGCACCTGTTCGGGGATTTCGTGGATGAAGCCGAACGCCCCAAATCCGGCGTTGTTCACCAGCAGCTCGATTTCGAGTCCCTTTTGGTGGGTGAACGCCAGAATCTCGCCGGGTGCTTCAGGCTGGGTGAGGTCTGCGGTGAAGACTTCCGTCTGAATTCCGTGTTTGGAGGCCAGGTCCGCGGCGAGCTTCTGGAGGCGGTCAGCGCGGCGGGCGGTGAGAACCAGATTCGCCCCGCCAGCGGCCAACTGCCTGGCAAGCTCCCAGCCGATTCCCGCGCTGGCTCCAGTAATGAGAGCCCATTTCTTGGCCCAGCGGGTTGCAGCTTGGTCGGACACGGACGGCCTCCGTCGAATGCGAACGCGCGAGATTCAGAGGCATGAGACCACAAGTTACGAGCGTTCGGAAAGAAAGAAAATCAGGAGGGCCGGACGAATCGCCCGGAAGGAAGGGGACTAAGCGTGGTTGGCCGGCGGCCGGACAAACACTGCCTGGCGCAGCCGGTCTGCCTGTTCGCGGACCTTATCGAGAAGGTGCCGCGCCCAAACGAACTCCGCGGCGAGAATACCGAGTCCGAGGAGAATCACGAGCCAGCCGGGTCCCGGAGTGACGATCATGATGACGCCGAGCGCGAGCAGAGTGAATCCCAGGAGGATCTTCATCGCGCGCTTGGCTTGCTGCACTGTCTTGATCAACATCTCTCTCTGCCTTCTACCTTCCGTCTGCCTTCTATGGCCGCCAAGTCCACCTTGCCACTACAGGTTAGATGCGGAACTCGGCAATACGATTTAGCTAAGCACGCGAAATTCCAATGTGGCACTCCTTTGCATCCTCGGAAAGTGCCGTTAATATTGGGTTTCCCGCAAACTGGCCGGGCGCCTTTCCCGCCGCTCTTCCAAATGTGGGAACTTTTTACCGATTGAGGGATAAACATGGAACTCACGTCTGTCCGGCTGGAGATTCCCGAAGGAGCCAACCTGATCCTGGGACATGCACACTTTATAAAAACTGCGGAAGACCTGTACGAAACGGTTGTAAACACCGTACCCGGCGCGAAGTTCGGCATCGCGTTCTGCGAAGCGTCGGGCCCGTGCCTGATTCGCGTGGAGTCGAACGATGATGAGCTGCGCAACGCAGCGATCGCGAACGCGAAAGCGGTGGGCGCGGGACACGCGTTCGTACTCGTGGTTCGCGACGCGTACCCCATCAATCTGCTGAGCCGCGTGCGCGACTGTTTCGAGGTTTGTTCGATCTTCTGCGCGACGGCGAACCCGGTGGAGGTTGTGGTGGCCCAAACGGAGCAGGGCCGCGCGGTTCTGGGCGTGGTCGATGGCTCGTCGCCGAAGGGAGTGGAAGGCCCTGGGGAAACCCGTCACCGGCGGGAGTTCGTCAGGAAGATTGGGTACAAGCTGTAGGAGCGGCGCACGGACCGAAGGCCGCAATTGCTTTCGGCGCCAAGCCGGAATGTGGAACGTCTCGGTTTCGGAACTTACAGTCTAGAACTTGTAGACGATGCCGACCGCGACCTTCGGGCTGAACTGGTAAGTACCGAAGTAGTCCGTGCCTTCCGCGTCGGCGCTCACGCGGTACGCGAATCGCGAATTCCGGGTGTTGATGTCGACGCCTCCGCCGAATTCGTATCCGAGTGTTGACTGGCTCCCGTACGGAGTCTGAGGCGTGTAGTGGGCTCCGCCGACCAGTGCGTGGGCCCATACCTCTGCGTTCCGCGGAAGCGCCCAGCGAAACCGCGCACCGCCCATTCCCATCAGGAACCTTGCATTCTCGTTGAACTGCGAACCGAAAGCGGCCACGAATTCTCCGTCAGCGCCGATCCACCCCTTGAAGTAATCCGGGTAAAAGACGATCGAATAATTGAAGCCGTTCAGGTTGATGGCCGTGCCGGGCACTTCATAGAACCGGACGAACGTATAGCCGATATAGGCCTGAAAGTCATATTCCGGCTTTACGCCGTAGACGACCTGCGGCGGGTCGGCCGGCTGACTGGTCGCCGCGGAACTGGGCTGAGCCGGTTGCGCCGCGTGGAGCGAAGGCGTCAGCGTGAGCGGCGTCGATATCGAAGATAAGGAAAAGGTCGTCTGCGGTTCGGTCTGACTCGCTGCGTTGCCGAACGGCGACGAGAAGAGCGGAGAAGTTTGGGAATTGTCCTGGGCGTGGGTGTTGAACGAGAACAGCAGGAATACGGCAGCCAAAAACACTACCCGTTTCATCGCCTATTTCCCCCTCAGAAAATGCACCTGCCTGCCTGTTCTAATTTGAACGACTACGCCTCCGTGTGTCTACTGATTTCCTATTTAAAGATTCGCGGAAATCACACCCAGAAAGCTACAGATGACCGCGCTTCGGCGCGGGATGCTTCAAAAGAAGAACCCGGGAGCGGGGCCGGAGTTTCGCGTGAGGGCACGAAACCGGCAACTCGCTGCTTGACATCACGCGCGGTTTTGCTAATCTTCGGGTGCTGCTTTAACCGGCAGCGCTTATCCAGAGTGGCCGAGGGTACAGGCCCGACGACGCCACAGCAACCTGGTGCAATCGCCAAGGTGCTAAGTCCTGCCCAGTGGGGAGAGATAAGATCCTCAACTGGTCCCAACCGGGATCATTGAAGATTCAGCTCCCAAACTGAAGTTCAGACGATTCGCGAACCGCGACTGCGGCTTGCGTATACGTCCACAGCGCTACGTTGCGCTATGGGGAAGTACCGCCACATGCGGAACTCCCGATGCGCGGCGTCGACGCTTATTTTCAACTTGGGAGGAAGGCATGCCCGAAGTAGTGGAACACGTTCCCCTGAATGAAGACGCTCCCCTGAATGAATCTGTTGCCGTGATAAAGATTGGCGGCTCGATTCTGACGAGCCCGCGCGCGTACCGGCGAGCCGCGGCGTTTGTCTGTAGCCGCCATCGCACATCGCCCGATGAACGGCTGGTTGTGGTGGTTTCCGCGCAGGAAGGCACCACCGACGCGCTCGAGGAACTGGCGGCGAAAATTACGCCAACGCCGCGGGCAGCGGCGCTCGACTTGCTGTGGTCGACGGGCGAACTTCGCTCCGTGGCGCTGCTGACGCTTCATTTGCAGGCGCTCGGCGTACACGCGACGGGACTGAATATTCACGAAGCGGGACTCATCCTGCCCGGAGAAGGGCGCGACACGTCGGCGGGGAGCGTGCGGCTCGACGCGAACCGGCTCGCGTCCGTGCTGGCGAATCACAGCGTGGCCGTGGTGCCTGGATTTTTTGCGACGAATGGGCTTCATGCGGTCGTTTCGCTTGGCCGCGGCGGGTCGGACCTGACCGCAGTGCTACTGGCGGTGGGCCTGCGCGCCACGCGCTGCGAGCTGATCAAGGACGTCGCCGGATATTTCACCGCCGACCCGCACCGCAACCAGAATGCGCTGCCAGTTCCCTTCCTCACTTTCGAGCACGCGCTCGAACTGGCGGAAGAGGGCTGCGACCTGGTGCAGCGCAAGGCCATCGAGGCGGCCGCGCGCTACAACCTGCCGCTGCTGATTCGCAGTCTCAACGAAAAGGCGAACGTAAGCCGCATCGCCAGCACAGTACCCGGCAGCACCTGGGCCGACTCGGTTTCGAGCCTGGCCGTCGCGCCGTAGGGATTCGAGGAGGGGTTTCAGGGAACGGATTTCGAGCAACGGACCATGACTCAAATGGGATCAGAAGACGAGATGAGAGAGAGCGAAAGGAGCACGAAAATGAAGTTCGCCACCAAGACGATCCATGCGGGCCAACCGTCGGAGCCGGAGACGGGATCGCTGATTGCGCCGATTTTCCAGACGACCACGTACGAACAGGAGGCGCCGGGTCACGACAAGGGATTTTCCTACTCGCGCACGAATAACCCTACGCGGCAGCGCCTGGAAGCGGTGCTGGCGGAGCTCGAAGGCGTGAACCATGCCGCCTCGTTCTCGTCGGGGCTGGCGGCGGAGAACGCCGTCCTGCAGGGGTACCTGCGGCCGGGCGATGAGATTGTGATTCCGCTCGACGTCTACGGCGGCACGTACCGGATTCTGAACAAGGTGTACCGTCCGATTGGCGTCGTCATCCGGCAGATCGATACGTCGGACCCGGCGGCGCTGGATGCGGCGATTTCGTCGCGGACGCGCCTTGTGTGGCTCGAGAGCCCAACGAATCCGCGGCTGCTGATCAGCGACATCGCGGCAATTTCCGAATTGGCGCACGAGCGCGGCGCGCTGGTGGTGGTCGACAACACTTTCGCTACGCCGTATTTCCAGCAGCCGTTCGAGCTGGGCGCGGACATTGTGGTCCACAGCGTGACGAAGTATCTCGCGGGCCACTCGGATACGATTCAGGGCGCGGCGCTGGCGAAGGATCCGGTGGTCTTCGAGCCGATCAAATTTCTGCAGAACGCGACGGGCGGCGTGCCGTCGCCGTTTGATTGTTGGCTGGCGCTGCGCGGCCTGAAGACGATGGAGCTGCGCATGGAGCGGCACGCACAGAATGCGTCCGCGATTGCGAACGCGTTGCATGGGCAGCCGCTTGTGCGCCGCGTCTACTTCCCCGGCCTGCCGGATCATCCCGGCCACGAAATCGCGCGGCGGCAAATGAGCGGATTCGGCGGCATGGTGTCGTTCGAGCTGGATGGAACGATCGATGAAGTGGTGTCGTTCGCGTCGTCGCGGCGCTACTTCACGCTGGGCGAAAGCCTGGGCGGAGTGAAGGCGCTGGTCTGCCATCCCGCGACGATGACGCACGCGTCCATTCCCGCGGACGCGCGCGCGGAGCTGGGTCTTTCGGACACGCTGCTGCGGCTGTCGCCCGGCTGTGAGAACGCCGACGATCTCGTGGAGGATTTGCTCGAAGGCCTCGAGCAGGTGGAAAGCGCGCGGCACGTGCGCAAAGCCGTCACGGCCGGCGCGCGCTAAGCCCGAGACGGCGTGCAGTTCGATGGATCCGATGCGCCTTCAAGAGAATGGCGGAGAGGGTGGGATTCGAACCCACGGTAGGATTTCTCCTACACACGCTTTCCAAGCGTGCTCCTTAAACCGCTCGGACACCTCTCCGCATGAGGAAGCTTTAGAAGCCTAGCAAATTGCGAGCGTAGCAGGCAAACGACGCACCCGTCGCTCGTTCCTTCAATCTCGAGCCTGCCGCCCGCGAACGCAGCGCCGTCGCGAACCCGCCTTCGAAGGGCCGCTTCCTCTTTACATGGATGAGATAATTTCCCGCATGACGAAGCTTCTGGGAATTGACGTGGGCACGGGCGGAACGCGCGCCGTGTTGCTCGACGGCGCCGGGCGCGTCGCGGGATCAGCCACCAGCGAGCACGCCGCAATTTCGGCTCCGCAAATCGGCTGGGCCGAACAGGACCCGCGCGACTGGTGGCGCGCCACGTGCGCGGCGGTGAAAGAATGCCTGGCGCAGACGGGCACGCGCGCCGACGAAATCGCGGGAATCGGATTGACTGGCCAGATGCACGGTATGGTGCTGCTCGATAGCGCCGGCGAAGTGCTGCGGCCCGCGCTCATCTGGTGCGACCAGCGCACGGAAGAGCAAGGCCGCGCGATCACGGCAAAAATCGGCGCGCAGCGCTTGATCGAGCTCACCGCGAATCCCGCCCTGACGAATTTCACGCTGACGAAAATCTGGTGGGTGCAGCAGCACGAGCCTCAGGTGTGGTCGCGCACGGAAACGATTCTGTTGCCGAAGGACTACGCGCGCTTCCGGCTGACCGGCGAGCGCGCCTGCGACGTGGCCGACGCTTCGGGCACGCTGCTCTTCGACGTGGTGCGGCGGCGCTGGTCGAAGGAGATGATGGAGGCGTCCGGGATTCGCGCGGAGCAATTGCCGCGCGTTTTCGAATCGCCGGAAATCACGGGCGGCATTTCAGCCGAGGGCGCGCGCGCGACGGGCTTGCGCGAAGGAACTCCCGTGGTGGCCGGCGCGGGCGATCAGGCAGCGGGCGCGGTGGGAATCGGAATCGTGCGGCCGGGAGCCGTGAGCGCGACGATTGGTACTTCCGGAGTGGTTTTCGCGGCGACCAGCGCCCCGACGCTCGACCCGAAGGGCCGCATCCACACATTTTGCCACGCTGTGCCGGGGCGCTGGCACGTGATGGGTGTGACGCAGGCCGCCGGATATTCGCTGCGATGGTTTCGCGATGAACTCTGCCGCACGGGTGATGGCGCGCAGACCGTTTCGTACAGTCAGCTGACGGCGGAAGCCGCGAAAACTAGCGCGGGTGCGGACGGCCTGCTCTGGCTGCCCTACCTGATGGGCGAGCGCACGCCGCATCTCGATCCCGACGCGCGCGGCGCGCTCGTCGGCCTGACGGCACAGCACACGCGCGGTCACATCGTGCGCGCGATTCTCGAAGGCGTGGCTTTCAGCCTGCGCGACACGCTGACCATCTTCAAGGAGCTGCAGCTCCCGGTGCAATCGATGCGTGTCGGTGGGGGCGGCGCGCGCTCGCCGCTGTGGCGCCAGATTCAGGCGGACGTATACGGAATGCCCGTCGAAGTGCTGGAAGCGGAAGAGGGTGCGGCGTATGGCGCGGGATTGCTTGCGGGAGTGGGCGTCGGCGCGTGGCCGTCTGTCGAAAGCGCTTGCGACGCGGCTGTGCGCGTGGCCGAGCGCATTGACGCCGACCCAAGGCGCGTGGCAACCATGGACCGCCGCTACGCGGAGTATCGCGGCCTGTATCCCGCGCTAAAGGAAACGTTCCATCGCGCGAAAGCGTAGCCACTCACGCGCTGCATCCTGCCGTGATGCCGCGCCCCCGGTTCAGAATTTTCTGTCGCTTCCGCCGCGCACCGCGGGCGCCGCAGCCGAAGCCAATCGCAAATCCAGTAGCAGCTTTCCGTCCTTCACTGGCGGCGTCGCTATCGAAACGGCGGCACAATTCTTCACCGTCCAGTCGGCGCCGTGCTCCCGCAGGTCGGCATCGTCGGTGATGGTCGATAGACCAATCACACGCGCGCCTGCCGCCTTTCCCGCTTGCACGCCGGCCGGCGCATCTTCCACCACGATGCAATCGCGCGCGGCGAATCCGAGCGCTTCAGCAGCCTTCAGGTACGGCTCCGGCGCGGGCTTCCCATTCTTCACGTCGCTCGACGTGATCACTATGCCCGGCCTCGGCAATCCCGCGGCGCGCAGGCGCACTTCAGCGAGCGGCCGCGTGCACGACGTGACGATCGCCCAGCGCCCTTGCGGCAGCGACGTCAGCAATTCCATCGCGCCGGGCAGCGCGACGATTCCTTCCGTATCTTCGATTTCGCGCCGCTCGATTTCCCGATTCTCTGCGAGCGGGTCGCCGCCCTTCAGATATTCCCGCACGGTCGTCAAGCTCGGCCGCCCATGCGCCGCGCGCGTCACTTCCACGGGATCGAATCCGTGCTCGATTGCCCATCCTCGCCACACGCGCTCCACCGCGGGCGTCGAATCGATCAGCACGCCGTCCATATCGAACAGCAGCGCGGCGCACGCAATCTGAGTCACTGAAATTGTAGGCATCGACATATTGTAATGGATGTTCCGCGCGGAACGCGGGTGCAGGAATTATGAGACTTTTGCGGATTGCGACGTTGACTCTTCCGCCGCAGCGCCCGCGGACATCTGGCTCTGCGAAATTTCGATCAACCGCGGAAGCACGTCGCCAAACGCCGTCTGCGCCGGCTTGCCAAAATCGAAGTACAGCCGCTTGTAGAGCGGATACAGCTGGTCGTACACCTTCTGCGCGCCGGGCTCCGGCTTGTATACCGTGTGCGGCGGGCAAATCTGTTTCTGCGCCTCTTCGATCGTGCGGAACGTGCCTGCCGCGAGAAACGCGAAAATAGCGGAGCCGAGGCTCGTGACCTTGCGGCTCGGCACCAGCACCGGCCGGCCGAGAACGTTCGCGTAAATCTGATTCAGGACCGTGTTCGTCTGCGGAATCCCGCCTGTATTGATCACGCGCTCGATGTTCGTGCCGTGCTCCGCCATGCGATCGAGAATCACGCGTGTGTGAAACGCCGTGCCTTCGATTGCCGCGAACAATTCGTCCTTCGCCGTATGCTGCAGATTCCAGCCCAGCGTGATGCCTCGCAGGTTCGCGTTCACCAGCACCGTGCGGTCGCCGTTGTCCCACGTCATACGCAGCAAGCCGGTTTGTCCCGCGCGATAGTCTTCCAGGCCCGCGCTCAGCTCGGCAACCGTCGTGCCCGCGCGCGTGGCGATCGCGTTGAAGATGTCGCCCGTCGCCGAAAGCCCCGCTTCGATTCCCGTGAACTTCGGATGCACGCTTCCCTTCACCACTCCGCAAACGCCCGGCACCAGTTGCGCCTGCTTTGAAATGCCGATGATGCAGGTGGACGTGCCGACCACGTTCGCGATGTCTTTTTCCTGCGTGCCCGCGCCAATCGCGTCCCAGTGTGCGTCGAATGCGCCAACCGGAATCGGAATGCCGGCGCGCAGACCGAGCTTTTCAGCCCAGAACGGCGCGAGCGTGCCCGCAATCTTGTCGGATGTCTCATACGTCCCCTGCATCTTTTCGCGAACGCCTGCGAGGAGCGTATCCACTTTCGTCAGGAATTTCTCGGGAGGCAGGCCGCCGAGGTCCGGATGCCACATCCACTTGTGGCCCATCGCGCAGACGCTGCGCTTTGCCTTCGCGGGGTCCGTGATGCCGCACAGAGTGGCCGCCACCATGTCGCAATGCTCAAACGCACTCGCGAACTGCGCGCGCTTCGCGGGATTGTGGCGCAGCCAGTGGAGCAGCTTCGCCCATCCCCACTCCGAGGAATAAACGCCGCCGCACCACTCGATCGCTTCGAGTTTTTCACGATGCGCCAGCTCCGTGATTTCCGCGGCTTCGGACTTCGCGCGGTGGTCGCACCAGAGGTAATACTCGTCGAGCGGCGCCATTCCCGCGCCCACGGGAATCACCGACGAGCCCGTTGTGTCGAGTGCTATCGCTTCTACCTGCTCACCCTTGATCCCGGCTTGCTTCACAGCCTCGCGCGTGGCCGCCGCGAGCGCACGCATGTGGTCCTCATGCGATTGCGTGGCGTATTCCGGATCTTCGCGCTTGCGATGCAACGGATATTCCGCGATCGCGGAACCAAGCATCCCGCGCGCGCTGTCCACAATTGACACGCGCACGCTGAGAGTTCCGAAATCGACGCCCGCAACGATGGACATGAAGGATGGCGCTCCGAATCAACCGAATTGCTGCTTAGAACTGCCGCCTCGAACTAGCAGTGCCGGTCGTGCCAGTGCATTTCCCAGCCGAGGTACCGCGTAGTGGCCTCGTGCACCGCGCCCGCCACCGTCGAGAAATTCGCCGCCACATGATGCTCGAACCCGTTCGCGCAGATGTAGTGCAGCAGCTTCTGCATGTGCGGGATTTCCACCACGCCCGCGCCGCCGAAAGTTTCGAGCGGATCATCCGTGAACCGCCCGCTGCCCACGTAGCCGCGCACGTGCCCGGCCGTATCGTCGGTCGAAACGCGCGCGAACGTCATCGCGCCCGCCTTCACCTGGCCGACGCACGTGCCGAAGGTGTTTTCCTTGCCGACCGTGCCGGCGATAATCGCCTGAAAATCCATCCGCGTGTTCTTGAAGAAATGCTTCGGCAGGTTGCTGCAGTGGAAGCAGACGGCCTTGTCTGGATTGTCGCCGTAATTGTTATTCCAATCGAGCAGCGCGCTGGGCGTCTCCGACGCCAGCCGCAGAATGTGCATTCCCAGCACGCCGCAAATGTCCACCTCGCACGCGCTCGACATCAAATCGTCGCTCATCATGCTCATCACCGTGCACGGAACCACGCCAAGGTTTTCTTCGAGCGAAGTCCAGCACTGCACGGCGCTGATGGTCACCTGAGTCTGCTGCATCCACTCGTCGATCACCGCGCCGAGCTTGGCCATCTTTATCAGTGCCGGCTGCGGCACGTCGGCGGTCGTCACATACTTTTGAATGGCGCTCAACTTCGCCTGCGCGGCAGCGTCTGTATCTTTCATCCGTCCGATTCGCCCCAGCACTTCCGAAAGGTCAAGCGTCTCGACGGAAATTCCCTGCGACTCCAGGATCTTTTCGCTGTAGCGCACCGTGTTGAATGCCGTCGGCCTCGCGCCGATGCTCCCGATCCGCAGATTTCGCAGCCCTTTGACGATGCGGCACGTCGCCGCGAACGATGCCAGGTCCTTCTTGAATTCCTCCGAGCTCGGCGAGACGGTGTGCGAGGTCGTCAGTGAGTACGGAATCCCGTACTGCCTCAGGTTGTTGCACGCCGACATTTTTCCGCAGAAACTGTCGCGCCGGTGCGAGATGGTCATCTTCGAGGGCGTATCCGGCGTGGCCTGCACCAGAACGGGCACGCGCAGCCCCGCGAGCCGCAGCGTGTCCGCGATCGCGCGCTCGTCGCCGAAATTCGGCAGCGTCACGATCACGCCGTCGATTCGCTCGGCGTTCTGGCGGAAGAGCGCCGCACACCGCTTCGCCTCTTCGTACGTTTCCACCGCGCCATACTTGCTCTGCGAAAGCTCCAGGGCCACCACGTCCATGCCGCTTTGCTGCAGCGTCTGGATCATCTCCGTGCGCCCTGTTTCCGCCAGGTGCCCCGGAAAGAATCCGCGGTTGCCTACGATCAGGCCCATCGTCATTTTCTTGTTATGGTTTCCCATTCATCGCCCCAGGTTCTGGCAATTTGCGTCTGAAGCCGCTCACTTCTTTCCGGCAGTTTGCCCGTAATACGCCTTCGCGCCATGTTTGCGAAGGAAATGCTTGTCGTGCAGAGCCTGCGCGAGGGGCTCAGCGTCGTTGGTGAGTGCGAACGTGAAGTAGGCCATCCTCGCAACCGCTTCCAGAATTACGGCGTTGTGCGCCGCCGTTGCCACATCCGGCCCCCACGCAAACGGACCGTGCCCGCGCACGAGCACGGCCGGAATGCTTGACGGGTCGATATGTTCGAACGCGCGGCAAATCGCCACGCCGGTATTCTTCTCGTACTCCGAATCGATCTCGCTCGGCGTCAGGCTGTCCGTCACCGGCACTGGACCATGAAAATAATCTGCGTGAGTGGTCCCCAGGCACGGAATCGGCCGCCCTGCCTGCGCCCAGGAAGTGGCGTATTCGGAGTGCGTGTGCGCCACTCCGCCGATCTCCGGGAAATTGCGATAGAGCAAAAGGTGAGTGGGCAAGTCCGAGGAGGGCCGCAAGTTCCCATCGACGATGTTCCCGTCTAGATGTGTGATCACCATGTCCCCGGGCCGAAGTTTTTCATACGGGACGCCGCTGGGCTTGATGGCCACCAGGCCCTGCTCGCGCGCGATTCCGCTCGCGTTGCCGAAGGTATACAGGACGAGGCCCTTGCGAACGAGTTCGAGATTCGCCTCCAGAACCTCTTCGCGCAATCGTTGCAAGAGCATGGGGTGGTCGGGCTCCGCAAACCGAGCAAACGTTTTCCTGAACAGTAGAACCTACTGGACGCGCTTTCCCCTGTCAATCAGAAATCCGGGACACGCGTACGCACATTTCGCGCGCATGCATCTCCTCAGCGTTCGGTTCTCGATCTTCCCGATCCTTTCGGCGCCATCGCGGTCGAGTGGCGCAGCACCAGTGTAGTTCGCAGCGTGTACTCGCTTCCCGTGGGGGAAGGAGTCTTCCGCTGCACGTCGTTCATCAATGCGTTGAATGCCAGCCTCGCGATCTCCAGTTGCGACATCTTCACCGACGTGAGCGGCGGAAGCACGAATTGCGCCAGCCGGATGTCGTCGAATCCAATCACGGACAAATCTCGCGGGATGTGCACTCCCTGATCGTAGCTCTCGCGCATCGCGCCCATGGCCGTCATGTCGTTCGAGCAAATCACGGCCGTCGGCCTCTTCGGCAGCGCCAGCAGCTTCCGCATCGCGGCGATTCCGCCCTCCATCGTGTGGTTGCCTTCGATCAAATATCTCGGTTCGATCTCGAGGCCGATCTCCTCCATCGACTGCGAAAATGCCCGCTGCCTGGCCACCGCGGATTTCAACGTGAGCGGCCCGGAAATAAATCCGATGCGCTCGTGCCTCAGCGCAGCCAGATGCTGAACCGCCTGGCGCAATCCGTGCAGGTAATCGATGCGGATGTTGCTGATGCGCGGCAGCGGCGGGCCCACGTCGATGAAGACCAGCGGCACGTTGCGCGATTTCAGATCATCGGCCAGCGCCTCTTCCATGCCGAACGTGACGATCGCCACGCCCTCCACGCGCCGCTCGATCATGCGCCGCACCGAAAGCGCCATGCGCTTCGGGTCGTGCACCGTCGAGGTCAGCAGCACCTCGTAGTTGTGCTGCACGGCCATATCCTCGAAGCCCTGCACGATTTCCGGGAAAAACGGATTCGTGATTTCGGACACGATCAAGCCGAAGGTCCGGCTTCGGCCGGAGACCAGCGCGCGCGCCTGCGTGTTCGGGTAATAGCCAAGCTCCTCGATCACCTTCCAGACGCGCCGTGAAAGCTGCGGCGTCACTGTCGGGATGCCGTTGATGGTGCGCGAGACCGTGGCGATGGAGACCCTCGCGCGCTTGGCGACTTCGTGAATGCTCAAAATATTTCTCTCGATCCTGCGAGACAGCTCAGCTCTCCAGGCGCCCAAAAGCCCCGCGATTCCCGGCTCCCGCGGCGGCTGCTGTGCGCTCGTTCCTTTCAGAATCTGGCGACATTCTGAGGATGCCCTGTCGACTTTGTCAATGCCTTCGGCGTTTTCCAGCCCTCTTGTCCGCCGCGATTGAACTTCCAGTAGACCGTGTTGCCGCTCGCCGGAAGTTCTCTCAGGTCTCCGGTTCCGTGGGCGCGGTCCCCGATCCCGTCAGTCTTCCCAAAGTTTGCGAGCGCGAAATCGTGTCGCAATGCTCACGGTGAGAAGGCCTCGCTGCGCTCCGCGCGTCGCACTTAGCCAAGTCTCCGAAAACGTTTTCAGGGCTCCAAGCAGGCTACGCCCCATCCCGAGGCGCTGTCAATTCGGCCAAAAATGACGCCGTTACTCACACCACTCCACGAACGCCGCTCTTTCGAAATGGATTCTTGCGGGTGAACGAACCGCGCTTCGACGCTTCGACGGCCGCGCTGTCGCCTGCCGGCCGGCCTACTTCTCGCCGCGCCCCGGCCAGAAGTGGTAGCAGTAGAACGCGCCCAGCGCCGTCATCAGCGCGCCCCACCATACCGGAGCGTGCAGCTCAGACAGCACCGTCGACGGCGGATGCGGCCACTCCGCAATCCCGCTGCCCAGAATGAGCAGCCCGTAGAACAGGAACATGAATCCCACGAAAAACCAGACCGGAATGATGTGGTGTTCGCTCATAAAGTCTCACCAGAAAATAATCTGCAGCACCGCCAGCAGCACCAGCGCGATCGCGCCCCAGAATGCCGGCCGGTGGAAGATGCTCGCATGCTCTTCATGCGGCACTTCGGTAAGCGAGTACACCAGCCCCCTCAGCTCCTGATCCGGCCTCGGCGTCGTCACCAGCGTCACCAGCACCGTCACCACGATGCACGTCACGCACGACCACAGGGCCTGGAACATGTCCTGCGCCAGCCCCTTCGCCAGCGGCGACAGCGCGAACACGTGCACCCACCGATCGGGATTCACCTTCATCAAGATGAACATGCTCGCCGACGACACCACGCCCGCCAGCAATCCCCAGAATCCCGCGGCGCGAGTCACGCGCTTCCACAGCATGCCTAGCAGCACAGTTCCGAAAAGCGGCGCGATGAACATCCCGAAGAGCGCCTGCACGTAATCCATGATGCTCGCGAACTGCATCACCACATACGCCGTCCCGATGCTCACGAACAGCCCGATCAGCGTGCACCATCGGCCCATCGTCACGTAGTGCTGATCCGTCGCATTCTTTTTCAGGAACGGCCGGTAGATGTCGTACGTCCACACCGTCGCGAACGCGCTCACGTTCCCCGCCATTCCCGCCATAAACCCGGCCACCAGCGCCGTGATGCCCAATCCCAGCAATCCGGGCCCGCAGTACCGCGCCAACATTAGCGGCAGCACTTCGTTGTAGCTGTGCTGCCCCGCCTGCAGAGCGCTCGCGGGATACAAGTGCATCGGCAGCACGGCCAGCGCCAGCAACCCCGGCAGAATCACGATCAGCGGCACCGCCATCTTGAAGAACGAGCCCAGAATCGGCGCCATCTTCGCCGACCGAATATCCTTCGCGGACAGAACCCGCTGCACCACCAGGAAATCCGTCGTCCAGTAGCCCATCGACTGCACGCACGCCAGCCCGAACACGATTCCCACCCAGTTGATGCCCATCGGATTGGCCGCCGCCGAAGCCGTCGGCGCCCACATGTGCGTGAAGTCCTGCCCCGGGAAATTTGCATGGATGCGCGCCAGCATTCCGTTCCATCCGCCCGTTTCCATCATCCCCAGAATCGGAATCAGCAGCGCGCCAAACCAAATCAAAAAGAACTGCAGCACTTCATTGAAGATCGCTGAAAACAGCCCGCCCGCCGCCACGTAAATTCCCACCGTCAACGACGACACCCAGATGCTGAAGTTGATGTCCCACCCGAGCACGACCTTCATCACCACGGCCATCGCGTACATGTTCACGCCCGACATCAAAATCGTCATCAGCGCGAACGTGATGGCGCTCAGACCGCTCGCCTCCGGCCCGTACCTCAGTTGCAGATATCCCGGCACCGAGTGCGTCTTTGAGATGTAGTAGAACGGCATCATCACCAATCCCAAAAACACCATCGCGGGAATGGCGCCGATCCAATACCAGTGCGCTGCCAGGATTCCGTATTGATACGCGGACCCCGCCCAGCCCATCAGCTCCAGCGACCCAAGGTTCGCCGACACGAACGCGAGCCCCGCCACCCACGCGGTCATCTCGCGTCCCGCGAGGAAGAAGTCCTCGCCCGTCTTCGCTTTTCCCTTGAGGTAGAAACCGATCGCCAGGACGAAGGCGAAATAGAAAACGATGATGATCAGGTCGACCGGCGCAAGCTTCACCAGGTGCGGCCCCGCCAGCAGAGCAAGAGTGGTTGGCATCGTGTTTTCGGCCGCCTAGCCGCCGGCCGACGCACTCCAATACACTGTTTCGCCGCTGCCCGCAAGCGAGAAAACGCATACTGCGCTCCGCCTCGAGCGATTGGCCGCGATTCTACCACCAACCGCGGTGCGGAACGCCACCCTCGCTCCGCCTTTTTTCCTCATCCGAACGGTTGCTAGCTTGGCCGAATATTCTGATTCACCCGGAAGAAGTTCTTCGGGTCGTATTTTTTCTTTATCGTCACCAAGCGCGCGTAGTTGTCGCGGAAGGAAGCCTGCACGCGCTCCTGGCCTTCGTCCATCATCATGTTGATGTAGGCGCCGCCGGCCGAGTACGGATGCAAAGCTTCAAAGTAGTCTTTGCACCAACTCGTGATTTTGTCCTTGTTGGCGGGATCGGGGTCCACACCCACAATCACTTGCGCCCAATTGGCATCCCGGTAGCTGAACGCCGTGTCGTTCCTCCCTACACGGTGCGCGGCACCGTCGATGGGATAGAGGTGCATGGTGGAGTGCATCGTGGGGAGTTTTGCGCCGTACTCGGCATGCTGCGCGATGGCTTTGTCGCTCAACTCCTTCACGAAGTCGGCGCGCCAGTACCATTGCAAGCCCGTGGGGTAAAGCGCGTCGAACAAGCTATTGACGACTGGCAGAGGCATCTCGCCCACGTGGTCGAAAATCGGCTTGCCCACTGAGCGCATCGGCCTCGTCGCCGCCTCGGCCTGGCTGGCCGGACCGGTGCAGCACCACATGATGCCGCAGACTTTCATGAGGTGAAGCTCTGCGGGGAACATCGGCGCCGGCGGAACCGTAAGAAAGGCGAAAAACCCGCTGACGTTTTCCGGTGCTTTGAGAATGAACTCGCGGTAAGCCTTCATCACTTCCACGGTCTGTTCGAGCGGCCAGAACGTCAACCCTGCGTGAATAGCCTTGACTGGGTGAGCGCGAAACTTGAACGAGGTCACAACACCAAAATTCCCGCCGCCCCCTCGCACCGCCCAGAAGAGGTCTGCATTCTCTTTTTCACTTGCGGTCACAAAGCTCCCGTCGGCCAGCACCACGTCCACCGCAAGCAGGTTGTCAATGGTCAGGCCGAAGCCGCGCGTCAAATGGCCGAGACCGCCGCCGAGCGTCAAGCCGCCGACGCCGGTCGTCGACACAAAACCACACGGAACGGCAAGGCCGAACGGCCATGTCGCATGGTCTACGTCGCCCCAGAGGCATCCGCCCTCGGCGCGCACCGTCTTCCCCGCAGGATCCACACGAACTCCCTTCATCCTCGAAAGGTCGATCACTAAGCCGTCGTCGCAGGTCGCCAACCCCGCGCCGTTGTGCCCGCCGCCTCGAATGGCCGTCAGCAGGTTGTTGCTCGAGCCGTATTTCACCGCCGCGATCACGTCCGCCACGTCCACGCACCTCGCGATGAGCCGCGGTCGCTTGTTGATCATCCCGTTGTAGACTTTGCGTGCCGCCTCGTATCCCGGGTCCGCCGGCTGAATCAGCTCCCCTCGAAATGCGGTTTTCAATTCATCAAACGTCTGTGCAGGCATGGGTCTCCTCCCATTTAATTTTTCTTATCGCGGCTCTCTCCGAGCCCAGGTCGAACGGAGGGCGCGCATCCAGGGCCTCTCCCTGGAACGCGAAGCCACAAAAGCATACCAAATCTTCGCCGCGAGGTCAGTCCTTGATTGCTCTTGTCCCTACAGGTGGCACTTGATTTCGACACGCAGCAACGGCGGCCCTGGCGCCCTTCGCGCATCTTCCACCGTCTCGATCGCGTGCATTGGCTCCGGCTTCATCCACTGAATTCGCCACACTCCCGGATGCTCCGGCTCGGTCCGGCTCGGCTGATCCGTCACGCTCCCGTCGCCTCGATGATAACGAACGTGCGGCGTCGTGCCGCCCGTATCCCACGACAAAAAGAAGCTCGGCCACCGGTGATGGTGCATCGGCTCCGTCGTGCCAGCCGGAGGCACCGTCACTTCGAGCACGCGCACCAGCGCGTTCTCGAAAATCACTTTGTGCGAATTTGGCGCCGCCTTCGGCGCATCATACCCCTCCGGGAAATCCGCCTTGTTCTGTCCGTAGGCGTAGAAATGCCACGCAAACACCGAACACGCCATCACCGCCAGCGCAACAATCCCCGCGCTCTTGTGAATCCGCAACCTTTCAATGAGTCGTCTCATGCCGCGGAGTATAACCTCTCGCATCGCCTCCTGGAATCCATTGGCTTCTGCCCGCCTCATGCGCTAGATTGGCATCGCTCAATGAGCACCTCTCCCCAGGCCTCATCGGCGAATCCGCCTGCCACGTCTCCCGGCCACGCCACTTTCGCTCGCGGCCTCGGCCTCTTCGATTCCGTCATGGTCGTCGTCGGAGTCATGATCGGCTCGGGCATCTTCATCGTTTCCGCGGAAATGTCGCGCCAGATCGGCAGCGCTGGATGGCTCCTCGTCGCCTGGGCCTTTGCCGGCTTTCTGACCATCGCCGCCGCGCTTTCTTACGGCGAGCTTGCCGCCATGATGCCTCACGCCGGCGGCATGTACATCTATCTCCGCGAAGCCTTCTCTCCGCTCTGGGGCTTTCTGTATGGCTGGACGCTCGTTACCGTCATCCAGACCGGCACCATCGCCGCCGTCGCCATCGCCTTCGCGCGCTTTTCCGGCGTCTTCTTCCCTTCCATTTCCGAGGACCACTACCTCATCCCGCCGCTCCACATCTCCACCGGCTACGCCTTCTCTCTCTCCACCGCGCAGCTCGTCGCCATCATTCTCATCGCCGTCCTCACCTGGACGAACAGCCGCGGCCTCGAATACGGCAAGCTCGTCCAGAACGTCTTCACCGTCGCCAAGACCGCTGCCCTTCTCGGCCTCGTCGTCCTCGGCCTCACGCTCGGCTGGAACGCCGCCGCCGTTCACGACAATTTCTCTCATGCCTGGACCGCTCGCGGCGTCACTCCAATTTCCGGCGGCCTCACTGCGATGACCGCCTTCGGCCTCTTCGCCGCGCTCTGCGTCGCGCAGACCGGCTCCCTCTTCGCCGCCGACTCCTGGCACGACATCACCTTCGCCGCCGGCGAGGTCAAAGACCCGCGCCGCACTCTTCCTCTTTCTCTCGCGATCGGCACCACCACCGTCATCGTGCTCTACTTCCTCGCCAACGTCGCCTATCTCGTCACGCTTCCGCTCGCCGCCATTCAGCACGCGCCCGCCGACCGCGTCGCCACGGTCGCCCTCCGGGCCATCTTCCCTACGATGGGCGCCGGGCTCATGGCCGCCGCCATCATCGTCTCCACCATCGGCTGCGTGAACGCGCTCACGCTCGCGGGAGCGCGCACCTTTTACGCGATGTCTCGTGACGGCCTTTTCTTTCGTGCGGTGGGTCAGCTGAATAAAGCGCGTGTTCCTGCGGTTTCGCTTCTCGTGCAAGGCCTGTGGGCTGCATTCCTCGTGCTGCCGCGAACCTACGACCCCGCCACAAAAACGTACGGCAATCTCTACAGCAACTTGCTCGAGTACATCATTTCGGCCGCGCTCATCTTTTACATCCTCACTATTTCCGCGGTCTTCCGCCTGCGCATCAAGCGGCCCGACGCCGAGCGTCCCTACCGCGCTTTCGGCTATCCCTGGCTGCCCTTCCTCTACATCCTTGGCGCCGCCGCCGTCCTGATCATGCTCTTCATCTACCGCCCCGCCACCACCTGGCCCGGCCTCGCCATCGTTCTCATCGGCCTCCCTATCTATTTCCTCCTCACCCGCTCCTCCGGCCCCGCCCCCGACCGCGACTTCTCCGACGAACGCCCCGCCTGACGTCGCATCGCCCGCCGTTTTCTTCATCGTCCCCAGTTCTTGACGTTCAGGGTGCCGCATCCTTTGCCCGCCTTTTGGCAAAGGGTGCGCGCCGTAACCCTCAATTTCGAGAACTCCCCGCGCCGCTCAGCACCCATTTCCCACTTTCTCTTTTGTCTTTTCGGTTTTCCCTGCGCGATTCGCTGTCACTACCTCTTCTCGTGCGCGAGCTGATCCACAACGAGCATCGCGGTTTGCCCGTCCTGGCCGCTTGCTTCTTTGTACCGCTCAATCGCTTGCCCGGTTTTATGCTCGCGAAGCAGGGCGACGAGTTGCGACCGCAGCGGCTCCCGGATTCCATCAGCGATCGACTTGTAGTGGGCCTCGCGCTCCTTCCGCGCCGGCGCGTCATCCCGGAACTCCTTCACGGTCTTTTCCGTGGGGCACGGCTGGTCGGCGAACCACCGGCCGTTTTCCTGCACCAGGTAGACGATCACCGTCCCTGAATCTTCGCCTTGCTGGTAATCAATGTGCAGCTCGCGTTCCGGCTTCCGCGGAAACCACCCGAACGACTCAACCGCCCTCAAGTTGCCTTCGTCCACCGCGGAGACCGTGTACTTGTAGTTCGCCGGGATCGGATCCCGCCACATGACCAGCAGCGTGAAATCGTAATAATCCTTGTCCTCCCCGGCGAGGCACGCCCGCGACTTCGAATCGTAAAGCGCCTGCAAGCGGACCGCATCCTTCGCGTCAAACGCAGCCACATATTCCGTGACAAACCCCTTGAAGTCCGCCTGAGAACCCTTCGATTGCGCACGTACGCCCCAAGCCATGCACCAACTCGCAGCCACCAGCCACAGAAGTGCCCATTTCACGAATTTCATGTCGCGAGCCACCTCAACGACAAAGTACCCGCCGCCGCCGACCCGCGCAATCTCCTCCGCCGCCCCCGCCACCCATCAATCAACGCCCGCGTCGTTAACCGGCCCCGCTCGCGCAAGCCGGTCGCCGAGCCTTGACTCCCGAGTTGCCGTTGAATGTTTCAGCCTGCCGCGTGGCCCAGCCTTGATTCCGCAGTTGCTTTGAATTTTCGGCCGCCGCGGATGATACGACCTGCCTCAGCCGAAGGCCGCACAGTTTAGGGTTTTGGCCTTTGCCTTTGAATTTCGCTTTTGACTTTTCGGGTGCCCCACTCTTTGCGGGGTTTGCAAAGGGTGGGCTGCAGTTGCAGATGCCTTTAATGTTGCGTTGAGTTTTCGGGTCCCCTCTGATGACACCACCCGGAACGCCGCTACGGTCAACAACACTTCACATGCATATGAATCCGCTGAAGCGCGGCCTTGTCACCGACCCAAGAATTGTGGATATGGGCCAGCTACAGCCTCCCCAACGACGTGCAAAACAGGAGGCGGGGACTTCAGTCCCCGCGTAACAGTCGCGCGCCGTTCGCCTACCTTGCGTCCTCGGTGAAACCGGGACGCCCCTTGCGTCACGCGTCCGCGCCTCTCCCCCCGCCTCCTTTACCTCCTCCCCTCGACCATGGGTAAATTCTTTCCCATTGACTTTTGTTTATAAGTATGCTAACATGCCTCGGTTTTACTTTTGGCGTAACGTCCGCCGCCTAATGGAGGCCGCCCGTGGGACGCGGTTGGGGGAAGGATCGCAGCGCGATTGACTCGGTTTCCGGGTCGCGCATCTCGAAACGCGCGTCAGGGCTGGCATTTCTAATCGCCAAATGGGGAATTAGAACCTCCGCTAACCAGCGCCTTTTCAGCACCTTACATTTTTCTAATCGCCGGAAAACGAGGATTCGACAAGACATCCTCGTCCCGAGCGACCAACGGGAGCCGAGGGACCTCTCTTCATCTCTAATCTTCCGCCTGAAGATTAGAAATCACCGTAACCAGCGCCTTTTCAGCGCCTTACGTTTTTCTAATCGCCGATCCGACAAGGCATCCGCGTCCCGAGGGAACAACGTGAGTCGAGGGACCTCTCTCCCCTTTCTAATCTATACACCGAAGATTAGAAATCGCCGCAACTCCCGCGAAATCAGTCACTTGAGAATTTCTAATCTATACAACTTCCGGGCCTTTTTCATCTCGGTCCCGACCCCGCCCCTGGCTCGTCACTCGTCCTTCAGATCGCGCCATCTAAATTTCGTCCCCTTCCTGGCCACTCGCCACTCGTCGCTCGCCACTGCAGTCCTAATCTACGGTTCGGGGATTGAATTCGGGATGCGACGAGCATCCTCGTCCCGAGCGAGCAACGCGAGCCGAGGGATCCCTCCGCCATCAAGACGCAAGCCCTCGGCGAAACTCCAGCGAACTTTAATCTACGGTACGGGGATTAATTTCTCTCGTAAGTCGTTGAAAACAAAGGACCGGCACCATGCTTAATCTACGGTTCCCCGGGGGCTCCGATCTCGATCGGCATTCATCTAGCCCCATGCTTAGCGAGAAGTCCCAGCCTCCACTCCGCCAGCCTGTCGAATGCTCCAATTCCGCTCCGCGCCCTGCCCCGATCTGGGCCGTAACCCACACATCGGCAAAGGGATACGAAATGCCCTACGAAGTGCCCTCCGTATGCAAATCCTTGCACATCTCAATTTGGAACACTGTAGCCGCCTACGGTGAGCCCTTGAAACAAAAGGACTTAACCTCAGTGGTTTCCTGTAGGAGTTTGGAGGGCAGCGTGCTATTACATGCGCGGGGTAGGTTTGTGGAGGATTCGCTTATGATGGTTCGACGTCTATTAACAGCACTCGCAATCGCCGGCATCTGTCTGGGGTTGTCCACCCTGACGGCCCGAGCGGACTCCACAGCCGGAGATCC
The DNA here is from genome assembly GCA_035501415.1 of Candidatus Limnocylindrales bacterium. Lineage (GTDB taxonomy): Bacteria > Acidobacteriota > Terriglobia > Acidiferrales > UBA7541 > Palsa-295. The sequence goes on along the minus strand of DATJWH010000037.1, from coordinate 83,694 downwards.
CCAAGGTAAAGTCCAGAACCCCCCGATCATCGGCACGCCGGTCGTCACCTCATCGAACTTCGACCTGCTGCCTGACGGCTTCGGCATCGACAGCCCTGCCAACGACCAGTATTGCTCCTTCGATTCAGGAGCCGACACGGAAACGTGCACCGTCCAGAATGGGACCAACTTCAACTGGTCGAGCCTCACGCTAATCGGCGACGATTCAACGAGTTGCGATAGCATTAGCCTTTCCACCAATCTCTTTCTGAACTCCAGCTGCTCGAAGAACGATTCGGGTCAGACCGTCCTCAACTTCTGGGGTGTTCAATATTCGGACTCGACTCAGAACCTGGTGAACCTTTCGAACACGCTCCTTACTTACTGCAATCCTTCGTCGCCCAATTGCGACCTCGACCATGTTGAGGCTCCCCTGACGTCGAACAACGGTCCCTATTCGGGCGATTGCCTGCCCTCGACCGACCCCCTGAACGTTCCCGGCGTGCTCGTCGGTTGTGACGTTCAGATTATTCTGGGTCCCGGCGCTGACGGCGGCAACTGGCAGACGGGAGCCCCGTGGGATGCGCAAGCTCCTGAGCCGGCAGCTCTTCAGTTCGTTTTGTTTGGTGTCGCCGGACTTGGCTTGCTTTCCCTGAAGCGGCGAAGCGCCCTCGACGTTCGGTAGTCGAAGGCTCCAAGAGCCGTTCGCCCGACCCGTAAGTCTAACTCCTACAATCGTTTGCGTGTGGACCCGGCGAACTCTATCGGCTGGTCAAGTTCTCACTTCGCAGCTTCTTACTTCGCACCGCCTCCGAATTCCTTTTCCAGCTGAGCAAATCCCGGGCGGCTTTCCAAGCTTGCCAGCTCTGGGTCGCTCTTGGCGTCCTTGAACGAGTACCCTTTTTGGAGCGCTTCCCGCAACGCCTTTAGAGCGTCATCGGGCCGGCTCGCCAGAGTGTCCACGACGACTTCGTCGTAGGTGACATTCACATTCTGTTTATCGATTGTCCGAGCGCGTCCGATGAAGTCCAGGGCCTGCTTCGACTGCCCCTTCTTCGCGTAGTAGAGCGCCAGCGAAGCCATGGCCGCCGAGCTCCGCGGATTCACCTGAAGGTCCTTGTAGGCCAGCTCGATGGCCTTGTCGTAGGTTGCGTCGGCCTTGTCCTTCTGCCCTGACCAACGGTAGGCGTCTGCCAAATTGCCCATGTTGACGTTGTCCGTTGGATTCAGCTCGACGGCCTTGGCAAAATTTGTGACGGCATCGCTGTACCGCTTCAATTGGAAATAGGCGTCTCCGAGGTTCGAGTAAGCCGAATCATTACTGCCGGCGAGGGAGATGGACTTCTGGAACTGAGGAATGCTGTCCTCGTATTTTCCCTGCTGCAGGAGGATCAGGCCAACGTTGTCATAGCCCGCCGAATTGTCCGGCTCGATCTCGGTGATCTTGCGGAATGCGGCGAGCGCCTTATCGAGGTCACCGGTCTGATAGTAAGCGCCGCCCAGCGCATTGTAGTTGAGCCAGTAGTAGGGATTGATGTCGATGGCCTTCTGGAAAGCCTGCAGGGCGTCGCTAGCGCGGTTGCTGCCCAAGTATGCTGCTCCGAGCTCGCGGTAACCTTCGTCCGAGTTCGGCTCGATCTTCAGGGCTCGTTGGAGCTCCGAGATCGCCTCTGCGGTCTTGCCAGTTGCCTGATAGACGCGACCGAGCGAAAAGTGAACTTCCGCCGCGCTGTCATTCAAGCGTTGCGCCTGCAAAGCCGCCGACAGCGCCCTCTGAGACCAGAATGCGTCCTTTTTCGCTGCGTAGATCGCCAGGCTGGCATCCGCCAATCCGGAATAGGCCAGCGCGAACTTCGGGTCCTTCTCGACGGCCTGCGCAAACAGGTCCGCCGCAGCCTGATCGTTCTTCACGTCCTGCTGGCCGCGAAGTACGTTGCGGCCGCGCAGATAAAGGTCATACGCCGCAACGTTTTCCGTGGGATGAGAGGTGGAAAGAGCAAGCTCCTCGCTGGTGGCGTTGACATTGAGCGCCGAGACCAACTGATTCGAGATCTGATCCTCGAGTGTCAGCAAGTCGTTCGGAACGCCGGGAAACTGACCGCTCCAGAGCCTCTTCCCGTCGGCGACATCTCGGAGATCGACAATGACGAGCATCTTGTCACTGCTACCTTGAATCTGGCCGCTGACTACGATGTTCACCCCGAGGTTGCGCGCTGTCTTTTCCAAGGAGTCCTTGGTGGAAACCTTTGCGACATCCGAATCCGAAGCAAGATGTAGCTGCTTGAACTGGAAGAGCTTCGAAGTGAGCGCTTCGTTCAAGCCATCCGCGACGAAGCCGAGCGACTGGTCGTCGCCGAGGACGCGAAACGGCAACACAGCGATGTATTTGCCGGTCGAGAGCGGTGGCACGCCGGAAACCACGGAAGTAGAACCGGCCGAGCGAAAGACCAGGTGGCGAGTGATGGGAACCGCGAAAAACAGACCGACCACGAGCGCGGCACCGGCAACCCACCACGTCCAACGCCGCTGCGCGAACTCGGGAATCTGAATAACGACGGTCTGGGACCCGCTGCGCGTGACGGCGCTTCCCGACTTAGCTCCCTGCAGATCAGCGAGTATCTCGTAGGCGCTCTGATAGCGGGCTTCGGGAGCGCGTTCGAGACAATGAAGGATGAGGCGCACAAGCCAGTTGGGCAGCTCCGGGTTGGCCAGCTTGGGGCTCTTCGCCTTTTCCTGGACGCGCTGGTACATCACCTTCAGCGTCGACTCGCCCGTGAACGGCACGTCGCCGGTGACCATTTCGTAGAGGATCAGGCCGTAGGCATAGAGATCGCTGCGCTGGTCGGCGGGCTTGCCTTCGACCTGCTCAGGAGACATGTAGCGCGGAGTTCCGAGAAACGCGCCCGAGCGAGTCATGCCCACGGCGCCTTCATCAAACGACTTCGCGAGGCCGAAATCGGAGATATATATCTGGTCGCCCTTGCCGACCAGGATGTTCTGTGGCTTCAGGTCGCGATGAATCACGCCCTCCGCGTGAGCGGCCGCCAGCGCTTCCGCGAACTGGCGCGCGAAGTTGAGAACGCGATCGAGCGGCATTTTGGGATTGTCGGCGATGATCTGATGGAGATCCTGGCCTTCGACATAGGCCATGGTGATGAACCTGACGCCTCCAACCTCGCCCATGTCGTGAATCCGGAGAATGTTCTTGTGCGAGATCTTGCTAGCAAGCAGAAGTTCCTGCTTGAAGCGGCGGAGCGCATCCGACTCGCTCAACGCTCCCTGGCGCACTACTTTGAGGGCGACGACGCGGTCCAAATCCTTGTCATAGGCCTTGTAGACGCGTCCCATTCCGCCCTGGCCAAGAAGGGACTCGATGCGGTAGCGCGGTCCAAAATCGCTGCCGGGATTGAGCGCCCCGGCGTCGGTAAAGACAACGGTCTCCGAGTCGCCCACGGGCATGGGCGTGCCGCAGCGGGAGCAGGACTCCGCGAAATCCGGATTGACGGTGCTGCAGTGAGGACAGTTCATCGTGCGGGCCGGGTCGGCTCGATGTTACGCTCCGCAGTTGCGCGATTATCCGGCATAGGCTTCCTAGCTGCAACTCCTAACTGGAAAGAGCGACACACCTGCGAAAGCTAAGCGAACCCCTCCTCTTATAGTAGTGATACCGAGGCGGATATCGTTTCTTTCCTGCTGGCCTCTTGTCGAACGAATCAGGGTCAGCGGCAGCCGCCGGGAATACGCGGCGGCGTGCCGGTTCGCAGACCGGTCCGGCATCTCGGTAGCCCTGGGGACTGCCCATTATCCCGCGCGGAAATGCCAGCGGCAACCGGGCCAACGCCGATTCGCGTCTTCCCGGCAGGCGTTATACACTCGACCGTCGCGCGCGCGGCAAAAACATGTACGGGACACCGCTCTACGTCTGGGTTGTATTCGGAATCGTCGTGGCTGCCGCCCTGGTGGCCGACCTCCTGGCGTTCCGGCACCGGGTGATAAAGCTGAGGGCCGCGCTCGTTCAAAGCGCGGGATGGATCCTTCTGGCGCTCGCTTTTGACGGCTGGCTGTACTTTGCGCTGGGCGGAAAAGCGAGCGTGGAATTCCTCGCGGGCTACGTCGTCGAGAAATCGCTGAGCGTCGACAACCTGTTCATCTTTCTCCTGATATTTCAGGCTTTCCGTGTGCCGGCGGAATCGCAGCACAGGGTGCTCTACGGGGGAATCGCAGGCGCTCTGGCGCTCCGGGCTATCTTCGTGGTGGCTGGCGTCGAACTGCTCACGCTGTTTCACTGGTTGACATATGTGTTCGGGGCATTCCTCGCGGTCGTCGGCCTGAAGATGTTGCTCCGGCGCCAATCGGCGGCACAGCCCGAACGGCTCTGGCTGGTGAGAATCGCGGAGAGATTTCTTCCGGTCACGGAGCGGTACGACGGCGACCGATTCTGGATCAAGGATGGCAGATGGAAAGCGACGCCGCTGTTCCTGGCACTGATCGCGCTGGAAAGCATCGACATCGTGTTCGCTTCCGATTCGGTGCCGGCTGTGCTGGCGATCACGCGCAACGTCTTCATCGCGTTTTCGTCGAATGTGTTTGCGATCCTGGGATTGCGGGCGCTGTATTTTGCGATAGCCGACATTTTCCCGCGCTTCCGCTATCTGCATCAGGCGATAGCAATGATCCTGATCTTCGTAGGCGTCAAGATGGGCTTCAGCGAACAGCTTCCCATTTCCACGCCGCTCTCGCTCGGCGTGATCGCAGGAATCCTGACAATCGCGATCCTGGCTTCGCTGTTGCGCAGAGGAAATTCAGGAGCAGGCGGGGGCGGAGCTGAAGAAGGCGCTCACTGAAGATTCAGAACGAGGAGGCGGGGCTCGGTCATCTCTTCGATCGCGTAGCGAAGGCCCTCGCGGCCCATACCGGAATCCTTGACGCCGCCATAGGGCATGTGATCGATCCGAAAAGAAGAGATGTCGCCGGCAATCACGCCGCCGACTTCGAGCTCGTCGAACGCCTTGAAGAGGAGCTTCGCGTCGCGCGTGAAAACGCCGGCCTGCAAGCCATAGGGCGAATCGTTGACGCGGCCAATCGCATCCGCAAAGTCGTCGTAGGGATCGACGACGACCACGGGCGCAAAAACTTCCTGGCAGCTCACCTTCATCTCGGGCTTCGTGTGGGTCAAGACGGCTGGCTCGAGGACGGAGCCATTGCGCTTGCCGCCGCAGAGGAGCTTCGCGCCGCCCGCAACCGCTTCTTCAATCCAAGACGCAGCGCGACGGGCCGCATCCTCGCTGATCATCGGGCCAACGTCGGTAGCATCATCCAGCGGGTCGCCCACTTTCAATTGGCGCACGCCCGCGACGAGCGCGTCGACGAATTGAGATTCGACAGCGCGCTGCACAAGAATCCGCTGAACGGAAATGCAGCTCTGACCAGCATACGAAAAGCCGCCTTGCACGCATTTGCGCGCAGCGTCCTGCACGTCCGCGTCGGAATGAACGATGACGGCTGCGTTCCCGCCGAGCTCGAGCATGACCTTCTTCTTCCCCGCCTTTGACTTCAGCGACCATCCGACCGGGCCGCTCCCGGTGAACGACAGAAGCTTCAGGCGGTCGTCGGCGACAAGCCGCTCCGCGTCAGGATTCGAAAGCGGCAGCACGTTGAGCACGCCGCCGGGCAAGCCCGCCTTTTCCGTGATTTCGGCGAGAAGAAGCGAACAAAGTGGCGTCTGCGGCGCAGGCTTCAAGATGATGGTGCACCCCGCGGCAATCGCGGGTGCGACCTTGTGAGCAACGAGATTGAGCGGAAAGTTGAACGGCGTGATGCCGAGAATCGGCCCGAGAGGAAACCGGCGAACAATTCCGCCACGGCCGGCAGTCGAAGGCTGCAGATCGAGCGGGAGCCATTCGCCGCCGATACGAGTGGCTTCCTCGGAAGCAACCGCAAAGGTGAAAATCGCGCGATCAACCTCCGCGCGCGCCGTGCGAATCGGCTTCCCTGCTTCGAGGGCCATTAGGCGCGCAAAGTCTTCGCGGGCCGCTTCTATGCCGGAAGAAATGGCGCGAAGGATGCGCTGACGCTCGAACGAGGGCATGCGGCGCGTGACTTCGAACGCGCGCTGCGCGGCGCGTACTGCGGCTTCGGCATGAGAAGCGGACGCACGTCGAATCGTTCCGACTACGGATGAGTCGTAGGGAGAGCGTATCTCGAGTGCGTCTCCGTCGAGCGACCAGACGCCGTCGACGAAAAAGCCCCACTCGCGAGACGGAGGTCTTGCCGCAGTGGCCATGTGAGTGCGCCTTCTCCGATTCTACGCTCGACGAGGAGCGGCTTCGAGACGCGATTCCGAAACGGCGGCAACAGCGCTTTCGAGGACGTCCATGCCCTCCTCGAACTGCTCGTCCGTGACGACGAGCGGCACGAGCAGCCGAACGACGTTGCCGTAGGTGCCCGCAGAAAGGATGATGAGCCCATGCTGGTGGCAGTGATGGATGATCTGCTCGACTTCCGTCTTAGCGGGCTCGCGCGTTTCGTGCGAGCGAATAAATTCGATAGCGCGCATCGCACCGAGGCCGCGGACGTCTCCGACGATCGGAAAGCGCTGCTTCCAACTCTGCGCGCGCTCTTCGAAGCGGTGGCCGAGCTTTTCGGCTCGCGCGGAGAGGTTTTCTTTCTCGAGAGTTTCAATGGCAGCCAAAGCGGCAGCGCAAGCGACCGGATTGCCGCCGAAGGTGCCGCCGAGACTGCCGATGCCGGGAACGTCCATGATTTCGGCGCGGCCCGTGACCGCAGCGAGAGGCATGCCGCCGCCGATGGATTTCGCCGAAACGAGAAGGTCCGGCGTGATTCCGTAGCGCTCGCTGGCAAACATCGCGCCTGTGCGCCCGAAACCGCTTTGCACTTCGTCAGCGACGAAGAGAATCTCGTGGCGACGGCAAATATCGTGAATCATGCCAAAGAATTCGACCGGAGGCGCGACGAAGCCTCCCTCGCCAAGAACCGGTTCGGCAATCACGGCGGCGACAGACTCGGCAGCAACAAGACGCTTGAACGCATCTTCGAGCTGGCGCGCGCAGAAAAGATTGCAGGCGGGATATTGCATCGAGTAGGAGCAGCGATAGCAGTACGCGTAGGGAATGCGGTAAACGTCCGCCGCAAACGGCTCGAAGCCGGCCTTGTAGGGATGCGTCTTGCTGGTGAGCGACATGGTGAGCATCGTGCGGCCGTGAAACGCGTCCTCGAAACAGATGACGGCAGGGCGGCGCGTGTAGGCGCGCGCGATTTTGATTGCGTTTTCCACGGCCTCGGCGCCGCTGTTGACGAGAATCGTCTTCTTCGGGAAATTGCCGGGAGTTATGGCGTTCAGCTTTTCGGCGAGCGCGACATATTTTTCGTAAGGCGCGACGCTGAAGCACGTGTGGAGGAACAATTCGATCTGCTCGCGGACGGCAGCCATGACGCGAGGCGCGCGATGGCCGGCATTCTGGCAGCCGATGCCGCCGGCAAAATCGATGAAGCGATTGCCGTCGACGTCTTCGAGCACCGCGCCTTCGGCCCGAGCAGCAAAAATCGGCGTCGCGTGATAAACGCCGCGCGGCACAGCGGCAGCGCGACGGCGCATCAATGCTTCGGATTTGGGGCCGGGAACGGACGTTCGCAACTGGATCGTTCGCATGTCAGTACCACCCGATGGGTTGCTCGTTTAGGTTGATGTGAACCTGCTTCGTTTCGAGATATTCCTCAATTCCCCACGGCCCTAGTTCGCGCCCGAAGCCGGATTGCTTGTAGCCGCCCCAGGGCGCTTCGACGTATGTCGGCTGCATGTGATTCACCCACACGATGCCGGCGCGCAAAGCCTTGACGACACGAAACGCCTTGAAGATGTCACGCGACCAGACGGCGGCCGCGAGGCCGTAGGGAGTTTCGTTGGCGATGCGAATCGCGTCGGCTTCGGAAGCAAACGGAATCACGGTGGCGACGGGGCCGAAGATTTCTTCCTGCGCGATGCGCGCAGAATTATCGACGTCGTAGAAAATGGTGGGCTCGACGTAGTAGCCGCGCGAGGCGCTAGCGGCCCGCCCGCCGCCCGCAGCGAGTTTCGCTTCCTTCTTGCCGAGTTCCTGATAGGAGCGGACGCGGTCGAACTGCTCTTTGCTGACGAGCGGGCCCATTTTCGTTTCGCGCTCGAGAGGCGGGCCGAGACGAATCGTCTTCGCCTTGGCGGCCATGGCGTCGACAAATTTCGAATAGATGGGCTTCTCGACGAGGATGCGGCTGCCCGCGGAACATACTTCGCCCTGGTTGATGAAGACGCCGAAGAGCGCGCCATCGATCGCGGCTTTGAAATCGGCGTCGGCGAAGAAAATGTTTGGAGACTTGCCGCCGAGCTCGAGCGTGACGCGCTTGACGGTGTCCGCGGCCATCTTGACGATGGCTTTGCCCACCGCGGCGCTGCCGGTGAAGGCGATCTTGTTAACGTCGGGATGCTTCACGAGGGGCGCGCCAGCCGTCTCGCCGAAGCCAGTGATGATGTTGACGACGCCGGGCGGCAGGCCCGCGTCCGCGAGGAAATGCGCGAATTCAAGCGCGGTGAGCGGCGTTTGCTCGGCTGGCTTCAGCACGCAAGTGCAGCCAGCGGCGATGGCGGGCGCCAGCTTCCACGCAGCCATCAGCAGCGGATAATTCCAGGGAATGATCTGGCCAGCCACGCCGATGGGTTCGCGAAGCGAGAGACTGAGGGCGTTGTCGGGAACGGGATTCACATGGCCGAGGATTTTCGTCGCGAGGCCGCCGTAATATTCGAAGCAGGTGGCGACGTCCGCGATGTCGTACTCGGCTTCGACGATGGGCTTGCCGGAATTTCGCGCTTCGAGTTCGGCGAGCGCTGCGGACTCTTTGCGGACGCGCTCGGCAAGGCGGAGAAGAATGCGGCCGCGCTCCTGGGCGGTGGTCTGCGGCCATGGGCCTGAATCGAACGCGGCTTTTGCGGCGGCAACGGCGCGGTTGACGTCCTGCTCGCCCGAATCCGGAACTTCAGCAATGATTTCCTCGGTGGAAGGATCGACGACCGGGAAATAAGCGCCGCGATGGCTCGCGACGAACTCTCCGTTGATGTACATCGAATAGCGCTTCATCAGGCGTCCCCTCGAGTCGACGCGGCCGGGCGCGGGAGCAGCGGTGCGTCGCGCCGCTTGCGACGAGCATAAACGTAGAAAAAGAATACTGCGAGTCCGATGAATGATGCAGTGCCAAGGAACATCCAGGCTTCGTAGGCTGCGACGGAAGTTATTTGCTGCGCGGGAAAGAATGCGAGCACGGTGCCGAAGATGGTTGTGACGAGACCGCTCGTGCCGGCGAGGACGAGAACCGGCCTGCTGTAGTGCCCGCGGCCCGCCGATGGGCGGATGGCGATGCGCAAAAGAGCGGCGAAAATGTAAATGAACGGAATCAGTTGAAGGACGACGGCGAGCGAGAGCAGGCGCTGGAAAGTTTCCTCGACGCCCGCGCCGGAAAGGCTCAGAAGGACAAGAATGGCCGAGACAGCAGCGTGGACGATGAGCGCGACGTAGGGCGTTCCGTAGCGCGGATGAACTTTGCCGAGCCACGAGGGGAGATAGGAGTCGAGTCCCGCGACAAAGGGAATGCGCGCCGAACCGGCAAGCCAAGCCGATCCGATTCCCGCGATGGAAATGCTGAGCATCGCAGCGAAGGGAGCGATAATCCACACGGCGCCGATGCGGTTGGCCATGTGCGCGACGGCCTGGACGATGCCCTCGAGAACGTTGATGTCGTTCTTGCCGATGCCGACGAGAAGGGTCAGAGTTGTCGCGATGTACAGGAAGCCGGAAAGAATGCCGCCCCACGCTACCGCGCCGGGCAGCGTTTTCTGCGGGTCTTTGATTTCGTCGCCCATCACCGAGGCGAGCTCGAGGCCCACCAAGCCGAAGCAGATGACGCCGAACGAATTGAAGAGCGAATGCGTGTTGGCGGGAAGGCGAAAATCGGCCATCGTCAGATTCGTGCCGAAGCGCGACCAGACGATCACGCCCAGTGTGCCAAGCGTGATAGCGGCGATGCCCGTGCCGATGCCGCCGAGATTGTTGATCCACTTGCCGACACCCAGGCCGAGGATATTGAGAATTACGAGAACGCCGAAAAGCGCGAGGGAGGCGACGACGGCGAAGATGCGGTTCGACGCCAAGGCCTCGTGCCCGGGCCCGAGCGCGAAAACCGAAACGCCCACGAAGTACAGCGTCACTGTGGGGACGTACATCATATTGTTGGTCCAGTAGCACCAGCCCGACAGGAAGCCGTGGAAATCGCCGAACTCCCGCTTCGCCCAGAGATAGACGCCGCCCTCTCCGGGATAGCGGTGCGCCAGCTCAATCACGGCGATTCCCTGCGGCCAGAAAAAGAGAACAAGAGCGATCAGCCAGAGCCATACCGTCACGCCGCCATTCGCAGCGATGCTCGGAACCACATTGAGGTTGAAGACAGCAACCACGAACAGCGCGACAAGATCCCAGCGCCCGAGTGCACGCTTCAGGTGTGCGACGGAATCTTGCGAAGTGTGATTCTCAGGCAGAACACGGCTCCCTGACTAGTGAGCGACGCTCGATGCCACATGCGGCTCTTTTTGCGCGGCGGCCAAGGCCGGGGCGATTTCGGCAAAGGCCGCAAGGTGTCGGTCGATGTCCGCCTCGGTGTGCGCCACGGAAATGGTCCACTGCTCATCCCACCAGTACGGCTGCGGAATCACACCGCGGTTCGTCATCCCAAACCAGTAGTGGCGCCAGATGTCGCTCTCGATGGTGAGCCAATCGCGGTAATTGCGAATCGGCTTCGGGAAAAACATCAGGGCGCCGTTGGCGCCAGCGCTGACCGTATAGGCAACGATCCCAGTCGCGTCAACGATCTTCTGGTACCCATCTGTCAGCCGCTTGTTCAATCGCGTGACGTGCTGATACGCCGCCGGCGTCAGCACCTCGCGGAAAGTCGCGAGGCCAGCCGCCATCGCGATGGGATTCGTGTTGTACGTCCCGCCGTGGAAGACGCGGTGATCGGAGATCAACCCCATCACTTCGCGCGTGGAGGCGAATGCGGCCAGCGAGAACCCGCCGCCGATTGATTTCGCGAGGCAGACGATGTCCGGCTTGACGTTGAAGAACTCGCAAGCCCCGCCGTAGGCAAGTTTCGCGCCGGTCTTGACCTCGTCGAAAATCAGCAGCGCGCCATTCTTTTTCGTAATTTCTCTCAGAGCCTTATGATAGCCAGGGTCCGGCATCAGGATTCCGACGTTCATCATGATCGGTTCAACGATGATGGCCGCAATTTCTCCCGGATATTTGGCGAAGAGGCGCTCGACACCCTCCACGTCATTGAACTGCGCCACGAGCGTGTTCTGAAGAGTCGCTTTCGTGACGCCTTCGCCGCCCGGAACGGACACGGGAAACCGCGGATCGCCGACCTCACTCGCCTTCGGCTTCACGGAAACGAGCGCGGAATCGTGCAGGCCGTGATAGCCGCCTTCCATTTTGATGATGCGGTCGCGACCCGTGGCCGCGCGCGCCAGCCGAACGGCGTGCATGGTGCATTCGGTTCCGCTATTGCTAAAACGAACCATTTCTACCGGGAAGCGCTTGCAAATCTCTTCCGCCAACTCCCATTCGAGATCGTGCGGCATGCCAAACATAGTGCCGGTGCCGAGCCTTTCCTGCACCGCCTTCACGACCGCGGGATGGCGGTGCCCCGCCATCAGCGCTCCAAAGCAGAGATTGAAATCAATGTATTCGTTGCCGTCGATATCGTGGATGTGGCCGCCGTTGCCGTCTCGCGCAAAGAGCGGATAGGGATCGTAGGCGCGATAATTGCTGGCTACGCCGAGCGGCAAGCGAGCTGTCGCCCTCTTGTGCGCATCGCGAGAGCGAGGCGTCCGCTTTTCATACGCCGCTATTTCCTTCTGAAGCGCTTCGTGCATGATGCCCTCCATCTTATGAATTTCTCGAATGCCAACCGACCGAATTACGCGGCGCGAGGCACCCTCATTTTCCAGGCGCGGAACCGGAATCCGCGCTTCCTCAATTGAGCGAAAAACGATCCCGGAGGCACGACCTTCTCCGGCGCCTGCACTCCGAGGCCCTTGATTTCGCCCCGAGCGACCATGACGGCCGCGATAGCGGCAGGAAAGCCCGTGTCGCGCGCCACGGCCGAAAACTCCGGCCGAACGGTGTAACGCGACCACATTTCCATTGCCGATGCAACGTTGGCGTCCTTGCGGCGGCCAGTCACGACGACGCGAAGCGCCTCCACGTCGCGTGCGGGTTTCGAAGGCGCATTCTTTCGAAACAGCGCGAGGAGAACTTCCCGCGGCGGCACCTTAAATCCATTGACGGCGACCGGAGTGCGGCTCGTGAGTCCCGCGTCGTCGAGGTTTCGCACCAGGCTCACGAGCTCCGGCGGATAGTTGATCTTGAAGAATACGTCACGCACGCCGCGCCCGCGAAAGCTCTCCGCCAGCGTCCCCAGTTCGGAATGAATGGAATGCCTGAGAACCACTCGTCCAATGGAATCACCAAATGTTGCCGATTCAGGTTCAGAGAGGATCGGTCTCTCCACATAGCGGCCGTTGAGGAAGTGCACCGGCGGAATGGTCAGCTCATCCAGAATCGTGGCTATCGAGAATGTGTAGGCCACGGGTCCATCGTACCTCTGGCGGTCGGCTCCCGCGTTGTAGACGTGAATGGAATCGACGCGTTCCAAAGGCTCGGCGAGCGCACAAGCCATCACGTTCGTGACGCCCGGGGCCCCGCCGATCCCGGGAATAGCCAAAAGTCCCAGGCGCCGGAAGTCGCGATCGAGAGCGAATTGCCGCCGAGTCATGTGGTAGAGCCCGCCGAGATCGAGGTAATTCACTCGGGCGGCCAGCGCCGCGCGCATCACATCAAGGTTCCAGTTGTACTGAGTGCAATTCACGACGACGTTGCAGCCGCGAAGCAGCCGGGCAAGGCGCCTTGTATCACGGACATCCGCAAATGCCGCTCGCGCCTTGGCGTTGCCGAATCGGCGAGCCACTTCTTTCGCACGCTCGAATTCGAAATCCGCGACCACGATGCCGCGGACATCCCGCTGCCGCCCGAGGTCATAGACCGCCGCGCGGCCCATCAGCCCCGCGCCCAGCACAACGATCTTCATCCGTTCCATCCGCTCCGGTTCTTGCCGGCCCAGGAAGAGCCACGTCTTGGAGGCCCTTCCCGGCTTCAACAAATGTGATTCGCCGCGCGGCTCAGAACATGAACTTCAATGCAAACTGCATCACACGCGGATCCTCGCGAGTCTTCAAAATCTCGCCGAACGTGGAATCGCTGAAGTTTCCGTCCGGATTCGCGAACTGCGTGTGGTTCCACGCGTTGTAAAACTCCGCGCGGAATTCGGTATCCCAACGCTCGTTAATACGCGTCTTCTTCGAGATCACCAGGTCCGTATTGCTGATGGCCGGTCCGCAGCAGAGCGCGTGCGGCGTGTTGCCAAAGGTTCCGAGGGGCTGTGTGCAAGTCGAACCTGGGGCCGAGTAGGTTCCGTCGCAGAAATTCGTCGGGTCGAAAAAGAAATTTCCCGGCTGCTTCGGATCCGTAAAGTGAACGGGCCCCTGAATCTGCGGTGTGTTCGCGCTTTCGAAGAAGATGCTGCTCATCAACTCCGAATCATCTTCGTCCTGGACGCGAATGGGAAATCCGCTCTGGTACGTGATAATCGCCGAAACGCCCCAGCCGTCGACCACTTTGCCCTCGAAGCCTCCGTACTCCGGCGCAGGAATCTGCCAGACGGGGCTGAAGACAAACCGGTGCTTTGCGCTCAGCAGCGAAAGACCGCGCGTGAAGTTGAAGTCCAGAGGATCGAGTTCGTTTTCGAACGTCGCGCCCTGGTCGATCGCCTTGCTGAACGTGTACGACGCCTCGAAGAGCAACCCGTGCGAGTAGCTCTTGTCGAGCGAGATTTGCAGCGCGTTGTAGTTCGAATTCGCAATCGTGTCTTCCGCAAAGATATTGCTGAACACCGGAACACTGTCAACCGGGCAACCGGTTCCGGTCAGCGGCTGGCAGTTCGGCGAAGAGTATTGACGGAGGCCAACCAGCGTGATTCCATTCGGTCCCGAATCCCCGGTGATGCAATTCCCGCCGGAGCCGGCGTTGTACGGAAGGTACAGGCCCGTGCACGATGTTGCCGGGGTGCCCGGCGTCGGCACATAGGTCGGAATGGGAGTGTTAGGCGGAACAAAGAACGAGCTGTCTGAACTGTAGATATCGCAGGTTCCATCTCCCAGAATCTGGTTCAGCTCCAGGCAAGTCTCAGCGTGCCCGTAATTCAGGTCGTGCGATGCCAACAGGTGATGCGCCTGCGTCCCGACGAACGCGATGCGGAAGAGCATGTCCTGCGTCAACTGCCGTTCGATCGTCAGGTTGTACTGCTCCGCGTATTGCGTCTTCAAGTGCGGAGCGAATTCGCCGAACAGTAGAATCGGCCGGAATGACGCCCAGTCGACGCACCCGTTCGGTCCCGACGGATCGGGGCACGCCGTCTGCGGCGTCTGATTGATTACGCCCGCGAACGGGTTCGGATTCACCGTGCCGTCCTGCCCAATAAATGGCGTATTGAAAAGGCTATTCGACAACGCCGAGCTTCCGCCGAAGGGCGGCTCCGCGCTGAACTGCTCGAGCACAAGCTGCTCAATCGGGTTGTAGAAGATGCCGTATCCCGCGCGAATGCTCGACTTCCCCGGCCCGCCCGTCAATTTCGCCAGCCAACCGTCAGTCCATCCCGGCGTCCACGCCAGGCCGACGCGCGGCGCAAACGACTTGTAGTCGGTGGATGTCAACCCGCGCGGCACTCCCGGATCGCCCGGAAAAACCAAACCCAGCGGGAAGACGGAATTCTGTGCGCTGTTTTGCCCGCAATCGCCCGGATTGTATCCGGAGTTTTCCGAGCCGGCCGTATAAATCCAGCACGGATACTTCGTAGTGACCTGTCCTGGCCGGAACGTCTGCAGACGATTGCCCGTGTCGTAGTAAGGTGTGTTCAGTTCCCAGCGAATTCCATAGTTCAGCGTCAGGTTCGATTTCAGCTTGAAGCTATCCTGCGCGAACAAGTACAAGGACGTGTTGCGGTCGTTCTCGGCCTGAGCGGCGCCCTGCGAATAGCCCACTGGCGTGCCGAGGAAGTAGCTCGGATACGCATCATCTCCCGAAGGCGCGTCACCCGATGCCGTGTTGTCAAACGAGAACAACCCGCTGACGTTGTAATAGAGGAATTGGTCGAAGCGCTGCCGACGGACATCGACTCCAAATTTCAACGTGTGCTGCCCGACGATCTTCGTGAAGTTGTCCGTCCACTGGAACGTGTTGCCCACTTGCGGCAACTCGCCCTCGGAGTTGTTGCCGATCTGGAATCCTCCGGCCACGCCGACGTACGGCACGCCCACTCGCCCCGGCAGGTTCGTCGTAATGCCGGCGGACGGATCGGACGGGTCCGAGAAGCAATTCGCCGCCGGAATGGTCACGCAACTGTCCTGCACGCTTTGAAACGTGGAGAGTGGATGATTCAGCGTCCTCTGCCCTTCGCGGAAATAGTTAAAGCGGAATTCATTCACGGCCGCGGATCCCAGCGTCCACGTATGGCTGAGGTTCCACTGCTGCGTGCGCGTCTTGAACCGCGAACCGAAACCCGGGACGTTGGCGCCCGCCGCCTGGAAGAAAGCAAAAGGCTCGGTGTGGTTGTCGTCGTCAAAATAGTAGTAAGCGGTGAATTGCTGTGCGGGCGTCAGCTTGTGGTCGAAACGCACCGTGAATTGATCTGCGCGCTGATGCTTGTCCGGGTCCGTCTCGATCTGGCCGGTGCCGTACGGCGCCACATACTGGTTGTAGAGCGCGACCGCGGTTGGGTCGAAGCATTGCGTCGGCACCACTCCGTTGGGAAAGATGTCTGCGTAGTCCGTGCCCGACGCGATCGGCGCTCCGCCTTCACCGCTCACCGCCGATGCGCATCCCGGGCGCGAGTTCAGGACATTCGCGAAGTTATCGTCGACCAGCGTGCCTCCGAGTGGATCGCCAAAATTCCCCGCCGCCTCGTCGGCCGTCGGCAAAAAGACGCTGCCGGACGGAATTCCCTGAACCAGCCGATTGCCTTCATAGGACCCAAAAATAAAGGTGCGGTCCTTCTTGATAGGCCCGCCGAGCGTGGCGCCAAATTGATTCTGTTTGTAGTCCGGCACGCTCGGATCGAAATATCCGCGCGTGTTCAACGCCTGGTTGCGAAGGAATTCGTAGAAGTCGCCGTGAACGCTGTTGGTTCCGGACTTCGTCACCACGTTCACCACGGAACCGGAGTTGCGCCCATATTCGGCATCGAACGTGTTAGTAATGACTCGAAATTCCTCGATCGCGTCTGGCGACGGCTGAATCGCGGGACCGTTCACGAAAATGTCGTTGCCATCACCTCCGTTCACCATGTAGTTGTTCGAGCGCCCGCGCCCTCCGTTCACCGACACGACGCCCGGATTGTCGCTGCCATAGAAGAGGTCCGCGCCGAGTTGCGATTGCACGCCGGGCTGTAGCTGCAGCAATTGATAGGTGTTGCGAGTGCTGAGCGGTAGTTCGCGGACGGACGTGTCCGTCATCACCGCGCCGATCTGCGTGCTCGTGGTTTCCACCTGCACGGCGTTCGCTTCCACGGTGACCGTATCGGTTGAGCCGCCGACCTGCAACGCGACATCGACCACGGTCACGTGGCCGATGCTCACCACCACGCCTTGGGCGACGAATTTCTTGAAGCCCTTTGCTTCCGCCGACACCATGTATGTGCCGATAGCAAGCTCCGGGATTTCGAAACTGCCGTTGGCGTCGGCAGAAGCGCTGCGGCTCGTGTCCGTTCCGGTCAACGTCGCCGTGACGGTCGTGCCGGGCACGACCGCGCCTGAAGAGTCCTTTGCAGTGCCTCGAATCGTGCCGGTGGTCTGCCCCCAGGCTGCGCCGGCCGCAACCACACTTGCGCACGCGCACAAAAGTACGCGCCCCCAACGCGTCATGCTCATGGCCGCTCCTTTGGAAAAGTTGGCGCCACCCCCGACGCCGACCCGACTTTTCGGTTGCAGGCTGCAAAACAACCTTACTATAATCCGGGAACCTTAGAAGATGACCCTGGGGTTGTCAAGCGTAAACTGGTGATGGCA
Source organism: Candidatus Limnocylindrales bacterium (assembly GCA_035501415.1). GTDB lineage: Bacteria > Acidobacteriota > Terriglobia > Acidiferrales > UBA7541 > Palsa-295. The sequence continues at coordinate 66,500 of DATJWH010000037.1, read as the reverse complement.
GCTATTCGCAAAACCTTGGCAAAGAATTCAGGCACCCACGGCTTTCTGCGCATCAGCGACGTCGCTCGCATCGTCGGAGTCTCCGCATCGATCCTGCGCTCGTGGGAGAATCTGGGGCTTGTCTCCCCTACGCGCACGCGGACGAAGTATCGCCTCTACACGCACGCCGACGTGCGGCTCCTGAAGCGCGCGCAGTTTCTGCACCGCAATCGTGGAATGAATATTCCCGCGGTCGTGCACCTGCTGAAAACGCAAGGCCTTTTGAAACACGCGGCGCGCCGCTCGAAAGCGAGCCCAGTCGGCGAACGGCTGCGAAAACTGCGCCTGGTCCGCGGCTATTCTCTCGCGCGCGTTGCGAAGGCCGCTGGCGTTTCCGTGGGATTCCTGAGCGCGCTCGAACGCGGGCACATGAGCGCATCCGTCTCGACTCTTCGCCGCCTCGCGCGTTTCTATCGCATGAACATTCTTTCGCTCTTCGATCCCTCGCAGTCCAATCCGGGCCGCGTGCGTCCGGATCAGCGTAAGGTCCTCGAGGCGGGGCCCGGGGTGAGGATGGAGCTGCTCGCGTGGGGCGACACGGTGATGGAGCCACATCTCTTTCGCGTCGCGCCAGCGGCCGGCAGCGGCGAATCCTACGCGCACGAGGGCGAGGAGTTCCTGTTCATCCTGCGCGGCTGCCTGGAAATCGAGCTGGACGGTGGCGAGCGTCATCGCCTTGAGGCCGGCGACAGTTTCTATTTCGAAAGCAGCACGCATCATCGCTGGTCGAACCCGGGCAAGCAGGAAGCGCATATTCTCTGGATCAATACGCCGCCCACGTTCTAGCATTCGCGAGGAAGTGCCGCGCATGGGCGCCGAATGAGAGGTGAGATGAGAAGCGTTCTTCGATTCATCGCCGCTTCTGCCCTCGTGCTGCTGGCCGTTGCCGGCTGCGGGGAAAAGACTCCCACGCTGAGCCTTCTCGTCTGGGAGGGTTACGCCGATCCGTCGTACGTCACGGCCTTCGAGGAGTCGCACCACTGCAAAATCAGCGCGTCCTATATGGGCTCGAGCGATGAGCTTGTCGCCAAGCTGCGTGGCGGCAGCGCCGGAAATTACGACGTCATCTCGCCGTCAAGCGACGTTGCCACCATGATCGCGTCCGCAGGGCTCGCCGCTCCTCTCGATCTTTCGAAGATTCCTTCCTATTCGCAACTCTCCGAAAGACTTCGGTCGATGCCGCTCGTCCGCGTAAATGGAAATGTCTACGGAGTGCCGTTCACGTGGGGCCCCAATCCCCTGCTGTACGACACGACGGCTTTCGCGAAGCCGCCCGACAGTTGGGCTGTGCTGTGGGACCCGAAACTGCGCGGAAAAATCTCGGCGTGGGACGAACTCTCGACCGTTTACATGGCTGCGCAGCTTCTGGGCTACGACAAGCCCGATCCGAGCCATCTCTATAACCTGAGTGACGCTGAGCTCGAAAACGTGAAGAAGAAGCTGCTCGAGCTGAAGCCGAACGTCCGCAAATTTTGGAGCACCGGCGGGGAGCTCACCAATCTCTTCGAGAATCACGAAATCGTCGCCGCGATGGGCTGGCCTTTGATGACGAACCAGCTTCGCAAGGCTGGCTTCCCCATCGGCGAAACGATTCCGAAGGAGAACACGACCGGCTGGATCGACCACCTGATGATCACCTCTGCGAGCGACCACAAGGAGCTCGCCACGCAATTCCTCGAATACATGATCGAGGCGAAGACACAGAAGGCCGTGGCCGACGTCACGGGCTACGATCCTGCGAATCCGCAGGCCGCGCAATTCATGACCGACGACCAGAAAAAGTCTCTCCACCTCGACGACGTGGACGCGTACATGTCGCACATTTATTTCTGGCAGCAGGTTCCACGTCGGGACAAGTACAACGACATCTGGAATGCTGTGAAGGCCGCCCAGTGATCCTGCTTTCTCCGCACAGTCCCGGAGCAGCGCGATGAGTTTCGCTGCGCCTGAGTCGCCCGTGAGTGCGCACTCCTCCGGCCCGGAAGCGTTGCTCTCGATTCGCGGAGTCGAAAAGCGCTTCGGTCGGCGGTCTGTCCTGCGAGGCATCTCCCTCGATGTGGGCGCCGGCGAATTCCTTACAATCCTCGGTGAAAGCGGTTCCGGCAAAACTACTCTTCTGCGGCTGATCGCCGGCTTCGAGCAACTGGATAGCGGCGAAATCTGGATGACCGGCGAGCGCCTCGATCCGCTGCCGGCCTATCGGCGCCCCGTCAACACCGTGTTTCAGAGCTATGCCCTTTTCCCGCATCTCTCCGTATTCGAGAACGTCGCATACGGCCTGCGTGCGCAGGGAGCGCAGCGAGGCGAAATCCCGGGGCGAGTGAAGCAATCTCTCGAAATGGTAAAGATGAATGAATTCGCGCAGTCGGCGCCCGCGCGTCTCAGCGGCGGCCAGCAGCAGCGCGTGGCGCTGGCGCGCGCGCTCGTCAACCGGCCTCGCGTGCTCTTGCTCGACGAACCCCTTTCGGCCCTCGATGCAAACCTGCGCCGCCAGATGCAAATCGAGCTGAAGTCGCTGCAGCGCGAGGTGGGAATCACCTTCCTTTTCGTCACCCACGATCAGGAAGAAGCTATGGCACTCTCCGACCGCATCGCCCTGCTCCGAGAAGGCGTTCTCGAACAAGTTGCTTCGCCGCGCGAAATTTACGCTCGCCCCGACACGGCGTACGCAGCCCAGTTCATCGGCCAGACAAACTTGCTGCACGCCGAAGTGCGCGACGGAATGGCTCGCGCGGGCGCCATCGCGTGGCGCTGCGACGCACCTTCGATCCGCGCGACTTTCTCCGTCCGCCCTGAGCGGATTCGCATCGCCTCGGCCCAAACTGTGTCCGATGGCTCCGCCGCGCGGTTTCGCGCGCGCGTTCGCAATCAGACGTTCGGGGGCGCCATGGATCTCGTCGAACTCGACTGCGGCAATTCACTGATCCTTCGCGCGCGAATTCCAAGCCCCGGCCCGCTCACCGGCGATCTGGAATTGGAGTTCGACGCGGCCGACGCCACTCGCGTCCGTGACGCAGCTCAGGACTGAACACGAACGAGCATGTATTCGCGCGCTTACAAAGCAACCGTCACGATTCCTCCGTTGCTCTGGGTCGTGGTCTTCCTGCTGATTCCTTACACCACGCTCTTCTGCTACAGCTTCTGGTCCGTTTCTCCTTCGCAGGTAATCGTCCACAACTGGAATCTCCAGAACTACGTCAAGCTTGTCCAGGATCCCACCTACGCAACCGTGCTGCTTCGCTCGCTCGGCATAGCGCTTTGCGTCATGGCTTGCGCGCTCGCTCTCGGATATCCGCTCGCCTACTACCTTTCCTTCCATGCCGCGAAGCGGAAGGACCTGCTCTATCAGCTTGTGATTATTCCCCTCTGGGCCAGCTACCTCGTGCGCGGCTACGCATGGAAGACAATCCTCGGCACCGACGGCGTCCTCAACGGCCTTCTGCAGTTCCTGCACATCACGAATCACCCGGTTGAGTTCCTGTTGTACAGCCCGTTCGCCGTTGTCCTCACCCTCACGCACATCTACACGCCGTTTGCGTTTCTTCCGATCTATGCCTCGCTCGAACATGTTCCCCGCAACCTGATCGAGGCTTCTCACGATCTCGGCGCGTCGCCGTGGGCTACATTTCGCCGCGTCATCCTTCCGCTTTCGCTGCCAGGGATGATTGCCGGGGCGACCTTTGCCTTCGTCCTGACCTTCGGCGACTTCCTCGCGCCGCTCCTCGTCGGCGGCAGCAGCGGCATCATGATCGCCAACATCATTGCCAGCGACTTCGGCGCCGCGTTTCAGTGGCCGGTTGGCGCTGCGATTTCGCTCTGCATGCTTCTCCTCGTGGTCACAATCCTTTTCTCGACGGAGCGCCTCGAACGGAGGCTCAAAATATCGTGACCGCGCCCGCCCACTCATCGCGCGCCCGCGTCCTCACCGCCTACGCCGCGCTCGTCTACGCGTTCCTCTATTTCCCCATCGTCGTTTTGATCGTCTATTCGTTCAACGGCTCCGGCGTCGGCGGCTTTCCGCCTCATGGCTGGACGCTCCACTGGTATCGCGATCTCTTCGCCGATGCGGCTCTCTGGGATTCCGTCCTCAACAGCCTCATCGTCGCCGTCCTGGCGGTAGCGATCGCTCTCGGACTCGGCCTCCCGGCGGCGCTCGCTCTCGACCGCACCGAATTCCCCGGCAAAGCCGTCTTCCGACGCCTCGTTCTTCTTCCTCTGATTCTTCCCGGCATAATCACCGGCCTGAGCCTCCTCATGCTGTTCGTCGGCGTTGGCATGAGGCTAAGTCTCGTGACGATCACTCTCGGTCATGGCACGGCTCTCATCTCGGTTGCGACCACGGAAATCTTTGCCGGCCTTCAGAAGCTCGATCGCGCGCAGGAAGAAGCCTCACTTGACCTGGGTGCAAATCATTTCCGCACCTTCTGGCGCATCACTCTTCCCGGACTTCGCGTATCGCTGATCGCGGCGGCGCTCTTGATCTTCACTCTTTCGCTCGACGAAATCGCGGTCAGCTTTTTCCTGATCGGTCGCGAGAACACGCTGCCGCTCGAGATCTGGTCGCGCCTGCGCCAGGGGATGACGCCCGAAATCAACGCGGTCTCGACCCTCATTCTCCTCTTCTCGATTGCGACGATTCTTGTTTGGTATCGCCTCCGCACACGCGCCGGTGAGAAGGAAGAATCCGCCGGGCCGATGCTCGCCGCAACCGTCGAAGGAGAAGCACCGTGAGCGAGACCCGCAGGGATTTCCTGAAATTCATCGTCACCGGCTCGGTCCTCGCCGGATGCCCCATCGACCTCTCGACGCTATCCCCCGCAGAAATCGCGGCGCCGCAGGTGGATGGCGAGCATTTCGACATCTGCCATCAAGTCCGCGACGGCTACGTTTTCCAGCACCCGCCTGTCTCCGAACGCCACGACGTCGTCATCGTCGGTGGCGGCGTAAGCGGCATGAGCGCCGCCTATTTCCTCCGCTCCTTTGATTTTCTCCTGCTCGAAAAGGAACCGCACTGGGGCGGAAACGCCTACCTCGAAACATACGAAGGCCAGGCGTTCGCCACTGGCTCCGCTTTTGACGAAAAGAACACAGCCAGCGACCGCCTCGCTCGCGAATTGGGACTCGATCCTCTCCCGATCGATTCGCCGGACCCGACCATCGTCGGCGGCAAATGGATTGCTGACACGTGGCGCACCGGCCTCGATGAACTTCCGTACCCCGCGAGCGTTCGCGAAAGCTTCAAGAAATTCCGCAAGCAGATGCTCGCGCTCGACCCGGAAAAGGACGCGGCGCATCTTGATAGCATTCCGCTTACCAATTATCTACGCGACTGCGCGCCAGAAGTGACGGCGTGGTGGGATGCATATGGCCCTTCCAACTGGGGAGCGAAGGCAGCCGATACGTCCGTGCTCGTTGCCGCTTCGGATTTGCACCAGATGGCGGGCGACGATCCCGATCCGCGAGTGACGCTCCCCGGCGGAAACGGCGCGCTCGCGCAACAGCTCGCCGAAGTGCTGCACCAGAAATTCGCCGGCCAGATGCAGGCGGGTGCAACCACCGTTGGCGTCGAACCCGCCAAAGACGAGGTCCGCGTCACGTTCATGCAGAACGGCCAGCTTCGCACGGTCGCCGCGAAATTCGTCGTGATGGCCACGCCAAAGTTCATCACCGCGCGTCTCGTGTCCGATTTGCGCGAAGACCAGTACGACGCGATGACCTCGATTCGCTATTGCCCGTACCCAGTCATCAATATGATCTTCGACCGGCCAGTCTACAAGAAAGCCTACGACACCTGGTGCCCCGGCTTGAGCTTCACAGACATTGTCGTTGCCGATTGGGTCTCGCTTAAGCAGCCGCAGTACCGACAAAAGAACAACATCCTGACGTTCTACACCCCGATGGCCATATCGCAACGGAAGGAACTTCTGCACGAAGACAGTTGCCGCAAAATCGCCTCCACTGTCCTGGCTGACTTCCAGAAGTTACTCCCGGAATTCGCGGTGGACCCCATCGAAGTGCGGCTCTACCGGCGGGGACATCCCATGTTCATGGCTACGCCGGGCAACTTCACACGCACGCTCCCGGCGGCCAGCCGCGCGATGGAACGGGTGTTCTTCGCGAATACGGACTCGATAGCGCCCGTCTCCGACATTGGCGCGGCGGTGGAGGTGGCACAGCGCGCGGCGGAATGGGTCGAGAAGCGAATCAAGGGATAGCCAAGGTCGCCGCCCCCGTGCCCGCGAAACCACCTTCGTCGTAGCCACCTCCTTTCTTGTCCCCCCTGTGACATCCGTCACCGACTTGCTTGACGACGCACACATTCTTCCGCACTTGCAGCTGGTAGAACCATCTTGGGAAGGAGGAGACCATGTCCACGACAGCTGTACGATCGTCTGGAGAACCACAGGTAGCTGCAACAACAATGAAGGCCCTGGTGTTCCGCGGACGGAACAATATCGCAATCGAGGAAGTGCCGATTCCTCGGCCTGCCCCTGGCGAGGCGGTCATTCGCGTCACCTTAACCACGATTTGCGGCACCGATCTTCACATCCTCAGGGGTGAATACCCGGTCAAGAAAGGCCTAACCATCGGCCACGAGTGTGTGGGGGTGGTTCACGAACTCGGAATTGGAGTGACGGGCTATGAACTTGGCGATCGTGTCCTGGTGGGAGCCATTACGCCGTGCGGACAATGCAACGCCTGCTTAAGGGGTGATCTGTCGCAGTGTGGCGGTCCTATCGGTGGGTGGAGATTCGGAAACACCATCGACGGCGCACAAGCCGAGTACCTGCTGGTCCCTCACGCGCAGGCGAATCTCGCAAAGGTTCCCGATGAGCTTCGAGACGAACAGGTGCTGTTGTTGGCGGATATTGCGTCGACCGGAATCTCGGCGGCGGAAAGCGCTGACGTCCAGATTGGCGACTCGGTGGCCGTTTTCGCCCAGGGCCCCATCGGCTTGTGCGCTACAGCTGGCGCAAAACTCAAAGGCGCAAGCCGGATCATCGCCGTCGAGTCGGATCCTGCGCGAACCAAAATGGCAAAGCAAATGGGGGCGGATATTGTCATCAACCACGCGAAAGTCGACGCGGTGGAGGAAATCAGAAGGCTCACTCACGGTGAAGGCGTCGATGTCGCGATCGAGGCCTTGGGAACGCAGGCAACGTTCGAGAGCGCGCTCCGTGTTCTTCGCGCCGGCGGCACACTTTCAAGCCTTGGTGTGTACTCTGGAAAGCTGTCGGTGCCCTTGGAGCCGTTTGCCGCAGGGCTTGGTGACCACAAAATCATCACGACACTCTGCCCGGGTGGAAAAGAACGCATGCGGCGGCTCATGGAGCTCGTTCGACACGGCAGGCTCGATCTTACGCCCCTCCTCACTCACGAATTTCCGCTCGACCGAATCACGGAGGCATACGAACTGTTTGGCAAACGTGAAGGCGGCGTAATAAAGGTGGCCATCAAGCCTTGACTAATCAAACGGGCAGTTTCGCGTTGAGTTGTTGCGTTCTCGGAGGGTCAAGTTCTATCAGTCGCGCGCGGCTGCCCGTTTTACCTCGGCAATAGCCTCATTCTTCTTCGTGGGGCTCGGCGGTTCGGTTCACGTCCAACGGAGCCGGGCCTTCGCCGGTCGCGCCTGTCGCTTCGAGAGAAGCAGGAGGCGCCGACGATTCGCCTTCGTTCGTTGCACGTTGAACGGTACGCGCAGCGCCGCTTTCGGGCTCGCGCGGCTGCGTCACCTCCAGCTGGACGCGGTCGAGTGGATAGATGTCGGGATCGAACACCACCGAATACATGTGCCAGATGAGGATGGCGAACGTTGCCAGGATCGCCTCGTAATAATGAAGCGCGGCGGAGGCATCGAGCACCCACTTTGGAAAATAGCGAAGCGCGACCGTATTGAACCAGAGAATGAAACCGGTGAACGCCATCACGATTGTTCCCCACATGTAGGCAAGATATTCCATCTTCTCAACGTAGCTGAATTCGCCGAAGACGGGACGCTCGTCGGAAAACCCGAGATTGTAGGCGAACATGTCCTGAAGATCGCGAAAGTCGCGGATTCGGGGAACCATGTGGCGAATAATCATCGCCGCGCGCCGGTCGACGATGAGATTCACGATGTGGTAGCCGAGCGCCGTCAGCAGTACGACCGCTGCGATGCGATGCAGCGTCCCACGAAATGCGAAATGCCCTTCCCAGAGAAGGAACGGACGAGCCCACCATGAATCCGGGAACTTCAATGCGAATCCTGTGACAACGAGGACCGGAAAGCTGATCAGCGTTAGGGCGTGAGCCAGGCGGAAGTGCGGATTCAGCCGAAAAGCTGCTTCGGCGGGTGTGATCACGCGCTTCTTGCGGAGCAGTTTGCGCAGGAAATCCAGGAACTGATGCAGGAACATGAAGCCGATGGTGAGCGGAATTAGTATCCAGTAGAAATGGCGAATGAAGCGAACAACGGGATGCTCGCTGCGCGTCTCCGGAAGAACGTGGACGGGGCCTATAGCGAAGCGCTGACCTGCCCCTGCGTGGCAGGCGCCGCAGGTGTGGGCAAGGTTCGCGGGATTTACGGTTGAACGGGGATCGCTCGACGGGAAGATGTTGTGGACCCCGTGGCAGGATGCGCAGTTGGCAACTGTTTGCGAACCGGCGTGCGATGCCAGGCCATGGTAACTGTCTGCAAAAGTCGGCACCCGATCGGCGGGCAAACTGTAGCGCGCATCGATCCTCTGATCGCCATGGCAGCGGCCGCAGGTGGCCATGGAGACGCGCGCTGGATTAACAAGAGAGGCCGGCTCCGAGGGGGCGAGGATGATGTGCTCGCCATGGCAATCGGTGCATACGGGCGCATCCGTGGCGCCGCGAGCCACCGCTTGGCCGTGAACGCTGGCGGAATATGTGGCGGCGATCTGGGTGTGGCATGTGCCACACGTCGCCGGCACATTCCAGTGGTTGACCCTGGAGCGCGGATCACGCGCCGGGAAAATCTCGTGGCTGCCGTGGCAATCCGAGCAAGTGGCCGCGTTCAAATTGCCGGCCGCGATCGCCCGGCCGTGGACGCTCATTTTGTAGGCTTCGACGGGGTGGGCGAATGGAATCTGATGTTTCGCCAGAAAGGCAGGGTTCGAATGGCACGACGCACAGGTATCCGGAAGGTTCCTTTTTGCCACCGGGGACGCTGGATCCTGGGCCGCCAGTATCTTGTGGACCGACCCGTGACACGAGAGGCACGTCGGAGCTTGCGAATCCCCGTTCTTGGCGGCTTGGCCGTGGACGCTAGAAAGAAAGCCGGTGACCTCATCGGCGTGACACGAAGCGCAGAGTTGCGGAACAGCAGCCGGCTGAAGATCGTGTGCTGAGCCGTGGCACGCTTTGCAGGTATCCCCGCCGAGAATCGAATGAACGCTCTTGGGAAGATCGGCGGACTCATCCGCATGGCAAGAGCCGCAGTTCACTCTTGCGATGTGAGCGGGATGCGGAAATGGCTTGATATCTGCGTGGCAGTCGGTACAGCTCAGAACCGCGTGGGCACTCGCCTTGTGTTTTGCTTCGTCAACGAAGACGCTGCGGCCCGCCGATGACTTCAAGTCCTTCTGGCCATGGCAGGCAAGGCAATCCGAATCGGAGAGTTTCGATTGCGCGCGAAGGACGAGCGGCGTCGAAACAAACAGGATTCCCGCGAGCAACACGCACCGCCGGACGCCACCGATTCGATCGCTCAGCACCAAGGGCCTCCCGGAACTACTTGATGCCCAAGTCGGTCAGAACCTTCGGGTTCTGCTCGTCCATCGCGAGCATGGTGTGGCAGGTGCCGCAGTCGTTCGGAATCGTCCTGCCATCGGGAGTCGAATGGGTCCCGTCGTGGCAGCGGAAGCAGCCGGGGAAATCCATGTGGCCGATATTGTTCGGATAGGTGCCCCACGTAACGTTCATCGCGGGAAAGATATTCCGCAGATAGACGGCCTGAACCTGGCTGATGGAGGTTTCCACGAGTGCGTGCTTATCGCGATACATGTCCGGGTAGGACTTGCTGTAGAAGGCATCAACGGTCGCAGCGATTTCGCGCGTGGCGGTATCGCGGTCCAGATACTTGGCTTTCAGCACTTCCACAGCTTCCTTCTTGATGTAGGGCAGATCGGGACTGATGCCGCCCTGCGCCATCGCCTGGTCCACCGCCCGCTCCGGAAGCTGGAACGTGTGTGTCGGTCGATTGTGGCAGTCTATGCAGTCCATAACGCGCCGTTCCCCGGCGGCTAGCTGTGCCTTAGTGGGCTTCGGATCGGTCTGGGTGAAGACAAGCCGCTTGCCCGACGCGTCCGTGTAGCTCACCTGCGCGATATTCTGGCGCTGATGATCGAGCGCCACATACTCGAATGGTTCCTTCACGTCGAGATGATGGCCGTGAATACCCGAACCGCCCTCCCAAGTGCGGCCGCCGATTTTCAGGAGCAGAACGGTAGTGAGTTCCGTGTTCTTCTCGTCGTCGGAGAATTTTCTGAGCACGAGAAGCTTGCTGCCCGTGAACATCTGGGGCCAGTGGCACGCCTCGCACGTTTCTCGCGCCGGGCGCAGGTTTGCCACTGGAACGGGAATGGGGCGATCGTAGGTATGAAAGGTGACGGCGTAAACCTGGTGCAAGCCGGAAAGTTTGGAACGCACAAACCAGGAAGCGCCCGGCCCGATGTGGCACTGGACGCATGCGACGCGCTGGTGCGGGGAGTTCTGGTAGGCGGTGAACTCCGGCTGCATGACGATGTGGCAGGTCTGCCCGCAGAACCTGACGGAGTCCATGTATTCGACTCCGCGGTAGGTGCCCACACTGAAGATGATGATGTTCGCTACGGTGAGCCCCGCCACCCAACCGAGTGCCTGTCGCAGCGACGGCATCGAAAAATCCACTTGAGGATAGTACGCAGGAAGCTGCCCTGCCCTCGCCAGCTTCAGGCGGTGGAACAGAGCGCCAATCGGCATGAGGATGAGGCCGATTAGGAATATTCCGGGAAGGACGAGGAAGAAAATCAGGCCGACGTACGGATGAATCGTTCCGCCGATCGCGATGTCGAAAAGCCAAAACGCGATGAGAGTGAACGCGGAGCTTGTGGTTAGAACAGCCCCCGCGAGCGTAAGCGGGTTGCGGCCCAGGTAGGCCGCCGGGCGAAACCAAGAGCGCAGCCGCTCGAAAGAAGTCATATTCGGCGAACGATACCGCTACTTCTTCTTCAGAGTCCGGATAAAGGCGACAAGATCCTTGATCTGGTCGTCCGTGAGCTTGCCCTTGTACGCCGGCATCTTGTTCTTGCCGTCCTCGGTGATCTTCGTGAGTTCGGCGTCGGTCTGCTTCTGCACATCCTCCGAGCTGAGATCGCGAACTTTCAAGACTTTTCCCATGGACGTGTCGCCCTTGCCGTCTGCACCGTGGCAGGGGGCGCACTTGGCCTTGAAAAGCGCGGCGCCGCCTTGAGCATGAGCGGGAGCAGCCGCAAGGAATAAAGTAGCCGTTACGAATAGCAACGCCGTGCTGAGCCTGACAACTTGCTTCATCTTTCCCTCCCCAGAAGAGAGTCCGCAGAAAATGTTACACCCGGTTGCAAGCTCCGCGACTGCCATTTGAGCGCGACACCCGATCAGAACGCATAGCGGAACGAAAATGTGGCGTTGCTGCCGTTGAAATCCTGCAGCGGAATCGCTGCGAGGCCGAATGGGCTCGTATTCCCAATCTGATTGAAGCCGTAGTAGTTCCAGGCCATCTTGTAGCTGAAACCCTTGCTGATGTCGATGGTCAGCGAACCATACGGCATCTGATAGTTGTAGTCGAGCGTGCCGGATGGCATGAGCGGATTGAGGAAGATCGTGTTGCCGCGAACGAAACTGCCGCCATAGCCCAGAGCGGCCGTCACGCGCTTCACCGGTTTCCACATCACATCCGCATGCGCGAAATGGTCGTTGCTCGAATAGGTGGAGAGGGCGCCAAGCCCTGCAGCGCCCACCGAGGCCCCGGAGATTGGGCACGCCGTGGTGGCGACTCCCGGCGGCGAGGTGCTGACCGGCAGAGTCGTCGGAGGCGGCGCTGGATTCGTGTACGTAATCGAGTAGTTGAAGCAGATGTCCGCCTGCGTGTACATGTCCCAATAGTTGTAACCGAAGCTGACCGCGAGGCGCGGGCTTGGCATCAACATGGTCGTGACGCTGTACATCCGGTCGTGCTCGAGATTGTCCACCTGGTAGACATCGTCGCGATTCTCGTGAATCTCGACGGAGCCGTCGATCGACGCCCACGGCTTCGGGGCGTACGAGGCGTGAAGCTTGTAGCTCTGCACCTGCCGCGGATCGATGCGCGTGAAGGACGCGTCGTTATATCCGAAGGAGAAGTCTCCCGTAATACGGAGCTGATCCACAGGGCGTCCCGTGAATCCGAAAAGCAATGAATTTTCGCTTATGGTAGTGACATCGCGGGCCGTATCATTCCCGGCCTCGGCGACGGGATTCGACGGTGAACCCTCGGTGATGGAGCCGTCCGCGTTCAACACGCAGCCGGCGGGAAGGACGCCCGCAACCAGTGCACAATCTCCGCGCGCGGCGAGGTAGTCGTTCCCGACAGCGGCGGTGGCACCGCCCGGGAAGTACGTCTCGCCCGTATCGAAGGTGGCGCTGAACTCCGAGATCGCCCGGTTGGTGTAGAGGTATCCGATTCGGGCGGTCCAGCGCGGCGCGAAGTCGTACTCGACCTGCAGCGTATTCGACTTCAAATTCTGGCCAAGGAACTGGTAGCTGAGTTCGTTCGTGACGTCGGCGCCCGAACTGGAAGTGTGCAACGGGCAACCGGCCTGGTTGTAGGGCGCCGCCGGGCAAAGACTCGCAAATGCCGTGCCGGTTGAAGGCGAGCTTTCCGTGAAGAGCGACAACGGAAGCGCCAGCCCGGCCTGGCCGGAGGCAGCGCCTCCGAAGAGATTCGTCTCAGCCGTGGCCCACATCCCCGGAATCCGCCAATTGTCGTAGCGGAATGAATCCTCGACGCGAACCTTGTCCGTAACCGCATAAACGCCAGTCCAATCTGCATTCACGGAAACTCGCGTCGTCTTCACCGGGCCGCCCGTCGTGCTTTCGCGCGTGGCCGTGCGCGTCGTGTAACCGTTCAAGATTTCGTTGTAGTCGGGAATCACGTTGTTGGAGTTGCTGTAGCCGACCCCGCCCGACATCTCGAACTTCGCGAAGTAGTCGGATTGAAACCGCACCCGCTCGGTCGGCATGAAGTTGCGCGGGCGCCCAACCTGACTATAGCCGAGGAAGCCGTTGCACACGGGGTTGACTGTCGCTGGCGTCGTGGCGCTGTTCGCAATCGGAGCGGCGCAGGGCAAAGCCTCGGCTGGCGTCTGCGTGCTCCAGACGATTCCCATGTCGACGGGCGTGCCGTTCGCAAGCTGATAGCCGTACAGCCCCGGGGTAGCCGCCGGCGATTCGAGCACGTTGTTGTCCTGCTTGAAGTAGTTCAGGAACTGATCGTAGGAAATGGTCGTGCGCGGCAAGATACGGAAATCGACGCCCGCGCGCCACGCGTTGCTGGTGTAGCTGTAATTCTCTGGAAAGTCCGGAACCGTCCCGCTGTCCGTAGTGAAAAAGCCGGGCCCCTCGTCGCGGTAGTGCGAGAAGCCCACCCGGAAGCGCACGCGCGATCGCGGCAGCAGAGTCAGATCGTAGTCCTGCATTCGCCGCACCAGGTCCATGCCATGCGGCGAATTCGCCGCGGCGATGGCCGGGTTCGAGCAGAATCCCGGAAGCCCTGGGTTCGCCGACGTCGGCGGGCTGACGATACAGCCCGTTGTCGCCGATCCCCCTGGATTCAGCGCCGCAGGATTGAACGGATTGGCGAGCAGGTTATAGTCCCAGAAATTCTTGTCGCGGCGAAACAACATATGGAAGTCGTACCATTTGTTCTTGTCGATGTGCAGCCGCGAGACGTCGTTCGGATCGCCGCCGTATCCGAAGTTGCTGAAATTCAGGTCGTCGAAGAAGATACCCTGGTGGTTCAGCGACCGCATGTCCAGCGTGTAATCGAGCAGGCGGAATCCCGACCCAAGATTCACGAAGGTATCATACGTGTCCATGTTCCCGTTGATGCCGCTCCACCGGTAGCCGAACTCGATGGTCTGCTGCACATTGTAATTCCCGGACTCCATGCCCTGCTGCCCGTCGTCGGACGCCGCCTGCGACTGCGCGCGCGCCGCGGGAGCAACGATAAACGCAAGGCCCGCCGCCACCAGCAGCGCAAACCCGCACGCCGCCCGGCACATCCTCACAGCACTTCCGCTAGCGGCCGTCTCATCCGAACCTGCCAAGCGGCTCCCCTGACCCACACTCGCGAGTGACTGGCGCAAAGTTTCCATGGCGTCGGCCTCACTTAAAAAAGGTGGAACTGAAATTCGAACCGTGGATGGCTACGTGGCAAAGCGTACAAGCCTGGAAGAAGCTCGCTTGGTTGTGGAACGACGGCGCTCCCGGCGCGCTGCTGAAGCTCGATGTGGTGTGGCACTGGAGGCAAAGCAGATTCACGTTGCTCACCTTCAGCATGTGCGCGTTCGGCCCGCCGTGAACCACGTGGCACGACTCGCAGCCGTCCGTCTTGATGGGCGCATGCTCGTAGACGAACGGTCCCTGCTTATCCGTGTGGCACTTGAAGCACGCCGCATCCTGCGTAGCGGAGGTCCGCACCTGCTTCGGCCCCACCGTGCCGTGTACATTGTGGCAGTCGCTGCACTGGACCAGGCCCTCGTTCACGCGATGGTGGAACGGCATCGCGAACTCCGCCTTCTTCGCGAGGTGGCACGTGTAGCAAAGCTCCGGCTGCGCCTTCACCAGCAGGTACTCCTTTGTAGTGGCGTGGTGCGGCGAGTGGCACGACGTGCAACTCACTCCGTTCTGCGAGTGCTCGGAATTGAGAGCATTCATGTGCTGCGTGCCGCCCGCATGGCAGGTCAAGCAGCGGGCGTTCACATCCTTCGCTGACGCCTTCGCGAACGGGAACAGCTTCGAGGTGTCGGTGGGATCCGAGAGGTGGGAAGTAGCGTCGCCGTGGCACGACTCGCAACCCTTGTGTGAGGCATCTTCCTTCGTGTCGAGCGTGGTCTTCCAGTGCGGCGAGTCCGCCCAGCTTTTATACTCTGCGGGATGGCAGGCCTTGCACGGCTCTGCTCCGGCGTAGCCTGTGGCCTTCGCGTCGCTGCTCGAAGTGGCCTCCGGCGCCGATTTCTTGGCCGTGTCCTGCGGTGCGTGTGCCAGCGCGACGGACTCGGCAAGGAATACGCACACCAGGGCAACCAGGAGAATCGCAAACCAGCGGTGCTTCATAGTCACCCCCAGAAGCGGTCATGCGAGTTCAAAGTAATCGCCCGCCATACTGGCGGATAGGATTGAGTCGATGCTGTGATCGCCGTCACGATTTGATGTGACGATGGTCACACTACGTGCGTGTTTGTCAGAAGGGCCGGTGGAAGGGGAACGAAGAGGTTCGAATCTCATTCGTTCGCCGAGACTTTACGATAAGTATATTGGCGGGTGCAAGCACTTTTATCGAAGAGTTTCATGAGCCTGGTGATCGAGGACCAGCGCCGCGCCGGCGTAACGCGCGTCACCCTCAATCGTGCCCCCGCTCACCGCTTTTCGCGGTGTAATGGGTTAAAAGAGGAAACGTGCGGAAGAAAGAGGAGAACGGTAGACGGGAAGAGGGCGCCCAAAGTCCGAAGACCTGCAGAGAATGGCTAGGACGGACGCTCCACCGGAAAGCTTCGACGGTGAAGCTTCTCCAGGTCGAACCCTCACTGGAACTCCGCCGCCAGGGCCCGCAGCCGCGCGATTGAACGAAGCGTTTAGCGGTTTCGACACGCCGGTCCTTTCGACCGGGCATACTTCGCCAACGGCTGCGGGCCCGATTTGTTTGTGGAGCGTTCGCGAAGTGCTGGAGATGGAAGCCGCGCGAGACCGAATGCTTCTATTCGCCGACGAACTTCCGGAGGGCATCTTTGTCGCGGAAAACGACCGTGGAGCCTTTGACTTGAATGACCTGCTTCCGGCGGAAATCAGAGAAGAGGCGCGTCACCGTTTCGCGCGATGTGCCGATCAGCTGCGCGATCTCCTGGTGGGTGAGCGTCAGTTTGACGCGAAGGTCGCCTTTTCCATCGGCATGCTCGGCGCCCCAATCGAGCAGGAAGCGGGCTAGCTTCTCGCTCGCTGAATGCGAGAGGCCGATCGTCTTCATTTCTGACAGCGCGTGGTGGTAGTTTTCGCCGAGTTGCTGTGCGACGCGCAGAGTTGCTTCGCCGCACTCGCGAAGGAAGTTCAGAAAGTCGTTGCGGCTTATAAAGTTCACCTGCGACGGCTCCAGGATCTCCGCCGTGGCTTGGTACGGCTTGCCGCACACCGCCGCCGCCAGCCCGAGCACTTCCCCCGTCTCCGAAATGCGCAGGATCAGCGTCTTGCCGTCGGCCGAAGAGGTCGACAGCTTCACTCTGCCACTGCAGAGGATGAACACGCCCCGCGGCTCCTGCCCCTCGACGAACAGTGTCGCCCCCTTGGGGTACGTCGACGGAGCGACGATCTCCGACAGCCTTTGCACCCCCGCCGGGGGCAAGTTGCAGAACAGGCGCTCCTCACGATGCGCACAATTCAAGCAGCTTTCAACGATTTGCAGTCCGTACGGCGCGCGAACCGCTCCCGCCGTACGTCCAACGCGATTCCCCGGAGTCGCAACCATCCAGATTCGGTTCGTCATATGGACCTACCTCAGCTCCTGCCTGCAGGTTGATTCCACGGCGACTCACGTCACGCCACCGGTGATGGCACTCACTGGGCGCCCGCGATTAAGGCCGCCCTACCGCCTCCTTCATCGTCCGTGAAAGAAATTCTCCACGTGCGCGGGCGCCTTCCCCGCTGCACGCGGGCAGGTCTCGGTCGGCTCCGTCGGCGCCACCAGCTCCTCTTCGACTTTCACGTTCGGTTGCATCGTGATCGCGCATTGTAGGGACCGCGCGATCAGGCATGACTTTTCCGCCTTTTCCAATAGCCGAATGGCCCGTTCGCGGTCTGCTTCCTTAAGGAGCGAAACGCTCGGCCACAGTTTGATCTGGGTGAAACGCCAGGCGCCGCCTTCGTCGCTGAGCACGCCTTCCGCTTCCACGTCAAATGATGCGAATTCGAAGCGCGATCGCTCCGCTATCCCCGAAAACGTGCTGACGAAGCAGCTCGCCACGGACGCGACCAGGAAATGTTCCGGCGTCCAATGGCCTGCCTCTCCCAGGAACTCCGGAGGGGCGCTGAACGAGAGCGACGGCAAAATCCCCTCTGCGCGAATAATCCCCTTTCGCGGCCCCGAGCACGTCGTGTCCACCCGGTATTCATGATTGTTTCCCATCTCGAATCCTCCTTCTGGGCCGCTATCACGCTCGTTACGGTCCAGTGCGACATGAGCCGCGGGCCAAGTGAGCTTCGCGACACATGCACTCACGCCGCTGCTTCAACTCTTAGCTGCGATTCAATCCTGTAGCTGTAACAAGCCTCACTCCGCGGAGTGACCTGCATCACAGCTCGACTCCGAGTTTGCATACCGAAGGGTTGAGCGTATACTTCTGCAATCGACGCCATGCGTGCTCCCTACGGACTCGAGATCATCGAGAGCTGCATCGCCTGCCCCCACCGCGAGGACAGGCTCTTCTGCAATCTTTCGCCGCAGGCTGTCCAAAAGCTCGCATCCATCACCTCAGCGGCCGTATATCCGAAGGGCGCCACTCTGTTCGTCGAGGGTCAGGCGGCCCGGGGCGTCTTCATCCTGTGCGCGGGCAAGGTAAAGCTTTCGACCACTTCCGCCGATGGCCGAACGCTCATCGCAAGAATCTCCGAGCCGGGGGAAGTGCTTGGCCTGCCTGGCACCGTGACCGGGAAAGCGTACGAACTCACCGCGGATGTGATCGAGCCTACCCAGGCGAACTTCATCCCTCGCACTGAGTTCTTGAAGTTCCTTCGCGAAAATGGCGAAGCGGCCCTCCGCGTCGCCCAGCAGCTCGGCGAAACGTACCATTCAGCCATCGGTGAAATGCGCATGATCGGCCTCTCGCACTCCGCGGGAGAAAAGCTGGCCCGCTTCCTCTTCGAACAGTCCGCCGAACACGCCAACGGAAAAGACCAGGTGAAATTCGCCCTCACGCTGACCCACGAAGAAATCGGTCAAATGATTGGCGCCACCCGCGAAACCGTCTCACGCGCCTTCGCGGACCTGAAGAAGAAGCAACTCATCCAGGTAAAGGGCGCCTCTGTAACCATCCCGAGCCGGATAGCCCTCGAAAAACTTTCTCAAGCCTAGCCTTCCCTATCCCCTGGGGACTTTTTCGAGTCGTGCTCCCGGAGGTCCTATTCCCGCACCGTCAGAACCGGGCACATCGCGCGAGATACGATCTCGTGCGCCGTTGGTCGTTCGAGATGCGTTGCGCTGCCCAGGTGCCCGCGCGCGCTCCGGACTCCCAAGACGATCAGGTCTGCTGACCGCTCAGCAGCGGTTTCGATGATCTTCTCCGCCGGCTTCCCGTAGGCAATCGCTACTTCGGCCGGGATCGAAAGCTTTGCCTCGCCGGGAATAGTGTCGTAGAGCCGGTGAATCATTTCCGCCACTGACTCCTCGCGTGCATGGTCAGCCTTGCGTGTCTCCGCGACTCGGGCTACGTGTAGCAGCAGCAGGCGCGCCTCATTATTCTCGGCAAGCGACACAGCGTAAGGCGCCGCGGCCGCCGAGGCTGGGCTGTAATCCGTCGCAAAGAGGATTCGATGAAATCGACCGCCGTTATGGCAACTGGTGCGCACATTCGGACCCACCGTCAGCACCGGCCGTTCCGAACGGCGAAACACCTCCTCCGCGACTGACCCGAGCAGGAGCCGCTGCGCGCCCGTCCGGCCGTGAGTTCCGAGAACGATCAGATCTGCGGAGCAATCTTCGATGGCCTGGCCGACGCCGTCCCAAACACTCAGTGCGCGCTCCACGATTGTTTCGTGGTGCAGCCCGGCGAGTTGTGACTCAAGCTGTCTCAGCGATTCGAATGCCATTTCCCGTTCTGCATCGAGGGCCATTCCGGCCAGTTCCGGCGTGCTCGCGGCAAAGGCGTTTGGCGTGATCACGTTCAGTACATGAAGGCTCGCGTCGTAACGCCGGGCAAGCGCCGTTGCGAACGGCAAGGCCATTTCGGACGGTTCCGAAAAATCCGTGGGGTAGAGGATGTTCCGTAGTTTGATCAACTCGGCCGTCTTCACAGCGGTAGTTGCCATGGCGCACCTCCGACACCTCCATATGAACCCGTCCTTCCCTGGTTGACCATGATGCACGACACACGCGCGTGTGACGCTCGTCACGCCGACCCAGGTGATCGGTGTCACGTCTCGTGGTGACGCTCATCGCGGCGCGCGCCGGGCCGCAGGTGCTACAAGGGAGTCGAACGAGGGAACGAGTGGGAAGCCTCCCGCAATCGGAGCACTCGGTTGGCGCTCCCCACTTGAGATGTCAGGAGGTGAGCGTCATGGTCAGCAACACACTACCGGCTGTCGCCCTGAGGCCGAAGGGAAACCACAAACCGCCAAAGGTCGAGCGCGAAACTCATGTCCTGCAAGACGACACTTTTATTGCGGCTCTCTTGGAGTCGCCTTGCGAGTACAAGCACCGTAATCCCCTGGAATGGGTCTTCTCGCTGGTTGTCCATATCGTCGTACTGACCGCTTTGGTCGTGGCACCGCTCTACTTCACGCAGACCCTGGATTTGAAGGCCTTCCAGAACACGTGGCTGATCGCGCCCGCGCCGCCGGCACCGCCGCCTCCGCCGGCCGCTCCCGCGGTGCAGCGAACCGTCCGGACCGTTCAACGGTTGATGACAGGCGGTCGTGTGATGGCTCCCACCGTGATTCCAAAGAGAGTGGCTATCCTCAAGGAAGAGCCGCTGCCGCCCGACACCGGCACAGACGGCATCGTCGGTGGCGTTCCCGGTGGGATTCCGGGTGGCCAGGTTGGAGGGGTGCTGGGAGGCATCATTGGTGGAACAGGAGCAAATCCAGTCGCGAAGGTCGGCCCTCCCCCACCCGTGAAGAGGATTGTTCGGATTGGAGGAGACCTGAAACCGCCACGCCTGGTCTACGGTCCACCGCCGGAGTATCCGACGATCGCCAAGCAGGCGCACATTGAAGGAACTGTGGTGGTCGATGCCGTAATCGATGAGCAAGGAAACGTCGTTCAAGCTCACGTCATCAGCGGCCCCGGCCTCCTGATGGCGGCGGCTCTTCGCACGGTGGCAACGTGGAAGTACCAGCCGACGCAGCTCAATGGCGAGCCCATCTCAGTTGAAATGCGCGTGGAAGTGCATTTTGTCTTGCAGTGACGCTCCCTCGGGGCGATCGCTCGTAGCCGAAGTTGGCTGCGAGCGATCGCCTTTTTTATCGCCCACCGCAACTTTCCGCCGAGGGGTCCGAGCAAACCACCTTTCTCCGAACAGTCTGCGGCCCGCTTGTGACACTCATCACGTTGGTTGGTGACGCGAGACCTAGAGCTATCTTGCTGCCCGCGCCACAGTGAACTTGCGAAAGGAGCTCAGCGGACCGTGGAAGGGCCCAGAGCAACTCGAGTCGATTTCCGGGACGGCGGTCGCCGCTCGTGGGATTGGCCGAATTGCCTTTCGCTTTGGCTTGCGGCCCGGCACGAGTTGTGCCGGCGGCGCTCGTGTAATAGGCGACCGCGTTCGAACGGCTGCTTTTCGTGCCGGGCCTCTGCCGCTGATCCACCTGAAAAGGAGGAATGAAAATGGTTCATCGCGGAATTGCAAGTCTCGCACTGGCCTTGGGTCTGTGCTTTCTGCTTCTCAGCCATTTTGACGCGCAGTTTTTCCTGATCCACTTCTACGAATCGCTGATTTATCTGGCGATTGTGCTGATGTTGTTCTACTTCGAGGATCGTTGGGCGTACATGATGGGGATCGTGGCCCCCGCCGCGTGGTTGACCCTCACCGCCGCTTGGGATGGCACGCGAGGGCTTACCGAGCAGGTTTCTCCCGCATTCCAGCCTGGCAATGCCTTCTTTGCCACCGGATTGCTCACTGCCATCGCCCTCGTGTTGTCTCTCGCGCTCATCGCGAGCTGCGCCAACCGTTGGCGTCACGAATTCGCCGGGCTTCACAAGGGCTGGAGCACGTTCCTGATCTCTTTCGGCGTCGTCGGAGTCTATTACGCGGCTCTTGTTATCTGGATTCTCCGCTGGCCGCCGCGAGTTGCATAAGAGTTGCATAAAGGAGGAACAAGTCATGAAAATCCTGATCGCAATTGACGAATCAACTAGCACGGACGAAATCGTACGCTCGATTTGCAAGCAAATTCGCCCGGACCAGGCCGAAGTGCGGCTCCTCCACGTTCTTGAGCCCATTGCCGCCTCCGTGCCCCCGCAAATGGCTCCCGGCTACGCGCCGGAACTTGAGGCATTTGCCCATGACGCCAAGCGCCTTCTCGCGAGGACCGAAAAAACGCTGCGCGCCGTCGGCTTCAAGACCGACACTTTGCTCAAGAACGGCGACATCCGCGAATCCATCATCGACGCGGCCGCCGAATGGAACGCTGACCTGATCATCCTCGGCTCGCACAACCGCACCGGCGCGCATCGCTTCCTGCTCGGCAGCGTTGCCGAGTCTGTCGCCCGTCACGCGCCGTGCTCGGTGGAGATTGTCCGCGCACCGCACCAGCGCGCCGCGTAACCGGCTAGCCGCGGCGTCTCGTTTTTGACCCTCGCCGCTCGTCCGCCGAACGGACCTCGTCCATCGGTCGCCACGCCGCAGTGTGTTCCATCGCGATACATCTCCCGCGCAACCCGTCACAGCCATTAGTGACCAACATCACAGTCCGCCCTCGACCGATTTGCCACACTCACTTCGGAGCCGATACCGGGGACGCCAAGTCCTCGCATCAGCCGATAACTCCTTTGGCGCGACGCAGCTTCAACGCAGCCGCCGCCCGGCACCGGCCCCCGAGGAGAGTCACGTGACGCACCGCACAGTCATTCTCGATGGCAACGAGGCCGCCGCCTCCGTCGCCTACCGCCTGAATGAAGTCATCGCCATCTACCCTATCACCCCGTCTTCGCCGATGGGAGAATGGGCCGATCAATGGGCCGCCGAAGGCCGCAAGAACATCTGGGGCGTCGTCCCCACGGTCATCGAGATGCAAAGCGAAGGCGGCGCCGCCGGGGCCCTTCACGGCGCCGTCCAAGGCGGCGCGCTCGCCACCACATTCACCGCCTCTCAAGGCCTGCTCCTCATGATCCCCAACATGTACAAAATCGCAGGCGAACTCACTCCCGCCGTCATCCACGTCGCCGCCCGCACCATTGCCACCCACGCTCTCTCCATCTTCGGTGATCACAGCGACGTCATGGGCACTCGCTCCACCGGTTTCGCCATGCTCGCCTCCAATTCCGTTCAGGAAGCCTCCGACTTCGCCCTCATCGCCGAAGCCGCCTCGCTCGAATCGCGCATCCCCTTCCTCCATTTCTTCGACGGCTTCCGCACCTCGCACGAAGAGAACAAAATCTTCTCGCTCACCGACGACGACCTCCGCGCGCTGATCGACGAATCGCAAGTCTTCCGCCATCGCAATCACGCCATGTCGCCCGAGCATCCCGTCCTCCGCGGCACCGCGCAGAATCCCGACGTCTTCTTCCAGGCCCGCGAATCCATCAATCCCTTCTACCTCGCCTGCCCCACCATCGTTCAGGACGTGATGGACCGTTTCGCCTCTCGCATCGGCCGTCGCTATCATCTCTTCGACTACCTCGGCGCACCCGACGCCGACCGCGTCATCGTCATCATGGGCTCCGGCTCCGGGGCCGTTGAGGAGACCGTCGAAGAGCTCATGCGCCGCGGCGAAAAAGTCGGCCTCCTCAAAGTCCGCCTGTATCGTCCCTTCGCCGCCGAAGCGTTTCTCGACGCGCTGCCCAAGTCCGCCGCCTCGCTCGCCGTCCTCGACCGCACCAAGGAGCCTGGCAGCCTCGGCGAGCCGCTCTACCTCGACGTCCTCACGGCTCTCGACGAATCCCCCGCTTCCCGCCCCCGCCCGCGCGTCATCGGCGGACGCTATGGCCTCTCCTCGAAGGAATTCACGCCCGCGATGGCCAAAGCCATCTTCGACGAACTCAAGAAGCCCGCGCCGAAAAACCACTTCACCATCGGCATCAACGACGACGTTACTCACACCAGCCTCAATTACGACCCCTCCTTCTTTACCGAAGATCCCCGCACCGTTCGCGCCCTTTTCTACGGCCTCGGCTCGGACGGCACCGTCGGCGCCAACAAAAATTCCATCAAGATCATCGGCCAGGATACCGACAACCACGCGCAGGGTTATTTCGTCTACGACTCGAAGAAGGCCGGCTCCGTTACCGTCTCGCATCTCCGCTTTGGCCCGAATCCGATTCGCTCCTCCTATCTCATCACCAAGGCCAGCTTCGTTGCTTGCCACCAGTTCCAGTTTCTCGATCGCATGGATGTTCTTTCCGCCGCCGAGCACGGCGCCACCTTCCTCCTGAATTCACCGTTCGGCCCTGACGAAGTCTGGAACCATCTCCCTCGCCGCGTTCAGCAGACCATCATCGAGAAGCGCCTGAAGTTCTATGTCATCGACGCCTACACCGTCGCCCGCGAAGCCGGCATGGGTACCCGCATCAACACCGTCATGCAGACTTGCTTCTTCGCCATCAGCGGCGTGCTCCCGCGCGATCAAGCCATCGAAGCCATCAAGAAGGCCGTTCGCGATACCTACGGCAAGCGCGGCGACGCCGTCGTGCAGAAAAATTTCGCCGCCGTCGATAGCGCTCTCGCCCACCTGCATCAGGTCGCCATCACGGACCGCGTCACCAGCGCCTTCGACATTCTTCCGCCCGTGCCCTCGCAGGCGCCGGCCTTCGTGCGCGACGTTCTCGGCGCCATCATCGCCGGCCGCGGCGACGAGCTCCCCGTCAGTGCGCTTCCGATCGACGGCACCTTCCCCACCGGCACCGCCAAGTGGGAGAAGCGCAACATCGCGCAGCAGATTCCCGTTTGGGACGAAGACCTCTGCATCCAGTGCGGCAAGTGTGTTCTCGTCTGCCCGCACGCCGTGATTCGAGCGAAGGTCTACGATTCCTCCGCTCTCGCTGGCGCCCCCGCTTCCTTCAAGTCCGCGAAGCCTCGGTGGCGCGAATTCGAAACCATGCGCTATACGCTCCAGGTTTCGCCGGAGGATTGCACCGGCTGCCGCCTCTGCGTCGAAATCTGCCCGGCAAAGAGCAAGAGCGACGTGAAGCACAAGGCCATCAACATGCACCCGCAGGCGCCGCTTCGCGAGCCCGAAAGCGCCAACTGGAATTTCTTCACGTCTCTTCCGGAGTTCAGCCGCGAGCTTCTCTCGCACAGCCAGGTGAAGGACGCGCAGCTTCTCGAGCCTCTCTTCGAATTTTCCGGCGCATGCTCCGGCTGCGGTGAAACTCCCTATATCAAGCTGCTCACGCAGCTCTTCGGCGATCGCCTCCTGATCGCGAACGCCACTGGATGCTCCTCGATCTACGGCGGCAATCTGCCCACGACGCCTTATACGACCAACGCCGACGGTCGCGGCCCCACTTGGTCCAATTCCCTCTTCGAAGACAATGCGGAATTCGGCCTCGGCCTTCGCCTCGCCGTCGATAAGCGCGCCGACTATGCTCGCGAACTCGTCCACCGTTTGGCGCCAGAGCTCGGCGAAAATCTTGTCACTGGCCTGATCGTCTCCAATCAGACCGCCGAACACGACATCCAGTCGCAGCGCGAGCGCGTGGCTGAACTGAAGAAAAAACTGGCTGGCCTCCAGACACCCGAGGCCCACGATCTCCTTGCCGTCGCCGACGCCCTCGTCAAAAAGAGTGTCTGGCTTGTCGGCGGCGACGGCTGGGCGTACGACATTGGTTTCGGCGGCCTCGACCACGTCCTCGGCTCGGGCATGAACGTCAACGTCCTCGTCCTCGACACTGAGGTTTACTCCAACACTGGCGGCCAGGCTTCCAAGGCCACTCCTCGCGGCGCCGTCGCAAAATTTGCCGTAGGCGGTAAGCACGCCGCAAAGAAGGATCTCGCGATGGAAGCCATCGCCTACGGCTCGGTCTACGTCGCCCGCGTCGCCATGGGCGGCAGCGACAATCACACCGTCAAGGCCTTCCTCGAAGCCGAGGCCCACGACGGTCCGTCGCTCATCATCGCCTACAGCCACTGCATCGCTCACGGCTACGACATGGCCTTTGGCCTCGAGCAGCAGAAGGCCGCCGTCAACTCCGGCTACTGGCCGCTCATCCGCTACAACCCGAATCTTCGCTGCGAAGGCAAGAATCCCTTCCAGCTCGATTCCAAGGCGCCCAAGATTCCGCTCAAGCAGTACGCCTATCAGGAAGGACGCTACACGATGCTCGCTCGCAGCAATCCCGAGGCCGCTAAAGAGCTTCTCGCTCTCGCCCAAAACGACGTCGACCGGCAGTGGCGCGTATATGAAAACCGCGCCGCAATGCCAGGCCATGCCGAAACACCGGACGCCGCCCCGGTCGCTGAGCGGCAAACGGCAACTGTCGCTGCCAGTCCGGAGAAAGGAGAGGACCAATGATCGACATCAGCACGCAATACCTCGGCCTCAAGCTCCGCTCTCCCATCGTGGCGTCGGCTTCGCCGCTCTGCGAGTCCATCGCCAATCTCCGTCGCATGGAAGATGTTGGAATCGGCGCCGCGGTCCTTCCTTCGCTCTTTGAGGAGCAGCTCGACATCGAAAGCGAGACCGTTGATTCGAGCCTTTCTCTCGGCGAGGAGAGTTTCGCGGAATCGCTCAATTACCTTCCCGATCTGCGGACCTATAATCTCGGTCCCGAGGGCTATCTCGATCTGATCCGTCGTGCCAAGCAAGCCCTCTCGATCCCCGTCATCGCCAGCCTCAATGGAGTCTCGCTCAGCGGCTGGCTTCGCTACGCCGCGCTGATGCAGCAGGCTGGCGCCGACGCCATCGAGCTCAATCTCTACGGCATCGCCGCGGATCCGGATGTCCCCGGCTCTCTTGTTGAGCAGGAGTATTGCGAGATCGTCAGCGAGGTGAAATCCAGCGTCTCGATTCCCGTGGCTGTCAAGCTTTCGCCCTTCTTCACCTCGATTCCCTATGCCGCACGCCGGATGGACGAAGCCGGTGCCGACGCTCTCGTTCTCTTCAACCGCTTCTATCAGCCCGAGTTTGACCTCGAAGCGCTCGATGTCGTGCCCCGCCTCACTCTCAGCGATTCCCACGAACTCCTCATGCGTCTCCACTGGATCGCCATTCTTTACGGCCGCGTCCGCGCGAATCTCGCCGTCACCGGCGGAGTCCACACTGCCGAGGACGTCCTGAAGTCGATGATGGCCGGAGCAAGCGTCGCCATGATGACTTCGGCGCTTCTTGAACAAGGCATTGGCCACGTCACAACGGTTTTGGATCAGCTGGTCCGCTGGATGGAGGATCACGAGTACGAATCCATTCGCCAGATGCAGGGCAGCATGAGCCGCCGTTCCGCCCCGCATCCCAACGCGTTCGAACGCGTCAATTACATGCGCGTTCTCAGCTCCTACGCGCTTCGCGAACCCCGTTGATTCGCGCCGCGATGAAACTTTGACCGGGGAGAAGGAACATGACAACGGCTTCCAGCAATTTACAGGTAGAATCCATCGGACGGGAGGGGCTTCGTGCCGCCGGCGAACTCCAGGCGGGCGAGCCTGCGGTGCCGTCCGGAAGAATGAATCAGCGCTCCACCTTCGAATGCATGTTCGCCCCGCGCTCCGTTGCCGTCATCGGCGCAACCGATCGCGAGGCCAGCGTCGGCCGCACCCTTCTTCTCAATCTCCAGAATCCCGCCTTCCGCGGCAAGGTCTATGCCGTCAATCCCAAGCGCGACCAGGTTCTAGGCGTCACTTCGTATCCGAACGTCGCCGCCATCCCGGACAAGCTCGACCTCGCCGTCATCATCACTCCCGCGCCCACCGTTCCGGCGCTCATCGGCGAATGCGTCGATTCCGGCGTTCGCTCCGCCGTTGTTATCTCCGCCGGATTCAAGGAGCGCGGGGCCGAAGGCACGCAGCTCGAGGACGAAATTCGCAAGCAGTTGCGCCGTGGAAAGATGCGCCTCATCGGACCCAACTGCCTCGGCATCATGAATCCGCTTTCCGGCCTGAACGCCACGTTCGCCCACGACATGGCCTTCCCCGGCAATGTTGCCTTCCTCAGCCAGAGCGGCGCCCTCGAAACCGCCATCCTCGACTGGAGTCTGGAGGAAAAAGTTGGCTTCAGCGCTCTCGTATCCACTGGCTCGATGCTCGACGCGGGCTGGGGCGACCTCATCGACTACTTCGGCGAAGATCCCAGCACGCAAAGCATTCTTCTTTATATGGAATCCGTCGGCGACGCCCGCTCCTTCCTCTCCGCCGCTCGCGCGGTCGCCCTGAAAAAGCCCATCATCGTCATCAAAGTCGGCCGCTCCGAAGCCGCCTCGCGCGCCGCAAGCTCCCATACCGGCGCACTTACCGGCAGCGATGAAGTCTTCGACGCTGCGCTCCGCCGCTGCGGCGTTCTTCGCGTGCAGAATATCGGCGACCTCTTCTACATGGCCAAGACTCTCGCGCGTCAGCCGCGTCCGAAGGGCCCGCGCCTGACCATCCTCACCAACGCGGGCGGTCCCGGCGTCCTTGCCACCGATTCGCTCATTGCCAACGGCAGCGAACTCGCGCCCGTCTCCGATGCAACCATCAAGTCGCTCAGCGAATTCCTCTCGCCTCACTGGAGTCACGCCAATCCCATCGACATCCTCGGCGATGCTGGACCTGCGGAGTATTCCCGCGCCCTCGAAATTGCCGTCCGCGATCCGAATAGCGACGGTCTCCTCGCCATCCTCTGCCCGCAGGGCATGACGAATCCCGCTCTCGTTGCCGAAAGCTTGAAGCCCTTTGCCAAGGGAACCGGGCAACCGGTTCTCGCCAGTTGGATGGGCGGCCAGCTCGTCTCCGCAGGCGTCGCCAAGCTCAACGAAGCAGGCATCCCCACCTTCTCCTATCCGGACACTGCCGCCCGCGCCTTCGCTTACATGTGGCGCTATACCTACAATCTCCGCGGCCTCTACGAAACTCCCAGCCTCGCCGAAGCGGTCGATGCCGGCGATAAATCCGCCGACAAAGTCGCCGCCATTCTCGAAAAAGTCCGCAAGACCGGCCGCACCTTGCTCACGGAAGTCGAATCCAAGCAGGTCTTGGCTGCCTACGGCATCCCAACTGTCGACACGCGTCTTGCCGCATCCGAATCCGAGGCCGTTTCCATCGCTCGTGAACTCGGCTTCCCGGTCGTCCTCAAAATCTATTCGGAGACCATCACGCACAAGACCGACGTGGGTGGCGTGAAACTGAATCTGGCGGATCCCGCCGCCGTTTCGAAGGCGTATCGCGAAATTGAATTCGCCGTGCGCGAAAAAGGTCTCGCGTCTCAATTTCAGGGTGTCACCGTTCAACCCATGGCCCGCCTCGACGGCTACGAGCTGATTCTCGGCAGCAGCGTCGATCCCCAGTTCGGCCCCGTCGTTCTCTTCGGTTCCGGCGGCCAGCTCGTCGAGGTCTACCGCGACCGCGCTCTCGCGCTTCCTCCTCTGAACGCCACGCTCGCTGAGCGCCTCCTCGAACAAACCAAAGTCTTCAAGGCCCTCAAGGGCGTTCGCGGCCGCCGACCCGTCGATCTCAACGAACTCAAGCGCGTCCTTATTCGCTTCAGCACCCTCGTTGTCGAGCAGCCATGGATCAAGGAAATCGATATCAATCCCCTTCTCGCTTCGCCAGACCGTCTCCTCGCTCTCGACGCGCGCGTCGTTCTTCACGATCCGCAAACCCCACCCCAAAACCTGCCGCGCCCGGCCATTCGTCCGTATCCGCTCCAGTATGTCGGTCAGTGGAACATGAAGTCAGGCTCGCCGGTCACCATCCGTCCGATCCGCCCGGAAGACGAGCCGTTGATGGTCAAATTCCACGAGACGCTTTCCGACCGCTCCGTCTATCTCCGCTACTTCCACATGGAGAATCTCAGCGCCCGCGTGGCTCACGACCGGCTCTTGCAGAAGTGCTTTATCGACTACGACCGCGAAATGGCGCTCGTCGCCGACTACACGGATCCTCGCACTGGCGAGCACAGCATTCTGGCCGTCGGCCGCCTGACGAAAAATCCCGCTGATTCCCAGGCCGAAATCGCTGTCCTTGTCAGCGACGCGTGGCAGAAGCAGGGGCTTGGCGTTGAGCTCGTTCGTCGCCTCATCGAATTCGGCCGCGACGAGCGCCTCTCCCAGATCATCGCCATCATCATGCCGGAGAATCAGGGCATGCGCGCCCTGGCGGACCGCTTTGGCTTTGTAGTTCGCATGGGCGAGGATCCGGACTTCCTCGTCGCCGCGTTGCGCCTCTAATCGCAGCCGCGGCACCAGGGGTTCGGCTGGCCTTTTCCTGTTTGTTCCTGCCACGTGACCCGCGTCACAGGCGTCTGTGATACCCACCACCGCACTTTTTAGCCCGCTCCGGCACTATGAGCGTACGAGGGAGGTCACCATGGGCAAGGATGAACGAGACCTGCTGGAAGTACTGAAATTCGAGCTGCAATTTCTCGAAAAGGGCGGCTATGGCCGCTCGCCAAGGGAGCCTTGGAGGCCGCGGTTCGTCTTCGAGGATTCTCCAACCTGCATGAACTACGACACCAAGGAGCATCCTGAACCCTGCGGCAACTGCATTCTCATGCAGTTGGTCCCGCCCGAGTACCGTGACGCGTCGATTCCCTGTCGCCATATCCCGTTGAACGCGACCGGCGAGACGCTTGATTCGGCCTACCGATACGACGATCAGCAGGAAGTCGAAGAGAAGATGAGGATTTGGCTCCGCGCCACGATCGCTCGCCTCGAGCACGAACGCTCGGCTGCGTTGAAATCGAGCCGGGGCGCATAGTCTGCGAAGTTTGCGATGAAGAATCGCGCGCCGCGTCGTCGGCGGCTCGCCCTCAATGCCGCGAAAATCCTTCGCGGGACCGTCGCGGATATACTCGGAACGTGTATCTTGACAAGAACGCTATCCTCGGCCCATAGTGTGGTTCCCAAGAATCCTAGAGCAAGAGTCGCGCTATGGATCAAGAGCCCCGCTTCGATATTTTCTCAGGTACCACTGAAAAGGACGCCATCTGGATCGAAGCCGTTTCTGGGCTGGCCAACGCCAGGAAGCGAATGGAGGAGCTTGCGGCCAAGTCTCCCGGCAGGTACTTCGTCTTTTCTGTGTCGAGCCATACCGTTTTGGCCCAGACGGACACCAGCAAGGCTCTCGCAAAACCGGCCCCACCGAAGAAGGCCCGGGGCGCCGCCTAAGCGCACGAATTCCCCGTTTTGGGCTCGAAATCATCTCCCAATGGGTGTCTTCCACGCCTTCTAATCTTCCGTTTGAAGATTAGAAATTGCTCTAAACTACGTAGATTCAATCACTTGCAAATTTCTAATCTGTACAGGACGAGCCGTTTTTCCAGAGCGCAAAAAAAAGAGGCACCCGGGGAGAGAAAGTCTCCGGGTGCCCGCACCTCCCGCCTGGGAGTACAGCAAACCCAATCTCTTGAGCGCCTTACGGCTCGTTGGCCACGTGCATGTTATGCACGCCGGCAAACAGGTACGTTGCGGTCGCCACGCTCTGCGGCATCCACCACATCTTCCGGACGAGCCCGTTCTCGCTGCGCTGCATCTTCCGCGCCACGTAGTCCAGCACCAGCGGGCACGCCTGCGACACCACATAGATCGATCCCGAGTTCGCGAACGGCTTCATCAGCGGGTCCTGCTCCACCGCGCCATGTCCTACCGCATACCGCGTCGAATATGCGTCAAACGCCGCCGCGCCGTGTTGCACCGCCGCCAGCATCAGCCATGTCCGCTTCGGCAGTCTCTCCGCCGACGTTATCTCGGCGTCCTTCGGTAGATTGATTTCGGGCACGCGCACGGTCGAAAACGACTGCCCGTTCTGGCTGGCATCGCCGCCGTCGTACGAGACGTTCTTCACTGTCGCCCGCGAACCGCCGTCGTTCGGCTCGGGAGCATTCGGCAGATTCCGGCCCGCATCGGTACTCGGACTATCCGCCTTCGCCACCGGTGTTGCTGGCGCGCTCGCCGGAACAGTGGCCTTCGCCACCACGGGGGTCTCGGCCACCGCGTTTGCGACCAAGGGCGTCGCGGCCGCCACGTTCGACGTAACAGCCGGCCCTGCCGGCGAAAAGACCGACACCTGAAGAAACATCGCCGCGACCGCAAGTACCATGAGAGGGCCTCCCAAGACCCACAGTGTGAAAAAGCACGGCTAGTACCAACCTTGCCCAAAGCTAAGTGCCTTATATTCAGTAGCTTAGGTGGTGTACCTAGCGCCGACTTCAGGGCCAGAGAGCCTTCCTGAGGAAATCATTTTCCGCTGGAGGGCCTGCCGTTACCTTTCGATACCGCGGCGAAACCTGACCCGTATTGGGTGTAGAATCGCCGCGCTCTTCGCAATTCTTAGGAGGAATCCATGCTCAGAACTAGATGCGCAATTCTTCTCACGCTGCTGGCAGTCGGGGGCGTCATCGCGCAAGCGTTCGCCGGCGACCCGCCGGAGACATACGTGCGCGCCGGGCACCTGCTCGACGTCCGCACCGGCAAAATTCTCGCGGATCAGGTAATCGTCGTCCGCGGAGAGAAGATCGATCGCGTTGCGCCCGCTTCCGAGGTGCATCTTCCCGCCGGCGCCATCGTGGTTGACCTCAGCCACGCGACGGTTCTCCCCGGCCTCATCGACGCTCACGAGCACATCTTCTTGACCGGTGAAGACAACGGCCGATACGACGAGCAACTGCTGAAAGAATCCTGGCAGTACCGCACCATCGAGGCGCTCGTGAACGCGAAGCGCGACCTAGACGCTGGATTCACCTCGATGCGCGATCTAGAAACCGAGGGCGCGATGTACAGCGATGTGGACGTTCGTAATGCGATCAACCGCGGACTGATTCCCGGGCCGCGGCTCGAGGTGGTGACGCGTGCGCTTTCGACTACGGGCGGCTACCCGCTCGAGGGCTATTCGCCCGAAGTCCCCGTTCCCTCGGGCGTGCAAATCGTCGATGGCCCGTGGGAGGCCCGCAAGGCGGTTCGCGAGCAGATCAAGTACGGCGCCGACTGGATCAAGATTTACGGCACGCACAAATTCCATTTCACGGCTGACGGCAAGATGTTCAGCCAGCCCACCTTCACGCTCGATGAGGTTCGCGCCATCACGGATGAGGCTCATCGCGAAGGCGTGAAGGTGGCATGCCACGCGTACGGCGGCGAAGGACTCCACAACTGCATCAATGGCGGCGTGGATTCGATCGAGCACGGCCTCGACCTGGATGACCAAGCCATTCACGACATGGTTGCGAAAGGACTCTGGTTCGTGCCCACTCTCTACGTCTATGAGGGAGACACGCGACGCGAGGACGAAGCAATGAGCGGCGGAAAAGTGAGCCGCGCGAGCCTCCACGAGCCAAGCTTTCGCAAAGCGCTCGCCGCGGGCGTGAAGATCGCATTCGGCACCGACGCGGGTCCGTTCCCGCACGGCACGCAGGCGTTCGAGTTCGAATACATGACGCGCTTCGGAATGTCACCGCTCGCGGCGATTCAGGCAGCCACCATCAACGCGGCCGAGCTGATGGACTGGTCCGATCGCGTCGGCGCGATCGAGCCGGGGAAATTCGCGGACATTATCGCCGTGGAGAGCAATCCGCTCGATGACATCAAGCAGCTCGAGCACGTGAAATTCGTGATGAAGGGCGGCGTGGTGGACCACAACGACTTCGCAAAATAGAGGCTAGAGAGTTCGAAGCGATTCGCGTGCCGCGTCGATGGTGCGGTCGATATCCGCATCAGTGTGAGCGGCTGAAAGGAAGAAAGCCTCAAACTGCGACGGCGGCAGGAAAATTCCACGGTCGAGCATCGCGCGGAAGAAGGCCCCGAAGCGAGCGATGTCGGACTTCTTCGCGCCAGCGTAATCGCGAACGGGTTCTGCCGTAAAGAACAGTGTGAGCAGCGAGCCCGCCACGTTGACCTGCCCTGGAACACCGCTTTCAGCCAGCGCGCGCCGTAGACCTTCGGCCAAGCGCTGCGTCTTCGCGTTCAATGCTTCGTAGAATTCGGACGCTTCGAGTTTCGGCAAAGTCGCAAGGCCCGCGCGCATCGCCAACGGATTCCCGGAAAGCGTCCCGGCCTGATACACGGGACCGAGCGGCGCAACCATCTCCATGATCTCGCGCCGTCCGCCGTACGCTGCCACCGGCAATCCCCCGCCAATGATTTTCCCAAGCGTGGTCATGTCCGGTTGAATCTTGAAAAGCCGCTGCGAGCCGCCATGCGCCACACGAAAACCCGTGATGACCTCATCGAAAATCAAAAGAGAGCCGTCGCATCGCGTGATTTCGCGCAGGCCTTCAAGGAATCCGGTGACCGGAGGCGCGACGCCCATATTCGCGGCAACCGGCTCGACAATCGCCGCCGCAATCTTCCCTGCGTGTTCGCGAAAGATTTTCTCTACGGCGGACAGATCGTTGTACGGCGCGTTCAGAGTGAGCTTCGCGAGGACGTCGGGAACGCCGGGCGAGGATGAAATCCCAAGAGTCGCAAGACCCGAACCGGCCTCGACGAGAAAACTGTCCGAATGCCCGTGATACCCGCCGTCGAATTTGAGGATGAGGTCGCGCTTGGTGAAGGCGCGGGCCGCGCGAATGGCCGACATTGTGGCTTCAGTGCCGGAACTGACGAAGCGGATGCGCTCGATAGACGGCAGCGCGCGAACGATTTGCTCGGCGAGGTCAATTTCGAGCGGCGACGTCATTCCGTAGCTCGTGCCGCGCGAGGCCTGGTCCGCCACCGCCGCGATTACGTCGGGATGCGCGTGCCCGAGGATGAGCGCGCCCCACGAGCAGACGTAATCGATATATTCGCGGCCATCGATGTCCCAGAGCCGCGAACCCTGCGCGCGGTCGATGATGAGAGGCGTGCCGCCGACCGCGCGAAACGCGCGGACAGGGCTATCGACGCCGCCAACGAGAATCTTCTGTGCTCGCGCGAACGTTTCCGCAGAGCGGGGGCGCGCTTCAGGCTGATTTCGTGTTGTGCCAGTGGCCATCCGGTGGAATCACCCGTTCTGCGGCGAGCAACCTGTCTGGGGCATCGCGCGCGAAACGAATACCAAATCCTCATCCTCTCCTATGTCCGTCGTTCTGAGAAACACGCGACCAAAGGCTTTGGGTTCTCGGATCAGTATGCCGCCACCGTACTCCCGAACGTACCAATGTTCGTCAGAAGAAGTGTCCTCCAGCCCTGGATCTGCGACGAGTTCAATCTCGCCCTCCTCGCCATGATAAGTTATCCGGTCGCCCTTTCTTATCTCTTCTCCGGTGCGGTAGCTCAGTGGCATAGCCTTGAATCGAAAACACGCCGCGCTCCTTCGCTAGCAGGCTTCAAGCCAGCGAGCAGCGTCTTTCGCGTGGTACGTAAGGATGATGCTTGCGCCGGCCCGCTGGATCCCGGTAAGAATTTCCAGCACGACGCGCTTTTCGTCGAGCCAGCCGTTGCGAGCCGCGGCCTTCACCATCGCGTACTCGCCGCTCACGTTGTAGGCGCCAACTGGAACATCGAATCGCTCGCGGACGCGCTGAATAATGTCGAGATTGGGCAACGCGGGCTTAACCATCACCATGTCCGCGCCTTCCTCCAGATCAAGCGCGACTTCGTGCAGCGCCTCGCGGGCGTTGGCCGGGTCCATCTGGTAGCTGCGGCGATCGCCGAATTGCGGAGCCGACTGCGCGGCCTCGCGAAACGGACCGTAGAAGCCGGAGCAGTATTTTGCGGCATAGGAAAGAATCGCGACATCGTCGAACTTGTTGTCGTCCAGCTTGCGGCGAATCGCGGCCACGCGCCCGTCCATCATGTCCGAAGGCGCGACGATATCCGCCCCCGCCCGCGCGTGCGAGAGCGCAGCATCGGCGAGGATCGCGATGGTCGGATCGTTCGCTACTTCGCCATCCTTGATGACGCCGCAGTGCCCGTGGCTGGTGTATTCGCAGAGGCAAACATCGGTGATGACGACGAGCCCGAGCTTCGCCTTGCGAATTGCATCGACCGCGCGCTGCACCTCGCCGTCCCCGGCAGCGGCTTCCGAACCCGTTTCGTCTTTGTGCTCGGGAAGGCCAAAAAGAATTACGGCGGGGATGCCCAGCCCGGCAACTTCGCGGCATTCCTCGACAATCTGGTCGACCGACTGCTGGAAGATTCCCGGCATCGAGCTGACTTCCGTGCGCACCTTACTGCCCGGGCACACGAACATCGGATAGACGAGCCCGGCCGTGCTCAGGCGGGTTTCGCGCACCAGCCCTCGCAGTCCTTCCGTGCGACGCAGACGGCGCGGACGATGGATGGGAAAAGTCAAGAGCGAACCTTCTTACCCGAATTTGCGGAGAAATAGTCGATCATTGCCTTCATGATTTCGCGCGAGCCGGGCCTCGCGGCCTCTACTTTCACCTCCGCGCCCGCGTCGCGAATCGCCTGTGTGGTGGTTGGGCCGATGGCGACGAAGGCTGAAGCCTCCGCTAACCGCTTCAACTCGCTGGAACCTACAGTCCGCGCGAAATTTCTGAATGCCGAAGGGCTGGCGAACACGAACGCGTCCGCGCCCTCACGGCGAATGCGATTCAGTTCCTCGCCGTCCAGAGATTCTGGCATACAAGTTCGGTAGGCCACAACCGCCGTAACGCTTGCGCCGCCTTCGCGAAGGCCCTCGGCAAGATGCGGCGCCGCCTGGTCGCTTTGAGGGAGAAGAATCTTCTTACCGCGCACATTGCCGGAGAATTCGAGAACGAACTCGCGGCCCGAGCGCGCATCCTCGGCGACAAAATCGACGCTTAGCCCTTCCCTGACAGCCACCTCCTGCGTCGCCGCGCCAATCGCGGCAATCTTCGGCCGCGGCAAAGGCTGCTGCGTGAACTCGCGACCCATTTCCGCCAGGCGCCTACAGAAGAATCGAACCGCGTTCTGACTGGTGAACACCACCCAGTCGAAGTCGGAGAGGCGCGAAAGCACCGCATCAAACGGGCCAACGTCTTCCGGCGGGCGGAATTCCACGAACGGGAGGAGAATCACCTGCGCGCCGCTTCCCCGCAATTCATTGAGCACGGTTCCAGCTTGTTCGGGCGCCCGCGTAAGAACGATTCGCTTCCCGGCCAGCGGGTTATCGGCTGCGCCCATCAGTGCTGTCCAACGGAGCGCCCGGCAAGGCGAAGAATCCGGTCCGCGCCGGCCTCGATCAATTGCCTGGCAATCGCGCGTCCAAATAGAATCGCTTCCGTCACGGATCCGCAGGGCTGCTCCCCACTGCGCGAGACCGATTCCGCTCCATCGGGCGAGAGAACGCGTGCGTCGAGCCGCATCGCGCCTCCTTCGAATCGCGCCCACGCGCCGAGCGGTACGCGGCATCCGCCCCGGAGCTCCGCCAGCAGCGCGCGCTCTGCAGTTGCGGCAAGTACGGTTTCCCGGTCGGACAGCGGTTCAACAATGGGCAGAGTAAGGTCGCCGTTTCGCTCGCAGTATTCCGCGCAGAGTACGCCCTGGCCGACGGCTGAGATCATCCGCTCCGGCGACAGAATCTCGGAGATTCGCGAGGTGAATCCCAAGCGGTCGAGGCCCGCCTTAGCGAGCACGATGGCATCGCATTCGCCTGCTTCGACTTTTCGCAAGCGCGTGTCGACGTTGCCGCGAATCTCGCAAATCTGGAAATCCGGACGAAACGCGCGCAACTGCGAAGCGCGGCGCAGGCTGCTGGTGCCAATCCGCGCGCTGCGCGGCAGGCTTTCCAGCGTGGCGCCGTCGCGCGAAATAAGCGCATCGCGGGGATCGTCCCGGCGAAAAAGCGGGAGGATGCGGCACGCGGAGGAAAACTCGGTGGGCACGTCCTTCATGCTGTGAACGGCGATGTCCGCACGGCCCGCAAAGAGCGCTTCCTCAAGCTCTTTGGTAAAGACACCCTGAACGCCGATTTGCTCAAGCGAAGCGCCGGCGAAATGGTCGCCGGTGGTCTTGACGATGACGATTTCGCTCTTCGCGCCGCTCTGCTCGACAGCCTCGCGGACGCGATTTGCCTGCCACAGGGCGAGTGCGCTGCCGCGCGTTGCGATTCGAAGCGGATTCAATTCTGGTCTTCTTCGGGGCCGCGCTTGCCGCCGCGTGATTTTTCTTCGTCGATGCCGAAGAGATGGCGCAACGCTTCGATAGCGCCGAGCCGCCCGCGCATGACGCCGCTCTGCCGGAGCCGCTGGGTAGGCTGATCCAGGACGCGCTCGATCAGCTCTTCCGTGATGTGCGCGATGCGGGCGCGCTCCTCAGGCGACACTTCCGGCATTTCAGCGAGCTTTTCGCGTAGAAGCATTTCGCGATGGCGGTGAAATTCCTCGCGCAGATCGTCGGCGATGGAACCGGCCTCCAGAGCTGCCCGCCAGCCTTCGAACCGCGTGATGTGCTCGTTGACGATCGCCTCCGCGCGCGGAATCTCAGCCTCGCGCGCCTTCTTGTTCTGCTCGACGATTTCGCCGAGGTCATCGATGTTGTAGAGATACAGGTTGTAGAGGCCCGCCGCATCCGGCGCGACGTTGCGCGGAACGCCGAGGTCCACGACGAACATCGGCCGACCGCCGCGAGCGGCAATTGCGCGGTCGAGCGATTCGCGCGTCAGCACCGGTGCGGAGCCTCCCACCGACGCGACGAGAACGTCAGGGAGCGCGAGGACTGAGTCGAGCGATTCCCACCCACTCGCTTCGCCGCCGACGCGCCGCGCCAGTTCCTGCGCGCGATCGAGGGAGCGATTCACGACGCGTATCGTGCCGATGCCTCGATTGCGCAGGTGCTCGACAACCTGATCGGCCACAGCTCCCGCGCCGAGAATTACAGCCGTGCGGCCCTTGAGGTTTCCGAAGACGCGTTCGGCGAGTCGGACTCCTGCCAGCGCGACCGACATCGGTCGCGCGCCCACTTCCGTTTCCGCTCGAACGCGCTTGCCTACTTCGAGAGCGCCCTGAAACGCCTTGTTGAGCACCGGGCCTGTGGCGCCGTGGTCGAGCGCCTGGTTGTATGCCGTTCGCAACTGGCCGAGAATTTCCGCTTCCCCGAGCATCATCGAGTCGAGGCCCGCTGCGACGCGAAACAGGTGGCGAATCGCCTCGGGGCCAACCGAACGGTATAGGCGTCCGTTCAATTCTTCGCGCGGAATGCGATGGAACGAGGTGAAGAAAACTTCCATCGCATCGGTGGCGTTCGGCCCAACGTCTGAAGGCACGCCGTAAAGCTCGCTGCGATTGCAGGTCGAGAGTACGACGGCTTCCTCGAGAATCCCTTGACGGCGCAACTCGTCCGCGGCATGCAGCGCCTGCTCGGGCGTGAAGGCGACGCGCTCGCGAAATTCGACGGGAGCGGTGCGGTGATTGCAACCGATCAGCGCCACCTGGATTCGTGCCATGCCCGCGCGAGCCGCGTTGGAGGTCGTCGTCATCAGAAGAAGCGGTGAAACCTCGTGAGGTAGAGGTTGACGAACGTATAGCTGAAAAGCACAATCAGAAAATTTGCAGCGCAGAGAACAGCCGCGCGCGGACCGCGCCATTTCGCGCTGCGCGAGAGCAGCAGATACGCGGCGTAGACGACGAGGATCGCGAGCGTCACGATGACTTTAGGATCGCCCCAGGAGTAGCTGCCGCGGAGGCGGTGTTCCCAAACGAGGCCCATGCTTACCCCGAGCGCGAGCGCGATAAGCCCGACATAAACGCTGCTGCGCGCCATGCGGTCGAGCACGTCCAGCGCAGGAAATCGCCAGAATGCGACGCTGGATTTGCGCGAGCGCAGGAACCAATCCTGCACGATGTAAACCACGCTAAGCACAAAGGAAAGCGCGAACGCGGAGTACGCCCAGGTGTTCAAGGTGACGTGAAACGCGGGCACGGCGCCCCGCGTGGATGGCATGGACGGCGGCACGCGCGGGACGAAGAGCGCAACGGAGACCATCCAGACCACAAGCAGTAGCGTGACGAATGCGCCCACCGAGCGCTGGCGATGCAGAAGCTCAAGGCCGAGGTACGTGACAGCGAGAAGCCAGGCGAAGAGCGACATCGAGCCGTAGAGGTCGTCGTACGGTATCGCGTGAATCGAATGCGAGCGCGCGAGCAGCTCGAAATATTGGGCCGCGATGCCCGCCGCGAGCAGAAGTGTGGCGAACCGCCCGACCCAGAGTTGCGGCGAGTACAAAATCCAGGCGTAGCAGACGAAGCTGGCGGCGTACAGTCCCAGAGTGAGATAGGCGAGTTGATGGCCCATGAAAGGATGATCCTCTGCCGGAAACAAGGATTATACGCCCAAAGCGCGGGCGGCGTGCGATGCGTCACGCAAGGTTGTGACGCGGCGGGGTGCGGGGCCACGGGCCTTCTGCTATCATGACCAATAAGCCGAACAATGCCAGCGGGCCACGAAAACCGGAAGGAACTGTTCCTGCGCGCGTGCAGGTGCGAGCCGGTGGAGCGCGTGCCCGTGTGGATTATGCGGCAGGCCGGGCGGTATTTGCCGGAGTATCAGGCGGTTCGCGCGAAGCATTCGTTC
This sequence comes from Candidatus Limnocylindrales bacterium, assembly GCA_035501415.1. GTDB lineage: Bacteria > Acidobacteriota > Terriglobia > Acidiferrales > UBA7541 > Palsa-295. Next base: position 26,722 of record DATJWH010000037.1, on the reverse strand, counting down.
CTGGAAATTTGCAAGACGCCAGAGCTGGCGGCCGAAGTGTCGATTCAGCCGTTTCGCGTGCTTGGCGTCGACGCAATCATCGTGTTCTCGGACATTCTGGTGGTGGCCGAGGCGATGGGCATGGGGCTCGATGTGCCCGACTCGGGGCCGGTGCTGAGCGGCACGATTCGGGATGCGACGGCGGTGCGGCGGCTGCGGGAATTCGACCCGGAGCGCGAGACGAAGTTTGTCGGTGACGCGATTCGCGCGATTTGCCGCAGCGTCGGGGCGAATGTGCCGGTGATTGGGTTCGCGGCGGCCCCGTGGACGCTGGCGTGCTATATGATCGAGGGGCAGACGCGCGGCGATGTGTCCACAGCGAAGCGGATGCTGGCGAGCGAGCCGGAGATGGTGGGCGAGTTGATGGAGCGAATTGCGCGCGCGACGCAGGCATACCTGCGGGCGCAGATTGAGGCGGGGGCGTCAGCTGTGCAGCTCTTCGATACGTGGGCGTGCGAGATGAGCGCCGAGCAATATGAGACGTTGGAGCAGCCTGTGACGCGCAGAATTTTCGAGGCGCTGGCGAATTCGAGCGTGGCGAAGATTCTCTTCGCGAAGGGTTCGGCGACGCATCTCCGAGCGATGGCGAAGAGCGGCGCGGACGTTCTGAGTGTGGATTCGAAGACGGATCTTGCGTGGGCTCGCGCCCGGCTAGGCAACCGCATCGCGCTGCAGGGCAACGTCGATTCCACGGTGCTTTTGGGGCAGCCGGATGAAATTCGGCGTGCAGCGCTGGAAGCCGTCGAGAAAACTAGCGGCCTGGGCCATATTCTGAATCTTGGCCACGGAATCCTGCCGAACACGCCGGTCGAAAATGCGCGGCTGTTCGTCAGCACGGGACAAGATGCGCCGGTGGCGGCGCGAAGCGGAATGGCGAAAAGCAGGTAATGATGGACGCGCGCACCTCCAATCCGGTTGACCGCATGGACATCGGCCAAATCTCCGACGCCTTTCTGCAGAAATACAATCGCCCCGGTCCGCGTTACACGAGCTATCCCACGGCGCCCGTCTGGAAGGACGATTTTGGCCCCGGCGATCTCGAAGAGCGCTTTGCGAGAGCCAACGAGCTCGGCACACCAGTTTCGCTCTACATGCACATCCCTTTTTGCGAGAGTCTGTGCCTTTTCTGCGCGTGCACGGTGTCGATTCAGAAGGATAAGAGCGTTGCCGTTCCTTACCTTGATACGCTCAAGCGCGAGATTCAACACGTGGGTGAGCGAGTCTCCAAGAACCGCAAAGTGATTCAATTCCACTGGGGCGGCGGCACGCCTACCTACCTCACTCCGCCGCAAATGGAGAGCCTCTTCGAGCACACACGCGAGCGATTCTCGTTTGCTCCCGATGCCGAAATCGGAATCGAAATCGATCCTCGCGTCACGACCCGCGAGCATCTCGAAACTCTTCGCCGCCTCGGATTCAACCGCCTCAGCATGGGCATCCAGGATTTCGAGGCGCGCGTGCAGCAGACGATTCACCGCGTCCAGCCCTATGAAATGACGCGCGACCTGATTCTCGCGGCCCGCGAGCTTGGCTTCCAAAGCCTCAACGTCGATTTGATCTACGGCCTGCCGCATCAAACCGCTGACAGCTTTCGAGCCACCATCGATCAAGCCCTTACGCTCGCGCCCGATCGCGTGGCCATGTTCAGCTACGCCCATGTCCCGTGGTTGAAGAAACAGCAAGGCTCCTTCGAAATTCATCTTCCCGAAGGCATGGAGAAGTTTCGGATTTTCCGCGCGGGTCTCGAAGGTTTTCTGAACGCGGGCTACGTCTACATCGGCATGGACCACTTCGCAAAACCCGACGACGAGCTTGCAGTCGCGCAGCGCAATCGCACGCTGCACCGCAATTTTCAGGGCTACACAACGAAGGCGGGCGCCGACCTCTACGGCATGGGCGTCAGCGCGATCAGCTCCATCGGCGACGCTTACGCGCAGAATCGCCGTGAGGTCCCGGCTTACGAAAGCGCTGTCGCCGAGCGCGGCATCGCCACGATGCGCGGCTATCGCCTTTCGAACGACGACCGCATTCGCCGCGCCGTGATTGGCCGCCTCCTGTGCCACACGGTGATTCCGAAACCCGAAGTTGAACGCGAATTCGGAATTTCCTTCGACGGATACTTCGCTCCCGAACTGGAGCAACTCGAGGAGCAGCGTGCGGAAGGTCTCGTCACCCTTGCTCCGGACGAAATTCGCGCCACGGCGCTTGGGCGGATTTTCATTCGCAATCTGGCAATGCCGTTTGACCGCTACCTGCGCGACCAACAGATGGACAAGCGGCCTCTGTTCTCGAAGACGCTGTGACGAACGTGTGATGGACGACGCATGCCCCAGCCCAACGAGATAATCGTCATCGGCGCGGGAATTTCCGGCCTGTCCTGTGCCTATCGGCTCAAACAACTCGGGATCAGCGCAACAGTTTTCGAGGTGGGAGATCGCCCTGGCGGACTCGTCGGCACCGTCGAAAAGGACGGCTTTCTCTTCGAATCGGGCCCGCAAAGTTTTCAGGGTACGAATGTTCTTCTTGATTTGATTCGCGCGCTCCGCCTCGAGGGCGAGCTGCTCCAGGCGAATCCTCGCGCACCTAGATACGTTCTGCGAAACGGCGCCCTGCAGCAGATTCCGATGTCGCCGCAAGGACTCCTCGTCTCCTCGCTACTCGGTGTCGGCTCCCGTTGGCGGCTCGCCTCGGAACCCTTCCGGCGGACGCGGCCTCCCAGCGAGGAAGAATCGGTCGCTGCCTTTGTGCGGCGCAAATTCGGCCACGAAATCCTCGAGTATCTCGTCTCGCCCTTTGTCTCCGGCGTCTACGCCGGAGATCCTGAAAAGCTCAGCCTGCGCGCCGCCTTCCCTTCCCTCGATGAATGGGAACGGCAATTTGGCAGCGTGCTTCGCGGCGCTATGAAATCGCGGCCAAAGGACCAGCCACGCAAAGGACCGCCTCCTCTTTGTTCGTTTCGACGCGGCCTCGCGACGTTCATGCGCGCGTTGGGAGATAACCTCGGCGAACAACTTCGCTTGGGAGTCTCCGTCGCTGCCGTAAATCGGACGGGCCAACTTGGCGAGGAAGGCTACGAGGTTCGCTTCACCCGCGACGGCCACCCGGAGACCATTCGTGCGCGAGGCGTCGTGCTTGCCACGCCGGCATACACGGCGTCGCATCTGGTCCGAGCGATGTCAGCAGACCTGGCGCAGGCGCTTTCCGGAATTGCTTATGCGCCGGTCGCTGTCGTTGCGGCGGGATACTACAGCCACCAGTTCACGCAGGTGCCGGATGGATTCGGGTTCCTGGTCCCGCGCAGCGAGAAATTCCACACTCTGGGCACCGTCTGGAACTCCTCCCTGTTTCCTGGGCGCGCACCGAACGATTCCGTGGCTATGACGAGCTTCCTCGGCGGCGCCACCGATCCCGACATGGTGGCAAAGACTGAGTCAGAAGTTGCCGCCGTTGCGACCGAAGAAAATGCTCGAATCCTCGGCATCACGGGGCCGCCGGTTTCTTCGCAGGCTTGGAAATATCAAAGGGCGTTGCCTCAATACAATCTTGGGCACGGTCACCTAGTCGGGGCGGTTCGCGAGGCCGAACGTGCCACGCCGGGCCTCTTCTTCTCGGGCAATTACCTCGAGGGCCCTGCCATCGGCAAATGTGTCGAGCAAGGCTTTCGAACGGCTGAGTCCGTGAACGCCTACCTGCAGCGTCCGCTGTAACCTACCTATTTACAACCGCTCTAGTGACTGCCACCCCCGCTAGGAACGTGGTAAGGAGTCGTTGCTTCGGCTCCAGGTCCAGGCTCCGGAACCGGTTTCGGCATGTTTCCTGAGTTGAACCGCGGCACCATCTGATCGGCCATGGCGACGGCATACACCGCCGAAGCAATCTCGACGGCCCCTTCGCGCACGTCCTCTTCGTAAATGCGCTCGTAGGTATCGAGGTTCGTGTGATGCGTGAACGAGCCGTAGTCGAACGGGTCCTGCGCCAGGCCGATCCCGGGCAATCCGGCGTTGTTAAACGAAGTGCTGTCGGTGCCGCCGGTTCGCCGGCTGGTTGTCGCGAGAGCGCCCGTAAAACCCCAATCCTGGAACGGCATCAGCGCCTCGCGAATCATGTCCCCTGCTTCTGGCGGGCCGAAGACCATCGCGCCCCGCGGCTTTCCAGTTCCCGAGTCGATGTTGAAGTAGGCGTCGAGCTTCGCGAATTCCGGCTTCGGGTCCTCAGCGCTACCGAAATGCTGCTTCACATACGCCAGCGAACCGAGAAGACCCTCTTCTTCTCCGCTCCAGAGCGCCACGCGAATCGTCCGCCGCGGATGGACGTTTGCCACCGCGATCAATCGAATTGCTTCCAGCATCATCGACGAACCGATGCCGTTGTCCGTTGCGCCGGTGGCGTCGTGCCATGAATCGTAGTGACCGCCAAGCATCACGATCTCATCTTTCTTGTCCGTGCCGGGAATTTCGCCGATCGCGTTGTAGACGGTCGTGCCCTCGGGATATTCGCGGTTCTGAATATTGACGCGTAGGGTCACCGCCGTTCCGTCCGCAAGCGTCCGCGCAATCCGGCCATAATCTTCGTTGCGCATCACCAGAGTCGGCACCGCGCGTGTCCAATCGTACGTCCCATTCTGCTGCGCCACGATCACGCCGTGATCCCGTCCCGCATCATTGATGCGGACCAAAGCTCCGTTATCGACAAGAAACTGATCTACCTCGCGGCTCACTTCCTGGCGCGAGAGCTGGCCCTTAGGCAATTCTGGCGGCCGGGGAAAATTGAAGCCGCTGCGCGGATTCTTGGGATCGAACCGCGACTTCCATTCATCGTCCGGCCGCCGCAGCGGCGCAGGATTGAAATTCTCCTTCACCTCCACGTGCTTCCCGACAAGAACGACCGCCCCTCGAACTTTATCTCTCACTGAATTCAAATAAGTATCCAGCTCCGCTTGGGTCGGCTGCTGCGGAGGAGACGCTTTGGCCGCAGCCGGCATTGGCGGCGCCATTCCTGTGGACGGCTTGTCCTCCGGCGACGGCCCGCCAAAGAACGCAAATCCGCCTTGCGGCAGCACCATTCCCGGCGGGTCGATCATCACAACTTGCGCGGTCACGTCGCCCTTCGTGCTGGGCGTCCAAGCCAGAGGCTCAACCGACAACGGCCCATGGAATGGCGCGACCGCGACAACCGACAGTTCCATGTTCTCCCACCCGGGCACCGGCATCGCGGCGCTCGGCGGCTGAAACGTCCACGGCTCCAGGTGGGTGTTCGTCAGCCCCCACGAGGCCATCGTCTTCACCGCCCAGTCGTCGGCCGCCTTCAGATTCGGCGAACCCGTCTCGCGGGGCCCATACACATCCGCGATCTCGTGAATGATCCACATGATTTTGGAGTTGTTTGTCTCTTCCATGCGGAGCTGCGTGTACACATCTTCCAGCTTGGGAGCCTGCGCCTCGAGCGCGAAAGCCACCAGCAAAACCGAAAGCACACCAGCAAAGAGTTTCTTCACGATTCCTCCCCAATGTCGCTCGTTGCAGTTCGTTCCCAGGAATTCTCGCGGTCCACGACTCAAGCAGCTACGCCTCTGATAGCGGCCTCTTGTGCCGCATCGCAAGGCGCACTCTCCGCCTCTCGCCCGCGTCGCGATATCTTCGGCGATCCTCGTCCGTCTCCAAAATCAAGGGCGGCACCAGGTGCGGCTCGCCCTTCAAATCAATCGCCACATACGTCACGTATGCACTGCTCGTGTGCTTCCGTTCGCCCGTCAGGATATTCTCCGAGAACACCTTCACGCCCACTTCCATCGACGTGTGGAACACGCGGTTCACGCTGGACTTCAGCACGATGAATTCGCCCACGCGGATCGGAAACCGAAAATCGAGATAATCCACCGACGCGGTCACCACGTGGCTGTTCGAATGGCGGTGAGCCGCCAGCGCCCCCGCGATGTCGATCAGGTGCATCACGCGTCCGCCCAGCATGTTGCCCAGAGGATTCGCGTCGTTCGGCAGCACCGCCTCGACCATCTCCGACCGCGACACGCTCGCCCGCTTCCCCGGCAGGTTGGGCGGCGCTTCGCTCGGTTGCTGCTTCGGATGTGGCTTCGATGTCTTCGCCATTCGCCCTCGGTCCCTCGCCCTCGGCTTCTTCTATCCCTTTGCCGCCCCACTCCGGCCCGTTATAATACGTGTTTCTGACCCATGACCCAAACCCAGAAGTCGCGCCGCGAGATGCTCGAGCAGTTCGTCACCGGAAAACCGGCCGATTCCTTCGCCCGCTACGGCTTGGCCCTTGAATGCGCGAAGGAAGGCGACACCAGCGCCGCCGAAGCCCATTTCCGCGCGCTGCTCGAAATGAATCCTCAATATGTGGCCGGTTATTTTCAGTTTGCCCAGCTTCTCACGCGCCTTGGCCAGTTGGACGAAGCGCGCAAGCTGCTCTCAGACGGAATCGTAGTGGCGCAAAAGGCGGGCGACATGCACGCTCGCGACGAAATGCAGGCCACTCTGAATTCGCTGCGCTGAATCGAGTTTGCAATTCGACAATGAGGCCCGCTCGCATTCCGCTGTTTCCGCTGGACATCGTCCTCTTCCCGAGGATGCCGCTGCCGCTCCACATCTTTGAGCCGCGCTACAAGGCGATGGTCAACCGCTGCCTGGAAACGAAAACGGAATTTGGCATGGTCTACGCCGAGACTCGCTCCATCGCCACCGTCGGCTGCACCGCCGAAATCGTTCGCGTCTCGAAAACGTACCCCGACGGCCGGATGGACATCCTCACCGAAGGCCGCGCCGCCTTTCGCATCGTTGAGCTGCTCACAGAGCGCGATCTCTACGAAGCCGTCGTCGACTACCTCTCCGAGGACGTCACGCCGCAGGACTCTGGCAAGCAATCGGCGCTGATGGAAGCCTTTCAGCAGTGCCATCTCCTGCTCTTCGGCCACGTCTGGACGCGGCATGAGTCTCGAGATTCCGCCGGATTCGCCTACAGGCTCGCGTCACGACTCCCGCTCGATCTGAAGCAGCGCCAGGCCCTCCTCGAAATGCGTTCGGAGTGCGACCGCCGCGATTTTCTGCTTCGCTACGCCGAGGAGCTCCTCCCGCGCCTCGCTCAGCGCCAGGTTGCGCGGCAAAGCGCCGGCGGAAACGGCTACGGCGTTCATTAGCGCCCGACGCAGCCTCCAATCTCCCGCATCTTTCGAGCAACAGGCCAACACCGCTTGGATTTTGCGCATCCTTTCGATTTGTCTTTCAAATTAGGTGCGCGTCCGCCATTCCACTATAATGAGCGAGTGTGCGGCTGCGAGTGCCGCCGGCCGCGCTTCCACTGAGGGTTGGTGACTCGATGAGTTCACATCCGAAAAATCTCGGGGAGCTTCGCCGGAGCCAATGGCCCGAGGAGCGCATTGCCACGCGCACGGTGCGTCAGGAGCTGCGCGAAAATCTCCTGTGCAAAATGGAGAAGGGAGAGCCGCTCTTCCCCGGCGTCCACGGCTACGACGACACGGTGGTTCCGCAGATCATCAACGCCATCCTCTCGCGCCATCACTTCATCCTGCTCGGCCTTCGGGGCCAGGCGAAATCGCGCATTCTCCGTGCGCTCGTTGGATTCATGGACCCGCAGATTCCTGTGATCGCGGGCTGCGAGATCAACGACAATCCATACCAGCCGCTTTGCCGGCCGTGCCGCGAGCTGATTGCCTCTGAAGGCGACCAGACTCCGATCGCCTGGCTCAAGCGCGAACAGCGCTACGTCGAAAAACTGGCTACGCCTGATGTGACCATCGCCGACATGATCGGTGACGTCGATCCCATCAAGGCCGCGCGCGCTGGAAAAAATCTTTCCGATGAGCTCACGATCCATTACGGCCTTCTGCCCCGCGCCAATCGCGGTGTCTTCGCCATCAACGAATTGCCGGACCTCGCCGGAAAAATTCAGGTCGGCCTGTTCAACATCATGCAGGAAGGCGATGTCCAGATTAAGGGCTACCCGGTTCGCATGGCGCTCGACGTCCTCCTCGTTTTCACAGCGAATCCCGAAGATTACACCGCACGCGGCAAAATCATCACCCCGCTCAAGGACCGCATCGGCTCCGAAATCCGCACTCATTATCCGGCCACCATCAGCGAAGGAATGTCCATCACTTCGCAGGAATCCTGGACCAGCCGCGACAGCAAGCGCCGCGTGGAAGTCCCCGATTACATTCGCGAAGTTGTGGAGGAAGTCGCGTTTCAGGCGCGCGACGACAAGCGCATCGACCGCCGCTCGGGCGTCAGCCAGCGCCTCCCCATCAGCGCGCTCGAAAATGTTCTCAGCAGCGCCGAGCAGCGCGCGGTGCGCAGCCGCGACTCCGCGGTCGTCGCTCGCGTCGCAGACGTCTATGCCGCGATTCCCGCGATGACCGGCAAGTTCGAGCTCGAGTACGAAGGCGAAGTGCGCGGCGCGGAAAACATCGCCCGCGAACTGATTCGCGCCGCCGTGGGCAAAACATTCAGCCGCTACTACGTCAACACGAATTTCCAGCCAATCGTTCAGTGGTTTGAGATGGGCGGCGAACTGAAAGTCGCCGCAAACTCCCCAAGCGGCGAACTTCTCACGCAGCTCAAGAAAATCCAGGGGCTATTCGACCATCTCGAAGCCCTCGGCGTCGGTTCGAAGGATGACTCTGCCGTTCAGGCCAGCGCGGCCGAATTTATTCTCGAGGGCCTCTGGGCCCAGAAGCGAATCAGCCGCAGCGAAGAACGCGGCTTCCATGCCGAGCCGCGGAAAACGCCGGAGCCGCGCGATCCTCGCGATCCTTCGAGCGGTAGGATGCCGCGCCGCCAGTTCAATTGAAGTTCAGCTGAATTGAGGCACATGTGAAGTACATTCGATATTCGAAATACGCTCCCGAAGCCGCAGACGACGTTGATCTGCAGGAGCTGATGAGCCGCCTCTCGGATTTCTTCCTTCAGAGCGGCTTCGACTCCCAGTATGGCGTCTACGAACTCGATATGGAGCGCTCGCGCGAGCAGTACCTCGAAGCGCTCCGCGAAGCGATCCTCCGGGCCCTTCAGCAGGGCGATCTGGTTCCTCCCGAAATGATGGAGCAGTTGCTGCAGAATCCCGATATTTCGCAGAACCAGGAATTGCGCGACCTGATCGATCAGCTCATCCATCGCATGGAGGAAGAAGGCTACGTCACGCAGCAGCAGGCGCGCGTCACGCCCCCGCCGTCGGAAACGCCCGGCGGGCAAGTCGGCCAGGAACAGCCGCGCGTCGAAGCGCGATTCGAAATCACGGACAAGGCGCTTGATTTCCTCGGCTTCAAAACTCTAAAGGACCTGCTCGCCTCGCTCGGCAAGAGCAGCTTCGGCCGCCACGACACGCGCGATCTAGCGACGGGAGTCGAATCCGGCGGAGTCTCGAAGCCCTACGAATTTGGCGACACGTTGAACATGGATATCAGCGCCACGCTATTCAACGCCGTCCAGCGCAACGGCGCCGGCATCCCTATCGAGTTGGACTACCCCGATCTCATGGTCCATCAGTGCGAGTATCAAAGCTCCTGCGCCACGGTCCTGATGCTCGACTGCAGCCACAGCATGATTCTCTACGGCGAGGACCGCTTCACGCCCGCCAAGCGCGTCGCGCTCGCGCTGTCCCATCTGATCCGCACGCAGTATCCAGGCGACTCGCTTCATTGCGTCCTTTTCCACGACAGCGCCGAGGAAATTCCGCTCGGCAAGCTCGCTCGCGTCCAGGTTGGCCCGTATTACACCAACACGCGCGAAGGTCTCCGCCTCGCCCAGCGCATCCTTTCACGCCAAAAGAAAGATATGCGCCAGATCGTCATGATTACCGACGGCAAGCCCTCCGCGCTTACCCTCGAAGACGGCCGCATCTACAAGAACGCCTACGGCCTCGACCCCCTCGTCGTCACCCAAACAATGGAGGAAGTCGCCAAGTGCAAGCGTGCCGGAATCCTGATCAACACCTTTATGCTGTCCAGCGACTACAGCCTCGTTCATTTCGTGCAGAAAATCACGGAACTCTGCCGCGGCAAAGCCTACTTCACCACTCCCTATACTCTCGGTCAGTATCTGCTGATGGACTACGTCAGCAGGAAAACTCGCAACATCCACTAACCCTCGCGCCCTTTCCCCTTCCCCCGCAAGCATGTAAACCTCTGGGAACACCCTCTGCATCGCGCATTCGTGCGTCGCATCCAATCGTTTAGGATAGATGTGCAGGTTTACAGTCGTTCTTTGAGGAGGCTGTTTTGGGGAGGGGCTCCGACATGGCTGCGCTAAAGCCCGGCACGACAGCGCCGGAAATTTCGCTGAACGACGTAAGCGGCAAGCACACGTCCCTCTCCGATGCGCTGAAGAAAGGCCCCGTCCTCGCCACTTTTTTCAAAGTCAGCTGCCCCACGTGCCAGTTCACGCTTCCCTTTATCCAGCGCATGCATGAAATGTTCGGCGGTCAGAATTTCACGTTCCTGGGGATCTCGCAGGACGGCCCGCGCGACACACGCGAATTCATGAACGAATTCGGCCTCACCTTTCCGGTTCTGGTCGACGATCGAGGCTACCCGGCATCGAACAAATACGGCCTCACCAACGTTCCCTCGGTTTTCCTGATCGCGCCTGACGGCAAGATTCAAGCAACTGCGGTTGGCTTCGCGAAGTCCGATCTTGAGGAAATGACCGCCGTGGCAGCTCGCTCGACGGGCAAGCCCGCTTCTTCCCTCTTCAAGCCCGGCGAAGTAATCCCCGACTACAAACCCGGTTGAGGCTCCAAGAACTAGGTTCCGTCGGAACCTCTCGCTCAGATTTCCTCGAGTTGTTCATCCACGATCGATTTCTTATGCTTTGGCGGCTTGAAGCGCCTCTCGATGATCACGCGTTCCGCGGGAGGCAGTCCGATGCCAAGCCGCGCTCTTCGGCGCGCTTCCTTTGCGACCCGCAATCGCGGCTTCTTCTTTTTCTTCGCTCGCGCCATCGCTTAGAACGCAAAACTCGCTTGCAGGTAGAACAGCCGTGGCGCTCCGTTCGATGAAAATGGTCCGCGCGCGAGGCTATTCGATTCGCCGAAAAGCGGCGGAGCCATGCTGCATGAGTTGTTCGGAGTGCACAGCGACAAATCCGGAACCGGCAACGTCCCGTTCGGCTGCGCCAGGTTCAGGTAGTTCGTGATATTTCGCGCCTGGACGCTCAGCGTCAGATTGTACCGGTGGTTTGAACCGCCGGCTCCCATCATGGGTCCGCCGCCGCCGCCGAATGGCCCGCCCGGACCGCGCCCATGATAATGCCCATCGCCTCCGCCTCCCCCGCCGTTCGGCCCTTCCGAAACTTTGCCGAAGCCGAACACCTTGCTCAGTCGCAGGTTCAGGCTGAAGTGCGGCGGCCCTGTAAAACCGTTCACCGGAATGATCGTCTCGCCCGCCCCCAGATCCGACAAATTCGTATCGAAGTTGCCCAGCGGAGTATTCACCACCAGGTTGGGATTCGTCGGGTTCGTAGCCAGTGCAGGCCGCTGGTTCAGCACCGTTGACCCCACGAAGTCCTGGCTCAGCACCACGTTGTACGGGCTGCCCGAGCTTGCAATCATGAACGGGCTCAGCCGGAATCCGTACGGCAGTCCCACGGTTCCTCCGAAAAACACCCGGTTCCGGGTATCGAAGGCTGAGCGCCCGTAATCCGCGAGCACGTTGTATGGATTCGACGGGAATGTGTTCGCGCCCGCCGCGTCGCTGCTCGCATAATTCAGCGTGTAATATCCGAAGAGCATCAGCTTCGCGCCCGCGCGGACGTTCATGTTCACGATGAGTTGGTTCTGCTTGAAAATCCCTTCCGACTCGTATTGGAAAATGTTTCCCGGCACTCCCGTCGGATAAATCGGATCGTCAGGAAACGTCCCCGGCTCCGGCGCGTTGACGTTGTTTGTGAAGAACTGGTGGATCCCTCGCGAGTTCATGTATGTCACCGCGAGATTCGTCACCTTGTTGATCTGCCGCTCCACGCTTACCGCGGCCTGCATTGTCTGGGGCGCCCGCAGGTTCGGCGCCACCCGGTACACGGTACTCAGGGCGCTCCCGGCCGGCAGGCTGGTCACCGGTGCCGTCGGATCGAAGAACGTCGGCGAATAAACGACATAAGAGGTCTGGGCGATTCCGTTGAGATGTTCCGCCTGGATCAAGTACTGGTCCTGGAACCGATCATAGAACATGCCCCATCCGGCGCGAATCACAGTCTTGGCCGGATTTTTCCCTCTCGCCAGACCCCAAGCCAGCGCCACGCGCGGCGCCCAGTCCGCATGATCGGGAACATCCGTCTGCGTTTCGAAACGAAGGCCTCCGCTCAAGGTGATGTTCGGCCGCACGCGCCAGTCGTCTTCAATATAAAGCCCGGCGTCGAACAAGGAGACGGATGCGTTCGGTATTCCAGTCGTGACCGTATATTCGTAAGCGCCGCCTCCGTTAGCCGTTGGAGACATGTTCGCCGCGATGTTGTTGATCGTCGTCTGGTAAGCCGCGCTTGTCTTGAAAATGTACGTGCTGTTGAACTGCGACATCGAATTGTTCGCGTCGGTCGTTTCGCGCAGCCGCGCTCCGAACTTGATCATGTGCGCGCCGTGCACCACCGAGGTGTAATTCTGAAATTCGTACCGGTTCTCGTCGTCCAGGACTTGGCCTTGGCTGTTCCCGCCCCCGTCGAAGAATCCTTCCACGTTCACCGTCGGCAGCGTGCTCTGCGGCATCTGGTTGGTCACATCGTGCACGAACTGAAACCGCGTTTCGTTCACTACGCTGGCGCCGAACACGTGCGTGTCCCCTGCCTGCACCGTCTGTTCGGTCTCCAGCTCGTTGAACGCCTGGCTCGCCAGCGTGAATGCGCCGATGCCCTGGTTTTCTTCGTTGTTGCGCCAGTACTGATAGCGGCCGGTGAACGTGTCGTTCTTCCCCAGCTGGTAGTCGACGCGGGGGCTGATGTTCGTCCGCGTCATGCTGTCAGGAATCGCCTGCTGAAACTCGGAAAATGCTTGCGTCGTCGGGTCGAACGGAAAGGCATCGACCGCCTGGATGTCGTTAATGTTGCGCCGCTGCGCGCTCACGAACATCGACGCCTTCTTGCTCAGCGGACCTCCCAGGCTCCCGCTGTACATCGTCGAGTAGTAGGGCGGCTCCTCTTCGTCGCCCAGAAACGGGTTCTTCGTGTTCAGTCCCGAATCGTTCCCGGTCATATCGCCTTGACCGTGCCACTGGTCCGTTCCAGGCTTCGTGAAGATCTCGATTCGTCCGTAGCCCAGCTTGTCGTACTCCGACGAAAACGGATTCTGATTGATTCGAATCTCTCGAATCGACGACTTCGGTGGAAGCTGCCCCGCCGTGAATCCGTCGATGTACATCTGGCCGCCGTTCGGCCCCGCCGACGGCCCCGCCAGCGCCTGTAAATCGTTCTGCAGTTCGTCCGGATCGTCCGATAGTGCGTCCAGCTCCTTGCCCGAAATCACCACTGAACTCGCGTTGTTTTCCGGAGCCACGTCCACCGTGGCCGCCTGGCTGTTCACCACCACTTTCTGTTGCTGCACCTCGATCGCCAGCGGAATATCGAGCTTCGCCGTCTGTCCCTGCGCCACCTGCACGGCGTCGTTTTCGAACATCGCGAAGCCGGTCGCCAGCGCCTGAACCTTGTACGTGCCCGCCGCCAGATTCTTCACCTCGTAGAATCCGTCATGATTCGTCGTTGCGGTCAGCGTCTCGCCGGACGAACTCGTTACCAGCACCGTCGCTCCCACTACGGCCGCCCCCGACGGATCCTTCACTTGCCCGTGAATCGTTCCCGTATCGCTCTGAGCCGCGGCCGAAACGCCGAGCGCAAGAACGCAGATGAACCCCAGCATCGCGCGGCTAATCTTCTCCACAATCTTGAATTTCAACTCTCTCTCCTGAACTTGAAGAATTGTCGTTATGGCTGGATGAATACTCACTCCGGAGAACCACCTGCCGCGTCGTCCCCCGCTGCTCCACCGCCGAGGCTCCATGGTGTCAGCATCATGGCCTGTCCGTTTGGAGACGCTCGCAGGATCGGGTCGACCCCGCTAAGCAGCGTAATCGCCGTCACCGCCCCCGAGTCGCCACTCTCAGTCGAAACGATCATCACCGCGTCGCCTTTTTGCAAATCCGTAATCGTCGCCGCCGGCATACGGCTCAAAATCTGCTGAAAATCCGGCGAGCCTCCCGGCCTTCCGCCGCCGACCCTCTGCCCTCCTGCCTGCGCCTCGCCTTCTCGCGGCGCTCCAGAGCCCTGCCCTCCCTGCGCTGCGCTGCCGTTGCCAGCGGCGCCCGAACCTCCGCCCTTCAGCCGAATCGCAATGAACTGCGCCATCCGTTCCGGCAGCTTCCGTACCTGCGAGTCCGCCGTGATCTTCACTACCACCGGCTTCTTCGTCAGCAAATCGCTCACCGTTACCGTTCCCGCTCCCGGGTCCACCGACGAAATCGTCCCCGCGATATTCCTGAACGAGCCGGATACCACCTCTTCCGCCGCAAACTCTGTCCCATCCGCGTTCTTGTTCCCGCGTGCGCGAAGCTGGTCGCCCACTCGCACCTGCCCGAGCGAGCTCGGCTTCGCCTCGTCGAACTTCACCGAATCCGGCGCGTATCGTCGGAACACCGTCGCGTTCGTAGTGTGAATAGCCACCGATTTCTTAGTGGTTCCCTGCCCTGCGGTAATCGTGATGGTTCCGCTCGTCGGATCCACTGCGCTCACCAGCCCGCCGATCCCCCGCTTCTGCCAATCGAGCCGTTCCTGCTCCTGTTTCGCCGCGACGTCCGCGTGCTTCATCGCGATGATTACCGCGGCCTCGATCGTCTTGCCGTTCAGCGGCCCGCGCGCCAGTATCCGGTCCCCCACCTGCAGGTCGCTTAGGTGCATTGCGGTCGCGCCCTTCAAATCCGTCTGCCCCGGCTCCACTCGCGCCATTCGCGTCGCCTCCTCCACCTGCACCGTGAACTCGGCGCCCGCGTCCGTCGCCATCGTAATCGTGTTCCCGGAGATCGCCTTGATCGTGCCGACCTCCTTCGCCGTTCCGCTTTGCGCTTGCGAACCTTGCGCCTGCCCTCGTGCGGCGCCAAACGCAACGCCCACATGGCATGCCAGCGCAATCGCCAGAGCGCAAACTCCTACGAGCACTCCTCTCAATAAGTGTTTGCAGCGAATCAAAAATCTCTCCTTGCCGTTAGGAGCACAGCCTGCCCGCAAATCCGCCGCGTCGGCAGTTTCAAACTTCCCCCTAACCTGCGTCTAGGCTTTAGACGCATCCACCTGCTCAAAGCGTTTCGTTCAAATTTTCGTACGTTCCCGATTTTCTCGGACCCCGCCGTATCTCCCTGGCCCGTTTACTTGCCTCTCGCGTCCTACCGCAGCGCGGGCCTTCACTTACAGTCATCACCTGATTGCTCCTCACCCTCGCCGCTCCTACGTTTGAAAAAGGGGAGGAAGATATGAAAATTGCATCTCTCATCTGTATAACAGCGCTCGCGGGACTCGCTCCGTTCCTTGGCACCCCGGCTTTGGCCAGCACCAATAGTGCCAGGCAGACCGCGACCAGTCCTACCGCCACCCACCGCTCTGCCATAACCAGGCCCGTTTCCGACACCGTTTTCGCGAAGAAGGCAGCCGAGGCCAACATGGACGAAGTAAAACTCGGCCAGCTCGCCGAGCAAAACAGCGCCAACCAGGACGTGAAAAACTTCGGAAAGCGCATGGTCGAGGATCACACGGCCGCGAACGACGAGCTAAAGACCGTCGCCGAGCAGGACAAAATCACGCTCCCGACCGAGATCAACAAGCACGACCAGATGGTCTACGACAACCTCGCGAAGCTCCACGGTGCCGCTTTTGACCGCGCCTACGCGCGCGATATGGTCCGCGACCACCAGCACGACGTCGCCGAGTTCAAAATGGAAGCCAAGGACGGCACGAATCAGGACATCAAGAACTTCGCCGCCAAGACCGCCCCCACCCTCGAAGATCATCTCAAGCTTGCTCGCGAGATGGTTCAGTCAGTGAATGGAACCTCAGGCGGCTCCAGCGCCAAGTCCTACTGACCGGGCGTCCCGCACTCTCCTCCGATGCATGTGCCGGCCGGGGCCGCTGTTGGCCTCGGTTCGGCACTGCTTTGGTTTCTGCCCGGTCTGAGTGTAAAATCCCGTGATCTCTCTGCTAGGACAACTTCTATGGCTCACCCTCTCAAGTCGTCCCTGATCGAGAAGTGGCTCCTTCAAAAACTCGGTGATCACGTCGCTCCCGCCCGGATTCGCGTTCAGCTTGCAACAGGCGGCGAAGCAGGCTTCACCTCCGGCGCTCCCGTCGCTACAGTCGTCATCCAGGATGGCCGCACCCTGGCGCGCCTGCTCTTCAATCCCGATGTCGAATTCGGCGAGGCCTACACCGACGGCCGCGTGCAGATCCATGGCGGCAATCTGCCTTCCATCTTCGAGTCCGTCTACCGCTCCGTTCGTCGCACCGGCTTGCGCGCACTCTATTCCAGGCTCCTTTCGCGACGCCTCGACCGCATGTACGACAACTCCTTGCGCGGCTCCCGCTCCAATATTCATCGCCACTACGATCTGAGCGTCGACTTCTATAAGCTC
The DNA here is from genome assembly GCA_035501415.1 of Candidatus Limnocylindrales bacterium. Taxonomy (GTDB): domain Bacteria; phylum Acidobacteriota; class Terriglobia; order Acidiferrales; family UBA7541; genus Palsa-295. The sequence goes on along the minus strand of DATJWH010000037.1, from coordinate 10,059 downwards.
TGGCTCGACTCCAATCTCGTCTACACCTGCGCCTATTTCCCCGATCCTTCCGCCACTCTCGAAGACGCCCAAATCGCCAAAATGAATCACGTCTGCCGCAAGCTCTGCTTGCGCCCCGGCGAAACCGTCGTCGAGGCCGGCTGCGGATGGGGCTCTCTCGCCCTGCACATGGCCCGCGACTTCGGTGTTCACGTCAAGGCCTTCAATATTTCCGCCGAGCAGATCGCTTACGCGCGCCGCCAGGCCCAGCTCGCCGGTCTTGAGGATCGCATCGAATTCATCGAGGACGACTACCGCAACGTCTCGGGCGAGTACGACGCCTTCGTCTCCGTGGGCATGCTCGAGCACGTCGGCAGGGACCACTACCCCGAACTCTCGCGCGTCATTGGCCGCTGCCTCAAGGACACCGGCCGGGGCTTCCTCCACTTCATCGGCCGCAATCAGCCGCAGCCTCTCAACGCTTGGATTCGCAAGCGCATTTTCCCGGGCGGCTATACGCCCACACTCGTCGAAGCCCTTGCAATGCTCGAGCCTCTCAACGTCTCCGTCCTCGACGTCGAGGACATCCGCATCCACTACGCCTGGACCCTAGAACACTGGCTCTCGCGTTTCGAAAAATCGGCGGACCGCATTGCGGACATGTACAGTCCCGAGTTTGTCCGCCTCTGGCGCTTCTACCTCGCCGGCTCGCTCGCCGCGTTTCGTGCAGGCACCATGCACCTTTTCCAGGTACTCTTCGCTCGCTCGGAGTGCCGCTCGATTCCCGCGACCCGCGACCATCTTTACAAAACTGCGCCCAGGAAAGATCTCAAATGGATGACTGCGACGCGCTGATTGTCGGCGGCGGCCCTTCCGGCTCGTCCTGCGCCTGGGCGCTCGCGCGCGCGGGCGTAAATGTCGCAGTCCTCGACCGCCAAACCTTCCCCCGCGACAAAGTCTGCGGCGGCTGGATCACGCCTCAGGTCATCGATTCACTCGAGCTTGACCTCTCCGACTACTCCCGCTCGCGCACCCTTCAGCCCATCACAGGATTTCTCACCGGAGCCATCTCCGGCCGCGTCAACGAATCGCGTTATCCGCAGCCGGTCAGCTACGGCATTCGCCGCGTTGAATTTGACGACTACCTCCTCCGCCGCTCGCGCGCTCGCCTGTTCGAAGGCGAGCCTCTGTCCTCGCTCGAACGCGTCGGCCAGTTCTGGCTCGTCAACCGCCACATTCGCGCCCGCGTTCTCGTCGGCGCCGGAGGCCATTTCTGCCCCGTCGCCCGACACATCAATCCCGCGCTGCATGACGATGTCGTCGTCGCCGCGCAGGAAACCGAATTCGAGATGACGCCACGCGAGCAGCAATCCTGCGCCGTCCGCGGCGAAATTCCCGAGCTCTATTTCTGCCGCGACCTTCGCGGCTACGGCTGGTGCTTCCGCAAGGGCAATTTCCTCAACATCGGCCTCGGCCGCCTCGATCCTCATCACCTCGGCGCTCACGTCGCCGATTTCGTCCGCTTCCTCCACAGCGCGCGCCGGATCTCCTTCGATCTTCGCTCCAAGCTTCTCGGCCACGCCTATCTCCTCTACGGCCGCACCAACCGCAAAATCCTTGCGGACGGCGTCCTTCTCATCGGTGATTCTGCCGGCCTCGCCTATGCTCAGAGCGGCGAAGGCATTCGCCCCGCCATCGAATCCGGCCTGCTCGCCGCGCAAACGATCGTCGACGCGAACTCCCGCTATTCGCGCGAGAATCTCGAACCCTATCGCCGGCGCCTCGCTGACCGCTTCGGCAATCAGGAAGAATGGTCCACGCGTGTCGGCCGCAACCTCCCGCCCGCCGTGATGAGTTCCCTTGGCCGCCTCCTTCTCGCCACTCCCTGGTTTGCTCGCACCGTCGTCGTCGAAAATTGGTTCCTGCACACATCCGATCCCGCGTTGAAACCTGAGCCCGAAGCCGTTGCCGTCTCCTAGCGCTCTCGCTTCGCCGCCTCCTCACGCGCTATCATCTCGCCCCGCGAAGCTCTGAATGCCCGCGTCCCGCCAATACGATGCCATCGTCATCGGCTCCGGGCCCAACGGCCTTGGCGCCGCGATCACGCTCGCGCAGGCCAATCGCTCCGTCCTTTTGATCGAAGGCCAGGACACCATAGGTGGCGGCACGCGCTCCGCCGAACTCACCCTCCCCGGCTTCACCCACGACGTCTGCTCCGCCGTTCTCCCGATGGGCGTCGGCTCTCCGTTCCTTCGTTCTCTCCCTCTCGAAAAGCACGGCCTCGAGTGGATTCAGCCATCCGCGCCCCTCGCGCATCCTCTCGACGACGGCTCCGCCGTTCTTCTCGAGCGCTCCGTCGAAGCCACCGCGCTGAACCTCGGCGACGATGCCGCCGCATACACTCGACTCTTCCGTTCGCTCACTTCCAATTGGCCCAAGCTCGAGCCCGTCCTCCTCGGCCCCATCGGACTGCCCGCCCATCCCATCGCCGCTGCTCTCTTCGGACTCCGCGCGATGCGCTCCGCTTCCGGCCTCGCGCGCAGCCTCTTCCGCGGCGAACGCGCTCGTGCTCTCTTCGCCGGCTGCGCCGCCCACTCGATCCTCCCCCTCGAACGCATCCCCAGCGCCGCCTTCGGCCTCGTCCTCGGCGCAATCGCCCACGTCGCCGGATGGCCAATCGCGCGCGGCGGCTCGCAAAACCTCGCCAACGCCCTCGCCTCGCTTTTCCGCTCGCTCGGCGGAGAAATCGTCACCGGCCAGCCCATCAAGTCCCTCGACGAGCTTCCCCCCTCCGAAATGGTCCTTTGCGACGTCACGCCGCGCCAGCTTCTTCGCATTGCCGGCTCCGCGTTTCCCGATTCCTTCCGCCGCAAGCTCGCGGCTTACCGCTACGGTCCCGGCGTCTGCAAAGTCGATTGGGCTCTCAAGGACCCGATTCCCTGGAAAGCCGAAGCCTGCGCTCGCGCTGGCACGGTCCACGTCGCCGGCACCTTCGACGAAATCGCTGCCTCCGAACGCGCTCCCTGGCGCGGCGAGCACGCCGAGCGGCCCTATATCATCCTTGCCCAGCCCACTCTCTTCGATCCTTCGCGCGCTCCTGCCGGAAAACACATCGCCTGGGCCTACTGTCACGTCCCGAATGGCTCGTCTTTCGATATGTCCTCGCGAATCGAGCAGCAGATCGAGCGTTTCGCGCCCGGCTTCACCCGTCGCATCCTCAAACGCAGCGTGATGCTCACCCCCGAGCTCGAGTCTCACAATCCAAATCTCGTCGGCGGCGACATCACCGGCGGCGAAGCCGGCGTCGCGCAACTCTTCCTGCGCCCCACATGGCGCCTCTACCGCACTCCCTCCCCGAAAATCTATCTCTGCTCCGCGTCCACTCCGCCCGGCGGCGGCGTTCACGGCCTCTGCGGCTACTACGCCGCCCGCGCCGCCCTCCGCGACCACTCAAACTCATCTCACCGGTAGCCGCTCGCCAAACTTGTCATCCCTAGCCGGTCGCCCGCCTCTGGCGAACGGCGGCGAGGGATCTGCTTCCCTCCCCGTCAGGGACGACACAGACCCGCTCGCCACGTCGCCTTCCCCCTGCCCTCCGCCTTTCCTCCGTGCCCTCCGTGGTTCGCCTTCTTGCGCTTGCTCTCTCTGCCTCAACCCCGAAATCATCCTTGCTCCACTGACCGCCCATTTTCTCTTTTCCCCTTTCTCTTTTCCGTTTCTTTATCAGTGTTCATCTGTGTTCATCTGTGGTTCCAGAAGGGTTTTGCCCGCCGCAGCTCCCGGCATTTGTGTCACACTTCCTCCGATGCGCCATCTTCGCGCCCTCGCGACTTCGCTCGCCGTCATCCTCGTCGTGGCGCTCGGCATTCGTCTCGCGTTTCTCTGGAACTACGAGAGCCACAATCCCCCGCAAGCCCTCGCCACCATTCCGTTCCTCTTCGAGTCCGGCAACATCGCCGCGTCCCTCGTCACCGGCCACGGATTCGCCTCTCCCTTTCGCGTCGACACCGGCCCCACCGCCTGGATGACGCCCGTCTACCCCGCTATCCTCGCCGCGATCTTCCGCATCTTCGGCATCTACAAATTTCAATCGTACGTCGCAGCAGCCTTCGTCAATATCCTCGCCACTACGCTCGCCTGCATCCCCATCTATTACGCCGGCAAACGCATTGGCGGCATCGGTGTCGCTGCGGGCGCCGCGTGGCTCTGGGCCGTTTTCCCGAACGCGTTTCAGATTCCGGCCGAAAGCATGTGGGATGCATCTCTCGGCGCGCTTCTCGCGGCCACCATCCTCTGGATGACGCTCTGGCTCTCCGAATCCCGCCGCGGGCTGGCATGGATCGCCTACGGCCTTCTCTGGGGCCTCGCTCTGATGACCAGCGCGACTCTCTCTTCCCTGCTTCCTCTTTTCCTGCTGTGGCTCGCCTGGCGCCTCTACAAGCAGCAGGAAAAATGGTTCGCGAAGCCCGCCCTCGCTGCCTTCGTCGCAATTCTCTGCTGCGTTCCCTGGACCGTCCGCAACTACAAAGTCTTCCACGCCTTCGTTCCGCTTCGCTCGATTCTTGGTCTTCAGTTGTGGGTGGGAAATAATCCGGAGGCGCGCGATCTCTGGCTCGGCAGGCAGCACCCGATTCACGATAGTCTCGAGCGCGCTCAATACGTTGATCTCGGAGAAATTCAATACATGGCGCAAAAACGCCGCGATGCCCTCGACTACATCTCGACGCATCCGGCTCGCGAAGCGGACCTCATCTGCCACCGCTTCCTTGCCTTCTGGTCCGGCGGCACGCCCCATCCCCTTCGCGACTTCTTCCGCGCCCGCTCGCTCTGGTTCCGCTTCGTGCTCGTCGTGAACATCCTGGCCGCCTTCGGCGCGCTCGTTGGTGTGATTGTCCTCATCCGCCGCCGCAACGCATATTGGTTCCCGCTCGCCGTCTGCGTCGCCATATTTCCCTGCGCCTACTACCTCACCGTCGTCGAGCCCCGCTACGCCCTTCCCATCGACCCCGCCATCATGCTTCTCGGCGCCATCGCGTTCGCCCACGCAGTTCAAGTGCAGTCATCCCCTAAGGGTGATTTCGAAAGCGCGGAATCTAGAAGACGCTTCTAGTCCCGCAGGGACGGCACAGTCTGTAGCCCGGCACGGCAGTGCCGGGTCCCGACACAAATAAATGTCCTTGAGTCCCTTCAGGGACGGCACAAGCCTTCTGGGATAAGTCGGAAACCTGAGGAAATTCGTGCGACCGCTCGCCAGCTCGCTGAACGCCCCCTCTTCTAGTCCTTCGCGGCGGACACCTTCGTGTCCCGTCGCAGACGATCGTCGGCTGCCTTCGCTTGAAAGCTCTTGGGGATCGCCACAATCACAGCCGTCCCGCGTCCGTTGTTCGACACAATCTCCACGCGCCCCTGTAGTTGCCGCACTCGCTCGCGGATTCCCTGCAATCCGATTCCGGGAGTTGCGGTCCCCAGCTCATCCGCGGCCATCGTCACCGACGGCGGGATTCCCTTTCCTTCGTCCCGCACTTCCAGCCGTATCTCCCCCTCGTCATCCGCCAGCGTGACGCTCGCCGTCGCGCTTCCCGAATGCCGGTGAATGTTCGTCAGGCACTCCTGTACCACTCGAAACAGCGCCGTCTCCGCTTCGGTCTCCAGCCGTCCCACCGTCGGCGAAATATTCACGTCCACTGCGATTCCGCTCCGCTTCGCGAACCCCTCCGAGTACCACACCAGCGCCGATTCCAGCCCGATCTCGTCGAGCAGCGGCGGATGCAGTAGGTGCGAGAGCGTCCGCGTCTCCGAAATCGCGTTCTCAATCTGTTTCGACGCGTCCGCCAGGCATTCCGTCAACCTCCCGTTGCTTCCGCCCGTCAGGCTGATCACGTCGAGGCTCATCTTCACCGCCACCAGGTACTGCCCCAGCCCGTCGTGCAGTTCGCGCGCGATGCGCCGCCGCTCTTCGTCCTGGCTCCGCATCAGCCATCCCGAAAGGCGCCGCAGGCTCTCCTCCGCGATTCGTAACTCTGCCGTTCGAGCCTGCACCCGCATTTCCAGCTCGTCGTGTGCCCGTTTCAATTCCTCTTCCGCCCGCTTCATCCGCGTCGTGTCGATATTCAGCCCAACAATCCTCACCGTTCGCCCTGCCGCATCGCGCGTGACCCGCCCCCGCGCATTGATCCACCGCACTTCGCCGTTGTCCCTCCGCTGAATCCGGTATTCCGATTCGAAGTTTTCCGCCTTCGCCACGCCCCGCAGCGGCGCCAGCGCGGCGTCGCGGTCCTCCGGCAGAACGCACTCCAGCCACGCGTCATGGGTCCCTGGGAACTCCCCCGGCTTGAACCCATACAGCTCCGCCAGGTCGTCCGACCACCTATTCGCATCGTTCTGCACGTCCCAGTCGAACGTCCCGCACACAGCGGCCTTCTGCGCCATGACCAGCCGTTCCTGCGTTTCTTCCAGCACCCGCCGCCTCTCCTGCAATTCCAGCGTCCGCTCCTCCACGCGCTGCTCGAGTTCAACATTCAACCGCTCGAGTTGCTGCGCCTTCCGGTGCAGCTCCGCGAACACGCTCACCTTCGCGCGCAGCAGCTCCGGGTTCACCGGGACCGAGATGTAATCCACTGCTCCCCGCTGGTACCCCTTCAGCCGGTCCAGATCCGTCAGGTGCACCGCCGAAATAAACAGAATCGCCGTCGACTGAAATCGCGGATGCTGCCGTATCATCTCCGCCAGCTCGAACCCGTCGATCTCCGGCATGCTCACGTCCAGCAGCACCACCGCAATATCCGTCTTCAGCAGATGCTCCAGCGCCTCGCGCGCCGACGTCGCCTTGATCAGGTTCTCGTCCAGCTCGCCGAGGATCACTTCATAGCTCAGCAGCTTCCCCGGCTGGTCATCCACCATCAATATGTTGACTCTCTCTTTTTCGCTCATCCTTTCCCTCTGCGCGGAACCCATCTCCATCTCCGCCTCCCGCGCTCGCCCTATCGATGCAGCCACATTCGCAGCGCCGACAGCAGCTGCTCCGTGTTCACCGGCTTTGCCAGATATTCCGACGCTCCCGCCTCCAGGCACTTCTCCCGGTCGCCCTTCATCGCTTTCGCCGTCAGCGCGATGATCGGCAGCCGCCGGAACGACACGTTCTGCCGGATCGCCTGCATCGTCTGGTACCCGTCCATTTCCGGCATCATGATGTCCATCAGCACGATCGCCACATCCGGCGTCGATTCCAGCGTCGCAATCGCTTCCCGCCCCGTTCCCGCCGTCAACACCGTCATCCCGCGCCGCTCCAGCACGCTGCTCAGCGCGAAAATATTCCGCACGTCGTCATCGACCACCAGCACTTTCTTTCCCACCAGGGCCTCATCGGACTGGTGCAGCCGGTCGAGCATCTTCTGCTTTTCCACCGGCAGATCCGCCACCACGCGATGCAGGAAGAGCGCAGTCTCGTCGAGCAGCCGCTCCGGCGATTCCACGCCTTTCACCACCACACTGCGGGCCAGCGTGTGCAGTCGAGCATCTTCTTCGGGTGAAAGTTCCTTGCCGGTGAACACGACCACCGGCAGGTCACAGACTTCAGGCGTGTCGCGCATGCGTTCGAGCACGTCGAAACCCGTCATGTCGGGCAGGCGCAGGTCGAGCACGACGCAGTCGTAGGTGTCGCGCGTTACGGCCTCAAGGGCCTCGTGGCCGGTCGCAGCCACGGTGACGTCAATATCGTCGTAGCCCAGCAGTTCGCGAATGCTGAACTGTTCGGCGGGATTGTCTTCCACGATCAGCAATCGCTTGCGCCGAGGAGACGCGTAGTCTTTGATCCGCGACAACGCGACTTCCAGCTCGCCGGGGCTCGTCGGCTTGGTCACGAAGGCGAACGCTCCGCGCGCCAGGCCGTGGTTGCGGTCTTCATCCAGCGTCAGCATCTGCACTGGAATGTGCCGCATGGCCGGGTCCTGCTTCAGATGGTTGAGCACGGTCCAGCCCAGCATGTCGGGCAGGAACACGTCGAGTGAAACAGCCGTAGGATGGAATTCCCGCGCCAGGGCGAGAGCATCCGATCCGCGCAATGCAACGAGGACCTTGAATCCCTTATCGCGGGAAAGATCCATCAGCACGCGCGCGTAGTGCGGATCGTCTTCCACGATCAGCAGAACGGCGTCCTCCGGTTGCAGGTTGTCGCGGTCGTCGGCAATTTGCTCGACCACCGGACGCTCGGAGACGACGATGCTCGAAAGCTGCAACGGCGCCGACGCGAACGGAGTCTTCGGGTCCGACATCCGCGCCGCCAGCGGTCCGACATAGGTGAGCGGGAGGTAGAGCGTGAACGTGCTGCCTTGTCCCGGCGTGCTGCGAAGCTGGATTTCTCCGCCCAGCAGGCTGGCCAGTTCGCGGCTGATGGCCAGTCCCAATCCCGTTCCGCCGTATTTACGGCTGGTGCTGGCATCTGCCTGCTGGAAGGCCTCGAAGATTATGCGCTGCTTGTCGGGAGCGATTCCAATTCCCGAGTCGGCGACTTCGAATGCCACGACCGAGGCTGCATTGCTCAGAATCGGGTGATCTTCGTTCCAGCCGTTGGCCGCCACCTTCACCGAGAGCCGGACTGAACCGTGCTCGGTAAATTTGAAAGCGTTCGACAGCAGGTTTTTTAACACCTGTTGCAGCCGCTTCGAGTCGGTGACGAGGCTACGCGTGAGATGCGGATCGGAAACCACTTCAAATGACAGCTTCCTGTTCTCCGCCTCGTGACGGAACGGCCGCGCGACCATTTCGAGCAAGTTCGTGAAGAAGACCTCTTCGGCTTCCACCGACACCGTGCCCGATTCGATCTTCGACAGATCGAGAATGTCGCTGATCAGGTTCAGCAAGTCCGTGCCGGCGCCGTGAATCGTGCGCGCGAACTCGACCTGCTTGGGCGTGAGGTTGTGGTCCGGGTTTTCGCTGAGCTGCTGTCCCAGAACAAGGATGCTGTTCAGCGGCGTGCGCAACTCGTGCGACATGTTCGCCAGGAATTCCGACTTGTACTTCGAGGTGAGCGCGAGTTCCTTGGCTTTTTCTTCCAGAGCGCGGCGGGCCTGCTCGATTTCCTGGTTCTTGCGTTCGACTTCGACGTTCTGCTCGGCGAGCTGCTGCGCCTTCTGCGCCAGCTGTTCGTTGGTCTGCTGCAGCTCCTTCTGCTGCGACTGAAGCTCGGTTGCCAGCTGCTGCGACTGCTTCAGCAGGGCTTCGGTCTGCATGGTGGCTTCAATACTGTTCAGCACGATGCCGATGCTGGAGGTCAACTGTTCCAGGAACGCAAGGTGCGAGGCCGTGAACCCGCTCAGCGTGGCCAGCTCGATGACGGCCTTCACCTGGTCCTCGAACAATACCGGCAACACGATCACGTTGCGCGGGACCGCTTCGAACAGTCCGGAGCGAATCGGCACGGTTGTCTCCGGCGGCAGATCAGTGATGAACAAGCGCCTTTTTTCAGCGGCGCACTGTCCAATCAGGCCTTCGCCAATCTTCACTCGTTCCAGATGGCCGTCCGGAGTATTGGCGAAGGCGGAGAGCAGGACCATCGCGTCCGATCCCTCCGCGTCCGTCTGGTAGATCAGCCCTTGCTGCGCATTGACCAGCGGCGCCAGTTCGGAAAGCAACATGCGTCCCACGGTGGTCAGCTCGCGCTGGCCCTGCAACATGCCGGTGAAGCGCGCAAGGTTGGTCTTGAGCCAGTCTTGCTCGGTGTTGCGCTCCGTGGTGAGGCGCAGGTTGTTGATCATGGTGTTGATGTTGTCTTTGAGTTCGGCGACTTCGCCTCGCGCCTCCACCTGGATGGAGCGCGTCAGGTCGCCCTTGGTCACGGCGGTGGCGACCTCTGCGATGGCGCGCACCTGGTTGGTCAGGTTGTCGGCCAGCAGGTTTACGTTGTCGACCAGGTCCTTCCAGGTTCCGGCAGCGCCCGGCACGTTCGCCTGACCACCGAGCCGGCCTTCAACGCCGACTTCGCGGGCCACGGTCGTTACCTGGTCGGCAAACGTCGCCAGGGTGTTGGTCATGTTGTTGATGGTGTCAGCCAGGGCAGCGACTTCGCCTTTGGCGTTCACCGTG
>DATJWH010000036.1:0-130892 GCA_035501415.1 Candidatus Limnocylindrales bacterium | reverse complement strand
GGGTGCCCCAATTCTCGCGGGTTCGTTTCCGCAGCGCTGAACAGCCCCCGAACAGCAGAAGGAGAAGAGAGGTCCCTCCGCTACGTCCCACGCCCGCGTTGCGCGCGGGGAAAAGAAGCACGCGGGACTTCGGCCGGGACGGCAAACGTAACAGAACACGCTGAGGGGCGAAGAGCCGGCAGGGCGCGGGCGATACGAAGTGCCTCAGGTCTGAAGACCTGAGCTACAGGTCTGGATTTCGAAGGAAAAGGAACAAAAGCCGGGGCTGAAGCCCAGTTTCATTTGCCGGCGCTCTTACGCACCGCAAACGGCGCGGTGCTCCCGGGACTGAAGTCCCGGGCTTCCACACCGAACAAGAAGCCGTGGGCTACGATCTGTCACGCGCTTCGCGCGTGGCGCACAGCCAGGAGTGGCTGTGCCACCAACCCGAAACCGATGTTCACGGGTCGGAGGAGAAGCGCTGCTCGCGGAAGGGGTCGCCGTAGAGGTGGTAGCCGTTCTGCTCCCAGAAGCCGGGCTGATCGGTGGGCATGAATTCGATTCCGCGAACCCACTTCACACTTTTCCAGGCATAGAGATGAGGCACGACGAGGCGGACGGGATAGCCATGCTCGTCGGGAAGCGGCTCGCCATTGTGCTTCAGCGCGAAAAGAGTGGTGGGCCGGAGCAGGTCGGCGAGAGGCACGTTGGCGGTATAGCCATTTTCGGCGTGGACCATCACGAATTTCGCTTCGGGCTTCAGCTCGACGAGCTTTGCTACCTCCGTGAACGGCACACCTTCCCAGCGAACGTCAAAGCGGCTCCAGCGCGTCACGCAATGCATATCGGCTACGACTACCTTCATGGGGAGGCGCGTGAATTCCTCCCACGTGAGGCGGACGGGACGAACGACCAGGCCCGCGATGCGAAAGTCCCAGGTTCGGGGGTCGAAGGGAGGAATGGGGCCTTCGTGGAGGACGGGCCACTTCAGCGTGGCGGACTGGCCGGGAGGGAGGCGGCCGGCGTCGCGCATGGCGCGTTCGAGGAGTTTGCGTTCGTCGGGCACGGGGCATAGATGAACACAGACCGGGCGGGATTGGAAGGGGGGATGGCAGAAGGGCGAGGGGCGAGGGATGAGGGGCGAGGGACGAGGGGAGAGGGCGAAGCTGCGGCTGATGCAGCTGGGAGCCGGGGCGGTGCGGTAAGGGCGCTATTCGACTTCGACTTCGATGCCGCCGACGAAGCGTGCGGCGACATTGTAGATGACGGCGCCGAGGCCACCGCCGATCGCTCCGATGACGGCGAACAGACACGGGAAAATGAAGATGGACGCGACGCCGAAGAGAGGAACGAGAAAGCGCGGCATCTCCGGCGCCGTGCCGGCGGCGCCGACGATCGAGAAAACGACCGCGACAAAAATTCCTTCCACCAATCCAAGCGCCGCGTAGCAGATCGCGGCCATCTTCATGACGGACATGGGATTGAATTTCTTGATTTTTTTCACGGTATCCTCCCGAGAGGATGAGCTAGCTGGCGGGGAGACTAGCACGATTCGGGCGCATCCGCACGGCGCGGCGACGGCCCGCAAATCCCGTGTGCTATCATGGCTGGTTCTCGCACGAACTTGCGCATGGGGACTTTGCGTTGACAGCACGCATCCTGAACGGCAACGCGATTCGCGATCAAATTTATGGAGAGTTGGCGGGCGAGATTGCATCGCTCGCGGCGGCGGGAGTGCGTCCGGGGCTGGCGGCGGTGCTGGTGGGCGAGAATCCGGCGTCGAAGCTGTATGTGAATAGCAAAATCGCGGCATGTGGGAAGCTGGGGCTGGCGAGTTTTTTGGTGACGCCTCCGGGGACGATCACGACGGAGGGATTGCTGCGCGTGATTGGCGAACTGAACGCGCGCGAGGATGTGGACGGAATCCTGGTGCAGATGCCGCTGCCGCCCCAGGTGGATCCGAAGAGAATTCTGGAGGCAGTGGATCCGGCGAAGGACGTGGATGGATTTCATCCGATCAACGTGGGGCGGCTGGTGGCGGGGCGAGCGAGCCTGGTGGCGTGCACGCCGGCGGGCGTGATGGAAATTCTGCGGCGCAGCGCGATTCCAATCGAGAGCGCGAACGCGGTGGTGATGGGGCGAAGCGACATCGTGGGAAAGCCGATGGCGCTGCTGCTGGTCCACGCGAATGCGACGGTGACTGTGTGCCATTCGAAGACGCGCGAGCTGAAGGAAATCGCGCAGCGAGCGGATATCGTGGTGGCGGCGATGGGACGCGCGGCGATGGTAACGCCGGACTACATACGGCCTGGCGCGACGGTAATCGACGTGGGGCAGAACGTGGTCAAGGACCACGCGGAGGCGGAGCGAATTTTCGCGACATTTCCCGAGAAGCTCGAGACGTTCCGGACGAAGGGTTCGGTGCTGGTGGGAGACGTTCATCCGGAAGTGATTCATACGGCGGGGGCATTCACGCCGGTTCCCGGCGGAGTGGGCCCGCTGACAATCGCCATGCTGATGAGCAACACCGTCAAAGCTGCGCGGATGCGCCGCGGAATGCGCGCGCCGGCCGCGAGCGCTTCGCGATCGTGATCCTGGGCACAATCAAATGCTGAAAATCGGACTGACGGGCGGAATCGCCACCGGAAAGACGACGGTGGCCGCGATGTTGCGGGACCGCGACTGCATGGTGCTGGAAATGGACCCAATCGGGCACGAATTGCTCGAGCCGGAGCAGGAGGCCTACGACGAGGTGGTGGGCGAGTTCGGGCTGGGCGTGCTCGGCGAAGGGGCCGTGATCGATCGCGCGAAACTGGGCGCTATCGTGTTTGCCGATCCGGTCAGGCGGGAACGCCTGAACGCGATCCTGCATCCGAGGATTCTGGATGTGGTGGGAAAATGGTTTGCGGCGCTGGCCCGGCCCGGCGGGCCGGAATTTGCGTTCGTCGAGGCGGCGCTGATTTTCGAGTCAGGATACGACAAGGAATTGAACCGGGTAGTGGTCTGCTGGTGCCGGCCGGAGCAGCAGCTCGAACGGCTGAAGGAGCGGGAGCTGACGCCGGAGCAGGCGCGGGCGCGAATCGCGGCGCAGATGCCGATCGACGAGAAGCGGCGGCGGGCGAACGACGTGATCGACTGCTCGAAATCGGTGGAAGATTCGGAGCGGCAGGTGGAGGCGCTGGTCCAGAAGCTGAAGCAACTGGCGAAAGCCGGCGGAAACATTCGCTAAGGCCCGGACGTATTTCTTAGCAAGGCTAGCTGCGCGGGCCGGGCGTCCCGCGCGAGAGGGGTTGCACCATGACGTCGCAAGCAGGAAGCCGGGCGCTTCGGCTGCTCGCCATCGGATTGATTATCGGGCTGGCCGCGTATTGGGCCGGTTCGCGATACGGGCAGAAGGCTCCCGCGTCCGTGGGCGCGGTGCCGGTGGTCACGCCCGCTTCGGCAAGCGCCACACCCGCGGAAGCGGCGCTGGATTCGACGGAAGCGGAGAATGTGCGGATCTACCGGCAGGCGTCGCCCTCGGTGGCGAACATCCTGACGAAAACAGTGGAGTACGATTTCTTCTTCAATCCTGTGCCGGTGGAAGGCGCGGGCTCGGGATTCCTGATCGATACGGACGGGCACCTGCTGACGAACAATCACGTGGTGCAGGGCGCGCAGACAATTGAAGTGTCGTTCGGGGACCACACGACCTACAAGGCGCGGTTTCTGGGCGCGGACGCGCTGAACGACATCGCGCTGCTGCAAATCGATACGAAAGGCAAGAAGCTGACGCCGCTGCCGCTGGGAGACTCGCGGAACCTGTTGGTTGGACAGCGAGTGCTGGCGATCGGCAATCCATTCGGATTCCAGAGCACGCTGACGACGGGAGTGGTGAGCTCGCTCGGGCGAACCGTGCAGACGGGCGAAAACACGTTCATCGACGATGCGATCCAGACGGACGCGGCAATCAATCGCGGAAATTCAGGCGGGCCGCTGCTGAACTCGCACGGCGAAGTGATTGGGATCAACAGCGCGATCTACGCACCGACCGGAACGACGGCGGGCATTGGGTTCGCGATTCCCATCAACACGGGCAAGCGAGTGGCGGAGGACCTGATCACGCAAGGACGCGTGCGGCGCGCGACGCTGGGGGCCGAAGGGCGCACGCTGTGGCCGAATCTGGCGGACGCACTGAATCTGCCGGTGCAACAGGGCGTGCTGGTGGAGCGAGTGGATCCGGCGGGACCCGCGGCGCGCGCCGGACTTCACGGCGGGAACCGGTCGATTCTGGCGGGGCTGCGCGAGCTGCGAATCGGCGGTGACGTGATCATCGCGATCAACGGCGAGAAGGTGAGCAGCCAGTCGGATCTGAATCTTCTGCTGAACCGCGCGCGGCCGGGCGAAACGGTGAACGTCACGGTGATCCGCGAGGGCAAGAAGGTGGATGTGCCGGTGAAGCTGGGCGAAGGCTAGATTTTCCGCAGATGCCGTCGCTGCTCAGTGAGGAGCGGGCTTTTCGCGCCATTCCTCCCGCAAATCATCGCGCTGCCACGCAGGAAGACTGAACCAGGACTCCGCAAGATCCCGCACACGCTCGAGAGCCGCCTGAACCTCCGCCTGTTTCTGCTTGATGACTTCGCTATCGGCGTCCGTGGGGACGCGAATCGGCGGCGCGACGAACATCACCGCGCGCGAAAACGGCAAGGGCAACTGAAACAGGTCCCAGGACTTCTTAAAGGTGTATTTCCGCTTCAGGCCGATGTGAAAGACGGAGATGGGAGCGCCGGTGCGGCGCGCGAGAATCACGGCGCCGGGCTTGGCGACGTAACGCGGGCCACGCGGGCCGTCGATGGTCAGCGCGACGTTGCGGCCTTCTTCGAGGCGCTTCGCCATGGCGGTTAGGCCTTCGAGAGCACCGCGGCTCGAACTGCCCTGCGCCGTGCCGAAGCCGAGACGTTCGATGACACGGCGAGTCCACTGGCCGTCGAAATTCACGGTGTTCATCACGACGATGCCGCGATTGCGCCAAATCCAGACCGCGGGAAAAATGCAGCGATGCCAGAAGGCGCCGATAGCCTTCTCGCCGTCGTCGCGAATCTGGACTGCATTGTGAACGCCAATGACGTCAAAGCGAAGAGTGGGACCGATGAGGCGCAGCGCCCAGTAGACGAAGGCGGCGATGACGGGAATTTGCATCCGGCGCCATAGCGAGAGCCGCGGCATGGCGATTTCGGGCGCCGCGTTAGCGTCGCGAACCGTCGGCGGCGGAGGCGATACGGAGGTCATAGGCACTGCTGTATAGTATAGAACTCCCATGGGCCGCGAGCCCCAATTCGAGGGCCGTATAGTGACATCAGAAGGCTTCGCTTCGGCGAAAGCGAGGCTGTTTGTGATGCTTGTCGCGATCCTGGCCGGTGGCGCGGCGGTTTACGCGCAGCAGGCACCGATGGTGATCGGGCGCATCGAGGGCAACGATCTCTCGATCAATGCGGGGTCGGGCGGCCCGAGCATCGGGCAAAACAGCGGGGCGGTCTCGAACGGAAACACCGTGACGCTGAATTCAGGCGACGCACGGCTGATGCTGACGGCAGGCGGCGAGATCGATATCTGCGGGCCGGCGAAGTTCACGCTATTGCAGTCGAGCGACGCCATCACGCTGGCCCTGGATTTCGGGCGAGCGCGAGTGCAGCTTCCGGCGTCGACGAACCTGCGGATTTTCACGCCGACCACGGTGGCGACGCCGATCGATATCAACGGCGCGCCGCGCGACGTTACGCTAGGGCTCGAGCTGGACGATTCGCTATGCGTGCATCCGGCGAGCGGGGCGTTGCTGCTGGAAAATCAATTTTCCAACGAGAAGCTCGTGGTGCCACAGGGCGGCGAATTTTCTCTGGCGCAGGGGAAACTGGTGCCGGTGGCGGGAGCGGCAGGAAGCTGCCAGTGCGTGGCGATGCAAGCGCGCGTGCCGACGTCGCCGCCGCTGCCGTCGCTGGGGCTGACGGCTCCCGCTCACCTCGAGACGCCAACACCCGCGCCGGCGACTGCCAAGAACGACAGCGCGCAGGCAGCGGAGCCCGATGTGGAGTTCAGCGTGCCGGCCCATGCGAATGAGGCGCATCCGGTGAACATTTCGCCAAAGCCGGAGGAATCCGCGGCGCCTCCTCCGACGGAAGGCATGCCGAATTACAAGATCGTGATGCCGCCGCTGACATTTTCGGCAAATTCGCCGGCTCCGCCGCCGGGACCGAGCGCGGATATGGTCCTGTTGATTCGGACGGTGGAAGTTGAACCGGAGTGGAAATTCTCAGGCCATGTGGACCCGCCGGCGCTCGACGATGCGCCGAGGTCCAAGGCAAAGGGTCAGCCAGCGGAACAGGGCGCGCAAACTGGCGCGGCGAAGAAGAAGGGTTTCTGGGCGCGAGTGAGGAGATTTTTTTCGGGCAGCGAATCGTAGATGAACTCGTCTGGTGAAACTGGGTTCAGAGCTGATCTACGCTGCAGTTTTGTGCCGTCCCTAAAGGGACTCAAAACATTTCCAGTTTTCGGTTCCCGGCACTCCCGTGCCGGGCTACAGACTGTGACGTCCCTACGGGACTGAATGCCGAGCTCCGCGGCTGAAGCGCTCTCGTTTGGCGTTCGTGGGGCACGGCTTAGGAGAGCCATGAGGAAAGGGCTGATCCGTGGCGTCACATCCCCTCGTAGTTTGGCCCGCCGCCGCCTTCGGGCGGAATCCAATTGATGATCTGATAGGGATCGGCGATGTCGCAGGTCTTGCAGTGCACGCAATTCGAAGCATTAATCTTGAGCTTCGGCTCGCTCTTCTCCAGCGTCATTTCGTAGACGGCCGCGGGACAAAAATACTGGCACGGATTACCATACTCGCGCACGCAGCGATCGCTGCAGATATTCGGATCGAGGACGACGAGGTGGCAGGGCTGGTCCTCCTCGTGGCGCGTGCCGGAATGGTAGACGTCGGTGAGGCGATCGAAGGTGAGCTTGCCATCGCCCTTGAACCGCGTGGATTGGTCGACGAGCGTGCGAGCGCGATTGAGTTTGGCGTATTCCTCGTAGCCCGCATCGGTTCGCGCGGGATCCGTAAGGCCTCGGCCGCCGGTGACGAACTGGACGCCGGCGCGGAACAGGCCGGTCCAGAGGCCGTCGTGAAAAGCCTGATGGAAATTGCGAACGGCCCACAATTCATCGCGAATCCAGCTCTGCTCGAGTTTCGCCTGATACTTCGACAGGATTTTCGCGGAAGTGTCTCCGGCGCACAGAGCTTCGTAGATTGTTTCGGCGGCGAGCATCCCGCTCTTGATGGCGGTGTGAATGCCTTTGAGGCGCTGCGAATTGAGAAGGCTTGCGGAATCACCGATGATGAGCGCTCCATCGACGGCGCTGCGCGGCATCGAATACCATCCACCGTACGGCACGGTTTTCGCGCCGTAGCGAACTAGCTTTCCGCCTTCGAGAATCCGCCGGACGAACGGATGCGTCTTGAATTTCTGAAAGGCCTCGTGCGGGTCGAAGAGAGGATTGTGATATTCGAGGCCGACGACCATTCCAAGCGAAACGCGATTGTCGCGCAGGCCGTAAACCCAGCCGCCGCCGTACATGGTGGAGTCGAGCGGCCAGCCGAGCGTGTGCGCGACAAATCCGGTTTCGATGCGGCCGGGCTGAACGTCCCAGAGCTCCTTGATTCCGATTCCGTAGACTTGCGGATTCAGGCCGTCGAGTTTGAGGCGGCTGACCATTTCTTTGGCCAGCGAGCCGCGCGGCCCTTCGGAGAGAACTGTAACCTTGGCACGAAGCTCGTAGCCGGGTGTGAAGTTGTCCTTCGGCTTGCCGTTCTTGTCGACGCCCTTATCTTCGGTAAGAACGCCGGAAACGCGCGAATTCGCGCCCTCGCCTTCGTAGAGCAATTCCCTGCCCGCAAACTGAGTGAAGATGTTGACGCCTTTTTTTTCGACGAGGCCGCCGAGCCATTTCGTCAGCTTATTGAGCGAGACGACGAAGTTGCCCTGATTCGCGAGGGGTGGCGGCGTGATGGGAAGTTTCCAGGAATTCGATTCGGTGAAGTAATAGGCGGCGTCGCCGGTGACGGGAGTATCGAGAGGCGCGGACTTTTCAAAATCGGGAACCAGTTCGCGGAGCCCGCGCGGGTCCATGATGGCGCCGGAGAGCTGGTGGGCGCCGATTTCGCGCGCCTTTTCGAGGACATAGATGTTTTCAGCGGAGAGCGCAGGCGATTTCTGCGCGCTGGTGTGCTGCTCGATCAGGTTGGCGAGATGCAGCGCGCAGGAAAGGCCCGCAGGGCCCGCGCCGATGATGAGGACGTCCGCTTCGAGTTGTTCGCGCTGAACCTGCGGCTCCGCGGGAGACATGGCGCCATCTTAGCAGAAGCGCGCTAATCGACATTCGAAAACGGCGTCAATTCATTCGTAGCGTCATTCGTAGCGCAAGGCCTCGAGCGGATTGACGCTCATGGCGCGGCGCGCCGGAATGTAGCACGCAGCGAGCGCCACGAGCATGAGGATAATCGCGACCGCGGCGAACGTGACCGGATCGGTGGCCGTGATGCCATAGAGCATCTTGCCCATGAGGCGCGTGAGGCCGAGAGCGGCGACGACTCCGATCGCGACGCCGGCAATGGCCATTTTTGCACCGCGGCCGAGAACCATGCGAAGAACGTCGCGGCGTTGAGCGCCGAGGGCAATGCGAATTCCAATTTCGCGAGTCTGCTGGCCGACGAGGTAGGAGATCACGCCATAGATGCCGATGCTCGAAAGAAGCAGCGCCAGAGCGGCGAAAATGCTGAGAAGAATCATCGAGAAGCGGCGGTTTTGGACGGAACTCGAGATGATTGCGTCCATCGTCTCGGCCTCGTACATCACGTGTTCGCTATTCATCTGCTGGAGAGAGTGCCGGATCGAGTCGACGAGCCCGGGAGCCGCGCTGCGAGAGCGAATAACAACTCGCATGCCGGATCCGCCCATCTCGGAGTCTGGCAGCTGCATGAAGGGGAAGTAGAGCTGGGCGCGGAGCTGCTCGGTGTCGTCGGTGTCGAGGCCCCACTGCTTCACATGGCCGACGACTCCAATGATTTCAGCCTGCGGATTGCCCCCGAGGCTATCGAGAAAAATCCGCTTTCCAACGGGATTTTCGTTGTGGAAGTACTGGCGCACGAAGATGTCATCGACCAGAACGACCGGCGGCGAATGCTCGTTGTCCTGCGAGGTGAAGAAGCGGCCGCTGCGAAGCGGAATTTGCATCACTTTGATGTAATCGGGATCGACGACGTACTCGAGAGTCCATTTCATGTCGCTCTGGTTTGTCGGTTTTGGCTGGCCTTGCATCCAGAAAAGCCATTCATCATCGCCCTGCATCGGAAATGCGCCCCAACTCATCGAGACGGCTTCAATTCCGGGAACGGACGCGAGTGTTGAATCGACGTCGCGAAAGGTCGCGCGAATCGCGGCGGGGCTCGTATTGCGCATCGAAGGAGCGAGAGACAGTCCAAACGTGAGAACATTTTTCGGATTGAAACCGGGATTGACATTCCAAAGACGAACGAGGCTCCGCACCATCAGGCCAGCGCCCACGAGAAGGACGAGAGCAAGGGCCGTCTCAGCAACCACCAGAATTGCGTGCAAGCGATGGCGCGAGCCGCTGGCACCGCGGCCGCCCTCCTTAAGATTATCCTGCAGCTTCGTCCGTGAAACACTCATCGCGGGGGCCAGGCCAAAAAGAACGCCAGCCAGCAAGGCAATCGCGACGGTGAACAGCAGAACTCGAGGATCCATGCCGACTTCCGCCGCACGCGGCAGGGTGACAGGCAAACTCTGCAGAGCGGCGCGAGTGCCCCAACTCGCCAGCAAGAGGCCTATCGCGGCGCCCACGCATGCGAGGAGAACGCTCTCCGTGAGCAGTTGACGAACGATGCGCGACTTCCCGGCGCCGAGCGCGGCTCGCACAGCAAATTCACGCGAACGGGCCGCGGACCGGGCCAAAAGAAGATTGGCGATATTGACGCAGGCGATGAGAAGAACGAAGCCTACCGCGCAAAACAACATCAGCAGGAACGGTTTGACGCGGCCCACGACCGACTGGCTGAAGGGAAAGAACGCTGCGCCGATTAATTTGTCGGAGTCGGGATAAGCGGCAGCGAGATTTCTGGTGACTTCGGCGAAATCCGCGCGGGTTTGGTCAATCGTAACGCCCGGCTTCATGCGGCCAATTCCGTGAAAGCCGAGGCCCGCGCCACGATTGAAGAGGAGATCGTTGCCCCATTGAATGACGGGCACGTAGACCTCGCTGGGATTGAAGGCACCGAGCAAAAGATCAAAATCAGAGGGAATGATGCCGACGATGGTGTAGCCGCGACCGTTGAGGTTAAGCGTCTTGCCCACCACATCGGGGGCCGAGCCGAATTTGCGCTTCCAAAAGCCGGCGCTGATCAGGGCAACAGGAGCGGCGCCGCGCTGATCGTCCGTAGGCGCAAAGATGCGGCCCATCACCGGCTTGATGCCAAGAATGGGAAAGAAGTCCGAGGTCACGAACTGCGCCTGCAACTGCTCGGCATCGCCGAGGCCCGTCAAGCTGAAGGAGGTAGGCCGCGACACCGCCATCGCTGAAAGCGTGTGGTTCTCCCTTTGCCAATCGAGAAAATTCGGATACGAAATGGACCCGGTGGCGAAATTCGGCTTGCTCTCGTGAATCGTGACGAGCTGGTTCGGCTCAGGATACGGAAGCGGATTGAGCAGCACGCCGTTGACGACGGAGAAGAGCGCGGTGTTCGCTCCGATGGCGAGCGCCAGCGTCAGCACCGCGATCAAGGTGAATCCCGGGGACTTCGCGAGCATGCGAATCGCGTAACGAAGATCCTGCAGGAGCTGGTTCATGCCTCACCTCGATTTTCGAGCGCTCTATTCATACCGCAGGGCCGTCAACGGATCGACCCGCATCGCACGCCATGCCGGAATAAAACATGCGAGCGCGGCGACCAGGACCAGCGCGATGGAAACGACGGCGAAAGTGAGAGGATCGGTCGCGCTGACGCCGTAAATCATGCTTGCGATCCATCGCGTCAAGCCGATGCCCGCCGCAATGCCAATGATCACTCCGATGCCTGCCAGGGTGAGTCCCTGGCCGATCACCATCCCGAGAACGTTGGCCGGCTTGGCTCCAAGCGCCATGCGAATGCCGATTTCGTGCGTCTTGCGCGTGACTGCGTAAGCCATGGTGCCGTACAAGCCGATGCACGCGAGCAGGAGCGCAACCAGGCCGAAGAAACTCGAGAGGCGGGCGAAAAGCACTTCGTGGTTCAGCGCCTCTTCCGTCTGTTCCACCTGCGTGCGGACGTTCATCAGCGGCAGATCGGGATTGGCCTGATGAACGATGTCGCGAATCTCGGAAACGAGGCTGGTCGGATCGCCCGCCGTGCGCACCTCGTAGAACATCGTGCCGAGCCGGTCGGGCACTTGTGCGTAAGGCAGGAAAATCTTGGGCCGCGCGTGGTCGTGCACGTCGGTGAGTTCAACATCCTTCACCACGCCAACAATTTCAAAGCGAAGCTTGCCGTTGGCCCTGCCGAAAGTGAAGAAGTGGCCGATGGGGTTTTCGTTGGCGTCGAAGAAGCGGTGGACGAGAGTCTCATTTACGAGGGCTACTTTGGGAGAATCAGCGGTGTCGCTCTCGAGAATGTCGCGGCCGAGCAGGACGGGAATTTGCATCGTGGCGCAAAAATCGGGACCGACGGTGGCTCCTCGCGCGATGCGATGATCCACTTTGCGCGTTGAGCCTTCGATGTACAGGTCATTGTTGCTGGACCACTGCGTCAACGGCGCGAATTCGTATAGCGTGACATTCTTTACGCCCGGCAGAGTCCGGATTCGCGTCTGCAATTGCGAGTAGAGATCGGCGAGGCGTTGGCCGTGGTAGCCCTCCCGCGTCGGATCGAGACCAAAGAGCAGCAGATTCTTCTGGTTGAAGCCGAGTCCCTTGTTCTGCATGTTTTGGAGAGTCCGCACGAAGAGTCCCGCGCCAATCATCAGCACGAGAGAAGCCGACACTTGCGCGACGACGAGAATCTTCCCGAGAAGATGGCCCCGCCGGCCCTCGGTGACGTTAGCCGCTGTTTCTTTCATGGTTGAAGCGAGATCGACTCTGGTGGCTCGAAACGCGGGCGCGACGCCGAAGAGAACTCCGGTGAGGATGGAAGCGAGCGCGGTGAACAGCAAGACACGCGGATCGGGCCGGAGGTCGAGCACCATAGGATTTTCTCCGGTCGAAATCATCGCGACCAGCGCTTGCGTTCCCCAACTGGCAACGAGCAGACCGAGCGCACCGCCGGCAAGCGACAGCAACAGGCTCTCCGTCAAGAGCTGCCGGATGATTCGCGAGCGCGAAGCGCCCATCGCGAGCCTGACGCTGATTTCTTTTTTCCGTCCCGTCGCGCGCGCCAGAAGGAGCGTTGCCAGGTTTGCGCACGCGATCAGGAGGACGATTCCGACCGCCCACATCAGGATTTCCAGCGGCTGCGAAAAGCCTTCGCGCAGATCGTTGAGGCCCTGGCCAGCCGCCTCGAGCTTGAGGTGCGGAACCTGGTCCGGCTTGTCCGGCGTCCACGCGGAGGTAACAAAATTTCGGAAGATCACGTCCAGCTGCGATTCCGCTTGCGACCGGGTGACTCCCGGAGCGAGCCGGCCCATGATGTTGAGGCAAATCCAGTCGCCCGCCGTGAAAACGGATGCTCCGTGATACGGCTCCGAGCCCCAGGGACGCAGGTTCGGCCGATCGGCGAAGGCCATCCAGATGTCTGGCGCCGTGCCGGGCTGCACGCCGTAAAATTCCGGCGGAGTGACGCCGACAATCGTGAACGGGATTCCGTTGAGAGTGACGTCCTTGCCGATTATGGAGCGATCGCGCGCGAACTGGCGCGTCCAGTAAGCATAGCTGATGACGGCGACGCGCGCGGCTCCCTCCGGCTGGTCGGCATCGTCGATGCCGCGGCCGAGCAAGAGCTTGACGCCCAGGCCCGAGAAGTAATCGCCGGTGACCATCATTCCATTCGCGAGAGTCGGTTCGCCGTTGATGTTGACAGTGGTGTTCTGCGGCGTGAAACCAAGCGGCACGAATGCAAATACGCTGGAGAGCGCGTGGCTCTGTCGAAACTGTTCGAACTCCGGGTACGAAAATGAAAGGCGCGATTCGCCGCCGGTCTGACCGAAATTCGGCGGCCACTTGTTGGTGTCCCAAGAGAGCAAGGCAAGCCGCTGGGGATCTTTCACCGGCAGAGTCTTGAGCATGACGGCGTCAATCAGGCTGAAGATGGCGGTGTTCGCGCCGATGCCGAGCGCCAGAGTGAGAACGGCAATCGCCGCGAAGCCCGGTGACTTCAGCAGAACTCGAAATGCGTAACGCACATCCTGGATGAAATGATTCATGATGCCAGCCCTCGAACAGCGGATCCTGTTTGAATCACGATATCTCTATTCCTTCGTACGAAGCGCGCAAACAAGAAGTTCCTATTCATGGCGCAGGGCCACCAGCGGATCCACGCGCGTGGCGCGCCGCGCCGGGACGTAACATGCCAGGAACGCGACCGCCGCAAGCAAGATCAGCACAGCCCCGAATGTGACAGGATCGGCGGCTCGGACCTCGAAGAGCTGGCTCGAGAGCACGCGGGTCATCACGAGCGACGCCGTCAGGCCGACTCCGAGACCAACTCCCGCGCGCAGCATTCCTTCGCGCGAAACGAGACTCAAGATGTCTCCTGACTGCGCGCCCAGCGCCACGCGAATGCCGATTTCGCTGGTCCGCTGCGCCACCGTGTACGACATCACGCCATAGATTCCGATGGCCGCGAGCAACAGCGCAAGAACGCCGAAGCCCGCAAGCAGCGACATCGTGAATTTCCGCTGCGCCAAAGATTGCGAAAGCACTTCATTCATCGTGTAGGGAGTGGAGATCGGAACGTTCTTGTCGATGGCCCATATCTGCTGCTGAGCTTCACGGACCACGGTCTGCATGCCAACCGTGCTGCGAATCACCAGCGTCGGCCCGCTGAACGACATGTACGTGTACAGCACGTAAGCCTGCGCCGTGGCCGGCTGATCGAGGCTGTAGTGGCGCACGTCGCCCACGACGCCGACGATTGTGGCCCACGGCTGGTCGTCGTGCCGGCTGCCGAGTTGAATTCTCCGGCCGAGCGGCTCTTCGCCCGGAAACATCTGCCGGACAGTCAATTCGCTGATCAGCGCCACCGGAGACTTGCTTTCAGCGTCCGCCTCGGTGAACCCGCGTCCGCGCAGCACAGGAATCTGCATTGTGGAAAGATAATTGGGGCTGACGAAATATGCATCGACGCTGGGAACTTCCGGATCCGGCACGCGGCGGTCCTGAATGATGAATCCGCGCTGGTCCCAACTTCCCGCGGCGCCGTTGCCCGGAAGCACGCTGACGATTGCGGCCGCCTGCACGCCCGAAGTCGCGCGAACGCGATCGAGAACCTGACGCTCCACCCGGATTACTTCGTCCTGGTCGTTATATCGCGTGCCCGAAAGCGTGAAGTCCATCGCCACGACGTTCTGCGGGTTAAATCCCGGATTCACGTCCATCGCGCGGACGAAGCTTTTCAGCAGGAGGCCCGAAGCTACCGTCAGAACAAACGCAAGGGCTACCTCGCTGATCACCAGCAAACCGCGCGCGCGGCCTTTACCCGCGCCCACCGTGCCGCGTCCGCCTTGCGCTTGCAGCGCTTCGCGCTGATCCACGTCCGAAGCTTGCAGGGCTGGAACGAGTCCCATCAGGATGCCCGTGGCAACGCTGATCAGGAGCGAGAAGAGAAGCACGGGCGCGTCGACCACCGCGTCGCCGAGCCGCGGGATATTGGATGGTGCGATTTGCAACAGAAACGAAGTTCCAGCAACTGCTAAGAACACGCCGGCCGCGCCGCCGAGCACGCTCAGAACGACGCTCTCGGTGAGAAGCTGCCGAACGATTCGCGCGCGGCTTGCGCCCAGCGCGGTGCGAACCGCTACCTCGCGGCGCTTCGCCGCGGCCCGCGTCAGCATCAGGTTCGCGATATTCGCGCATGCAATCAGCAGAACGAATCCCGTGGCGGCCAGCAGCAGCCACAATGCGAACCGGACCTTCCCGACCCATGTGTCGCGCAACGATTGGACGACAACGCTCGCATCCTTCGGATATTCCTTCGGGAATTCGCGCGCGAGCTGCGATTCGATCGCCGCCATTTCGGCTTGAGCCTGGCCGAGACTTACGCCATCCTTCAGCCGCGCTACGGAGCGAAGATGCTGGCAGGTGCGGCAAGCGTAATCCAGCGAAGCGTCGTAGCCCAGCGGCGCCCAGATGTCGCGCGGCTTGCCGTTGAATGCAAAAGAAAGCGATTGAAAGCTCTCGGGCAAAACACCGACGATCCGGTAGGGCTGATCGTCGAGCGTGATGCTCGTCCCCACAACTTTTGGATCTCCGCCGAAGCGCGCCATCCAAAACGCGTGACCGAGCAGCACCACGTGCCATGTATCAGGTCGATCCTCCGCTGGCGTAAAATCGCTTCCCAGCAGCGGATGGACGCCTAGCGTTTCGAAAAAATTCGACGTGACTCGCAAGCCGCGCAGAATTTCCGGATTTCCGCTGCCGGTGACCGTCGGCCCCCATCCGCGATACAGCGCGATGGATTCGAAGGATCGCTCGCGCGCTTTCCAATCTTCAGCCGTTCCGTAGGAAGTATTCGTCGCGTTCCGGGTGTCGAAGTCAGTCTTCGCCAAGGTCACCAGCCGGTCCGGCTGGCGGTAGGGCAAGGAATTCAGGAGCACGGCCTTCACGACGCTGAATAGCGCCGTGTTTGCTCCCACGCCGAGAGCAAGCGTGAGAATCGCGATCGTGGTGTAGCCGGGGCTTTTCAGCAGCGCGCGAATGGAGTAGCGAAGGTCCTGGATTAGAGTCGCCATCCCTGCCTCCCGCGATCAGAATTGACGCAATCAAGCGAACGACTTCGCGCAGAAATTCGCAGATCAGATGCCAAGCTCGACGGCCGTTAATCGACGGATTCGACACGACTTAGGGACTGCGAAGAGTTTGGTGGACGGAACGGTTGCGCGGTAGTGGGAGATGGCGTCGCAAAACCGGACAGTCTTACAATTGGTTGGCGGGGCGGCCCGAAGAGGCTGTCGTGGCGTTCCCGGCTATGGTTGCGGAATTGTCCGGACCGGGGCGGGGCGATCAAAGGATCACACATCGACGCCCTGTTTTCATCGACGAAGGCTGCTAAGAATTCGGGAGTTCCCCATCTAAACGCGGAGGTTTGCGACGATGGTTATTGACCGTTTCGGACCATACGGCTTCATTGCATTCTTGTTGATTTTCAGTTTGCTTCCCAGTGCGGCAGGAAGGTCGGAGATAATTCCAGTGCGGACTAGGGCGAGGTTTTCGGCCCAGGACCGTGGGGGTCGCTGGTCAGTTCCAATCAAAACGACTGATGGAAGTATAGCGTACATCCTCTCACTAGAGCCGGACTTCGATCTTGGGCATCACGTCGTAACACTAGAGCTGGTGCTCCGGCGCGCAGGCACTAAGCTGGATGCCGCGAATCTTTTCGATCCGACAGGCAAGCGGCATGGTCTTCAAGCTTACGATTTCGCGGCAGATGACCTTGCACATGGAGCGCAAAATTCGGCTTTCGGAGAGAAGCGCACGGTTGATCTCAAGAATTTAGGACTGATTGTGCGGATAGACGTCTCGAAGGCAACCGTGAGCCCGCTCTCGCCCGGCAATTACCAACTGAATGCGTTGGAACTGCAAATCGAAGTTGATAACCTAAATCCTTGAACTCCCTTGTCAGGTCTGAGCCGGGAACTATCTTCAACTCGATCCGTTTGGCAGAAATTGAGAAAGTTTCTCCGACAACGACGAGCGTCTTCGGCGGGAACTTCAGTGAGGCTTTTCCAGCTCTTCGATCAGGGCAGGCACAATCTCGAAGAGATCGCCGACCACTCCGTAATCGGCCACCTCGAAGATCGGCGCATTCTGGTCTTTGTTCACGGCGGCGATGGTGCGCGATCCCTTCATTCCCACCACATGCTGAATCGCTCCGCTGATTCCCAGCGCCAGATACAGTTTCGGCGCCACCGTCTGGCCGGAGCTGCCGATCTGGCGGTCCATGGGGAGCCAGCCCTCGTCGCAAATCGGCCGGGACGCGCAGATTTCGCCACCGAGAAGTTTCGCCAGCTTCTCCGCCATGGCGATGTTCTCGGGCGCTTTGATGCCGCGGCCGACTGAAACCAGAATCGGAGCCTGCGTCAGGTCGACCGCCTGTTTCGCTTCGCGGAAAAGCTCGAGCGGCTTCGTGCGAATCTGCTCCGGCTTCAAGTCGACACTGAACGGCTTGACGGGCGCCTTGCCGCTCGCGTGCTTCGCGGCGAGGTCAGCGCGAAACGCGCCTGCCTGGAACGTCGCGATCCACGGCGGTTCTCCCGCGAAGACCACGTCGGCCGCGGTGCGGCCCTGAAACATCTGCCGCACGAAAACAAGTTTCCCGCCATCATTGCGGTACGCAATGCAGTCGCCGATCATTCCCTTCCCCAGCGACGCGGCCAGCTTCGGCGCAAAATCGCGCACCTGATAGGTGTGCGGCAGGAGAATCAGGTCGGGCTTGCTGCTTTCGATCGCCTGGCGCAGAGCCAGTGAGAATCCGTCCGGAGTGTACTTCTCGAGAAGGTCATGCTCGATGAGCAGCACATCGTCAAGCTGAAAGCCCGCGAGTTCGTCGGCGAGCGGCGCGACCCCTTTGCCGATCACGACGCCCGACACACTGGCCTTCGTCTGGGACGCGATCTGCTGCGCGGCCGCAAGGGTCTCGAAGCTCACCTTGTTCCACTTGCCTTCACGCTGCTCGGTGATGAGAAGGATTTTCACTGGATCGATCGCTTCATCCCTTCGCTAGATCACCCGCGCTTCGTGGCGCAGCTTCTCAACGAGCTTCGCCGCAATCTCTTTCGGCTGGCCGCTAATGAATTCCGTCTTCTTCGTTTTCTGCGGGACGTAAATTCGCTCGACGCGCTGCGTCGGCGCATCGGGCACTCCGAGCGTCTTGCGGTCGACGGTGGCGATTTCCTTCTTCTTCGCCGCCATGATGCCTTTCAGCGTTGCGTAGCGCGGCTTGTTGATGCCGGACTGAATTGAAAGCACCGCGGGCAGCGGCAACTCCACCCACTGAAACCATCCAGCTTCGAGTTCGCGCTTCAATTTCATGCGCCCGTCCATCACTTCGATGGCCATGATGATGGTCGCGTGCGGGCGCCCCAGCAGTTCGGCGAGCAGCACGCCCGTCTGGCCGAAGCCCTGGTCGTCACTCTGAAGGCCCGTCAGGATAAGATCGAAATTTTCTTTCTGGATGGCCGCCGCGAGCGAGCGAGCGGAGCCCAGCGGGTCAAGCTTGTAGAATTCCGTGTCCGCGACGTGAATGCCGCGGTCCGCGCCCTTCGCGAGCGCCTCTTTGATGGTTTGCTTCGCGCGCTCCGGGCCCATCGAAATCGCCACCACTTCGCCGCCGTGCTTTTCCTTCAGGCGAAGCGCCTCTTCGAGCGCGAATCCGTCCGGTTCGTTCGTCTCGAAGGCGATGTCCGATTCGCGAATCCACGCGGCGCCCTCGACAATCGCGAGCGGCGCGTCCTTCGCGGGAACCTGCTTGACGCAAACTCCGATCTTCAAAATCGTCTCCGGCTACTTTCCATCCCACCGCTTGAAGAGCAGCGATGCGTTCGTGCCGCCGAATCCGAAGGAATTCGAGAGCGCGTAGACTACTTCCGCCTTCCGCGCATGATTCGGAATGTAGTCGAGGTCGCATTCGGGATCGGGATTTTCGTAATTGATGGTGGGCGGCAGAATCTGATCGCGCAACGCCAGCACGCTGATTCCCGCTTCGAGTCCGCCCGCGCCGCCCAGCAGGTGGCCCGTCATCGATTTCGTGGAGCTGATTGGCACCTTCTTCGCTTTTTCGCCGAACACGCGCTTCAGCGCCGTCGTCTCGATCGCATCGCCGATTGGCGTCGACGTTCCGTGCGCGTTCACATAGCTCACTTCCGACGGCGAAATTTTCCCGTCCTTCAGCGCGGCCAGCGTCACGCGATATCCGCCGTCGCCGCCCTCGGCCGGCTGCGTGATGTGGTACGCGTCGCCAGACATTCCGTAGCCCGCCACTTCCGCCAGAATCTTCGCTCCGCGCCGCTGCGCGAATTCGAGCGACTCCAGAATCAGCATGCCCGAGCCCTCGCCAATAATGAAGCCGTCGCGCTGCGCATCGAAAGGACGGCTCGCGCGTTCCGGCTCGTCGTTTCGCGTCGAAAGCGCCCGCATCGCCGCAAAGCCGCCCACGCCCATCGGAGTGATGGCCGCTTCGGCTCCGCCCGCGATCATCACTTCCGCGTCGCAGCGCTGGATGATCTTGTACGCGTCGCCGATCGAATGGGCGGACGCGGAGCAGGCCGTCGCGGTCGCCGAGTTCGGACCCTTCGCTCCGTAGCGGATCGAAACATGCCCCGCCGCCAGATTCACAATCGCCGCTGGAATGAAAAAAGGAGAGATCTTGCCGGGGCCGCCCTGCATGTATTTCGTGTGCTCGCGCTCGATCACATCGAATCCGCCGATTCCGGAGCCAATGTAGACGCCCGCGGCCGGCGCGACCTCCGGCGAGATTTCGAGGGCCGCCATTTTCATGGCAAAGTCGGACGCGGCCAGGGCCAGTTGAATGAACCGGCCCATTTTCTTCACTTCTTTTTTCTCGACCCAGTTCAGCGGGTCGAAGTTTCTCACTTCGCCCGCAATGCGGCAGTCGAATCCGGTAGCGTCAAAATTTGCGATGGGGCCGACGCCGCTCTTCCCGGCCAGCAGGTTGCTCCACACCTCATCGGTGCCGATTCCGCAACCGCAAACCAGACCAACGCCGGTAACGACAACTCGACGGCTCAAAACGAGATTCTCCTCTTCGGGATGGGACGGCCCTGCGAGTTATTTCTTGGAGTGCTTCTCGATGTAATCGGTAGCGTCCTTCACCGTGGCGATCTTTTCCGCGTCCTCATCCGGAATTTCGATGCCGAAAGCCTCTTCGAAGGCCATCACCAGCTCGACCGTATCGAGCGAGTCGGCGCCCAAGTCGTCCACGAACGAAGCGGTTGGAGTCACCTCGCCCTCATCCACACCAAGCTGCTCGACGATGATCTGCTTCACGCGTTCTTCAACGCTGGCCATTCAGTTGTTCCTCCGCTCTTGGCGATCTTGAATTTCCCGGGCCGCTCGAGAGCGCGTCGCCCCCGTGTTTTGCGCCGTAACCTTATAGCACGTTCGGACTATCGATTCTATTCGCGGCGCAATTCGGGGTCAACTCTGGCGGCGCTATGCGGCCGTCAAAAGTATCGGCGCCTTTTCCGTGATTACAATCGTGTGCTCGAAGTGCGCCGCCAGGCTCCCGTCCACGGTGCGCTCCGTCCAGCCGTCGGCGGCCGTCACCGACTTCCCTGCGCCCATCGCAATGATGGGCTCGACGGCAATCACCAGGCCCGGCGTTAACCGCTCGCGCGCCGTAAAATCGTCGTAGTTCGGGACGCTGGGCGGCTCATGAATCGTCCGCCCGATTCCATGGCCGCCGAGCGCGCGAATCACGGAAAATCCACTGCGCTTCACTTCGCGCTCCACTGCGCGGCCAATCTCATTCAATCGATGATCGGCCTTCGCCACGCGCATTGCCTGCTGAAACGCCCGCTCGGCGCAGAGCGCCAGCCGCCGCGCTTCGCCGGAGACGGGCTCAATCGGCACCGTGATCGCCGCATCCGCCATGTAGCCATTCTTCTCGAACGTCACGTCGAGCTTCACCAGGTCTCCCGGCTGAATTTCGCGCTCGCCGGGAATTCCGTGCACCGCCTCGTCGTTCACGCTGATGCAAATCGCGCCGGGAAAGCCGTAGACCATCGCAGGCGCCGACCGCGCGCCATTCTCGGTCATCACCTTCGCGCCCACGTCAGCCACGTCCCGCGTCGTCACGCCCGCGCGCAAAAATCCCGCCATCGCGCGCAACGCCAGATGGCAAATGTGCCCTACAGCCTTCAGCGCAACCAGTTCTTCGTAGGACTCAATCGACATTTGCCGTTCACAATCTCCCTAAACAACTCTACCCCATGTGCATTCCGCCGTTCACGCCCAGCACCTGCCCCGTGATGTAACCGGCCTCGTCGCTTGCGAGAAACACAACTGCTGCCGCCACATCGCGATCCGTGCCGAAGCGCCCTAGCGGAATCAGCGACTTCATTTTTTCTTTCAGCTCTGCGGGCAGCGGGTCCGTCATCGGCGTGGCGATGAATCCCGGCGCGATGGCGTTCACCGTGATATTTCGTGACGCCACCTCCACCGCAATCGCGCGCGTCAGCCCGATCAGCCCCGCTTTCGACGCCACGTAGTTCGCTTGCCCCGCATTTCCCGTCTGCGCCACCACCGAACTAATATTGATGATCCGCCCCGACCGCTGCTTCAGCATCGCTCCCATCGCCTGCTGCATGCACAGATGAGCGCCGGTCAGGTTTGTGCGCAGCACGCCCTCCCAATCCTCCAGCTTCATACGCAGGGCCAGCGTGTCGCGCGTGATCGCGGCGTTGTTCACCAGGATGTCGAGCTGCCCGAATTTGGCGAGCGCCTGCTGGAATCCATTCTTCACCTGTGCCGCGTCGCCCACGTCCATGGGCACCGCAAGCGCCTCGCCTCCCGCCGACGCGATTTCCGCGGCCAGCGAGGCCAGATGCTGCTCGTTGCGCGCCGCCACCGCCACCTTCGCGCCCGCCTCGGCAAGCGCGCGCGCCGTCTCGCGCCCAATCCCTTGCGACGCACCTGTCACCAATGCAACTTTGTCTTTGAGTGAGAACATGAGCCTCAGGATTCCGGAGTCTCGGCCCGCGCCTGCGCGATCTTATCGAGCGTCGATTGCAGGCTGGCGGAGTCTTCCACATTGAAGCAGCGAACGGACCGGTCGATCTGCCGCAGCAGCCCCGAAAGCACCTTGCCCGGCCCCACTTCCACGAAGATCGTGACTCCGCTCTCGATCATCTCGCGGACAGAATCGAGCCAGCGCACCGGCATGGTGACCTGCCGGATGAGCGCGTCGCGCGCTTCCTCGCCGGACGTCACCTCTTCGGCGTCGACGTTGGTGATCAACGGAAAATGCAGCGCTGCGAACGCGGTCGCTCTCAGGTCGGGCTCCAGCCGTTTCTGTGCCGGAGCCATCATCGCGCAATGGAATGGCGCGGACACAGGCAGAATCACCGCCCGCTTTGCGCCGGATTGCGACGCGATCTCCACCGCGCGCTTCACCGCTGCGGCGGAACCCGAAACCACGGTCTGCTCCGGCGAATTCAGGTTGGCTGGCGAAACCACGTCGTGGTCCGCCGCCTTCTTGCAAATCTCCCAAACGTCCGAAGGCGAAAGGCCCATGATCGCGGCCATCGCGCCCTCGCCGGGCGGTACTGCCTCCTGCATGTATTCGCCCCGCTTGCGAACCACCTTCGCCGCGCTCGCGAAATCCAGCGCGCCGGCGGCCACCAGCGCGGAGTACTCGCCCAGGCTGTGGCCCGCCACCAGATCCGGAGCGATGCCGCGCTTTTCGAGCGCGCGATACGCCGCTACGGAAACCGTCAGAATCGCAGGCTGCGTATTCGCCGTCTGCTTCAGGTCCTCCTCGGACCCTTCAAAACACATTTTCGACATCGAAAAGCCGAGCGCGGCGTCCGCTTCCTCGAAAACGGCCCGCGATTCAGGGAAATTCTCGGCCAAATTCTTCCCCATTCCGGGGTACTGCGAGGCCTGGCCGGGAAAAAGAAATGCGAGTTTGCTCATGCGAGTTCAGGTTCCGACGGGATCAGCCGCGCGCCGCAAGCGCTGTGGCAGCGGAAAGCTCCTGTTCGATTTTCTCATTCAGGCGCGACCGGCACAGTTCCGCCGCCACTCGAATTGCGTTCTTGATGGCGTTCGGATTCGACCGGCCGTGGCCGATGATGGTGATGCCCCGCACTCCGAGCAGCGGTGCGCCGCCATATTCGGAGTAATCCGTGCGCTTGCGAAAATCGTCGAAGGCGCGCTTCGAGAGCGCGTAGCCAAGCTGCGAGGTCAGGCTGCTCTTGATCGCCTTCTTTAGCATTCCCCCGATGTGCTCCACCAGCCCTTCGCTGATCTTCAGCGCCACGTTGCCGATGAAACCGTCGCAGACGATCACGTCCACATTCCCGCGGAACACGTCGCGCCCTTCCACGTTCCCCGCGAAGTTCAGCGCCGTGTGCTTCAGCCGGTTGAACGCCTCGCGCGTCAGCTCGTTGCCTTTCATCTCCTCTTCCCCGATGGAGAGCAGCGCCACGCGCGGCTTCTTCACGCCGAAAATCGTCCGGTAGTAGATTTCGCCCATCACCGCGAACTGTTCGATCTGCGCCGGCTTCGAATCCACGTTCGCGCCGACGTCCAGGATCACCGTGACCTTTTCCTTCATGTTCGGGAAGACGGCGGCCAAGGCGGGACGGTCCACCGAAGGCAAAGTCCCCAGGACGAAGCGCGCCACGGTCATCACCGCGCCCGTGTTTCCCGCGCTCACCACCGCATCGGCTTTCCCGTCGTGCACCAGCCGCGCGGCCACGTGCAGCGAGCTGTCCTTCTTGCGCCGGAACGCCTGGGAAGGAGAATCCCGCATCGTGATTACTTCCGTCGCGTTGACGATTTCGATGGGGAGCCCGCGCTGCTGCCGGTGCTTGCTCAGCTCCTGCCGGACTGTCGCCTCGACGCCCACCAGCACAATTCGGACGTCGAGTTCGCGCGCCGCAAGGATTGCGCCTTCCACCTCGGCACGCGGCGCATGGTCGCCTCCCATGGCATCCAGCGCGATCGTGGTCATTTAGGCTCCGCTGAAGAACGGTCAGGCGAGGAAGTTAGGCTGTCTTGGCCGAAGTGTCAATCACTTCGCGTCCGTTGTAATAGCCGCAGTGGGGGCAGGCCCGGTGAGGCAGCTTTTTTTCGTGGCAATTCGGGCACTCGGCAAGGGACAACGGCCGAAGATGGTCGTGCGCGCGCCGGTTGCTGGTGCGCCGCTTTGAGTGACGTCGCTTTGGATTGGGCATGAGGCTCCTCGTGGTCGGCCGCGGCTTTCCGGCCGAAGCGCGAACCAGTAGTGTAGCGTTTTATTGCTTTTTGAACCAGTCCTGCTTCAGGCGGGCCAATGGCGCCAGACGCGGGTCGGAGGCGTGCTTGTCGCAGCGGCATTCCTCGTTATTCAGGTTTGCGCCGCAATGGGGGCAGAGTCCCCGGCAATCGCTCCGGCAAATGACCTTCATCGGAATCGCCAGGTTTACCTGTTCGGCCAGCACGTCCGCCAGGAACAGGCCGTCCCCTTCGAAGAACGCAATCTCGGTATCGTCCAGGTTCAAATGCATTTCTTCGTTGGTGGCAATCGAAGCCATGGGACGGTAGACCAGGTCGAAGTCCCGGCTGATCTCCTCCACCACCGTGTCCAGGCAGCGCGCGCAAACCAGCTCCACCCGCGTGTGCAGGTTGCCGTAAATGCGGATCTGGCCTTCTACCAGCTCGGCCGTAGCGCGCACTTCCAGGGGTTCCAGCTGCCGGAATTCGACGGAATGGAAGTCCAGGGTACCCGGGGCGTAGCTTTTCCGGATGCGCGTCTTCCGAATCGCTAGTTCATTCACATCCAGAAACATTGCTCTTTACCTGCAATCTTGGATTGAAAATCCATTATAGGGCCGGTGATTTTGTTGTCAAGAAACGCGCCCGCCGAAGATTCCCCCTGACGCGAAACGGGCAACGAGCCTCGCTGCCGGTGCCATCCTCATGCCAGCGGCTCCACGGGGATTCGAAGGAATTCGTGCGCCTGCCGGAGCAGAAAATGGTCGGTCATGCCCGCAATGTAGTCGCAGATGACGCGGTGCCGCGCCTCGCGCCCCGCCAATTCCGCATAGTGCTTCGGCATCTTCTCCGGATGATCCATGAAGAATCGGAACAGCGCTTCGAGGGCCGCAACCGACCGGTCGCGATCCTCCGCAATCAGCGGCTGCGAGTAGAGCCGCGCCAGCAGAAACTTCTTCAGCCCCGCGTTCTGCCCGCCCACCGCCGCCGAAAACCCGGCCAGCCGCTCCCGCTGCCTTCTCACGTCCTCCACGCTTCGCACGCCGGCATCTTCCGCGCGTCGCCGCGTGTTCTCGATCAGGTCCGTCGCCAGCAAATCGAGCACGTGCTTTAGCGCGTCGTTGAATTTCAACTTCGTCGCCCCGTGGGGATGCCGCCGGTTCACCTCGGCCCACGCGGAATTGAAGGCCGGCGCCGCCTCCCGCACCTGCTCAATATCGATTAGCCGCGCCTCGAACCCGTCGTCCAAATCAGCGGTGTTGTACGCAATTTCGTCCACCAGATCGATCAGCTGCGCTTCCAGCGTCGGCCGCTCCTCCAGCCGGTATTCGCTCAGTTCCGGAAATTCCTGGGGCGGATAATCCCGCGAGTGCTTCACGATTCCCTCGCGCACCTCGAACGTCAAGTTCAGCCCTGGAAAATCCAGGTACCTCTGCTCGAACTGCTCCACGATCCGCAGCGCCTGCAGATTGTGCTCGAAATGCTCGCCATGCTCCTGCATCAGTTCGTCGAGCCGCTTTTCGCCCGCATGGCCGAAGGGCGGATGGCCGATGTCGTGCGACAGCGCCAGCGCTTCCGCCAGATCCGTATTCAGCTCCAGCGCGCCCGCCACCGTTCGCGCAATCTGCGCCACTTCAATCGTGTGCGTCAGCCGGTTGCGAAAATGATCGGAAAAGCGCGTCGTGAAGACCTGCGTCTTCGCTTCGAGCCTTCGGAAGGCGCGCGAATGGATGATGCGGTCGCGGTCTCGCGCGTAGTCGTTGCGGTAGGGATGTTGCGGCTCGGGATAGCGGCGCCCACGCGAGCGCCGCACGTCCATCGCGTAAGGCGCCGGCGGCATCGTCTACCCCAGACTCACGTCTTGCCCGGAAGGAGCGCCAATTCCTGGTCGGCTTGCTGCGCGATGGGCGTGTCCGGATACTCGGACTTGATTTGCGCGTACAGCTTCGCCGCCTCGGACGGATTCTTCTGCACGTAATACTCGGCCAGCGCCAGCATCACCACCGGCTTCGGCACGAGCACCGTCGGCTTGGCCATCATGTCCTGATAAATCTTCACCGCCTCGTCGCCCTGGCCGTTTCGCACCTCGAGTTGCGCCAGCTCGAACCGCGCGAGCGAAGCAAAACTCTCGTCGCTGCTGCCCGCTGCACGCTGCAGCCACTGCTTCGCGTCGCTATCCTTGTTCAACTTTTCCAGGCTCAAGCCCGCGTAGTAGCTCGCCAGCTCGCCGGAGTGCGTCCGCGGAAACTTCTTGGCCACATCTTCAAACTTCTCGGCGGCCTGCGTGAATTTCGTCTTGTCGTCCGGAAACGTGAGTTCCCCGGGCATTGCCGGCGTACCCGGATTGCCGGTCTGCGCCTGAAACACCTTCATCGCGCCGTCGAGAGCCACCTGGGCGCTCGCGCTCTGCCGTTCGGAATAGTGCTTCCATCCAAAAAAACCTGCGGCAATGATCACCGCCGCGATCAGCAGATACAGCGTCAATTGCTGGTGCGATAGAACCGCTTCTGCGCCGTGCGCCAGCGTTTCGCGGACTTCGTCCTTTTTCAGCTCTTTTCGGGAAATATGCTGCGCCACTGCTCACCTCGAAGGGAACTTCTGAAACGTACATGCTAGCACAACGCGCAGACTACCGCGAACGGCTCGCCACGCCGCCGCACCACGGTGATTTCTCGCGACGAGACCGCACATACGCGCGCACTCTCGTCCGAAAGCAGCGCGCCGCACCAACGCCCCGCCTGCTGCGCGAGGCTTGTCTAGACTCGGGTCCAGCTAGGCTTTCGTGACGTTCTCAGCCTGGTAGCCTTTGGGCCCCTGCTTCACTTCGAACTCCACCAGTTGCCCTTCATTCAGCGATTTGTATCCATCCATCTGAATCGCCGAAAAATGGACGAACACGTCCTCCCCCGACTGCCTCTGAATAAATCCGTACCCCTTCGATGCATTGAACCACTTCACCACACCCTGTTCTCGAGCCAAAGTCGATACTCCTGTCCTCGTGATCTCCCGAATCGGTTCTTGTGACGCCGGCTGGTAGCACTGAAGTTCCCGCTGCACACGAGACCCGCACTTCCCGCAGGACTACAAGACCACTTTCGGCGGCGGGATTCTGGCACAAACCGAAATCACTGTCCAGAGTTTGACGCACAGCGGCATCGGTCGCACACAACGGCCGCACCTCTTCTTGTGGGTGGCAAACAGGAGAGAGACTTACCGGAAGCTTTGCACCGCTATGTCTTCGTCGGACTGCACGTCGAACACCGTGAACAGCCGCGTGATTTGCAGGATGTCGTGAACCCGTTTCGTCAATTGCAGCAGTTTCATCTCGCCGTTGACGCCCCGCACCGCCGTATATGCGCTCACCAGCTCCCCGATTCCAGAGCTGTCAATGTAATCCACGTCCGCCAGGTTGAGCAGGATCTTGCGGTGGCCCCGCTCCACGAGTTCGCGCACAAGCTTCCGCAGCACGGCGCTGCCCTCGCCCAGCGTAATCTTCCCGCTGAAATCGATCACTACCACGTCGCCGACTTCCCGGTTTGTTCCTTGCAGTGCCAAGTGAGTTCCTCTACTTCAATCCTGGATGGTAATCCTACTCCCGCTGGTGCCGCCCGTTGTCCGTCACCACGTGCCGCAGGTTCTTCGAAAGTATCAACTCCGCCCCGCCGGTCGGGCTCTGCCGCAGCGTGAATTCATCCATAAATGCCCGCATCAGGAAAATTCCCCGCCCCGACGTCCTCAGCAGGTTCTCCTCCGCCAGCGGGTCGGGCACTTCCGTCAGCTCGAATCCCTTCCCTTGATCCAGCACGTGGACGACCATCTTCTCCGGCTGCAGCTCCACCGTCATCAGAATCTTCTTCCGCCGGTCGTGCTGGTTCCCATAGTTGTACGCGTTGATCACGCCTTCGCGTACCGCCATCCCAATCTTGTGCACGTCATCCTCGTCGAAGCCCGAGGCTTCGGCAATCCGCATGACGATGCTTTCCGCAAGGTCCACGCTCTCCAGCAACGTCTCCAGCGTGACCTCAATCCGTTGGCTTGTGGGCGCCATCCCGTGTCGAAGGGAAACCCCAAGGAAAATGCGCGAGTATGCGTATCATAGCGCTTCTCGCGAGTCAACGGGCTTCCTAGTACTGCCGCCCCCACGGTTCGCCCACCCTGCGCTCTTTGAGGAAGTTTCAACCTCGGAGGGAATCCAAGGCGTGCCCGAGCCCGCCGGGCCCCGCGGTGCTGCTCTGAGGGAGAAACCTATGCCCAATACGTCCGGTCCAGCGTCCGGTACTGAATGGCCTCGCTCAGATGCTTCGATTCGATCGACGCCGCACTTTCCAGGTCCGCAATCGTCCGCGACACCTTCAATATCCGGTCATGCGCGCGCGCCGAGAGCCCCAACCGCTGTATGGCCGTTTCCAGCAGTTTTTCGCCGTCGGCGGAAATCGCGCAGTACTTCCGAATCAGCCGCGGAGCCATTTGCGCGTTCGCGTAGATCTTCTTTTCGTCGCGGTACCGCTCCATCTGAATCGCCCGTGCCCGCATCACGCGCTGCCGCACGCTCGTTGACGGCTCAATCTCCTCGTTCCCGCGCAGCTCCTTGTACTTCACCGCCGGGACCTCGATATGAATGTCGATTCGGTCGAGCAGCGGCCCCGAAATCTTCGCCACGTACCGCTGGATCTGCGGCGGCGAGCAGTGGCATTCGCGCGTCGGGTCCCCGAAAAATCCGCACGGGCACGGATTCATGGCTGACGCCAGCATGAACCGCGATGGAAAACTCACCGACAGCGCCGCCCGCGCAATCGTCACGCACCCGTCCTCCAGCGGCTGCCGCATCACCTCCAGCACGTTCCGCTGGAATTCCGGCAGCTCATCCAGAAACAGCACGCCGTTGTGCGCCAGCGACACTTCGCCCGGCCGCGGCACCGCGCCGCCTCCAATCAGCCCCGCATCGCTGATTGTGTGGTGTGGCGAGCGGAACGGCCGCGTCCCCACCAGCCCCCGCGAGTCCTCCAGCAAACCCGCCACGCTGTGAATCCGCGTCGTCTCGATCGCCTCTTCCAGCGACATCGGCGGCAGGATCGTCGGGATGCGTTTCGCCAGCATCGTTTTCCCCGCGCCCGGCGGCCCAATCAACAAAATGTTGTGGCTCCCGGCGCACGCCACTTCCAGCGCGCGCTTGGCGGACATCTGTCCGCGCACGTCCCTCAAGTCCACGCCGTACTGGCTCGCCTCCGTCAGGATCTGCGACGTGTCCACTTCGATCGGCTGGAACGATTCCGGCGCGTTGATCAGGTCCGCCGCCTGCGGCAGCGACTTCACTCCAAAAACGCGAATCCCCTCTACCACCGCCGCTTCCCGCGCGTTCGCTTCAGGCACCACCACGTTGGGAATCCCTCTTTCGCGCGCAGCCAGCGCCGCCGAGAGCGCGCCTCTCACGGACCGCACCCCGCCGTCCAGTGACAGTTCCCCCATGAACACGAACGAGTCGAGCACCTTCCCGAAAAACGTCCCGCCGCACCCCAGCACACCCAGCGCCATGGGCAAATCGAACGCGGAACCTTCTTTCCGAATGTCGGCCGGAGCCAGATTCACCGTCACAGCTTGTTGGGAGGGAAAATCGAAACCGCAGTTGCGCAGCGCGGACCGGATTCGCTCGCGGCTTTCCTTCACCGCGTTATCCGGCAGGCCCACCACGTTGAACCGCCCCTCGAACGCGGGGCTGACGTCTACCTCCGCTTCCACCAGGTAAGCGTCGATTCCGAAGACCGCAGCACTGAAGCTTTTGAATAACATTGGGTCCCGCCGTTTAGGGCCGCAAGCCTACTCCAAATTCCCTCCTTTAGCCACTAATCCATTCTCTTCTCGTCAATGCAGTCGAGAACGCCTCCGGCCGCTGTAGCTCAGGTCGTCCGACCTCAGGCCCGCCGTAGGAGCGGCACAGACCGGGGAGCTGCACGACCGACCTGTTGCTTTCCCAAATGAAAGCTGCTATCCTTCCTGTGGGAAACCAAAATGGCGGTCGCAATGAAACGAAAAACGGACGTCCAGCAGGGCACCTTGGCGTTGATGGTCCTGAAGACCCTTGATGTACTCGGGCCGCTGCACGGCTACGGAATTGCCCGGCGAATCGAGCAGATCAGCGGAGACCTGCTCGCGGTGAACCAGGGCACTCTTTATCCGGTGCTGTTGAAGCTCGAGCAGGAAGGGGCGATTGCATCGGAATGGGGCGCTTCAGAGAACAACCGAAGGGCGCGTTTCTATCGGCTCACGCGCGCGGGACGTAAGCAACTCCAGGCCGAGGCGCGAGATTGGGAACAAACGGCCGCGATTATTGGCCGGTTCTTCGAGGCGAAAGCGGAGGATTTGCTGTGAGATCCCTAAGACGGTTCTTCACGCGACTGCGCAGCTTCGCAACAAGACGAGCACAGGACGAACGCCTGAGAGAAGAAATTGAGGAGCACATCGCGCTACAGACGGCTGAAAATGTGAAGGCAGGGCTGTCACCGGCTGAGGCGCGCCGCCAAGCGATCCTGAAGTTTGGCGCAGTGGAGGCAATCAAGGAAGACTACCGGGATCGAAGGGGGTTGCCGTTTCTGGAGACTCTGCTGTACGACGCGCGGCATGCGCTGCGTCGATTGCGGAAGTCGCCGGCATTCACGGTCACAGTCGTCCTTACGCTGGCGCTGGGTATCGGTGCGACCACTTCCATTTTTACTCTGTTTTACGATGTTCTGTTGAAGTCACTGGCAGTGGCCAATCCCACGGAATTGTACCGGCTGGGCAAAGAGTCACGTTGCTGCTATTACGGCGGCTACAGCCAAGACGGTGAGTTTTCTCTTGTCTCCTACGATCTCTACAAACATTTTCGCGACCACACCCAGGGTTTTGCGGAATTGGCGGCGTTCCAGGCGAGCGACCCGCTGTTCACTGTGCGGCGATCCGGCCGCTCAGAGGCGGTACAAAGCTATCCTGGGGAGTTCGTTTCGGGCAATTACTTCACCATGTTCGGCGTCAGGGCATATGCCGGGCGGCTCCTGACTTCCGCCGACGATCGACCCGGCGCTCCAGCGGTAGCAGTGATGAGCTATCGCCTATGGCAGCAAAACGGATCGGATCCGTCCGTCATTGGCGCTGTCTTCGACGTAGATAGCACGCCATTCACAATCGTGGGAATCACTCCGCCGAGCTTCTTTGGCGATACGCTGCGCAGCAACCCACCCGATTTCTTTCTGCCGCTCAACGCTGGAACATCGATGCCACTGGCGGATGCTGGCGATCTGAATCAGCCTGACCAGTACTGGTTGGATTTGATCGGACGCGTCCGGCCTGGCGCAGACCCGGCGTCAATCGAGTCCCATATGCGGGTGGAACTGAAGCAGTGGCTGCTCTCGCACTGGGGTGAGATGAGCGCGAACGATCGCGCGAAGTTTCCCGAGCAGACCCTGTTCCTGCGCCCCGGGGGTTCGGGCATCACCAGCATGCGCGAGGAATATGAACACTGGCTTCAGATCCTGATGATGGTTTCGGCGTTTGTGCTGCTGATTGTCTGCGCGAACGTGGCCAATCTCATGCTCGTTCGCGGCATGCAGCGCCGGCGGGAGATATCTGTGAGCGTGGCTCTGGGCGCGCGTGCGTCGCGACTTGTGAGGCAGGCTCTCACCGAAAGCATTTTGCTCTCGCTTGCGGGAGGCATGGCGGGTCTGGTGGTCGCATTCGCGGGGACGCAGCTTATTCTCCACTTTGCATTTCCATCCGTGCGGGGAGCAGCGGGCATACCGATCAACGCGTCCCCTTCCATGCCGGTGTTGTTCTTTGCCTTCGGCATCTCGTTGATCGCGGCCGTGGCGTTCGGCATCGCTCCCGCGTGGATGACGGCGCGGGTAGATCCGATCGAAGCCCTTCGGGGAGCGAGCCGCTCCACCGCTCGCACAGGCTCACTTCCTCGCAAGACGCTCGTTGCGCTCCAGGCAGCGCTCTCGCTCGTACTTTTGGCGGCATCCGGGTTGCTGACAGCCGCTCTGCACCATCTGGAGAATCAACGCTTTGGCTTCGTCCCGGAGCAGCGCACGATCATCAATATCCAACCGGGTCTGGTCGACTATCAACCAAACCAGTTCACGCCGCTATTCGAACGGATCCGAAACTCATTGTCCGGCATTCCCGGCGTGTCTGCCGTGGCGCTCTGCCAG
Source organism: Candidatus Limnocylindrales bacterium (assembly GCA_035501415.1). Classification (GTDB taxonomy): domain Bacteria; phylum Acidobacteriota; class Terriglobia; order Acidiferrales; family UBA7541; genus Palsa-295. The sequence continues at coordinate 98,574 of DATJWH010000036.1, read as the reverse complement.
TACTCGCCGCTAAGCGGAAATAATTGGGGTACCACCGTGTGGATGAACGGACGCCCGGCGCCCGGGCCCACCGAGGACAGCGCTGAAAACTTTGTCTACTGGGACCGGGTGACGCCGGGATACTTCCACGCTATCGGAACTCAAATCGTCAAGGGACGGGCCATCTCAGAGGAAGATACAGCCACTTCGCGGCATGTGGCGGTGGTCAACGAGGCGTTCGCTCGGAAGTTTTTCAACAATGAAAACCCGATTGGAAAGTTCTTCGGGCGTGTGGAACTGGGATCGCCTCGCCTATACGAAATTGTGGGCGTGGCGCAAGACGCGCGCTATCTCGATTTCGATTTCGACAAACCGGTCGGCCCCTTCTTTTTTCTTCCCGAAGCCCAGCACGACGTGGTGCCAAATACCGGGGCAGATAGCAATCCCGGCTCGCATCACTTGCACGACATCATCCTTGTGACGCAGCCGGGAATCACTGTATCTTCCGCGCAAATTCGCCAGGTGATGGTCTCTGTGGATCCCAGACTGCCGGTCATTTCGATTGGAACTTTGAAGGAGCAGGTGTCCGGCCAGTTCCGGCAACAACGGCTGATCGCGCGACTCTCGTCATTCTTCGGAATACTTTCGCTTGTGTTGGCCTCTATCGGGTTATATGGAGTCACCGCGTACAACCTGGGACGGCGCACCACCGAGATTGGAGTACGGCTCGCGCTCGGCGCCAGTCCAACGCAAGCGGCGGCCCTGATAATCCGAGGAGCGTTCGCCCTGGTGGCTGTAGGCCTGGCGGTCGGATTTCCGCTGGCCCTCGCGACGGGCCGATTTCTGGGCAGCCAACTCTACGGATTGAATCCGTATGATCCGGCGGTGATCGTCCTGGCCATCCTGACACTCAGTTTCTCAGCGCTGGTCGCAGCGTTGGTTCCCGCTCTGCGCGCAAGTCGCATATCTCCGTCGGAAGCACTACGCGCCGAATAAACCTCTCTTTGCACTCGGGCTTTACTACGGCGCAGCTGCCTTTGAATTTTTGCGTGCCGCATCCGCGAAGTTAGCGCAGTATGCAGGCTTTGGACTTGTAGCACCGCTAGCTCTGGCTCAGCCGGCATAGCAACGGGGAGGTTGGAGATATTCCGAGTTTCGCGGGAGTCTATGTCGTAGCTGCGTCTTGGCCGCCACGGGAACAGAAGCGTCGGAGGTGTCCCGAGTCCCGCAGGGACGACACAATCTGTAGCCCGGGACGGCAGTCCCGGGTAACCAAAACAAACAAATCTTGCTTTTGAGTCCCTTCAGGGACGACACAGAAAACGTCTTACACTGACGCCGCGCCTGGGAATCACGGCCGCCTTTTTTCCCCGGTCTTTATCTGTCCTCCACGCACACCACGGCCTCCGTTTGATCGGAGGTCGTGGATTTTGTCCTGAAATTTACCGCTGTGGCTTGCCCGGCTTGCCTGGCTTTTCCGGCTTCCCGTGCGATTCGTGCGACTCGTGCGGGTTGCTCATCTTCGGCGCATTCTCGTGCGGGTTGCTCATCTTGGGCGGGTTGCCGCCGTTCGGATGAACCGTATTCGGGTTCGTGTGCATCGTGTTTGGATTCGTGTGGGCGTTGCTCGCGTTCCCATACGAATGGCCGGAATTAGGCGTGCCGCCGTGAACCTCCTCGGTGTGCGTCGGCGGATGGAACGTATTCGGTGTTCCGTGAGCCGCCATCACTCCATTCCCGTGGAATTCGCCCGGCCGTCCCGTCGCTGCAACCGTCGGACGCCCGTGATTTTCCGAATAGAAGTTCGCGTGGTTCGTGCTGGAAAAATGTTCGTGCTGCGCCTGAGCCTCCGTCGGCTCCACGTGCCGCTCGTGCTCCCAGCCTCTCTGTTCCGCCGTTTCGTGGACCATCACGCCATGCGGACCGCCGTTGTAGCTCACGCGGTTCACTCCCACGTTCCGGATCACCGTTCGGTCCACGTAGGTCGTGTGTACGACTCTCGTATCCACGCGCACGACGGCCGTGTTGTAGGCGAAGTGGCCATGGTCCCAGCGTCCGCCGACGAATCCCACGCCGTCATACCCGAACCCGTAGTTGATCCCGCCGTAGAAGCCCACGTGTGGTCCCCAGTAGCCGCGGTGCCACAAGTACACTCCGTCCGCAAATCCCCAATAGCCCGGCGTCCATAGCATTCCTACCGGTGCCAAAACCCAAGTGCCGGGAACCCAGTAATACCCTGCATCGCCGTAGGCCCAATAGCCCGGTGTCCACAGATACCCCGGTCCCGGGCAGAGTGGCTGCTCGTACACCGGAAGCGCCGGTGGACCGATCCGCACCGAAACGCCGACTACCACCTGCGCCGATGACGTGGCTGGCAGCGCCAGCAGCAAAACCGCCATCAACGCGAAGGCAATCAAGTGAGTTTTGCGCATCTGAACGTCTCCTCCCCTGAAATTCCGCCTCAGAATACCCCCTTATCCAACACCTCGCGACCCCCAAAGTTGCATTGTGGCCTTGCGGTTACCGTCCTCCGCCTGACCTCAGGGACAGGCATTCCATTTATGCATGAACAGGTGGTTCGAAAGGGCGGGCTCAGCCAGCCCTTCTTTGGAGTGCGGCCGCTTGCTGCCGCTTTTCCCCCGCTTGCTCAAGGAACCCACAACTCGGCGAAGCTCGCTTCGCCTCGCCTTTTAGGGAGCCCCGGCTTGGGCAAGAAAGCCGCTGCTCCGCGAGGTTGATTTAGCGGAGGATCGCTACCCCTTCACGGGCCGCACAAGCCCGATCGCTGCTTGAATTGATTGGACTTACGCCTCGGCTCAAAAAATCGCAAGAATCGTAGTACCATTCGCATTTCGTGCTTTACAAATGGTTGGTTTTGTGCTAACATGTAGCGTTTTTATGTTTGGTAAAATTCATGCAACCCGCCGCCCTCCACAACCGACGAAAGCTCCATTTCTAATCTATACACAGAATATTAGAAATCGAGCTAAGTCGCTGAAAACAAAGCACAAAAGATTTTCTAATCTATACAAAACGCGGGCCTTTCAGATTATTGTTGTGATCCTGGCGCGGCTTTCCTTCCCCCCTCCGAAACTGGCGGAAAATCCGTTTCTAATCTTTCGGTTGAAGATTAGAAATCGAGCTAAGCTGCTGAAAACAAAGCAGAAAAGATTTTCTAATCTATACGAGGTCCCGGCGCTCCTTTTCAACCTCACCCTGGATTTCGCGGCTTCCGGCGCCGGCCTTCCCTGCTAACCTCAGCCATGACCTCCAAACTCCCATCCATCGTCATCGTTGGCCGCCCCAACGTTGGCAAGTCCACTCTTTTCAATCGCTTGACCGGCACTCGCCGCTCTATCGTCACCAACGAGCCGGGCATCACGCGCGACCGCATCTATGGCACGGCGGAATGGGAAGGCAGGCCGTTCGAGGTCGTCGATACCGGCGGCATCGTACCCGAGGACAAAGCCGGCATCCCCGGCGAAATCCTCCGCCAGGCCCGCGTCGCCATCGAGGCCGCCACCCGCGTGGTACAGGTGGTCGACGGCCGCTCCGGGCCCCTCCCCCTCGATGCAGATCTCGCGCAGCTCCTCCGCCGCGCCGGGAAGCCCCCCGTCATCGCCGTCAACAAAGTCGACTCGGCAAAACAATCCGACCTCGCCGCGCAATTCTACGAACTCGGCGACGAGGTTTTCCCCATTTCCGCCGAGCATGGATTTGGAATCGATTCGCTGCTCGACGCGCTGACCGCCGAATTCCAGCGAGGCGAAGCCCCGGAAGCGGAACCGGACATCAACATCGCCATCATCGGCCGGCCGAACGTCGGAAAATCCACCCTCCTGAATCAGCTCGTCGGTCAGGAACGCGCCATCGTCTCGCCCGAATCGGGCACCACGCGAGACGCGGTCGATACGGTGGTCGAGCACAACGGCAAGACGTATCGCTTCCTCGACACCGCCGGAATCCGCCGCAAAGGCAAAACGAGGCTTGTCGCCGAAAAATTGAGCGTCGTGATGGCGAAACGCCACCTGGAACGCGCGGACATCGCCCTGCTCGTCGTTGACGCCTCCGTTGGCGTCACGTCGCACGACGCCACCATCGCCAGTTATGCTGAGCAATCCGGGCGCAGCATCATCGTCGTGATGAACAAATGGGACCTTGCGCTGGAGGCCGCTTCGGAAAAGGCCGCGCGCGAAAATAAGAAGGACGAGAAGAGGCGCGACGGCCGCGCCGCAGGCGCGAATCCCAACAAGCTGCTTTCCGAATATGAGCCGATGGTCCGGCGAAAACTGAAGTTCATCGATTACGCGCCGGTCGTCTTCGTCTCGGCACTCACCGGCGAGCGCATCTCCAAGCTATTTTCCCTCATCGACCGCGTTGCGGAGGCCCGCAAGCGCCGCGTCTCCACCGGCGAACTCAATCGCTGGCTCACCGGCGTCGATCTCGACCGCGGAACTTCGCCCGCCAGCCGCAAAGTGAAAATCTATTACGTCACCCAGGCTACTGCCGCGCCGCCCACTTTCGTGCTCTTCACCAACCAGAAGCTGCCGCTCCATTTCAGCTATCAGCGCTTCCTGGAAAACCGCCTCCGTGCCGCGTTCGACTTCACCGGCACCCCTATTCGCTTCACCCAGCGCCTGAAGAAAACGCGGCCCCGCACGCGCGAACGCGAGGCCCGCTGAATGAGAATGCCCGTTGACTTCGCCGCAAATCGGCCTACGATACACAAAAGATATGGCCAGCGCTGCGCATGCTCCGTCCGATTTGCCGGAGAAGACTCTTCTGCCTATCTCCGAAGTCAGCCGCCTGACGTCCACGAAGAGTTTTGTCCTGCGCTACTGGGAGACCGAATTCCCGACGTTGCAGCCCATCAAGGCTCCCAACGGACGCCGCCTCTATCGCCGCGAGGACATCGAGACCGTCTTCGAAATCAAGCGCCTGCTCTACGAGGAAGGCTTCACGATTGCCGGTGCGCGAAAGCACCTCGAGCGGACAGGCGAACCGGAAAAACAGCCCGCCGTACAGTCAGTCCCTTCCGGCCCGCGCCAGGAACATCGTTCGCGCGCACACCAGAAATTTCTTCTCGATCTGCACGAAGAGCTTCTCGCCATCTTGACCCTTCTCGAACGCGAGTGATACGCTCGAATGCGGTTCGGCAGTACACCGTCGGGACGTGGCGCAGCCTGGTAGCGCGCACGCTTGGGGTGCGTGAGGTCGCTGGTTCAAATCCAGTCGTCCCGACCACTACTCTCCGTCTTACCCCCAGCCCTTCGGTTGATCCGCGTGGCCTCTCAGCCGGCGAAACCTTCGCAGAAGCGCAACGATGCCCAATATCCTGATTACGAACGATGACGGAATCCACGCGCCGGGACTTCGGGCGCTGGCCGATTCGCTGAAGGATACGGCGGACATCACGATCATCGCGCCCGCGCAGGAGCGCAGCGCCGCCGCGCAATCCCTCACGCTTCGCCAGCCCATTTACTACGAGCAGATCGAGCAGAATGAATTCGCCGTCGACGGCACGCCGGCAGACGCGATGATTCTGGCCTTCCACACGCTGCTGAAAACGAAGCCCGACCTCGCGATTTCGGGAATCAATCGCGGCGCAAACATGGGCGAAAACGTCTATTACTCGGGGACCGTGGGCGCGGCGATGGAGGCGGCCATCAACGGCGTGCCCGCGATCGCCATCTCCGCCGCATACCGCGGCAAGGAGTTCGACTTCGAGCCCGCCGCGCGATTCGCGCGCACGCTCGCGCCGTTCGTGATGAAGGAAGGATTGCCGAAGGGCGTGATCCTCAACGTCAACGTGCCGCTGCCCTGGAATGGAGGCGTGCAGTTTACGCGGCAGTCATCGAAGATCACTCGCAACCTGCTGAAACCGGGAACGGATCCGCGCGGCCGCAAGTATTTCTGGCTGCACGAGCAGCAACTCACGGAAGGCATCGATGCGGGCACGGATCAGGCGGCGGTTCGCGACGGAGCCATCTCCATCACGCCGCTCGTTCTGGATCACACGCACACGGCTTCGCTGAATCATCTTTCGCACTGGACGAAATTTCTCGAGAAATCTTCGCGGCATTGATTCCAATGGCGGAATCGATGAGGGTGCGATTGTTGCGAACGAAGATCAGCGTGCTGCGGCCGCGGATTCGCGTTTCAAATCCGCCGCCAGCAAGCGATGGAAAAGATGCTCCCCGGCTTCGCGCCGCACCGAGAGGCGTCCAGCCTGATACGCGCGCGACCCGAGCCCGCGCTGCACTCCATCGCAGATCGCGATGTCTTCCTGCTGCACGCGCTCGCTGACCCCGATGCTTTCGCGGATGTACGGCATCGTCGCGGGCCCGGCGCTGCCGAAGAAAAAATCGAAGATCACTTCGCACCGGTCGACGGCGAGAGGAATCACGAAGTTCGTATCGAGATAGCCTTCGTACCAATTCAGCATGAAATTCGGATACTGCCAGAAATAAAACGCGCGATCGCCTTTTCGCGTCGCGGCCGCGCTGGCTTCCGAAGTGCTGTCGACCGTGACTGGACTCGATTGCACGCAGCAGCGATCGATGTTCTCGATCGTGTAATTCTTATAGTCGAGGACGCTGTTCAGTCCCTTGTGCATGTGGGGCACGTGATAGCCGCCATCGAGGAAGTTATCGACGTAGACCTTCCAATTGCATTGCAGCGTGTAGCTGCGCCGTTCGACGAACTGCAAGCTCATGAAGCCGAGCGGCCGCGCGAGCCCCACGAGCGCGCCGAGGAAATCCAGAAGCGGCGCGGCCTGCGGATCGAGGTTCACAAAAACAAAGTTCTCCCAAGTCTCGACGCGGACGGGCACGAGGCCGTTCTGCGCGCGGTCGAAATTCTGCACGCCTTCGAACTCGGTCATCCCCCGCAGTTCGCCTTCGAGCGAGTACGTCCAGCCGTGGTACGGACAGCGCATGTGCTGCGCCTGTCCGCACGGCTCGTTCATCACGTTCATCGCATGATGACGGCACACGTTGTAGAACGCGCGCAACTTTCCATCGCTGCCGCGAACCACGACAATCGGTTCGCCTGCCACAGTTGCCGTTGCGTACTCTCCCGGCGAGGCTACCTGATCGGCGCGCGCAATCGCCTGCCAAACGCGCGAGAAGACGTTGCGATTTTCCAGTTCCGCGACGCGCGCGTCCGTGTACCACAGTGCGGGAATCGTATACGCCTCGGCGAGGGGCGCCGAATCGTTGTACGCGGCGAGAATTTCCCTGAGCGTCTGCTCCACAGACCGATCCCTGTCGAAATGAACTGCGAGCCAATCGAGGCTAGAAAAGATACCTCTGATTTCCTTTCCGCGCGAGAGGGCTCTCGCTGTCAGATGCAGCGGCGCGGCGGAAGTGACGCTTTCAACATTCGCCCGGCAGCGCGGCAGTCCGCGTGTCTCGCGCCTCGGTAGACTACCAAAACAGCGAATGACAACATGAAGAAGACCGCTACAAATACGGTTGCCGTCGTGGCTCCCGCGAGTCCGTGGATTTACACTCCGTGGCTGGACCTTCTGGTCGGCTGCGGCGCGTGGTCGGCTCCTCTGCTCGCCGTGGCGATGTGGCTTACGCCGCTTTACGCGCACGGCTGGGCAGTGGGATTCTATCTCCTCGCGATTATTTTCAACTATCCACACTTCATGGCGACGGTGTATCGCGCGTATCACACGCGAGAGGACTTCGAAAAATACAAGATCTTCACGCTGCACGTCACGCTGCTGCTGGTGCTGACCGGAGTCCTGCTCCACGCTTCCTATCAACTGCTGCCATGGGTCTTCACGCTCTACATCTGCTGGAGCCCGTGGCATTACACCGGCCAGAACTATGGATTGATGATGATGTTTGCGCGGCGCAGCGGCGCGTCGATTTCCCAACGCGAACGGCGATGGCTGCGGGCTGCGTTCGTGGCGTCGTTTCTGATGCTGCTGGCGAGTTTCGAAACGGGCGGATCGAGCGATCCACTGATTCTTTCGCTCGGCTTGCCCGCGAAGATCACGCTTCCCGCGCGAGTGCTTTTCGGCAGCGCGTTCGCGCTTTTCGCGTTTCTGGGGTTCCGCCGGCTGGTGCGCGAACACGGCATTTCGAAGATGATCGCGCCGTTGACGCTGCTACTGACGCAGTTCCTCTGGTTTGTTCTGCCGACGCTGATCGAGCTGCGGTCGAGCTACCAGATTCCGCAGACGCGCTACAGCAGCGGAATCCTGGCGGTGATGCACTCCGCCCAATATATATGGATCACGAGCTACTACCAGCAACGCGAGGCGCGTGCCGCCGGACAATCGCGATGGCCGATGACGGCCTACTTCGCGACGCTGGTGGCCGGCGGAATCGCGCTCTTCATTCCGGGGCCGTGGCTGGTGAGCTACATTTTCCGGTACGACTTCACGACGAGCTTCCTGATCTTCACGGCGCTCGTGAACATCCACCACTTCATCCTGGATGGCGCGATCTGGAAACTGCGCGACGCGCGCGTCGGCTCGCTGCTCGTGGGACAGGCGAAGACTCAAAGCGCGACGGCCGTTGCAAAGCCCGTTGTTGCAAAGAGCCCGGCAAGTTCGAAGTCCTGGGGCTGGGGTATCTTGTCGGCGCCGGCATTCCGCATTTCGCTGGCGGCGCTGCTTTTTCTCTGGGGCGGAATCGACCAGATTCATTTCGCGCTGGGAACCGACAACGGCAACCTAGCAGCGCTCGAGAGCGCCGCGAGCATGAATCCATACGACAGCGAGCTCGAAGCGCGCATTGCATCCGCCGAAACGCACGACGGCCGGAGCGATGAAGCCATCGCGGCGCTCACTCAAGCCGTGGAGATCAATCCGCGCAACGCCGGCCTGCAACACGCGTGCGCCCGCGCGCTGATCGAAAATGGCCGCTATGAGGAGGCCTACGAGCGTTACGGAAAGATGCTGAAAATATTTCCAAGCGATGGAGACGCGCTGGTCAATTACGGATTGCTGGCGGCGCGGCTCGGGCATCCAGACGAAGCGCTGAGCTCCTGGCAGAAGGCAGCCGAGTCGAATCCGCCACAGCCGAATGCGCATCTGTATCTGGCAGAGGCGATGGATCAGAAGCGAGACTTTGCAGGAGCCATCCCACACTGGCAGACATTCCTGCAACTCGCGGTCGCGCATCCGGATGATCCGGCGGCTACACCCACGGCGCGAATCTCCGCGCAGATTCAACTGGGCGATGACGAGGCCCTTTCGGGAGACAACTCCGGCTCTCTTTCGCGGTTTCAGTCCGCCATCGCGGCCGCCGAGCAGGCCGGCGACTTGAAGCTCGAAAGCCTTGCGCTTGCGCACATGGCCGACTTGCAAGAAAAAATGGGCAACGCGAAGGAGGCCGCGGCCGCGTACCAGCGCGCCCTGGGACTCGATCCGAGAATCGGTGATGTTCGCAGCGAAGCCTTCGACTGGTTCAATTACGGGCAATTCCTCCGGCGCCACGCGCAGTCCGACGAGCTGGCCTACGCCTGCATCCTGAAAGCAGCGGACATGCTAAGCAAAATCGCGAGCGCGGACCTGCAGACCGTTGAGCCGGTTTTGCGGGAGAGCGAGAAGAGGCTCGGAGGCAAAGTTCCCCAAGCGAGAAAAGATTTGCCCGAGTTGCTCGCGCGCGCTGCCAGCCTGCCTGAAAATTCCTTTTAATCGATCAGCGCGGTCTTCACCGTCCTTATGGCAGAATGCTCGGCGTCTGATGGTCGCGCGCAGGAGCATGCTGATGAAACGATTTCATGTTGTGCTGATTCTTCTGGTTGCGACGTTCGCGCTGTGCGCGACGGCGCAGGAGCAAAAGCTTTCGGCCGAGAAGCGCGCGCAGATCGAGCAGGCGGTGGCGAAATTCATGGCCGCAACAAGCGCGCCGGGAATATCCGTGGCCGTGCTCGAAAACGGCGAAGAAACGTGGTCGAGCGGATTCGGAATGGCCGATCTCGAGAACTTCGTGCCTGCGACGCCAAGCACGCTTTACCGGCTGGGATCGATTTCCAAATCGGTGACTGCGACGGCGACGATGGAGTTGTGGGAGCGCGGGAAGCTCGACCTGGACGCGCCGGTGCAGAAATATTGTCCTTCGTTTCCGCAGAAGCAGTGGCCGATCACAACGCGAGAATTGCTCGGCCATCTGGGAGGAATCCGGCACTATCGCGTTTCGGAAGGAAGGCCCATCGAAGAGGACGCAGAGGTGAACAACACGAAGCACTTCGATGATCCGATTGCGGGCGGATTGCAGTTTTTTGCGGGCGATCCGCTGGTGGACCAGCCGGGAACGAAATTCCACTATTCAACGCAGGGCTATACGCTCGTAGGATGTGCGATCGAAGGCGCGTCCGGCGAGAAGTACGCGGATTTCGTGACCGAAAACGTGTTTCGGCCGGCGAGGATGAATGTGAGCCAGGACGACGACCACTACCGGATCATCCAGCACCGGACACGGTTCTATCAAAAGGAAAAGTCCGGCGCGGTCGAGAACGCGGACTTTCTCGATTCAAGCTACAAGATTCCGGGCGGCGGATGGCTTTCGTCGGCGGACGACATGGCGAAATTTGGAGCCGCGCTGCTGAACGACCGGCTGATGAAGCGAGCGACGCGCGACATGATGTGGACATCCGAAAAAACTGCGGATGGAAAAGCGACCGGCTACGGATTCGGCTGGGGCATCGGAACGATTGACGGTGTCCCTGAGGTGAGCCACAGCGGCGGGCAGCAAGGGACGAGCACTTACATTATTCTGGCGCCGGAGCGGCGGGCGGGGGCAGTGGTACTGATCAACATGGAAGACGTAAGCGCGGGCGATTTGGGCAAAGAGGTGTTGAAGATTATCCTCGGGACAGCTTCAGGGAGTCCGGCGGTAAAATAGCGGCGAATCGAATCAAGAAGATGTTCGGCTGAAAGGGGAATCAAATGCAGGACTATCGCGCGTTGGAACAGCGAATGACGAAATCACTCGGCCTGAAAAAGCGCCCTGTGGCCGTGAAGTTTCAGGATGCGCCTCCGGCGGGCGTGAAGAAATTTGCAGGGTCTGAGCCATCGGGCTGCAGTTTCTGGCGGCTGGCAGCGGCGGGGCAAACGCTGTACACGGTGCCCGGCGATCACTACAACTGCCCCATCGGAAGTTACACGCACAATATTTCGCTGCCGCCGGAGCGGGCGAAGGAACTGGATCAGACGCTGGGACTCATGGTGCAAATCGGCTACGTGAAGATGGAAGAGGTGCCAGGCATTCCGCGCCTGCCGAAGACGCCGGGCGCGATTGTGTATGCGCCGCTCGGCGACACTCCGGTGGAGCCGGATGTGGTGCTCTTTGCCGGCCCGGCTGCGCAAATCATGCTGCTGCAGGAGGCGGCGCTGCGCGCGGGCGTGGCGGCGCAGCTTCCAATGCTCGGGCGACCGACGTGCATGGGACTGCCGGCCGCGATGGCGCAAGGCGCGATCGTCAGCTCCGGATGCATCGGGAACCGCGTTTACACGGATCTTGGCGAAGGAGAGATGTACGGGATCGTGCGAGGCAAGGATCTTGCGAGGCTTGCGGAGGAGCTGGATGTAGTGGCATCGGCGAACGCGCAGCTTGCGCAATATCACCAATCTCGACGGGACTCGCTGGCGAGCGCGTAGGCGCCAGCCGGACCGAGTCGCGGGTGAGGGGAAGGGCGGGAGCGAACTTGACGTTGAAGGAATCATTGATTCGGAGCAGCAGGAGATGGAAGGGCAGACGTTCGCTTGCCCTGCTCTTCGTCGCGCTGATCTTTGGCCTGGTCTGGGCGCTGAGCGCACGCGCGGACACCGAATACTACCGTCACATCTTCTTCGACAACAGCAACACGCCGGGATCCTATTTCTACAGCACGGGGAAGGCGGTTGCGCCGAGCGTGCTGGAACTCGATGGCCGACGAATTCCGGTCGACGCCGCGACATTTTTCACGCCGCCGAACGCGATGCGGTTGTCATGGCAATCGGCCAAAGGCGGATCGTGGGAAGTGGAAATCAGCGTGGTCGAGTTCCGCAACCGCGAGATTCTTTTCTACGGCGACGCGCTTTGTTTCTGGCTGTACTCGCGGAGCGGGATTGGCGCGGCGGACCTTCCGGACATTCGGTTGCAGGACACGAACCGGAACTTTTCAGGACCGGTGCACATCGGCGCGTTTGCGGGGAATCTTGCGGCGAAGAAATGGACGCGCGTGGTGATTCCTTTCTCGAGGATTGCGAACCGATCGGTCAACCGCTTCGATCCGCACCGGCTACAGACACTGATTTTTTCACAGGGCGCGGGCGATGGGACGAAGCACACGCTTCTCGTCGACGAGATTCGCGTCGATCCGGCCGAGGCAAGAGAGGCGGCGTCGCGCCTGCCGGCGCCGCAGCACCTCAAGGCAACCGGCTACGAGCGACACGTCGATTTGTCGTGGGATGCGGTGGACGAAGGCGCGCTCGGACGATACGTGATCTACCGTTCCACTGACGGACGAAACTTTCGCCCGATCGGCGTTCAGGTGCCCGGCATAACACGCTACACGGACTTCATCGGGCAGCCGGGCAAGAGTGCGTGGTACCGAGTGGCTGCCTCAGATCATTCCTACCGCGAGTCGCCCTTTTCGCCGGTCGCAAAGGCCGCGACGCATGCGATGAGCGATGATGAGTTGCTGACGATGCTGCAGCGTGAGTGCTTCCTCTACTACTGGGATTCCGCCGGGACTCATTCGGGGATGGCACGCGAAGACGTTCCCGGCAATGATCGGATCGTCGCGACGGGCGCGAGCGGCTTCGAAATCATGGCGCTCGTCGTGGGAGTGAACCGCGGATTCATCACTCGCGAGGAAGGCCTGCAGCGAATGGCAAAGATCGTCAGCTTCCTCGAAAAGGCGCCGCGCTATCACGGAGCGTGGTCGCACTTCATGGATGATTCGACGGGCGCGAGCCTGCCGGTCTTCGACGTCTTCGACAACGGCGGCGACCTGGTGGAGACCTCGTTTCTGATGGAGGGCCTGCTGACGGCGCGCCAATATTTCAAGGGAGAGTCGAAGGAGGAGCAGTCGCTCAATCAGCGAATCACGCATCTGTGGGAAACGGTGGAATGGGATTGGTATCGCCGCACTTCCGACGGCACCGCGTTGTACTGGCACTGGTCGCCCCAATGGACGTGGTTCATCAATCATCGCATCGACGGATTCAACGAGACGATGATCGTCTACCTTCTGGCAATCGCGTCGCCCACGCACGGCGTTCCGGCGAGCCTCTACTATTCCGGCTGGGCCAACCCGCCAGGCGGCCACTATGCAAACGGCCAGGCGTATTTTGGAATCAAGCTGGATGTTGGCTTCGACACGGGCGGGCCGCTTTTCTTCGCGCACTATTCATATATGGGCTTCGATCCGCACGCACTGACGGACCGGTACACGAATTATTTCGAGAACAACCGCAATATGGCCCTGATCAACCGAGCATACTGCGTCGAGGATCCGGGCCACTATAAAGGTTACAGCGCCGAGGATTGGGGACTCACCGCGAGCGACGGAGCCTTGGGCTACCTTGCACACGCGCCGGACGCGCGAGACGACGACGGAACGATGACGCCGACGGGCGCGCTGGCTTCTTTTCCGTACACCCCGGAAGCGTCCATGGCTGCGTTCAAGTATTTCTATCGCGACCTCGGCGATCGCTTGTGGGATATATACGGGCCTCGCGATGCTTTCAATCTGGATGAAAACTGGTATGCGCCAATCTACATGGGCTTGAATGAGGCGCCCATTACGGTGATGGTAGAAAATTATCGAACGGGGTTGATCTGGAAGCTATTCATGTCGAACCCAGAGATACAGCCGATGCTCGAGAAAATCGGGGAGCTGACGAAACAAGAGAACTCCCGCTGACAGCACGCGGGCAAGGCGGCGCTGGAATCCGTTGACACCGCGACGGGAGTCATGCTAAGAAACTGAGCCATTAAAACGATTTAGAAGGCACTCCGATGCCCAACTCCCGCTCCGCGCCACACTCCCGCTCGATGCTAGCCGTTCTGATCCTGCTGCTGTTCATGGCATTGTGGGCCGTCCCGGCAGGTTCTTCTCCGGCGCCGGGCGACAACGTGATCGTGGTCGATGCGGCCGCGTCCGCGCACAAATTCCCTCATTTCTGGGAGGAGATGTTCGGCTCCGGCCGCGCGGTGCTGGCCATGCGGGACGGCTATCGCCGTGATCTGCGAGAAGTGAAGGGAATCACGGATCTGCGCTACGTTCGATTCCACGCGATCCTCAACGACGAGGTGGGCGTCTACGACGAAGACGCGGAAGGGCACCCCGTCTACAATTTTTCGTACGTCGACCAGATTTACGACGGACTCCTCGAGAACGGCGTGCGGCCGTTCGTGGAGCTCAGTTTCATGCCCAAGAAACTCGCAGCGGAACAAATTGTCCAGGGATTCTGGTACAAGCCCATCGTGGCGCCTCCCAAAGATTGGAACAAGTGGGACGACCTGATTTCGCAATTCGCGAAACACCTGCTCGATCGCTATGGCATCGATGAAGTGAGCCAGTGGTATTTCGAGGTGTGGAACGAGCCGAACCTGGATTTCTGGGGAGGCAATCCGAGGCAATCGACGTATTGGGGTCTGTACGATCACACCGCGCGCGCGCTGAAGGCGGTGAGTCCGCGACTGCGCGTGGGCGGGCCCGCGACGGCCCAGGCCGCATGGGCGGACGCGTTCATCAAGCATTGCCACGACAACAACATCCCCGTCGACTTCGTTTCGACGCACGTCTATGGCAATGACCGCTCGCAGGATGTGTTTGGAACGACGGAAGACATTCCGAGAGATCAGATGGTGTGCCGCGCGGTGAAAAAAGTGCACGATCAAATCCAGGAATCCTCGATGCCGCGACTGCCCCTTATCTGGAGCGAGTTCAACGCGAGCTACAAGAACGAAGAGGACGTGACCGACACGTCGTACATGGGGCCGTGGATGGCGGATACGATCCGGCAGTGCGACGGGCTGGTGGACATGATGTCGTACTGGACGTTCTCGGATGTCTTCGAGGAACAAGGCGTCGTGAAGAAGCCGTTCTACGGCGGGTTCGGACTGATCGCGGTGGGCGGGATTCCGAAACCGGCGTTCGACGCCTTTGAACTGCTGCACAGGCTCGGCGACGAGCGGATTGACGTGAGCTCCGACATGGCGCTCGTTACGCGCACGAAGGATGGGAAGCTGGTTCTTGCGGTATGGAACTACGCGCCGCCGGACGAGACGGGAACCGAGAAGAACGTGACGCTGCGGTTCAAGGACGCGAGGGCGAGAACAGCGACGATCTCAATCATCGACCCTGCGCACAGCGATTCGCACACAGCCTACGAGAAGATGGGCTCGCCGCGTTACCCGACGCAAGAGCAAATCAACGAATTGCGGAAAGCCTCAGAGTTGCCCGCACCATCCGTACTGAAGATCCAGAACAACGAGCTGAATCTGGCTCTCGCACCGCATGAGCTTGCCGTCATCGAGCTGAAGTAGGCGAGCAGGTCGTCTCGCGCAGAATTAGCTCTGGCGCAACAGTAATTTCCTTCAGGGTTGACCGG
The DNA here is from genome assembly GCA_035501415.1 of Candidatus Limnocylindrales bacterium. GTDB lineage: Bacteria > Acidobacteriota > Terriglobia > Acidiferrales > UBA7541 > Palsa-295. Next base: position 83,027 of record DATJWH010000036.1, on the reverse strand, counting down.
GAGGGCGCGCTGCGAATCCGGCGCAGCACAGTTTCCGCCGCTATGGTTCCCATCTTTCGAAGCGGCTGGCGAACGGTGGTAAGCCCGGGATTCTGATACGCGGCGCTCTGGATATCGTCAAATCCCACGACGGAAACGTCCTCGGGCACGCGGGCTCCCGATTCGCGCAATGCCCGAATGGCTCCCATCGCCGAGATGTCGTTGAAGGCAAAGATGGCCGTGAATGGCTGGCGGGATTTGATCAGAGCGGTTGTGACTTTGTAGCCGAGGATCGGCGAGGCGTCGTCGCCTTCCAGTTGGACGGTGAGCTTGGGAGAGATGCTCGTGCCCAGATGCGTAGTCGCTTTTAGAATTGCGTTCCACCGCACTTCGGTGTCCGAGCTGAAAGCCTGGCCCTTGATGAACGCGATCTGGCGATGCCCTAAACTCACCAAGTGCTTCAAAGCAAGATTTGCGGCGAGTTCGTGATCGAGCACCACGTTGACCACTCCCGGAGCTCCGTTGTGGCCGGAGACGGTCACGACCGGCACGCGCAGGCGGTGCCGCCACGGCGTATCGACGGCGATGATGCCGTCGACCGCGCGATCGAGAAACAGCTTCGGGTACTCGTCGATCAGATCGGCGCGATGGCGATGGCTGGCGACAAAGTAGAAGTACCCCGCTTTGAGCAGATGATCCTCGATGCCGCTCAAGACCATCGTGGCGTAGCCGTCGCTGACCTCCGGGACCATGACACCGATTGTCAGGCTTCGCTGCATACGCAGCGAGCGAGCAAAAAAATTCGGCCGGTAGTTCAGCTTGCGCGCCGCCGAGAGAATTACGTTCTTCGTTTCCTGTGAAATCGTCTCGGCGACCGGGGAACGGTTCATGACGACCGAAACCGTGGCGGGCGAGAGACCTACGTGATCAGCGAGCTGCTTCAGACTGACAGACCGATGCGCTCCTCGCGAATGGCGCTTTGCGGCAGGTCTCTTGTGTGGCACGCGCCGGAGTCTCCCACAATCCGCGCGCCACGACAAGCAGTCTTCCAAGAAAGAGCTTGACCCGCGGCTCGCGCCTATGGTTTATTTTCGCTCATAGGGTGGAGGGGTTAAATCGTTTTAGCTTCGATTTAGAAGAGACATCAGTCGAAAATCCGGCACGCAGTTTGTTGAAGGTTGCCTCCACGATGAGGAGCGTCCCAATGAATCTCCGCAACTGGCTGGTTCGCACGGCTTTCCGTCCAGGTTTCATAGCTCTTGTTGTCGCGCTCGCTGCTTTCGCATTCTGGGCCCCGTTAGCCCAGGCTCAGTTTCGAGGTTCTGTCCGCGGAACGATCACCGATCCAACGGGCGCGGCTGTTCCAGGCGCAAAGGTGACCCTGACGGACACGAATACGAACCTTACGATGACCTCGACGTCCGACGAGAATGGCATTTATCAATTCAATGCGCTGCCGCCGGCTCCTTATCGCCTCACGGTGGAAAAGACTGGCTTCCAACAAAAGGTATTGGAGCACGTTCAGATTATTCCGGAGCAACCAAACACGCTGGACGTCCAGCTTGAGGTAGGGCAAGTACAGCAAAGCGTGACGGTTTCAGGAACAACGGAGACGATCGATACGGAGACCGCCAACACCAGCGGAACCGTTACAAGCAACGAGGTCCAGCACATGCCGTCGTTCGGGCGGGACGTTATCAAGCTGGCGGCATTGGCGCCCGGAGCATTCGGCGATGAAGCGCAGGGCGGTGGAGGCGGTTCGGTGAACCTTCCTGGAACTCAAACCGGCGGTGGAGCTTCCGGGGGCAATTCAGGTATCTTCCAGACCGAAAACGGTGCACAGATTATTGCCAACGGCAGCCAGACTGAAAACAACGGCATTTCGATCGACGGCATCAGCACTACGAGCGCCGTCTGGGGCGGCTCCACGATCATCACGCCGAGCGAAGATTCCGTTCAAAGCGTGAAGGTCGTAACGAACGCCTATGACGCCGAGAACAGCCGCTTTACGGGCGCGCAGCTTCAGATCACTTCCACGAGCGGAACAAATTACTATCATGGCAGTGCGTTCCTTACTCTGCATCGTCCGAATTGGAATGCCTACCAGCGATTCAACGGCGAGGGCAACAGCGTCTTGAGGGATCCGAACTTCTTCGATCAATTTGGAGGAAGCGTCGGTGGTCCCATCTGGAAAAACAAGGTCTTCGCCTTCTTTGCCTATGAGACGGTTCGCAGCCCCAAAGCGCAGCCCAATGCTGGGAACGGATGGTATGACACGGCTGCATTCGACGGCTCGGCGCCGGCGGGAAGCATCGCGTCAACGTACCTCACCTTCCCCGGGTCGGCCGTCGTCAGTACCGGCATTAATCCCTCCACGTGTGCCAACGCCGGACTGACGGAGGGTGTCAATTGTCAGACAATTGCCGGCCAGGGCTTGGATATCGGATCGCCCTTGACCACGCCTTTGGGCACACAGGATCCTAATTGGACCAGTCCGAGCGATCCCGGCATCGGCAGCGGTCTGGACGGCGTGGCCGATATCGCGAATTACATCACGGTCAGCAACAGCAACTATTCCAAACAGCAATACAACGGGCGCCTCGACGTGAATGCCACGGCCAACGATCGCGTTGCCTTCGCGATCTACTGGGTGCCGCAATGGACCAACTTCCTGAACGGGCCGGCCCGCGATTACAACTATTTCCATCACTCGCAGATCAATGAGGCCTACTCCGCAATTTGGAATCACATCTTCTCGCCGACAATGCTCAACGAATTTCGCGTGAACGCAGCCGGATGGCACTGGAATGAGGTTACTTCCAACCCACAGTCTCCGGTCGGTCTTCCCACGGACACCATTGGCCAGATCGGCAGCATCAGCGTAAGTTCTTTCGGGCCGAACGTTGGCAGCATCCTGAATCAGTGGACTTACAGCTACAAGGACGTGGCCACCAAGGTCATGGGGCGCCACACGATTAAGTTCGGCGGCGACCTCACGCGCCTCTTTTACCTGAACAACTGCGCTGGTTGCGGCGTGCCGCACTACAACTTCTTTAATATCTGGGACTTCCTGAACGACGCGCCGCAGGAGGAAAACAGCGGCTTCGACCCGATGACGGGCTTTCCATCCACGAACCGCCAGGATGACCGCGAAGCCATCTGGGGCCTGTTTGTCCAGGACGACTTCAAGTTCCGCAGAAACCTTACGTTCAACTTCGGGCTGCGTTACTCCTACTTTGGCCCGCTTTCCTCCAAGGAAGGCAACATGTTCGTCGCCCTCCCTGGAGCCGCAGGAGATTTCCTGACCGGCTTGAGTGTGCAAAAAGGAAACTCGTGGAACGCTCAGAAGGGCAATTTCGGACCGCAGGTTGGTTTTGCCTGGAGCCCCGGACGGTTCAACGACAGGCTTGTCATCCGCGGTGGCTACGGGCTGAACTACAACCAGGAAGAAATCGCGATTTCGGCAAACGTCAACGGCAATCCCGGATTGATCACCTTCCCGACTTTCAGCATGTCCACTCCATCCTCGCCGAATCCGGGGATCATCTACGCGGTTTCGTCGGGAATTAACAATCTGTATGGATATCCGGCGAACCCGAATGCGGTCGCTGCATTCGGTTCGAATGGGCTGCCGACCAGCGCGGCGACTGCACCGGTTGGAGTCAGCATATTCCCCCGCGACCTGCCCACCCAGCGCGAACACCACTATTCGCTGGACGCCGAGTACGACTTGGGTCACCAGTGGATCGCGTCGCTGACCTATGAGGGCAGCCTTTCGCGCGACATCTTCTTCCACGAGAACCCGAACGCCGCCCCCGCAGCTCTCGGCTACACGCTGAACCCCGAGATTGGAGGCGGTGATCTGTGGGGAGTTTCGGGCCGCGGCAACTTCAACGCCCTGCTCGCGGAATTGAAGCACCGGTTCTCGCAGCAGTTCATGGCCGATGCACAGTTTATGTGGTCGAAGAGCATGGACACGAGTTCCGGTCCATACTTCGAGCAACCATATCCCTACAACCTGGACCTGGATTACGGTCCCTCTGACTACAACGTGGGCAAGGCATTCAAACTATATGCGGTTTGGCAGCCGATCTTCTTCCACGGTGACAACGCCTGGATGGAAAAGGTGTTGGGCGGCTGGTCGATCAGCGGAATCCTCAATGTTCACTCTGGATTCCCGTGGAGTCCAGTTGTCAACGTGGTGGGCGGAAGCCTCTACTGTGGAACATGCGGCTACACGGAACTGTTCCCCGCGGCCTACCTGGGCGGCGCAGGCGACAGCACCAGCAACGATCAATTCAAGACCGGTTCGAATTATCCCAACGGCGGCGCCGCTTACTTCTCGACACCGACTTACACGGCATACAGCAGCACAACCTATGGATCGTCGCTTCCTCAGTCGCCGGGCGTGCACCGGAATTCACTCATCGGGCCCGGCTACAGGGATGTCGACATGACGTTGTCCAAGGCTTTCGGCCTGCCCAGGCTGCCGGTGCTGGGCGAAGACGCCAAGTTTGAATTCCGGGTCGACGCCTACAATTTGTTCAATAATCTGAACTTCAACCCTGGCACTATCTCAAACGTGATCACCAGCACGAACTTTGGCCAGGACAGCAATGCTCTCGCAGGTCGCGTTGTAACGGTGGGCGGTCGGTTCAGCTTCTAGAAATAGGATTTTGCCTCCTAGGGCAAGAGACAGCCGGCGAGTGAATAGAACATTCGCTCATTCGCCGGCTGCTTTTCTTTTCGGTGAATTCTACTGGGATCTTCTTCGAGATCGAGGACGTCTTGGAGAGTCCGTCCAATCGAAGGATCGCGTGACGGCCTTCTTCCAGTATCCAAAAAGCCGCTCGCGCTGCGCCTGCTTCATGCGAGGCTTCCACTCGCGGTCGACCGCCCAATGCGAGCGCAATTCGTTCGTGTCCTTGAAGAATCCCACCGCGAGCCCGGCTGCATAAGCGGCTCCCAGCGCCGTCGTCTCGCGAACCAAGGGCCGCACAACGGACCGGTTCAAGATGTCCGCCTGGAATTGCATCAGCAGCTCGTTCTCCACCATGCCTCCGTCTGCGCGCAGCACGCGAATCTTGATTCGCGAGTCGGCCTCCATTGCCTCGACCACCTCGCGCGTCTGGAACGCCGTGGCCTCTAGCGCCGCGCGCGCCAAATGCCCCTTGTTCGCGTAGCGCGTCAAGCCCGCAATCACTCCGCGCGCACTCGCCTTCCAGTAAGGCGCGTACAGCCCCGAAAATGCCGGCACGAAGTAGACGCCGCCGTTGTCTTCCACCGTTCGCGCCAACGCCTCGATCTCGCCGCTCTTGCCGATGATTCCAAGGTTGTCGCGCAGCCATTGCACGAGCGCGCCCGTAATCGCGATGCTTCCCTCGAGCGCATATTGCGCCGGCTGCTCGCCCAGCTTGCAGGCCACCGTCGTGAGCAGTCCGTATTTCGATTGCAGCGCCTTGCTGCCAGTGTTCATCAGAAGAAAGCAGCCTGTCCCGTACGTATTCTTCGCCTCGCCTGGCGAAAAACAAGCCTGCCCCGCCAGGGCCGCCTGCTGGTCGCCCAAAATTCCCGCAATCGCAACGCCTTTGATCGCATCCATCCGCGCAGCACCATAGACTTCGCTGCTCGACCGCACTTCCGGCAGCATTGCTCGCGGGATCCCAAACGTGCGCAGAATTTCCTTGTCCCACTCGAGCGTCGCCAGGTTCAGCAACTGCGTGCGGCTCGCGTTCGTCACGTCTGTCGCATGAACGCCGCCCGTCACTCCCCCCGCCAGCTTCCACAACAGAAATGTGTCGATATTTCCGAAGACGACCTCGCCCGCTTCCGCCTGCTTTCGAACTCCGCGAACATTGTTCAGGATCCACCGAATCTTCACCCCGCTGAAGTACGTCGCCAGAGGCAAGCCGGTTTTGTTGCGGAAGCGGTTCTGCCCGCCTTTTCGCGAGAACTCCGTCACCGCATCAGCCACGCGCGTGTCCTGCCACACGATGGCGTTGTGTACCGGCAGCCCAGTCTTCCGATTCCACACGACCGCTGTCTCGCGCTGATTCGTGATTCCGATTGCCGCCAGGTTCTCCGGCCGGAGCGACTTCCGCTCCATCGCTTCCGCAATCACCTCTTGCGTGCGCTGCCAGATTTCCTCCGGGTCGTGTTCCACCCAGCCGGGCTGCGGATAGATTTGCTTGTGTTCCTTCTGCGCCATCGAGACGATGCGGCCGCTCTTGTCGAACACGATGAAGCGCGTGCTCGTGGTTCCCTGATCGATTGCGCCAATGTAGCTCGCCACGCTTCACCGCCCCTTTCGTTTCACGATTTCCTGCCGTCCGATCGCACCGAATCCTCGACTTACTCTGGCTCGACGCCCGCAAGCACCATCAGCCGCTTGATTTTCCCCATATATTGCTCAGCGGCCGCACGAATATCGTCCGCGTTCCATCCGAGCTCACTTCCGAGGATCGACGCCACCGCGGGTGCAGCTTGAATTGCCAGCCGCCAACTGTACGGTTGGATCCCGAGTCGGCGCGACAGAACGTCTTCGATCGTGACGGCCATCTCCGTTCGCGCTGTATAAGCCGCTTCCGCGCGCAGCGCTGGAAAACCTTCTACGATCGGCGTCGCAAGCTCGCAGTCGCTCTTGGCCAGATCCAAAACCTTCGCTGCGCCGGATCCGAATTTTGCAGTCAGGTGAGCCGCCACATCTTCTCCTACGCCATATTCGCGCGACAAACCACTCGCGTACCCGGGGCCGAGTCCCTCGCAGCCCACGAGAGCGCAATTCTTTGTCGCGGAAGCTCGCGCTTCGACTCCCAGGCCCTTCTGCACCGCGTCGATCGTATCGACGGCCATCGCGCGATACGTCGTCCATTTCCCGCCCATGATGCTGATGAGTCCGCTCTGCGCATCGACCTCCACTTCGTGGTCGCGCGCAAGCTTCTTCGTCCCGCGAGAATCGCCGGCGCTTACCAGCGGGCGCGCTCCGGCAAATCCACTCACGATCTGTTCCGGCCCCGCAGCCGTCGCGAGATATTGATTCAGATGTCGCAACAGGTAGGTGACTTCTTCTCGCGTGACGTAGAGCTCATCGTGAATCGTCACTTCCTGCTCCGTAGTACCGACCAGTAGCCGTCCCATCCACGGCACCGCGAAGAGGACGCGTCCGTCCTCCGTCTTCGGGATCAGCATCGCATCGTGCCCGGGCATCACGTCGAGCGGCAAGAGGATGTGCGAGCCTTTGCTGAGCCGCATGCGCGGCCTTGCTCCCGGCGTGGCCAGAGTGCGAAGGCTGTCGGCGAAGGGACCTGTGGCGTTCACGAAAGCCCGCGCTCGAACTGCGAATTCTTTCCGCGCAATCGTGTCCTGCACCGCGCAGGCTGCGAGTTTGCCCCTGTTTGATCTGTCGAAGCCGATCACCCGCGCATAGTTCAGCGTCTCACCGCCGGCTGCTGCGAAGCTCTCGACGAGAGCGATGGAATAGCGCGCATCGTCAAATTGCCCGTCGGCATAGACAACCGACCCCACGAGGTTGTCCCTCTTCAGCGCAGGCAGCCTCTGCAGCGTGTCGTCGCGCGAAAGGAAACGGCTGGGCGATAGCCGCGCCTTGCCTGCGATCCAGTCATAAAGCTTCAGGCCGGCGTCGAGATATGCCACGTCGAGCCAGCGGTAGCACGGAACCACAAACTCCATTCGCCGCGCGAGATACGGCGCGTTGTTCAGCATCGCGATGCGTTCGTGGAGCGCGCGCCGTACAACGCGATATTGCTTCGCATCCACATCGCGGAACGCCTGCTCGAGATAGCGCACTCCGCCGTGCACGATCTTGGTCGACGCGCTGGAAGTGACGCCGCCGAAGTCGCCGGCGTCGAGCAGGACGGTCTTGAGTCCGCGGAGTTGCGCATCGAGAGCGCATCCTGCGCCGGTAGCGCCAGCGCCGATCACGCACAGGTCGAAAGACTTGCTGGCGATGGCGTCGAGAGCAGCGGCACGGGTCTTCATGAGAGCTCAACGAAAGGGACGGGCGCGTTTGAATGTAGATTAGACATGGAATTGCGAATGACGCTGCGACCAGAAGCCCGCGCCTCGTCCGCTACTTGTGGGCCGCTTCGAGGCCGGAACTGCCACGGTTGAAGTCGGGCTGCACGTTGACCACACCGAACTGGCGGTATTCCTTCTCGCGATGCGCCGCCATGGCCCACAGAAAGTTGATGCGGTGCGCCGGCACCGAAACATTCGGGTGATAGCCGCTCGGCATCAGCACCGCATCGCCGTCGCGCACCACGGTGACCAGCTCGGGATAGTCCGTATTGTTATAGACGAGCTGGATCCCGTATGCGGGGGACGGCATATCGAAATAGACGTACATCTCCTCGAGCATCTCGGCGTGTTCGTGCGGCGGCCAGCTCGTCCAATTTCCCGGCTCGGAGATCGTGAAGCCGACAAGCAGCCTGCCCGCGTCCACATTCTTTCCGAGGCAGATGTTCACAACGCGCGAGCTTCCCGGCGCACCGGCGGTGAACTTCAGGCTCGGATTCTTCGACAGCTCCGCATACGGGACGAACTGAATCGGATAGGTGTTGTCCACATCGCATGAAAACTCGGCGAAGTCCACCTCGGTTTCCGTCGCGACATCCACTTGCGTGCCGCGCGGGACGTAAAGCGAGTCGTATTGAGATAGTTCGAAGCTCTTTTCACCTGCGCGAACTGTAGCGCGGCCCGAAAGGCACGTGAGCCCCGTCTCTCGATTCGCGGTATTGAACGAGACGGAAGGAGTGGAGCGATTCAGGATGATGCGCGCATAGCAAAGATGCCGGTTCGTGCTGTTTTCAGGCGTCACGGAGACGTGGCGGCCGGCCTGACGATTCGTCGCGCGAAAGACCATTCGGCTCATGTCCGGCTGCGGATGGCTGTTCATCGACTGCTCCTTCATGGGCTACCGGCGCTCCCCGGTTGCAAAGCGACCGGTTTCAACTCGGGAGACAACAGGTGGATACAAACAAAAGCGAGGATATAAGCGAAACCCGCAATGAGAAAAGGAATTCTGTAACTGCCCGTCCATTGGAGAACGTAGCCCACAATTTTCGCGATCAGCATACCGCCGACCGCGCCGGCCATTCCACCGATCCCGACTACCGACGCAACGGCGCGGCTCGGGAAAATATCGGACGGAAGCGTAAGCAGATTGCAGGAGAAAGCCTGGTGCGCGGCGGCGCCGAGCGCAATCAGCAAGACGGCGGTCCAGAGCCCGCGCGCGCGCGAGGCGTAGATCACGGGAAGGACGGCTATCGCGCAGAACAGCATGGCCATTTTCCGCGCGCGGTTCACCGTGCTGCCCTTATGGATGAGGAACGATGAAAACCAACCGCCCGCGACGCTTCCCGCGTCCGAGATGACGTAGATCACCATGATCGGCACGCCAATCTGCATCAAGCTCAGCCCATGCTTGCGCTGGAGAAAGTCTGGCGCCCAGAAGAGATAGAACCACCAGATGGGATCGATGATGAATTTGCCGGCGACGAAGGCCCACGTCTGCCGGTGCCGGAGCAAGCCCAGCCATTTGACGCGGACGCTCGGCTCCTGCGGATCGCTGCGGATGTATGCAAGCTCGGCGGGCGAGACCAGCGGATGCTCCTCGGGCTTTCGGTAAACGAGCAGCCACACGATAACCCAAAGAAATCCGAGCGAACCTGTAACCACGAACCCGGCGCGCCATCCCCAGTGAATGGTGATCCACGGAATGATGAGCGGCGTGACAATCGCGCCGAGGTTGGTTCCCGCATTGAAGATTCCTGTGGCGAGCGCGCGCTCGCGAGCCGGAAACCACTCGGCCACGGTCTTGATGCTCGCTGGAAACACGCCGGATTCCCCGAATCCGAGCGCAAAACGGGCAACGACGAAATCCGAGAGCGAGTGAGCCAGAGCATGCCCCATCGACGCGAGGCTCCAGAAAATCATGGCGGCCGTGTAGCCAATGCGGGTTCCCAGGCGGTCGATCAGCCAGCCAACCACGAGCATGCCGATTGCGTATGCTGCCTGGAAGGCGAAAACGAGGTTCGCATAATCGATTTCGCTCCAGCCAAGGTTGTGCTGCAGAGTGGTCTTGAGGACGCCGAGGATCTGGCGGTCCATATAGTTCTTGGTGGTCCCAAGAAGGAGAAGCGCGCAGATGACCCAGCGGAAATATCCGACGTGGATTGCGAACTTGGAGCCGGCGGAAGGGTTCGCGGGTTGCGCTGCCTCGGGCACGCCGGCGTTCACGGATTCGCCCTTCGCTGTATCAGCTGCATCGAGCTATAGGATATAGGATGTTTCCACGGTGAGGCAGCACAAGATAAACAGATGGCCAGCATCCTGCGAAGACGTACGAAGGAAGGCGGTCGCGCGCCAGAGAAGTGTCGCCAGGCCGTGAAGCCTCCTGTGTTGCGCCCCGCGTGAGGCAGCTGCGTCAAATTGACGCGAGCACGAAGAAGTCGGGTATATTGCCAGGCCACTGGCGTAGCGATAAGGAATGAGGAGCTCAACATGAAACGGATACTGCTCGCGTATCTTTCCATTTTCTTGCTGACGGGAGCGATCCCGGAGTCCGCTACTCCAGACGGATTTCAGCATTGGACGGCAACTTCGCTGAGGGAGATGAGCGGCGTGCTCGACGCGAAGGCAAAGGCGGATCCGAATCATTCTGCCGTTCAGCAACTCGGCGACTTTCCCGGAGAACTCTTCCTGCTGGCGCTTCGCAAAGCGGATGGTCAAGCGGAATGGCATGAAACGCAAGCGGACGTTTTCGTCGTGGAAGCCGGCTCGGCAACCCTCGTAGTGGGAGGGACGCTGCTCAACGAGCGGACCACCGCGCCGCACGAAAAGCGCGGCAGCGGAATCGAAGGCGGAAGACCCGTAAAGCTCGGAACGGGTGATGTGGTACGCATTCCGGCGCGCACAGCCCACCAGCTCTTGCTGGATGGCTCCGACACATTCAGCTATTTCGTTGTCAAGGTAAAGGGGTACTGAGCGCCGGAAGACGGAGCGCTCCCAGGCAAAATCGCGTTTAGAAATACCGGAATGCCCCAATCTCGTCGCTCCCCCCAGTGTGTCTTACTGGACTCGGACCGCGTCCCGCACAAACAAAGCGATCCGGGACCCAAAGGAGTCGAAAATGATTGGAAGCACGCCGATTGAAATGCCCGGGTGGAAGAGAGCGAGTGCCGGGGCTCACCCGCGCTCGCTCACGAATTTGAGCAGTCGGACGGCTCGAACGCGATTCAACCTCCCTGGAGAGCCGTTTGCTGCGCTGTCCTTCGTGCGGCGGCCGCTTTTTCCTCAATCAAGCGGTAGCCTTTTGCGGCTGCGTCCTTCTCAAGAGATTGAAGCTGCGACAGTCCCGCAGTTGCGTTGCCGGACGCCATCTCCACCTCACCCAGCGCCAAGCGGCCTTCCATCGCTTCACTGACAAACCCCGCGGCCGTAGCTTCTGTGATGAGAGCGTTCAGGCGCCCTTCCACGTTCGCGCGGTCCTCAAGACTCCCCGACGCGGCTCCCACGCGCGCGGCGGCGATGGATGAGAGCATCTCAAGTTCGCGATAGTGTGCCTGGTCGGCCGCCGCGACGGCTTTGTCGACGTTCGCGCGCGCTTCAACTACGCGCCCCTGCGCCAGCAAGGCGCGAGCGAGCAGGAGATAAGCCGCAGCTTGGTCCTTCTTGGCACGAGTTTGCTCGAAAACGCTGATCGCATCCTTTGCCGACGACGCCGCGGCAGCATTGTCTCCCTCGTCAAGAAAAATCTGGGCGAGCAGGAGGCGCGATTCCATTGACTGCGACTTATCGCCGATTTCGTCGAACACCTCCTTCGCGCGTGTTTCGCTTTTGCGCGCGGCTTCCAGGTCGCCCTCCAACAGGTAAACGCGCCCCAGGCCGGAAAGCGCCACGCCTGCTTTGCTTCGATCTCCAATCTGCTGGCACGCCTCAAAAGATTCCTCGTACATTTTCTTCGCTTCTTCGTGCATGCCCAGCGTCAGGAAAACGTCGCCGAGTCCGTTCTTTGCAAGCGGAATCCCGTCCGGGTGGCCGATCTCCCGATAGATCGAAAGCGCCGCCTCGTAATTTTTCTTCGCCCCGTTCAAATCTCCCAGCCCGAACAGAATGTCGGCGATATTGTCCGACTCATTCGCAACGTTGAGCTGCCCGCCCATCTCGCGATAGATAGCCAGCGAATCTTCGTAGCCCTTTTTCGCGCCGAGATAGTCGCCCTCCATCCACAACGCGATCGCTCCCGTCGTCTCCGCGTCGGCCACGCCCTTGCGATCGTGCGCCGCTTGATAAAGCCCCTTTGCCTCTTTCACCAGGCTGTCCACCTGATCGAACTCCCCCAGATTCTCCGTGGCCCACGCCTCATCGAGCCTCGCCCGCGCGAGCAGCAGCGACGCCCCCGACGCCTTCGCCTTCTCCGCCGCCCGTGCCGCAAACATCTGCACCGTCTTGAAATCCCCCAGTGACTCCGCCGCCCGCGCCTTCGCCAGATCGATGCGCGGATCATCGCTGACCGGCGCCGGCAGATTCCGCAGCGCCGCCACCGTCGCCAATGCCTCCTTCCCTTCTCCCGCGTTCACCTGATCCGCCGCGAGCGCCAGCCCGTAATCCAGGTTGTCCGGGAAAAACTCGAACAGCGCTCGATAAATCTCGATCGCCTTCTGCCAATCACGCGACGTCTCCCGGTACCTCGCCTCCACCAGCAGCCGCTCTGCGCGCGAAAGATCATTCGACAGATCGTACGCCTTCTTCGCCTCCGCATTCGCGTTCGCGTCGTATCCGAGCTGCACCCACGCCGTCGCCAGCGCCGAGTGCGACAGCGCAAAGTCCGGCTCCGCCTCCACCGCCTTCGACAGCAAATCCCGCGCCGCCAGCGCGTCGAACACCCGCAGCCGCGCCAGCCCCTCCCAATAAAGGTGCGCCGCTTCGGATTTTGACGGCAGTGCCGTCGCCACCTCCGCCGCCTGCTCGCTCGTAATCGCTCCCGCTCCCAGCTTCGACCGCAACTGCTCGCCCGCGTCCGCCACCAGATCGAACAGGCGCGACTCCGTTCCGCTCTCTGACACCGCCACCACTGTCTCGCCCGTTCGCGCGTCCTGCAGACGCAGGTCCAGCCGCAATTGCCCGCCCGAGTCTCCGCTCAACATCGCGTACGAGCCCGCCACCACGTAATCCGTTCCCAAATTTCTCCGGATGCGCGTCAGGCTGTCCCGCCCCAGTGAATCGACGTCCGGCAGCGCCAGTTCAATCCTCATTCGCGCCACGCTTTCGGCGGGAATCGTCCGCAGTTGATCGCCCGCTGAAAGCTCTGTGATGAGCCAATCGGACAGCGCCGTCGACAGCCACGCGTCCTGCGCGCTTCCCGACAGATTCCGGAATCCCAGTACCGCCACCGATTGCCGCGGCCCGAATTCCCCGGCCGACCCGCCGAACACCACTGGATGATAGATGCGAAGATACGCGAGGAGCCCAACGATGCCGATGACGAAGGCCGCCGCCGTTGCCGCGATGTTCCGGTGCCGCCGCGCCCATCGCACATACTTCCCCGTGGAGGCACGGTCGCTCGCCCCGCGCCCGTGATGCCGCGAACCGCTCGCGCTGGCCGCCCTTTCATCCGCGTCGCGCCCGCCATTTTCTGCGTGCCGGTCCCCGTGATGATCCGCGTGACGATCGCCCTGACGCTCCGCGTGCTCGAACCACTCCGTCCGCTCGCCGTGCTCGGCAAAAATCGGATGCGAATCTTCGTGAACCTCGCTCACCGGCGCAAGGAAGCGGTAGCCGCGACGGTGCAGCGTCTCGATGTAGCGCGGCGACTCCGCTGAATCTCCCAGCGCCGAGCGCAGCTTGGTCATCGCCTTGTTCAGCCCGCGGTCGAAGTCGACGAACGTATGCGCTGGCCACAGCTCTTGACGCAGTTCTTCCCGCGTCACCAGTTGCCCGGGATGTCTCAATAGCAGCGCTAGGATTTGAAACGGCTGTTCTTGAAGTTTGATTCGGATGCCGTGCTTGCGAAGCTCAGCAGCCCGAAGGTCTGCCTCAAAGACGCCAAACCGCAGAGTTCCCGCAGAACTCCCAGTGGCTTGCATAACGGCTCACCCTAAAACCGACCCCAAAACCCTCACCCAAAACCGTTGATGGAGCGTAGCACAGGGATTGCGCCAGCTTCAATGCGTTGCAGAATCGCGCATCACACCCAAAGGAAAGGTGGCTGGTCCTTTCCGGCACGAAAATGATGCGCCAAATTGAACGCGGCTTCAAGAAAAAACGCCGCGCGAGCCCGTCCAAAACGGGGTTTCCCGGGTGTAAAATTGCACTTCGCCAATGCCTCTCCTCGTGATTGCGTTTTCGAGATTTTCACGACGCGCTGCGTCGCGCACCCTCGCGTGCGCGGCGCTGATCCTTCTTTTGCTTTTCTCGGCCGCAGGCGGCGCAGCTTTCGCGCAGTCGAAAAGCGCCGACATGGATCCCCGCGTCGAGCAGCTCTACTCCGAGGCCAAATCCGCCGAAGCAAGCGGCGACGCAGCCACGGCCGCCGCCAGGTACGAATCGATCCTGCAGATCGCTCCAAGCCTCGCGCCCGCTTACAACAATCTCGGCGCGCTCTACTTGCGCCAGGGGGAATACCAGAAGGCCGTCGCCGTTCTCGAAAAGGGATTGAAGGTCGATCCCAAAATGCCGTCGGCCTCCGCTCTCCTCGGCATCGCGCTCTCTCAGATGGGCGAATATGCGCGCGCGCGGGCTCCGCTCGAATCGGCTCTGCGTGCGAATCCCAAGGATTCCAACGTCGAGATGACGCTTGCAAACGATCTCGTCAAACTCGGCGAGCCCGAGGCGGCTGCGGCTCACTATCAGCAGGTGGTCCATCGCGATCCGAAAAACCAGGAAGCTTGGTATGAGCTCGGCAAAGTCTATATGCAGCTCTCGCAGGCGGCCCTCATCAAGCTGCAACAGATCGATCCCAATTCCGTGCTCGCCCACGAAGTTTCGGGCGAAATCATGGAGAGTATGAACAATTACGACGGCGCGATCATCGAGTTCAAGAAGGCCGTCGCCATGGCGCCGCAAAAACCCGGCACGCACTACCAGCTTGGCGACGCCTATTGGTCGATTTCGCAGTGGGATGCCGCGACGCAGGAGTTTCAGGCGGAGCTCGCCAACGATCCCCGGAATTGCCGCGCGTTCTGGAAGCTCGGGAATATCGTCCTGATGCAGCACGGCGATGCGCAACAGGCCGCGGACAGCGAGAACAAGGCTCTCTTGATGTGTCCGGGGCTCACGGAAGCTCGCGTCGACCGCGCGACAGCCTATCTGCGGCTCGATCGCGCGCAAGATGCCGTCCCCGACCTCGAGGCCGCCGTGCACGTCGCGCCGGACGTCGCCAACACGCATTTCCTTCTCGCTCAGGCCTACCGCTCGCTCGGGCGCATGCAGCAGGCCCAGGCGGAGATGCAGGTCTTCAGCAAGCTTGAGGAAAGTGGACGCGCCGCTACGGCCGCGCGCGCCCAGCAGGTGATGCAGGAAAAAAACAAAGAGGAAGAAAAGCCGCAGAATCCGCCGCAGTAATCAATCGATCGGTTTGTCCTCCGACGAGTGCGTCCCGTTCAGTTCCGCCACGCGCGCAAATTGCTCTTTCGCCTTGTCGATCATTCCTTCGCGGCGATAGACCTGCCCGAGCATGTAATGCAGGCGCGCCACGTTCGGCGCCAGCGTCACCGCCTTCTCGAATTCGCTCTGGGCCTTCGGCAAATCGTTCAGCGCGGAATGCGCTTTCCCGAGTTCTTCGTGGCCCTTCGCATCTCCCGGCGCAATCTGCATTGCCTGCTCGAGGTACGGCAGCGCCTCTTTGGGCTGGTTCTTCTCGATATACAGCGTGCCAAGATCGATGAACGGCTGCGCGTCCTTCTCCGCCGCCTGCGATTGCCACTCGATGGCCGTCTTGTAGGCCTTCAGCGCATCGTCTGTGCGCCCCAGCCCGTAGTACGACAATCCCAGATTGTCTTCCGCTTTCACATTCTTTGGATCGAGCTTCAGGCATTCCTCGAACGCATGAATTGCCTCCTGGAACCGGTTCTCCGTATATTTCGTCCGGCCGAGGTTGTACCAGATGTCGGAATCTTTGGGATCAAGCTCCGTTGCGCGTGTCAGCCATTTGTCTGCATCCTTCGAATCGTCGAGGAGAATGTAGTCAAAGGCGACGATTTTCAGATCGAAAGCGCTTGGATCGTGATATCTCGCGCCCGCCGTAAATTCGGCCAACGACTCCTTCGCATTTGCTTCTCGAAACTCCGTTTCGGATTCGTTCGCCGCATAATTCAACGTGCTTGGGTTTGTGCCGTGCGCCTGCATCTTCCTGAACAGGATGTATCCCAGAAGGAAGTGACCCTCCGCAGAGTCCGCGTGATGCGTCAGAAACTCGCGCGCGGCCTTATCTGCTCCCGCCACATCGCCGTCGCGGAGCAGCGATTGCGCCCGCTCTAGCCCTTCGGGCTCGGCGCCGGGAGATTGACTGCTCAGGGTGCCTATCCCGGTTGCGCCATCGCTGTGGCGCGCACTCGCGCCTGACCCGAGCAAGCTTCCCAACGCCAGGAGGGCAGCAATAGCGAACCGCATGACACGCCGGTCCATAACCAGGACATCGTAGGTTTTCGTCGAAGCGAGTGTCCACAAAAAAGAAGCCGGGACTCGAGGGATTGAAGGCTGACGCCTCTGAATTCCCCCGAAGTCCCGGCCCGTTCAGCGCCAATCCCGGGGTGGACGGGATTTGCCGGAGCTTCTAGAATCGAACTGTAAAGTACGCTTGGCCTTGGCGCGGTGAATTGCCTTGGCAGACACTTCCCAGCCCCTCAAGGCCGAAGTTCCCGTTTCCGCCCGCGGCCAACGAGTCGTTTGAATTCTCATCTAGACAGTTGCCGACCAGGAATCGGTTGAAAAGGTTGAAGTACTCAACCCGAAGCTCCGCCGACACCCGGTCGCCAAGGAAGAAATGCTTCGCGAATGCCAGGTTCTCGTTGCTGTAGAACGGGTTTCGTAAGACGTTGCGCGGCGTATTTCCCAGGGCCCAGATTCCAGGCGCCGAAAACGCAGCTGGGTTGAACACCGGCACTGGATTACCAGCAAGATCCTGATAGTAGTTATCCCAGTTCACCGTCAGTGGCACGCCAGGAATGCGGTCTGCGCGGTTACCCGCAGCGTTCGGCAATCCGCCGTTCGCGCTGATGCCGAAGGGCAATCCGCTCTGATACGTGAAGAACGTACTGAACTGCCAGCCACCCAGCAGGTTCTTGGCCACGATTCCGCCGCTGTTGAGGAACTTCTTTCCTGGCCCTAGAGGGAGCTCGTAAACCACGCTCACATTTGCGAGATGCGTCTCGTCGTTGTCCGCCACGGACCATTCGGCCTTCGTGTTGTACTGGTTGAGGCTGCCACCGTTGAACGTCCCGAAGCCGCTGTCCGTGTTGGTCATGTTTCGGGCCAGAGTGTAGTTCACAAGGAACGATAGGCCGCTCGCATAACGCTTCTGGAATTGCACCTGCAACGCGTTGTACAGGCTCATGCCCGTCTGATCGTAATTGTCGGTGATTCCGCTGAATTGCGGATACGGCAGCAATGCCTGCGACAATGGTGCGCTCGGCCCCCAATCGCACAGGAAGTTCACGTATGGCGTGTAGAAATTTCCCGATGGCCCTCCTCCGGGGCACGTCACGCTCGTCTGCGCGAACCCTAGACTCTGCAGGATCGGCTGGTTTACTCCGTCCGTCCACGCGTTACTCAGCGTGCAATCGTTTAGCCCGCCGTTCGCGGGAGTGCACAGCGAGAGATAACTCGGGTTCAGTTGGTCGAAGTGGATCAATGCTGCCGGAATGTGCACCGAACGGTTCCCCACGTACGACACCTGCACGAACATGTTTCCGGGCAGCTCTCGCTGCACTCCGGCATTCCACGCCTGGACGTACGGCAGCGTCGTCAGCGACCTGTCGAAGAAGTGCGGGTTGTTCACGTTCGCGATTGTCGGCGAGAAAGGCGTCGTCGCCGGCACCGGCAGCACGTTCGTGTCCCACTCCCCGTAATTCGGCACGTACGTTCCGAACGATGGAACGTTTAGGCTACCCGCCAGCCAGTTTCCGTAGTCGACTGCTATCTTATGGACGCCATACTCGTAGGACCCGCTATCCAGGTAGTTCAGCGAATACCCTCCTGAGATCACGGTCCTGGAGTTCAGTTCGTACGCAAAGCCGAGACGCGGGCTAAAGTGCCTCAGGCTCACTTCAGCCCGGTCGTAGCCCACGCACGTCGGGCAGGTTCCCAGAGCGCTCGCGGCGCCAAGCAGCGGATTCCCCGTCGCGGGACTCACCGCGCCCGGATTGGGCACGCTGGGGTTGAAGAAGACTACTGTGTTCGTTCCTTCCGTTCGCGTGTCGTCCGTGAACGGTAGCGCAATGTCCCACCGCACGCCCACGTTTACCGTCAACCTCGGTGTCACCTTGATGTCGTCCTGTATGTACGGCGCGAAGTACCAGTTCCTTAGCTTGTTCTCCAGCGCAAAGCTGCGCGTGGCCGACGAAGCGTCGCCCAGAAGGAACGTTGCGAAGTCGCTTCCAGTAATGCTGTTGTCCGCGGGGTTACCGTCACCGGTGATCAGAGAACTGAAGAGGAATCCGCCGCCGCAGTTCTGGCACTCGTGGTCATCCTGGTAAGTTCGCCGCAGCTCCCATCCGATGTTCGTGGTGTGCCGGCCGTGCGTCCATAGCCAGTTGTTGTCCACGCCGATTCCCAATTTCCGGTTGATCGAAAAGGTCTCGCCGTTTGTGTTCACGCCCCAGGAAACCGGGGCGTTTGGATCGGATCCGCCCCAGTTGATCGTCGGCAACACGATGCTTCCGTCCACCGCCGGAAATCCGACGCCGACCCCGGTGTTCAGGTGGGTGTTGAACTCATTGTTGAGTTCGCCCATCCAGCCGATACCGCCCGTCACCACCAGGTTGTTGGTGATGGCGTTTGAATACGTCAGAAAGATTCCGGTACCCAGCCGCGGCTCCGTCTTCAGCGCGGAGAGTTCGTTGTTGAAGAACCCGTTATGATCCCAGTTCGGAGCGTTCTGCGAATCGCGCCAGAAGCTGCCATGTAGCTTCTGGGTCTGGGTGAGGTTATGGTCGATTGAGAATCCCCAGTTCGCCTGCTTGATCGGCACCGTCAAGGTTGGGATCATGTTGTTATTGACCCCGTTCCCCACTACATGATTCGGAGTCGGAATCAACGGCAGCAGCAATTGGGAGGTGGCACTAAAGCAGCTTTGCGGAATGATGTTGCCTGGCCATTGCTGTCCTGGTGCTGCGCCGGGCACGCACCCCGCTGGCATCAGGCTGGGATCTGCTGCCCAAGCTGGTGGCACATAGATGGGCTGGACCGTGGAACTCGTGTTGCTCGTCGTGAAGTTGCTGAAGTTTCCCTGCACCATCTCCGGAGTGGGGACGGTGAACAGAGAGTCCGGATTGTTCTTCTCGCGATACCAGTCCGCCGCAACATGGAAGAAAGTCTTGTTTTTGCCGTTGTATATCGGCGGAATCCACACTGGGCCGCCGAGGGAGAACCCGAAGTTGTTTTCACGGTCGAGCGCTGGCCCTTCTCCCGCCGAGTCCCTCACGGCCCCCGGGGCGTCGAACCAGTCGTTCCGCATGATCTCGAACGCGTCGCCGTGCAGCGTGTTGCCGCCCGACTTGAACTGGTATTGGGCCACGCCCTGCGCCAGCCCGTATTGCGCCGAAAACACCGACGACTGCACGCGGAATTCGTCGATCATTTCGAACGGAGGGTTGATGTTCGTCTGGTAGCCCTGCGTTTCCGACTGAGCCGCCACAACACCGTTGAAAACGACTTCGTTCTGGAAATCCACGCCTCCATCGATGCGATGACTGAATGTCCCTCCCGTCACGCCTGGCGCAAGGAAAAGATATTGGTCGATTTGGCGGTCGCGTCCGGTTCCAGCTGTAAGCTCGAAGACAGGCGCCTCCTGCACGATGCTGTTTTCAATGGTGGTTCCCACTTGAGGCTGCGAAGTTTCGAGGGAAATGGCATTGCCCTGTACCTCGATGGTTTCGGCGACAGCTCCCGTCTTCAGCTCAACATCTACCGTCGAAGTTTTGCCTACCTCGATGCTGATCGCGTTAATCACAGCCGCTTGGAAGTTAGCCTTTTCGATCCGGACCGAATACGCGCCTGGGATCAAATCCGTAATCGAGTACACTCCCGCAGACGTCGTCACCGAC
The DNA here is from genome assembly GCA_035501415.1 of Candidatus Limnocylindrales bacterium. Classification (GTDB taxonomy): domain Bacteria; phylum Acidobacteriota; class Terriglobia; order Acidiferrales; family UBA7541; genus Palsa-295. The sequence goes on along the minus strand of DATJWH010000036.1, from coordinate 62,766 downwards.
CGGCTCACTACTCCGGTGTCCACATTCGTCACGGTGACGTTTGCACCCGGCACCACCGCGCCGCTCGGATCGGTCACCGTCCCCGAGATCCCGCTCAGCGCTTGAGCGTGCGCCGGATTAGGCGCAACGATCACCAAGCAAAAGGCGAGGGCCGCCGCGAGCGAGATGAGATTGAATTTACGAAGGCAAGACAGAACTGGTTCTTTCATTGGTGGCATCCTCCCCAAAACCGACCCAAACGTCCGCGCTGGCAGAGCACGGCCCCACACGACCCCAAACTGGCAGCCACTCTCCGCTCCTTGAGAGTCAAGGTCAATGCACCCGGTTGTTATCTGTGCGTGCCCGCCCAACTCATTGGAAGAATAGGACTTGCAGCTTTTTGTTCCCCTGCCTGGTCGTTCGGAGAGGCTGATCGCGGCTCGGCTAAGATATGCGCCGACCCGGGTCAAACCCAGCACCGATGGTGTCAATTGGCCGCGCGAAGGCGTCGGAAGGCTCTATTTTCGGGGTTCTAATCTTCAGCCTGAAGATTAGAAAATCGCGTAAGTCATTCAAAATAAAGAACTAAATTTTTTCTAATCTATACGGCACCGCGCTTTATTTCACCCTCACTGCTTCACAACTCCTTTTCCCTCCACCACCGTAACAATCCGATCCACTTCCGCCACCGACACGTTTTCCTCCTTCCCGTCCGGCCAATCCACCTCCACTCGGCCCAACCTCGTCGCCCCTCCCAGCCCGAAATGTGGCCTTACGTCCGAACTCGACCCATAGCTGCTGCCGCTGATCACGTCGGCGCGTTGCCGGAATCCGCCAGCCGTCACGAACACCTTCGCTCCTACCGCATCCCTGGGGCTGCCCGGCCCGCCAACGAGCTTGAACGCAATCCAATGGTTGCCGCTCTTGGCCACATTGCGGAGAACGGTGGGCGTCGAATCCATATTGTTGAGGACAACATCGATGTGGCCGTCGTTGAACAGGTCGCCGAAGGCGGCGCCACGCGCGGTAATCACGTCCGCGAGGCCGCTCCCGGTGGCGGGGGGCACCTCCTTGAAATTCTTTCCATCGAGGTTGCGGAAGAGCTGGGGCCGCTCGGCGTAGGTAGTGCCCCAATCCTCGTGGTCAACAATAGGATAGACGTGGCCGTTGGCGACGAAGATGTCGAGCAGGCCATCGTTGTCAAAATCGAGGAAGCCAGTGCCCCAGCTAAGAAAGGGGATGGTGGGTTTACCGAGGCCGGCGCGAAACGTGACGTCCGTGAAATTTCCGCCGCCGTCGTTGCGGTAGAGGCTGTTGTAATCGTCGGAAAAGGAAGTGGTGTAGAGGTCGACCCTGCCGTCGCGATTATAATCGCCGACGGCGATGCCCATGGAGGCCTGCGGGCGGCCCTCTTCGGTGAGCGCAAAGCCAGAAATCAGGCTGACGTCCTCGAAGGTTCCATCGTGGCGATTATGGTAGAGAAAATTCGGGACCGAGTCATTGGCGACGACCAAGTCGACCCAGCCATCGTCATCGACGTCCACGAACGTGCCTTGAAACCCATATGCACCCAGTGGATCGGAAACACCCGCCTTGACGCTCACGTCCGTGAAGGTTCCATCTCCATTGTTGTGAAACAGGTGGTCCCTTTCTCCGACGAGGCCAAGCGGCCCGCAGAGAACGTTAACGCCACGAAACTGGCAAGCATCGGTTGGAATCGGGCGCTTTCCGGCGAGCGGCGGATTGTCGGGATCAAACTTCACGTAACCGGGAACGAAAAGATCGAGCAATCCGTCGCGGTCGTAATCGCCCCACGTCGGCCCGGTGGACCAACCGCCCAACGCAACGCCAGCCTTCTCCGCGACGTCAGTGAAGGTACCGTCGTGATTGTTGTGATACAGACGGTTCTTGCCAAAGTTCGCCACGAAAATGTCGGGCCAGCCGTCGTTGTCATAATCCGCAACGGCGACGCCGAATCCCCATCGTTCATTTGCTACGCCGGCTTTATCTGTGACGTCCGTAAAGGTGCCATCGTGATTGTTGTGAAGCAGCATCGCGCGAGGCGCAGGTTCTTCGCCCTTTAGCGCCCGAAAGGTCGAGCCATTTACCAAGTAAATGTCGAGCCAGCCGTCGTTGTCGTAATCGAGCAACGCGACGCCCGATCCGGGGGCCTCAAGAATGGTCCTCTTCTCGGGCGTTCCCGAGCGGTGATGAAACTTATCGAGGCCCGCTTGTTTAGTGATATCGATGAAGACTACAGGCGCTCCGTCGACGAATCCGCCGGCGGTAATCGGGCGATTCAGAGCGTCCTTAACGGGTGCGTAGACGCCCCCGGTGGCCACTCCGGAGGGCTTGGCCGGATTCTGTTGCTGCTTGGTCGACATTTGAGCGCGGCCCAGATTGGAAGGCAGAAGTCCCGAGACAAGCAGCACGAGAAGGCAAGCAATTGTCCCGCAAGGAAGGGCTCGAGTTTTCATTGCGGCTTTCGGGGCGCCTTAGTGTCTTCATCGACCTGAAGAATCTGGTCACCCTGAACGTTTTTGAGGGTCTGGACGATACCGCTCGGCCAGCGAATCTCGACGGCCTGCGCAACGGCGTCAGTGCCGAGACCAAAATGGACGCGCTTATCGCTGGAAGAGAGATAGCTGCCCGCAGTGGTGACAGTGGCAAGTTGCGTGCCTTTGCTCGTGGTGACTTTGACCTCCGCGCCGATGCCGTCGCGATTGCTTTTGTGGCCGACGAGGAGCAGTGAGAGCCAATGATTCCGTGTGGGAGTCTCGTTGCGAAGGATATATGCCGGGCCGTCGTTTGTGGAGACAACGGCGTCGATATGTCCATCATTATAAATGTCGCCGATGGCCAGACCGCGACCAACCCAAGCCTGGTGGAACACGTCGCCAGATTCCTTTGACACGTCCACGAAGCGTTTGCCCGTGTTGCGAGCGAGCACCATGGGCTCGCGATAGCGTAGGTCGGGATAACTGCGCTGGATGGACTCCAGGTCATGCCCCTGAGCGATCAGAAGATCCTTCCAGCCGTCGTTATCATAATCAAGGAAGCGCGCGCCCCAACCGGAGTGCTTGAGGGTGATCGCGGCGAGACCGGTGGCGAAACTGTCGTACGTGAAGGTGCCGTCGCCATCGTTGCGATATAGCGCGTACTGTTGATTGGCCAGATCCGTGATGAGCAGATCAGGCAGACCGTCATTATTGTAGTCGGCGAAGTCGACACCCATTCCCGCGTAGGTTTGACCGTCGCCGTCGACTGCGGCCCCGGACATCAGGCCGACCTCCTCGAATGTTCCGTCACCTTTGTTATGGTAGAGAAACTCAACCATTGAATCGTTCGCAACGAAGATATCCGTGTGACCGTCTCGGTCGTAATCCGCGAAGGCAATGCCCAGGCCCTTGCCCGGCTTGGATAGGCCGATCTTTGCCGACACTTCGGTGAAATGACCGTTGCCGTCGTTGTGATAGACGAGCGGAGTGATCGGCTGGAAGATATCAGGGTGGCAGTAATCCCGGCCGTCGGGCTCGTGAATTCCGCAGTAGATGTCGTCGAAGTCCCATTTCATATAGCGCAGGACGACGAGATCGAGGAGCCTGTCTCCATCGAGATCGATCCAGGCGGCGCTGCTCGACCATCCGCTGCCGGCGACGCCAGCTTTTTCGGTGACGTCAGTGAAGGTGCCATCCCCGTTGTTGTGATAGAGCTTGTTACCACCGTAGCCGGTGACGAAGAGATCGTCGTAACCGTCGTTGTCGTAGTCGCCGACGGCAACTCCCATCCCGTAGCCCGCGCCCTGCAGCCCCGCTTTCTCGGTGACGTCTTCGAAGGTGCCGTCGGGCTTCTGATGATAGAGGCGGTTCCAATACTCGGGTCCCGTCTTTTGAGGAATGGTTCCCTTAGGAGTGGGATCCGTGAGGGGAGCGCCGTTGACGAGGAAAATGTCCAGCCGACCGTCGTTATCATAGTCGAACAGGGCGACACCGGAGCCCATGGTTTCGATGAGGTACTTCTTTGAAGTATGGGACGAAAGATCGCGGAAATGGACTCCTGCTTCGGAAGTGACATCGACGAACTTGCCCGGCACGATCGCCACAGAAGTAGGTGACGTAGCCTTCCGAGCTTGAAGAGCGACTACCATGACGCCCAGGGCGATCCACAAAAATGGCAAACGCATACGAGCGGCACATTTTAGCATCAAGGGCGCGTAACACAGGCAGACGCCGAAAACGAGCAGGGGAAGAATGAGGCATATTCCTTGCAGGCTGAGGAACTTACCCGGGAAGCGACAGACCATCTCCGGGTGCATTGACAGCTTGCCGGGGGTGGCCAAGACTCCAGAGCGGATTTGAGCCTTGGAATCCTCGATGTCCGCCGTGGAAGTGCTCTTGCTTCACAATATCTCGAGAGGCTAGGTGTTGCTCTCGCTCCGCCAGCGGTGGGGGCGATCGGAGGACCACAGAATGAGCCCAAGCCCCAAGCATCAACCGGTAGCTTCGCGAGGAGCCGCGTCGCTGCGCCCGCTCCGGCACGCATTCTTGATTCTCACGTGCTTGAGCGCGACCTGCGCAGTGCGAGCCCCGGGCCAAACGCAGGCTACAAAGCCAGCGACAAGTCCCGAAACAATGGCGGCCAAGCACAACGAGCCAGGGGCGAAGAAGGCGGTCGCGCACAAGATGGACCTTGCGAAGCGCCCGACGCTTTACGTCGTTGGGTACGCGCACCTCGACACGGAGTGGCGCTGGGAGTATCCGCAGGTCATCGACGAATACATCGCGAACACGCTTCACGATAACTTCAAACTGATCGAGAAGTACCCGCATTACGTGTTCAATTTCACGGGAGCGAACCGCTATCGCTTCATGAAGGAGTACTACCCAGCGGAATATCAGACGCTGAAAAAATACATCGCCGAAGGGCGCTGGTTCCCCGCAGGCTCATCGATGGAAGAAAGCGATGTGAACTCGCCATCCGCCGAGTCACTCTTCCGCCAGGTGCTTTACGGCAACGAATTCTTCCGGCACGAATTCGGGAAATACAGCATGGAGTACATGCTGCCCGATTGCTTCGGCTTTCCCGCATCGCTGCCGAGCATCCTGGCACACTCCGGCGTGAAGGGTTTTTCTACACAGAAACTTACCTGGGGATCTTCGGCGTCAGGGGGACCCGGCGTGTCTGCAGAGGATACGCCGGTGGGGATTCCGTTCAACGTGGGGATGTGGATTGGGCCCGACGGCCGTGGAGTAATCTCCGCATTGAATCCCGGAAGCTACGGCGGAAACATCACGACGGACTTGACGAGCGATCCCGAATGGGTAAATCGAGTGAATCTTGATGGAAAGGTGACCGGACTCTTCGCCGACTATCACTATTATGGGACCGGCGACGTGGGAGGTGCCCCGGAAGAAAGTTCCGTGAAGACGCTCGAGGCGATCCTCGACAAGAGCGAGGCCCAGCTTCCGCCTCCGCGCCGCCCGGGAGAGAGGTTCTGGGAATACCGCCAACGAGTCGCGAAGACACAGGCGCCAGAGGTTCAGGTCGGAGAGGGGCCGCTCCGAGTTGTCGCCCCAAAAGCCGATCAGATGTTTCTCGACATCACGCCCGCGGAGGCCGGCCGTCTTCCGCGGTATCAGGGAGAATTCGAACTGACGAACCATTCGGCGGGCTCGCTCACATCCGAGGCGTATCAAAAACGATGGAATCGCAAGAACGAGCTGCTGGGGCAAGCGGCGGAAGAAGCGTCCGTGGCGGCACAGTGGCTAGGCGCGAGGACATATCCGCAGAAGCGATTGAATGACGCCTGGACGCTGGTAATGGGCGGGCAGTTTCACGACATCATGGCAGGAACAGCGACTCCACAAGCCTACAACTTTTCGTGGAACGACCAGGTAATCGCGCTGAACCAGTTTTCGGTGGTGCTGACGAGCGAGGTGGAAGGCGTCGCGGGCGGGATGAACACGGAAGCAAAAGGCATTCCGATTGTCGTCTACAATCCGCTCAACATTGAACGCGAGGATGTGGCCGAGGCGAACGTCTCTTTCCCAGGCGGAATGCCAAAGGGAGTGCGAGTGACCGGACCGGACGGAAAAGAAACGCTCGCGCAGATTGAGCCGGGCGAAAATGGCGCGGCGAAGGTGTTGTTCGTGGCCAAGGTTCCGTCGGTCGGATTTGCCGTTTACGACATTCAGGCATCGGATGAGGCTCCGGGTGCGAATCCGGACCTGCATGTGAGCGAATCGGAACTGGAAAACGGACGCTACGTGGTCAAGATCGACGAAAACGGAGACGTAAGCGGAATTTACGATAAGGATGTGAAGCAGCAACTGCTTTCCGCGCCGGCGCGGCTGGCATTCGAGACGGAGAAGCCGCACGATTGGCCGGCGTGGAACATGGATTGGGCGGATCAACAAAAGCCACCGCGCGGATACGTTGACGGCCCGGCGAAGATACGAGTTGTGGAGAACGGGCCAATGCGGGTAGCGGTGGAGATCGAACGCGAATCGGAAGGGTCGAAGTTCGTGCAGACGGTTCGACTCTCGGCGGGCGACGCAGGAAATCGAGTGGAATTCGGAAACAGCATCGACTGGCATACGGCCGCGGCGGCGCTGAAGGCTACATTTCCGCTGACCGCTTCCAATCCGGAAGCAACGTACAACTGGGATATTGGAACCATCGGGCGCAGCACGGATTACGACCGGAAATTCGAGTTTCCGTCGCACCAGTGGTTCGATCTAACGGATCAACGCGGAAAGTATGGCGTCACGATTCTCACGGATTGCAAGAACGGCTCCGACAAGCCGGATGACAAGACTCTGCGGCTGACTCTGCTCTATACACCGGGCCTTGGCACCGGCAATGGACGCGATTACAGCGATCAAACCTCGCAGGACTGGGGCCACCACGAATTCATCTACGGACTCGCGGGACACGCTGAGGATTGGCGGCAGGGCGAGACAGACTGGCAGGCGTGGCGGCTGAATCAGCCGCTGCTTGCCTTCGAGGCGACGAAGCACAACGGCGGACTCGGCAAGAGCTTTTCTCTGCTGCACATCAATAACACCCGGATTCGAGTGCTGGCGCTGAAAAAGGCGGAGGATAGCGACGAAGTGGTGGTGCGACTGGTGGAGCTGAGCGGCGAACCGCAACACAACGTCCGGGTGGCTTTCGCGGCACCGATCAGTGCGGCGCGCGAAGTGAACGGGCAGGAGCAGCCGTTAGGGCCGGCCACGGTGGAAAGCGGAGAGCTGGTGACAGACTTCGATCCGTACGAACCGAGGACATTTGCCGTCAGGCTCGGAAGTCACCATCTGAACGCGCCCGCTTTAGAGTCGCGACCCGTTGCACTGAATTACGACCTTTCAATCGGAAGCAAAGCCGGGACGAAGTCAGACGGCGGATTCGATGCAGCGGGAGAGGCGCTTGCAGCGGGGATGCTACCTGCTGAACTCGACTACGCTGGGATTCGGTTCAAGCTTGGGGCGGCCTGGACGGGTCATGCAGATGCCATTGCGGCTCGAGGGCAAACGATTCAGCTGCCAGCGGGAAGGTTCAATCGCGTCTATGTGCTGGCGGCAGCATCCGACGGCGATCAAGATGCGACATTCCGGATCGGCGATACCTCCGCGCAGGCTCACGTTGAGAACTGGGGCGGGTTCGTGGGGCAATGGGACAACCGATCATGGGCGTACAAAGAGGTTCCGGTGCAATACCCCGCGGGATACACGCCGCCTCCGAATGCGCCGAAAACGGAGAGGGTGATGGAATTCACGGGCGACATAACCCCGGGCTTTATCAAGCGCGCCCCGATTGCCTGGTATTGCGATCACCGGCACACAGCCGACGGCAAGAACGAGGCCTACTCGTATTCTTACCTCTTCGCTTATCCGCTCGACGTGCCCGCCGGAGCAACAACGCTGACGCTTCCCGATAACGACAAGATACGCGTCCTGGCGATCACTGTGGCCGAGGAACCGTCGCAAGTGAAACCCGCCGAGCCTCTCTACGACACTCTCAAACGGCATGAGGCGCAGTAGACGACCCGCTTTATAATCGCGGACGGTATTAGAGAGAAGAAGATTGGACCGCCGCGACCTCATCAAGAAGGCTGCGCTTGGCGCCGGAGCTGTATGGGCCGGCTCGCAATTCTTTCCCAGTGCCGCACTGGCGCGAATGTTCTCCCCGCAAAATGATCAGAATGGGCAGGGCGCGCAACACTTCCCGGACCTGGCGGAATATGACGAAGCGCGCTACCCGCTCCTGGCGGGACGTTTCGACGAAGCACTGAAGATGCTGGTGCCGAGGATGAAGGAGCGCCCGGGAGCGGTTGCCTATGCGATTGCGACGATTTATCTCTTGAAGGAAGACTACGCGAACGGGATTCCGTACGCGCTGCAGGCGTGCCGCGATATTCCGACGGACGTCCGTTATAAGTGGATGCTGCGTGTGCTGACGATTCAAGCTAAACGACCGGACAGCAGCATCCCGGAGGAGTACCGGTTGAGGATGCCCGCGGCGGCACCTTCGCCATTTCGATTCGAAGACATGGCGGAGGAAGCAGAAGTCGGACGGCTGGCGTTGGGGCGCGGCGCGGCGTGGGGCGACTTTGATAACGACGGGCGCGACGACATTCTCGTGGGGGCAGAGCGGGCGCCGTTCCGGCTGCTCCGAAACTTGGGCAATGGGAAATTCGAGGACGTCGCTGGGCAAATGGGGCTGGTCGATGGCGTCGGGCTGGGTTGCTACGCGTCACAATTCATCGACTACGACAATGACGGTTATCAGGACATCTTGCTGGCGAGCAATGGATGGGGAGGAAGCAACCGGCTTTTTCTTTTTCACAACGAGGCGGGCAAGCGCTTTACGGATGTCACGAAAGAGGCAGGGCTCGCGGAGGCGGTAGACGCGTTCAACACCTCGTGGGCGGATTACGACAATGATGGGCGGGCCGACCTTGCGGTGGCGACGGGAATCGTCGAACCGGATGGCGGAGATTATCTACGGCTGTATCACAACGAAGGCAAGGGAAAATTTCGAGAGCTTGGCAGGCAGGCGGGATTGAGTGTGAAGGCGAAGTGGATTTCGGTCTGCTGGGGAGATTACGACGGCGACGGGCGGCAGGATTTGCTCGCGACCAGCTACGACGCCGGGCCGTATCTATTTCGGAATCTCGGGGGCGGACGCTTCGAGGATGTGAGCGAGCGAGCCGGAATTCGCAGGAAGGTTCACGCGTACACAGCGGGATTTTTCGATTACAACAACGACGGGTTGCTTGACCTATTCGTCTCGACGTATCCGGACGGCGCATTGACGGATATGATCGCGAACAAGATGAGCGGAGCAGCGGTGGCGAAGGGGCAGCGGCAGCTCCTGTTTCGAAACATGGGCGACGGAACCTTCGTGGATGTTGCTGAGGAGTCTGGGATCACGGGGTGGTACGGGGCGATGTCGTCGCAGGTGGCCGACATGGATAATGACGGCTTTGAGGAAATTGTGTTGGGGACGGGGAATCCAGAGCTCGACTGGAGCGAGCCGAAGCCGCTGCTGCACAATGACGGACGCGGGCACTTCACGGACATCGCGGAGTCGGCGGGGCTCGTTCACTACGGGATGCTGCACGGGATGGCGTTCTCGGATTACGACGACAGCGGAAATTTGAGCCTGTTCGGTTCTTTCGGGGGATTCTACTGGGGCACGCGAGAAACGAGCCGGCTTTATCGAAACTTGGGATCAGGAAATCACAGCCTGGAGATTCGTCTTGTGGGAAAGAAATCGAATCGCGATGCTATCGGCGCGCGCGTGACGGCAACAATCGGCGAGCGAAGGATCTACAAGTGGGTGGATGGCGGAAACGGCTTCGGTTCGCTTAACTCGCGCCTCGTCCACATCGGCCTTGCACGCGACCGCCAAGTGGACGCGCTTCAGATTGACTGGCCCAGCGGACTTCGGCAGTCGTTCAAGGCGGTTCCAGGCGACGCGAGAATAGAAATCGTCGAAGGCGACGCGTCGCCACGGACTCTGGTTCGGTTGGCGCGCGCGAGGTAGGAAGACACCGTCACCGTAATCTCCTCAATCAAGCGCGGGTCTACTTCAGAGTCGAAACATGGACGTAGTCGAATGACGCCGTGAAACCCGCGCGATTGCCGGCGTAGAGGCATATCTTTGCGCTCGTTCCGAGGCTGTGAATCCACGTGCTGCCACGAATCCAGTTGACGCCATCAGCGCTGCTATACGCCGTATAGGTTTCGGCGCCATTCACCGTGCGCTTGACGATTCTCATCCAGACCTGCACGCCGCCCGAGACAATGGTGGGAGCGCCAACGTCCGACGAGCCCCATGTAGGATATCCGTTGGCGGGGGGAGATTGAGCCTTGATGAATTCGATTTGGCGAGTGTCTGAGTCAGAAAAAAGATCCATCCGAATGTAGTCGGCGTCATCGGCGTAAAGCAATAGACCGGCCTGAGCGAAATCATTGCCCGCACCGGTTGTTGGGAGATTCAAAGTGAGCTTGGTTTCAACCACATAGTCAGTGGCGGGAGCAGGCTCAGCCAAGAGAGGCACCTGAGCCATGGCGTTCGTCGTGTCGAAGCCGACGGTCGACACCTGATAAGCCGTGCCGGTCAACTGATACGAAGGCGTGGAATGAATGAACGACCACTGCGACCCGAGAGACGAGGAGTTGAATTCATCGGACAAGCCGGCAATCGCAGCCAGAGGCTGGTCGTTCGTATTGAACGTGGCAGCGTAACCGGAGGGAGCGCCGGGTTGAGCCGCAGGAAGCGGCTGCGGAGAGGAAGAATCGGACGGCCCGAAGCCGCCGCGCGCGACAGGCCATCCGTTCGAATCCCAATCCAGCGCATCCAGGAGCACCGGCCTAGCGGTTGAGCCAACGAAGCCCGGGAAGTAGGGCGAACTGAGATTCACTGCATGGTAGAGGATATAGCTCTGGCCTGCTTCGTCCGCGAAGACAACATTGCCACCGGGGCCAACGAAGCTGTTGCCGTTCATAGAGAGGACGGGGGTTCCACCGGTAGCTACTGCTGTGAGCGAGTTGCCCTGCTCATCCAAGTAGGGACCCGTAGGTGAAGTGGCGCGGGCGGCAAACACGCTGTAGCCGGTGAGCGGTCCGGCGCAACAGTTGGTAGACGAAGCCAACAGATAATAGTAGCCGCCGTGCTGAACCCAGTTCGCGCCCTCATAGCGGTTATCCGCGGCGATTAGCTGCTCGCTCGAGGGATCGGATGTGAGACCGTCGGACGAGAGCTTGCGGATCGAGACCCCACCGACATAGCTACCGAAGAGAATGTAATTCTGACCTGTGGAATCCTGAATCACATCAGGATCGAAAAGCCAGCGATAGGCATTGTTGCAGCAGTTCGTGGCGGTCTCCGGGGCGACAGCGGGAGCACCGCTATCGACAAAGGGTCCCTTGGGGCTCGAGCTGGTGCCAACGCCGATGGCTGCGCCGTTCCCCGCGAGATTCGTGACATTGGTGGTGAAGTAGAGGTAGTAGCGATTATTGAAGTACTTGATGGCAGGCGCCCACAGGTAGGGCGTGGCAACCCACGAGGGCGGCGAAGTAAAGGCATCGTTATCATAGGTCCAGTGCACAAGGTCCGTCGACTCGTAAATGCTAATCAAGTGGGCGTTCAACTGGTTCTGGGCATTCAGATCCTGGCTGTTGTGCGCGTCGCCCGTGCAATAGAGGTACCAGGTGTTCTGCCCGCTCGTTTGGACTTTGATGACTGCGGGGTCTGGGCAACTGATGACAGAGCCCTTCGCGGGATCGGTAAGCGTGAGCGGATTCGTGTAGGTGATGGTGGCGGACTTCTGGATCACCACGCCCGCCGGAGCGGAAACGGAGGGCTGGTCCGACGAGTCACCCGCATATGACGCTGTGAGACTGTGAGTCGCCACTGCAAGATTGGTGACAGTGAGGATGGCTCGCCCACTGGCATCGAGTTGCGCCGTTCCGATTGCCGACGAGCCATCAAGGAAGGAAACCGACCCGGCGGGACTGCCCGTGCCCGAGGTGCGAGCGGCCGTGGCAGTGAGTTCCAATGGCAAGCCTTGCTGCAAGGTGCCGGCGGAGGTCGTGAGAACTGTTGAGGTGGCAGCGGGCGGTTGCTGCTGCACCGTAATAGAAATAGCGGAGGAACTCGACGGCGCGTCGCCCGCGTCTCCTGAGTACGTGGCTATGAAGGAATGAGTTCCTACAGAGAGAGAGCTTAGCGTCAGCGAGGCCGAGCCGCTGGCATTTAGGTTGACGGCTCCGAGACTCGAGTTGCTCTCTGAAAAGGTCACGGAACCCGTGGGCTCGTTGCTTGCCCCACTTACGACAGCCCCGAGCGTTACCGAATCGCCCGCGACAATGGTAGAAGAAGAGCTGCTCAGCGTGACAGTTGTGGCAACGAGTGTGCGAGTGGGCAAAGTCAAAGACGTCGAAACGGTGGGCCAGTCGGCGCTCCACGTAAGAGGAGTAATCCAGAGATAGTCGAGACCGTTCTGCTGCAGGTTCAGCGCGTGGAACGCGATGACGTCGGTGTTGCTGCCGGGATCGAGGTAAGGAGTCTGTCCGCCGGGAGCGTTCCAGGTAGAGCTGTTGCCAGTCATCAAGATCGTGCCGCCGCCCTGCAGCATCGCGGTGCCGCTCATATCCGCGAAGGGCCCGTTCGGATTTGGGGAGCGACCGACAGCGATTTTGTAATTGCTGTTGGCAGGGTTCGACTGACAACAAAAATCGAAGGAGACAAACAAGTAGTAGAAGGACCCATGCTGAAGGAGGGAGGCGCCTTCGATCGGGTCGGATTGAATGGCAGGGCGCGCGGCGAGATTGATGGGCATTTGGCCAGAGATCGGCTTTCCAGTCGCAGGATCAATCTGCTGCTGAAAAATTCCGCTCCAGAAGCTTCCGTAGGTGAGCCAGACATTTCCGTTCGAGTCGACGAGAATATTCGGATCAATCGCGTTGAAGTTGTCGCCCGAAGTCGATGCGAGAACTTCTCCCTGATCCACCCACTGGTAGGCCTGATTGGACGGATCGAGCGTGACGTTGGTGGCGAGGCCGATCACCGACTGATTGGAGCCGAAAGTGGAGCCGGCATAATAGAGATGATACTGGCCGTTGAAGAATGAGATGTCTGGCGCCCAAAGGCTCGATACTGCGGGAACCGCCGCCTGCACCCAGGATGGAATCTGATCGAAGACGTGATCGCCGTGACCTGGCGTGCCGCACGTGGCCCAGGAAATTTTGTCCTGGGAGCAACGGATTGCAAGGTAGCCCGTGGTGAGGCCCCCGGGATCGGTTGTGAAGGAGTAGTAGGTGACGCCTTGCATGATGATGCTGGGATCGTGAATCGGCGAGATGTTGCCAGTAAGAGGGTCTGCGGATGGCAGTTCAGGGAAACTCTGCGGTGGAGGAGGGGGCACAACAGTACCTCCGCCGCCGACCCCGCCACCACCGCACGAAGGCATGAAGGTAAACGAGATGAACAGCGCGGCACCGGCGGCGATGCGGCAGAGAGTGACGCTCTTCCTCGGAGTCAGTAAACGTTTACCCATTGCAAAAATAAGGAAAAAGCGCGACACACCAAGGACGGGTAAATATAGACCGGCCCCCTTTTGTCTGTCAACCGCATTCAGGCCGCTCGCGCGGCTTGGCCGGAACGAACGCCGCTGACGCCGACCTCTCTTCAAAGCGCTATACGGAATCAAGGCTGTGGTTTCGAGTCATCTATATTTTCGTCCGAATCGAGGAGCTTCATCACGATGCGATGGCGCTCGACATCCTCGCGCTCGCGGTCCTGGGCAATCTGCAGTTCCCTGGCGGAATCCTCCCGGCGTCCCAAGCGAGCATACGTCAAGCCGAGATAATAGTGAGGCTCGCGTTGGGAAGAATCGGCCGCGATCGATGCCCGGAAATCATCCGTCGCCTTATCGTAGTGCTTCTCCGAGAATTCGACGCGGCCCACTCCGTTGAGCGCTCCCGCGTGTTGCGGGGCGATTGCGAGAGCGCGATCAAAGTCACCCCGAGCCGCTTCGAAGTTATTCTCGGCCAGTTCAATGCGGCCTATTTCGACGTAGGATTCGGTCTGACGCGGCTGGATCTCAATAGACCGCTGGAACTCCAACGTAGCCTTGGGAAACTGTTCCAGGGAAGCCAATGTCACTCCCAGCGCGTAATGGCCGGAAGCGTCGGCCGGTTTGAGTTTCGTGTAGCGCGAGAAAATCTCCGACGCAAGCTGATATCGCCCGAGGCCGATCTGGGCACGTCCAAGGCCGTATAACGCTCGAGCGTCGTCGGGCCGATGCTCCAAGACCTTCTTGAAGGCGGTTTCCGCATCGGGGTAGAGCGACATTCGCAACGCAACGTATCCAAAGTCGTAGACGATGTCTGTATCTTCGGGACTCAGCTTCCGTGCGGTAATGAGAAGCGAGAGAGCCTTTTCCAGCTTGCCTTCTCGAATCGAATCGTGCGCCTCAGAGCGCAAAGCATTGAGAAGGGCGCCTCGCGCGTCGTTGCGGCCGGGGTCAATGCGCAAAGCTTCCTGGAGCTGGGGAACCGCATCCTCAACTCTCGACATCTGCAAGTAAAGGAGACCGAGGTTGACGTGTCCGTTCGCCGATTTCGGCTGCAACGCTATCACTTGTTTGAAAAGCTGCTCTGCTTCATCGTTGCGCTGTTGCGCGGCGCGCACCATGCCAAGCAGGTTCAGCGCTCGCGGGTCATTGGGACGACCCTTTAAGTAGGAGGCCAAGTCGGAGTCTGCTCGATCGAGATTTCCGGAGGCGACCGAGCTCGCGGCGTCCTTAATCAAAGTGTCGGGGCCTCTGGACGGCGCTTGGCCCATCGCTTCAACTACAACAAGGACAGAGATGGCAAGGAACATCATCGACGAGCGTCCTGATGGATCATCCGCGCGGAGTCACTCCCTGGGAGGGCCGTCAACCGCCGCTGCCAGAAAGCGCGACTCGGAGACACATCATATCAACATCCGCGGCGGGAGACACAAAAGGCCGCTGCTTTCGCAGCGGCCTCTGTGTAGCGCGGCGCCCGGGCTGCCTCTCAGAATTCAAACTTCAATTGCATCTGAAGCACTCGGGGGCCTAAAGCGAGATTGCTCGGATTCAACTTCCCGAACCCGACCGGATCGTAGATGTTGAAGTCCGTGGGCCGGTTAAACACATGGCGGTTGAACGAGTTTAGGGCGGAAGCCTCCAGTAGTATGTCTGTGCCCTCGGTAATTCTCGTCCTTTTGAGAACGTTAAAATCCTCACTCATGAACGCGGGCATTCGAATCGCACCCGTAACACGCGGCATGGTTCCTAACGAATAGGGAGCGCCCGTAGGTGATCCAGTGTTCGTGAATATGATGGAACCCGCGTTCGGATCTGCGAGGGCATTGATGTTCAGCATGGGGTCGGTGCCAGGGTTGAAATTGCCGCTTGTATACTGGGAGCTGAGCAGAGACTGGCCTGGAATCTGATTGAACCGAATCGCTCCTGCGTACGCCGGTATTCCGGTGGCGCAGCAGATTGCGAAGGGCTGGCCGCTCTCATAACGTTGGATTCCGCTGATTTCCCAGCCGCTCACGAGTCTGCTGAGGACGCCGGAGGAAGTTCCAAGGAATCGCTTTCCCTGCCCGACTGGCAACTCGTAGACATAGCTGAGGACGAAGTTCTGTGGAAGATCCTGGTCACTTATGGCCTTATCGTTCTTCTTGTTGAAGGGATCCTGCGGTCCAGCGCTCCCGGCCAAAGTCGCGAAATACGGCAACGCGCTGTCCGCATCCGTCAAGGTTTTTGACCAAGTGTAGGACGCCATCAAGTTCAACCCATACCGGAACTTGTGCTGCAGCTGAGCCTGAAGTGCGTTGTAGGTGGATTGGCCAAGGTTCTCCAGAGCCCCATCCGTGTTGAAACCGAAGTACTGAGGATAGGGCACGAGGGTCTGCGCCACGATTGCATTGCCTGGGAATCCTGCAAAGGGAAGAGTAATTCCCGCCGAACTGACTGTCTCGGTGAGTTCACCGCCCTTCACGAAATACTCCGGATTCAAAGAGTTCACGGCATCGAAGTTTGAGCGCAGGTGAGTCGAGTGTTGGCCCACATAAGCCACGCTGAGAATCCAGTCCGGCGCTAACTCGCGCTGCACCTCGAGGCTCCAGTTCTGAATCATCCCGGGGCGACCGTACGACGGATCGATATATTGGGGACCCTGGAAGTTCAACTGAGTCGGATCGAGGTTAGGTGGTGGCGTGTAGGCTGGGAAGCCGTTCGTCAAATCGAACGCCGGTGAGAAACCGTCGAGAGACGTGAATGCGGGGTTCGCCTGGAACCCTGTCCGATTGAAACCGCCGAAGTCGGCGTAGACCAGCGGAGCATAAATGATTCCATAGCCCCCGCGGATCACAGTGTTGTGGCCGAGCTGCTGAGGTGACCAGGCAAAGCCGAGGCGCGGGCCGAAGTCGTGGAGGTAAGTGTCAGCCCAACGTTCTCCCGTCACACCATTTCTTCCAGGCCCGTTTCCGGCGAATACCAAGGCGCCAAAGAGCCCGCCGGCGCCGGGATTCGGCGTCGTCAGGCTGATGTTGGAAGTGTTGTCGAAGTTCTCCTTATTCGGCTGATCGATATCCCAGCGAAGACCGTAGTTGATCGTCAAAGTTGGGCTCAGCTTGAACGTGTCCTGGGCGAAGAACCCGAAGTAGCTCCGCAACCAACGGGGCTGGCTGGCATAGGCGGCAAGGTTCGAGTCGTGTACTTGACCGAGCAAAGCGCTGGCAATCGGATCCCCGGTCTGCCCGGTGTTGAACTGGGTATCCACAGCAGTTTGCCCGGCCCAAAAGTAGTAGCTTCCGCTCGTATTTTGGAAGTTAAGGGGACTGAACTGCTGGAAGCGCCAATCCACACCAAACTTCATTTCGTGCTTTCCGCGAACCCAGCTGACGGTATCGCTGGTCCGGAGGCCGTTGTCGATGGTGTCGCCATCCACGTTGTCGCCCAGCCCGACGTAGGGCGCTCCGAAGAAAAAGCCGAACGCCGGAAACATGGGCCCGCTAGCTCCGGTTATTCCGAGTTTGGAGTCCCAGTCGGCCCCGCCACCGTATCGCACGCCGGCGCCAATATTGGCGCTGTTCGTTCGATTGAGTCCGATATTGAAGTGATTGAGAATCGACGGCGAAATCACGTAATCGTAACCAAACCGCAGATAGTGAGTGGTGAAAAGCTGGTCTCTTCCGTCTCCGGCCGCGTTTGCAAAGAATGCAGTGGTGGAAATACGGGAATTTTGACGCGAGGAATATGTGAAATACAGCTTGGTCTTGTCTCCGATGTTCTCGTCGATTCGGACGGTGGGAGTGGTCGCGAGCGTTGGGAAGCTGTACTGGTAGAAATAGTTGTTGACCAAGCCACTTCCGTGATTCGGGGCAGGGTAATACGACATGATGTTTTGCCCGACGGTCGTAAGATCGCCCGAGGGAATCTTATTGCCCGTGCTCCCCGCCTCGTTCATGAATGCGATTCGACACTGCACTCCACCGGCTCCCGTTTGCGTCGTGGAAGGATCGAAAATCTCCCCGGCGTAAATGGGGGTCCCATCGCAAGGATTCGTGCCGAGTACGTTCGATGTGTTCAGGATTTCAGAGAAATCACCACCAATTTCGGCTTGCGTGGGTACTGTAGAGGTGGTGCTCAGACCCTGAGTTTGACGATATTGCTCCCACGAGAAGAAAAAGAAAGTCTTATTCTTGCCGTTGTAGATGTGCGGAAGCCAGACGGGTCCGCCGATCGTGAAGCCATAATCATTCTGACGGTCGCGGTTTCGAGGTGCGCCGAAATAGTTGTTTCCCCAAGAGTTGGCGTCCATCGCTTCGTTGCGGAAGATGTCATAGACATCCCCATGGAAGGAGTTTGTTCCCCCCTTAGTGCTGAAGGTTTCAATGCCGCCGGTCGTGCGGCCATACTCGGCGGGAATGGTAGAGACAAGAACCTTGAACTCGCTCAGCGCCTCAACCGAAGGCGCGGTCTCGTCGAACGATGAGCCGTTTTCGGAGCGGAACATGCTGGCGCCGTCCAGGAGAACTTCGGTCGCATAGTTTTGGCCGCCGGCGATCTTTGACTCAAAGGTTCCGCCGCTGCCGTTTCCCGTGCCGGGGCCAACGGTCCCTGGAATCAGGAACACGAACGCTTCGGGCGAACGCATGTACTGAACATTGCTGCCCAGCGCCAGAGGAAGGTCGAGCACCTGTTTCTGGGTTACGACTGTTCCTATGTCGGCGCTTTCCGTCTGAATCTTGGGCGCCTCTGCGTTCACCACAACTGTCTCGCTGACGCTACCTGGAGCGAGCGTGATGTCGAGAGCGTGCACTGTAGCGACCTCGACCGCGACTCCCTGAAGGGTCGCGGTCTTGAAGCCTTTCAAGGTGGCGCTGATGTCATACGTTCCCACCGTAAGGTTAGGGAAGCGATAAGCGCCTGCCGAAGTGGAAACCGCTTCATATTTGGCTCCCGTGGCGACGTTCGTGGCGACGATCTTTGCGTCCGCCACCACAGCGCCAGAAGGATCCAAGACGTTACCGGCGATGGAACCCTGGTTTGCCTGCGCCCAGACCGAACGGGCACCGATAAGGCAAACCAGTAAAGCTAAGAGCGCGAAGCAGGCCCTAGATGCAAAAATGGCGCAACTGCTGCTGCGATCGTTCATCCCACCCTCCCTCGGCTTTGCCGAAGTTCCCGAACTTGAGTTCGCCCCGTATCCGACTTAGAAAACGTTTACTTCCTCGCTCAAAAAAACCGCTTCACCCGCTCACCGCCTTCTGCCGACCGCATCTCGCTCTGGATGAGTATCTTCATTGCTGTTCCGGCTCGTCGGACGAGGGCGTCGACGCCTTCTTGAGCTTGCTTTCGAGTTTCGCGGCTTCGTCCGCATCCGCCTGTTTCTTCAGACGCATAAAGGACTCGAGCGCGGCCCGGGATTCTTCCGGGCGCTGGACGCGACGGTAAGCCTGCGCCAGCTGATAGTAAGACTGCCGGAGCGTGTCGCCATCGGTTGGGCCGCAGTCTCCAATCGCAGCTCTAAAATTCACAATCGCTTCGTCAAACTGGCCGAGTTGAGCTTCAGCGCGGCCAAGCTGATACTCGGCGTCGACCTGGTGCGGCGCCACCTGAATCACTCGACTCAGCAGAGTTCGCGCCCTCTCTGGCTCGGAGTGCTCCAAACTCACGACTGCAAGTTTGTACATCGCAGATCTGCCCTCGGGGTCCAGATCCAGCTCGTCTTGGAAGCTCTTTTCGGCTTTATCCAGTTCACCTTTCTTCCAGTAGGCGTCCCCTAATTCCTCATGGATACCGGGCTCTGTGGGCTTCGCGGCCACCGCTCGTTCGTATTCACTGATCGCGTCGTCGAGACGGTCAGCTTCGAGGTAAGATTCGCCGAGAACTTCGTGCACGCGCCATGAAGTCGGATCAGCGCGCAACATTTGCTCGTAGCTTTCCTTTGAAACAATCATGTGGGCGCGGCCCCGGTGGTAGAGAATGTCTACATCACCCGGCTTGAGCTGCGCGGCTTTGTCCAGAACGTCGGCAGCCTCGACGGCATCTCCATCTGCCAGTTGAGTTACACCCAACCACATCAGCGCCTCGGCGTTCTTCGGCTCGAGCTGGACTTCATGTTTGAGGGCGGCGATAGCTTTTGAGTACTGATTCGTGCGGTAGTAGGCAATTCCGAGGAAGAGATGCGTACCTCGCGGAACTGGGCTTAGTTTGGTGCTGCTGATCAGCGGCTCGATCGCGGCGGACGGGTGCCGCTCCATCAGGCGAACAAGGCCCAGGTTGAAATATGCCGGTGCAAAGGAAGGATCCAGCTTAGTCACCTTCGAGAAATCGCTGGCAGCATCTTCGAGAAGCCCAGCCTTCATCTCGTCCGTCCCGCGATGAAACGCTTTCTCAATCTCCGGATTCACGCGCGTTTGGGCCGGCGACTCCCAAGCCGAGAGACCCAAAATCAGCAACGAAGCACCCAGCGCTCGTGCCCAAAAGGCCCACATATCTTCCCTTCAGACCCGGAATTGCGCGGACTCTAATGCAAACATATTAGGTTGTCAACTCCGTTTTTGCTGCGAGAAGCTGATTGCAAACGTTTACTTTGAGGATAGAGAATGGAAGGCTCCTACCTAGCCTTAGCTGTATGCGGGAACTCTTCGTCGATGGGCAGGGCCCCACCCTGCCCTTCACGTATGAAGTAGTATTGGTCCACTTTGGCTGGCGGCGTAATGTGCTCGACGGAGCCACTCGGCCAATGAACCTCGACAGCCTCAACCTTCGTTTGGGTCCCGATCCCGAAGTGGACACGCGGATCATTCGAGGACGCATAGCTACCGCCACTGATAACGTCGCCGCGTTGGCGTATTCCTCCAGACGTGAGATAGACAGTTGCCCCAACCGCATCTCGCGGACTCCGCGCTCCTCCTTCCAGCGAGAATCCGATCCAGTGATTGTCTTGCTTGGCGACGTTCCGAAGCAGCACCGGCACTCCGTCGAGCTGGTTGATCACCACGTCGATCCTGCCGTCGTTGAAAAGATCGCCGAACGCTGCTCCGCGTGCAGTCAGGAGTTCGGATAGCCCGGTTCCCTTGACTGCCGGGACCACTTCGAAGCGCTGTCCGTGAATGTTATGAAACAGAAGCGGCCGCTCCCTGAATGTCGTTCCCCAGCCTGCGGTGTCCACCTGGGGGTAGACATGTCCATTGGCGACGAACAAGTCCTTCCAGCCGTCGTTGTCGTAGTCGAGAAATCCGGTGCCCCAGCCTAGAAACGGAATCGTGATAGTTGCGATCCCCAGTTGATGACTCACATCGGTGAAGTTTCCGCCTCCGTCGTTGCTGTACATCGGATTGTAATCGTCGGAGAAAACCGTGTTGTATAGGTCGAGCAGCCCGTTATTTTTGTAATCCCCGACCGCCACACCCATCGAAGCCGTTTCATCACCGTTTTCGTTCAGTGCATACCCTGACGCGTAACTCGCGTCTTCGAAGGTGCCATTGCCCTTATTGATGTACAGGTAGTTTGGAGTCGAATCATCGGCCACAATCAAGTCCGGTTTGCCATCGTTATTCACGTCCGCAAAAATTGCCGTCAGTCCGTAGTACCCATTCGGGTCGCTGACTCCCGCCTTTTCGCTCACGTCGGTGAACGTGCCGTCGCCGTTGTTATGGAACAGATGATCTCGTTCTCCCTTCAAGCCTCGCGGACCGCACATCACCTTTATGGAGCGAAATTCGCAGGTCGAAAATGCTACGGCGGAAGATCCCGGCAGCGGCGGATGTGCGAGGTCGTAATGGACGTAGCCCGGAACAAAGAGGTCCAGCCGTCCGTCGCCGTCGTAGTCCCCGAAGGTCGCTCCCGTCGACCAGTTGCCCAGAGTCACGCCAGCTTTTTCCGCGACATCAGTGAACGTGCCATCGTGGTTGTTGTGGTAGAGGCGATTCTTCCCGAAGTTGGTCACATAGAGATCAGGCCACCCATCATTGTCGTAGTCGCCTACCGCCACGCCAAAGCCCCAGCGGTCATTCGTTACGCCAGCGATTTGCGCTACGTTTATGAATGTTCCGTCGTGATTGTTGTGGAACAACGCGGCATGCGGCGGCTCGGCCTTGCCGGACATAGCGTCGTACGTCGAACCGTTCACCAGATAGATGTCTAGCCAGCCATCATGGTCGTAATCCAGCAACGCGACGCCTGAACCGACCGTCTCCAGGATCAGTTTCTTGTCCGGAGGCCCCATCACGTGTTTCCACGTTGTGAGACCGGCCTTTTCGGCCACATCTTCGAAAATGACGGGGCCCGAATCGACGAAACCTCCGGCCGTGATGGGACGATTCTCAGAATCGAGCACGGCAGCATGCGCTCCCGACGTAGCCATCCCACCTTGCTGCTGCGGGGCCCGTTGGCCCTCCGGACGAGGTTCCGCGCGCTCGGGCGCCATTGAGGAGAAGACCGCTAAAAGAACGATTGCGAGCGACACCCCCTTAAAGGGCGGGAGAAACAGACGGAGACCGGCCCGAAAAATCCACTTCACTGCACTTCTCCCTTAGATGAGAGGGCTCTTAAGTTGTTCAAAAGCAATTGATCCCGTTTCCTTCAAGGTATGAGAGCCTGACATTCCGTTTCGCACCCGTCGTCCGAAGTGAATCAGCCAGCATGGTAAACGTTTACGGTTCAATGTGCTATAGTCTTGCCGACCCGCTTCTGAAACACCGCGCCCAAACCTCGGAAGGTCAGCGCCGAATGGTTCGTTGTCCTCAACTTCTCTTTCACAGGACCACCACCCACACCTGCAAGCACTTGGGTTCCTTCGCATCCTTCTTCTTGTTACTCCTGGCGATATGCGCAGTTCCGCGGAGCGCTCAGTCCCAAAGCCCACCAGCTACCAACAAGACTCTCCGCCTTCGCCTCATCGTGGTCGACTCTCTGACTCAGGCACAGGAGGTGCACGCGCGCCTTGAGAAAGGAGAGGATTTCGCGACAGTCGCTCGCGAGGTCTCCATCGACCCCACTGGTCCGGAGGGCGGTTACTTGGGCGCGATGGACGTCTCGACGTTGCGAAGCGAACTGCGCGATGCACTTCGAAACCTGGTTCCGGGGCAGATCACAACCGTGACACATATTCCCTCGGGGTATGCCATCGTGAAGGTGGTCGATGATTCGGACTCACCCGCTCAACCCGCTCCGACCGCCGCTCAAACGCTTCCCTTGGCTGCTACCGGCACAATTCGTTACGGACCCAACGTGGGAGGAAAGGGAGAAGCCGATCTGGCGTTTCGTGCCTACCCAAAACCGGACAATTGGATGCAGGATCTTCAGGGCCTCTGCAATGTGCGTCGGCAGTCGCTTGCGAGCGTTATCGACGATCTGCGAAAGCAGTTGAGTTCGACGGCCCCCGACAATACGCAGCGCTCGACTCCTCTCGACTTGATTGAATCGCACTACGCGCTCGCCAATCTCTATTCATACCAAGGCGACATGGCAAAAGCCGTGGAGCAATGGGAGACGGCTTATGCCATCGCTGAGCAGCAGCTTCCGAAAGCGATGCCGGAACTCGATGAAGTGCTGGCGATAGCCTATCTTCACAAAGCAGAGATGGATAACGACGTCTACAAGAATCCCGGCATTCGATGTCTCTTTCCTCCTCAAAGCAAGATTCGCTATGAGAAGCCGGAATCATCCGAAAAGGCAATCAGCCACGCGCTCAAGTATCTTTCCATCAGTCCCAATTCTCTCGACATCCGATGGATTTTGAATCTGGCATATATGACGCTCGGGCAGTATCCGGATGGGGTTCCAAAACAGTATCTGATTCCAGAGTCGGCGTTCGAATCAAAGGATTCGATTGGCCGCTTCACCGACATCGCGCCTGCCCTCGGTATTGATCTCTTTTCCACATCGGGCGGCCTCATCGTGGACGACTTCGATAACGACGGGCTCCTGGACGTCGTCACATCCGACTACGATCAGTGCGCACCGATGCATTTCTTTCATAACGACGGTAACGGCAAATTCTCCGATCGCACCGCTCAGAGCGGCCTCCTGAAGCAGCTGGGCGGATTGAATATCCTCCAAGCCGATTACAACAACGACGGCTGTATGGACATTCTCGTGCTACGCGGAGCGTGGGAATTTCCGCAGCGCAAATCGCTTCTGCGAAATAATTGCGACGGCACTTTCACCGACGTCACCGCGGCGGCAGGCCTCGCGACGCCTGCAACCAGTACCCAAACTGCCGTGTGGGCGGATATTGACAACGATGGGTATCTCGACCTCTTCGTCGGCAACGAAAACGCTCCTGCCCAACTGTTCCGCAATAAAGGGGACGGAACGTTCGAGGACATCTCCCATAAGGCGGGGATCGACCGCATTGCCTTCACGAAGGGAGTTACCACCGGCGATTACGACAATGACGGTTACGTCGATTTCTACGTCTCGAATCTCAATGGCGATAACTTCCTCTACCACAACAATCACGACGGAACATTCACTGAAGTGGCTGGGGAAGCCGGGGTTCAAAAGCCGTGGCAAAGCTTTGCGGCGTGGTTCTTCGATTACGACAACGACGGCTGGCCAGATCTCTTCGTTGCCAGCTACTATGTGTCCGCCGATGAATCTATCCGCAGCTACTTGGGCCTTCCTCGAAACGCTGAGTCGCTCAAACTCTATCGCAACCTCGGTGACGGCACGTTTCGCGACGTCACTGCGGAAGTCGGGCTCGACCGCGACTTTATGGCCATGGGTGCTAACTTCGGCGACCTCGACAACGACGGATATCTCGACATATATCTCGGCACCGGCAATCCGTCCTACGAATCCCTGCTTCCGCAGGTCCTCTTGCACAACAACGCCGGCAAGTCCTTCACCGATATCACCGCCTCTTCGGGAACCGGTGAGCTTCACAAGGGCCATGCCGTCGCCTTCGCCGACCTCGCCAATAACGGGCTCGTTGATCTGCTTGAGGAGGTTGGCGGCGCGGTGCCGGGAGACCGCCACGCGTTCCGGCTGTTCGAAAATCCCGGTAATGACAACGATTGGATCACGTTGCACCTCGTCGGAGTGAAATCAAATCGAGCCGCGATTGGCGCGCGCATCAAAGTCACTGTTCAGAACGAAGGGCAGGCGCCTCGCTCGATCTATCGGACGGTGACCAGCGGCGGCTCGTTCGGCTCGTCGCCGATCGAGCAACACATCGGCCTCGGCAAATCTGCTCACATCACGAATATTGAAATTTGGTGGCCGGCCAGCAATACTCGGCAGGAATTCCCCAACGTCAAGCCTGATCAATTTCTCGAGATCAAGGAATTCGCCAAGGAATACACGGTGCTTCACCGTCGAGTAATCCAGTTGGGAGCCGCCGGCAAGCATTCAGAAAGTGCGGCCGAGCGAAAATGACCGCGCGTGCCGCATGGCCAATCATTCTCTGGAAGACCGCAGGGATCTGCCTGGTGTTGCTGGCAGTAGTTTGCGCGAGTGCCGCCCCGCGGTACTCCGCATCAGGGCTCGTGGTTCAGTTGGATCGCCCAAAGAAAACCCTCGTTGTCTCTTGCGACGCCATTCCAGGCGTAATGGACCCTATGATGATGTCCTTTTCCGTTCGCAATCCAAATGACCTTCAGGGATTGCAGCCCGGTACCAAGATCACTTTCACGATTGTCGCTGGGAAGAATTCCTCTTTCGCTGAAACCATTCACGTCGTTCCGTTCGAGAGCCTCGAACCCGATCCTTCCGAGGCTCGCCGGTTGAAAATCCTCGAAAATGCAATGAAGCCCCAGCATCTCGCGTCGGCCGTATCTGTCGGCGATCTTGTTCCGGATTTTTCTCTCACCGATCAGGCCGGAGCCTCCCTGGCTCTCTCTCAATTGCGCGGCAAGGTTGTCGGCGTCACCTTCGTCTACGTCCGTTGTCCTCTGCCGAACTACTGTTTCCGTCTCTCGAGCAATTTCGGCAGGCTTCAGCAGCGATTCAAATCCGACATGGGGCGTAATCTCGTGCTGCTGACGATCATCATTGATCCGGTCCACGATCTTCCCGACGCGGTTAGCAAATACGCGCATACTTGGCACGCCGATCCGAACTCCTGGCACTTCCTCATAGGCTCTCCCGAAGAAGTTCAGACCGTCTGCGCCCGCTTCGACATGAATTACTACCCGGAGGAAGCTCTCCTCGTTCATTCCTTCCACACCGTACTGATCGACCGCAGTGGGCGCCTCGCTGCCAACATCGAAGGAAACGAGTTCACGGCAAAGCAATTGGGAGATTTGGTGCAGGTCCTGCTGCACAAACCAAACTAGGTCTGCGCCGCTGCGTCGGCGTCGCGCTTACCGCGGCGTACCGCTGTCTCCGGCTCCTTCCAAAGCCGCGTGCGGCCAGCCCCCCGACCAGTCGATGGTGGAAATCTGGAGTGAAGGCCGCCCGGTCGTACCGTCATACGCATGAAAAACCATGATGTCGCCGCCAGGCCGTTGCAGGATGGATTCCCCACCCGGCCCAACCCACCGCGCGTTGCCGCTAAGCAGCTGAGTACCTCCGCCGCGCAGCATCGGCACGCCCGACTCATCCACGTATGGCCCAGTGATGTTCGACGACCGCCCCACCATCGTCCGGTAGTTGCTTTTCGTTCCGCGGCAGCAGAGATCGAACGACACGAAGAGATAGTAGTAGCCTTCATGCCTCACGACGAACGGCGCCTCGATCGCCTGCCAATCCGCCGGCAGATTCGGAGGGGGCGGCCCGGGATTCGCTGGCCGCTCGCGACGCGCCAGGGAGTAAACCTTGGAGTCGGCCGACGAAAGCTCGCCTGTTCTTGCGTCGATCCTCCGCATCTTGATGCCCGTCCAGAAGCTTCCGAAGCTCAGCCACGGATTTCCTTTGGCGTCGAACGAGATATTTGGATCGATCGCGTTGAAATCGTCTTCCGCTCGCGAGCGCAGCACCAGGCCCTCGTCCACCCAATGAAAATCCTTGCTCGCCGGATTCAGCGTCTTGTTCGTCACGAGTGCGATTCCCGACGTGTTCTTGCCGAACACTGAAAATGCGTAATAGATGTGGTATCGCCCCTCGAAAAAGGACACATCCGGAGCCCACAGGTCAACGGTCTGCGGACTCTCTTTGCGAATCCATTCGGGAATACTGTCGAAAATGAAGCCGCACCGCTTCCAGTAATGCAGATCCCCTGAACAGCGGATCGGAAGCTGCCCCTTTTCCTCTCTCGGATTCGTGCGCGTACCGAACACGTACCACGTGTCGCCGTCCTTCGCGATTGAGGGATCGTGTGTTCCGGCCACATCCCCTTCCACATGAATTGCGTGGGCTTTCGACATCGAGTCCGCAGAATTGCTGGACTGCGCCGTCGCGGCTCCGCTCGCGGCAAGGCACGCCGCGCAACACACAGCGGCAGACCTTCGAAGGAGTCGGGAAATCATCGTTCCTTGGTCTCCATTTGCATCGGCCGACCGAAGCGCTTGCTCACAAGTCCTCTCCTGTCCCCGTCGCCATCTTCTGTGGCTCAAAGCTTGCCTTCAACGTCGATCTCCCGAGCTTGCATCGAAACTCAATGCTCTTTTCTTCCGGAATCACTAGGGGCGCCCCGCTCGGTAGACTCTTAGCAAAGAAGAAAAGAACCCCACTTACCCTGCTGGCGGCGGAGTCCTCCTGGATTTGCACCCGCTCCGGCGAGAGTTCCTGTTTCGTTTTCTTGAGACTGAGTGAAGAGTTGGTTCGGAAGAATTCCTCGTCGTTCTTGAGGAACGGCGTCATGTCTCCGCCCTGAACCAGGATCACGTAGTATTTCTGAGGCTCATTCACGTACTGCTCGGCGTCCGCCGCCGTCTTTCCCGAGTGCAGCACGTCATATCGGGCACGCGCCGCGCGCATGGTCTTCGACGAAACCCAGTCGACGAAGTACTGAACCGTTGGAACCTCGCCGCGCTGCGAGCCCACTTCAGCGCCCGAAAGCATGCCCCCGCTCGCAGCTTGATTCTGTGAACTTGGCGCCGATCCCCCGCTGTTGGCCGCGGGCGGTGCAGACCCGGCGGGAAGTCCGTGCGTGTCTGCGTCCCGTGAAGTCTGCCATGTCGCTTGCACCATCCCAATGCGCACCCACGGCGATTCAAACAATACCCGGTGGACGTCGTTGTCGTCCCATTGCTGGTAAGGCTTCGATTTCCACGGCGTATCTCCGCCCGCCGCCAGTGCCGCCAGAATCACCAGGCCGACCGCAGCGCCGCACGCCTGGCGCCCTGCAACTTTGACAATCGACCTTCTCCCCCGTCGGCTCATCTTCCCCTCCCGCTGCCGAAGCGCGAGTGTATCTCGGAGGAATTGCTCAGGCAATTAGAAAACGATTACTCCAGCACAGCCCGCCAGAAATGCCTTGTTTGTGCCTGGCAGACAGACTATATTCCCGCTCGCCAGCAATCGTTTACCGCTCCGCAGCGGCGGCTCGTGCTTTCGCATTGCGAACCGCAGTCGCATCGAGTACACAGGAGGCTCAATGTTCTCCCCTTTTCGACGAAACTTCTTGCGGCAGGCTGCCGCTCTCGGCGCCGCGTGCTCCGGCGATTTGCTGTTCGGGAGGTTTCTCCGCGCCCAATCAACGTCCGGCCAGGCAGCCCGTATCTACGTCGACTCGCGTCGGAAAATCGCCCCTGTTCCGCCCAATCTGTTCGGCTCCTTTCTCGAGCATCTCGGCCGCGCCATCTACGAAGGCATCTACGATCCCGGCTCGAAGCTCTCTGATGCGAACGGCTTCCGCAAAGACGTCATGGACGAAGTTCGCAAGCTCGGCGTTCCCATCATTCGCTATCCCGGCGGCAATTTCGTCTCCGGCTACAACTGGCTCGATGGTGTCGGGCCCAAGCGGGACCGCCCGGTGGTCCTCGACAAAGCCTGGAACTCGCTCGACTCGAATCAATTCGGAACCAACGAATTCATGGCCTGGTGCAAGGCCGTCGGAACAAAGCCTCTCATGGGGCTCAATCTCGGCACCGGCACTCCCGAGCAAGCGGCCGCGCTCGTTGAGTACTGCAACATCGACAAGGGCACGGAGTGGAGCGACCTGCGCCGCAAGCACGGCTATGCGGATCCATACAAAGTTGAGCACTGGTGCCTCGGCAACGAAATGGACGGCCCTTGGCAAATCGGCCACATGTCCGCCACCGAATACGGATACAAAGCAGCCGACGCCGCACGCCAAATGCGCTACGTCGATCCCTCGCTCAAACTGATTGCCTGCGGCTCGAGCGGCCCTCTCATGCCCACGTATCTCGAATGGGACCGCGAAGTCCTCGAGCAGTCCTTTCAGTGGATCGACGGCCTTTCTCTGCACCGCTATTTCGGCAACACGCCCGAGGAAACCGGAGGCGACAGCTCGAAGTACGTCGCCTTGAATCTCACCATGGATCGCCAGATTGAGGAGACCCTTGCCGTCTGCGACATGGTCCAGGGCCGCCACCATTCGCCGAAGCAGTTGTGGCTCTCGTTTGACGAGTGGAATGTGTGGTATCGCGCGCGCAGCGGCGACGCTATGAACGGCCATCGCAAGGAAGCGCCGCATCTCCTCGAGGAGGTTTACAACCTCGAAGACGCGCTCCTTGTCGGCGGTCTCGTCAACTCCCTGCTTCGCCACGCCGATCGCGTGAAGATCGGATGCCTCGCCCAGCTCGTCAACGTCATCGCGCCCATCATGACCAACGAGAATGGCCTCTATCTGCAAACGATTTTCTTTCCCTATAGTTGGGGACTCGAGTATGGACGCGGCAGCGTCTTGAACGTCCTCACCGAGTCGCCGACCTACGAAGTCTCCCAAATGGGCCAAGTGCCGTACCTGGACGTCGTCGGCACGATGGCGGACGACGGCGCCGTCTCGCTCTTCATACTCAATCGCGACCTCTCGAACCCTCACGCCGTCGAAATAAATTGGGAGGATCGTTCTCCGGGCGCCGTGCAGTCCGCCTGGGTCTTGACGGGAGACGACCTGAAAGCCTTCAACAGTTTTGAATCTCCGCGCAAAGTCGTGCCTCGCGAAATGGACAAGCCCTCAACGTCAGGCGGCCGCTCGCGATTCGAAGTGCCGTCTCGCTCCTACGCCGTCCTGCGGTGGAGCGCTTAAGATGACCCACGCCGTAAGTACGCGCGGAAAACTTTCCCTTTTTTCCAGCCGGGCCTGCGCTGATACTCTGAAAGGCGCGCACGAGCTTAAATGGAGGCGGATGAGCATGCATTGGGCAAAGTTGGCAGGCGGCCTCGCAATAGCCGTGATTTTCGGTATGCTGCCGCTCCACGTGGAGGCGAAAACCCAGGTGACGAAACAGCCTTTCGGCAAGTTGGCGGACGGAACTCCTGTTGAGATCTATACATTGAAGGACGCGACCGTCGAAGTTCGCGTCATCACGTACGGCGGCATTATCCAGTCCCTGAAAGTCCCCGATCGCAAGGGCAAGGCGGAAGACGTCGTTCTCGGTTTCGACTCGGTCGAAGGATACGTCGCAAATCCCGGGCCGTTTTTCGGCGCTCTAATCGGCCGATACGCCAATCGCATCGCGCACGGCCAGTTCAAGCTCGATGGACACACGTACACGCTTCCCAAGAACGACGGCGACAACACGCTTCACGGCGGCACGCGCGGATTTGACAAGGTCGTTTGGGAGGCAAAGGAAATTGAAGACGGCGTCCAGCTCACGCACGTCAGCCCCGATGGCGATCAGGGCTTTCCCGGCAAACTCACGGCGGTCGTCAAGTACACGCTGCTTGGCAATACTCTCCATATCGATTATTCCGCCACCACTGATAAGGACACCGTCGTCAACCTTACCAACCATTCCTATTTCAATCTTTCGGGGCAAGGCAACGGCGACATCCTTCACGACGAAATCAAGCTCGACGCCTCGCACTTCACTCCGGTGAACAAGAGCTTGATCCCCACCGGCATCCTTCAGCCCGTTGCCAGCACTCCTTTTGATTTCCGCAAGCTGACCGCGATTGGCGCCCGCATCAACGACAACGACGAGCAGCTCCAGAACGCGCACGGCTACGACGACAATTGGGTCCTCGACAAGCCTGCAGGACAGCTCGGCCAAGCCGCCGAAGTCTACGATCCGGCTTCCGGCCGCGTTCTCACCATCCTGACCACGCAGCCCGGAATCCAGTTTTACACCGGCAATTTTCTGGATGGCTCCATCAAGGGCAAGGACGGGAAAGTCTACGGTCATCGTGCTGCCCTGGCCCTCGAGACGCAGCACTTCCCGGATTCTCCCAACCAGCCGAAATTTCCGACAACCGAACTGAAACCTGGCCAGCGCTATCACCAGGTTACTGAATTCCGTTTCTCGACCCGATAGAATCGCGAATCGGCAATCGTCCTCCATGGTACTGAAGGTATTTCCTGACAAGCTTTCGCTCGGCAATGCCGCTGCCGAGCAGGCTGCCGCTGCCATGCGCATGGCGATTCGTGAACGCGGCCGTGCGCGCGTCGTCGCCGCCAGCGCCGCCTCGCAGTTCGAGTTCCTCGACGCCTTGACTCGAATTCCCGGCATCCCCTGGGCGAGCGTCGAACTTTTCCACCTCGACGAATACATTGGCTTGCCCATGGAGCATCCGGCGAGTTTCTGCCGCTTCCTTCACGAGCATCTCACCGACAAGACCGGAATCACCAATCACCACCTGCTGAACGGAGCCGACGATCCCGTAAAGGTCATTCGCTCTGTCGGCCAGGCGCTTACCTCAGCGCCTATCGATATCGCGTTCATCGGCATTGGCGAAAACGGCCACATCGCCTTCAACGATCCGCCGGCGGACTTCGAAACCGAAGAGCCATTTCTCGTTGTGAATCTCGACGAAGCTTGCCGCCGTCAGCAGGTCGGCGAAGGCTGGTACAGCGACATCTCAAAAGTGCCGAAGCAGGCGATCTCGATGTCCGTTCGACAGATTCTAAAATCGAAAGAAATCCTTGCCGTCGTCCCCGACGCGCGCAAGGCTCAAGCGGTCGGTGCCTGCTTTAACGGCGAGATTAGCCCTATGACACCAGCATCGATTCTTCGAACTCATCCGCGCGCTACCATCTGCCTCGACCTTCATTCGGCCGCGCTGCTCAAGCCGGCAACCCTCTCAGCGTACGCGGCAGCTGCCAAGTAGCCCGGAGATTTGTGGCCGTCCGACGTATCCCATCTCTGCGCTGGTGGATCGCCGCAATTCTGTTTGCCTCAACTGTGATCAATTACATCGATCGCCAGAGTCTTTCGCTGCTGGCCCCCTTCATGAAGGACCAGTATCACTGGACGAATACGGACTACGCCAATCTGGTCATCGCGTTTCGGGTGGCATACTCGATTGGCCAGACGGTCTGCGGCCGCTTGATGGATCGCCTCGGCACCAGACGCGGCCTGGGTTTGACGGTGGCTTTCTATTCGGTCGTTTCATGTTTAACGCCGCTGGCTACCGGTTTTCGCAGCCTGCTCACATTCCGGACCCTGCTCGGGGCCGGCGAATCCGCGAACTGGCCCGGCGCAACAAAGGCCGTCTCCGAGTGGTTTCCAAAGCGCGAGCGAGCCTTGGCGACTGCATTCTTCGACAGCGGGTCATCCATCGGCGCTGCGATCGCGCCTTTCATTGTTCTCGGCATTTATTTTCGTTGGGGATGGCGCCCCGCGATTGCGCTGCCGGGACTCCTTGGCTTCCTGTGGCTGATCCTCTGGCGCGCGGTGTACCGCCCGCCGGAAACGCATCCGCGAATCGGCCCTGCGGAACGGGAAATGATCTTGGCCGACCGGAGCGCATCGCATTCGTCCGCTGGCCCCCAGTTGCGCTGGCGCGATTTGCTTCGTCTTCCGCAAACTTGGGGCACAATCGTCGCGCGCACATTCACCGATCCCGTCTGGTTCTTCATCACCGACTGGTTCCCAATCTACCTCGTCGCGAAGGGAATCGACCTTCGAGCGAGCCTCATCGCGGTATGGGTTCCATTTGTTGCCGCCGACCTCGGCAGCTTTTTTGGTGGATGGCTCTCAGGCCATTTGATCCGGCTTGGATGGCCATTGGGACGCGCTCGAAAGGCTGTGGTCGTGTTCGGCGGCATTGGCACGACACTCCTGATCCCAACCATTCTCACAACTCGACTCAGCGCGCTCACCATCCTCTTCGCAATCGCCACTTTCTGCTACGGTTCCTTCACGACCATTGCCAATGTGCTTCCCACCGACTTGTACCCGGCGGGATCCGTCGCTTCGGTCAGCGGCGTCAGCGGAACGGGTGCTGGCATCGGAACGATTATCGGATTCGAATTGGTTGGGCGCCTTTCGGATATCAGGGCGGCAGTTCCAGCGCATTCGTTCGACCCGATTATGATTGTCGCGGGGCTGGTGCCGTTCGTCGGCATGATCCTCGTGCTGCTCCTCGTGCGAAACACGCGAGCCACACAACAAGGACTGGTCAATCCGCTCTAAATCTTCCAGGTGCGGAAAATGGTTGGGCGAGAGAACTTGAATCAACAAGCTCCTGCTTCCTTGCACGACCAACAGTGACTCCGAAAGAATACGAGGATCCTCCTCCCACAACTTCTTTACAACGGCGCAGGCACCGGCCTATGCTTCTGGGCATTCTGAGGTGTGCTTGGGACACCTTGCCCCGCAGATGCGGCGCTCTATCCGCAAAGGCGCTTCGGGTCCCGCTGACATTCCGCTAGTCGCTCGGCTCGTTTCGCCGCCCGGCTCGCAAAGCCTTCAACACACATCACCCAATGAACCTCAATCCAGGCGCGCGACCAGATCATGCGTCGCATCCTGGCAGTTACGAATCAACTTCCCATCCTTAACTTGAAACTGGCAGCGCTGCCTACCGCGGTGGCGGATCCAAAACCGGACGCAGGAGCACTCATGAAACGGATCCTTATCCTGCTGATTGCAATCGCAACAGTGGGTGGCGCCGTCGCCTACAGGGCGCACGGAACTGGGCAAGGCGATGGACAGGCCGTCCCCATCTTCGCAATCAAGATTTTCCCTGGATATCGCGACTGGAGGTTGATTTCGGTTGCTCATGAGGAAGGCAAGCTGAACGACATCCGCGCGATTCTTGGGAACGACGTAGCAATCAGCGCCTACCGGCAACAGAAGCTTCCCTTCCCGGAAGGCACAGTCATTGCCCGAATCGCCTGGGATTATGTGTCGTCGGAAGAAAACAACAAGGTTTTTGGCCGTGCCCAGTCCTTCGTTCCCGGATCCGCTCCGGATTGGTACCTCCAGTTCATGGTCAAGGACTCAAAAAAATTCGCCGCGACCAGTGGCTGGGGGTACGCTCAATTTGACAAGGACGGCAAACCTGCAGGCGAAGCGTCCATGAGAACCTGCTTTCCTTGCCACGAGGCCATCAAAGCTCGCGACTTTGTCTTCACTCGCTATGCGCAGTAACCGTTTGTTTGAAAGGAGAATCCGATGAGTCAAACAGGAATCAGCATGGGCCAGGAGAAATTCGACGCGGGAGTCGCGAGAATCGACATGAAGCTCGAGGTCGCGATCATTCCCGTCTCGGACGTGGAGCGCGCGACCCAGTTCTACACCAAGAAGCTCGGCTGGAGGCAGGACGTCACGCCTCCCGGCTCCGGCGTCGTTCAGTTGACGCCGCACGGCTCCTCCTGCTCGATCCAGTTCGGCAAGACCCTCACCAGCGCCACGCCGGGTTCGGCTAGGAGCTACCTGGTTGTTTCGGACATCCAGGCGACGCGGGAGGCATTGATCAAAGCCGGTGTCGAAGTGGGCGAGATCTTCCACCTCGGCGCGGAGGGCATCGCCCCCGGTCCTGATCCTGAGCATCGCACCTACCGGTCGCGCGCGGTGTTCAGTGATCCCGACGGCAACAGCTGGATACTGCAGGAGATCACGAGCCGGCTTCCCGGCCGTGTCGACACTGGCGTAACTTCGTTCGGCTCTGCAACCGACCTCGCGACCGCACTTCGGCGTGCGGAGGCCGCGCACGGCGAGCACGAAAAGCGCACGGGGCAAGCGGATCCGAACTGGCCCGACTGGTACGCTGCGTACATGGCGGCGGAACAGGCCGGAACCGAACTGCCGGCGTGAGAGAAAACGTGTTTGATAAGAACGAACAACTCTAGACCGCCAAATGGAGGAACCATGAGCACCGCAACAACCGCCTCTCCCATCCAGCGCCAACCGGAGCTCCTCGGGCAGACCGTGGTTCTGATCGGCGGCAGCGGGCATCGGGCTTGAAACCGGTCGGCTTGCCCGCGCGGAGGGAGCGAAGCTGATTCTCACTGGCCGCAATTCAGAGCGCCTCGATCACGCAGCGCGCGAGCTTGGGGCGCTGCGCACTGCGGCATTTGACGCCACCGATTTCGATCAGCTCAAGCGGTTCTTCGACGAGCTGCCTGGCCAGATCGACCACGTGCTCGTCACGGGCCCCGGACCCTACTACGCGCCGCTGTCGGAGTTCGACGTCGATAGGGCGCGTCGCGATGTCGAATCCCATCTCCTTTTGCCTGTGCAAGTCGCCCGCGACGCCGCCCGCAAAGTTCGCCCCGGGGGAACTCTGCTTTTCATGGGAGGCACTGGTGGCCGCCGCACGGCTGTGGGATTCGCGTTCATCTCGGCACTCACGGCCGCGCTTCCCGCGCTAACGAAGAGCCTCGCGCTCGAGCTCGCACCCGTTCGCGTCAACCTCATCGCCGCTGGTTTCGTCGACACACCACTCTCGGCATCGCTACTCGGCGATCAGTTGGACGCGCGCCGCGCGCAGCTCCGCGCGACTCTGCCGATTCGTCGCGTTGTCGGCCCGGCCGATATCGCCGCCCTCGCCGTCCACCTCATGACAAACACAGCCGTCACCGGCGCAACCTATGACATTGACGGCGGTCAGCAGCTAGTCGAGGACTGACCTCCTAACGAGGCACTAGAAAAGGAGTCTGATCCGGAGGGATTCCACCACTTCGAAGATTCTGTCTTCGTGGCAATCCGCCACTGGCTTGCTCATGGAAGCGTCGCCACCGAAACAGAGAATCCGTCGATCGTCACGTCATCACTGCTCAACTTCGCCGTTTTGGGAGGGCCGAATCCGGTGGACTGATCAACGAAGCGGATTTCTCCGCCTTTTGCTCCTGCGATCGAAACGGTCGCGGCGCGATCGCGCTTATTGATGATCAGCACGCGCTTCTCACCGTTCGGCGTGACGAACGCGAGTGTATAAAGATTTGGCGGCGTGTCTCCTCCTTCCACGATTTTGTCGCCGGTGCCGAACGCATCGTGCAGCAGCTTCAATACCCAGAAGCGCGCGTTCGGCTTGCCATCGTTCCAATCGACCATCGAAACGCTCGGATATTGCGTCGGATAGCCGACGAGCTGCGATTCGCCGGCGACATCGATTCCCATCTTTGCAAGCTCGCCGAAAACGTAAGCATACATCGCGCCCGCGAGATTCCAGTAAGCAGCCGGAATCGGCTTCGTCACATGGCCGGGCTCGCCCTGCGTTTGATCGTCCGCGTCGATGACGCCGATCTCGTCGATGGTCGTTTTCGTTTCGGGAGAGAGACGCTTGCGAATCGCTTCAATATAGCGGACCGACTTCAGAAATCCGTCGGCTTGATCGAAATACGTGAACTGCTCCGCGTTCAGGTCCTGATCCCGTGTCGGCGAAGCATAAAAATGATAGGAAATGAAGTCCAGCGGAACGCCAAGCTTGTGATTCTTGTGATCGAGGAAATATTCGAAAAATCCCGGGTTGTTTTCGCTGGCCAGCGCCAACCCCACGAATTTCAAATCCGGCTGAACGGCCTTCATGGCCTCTACGATTGCATCGTAAAGGCGCGTGTAAGATTCCGGAGTCATGCTGTGCTCGTAATCGACTTCGTTGAGTACCTCCCAGTGCGAAATCGAATAGTGATAGCCGGATTCGTGGCGTTTCCCGAATTCGTCCGTGAAGCCGCCTTGGGTGTACCAGGCCAGCAGTCGCGCGTAGTAGTCGGCCACCTCCTTCATGGAAGCATCGCGCAATTCCGCGCCCTGTTCGTAGTTCCAGCTCACCTCATTTGCGTCCGGCGGATACGCGACGGGTTTATCCGTCTTGTACATCCACTCCGGAATAGTGCTGAAATTCAGGATCACGGGATGGCCCTTCGTCGCTTCCAGAAAATCGATCGTCATCGGGTCGATCAGGGAAAAGTCCCACGACGTCTTCCCGTCGCGCGGAGGATCGAGTTCCGCGACCGCGAGCTTGGGATAAGGCAGCCACGGGACGTAGCGAACGTAGTCCGCGCCGAGATCCTGGAGGGCCCTGAACGCGTTGTCGTGCACGGAAGTCCCGCGTCGCAGTGGCGGATTCACCACCACCTGCAGTGTGGGGCTAGTCTGCGAGACCTCTGCAACCTTGTCCCAATGAATATCGATTTTCACGGGCGCACTCTGGGCGCTCACGGATGAAGCTCCCACGAGGCCGAAAACCAAAGCCGTCAAGATTCCCCATTTCAGACTGGAATTCATGGACTTGCCTCAATGAGCGGGTCTTGCAGGTCAATTGCGGCAGGAGGATGCCACTGGCCGCGATGCGCGTCAATCAAAACTCAGGATTCCTGCGGCCTGAAACGGCTTTGCTTGCTCATACATGCCCGCAACGCTATGCTTGCGAACCGATCCAGCCAATGATTGGCTGCCGCACAAAAACGTAGCTGCGAAATTCGCGAAACGCATGGTCGAATCAACCAAACGAAATCCCAAGATCGGCCTCTTCGGTATCGGACTCGACGCCTACTGGCCACAATTCCCAGGCCTGCGCGAGCGACTCTGCGGCTATCTCGAAAAAGTGGCGCAACGGCTCGCGCGGCCGAACATCGACGTGGTCAATCTCGGCTTGATCGATACACCCGAAAAAGCGCTCGCCGCAGGTCACGATTTTCGAAGAGCTGACGTTGACTTGCTTTTCCTGCACGCGACAACGTATGCGCTCTCCTCGACCGTGCTGCCCGTTGTGCGACGCGCCAAAGTGCCCACGATCATTCTCAACTTGTCTCCAACGCCCGCGATCGATTATGCCGCCTTCCGTCAGCTCGGCGACCGCAACAAAATGACCGGCGAATGGCTTGCCAATTGTCAAGCGTGCCCGGTCCCGGAGATCGCCAACGTATTCAATCGTTGCAGGATTCCATTTTTCCAGGTCACCGGCATGCTTGAGGACCCCACGACCTGGGCGGAAATCACGGAATGGGTTGATGCCGCGCGCGTTGTGCACGCTATGGAACACAATCGCCTCGGCGTCATGGGGCATTACTACGGCGGGATGCTCGATATGTATTCGGACTTGACGCAACAGATGGCCTACTTCGGAGGACACGTCGAAATCCTCGAAGTAGAAGATCTCGCTTCATTGCGGCGTGAAGTTAGCGAGGGCGAACTTAGAAACAGAGTCGCGGAGTTTCAATCGTGGTTCGATGTGCAAGCGGATTGCTCGCGCGAGGATCTTGAGCGAGCCGCAAGAACTTCCGTGGCCCTCGATCGGCTGGTGGAGATCCACGCGCTTGGCTCAATGGCGTATTACTACAAGGGAGTGGGAAACGCGGAAAACGAAGAGGCCATTTCATCCATCATTCTTGGGGCGTGTCTGCTCAATGCGCGCGGCATTCCGGTTGCCGGAGAGTACGACGTAAAGAATGTCCACGCCATGAAGATCATGGATTCACTCGGGGCGGGAGGATCGTTCACCGAATATTATGGCGTGGACTACAACGATGACGTGTTGCTCATGGGTCACGACGGCCCCGGCCACATTGCAATTGGTGAGGGCAAGACGAAAGTGCGGCCTTTGCAGGCGTACCACGGGAAAGTGGGGCGCGGGCTCTCGGTGGAAATGGCGGTCAAGTATGGGCCGGTAACGCTGCTCTCGGTGGTGCAAGCGGCCGACGGGAAGCTGAAACTGCTAGTTGCCGAGGGCGAATCGGTTGCCGGCCCAATTCTGGAAATCGGGAACACGAACAGCCGCTACCGGTTCTCTTTGGGCGTCAAAGACTTCATGAACGCGTGGAATGCGCAGGGGCCGGCGCATCATTGCGCCGTCGGCGTTGGACACATCGGAACCAATTTGAAAAAGATGGCGGACCTATTGGGAATGGAGTACGTCCAAGTCTGTCCGCGCTCACGATAACTGGGACTGATTTCGGCGTTGCCGCGCAGCGTCTCGTGTTCCCTACCCTGCTAGACCCGGTCGCTTGCCAAATTCATAGAGGTCACAGAGCCGCCGTGAGCGCAACGGCGGGATTTGCGTACGCGGCCCCGTTCAGCGTGCTCGGCGCGGTGCTGATTTTCGGCGGATCGCGCGGGAGCGCGGAGCCGTCGGGCGCCGCTTGAGTTTCGGCGCCGGCTGGCAGTGCGGGCAGAAGTAGCTGCTGCGGCCCGCAACGATGATGCGGCGAATCCGCGTCTTGCACCGAAAGCACTTCTCGCCTTCGCGCTGGTAGACCCGATGGCGCAACTGAAATTCGCCGCGCTCGCCATCGGCGTCCACGTAATCGGAGACGGAAGAACCGCGCAAGCGAATCGCTTCGTTGAGCACATCGCGGACGGCGCGGTAGAGCGCCCGCAATTCGCGAGGCTTCAGATTCGCGCCGAGGCGCCGCGGATGAATGCGCGCGCGCCAGAGGCTTTCGTCCGTGTAGATGTTGCCCATTCCGCGCAAGACGTGCTGATCGAGCAGCAGCGCCTTGATGTGCGCGCGGCGGGCGTGAATGAGGGAGGTGAATTCCGCTTCCGTGGCTTCGAGCGGATCGAGGCCGAGTTTGCCGAGGGCGGACGCGTGGCCGCCGTTCGCGAGGATACGCATCTGGCCGAAGCGGCGAATGTCCGTGTAGCGAAGTTCGCGGCCGTCGTCGAGCGACACGAAGACGTGCGTGTGCGGCGGGGCGGGAGACTCGGCGGGCGATGTGACGAGCTGGCCCGTCATGCCGAGGTGCACCAGAAGAGACGTATCTTCGGCCGGTTGGGAGCCGGCGTCGGCGGCTGCGACCGCGGGCGCGAGATCGATCAGCAGGAATTTTCCGTGGCGGCGCACGCCGGTGATGCGCTTGCCGGGAAGAATTTGCTCGAGAGCGACGGGATCCTCGATGAAGTCAGTCTTGCCGAGGCGCACGCTGAGGATGCGCCTGCCCGGCAGGGCCATTCGCAGCCCGCGCACAACTGTTTCGACTTCCGGAAGCTCCGGCATGATATTAGGACGTTAGCACAGGCGAGCCGTTCGAGGTCATTCGCGCGCGAGCGCGGCGGCTAGGGAAGCGGGATGCCTGGAGATGCCACGATGCCCGCCATGCGCAAAATCTCGGCGTACTCTTCGTCAGTGAGCGGGCAGATCGTGAGGCGCGTGTTTTTCAGGAATTTGATTTTGCGCAGCAGGCGATTGTCGCGCATCTCGACGAGCGTCACTTGCCGAGGCAGCCGCTCGATGGCGCGCAGGTCCATGACGAATTTCTTTTCCTCGGGATGATGTGGATCTGGATACGGATCGCGGCTCACCTCAGCAAGCGCGTAGACCGAGTGCTCGCCCTTGCCGTGATAGCAGAGCGCGCGATCGCCCTTGTGGACCTGCTTGAGTTGCCGCAGCGCGTCGGGCTTGTGGCCGGCATGGCGCCACATTTCCTTGCCCTTCACAAAAAGCGTATCCCAGTGGTACACGCGCGGGTCCACCATCAGCATCCACCGTCGGGGTTTTGTTGGGGGAGGTTGCGTCATCCGTTGAGTTTAAAAGGTTTACGGCGCGCCACTATACACGAGTCCGGGCAAATGCGGAGAGAAATTGTTGGCAAATTTGGGGCAGCGAGGCCGAGGCAGGCGGGCGCGAACCTAAGTCCTTTAGAATCAGCGATTAACCGACATCCACGTAGACGTCGTCGCCGCGCACCTCAACCGGGTACGTTTCGACTCCGACGGCGGGATTCATTGCCACTTTTCCGGTCGTGACATCGTATTGCCAGCCGTGCCAGGGGCATGTGACGATCTGACCCTTCAATTCGCCTTGGCCCAAGGGACCGCCGCGATGCAGGCACACATTATTGATGGCGTAGAGTTTGCCCTCGACATTCGCCAAGGCGATCACTTTGCCGTCAAGCTGCAACTCGCGGATCATTCCCGCCGGGATTTCGTCCTTCCGGATTGCGCGAACGAACGGCATGTCGATTCTTCCCCCCGGATGCGGTCGACCGAGCGTTTATCGCGGCGCGGGCGTCTGAGCCACCATCACGCCGCGCTTGAAATCGTCGACCATTCCTTCATTCAGCCTGACGGCGGTAGGCCGCTTCGCGAGCGACATCTGGTCGATTTTGTCCTGCAGCTTCAAGAGCGCGTAAAACAGCCCTTCGGGACGCGGCGGGCAGCCGACGACGTAGACATCGACGGGCACGATGCGATCGACGCCCTGTAGCACCGAGTAGACGTTGAACGGGCCGCCGACGCTGGAGCACGCGCCCATCGAGATGCACCATTTCGGATCGGGCATCTGGTCCCACACGCGCTTCAGCACGGGCGACATTTTCAGTGTAACGGTGCCGGCGACGATCATCAGGTCGGCCTGGCGCGGCGATGGCCGAAAGACTTCCGCGCCGAATCGCGCAATGTCGAAACGCGAGGTGGTGGAGGCAATCATCTCGATGGCGCAGCAGGCGAGGCCAAACGTCAGCGGCCAGATCGCGCTCTTGCGCGCCCAGTTGAAGACGTAGTCCACAGTCGAAAGGATATAACTTCGCTCAAAGCGGTTATCAATCACGCCCATGGTTTCATCCCGGCCAGGTTCAATCTTAACCCAAAAGCCGCGCGAGTATATCACGCTGGCCGTCCGGTTCCAGAGGCGAAGCGGTGTTCGATTTCGCTACGAGCGGTCCCGGAAGCGGTCGGGCCGCGAGGTGCAGCGGGGCGAAGCGAAATGCGCGAATCGCTGTCCCAGCTGGGGTTAGCCTCAAAAGCTGAGTCGGCATTGCTGGCGCTTAGCATGTAGCCTGTCTACATGGTAGGATGTAGGTACTCTACACCCAAGGCGAACGAGAGGGCTGCCATCGTGAAGCCGCGCTATCAGAATCGCATTGAACTGCTCCAGGGAACTCTCGACCTCCTGATCCTGCAAACGCTGCAGTGGGGGCCGCAACACGGGTATGGCATCGGCCAGGCGATTCGCGCCAGCTCGGGAGACATTCTCCGCGTGGATACCGGGTCGCTGTACCCCGCTTTGCATCGCCTCGAACGCAGCAAATGGATTCGCGCCGAGTGGAAGCTCTCCGAGAACAAGCAGCGCGTGCGGGTCTACAGCCTGACGCCCGCAGGGAAAAAGCAACTGGCGCAGGAGAAGTCGCGGTGGGAGCAGCTTTCGGACGCCATCGCAGGCGTGATCGCGCCGCGGGAAGGGAGCAAGGTATGAGCCTCTTTGGACGTCGCAAGCGGGAGCTGAACGAGGAGATTGAGAGCCATCTCCGCATGGCGGCGGAAGATCGCGTCGCGCGCGGAGAGTCTTCCGTCGAAGCTGAGCGCGGCGCGCGGCGCGAACTCGGCAACGCGGTCCTGGTTCACGAAACAACGCGAGACCAATGGGGCTGGCGCTGGCTGGAAACCTTTCTGCAGGATGGGAAGTATGCGATGCGAACGCTGCGGAAGGCACCCGGGTTCACGATTGTTGCGGTGCTCACGCTGGCGCTCGGGATCGGCGCAAACGCGGCGATCTTTTCGGTCGTCAACTCGGTCTTGCTGAAGCCGCTTCCGTATCCGCATTCGGATCGCCTCGTCATGATTTTCATGAACGATGAAGCACTCGGAATCAAGCGCGGGAACATGGGCAATGCTGATTTCCTGGCCTTGGAAAAGGAGCAGAAGAGCTTCTTGGCGGTCGCGGCGCTCACCTCTCCGGACAATGGCTTCACGCTGACCGGCGCCGGCGAAGCGGTTCCGATTCCCGGCAGCTCCGTCACTGCTGGTTTTTTCTCGACGCTTTCGGAAACTCCCATGCTCGGACGCACTTTTCTCCCGAAAGACGGCGAGCGCGGCTCGCCAGACACAGTCGTTGTCAGCTATCAGTTCTGGAAGGAACATTTGGGTGGTGATCCCTCGGCGGTCGGTCGCAACATCACGCTCGATCAAGAAAGCTACACGGTCATCGGCGTCATGCCGCCGGAGTTTCGCTTCGGACGTCTCGATCAGGACCAGATCTGGCCGATCCTGAAAGTCTTCGATATTGGCCGGCGGCCGCCATACTTCCTGTTGGTGATGGGAAGGCTCAAGCCCGGCATTTCCCCGGCGACTGCAAGCGCCGATGAGTCTCGCATTGCGAAGGACGTCCAGAGGCAGTATCCGAATTCCGGGGATGTGGTCGGGAACGTCGTTCCGATGAAGGAATTTCTCGTCGGAGACTCGAGCACAGCGCTGCTGATCCTCCTCGGCGCGGTGGCTTTGGTGCTTCTCATCGCCGTGATGAACGTCGCCAACTTGCAGATTGCTCGCGCCACGGTTCGGCGCCGCGAAATGGCGATTCGCACGGCTTTGGGTGCCGGGTGGTTTCGTCTCGCGGTCCAGTTGCTTACGGAATCCCTTTGCATCGGACTGATCGGTGGAGTGCTGGGACTGCTGCTTGCTTACCGCGGACTTTCCGCGATCCTGGCAATGAGCCCAGAGGTGAGTCGCCAGATGCTGCACATCCAGAAAGTTTCGGTCGATGGCCGCGTGCTCGCATTCACGGCTGCGATCGCGATTGCCGCCAGCGTTCTGTTTGGCCTCGCTCCGATCTTCAGCATGCGCGCGCGGAATACTCGCCTCGATGAATCGCTCAAGCAGGGTGGCCGCTCAGGCAATGAAGGTGCGGGCTCCCGGTTCATGCACGGCGTGCTCGTCGTTGCGGAATTTTCGCTCGCGCTCGTCCTGCTGGCGGGTGCGGGGCTTCTGCTACGCAGCCTCTCGCAGCTCGAAGCCGTTAGCCCTGGATTTCAACCGGCGCACGTCATCACGACGTATTTGAATCTGCCCAAGCAGCGTTACTCGAAGCCCGAAGAGGTCTCGTCGTTCTATCAGCAGCTTCTCGATCGCGTCGGCAGCGAGCCTGGCGTCGAGTCCGCCAGTCTCACGATGAGCG
Organism: Candidatus Limnocylindrales bacterium; assembly: GCA_035501415.1. Classification (GTDB taxonomy): domain Bacteria; phylum Acidobacteriota; class Terriglobia; order Acidiferrales; family UBA7541; genus Palsa-295. The sequence continues at coordinate 19,163 of DATJWH010000036.1, read as the reverse complement.
CGCCTCCGAACCTGCTCGAGGTCATGAATCCCTTTCACGTCGAAGGCCAGCCTTACACGAGGGGCAAATCTGTCGCGCTCGCGGAGGAGATACCGGTCAGCCAAAACTACTTCCGCACGTTGGGAATTCCCCTCGTGTCGGGCCGCTATTTTGACGAAACGGATCATGTTCCCGCAAAGCATGTGCTGGTCATCAATTCCACGATGGCGAAGAATTATTTTCACGGGGTGGACCCCGTGGGCCGTCGCCTGCAGACGGGCGATGCCAACCCGGCGTCGACCTGGTACACGATCGTCGGCGTCGTCGGAAACGTGAAATACGAAGGTTTGGGAGAGAAAGACCAGCCGACGATGTATGTTCCGATCTACGACGACGGCTGGAATCCTTGGTTCACGCGGTCGATGTTTCTAATGGTGCGTATGACAGCTGGCGTGGGCCCTGTCACTTCCGAATTGCACCAGATTTTGCAGTCGCTGGACCCCGATATCCCTCTGCTGAAGGTTCAGACGATGGACGAGCTTCTTTCTCAATCGGTCGGCCAGCCGCGGTTGTGGACCGTCCTGCTCTCCGCTTTTGCCGGTCTCGCACTCTTTCTGGCGGCGATCGGCATTTACGGCGTCCTCGCCTATACCGTGGCCCAGCAACGCCACGAAATCGGCATTCGCATGACGCTGGGTGCCCAACGCGGGGACGTGCTTCGCCTCGTCCTGCAGCAAGGGGCGCGCCTCGCGCTTCTCGGGATCGCCATCGGCGTGGTCGCCGCATTTCTGCTCACGCGGCTGATGGGCAGCCTTCTCTATGGCATTTCCGCGACTGACCCGCTTACATTCGGTGCCGTCGCTGCAGTGCTTTTCGGAGTCGCGCTTCTCGCGTGCTACGTCCCGGCGCGCCGAGCCACCCGCGTCGATCCTCTCGTCGCCCTCCGCTACGAGTGAGCGGGCCGGGCGCTCGAATGCCCTCGCGTAATTTCGCTTGACGATAGTCTTTAGACAAGTATATCGTGCCGAAGTATGTTCAACCGCGAATTGAAGAAGGGTAGCGCGGAGTTTCTCGTTCTCTCCCTCATCGAGGCTCGCCCGCGCCACGGCTACGAAATCGGCAAGCTCATCGAAGCGCGCTCGAAGGGGCGCATCCAGTTTCGTATCGGCTCTTTGTATCCGATTCTCTGCCGCCTGGAAGACCGCGGTCTCATCGCGGGCCGCTGGGTGGAGCGCGCCGGCGAGCGCCGCCGGCGTTATTACCGCCTCACGCCTGCCGGCAGAAAGTTTCTCGCCGACCAGCGCAGCGTGTGGGACGAGTTCGTCGTGACGGTGAATCACATCGTCCGGGCAGACCATGCCTGATTGGGCGCAATACGTCCGCAGCAATCTCCGGCTTTCGAATCTTCGGCCAGAGCGCGAAGCCGAAATCGTCGAGGATCTCGCCCAGCAGCTCGAGGAATCCTATGCCGACGGCCTGCGACGCGGCCTTACGCCCTCGCAAGCCGAGACGGCCGCGATGCAACACATAGCCGATTGGGCCGCGCTCGCGAATGAACTCACCCGCTCGCAGCGCGGAAGGGAGTCCGCCATGACCGTTATGCAGCGGAAGGTCGAGGATCGCGATCTCGCAAAGCGTGGCGGATTCTCCGTGCTGACGGGGTTCCGTCAGGATCTGCGGTATGCCCTCCGCGTGCTTGCAAGGTCGCCGGGCTTCACAACGATCGCGGTTCTCACGCTCGCTCTCGGAATTGGAGCGAACACCGCAATCTTCAGCCTGATTGACGCCGTCATGCTCCGCGCCTTGCCGGTCCGCGACCCACAGCAACTCATCGTTTTCCAGTGGCATGCGCAGCGCCGCCCGGCAATGCACAGCTCATCGTCATACGGCGATTGCCCGACCCGATGGTTCGACGATGCCGAATCCAGCGGATGTTCTTTCTCGAAGCCGTTCATCGAGGACGTACGCGCGAAGACGACGGACATCTTCTCCGGGTTCGCTTCCTTTGCGAGTGCCGGCCCGCTGAATCTCAGTGGCCGTGGACCCGCCAGCCAGGCAGATGTTCAGGGCGTTTCGGGCGATTACTTTGCAACGCTCGGCATCCGTGCCGCCGCGGGGCGTCTTCTGCTCCCGGCTGATGACACTCTCGCGGCTCCCCCGGTCGCCGTACTCAACTACGGCTATTGGCGGAGCCGGTTCGGCGCCGATCCAAACGCAGTGGGCTCGACGATCCGGCTGCAAAACATTCTGTTTACGATCGTCGGAGTTGCTGAGCCCCGTTTCGTGAATCTCACGCCCGGCCGCACCTTCGACATCTGGATTCCGCTTGCCGAGCGTCCGCGACTGTATCCGCGCTGGACGCCTCGTGATGAGGACGCCGGCGCGTGGTGGCTGGTCACCGTAGCGCGGTTGAAGCCGGGCGTCTCGCGCGCCACGGCCGAAAGCGCCGTCAGCCTTCTCTTCCGGAATGATCTTCTTCACGGTGAAAAGGCTCTTGCCAAACCCGAAGACGCTCCGTTCGTCAAGGTGCTTCCCGCGCAGACAGGTCTTATCGGAGCCCGGAGCACGCTTTCGCAACCGTTGTACGTTCTCATGCTCGCCGTCGGCATCCTCCTGCTCGTGGCTTGCGCGAACGTCGCCGGGCTGATGCTTGCGCGCGCTGCTTCGCGCCAGAAGGAAATCGCTGTCCGACTCGCGATCGGCGCCGGTCGCGCCCGAATTGTGCGCCAGCTTCTTACCGAGAGTGTCATCATCGCCGGAGCCGGAGGCCTCCTAGGAATCGCCATCGCTTTGTGGAGCGCCCGCGTTCTGCTTGCGTTTCTCACCAGCACGTATTCGCACGCCACCGGGTTTACGGCCGAGCTCGACTTTCGCGTTCTCGCCTTTACGCTCGCAGCTTCGATGATCACGGGAATCCTGTTCGGCTTGGTCCCGGCCCTGCGCTCCATGCGGGTCGACCTGACGCCCGCGCTGAAGGAAGGCGGCAAATTCTCGGGTTGCAGCGATCCCGGGCGCGGTTGGTTCAATTCCGGCAACGCGCTGGTCGTCGCGCAAGTGGCGCTTACGGTGATCGTCCTGGTCGGTACCGGCCTTTTCGTGCACACGCTCCAGAACCTGCGCAGCGTCGATCCGGGCTTCGACGTTTCGAACGTCCTCACCTTCGGCATCGACGCCACGCTGACTGAATTCCATGGCAGGCGCCTCGGCGATTTCTATCGTGAGCTTCGCGACCGATTCAGCCAAATGCCCGGCGTTGAATCTGCCACCTATTCGGAATCGCCGCTGCTCAGCGGCAGCAGCTCGAGCACGGGGTTTCATCTCCACGGCAATCCAAGTGAGAAAGAGACCCAGTCTGATGTCCTGAACGTCGGTCCCGGCTTCTTTGCCACGATGCGGATGCCGATCGTCACCGGCCGCGATTTCGAGCCAGATGAATATGTCGCGGCGGCTCGGGAGCCCAACGAGCGCTGCACGAATGCTTCGAAGGCGGGCACTCCGGTTGCCGCCATCGTCAACGAGTCCTTTCTTCACGCCTTCTTCCCGAACCAGTATCCGATCGGCCAGCGGTTCGGCGGCGGCGAGCATCCTGAGGACGACAATCCAAACAAGTGCGCCGACCCCGGCTGGCAAATCGTCGGGGTCGTCCACGATGCCAAGTACGATGATCTTCGGCGCGCACTTGCCCCCATGTTTTACAGGCCGGCTCCAACGGAAGGCACGTTCGAGATCCGCACCGCTGGCGATCCCCGCGCTGTGATCTCTTCCGCTCGCGACGTTCTGAAGCAATCCGGATTCGATCTTCCAGTTGTCGACGTCAAGACTGAGTCCCAATGGGTGGACGAAATGCTCTTTCAGGAGCGGCTCATCGCACGGCTCTCGGGCCTCTTCGGTTTTCTTGCGATGGTCCTCGCCTGCCTGGGCCTTTACGGTTTGCTTTCCTACGAAGTCGCCCGCCGGTCCCGGGAAATTGGTATCCGCAGAGCTCTTGGGGCGCAAACCCGAGATGTTCTCCTGGATGTTGTCTCCCGCGGAATCGCTCTGGCCGTTGTTGGGATTTTGGTTGGCATTGCCGCCTCGTTCGGCATCATGCGCTTCGTCACCAGCATGCTGTACGACGTCAAGCCAGGCGATCCCGTCACGCTCGTCGGTTCCGCTGTACTTCTGCTCGTTGTTGCGCTCCTCGCGTGCTATGTCCCGGCGCGCCGCGCGACGCGAGTTGATCCGCTCGTCGCCCTGCGCTACGAATAGTTTTGATCGAAGCATTCCGATTTACACTCGCTGCGTGTTCGTGCCAACACCGCCTCGGCCAGACCGCAGCCCCTCTCATGAGCAAGACCCTTTTGACCGTTATCTCCGGCAACGCAGCCTTGTTCGGTACGATTCTCTTGCTTTACTCAGAGCGACTCTCCGTCCGCTACAACGCGTGGACCTCGCGGCTCCGCGCCCGACACGACCTTTTCAGTCCACCGCCTGACGCTCGAATGCTCGCGTCGAACACGGCCATTACAATGTGGCTCCTTCGGGCGCTCGGAGTTGTTCTCCTTGTTTTCTCGGTGCTTGCGGTGATTTCTCTCCAGCAGCGAAACTGATCCCCTCAAAACCAGTATTTCTCCGGGGGCTTCGAAGGTGGAAAATTCCACTTGACATATTCCCATATGGGAATGTATTATCCTCCCATGCCGAGAGCTGCTACCACTTCTGACGCCTTCAACGCCGTCGCCGAGCCGCGCCGCCGCGACATCCTCACGTTCCTGGCGTTCGACGAGCGCTCCGTCGGTGAGATCGTCGACGCGCTCAGCCTCGAGCAGCCTTCCGTCTCCAAGCACCTGCGCGTCCTGAAGGATGTTGGCCTGGTGACCGTCCGTCGCGACGGCCGACACATGCTCTATCGCACAAACGCCGAGGCGATTCGGCCGCTCCATGAATGGGCGGAGACCTTCAAGCGCTTCTGGACCAGCCAATTGCTCCGCATCAAGGAGCGGGCCGAACAGAAGGAAAAAAAGAAGCACGACGGGAACGGCCAATGATTTCGGCCACCGAATTTCAATTCCAAGGAGGAATGCAAATGAACATCGCTCGTACAGCAGTACCGTTGGAGGATCTAACGCTTAACATCACGCAGGAGGTGCGCGTTCGCGCGTCCCTCGATGCAACCTTCGCGGCGATTCTCGAGGAGATGGGCCCGGCGAACGCGCATCCCGACGGCACGCCCATGCCGATGAAAATCGAGCCGTGGCCCGGCGGGCGTTGGTTCCGCGATCTCGGCGACGGCAACGGCCACCTCTGGGGCCACGTCCAGGCCATCAAGCGCCCCACGCTGATCGAAATCTGCGGTCCGCTGTTCATGTCGTACGCCGCCGTTTCGAACGTGCAATATCGTCTCGCCGAATTTGAGGGCGGCACGCTCATCGCCTTCCACCACTACGCCTTCGGAATTATTTCAGACGATCATCGCAAAGGCGTCCGCACCGGGTGGGGTTCGCTTCTCGCGCGCATCCAGTCGCACGCCGAACAACTGCGAACCGGGAAAGCCGCGATTCAGTAGCCGCGGAGAAAGGGGAGGGAATTAAGCAATGTGCCCCGCATGCATCGCAAGCGCCGCTCTGATCGCAACGAGCGCCGGCTCGACGGGCGGGTTGGCCGTCCTTGCCGCGAAGATTGTTCACTCGAAACGCGCCGCCAAGAAATTTGCATTGAACGCGAATACAAAGGAGAAGTCATCATGACGAACGCCGCAGTCGCAAGTCCGAAAGTTGTCTCGCAATCCGAATGGCTCGCAGCCCGCAAAGAGCTGCTGGCCAAAGAAAAAGATCTCACGCGCCGCCGCGACGCTCTTGCTGGCGAGCGCCGCAACCTTCCATGGGTGAAGGTCGAGAAGTCCTACGTTTTCGAAGGCCCCAGCGGAAAAGTTCCACTCGCGGATCTCTTCGACGGCCGCAGCCAGCTCATCATCTATCACTTCATGTTCGGCCCCGATTGGCAGGAAGGCTGCCCGAGCTGCTCGTTCCTCGCCGACAGTTTCGACAGCTCCGTGATGCATCTTGCGCAGCGCGACGTTACGCTTGTCGCTGTCTCTCGCGCTCCCTTCGCCAAAATTCAGGAATTTCAGAACCGCATGGGGTGGCGCTTCCGCTGGTTCTCGTCGTTCGGCTCCGAGTTCAACTACGATTTCCACGTCTCCTTCACGAAGGAAGAGCTCGAGCCGGGCAAGATGTACTACAACTACGGAATCAATTCGTTTCCGAAAGATGAAGGTCCGGGCGCGAGCGTCTTCTACAAGGATGATGCCGGCAACGTCTTCCACACCTATTCGACCTACGCTCGCGGCCTCGAGCAGGGACTGAACGCCTACAATTACCTCGACATCACGCCCAAGGGACGCAACGAGGAGGGAATCACTCCGTACCCGATGGCTTGGGTCCGCCATCACGACCGCTATCCGGCCAACTATTTTGGCGGCTCAACGGCGTCGTCGCCCGTTTCGTCTGCGCCGCAGAGCTCGCAATCAGCCGCTCCGCCCGCGGCGAAATCCACGGCTTCCTCGTGCTGCGGCGATCACTAACGTTTCCCCCGCGCCGTTCGGAGGCCGGAGCTTTGCTCCGGCCTCCTCGACCGGGCCGTCGCGAATCCCCTCCGCGAATTCAGTTCGCCGCTGCCGCCGTCCCTCGCGTTTCCGCCATCCAGTCGTCGATTCGCGCCAGCGCCGCGCTTAAATGAACCATATCTCCGCCAAAACCGATGCGGATGTGCGACTCCATCCCCAGCTGTTCCCCCGCGACCAGCAGCACGCTCTTCTTGGCCCGCAACTCCTCCGCCATCTGCGCGGAATTCTCTCCCGCGCGCAGGCCGGCCCACGCGATCGCGCCCGCCTTCGGAGCGATGTGCGAGAACCTGTGTCCGTGCGCATCGAGCCACGTCTTCAGCACCGGATAATTCGCCGCGAGGATTTTTCGCGTGCGATTCCAGATCCATTCCCGGCGCTTTGGCTCGAGCGCGATCGACGCCAGCCGGTCCGTCAGCACCGTTGGCGCAATGCTCGTGTAGTCGTGATAGCCCCAAAGCCGTTCGACCATCTCCGCCGGTCCCACCACCCAGCCGGTTCGCAGCCCGGGCAGCGCGAACGACTTCGAAAGCCCAGCCGTACACAGAACGCGCTCGTAGCTGCCCCAGAACGTCGGCGTCAGGCGTCCGTCGAATTCAGCGCCGCGGTAAATCTCATCTGCCAAAATCCACGCGCCGGCTCTTGCAGCCACCGAGACGACGGCGTCCCGCTCCGCATCACTCAGCACCGCTCCCGTCGGGTTGTTGGGGTTGCAGATCGCGATCAGCCGCGTCTTCGGGCTCACCAGACGCCGCAATTCGTCGGTATCGATTCCCCATCCCAGCTCGGCGCGCAGCCACAGCGGCTTCACCGTCGCGCCAAACGCGCGTGCCACTCCCGCCACCTGCATGTAATTCGGCATCATGAAAACCACTTCGTCGCCGGCTTCCAGCAGCGCCCAGGTCGAGACGAAATTCGCTTCCGATCCGCCGCACGTCATCAGAACGTTTTCAGCGCCCGCTCCCGGATACAACTCAGCGACGCGCGCGCGAAGTTCCTCGCTCCCATTCGTTTGCGGATAACCCAGCGGCCGCGCCAGAATGTTCTCCAGCGCTTCTCGATCTCCCGCCAGTTCCGCCGTCGTCAGCGGATGCACTCCGCTCTCGGAAATATTGAGTTCGACCTTGTTCTCCCACACCGATTGCCAGCGTTCGAGTTCGAATGGTTCGATTCGCATCTCGTTCCACCTCGATTCGATCCAAGCACAGCGCCCCGCCGCTGAAAATGTATGCGAAGCTCTGCTTTCTCCCAAGAAGATTCTGGAATTCGACATTGCCTTGCGGCCCCGCACAGAGCAAAATGCGAGGCACTACCACCCCATCGGAGGCAAGATACTAGCGATGAGCCAGCAATCACCGTCGTCTCGGCCAACACCCGAGCTCATTTTCGACACACTGAACGCTCATCAGCGCACAGCCGCTCTAAAGGCTGCCATCGAACTCGACGTCTTCACCGCAATCGGCGAAGGAGCGGATACCGCAGCCTCGCTAGCCAAACGCTGCAACGCCACCGAGCGTGGCATTCGCATTCTCTGCGACAACCTCGCCATCATCGGCCTCCTCCGCAAGCAAGGCTCGCAGTACGTCCTCTCGCCGGACTCCGCCATGTTCCTCGACCGCCGCTCTCCGGCCTGCGTGGCTTCGATGGTTGGCTTCATGGCGCTTCCGCAGATGGTCGATCCCTTCCGGAGTCTCGCCGACACGATTCGGAAGGGTTATTCGCCTGACGACGCGCAGCGCGGTGCTCCCGACGATCCCGTTTGGGTCGAATTTGCGCGTTCGATGGTGCCGATGCAGAGCCCCGTCGCGGAGGCCGTCGCTGGAATGATCGGAGCGGAAAATGCCGGCAAGAAACTCTTGGACATCGCGGCAGGCCACGGCATGTTCGGCATCGCGCTCGCGAAGCGCAATCCGAACGTGGAGGTTTACGCTTCCGACTGGCCCAACGTGCTCGAGTTGGCGAAGGAAAATGCCAAGACGGCGGGCGTCGCCTCGCGCTTTCGCGTTCTGCCAGGAGACGCGTTCGAAGTGGATCTGGGTTCGAACTACGATCTGATAATTGTCGCCAATTTCCTGCAGCTCTTTGACCGCCAATCCAACGAGCGCCTTCTACGCAAGCTTCACGCCGCCTCCGCCCCCGGCGGTCGCGTCGTCATGGTCGGGTTCATCCCCAATGAAGATCGCCTAACGCCGCCGCGAGCGGCCAGCTTCAGCCTGATCATGCTCGGCACCACTCCCGGCGGCGACGCCTACACCTTCTCCGAGTACGAGCGCATGTTTCAAAATGCCGGCTTCTCGCGGAGCGAGCTCCGGCCTCTGCCGATGGGGCCCATGAGCGTCATCATTTCCTATAAGTAGAAGAGCGAACGGTCAGGGAAGATTTCGGCCACGGCCAAGGTCGGCACTGCCTCAGGGTTTGTTTGCCGCCCCGAACGCAACTGTGAGGAGAGTCTTTTGTTCCAGCTCGTGCGCCTTGTGCGAGCCCGTCGCGGGACTTGCGCTCGCTGACCGCTTCACGGAAAGCACAGCGCGGCCGCGAGCCAGCCGCTCGAGCCGCGGCATCAGGAATGCCAGCGCGCCCATGTTCGCCGGCTCCTCTTGAACCCAGACAAACTCTCTCGCGTTCGCGTGCCGGTCCATTTCCGCCGACAACTCGGCTTCCGGCAGCGGATAAAGCTGCTCGAGAAACACGATCGCCGTCGAAGTGTCCTTGCGGCGCTTTTTCTCGGCTGCCAGTTCGTGGCCGATCTTCCCCGTGCACAATAATACGCGTCGCGCCGATCCGTCACCCGGGTCCGGAATTACGTTTTGGAATCGCGTCGCGGCGAAATCCGCAGGTTTCGAAGACGCGGCTGGATGTCGCAGCATGCTCTTCGGCGTGAACACTACCAGCGGCTTTCGCCAGGTTCTAAGAGCCTGTCGCCGCAGCAGATGAAAATACTGCGCCGCGGTCGAAGGCTGGCAGATTTGAATGTTGTCCCGCGCCGCCAGTTGCAGAAATCGCTCGATGCGCGCGCTTGAGTGCTCCGGACCTTGCCCTTCGTATCCGTGCGGCAGAAGCAGCACCACTCCCGAGAGCAGGTTCCACTTGTCCTCGCCCGACGAAATGAATTGGTCGATGATAATCTGCGCGCCGTTCACGAAATCGCCGAACTGCGCTTCCCACAGCACGAGCGCCTCGGGGAAATCCCGGCTGAATCCGTATTCGAATCCCAGCACCGACGCCTCTGACAGCGTCGAATTGTAGATTTCGAACCATGCCGGTTCTTTCGCCAGCCGCTCGAGTGGTACAAACTCCTGTTCCGTTTCGACGTCGATCAGCGCCGCGTGTCGCTGGTTGAACGTTCCTCGCTGGCTGTCTTGGCCCGTCAGCCGCACCGGCACGCCGCTTTTCAGAAGCGAGCCGAAGGCGAGCGCTTCCGCCATTCCGAAATCGATCGCCCGCTTTCCATGCGCCATTTCCTGGCGCTGTTCGAGCAGCTTCTTCACCTTGGGATGAATGTGGTATCCGTCGGGATACCGCACGATCTCGTCACCGATCGACGTCAGTTCCTCCTCTGCGATTCCCGTCGCCACTTCAAACGACGCCTTGTAGCGGCCGCCCTGAAAACGGCTCCAGTAATCAGGCAATTGCCGCATTGGAGGATTTTTCTCAAGCTCGATCGCCCGCTTTTGGGCCGCGTCGAGTTCTTCGTGCACGCCCCGGATGATCGGCTGCGGGTCGACGCCAATCTGTTTCGCGTACGTCTCCCAGATAGGAGGATGCGATTCGATCTTTCGATATCGCAGTGGCTGCGTGATCGTTGGGTCGTCCACTTCACTGTGGCCGTGCTTGCGATACCCGATCAAATCGATCACCGCGGGAGTCCCGAACTCGTATCGATATTCCAGCGCCATCCGGCCCACGCGTACCACCGCGTCCGGATCCTCCGAATTCACGTGAAAAATGGGAATCGCCAGCCGTTTCGCCAAATCGGACGAGAATCGCGACGATTGCGAATCGCGCGGCGTCGTCGTGAATCCGATCAGGTTGTTTACGATGATGCTGATCGATCCTCCGACCGTAAATCCCTGGGTCAGCGCCATGTTCAGCGTCTCCGCCCAGATTCCTTGTCCTGCGAACGCGGCGTCGCCGTGCATCAGGATGGGGACCACCTCACGCCTTCCTGTTTCTCCTCGCCGGGTTTGCTTCGCGCGCGCGCGGCCCATCGCCACAGGATCCACTGCCTCCAGATGGCTCGGATTCGACACGAGGTGAATCCCGAGTTTCCGTCCGTCCGCCGCGGGAAATTCTCCCGTCGCACCCATGTGATACTTCACGTCGCCACCGCCCAGCACGCTTCGCGGATCCACATCCTCAAATCGTGCGAACACCTCCGCCGGGTCGCGCCCCACGATGTGAACCATCACGTTGAGCCGCCCGCGGTGGCTCATCGCCATCACGGCCTGCTCCGCTCCCTGTTCCGACGCTGCGTTCAGAATCGAATCCAGCAGAGGCAACAGCGATGCCTCGCCCTCGAGCGAATATCGCTTCGTGCCCAGATACCTCGTCTGAAGAACCTGCTCGAAGACGTCCGCCCGCACCAGCCGTTCCAGGATGCGCGCCCGGTCCGGCGCTACGGCCTCCGACTCCATCCGCTCCTGCACCCACAATCGTCGCGCCCGATCCGGGATGTGCATAAACTCCGCGCCAATAGTGCCGCAATAAAATCGGCGCGCCTCTTCCGCATCCGCGCCCGTCACGTCCATCTCCGGCATCGCGAGCGGTTCCAGGTCCCCCAGCGGATCGAGGTTCGCCTGCAGGTATCCCCATCGACGAAAAGCGTCCCACACCTGCTCGCGCCCTTCCTTTGTCGCGGACGATTCCACGATTGCCTGTTGCCTTGCCACGAAAACTCCTTTGATCGCTCCCTATTATTATAGCGGCTGGGGTGCTTTCACCGCGAGGACCGCCACGACCTTCAGCTTCCTTTCCAATCTCCCAGCATTTTCCGCACCAGGACGAACTGGCCTAGGTGATACGCATTGTGGTCCGCGGCAAGCAAAGCCTCGCGCAGAATTGTCTGCCCCGAACCGTGCGCGATCGGCGTCAGCAAATCCGTCTTGGGATCCGCAACGAGCTTTTCGAACGTCTCCGTGTCACGCTCGAAATCCTTCACGCTCTTATCCCACGCTGCATCATTCGGAGGAGCGGCGCTCGCCGGCCAATAGCCCTCCGGGAAATCCGGCGATACGTGTTTCGCGTTCCGCGAAAATTCCAGGATGTCCCATTGCGCGATTCGCGTGTGCTCCAGCAGCTCCCAAAGCGAATGCGGCACGCCCTCCGGCTTCGCTCCGCGCAACTTCGCGGGCACTCCCGCCACAGCCGCCTTCCACGCCACATGCGCTTCGCCCCAGCTCAATCCCTTCCGCAGTTGCTCCCGAAGCTTCTTCTCATCCATCGCGACCCTCCTCCACCTCTGAGAATCCTTGTTCCTTCGCACTCCTGGCGGTATGATTCCGCCGAAATCACCGCCTGGAGGTTTGACATGCAGCGTCCGCTCTTTTCTCGCCGCGATTTTTCCCGAGTGATCGGCCAGTCCCTCGCAGTCGCCGTTTCCGCTCCTTACCTTCGCGCCGCGCAAGCTGGCGCTCGCCACGAACAGCCTGTTCCAGAGGGCGCCATTCACCTCAATTTCAACGAAAGTCCCTACGGCCCTTCGCCGAAGGCGCTTCAGGCGTTGGCTACCTGCGGCCACACCGCCGCCCGCTATCCGGACATGCTCTATTTCCAGATGCTCGATTCACTCGCGCAGATTCACGGAGTCAAGCGCGAGAACATCACGCTCGGCTGCGGCTCCACCGAAATTCTCTGCATCGCCGACGAAGCCTTCCTCGGCCCCGGCAAGAACCTCGTCGTTGCCGAACCCACCTTCGAAGCCGTCGTGGAATACGTCAACGCCTCGCACGGCGACGTCATCAAAGTCCCCCTCACTTCCGACTATCGCCACGACCTTAACAAGATGGCCGCCGCCTGTACCTCGAAGACCGGACTCGTCTACGTCTGTAATCCCAACAATCCCACGGGCACCATCGTCAGCCGCGACGAGCTCTCCGCCTTCGTCGACCGTGTTCCGTCCTCCGCCGTCATCCTCGTCGACGAAGCCTATTTCCACTTTGCTGACGATCCCTCCTACGGCACCGCCATCGACTTCATCGCCAGCCATCCCAACGTCGTCGTCGCTCGCACTTTCTCGAAGGTTTACGGCATGGCGGGCATGCGTCTCGGTTACGCCGTTGGCTCGAAAGAAAATATCGAAGCCATGCGCCCCTACAATCTTCAGCCTTTCAACGGCAACTGCGCCGTCCTCGCCGCCGCGCACGGCAGCCTCTCGGATCAGGACTACATCAAGGATTGCGCCCGCAAGATGAACGCCACGCGCCAATGGCTCTGCGATCAGGTCGCAAAGGACGGCCACAAGTTCATCCCCTCGCAAGCCAACTTCGTCATGGTCGAAGCCGGAGGTGACGTTGGCCCGCTCGTCGACAAGTTCCGCGAGCGCAAGATCCTCGTCGGCCGCCGCTTTCCCTCGTTGCCCAATTACCTGCGTATCAGCATGGGCACGCAAGCGGAAGTCGAGCAATTCGCCGCCGCGTTTCGAGAGATCGTGCCCGCCTCAACTTCCCGCGCTGCCTGAATTCGAGGTGGACGAAGCGGACTACGCGGACGCACACGGAAGGAGCCCGTCTCCGAACGAGACGGGACGTGGTGGACTTTCCCGGGAATCACTCCCGGCCGGCTTCTCGCCGGCTATACGGCTGCGCTGGCGCCCATCGTCCGCCGCTGCTGAAAGCACTCACGGCAGTACACCGGACGCCCCTGCGTTGGCTTGAACGGAACCGTCGTCTCTTTCCCGCACTGCGAGCAGACCGTCTTCGTTTCAACCCGCTGCACCGCGGCAGCTCCCGATCCGTTGCCCGGCGCCCGATTCGCCTTGCACGCCTTGCAACGCTTCGGTTCGTTCTTGAAGCCCTTGTCGGCGAAGAACATCTGTTCGCCCGCGGTGAAAACAAATTCCGCGCCGCAGTCGCTGCACTTCAGGACCTTATCGTGGTATTCCATAGGCCGCTCCGGAACCGTGCTGGGGACAGAACTGGCAGCGGTACAGCTCGGATTTCAGGATTTGCATAGGCCGTGCTGTCGCAGCCCGCAAACCCTGAATCCGAAAATGCCAAGCCGCTCTCCGCGGTTTGCTCTTCCAAACCTCGAAGTCTGCGCCAAGCGAGTCGCGCCGCAATGCTCCTCACGCCCGCTTGCCGGCTGGCACGAAGCTGTCGGGGATCGTTTGCTTGAGTCGGTCGCCTAATCCTGCTCACGCCGCTGCTTTTTACGGAGACGCTTACGCGAAAGGGCTTCCTTGGCTCGACGCTTCTCCCCCGGCTTCATGTAGTAGCTGTGCTTCTTGATTTCTTTGATGATGTCTTCCGACTGCACCTTCCGTTTGAAGCGGCGGAGAGCGTTCTCCAAAGACTCACCTTCTTGAATTACAACTTCTGCCACGCGTATTCACCCCCGTTCCCCTTTTTCAATTTTGTTGGATTGATGGGTTCAACCAGTTTACCGGTTCACAGCCAAACCGGCAATTGCCCACTTCTTCTATCGGAGGCCTCCCTCTAAGTCAAGCTCAAAGTGGCCCGCTCCCGTTCGCCGCCCGTCGACGGTATCATTTTGGTAATCCTCGGGTCTCCGATCTCCGCGCGACTTCTTCCGCCGCCCTTCCCGGGCGTAACTTGCTGATACAATGAGGGCGCGAATCGATTCTCAGGAGCCGCTATGCCTTCGATGCGCAACGCGATCGGCGTTCTTCTGGCCGGAGGCCAGGGCGAGCGCCTTTGGCCTTTGACTCGCGACCGCGCCAAGCCCGCCGTACCCTTCGGCGGCGTCTATCGCATCATCGACATCACGCTTTCCAACTGCCTCAATAGCGACCTCCGCCGCGTCTTTGTCCTCACTCAGTACAAGGCGCTCAGCCTCAATCGCCACGTCCGCCGCGGATGGTCCGTCCTCATGGGCATCGGCGATTTCATCGAAGTTCTTCCTCCGCAGATGCGCGTTTCCCAGCACTGGTATCGCGGCACGGCTGACGCCGTCTACCAGAACATCTATTCCATCGGCAGCGAGCAGTCCAATCACGTCTTCATTCTTTCCGGCGACCACATCTACAAAATGAATTACCAGAAGATGCTGGAGCAGCACTCCGATTCCGGCGCCGACGTCACCGTCGCGACCATCGAAGTCGACGCCGCAGCCGCCGCGAAGCAGTTCGGCGTCATCGAAACCGACGCAAACTGGCGCATCGTCGGCTTCGAGGAGAAGCCCGCCAATCCCAAGCGCTCGCCCGTTCATCCCGACAAGGTCAACGCCTCCATGGGCGTCTACCTCTTCAACACGCAGCTTCTCGTTCCCATCCTCATCGACGACGCCGAAAATCCCGCTTCCGCCCACGACTTCGGCAAGGACATTCTTCCGCGCATCATCGATAAGCATCGCGTCTTTGCCTACAATTTCCGCGACGAAAATAAAAAGGAGACTTCCTACTGGCGCGACGTCGGCACCATCGACGCCTACTTCGAAGCCAATCTCGATCTCTGCGCCGTTTCGCCGGTCTTCAATCTGTACGACAAGAGCTGGCCGCTCAACACCTGGCAGCAGCAGTATCCGCCCGCCAAATTCGTCTTCGCCGATCCCCAGCGCACCGGCACCGCCGTCGATTCCATCGTTTGCGGCGGCTCCATCGTTTCCGGCGGGCGCGTCTCGCAATCCGTTCTCGGCTACGACGTTCGCGTGAATAGCTACGCCGAAGTCGAAGATTCCATCATCTTCAATCACGTGAATGTCGGACGCCGAAGCCGCATCCGCCGCGCCATCATCGATCGCCACGTCACTCTTCCCGAAGGCACCGTCATCGGCCACGATCTTGAAGCCGACCGCGCCCGCTACTCCGTCTCCGATGGTGGCGTTGTCGTCGTCGTCCGCCCCGAATCCATGATCGAGGAGCCCGAATAGCGGTCTCGTTTCTCCAAAGCGGCATGCTCCGCGTCTGCTTTCGGTTCCCGCCTTATGACCTTCGAACCCCGCTTCGGTTCCGCCGCGAATGATTACGAGTCCTTTCGCCCGGAATATCCGCCCGAACTCTTCGCCAAAATCCTCGACGCCGTCCCGTCCTCCCGCCGCAATCGCGCAATGGATCTCGGAGCTGGAACGGGCAAGGTCACTCGTGTCCTCGTTGAGCATTTCGCCGAAGTCATTGCCGTTGAGCCGGATCCGCTCATGAGCGACAAACTCCGCGAAGCCGTTCCTCGCGCAATCGTTCGCACGGCCGCAGCGGAAGGCTTTGCGCAGCCTCCATCCACTGTTGATTTGATAGCGATCGCCTCCGCCCTCCACTGGATGGACGCCGGCCGCGTCATCGCGAATGCCGAATCCTGGCTTCGTCCCGGCGGAATCCTCGCGGTTTGTGGCGGCCGGTTTCCTCGCACTCCTCCGCCGATTCGCGAAGTCATCCGGCATGAATTTGACGAACGCTGGAATCAGTTCCGCGATTCGCGTCTGAACTTCACGAACTCTTCCGAAAGCGCTCGCGCTTTCCTGGAAACTTTGGGCGCCTGCCTCGGAAGTCTGGTTGTCCTCGACGACGCCAAAATCCCGCATACCCTGAATCTTTCTCCGGCCGGTCTTGCGGGGTTCTGCCGCTCCACTTCCTTCGGTGCCGCTTACTCCCGCTCTCTTTCTGATCCCGATTCTTACTGGCGCGGCCTTGAAGACCGCTTTCGCCGCCCTTGGCCCGGCGAAACATTTCCCGTAGACTTCTCTGTTTGGCTTCTGCTCGCGAAGAAGCCTGTCGCCGCTCTTGGCGCAGCTCTGTAGCTCCGGTCTGTAGCTCCGGTCTTCAGACCTGAGGCTTTCTGAGCGTTTCGGGCCTCGCGATGCGGATGTAGCGTCAGGGCACGGCTTCAGCCGTGCCGTTACGCCCCCGAATCACCGCGGCTTAAGCCGCTGAGGCGATTCTTTCGGGTCTGTAGCTCAGGTCTTTAGACCTGAGGCTCTTGGGTTTTGCCGGTTCGGCTTTTGGTTTTCGTGATGTGCCTGTAGCTCAGATGTTCAGATCTGAGGCTTTCTGAGGGTTTCGGGCCTCGCGATGCGATGTAGCGTCAGGGCACGGCTTCAGCCGTGCCGTTACCGCCCCGAATCACCGCGGCTTCAGCCGCTGAGGCGATTTTTTCGTGCCTGTAGCTCAGGTCTTTAGACCTGAGGCTTTTGGGTTTTGCCGGTTCGGCTTTTGGTTTTCGTGATTTGCCCTGTAGCTCAGGTCTTCAGACCTGAGGCTTTTTGCTTCTGCCCTCGAGGAGAAAACATGTCCACGAAGATCGCATCCGTTCACGCCCGCGAAATTCTCGATTCGCGCGGCAATCCTACCGTCGAAGCCGATGTTCGCCTCGAAGGCGGCGCATTCGGCCGCGCCGCGGTTCCTTCCGGCGCCTCCACCGGCGAGCTCGAAGCCATCGAGTTGCGCGACGGCGACAAATCCCGCTATCTCGGCAAAGGCGTGCAGAAAGCCGTCGCCAATGTGAACAACATCATCGCCAAGTCCGTCGCCGGTCTCGACGCCTCCGACCAGACCGCCCTCGACCGCCGCATGATCGACGCCGACTCCACTCCCACCAAATCCAATCTCGGCGCCAACGCCATTCTCGCCGTTTCCATGGCCGCCGCTCGTGCCGCCGCCGCTGCCGCGAAAGTGCCGCTCTACAAATATCTTTCGCGCTATGCCACGGACTCCTCCGCCAACACGCTCCCCGTTCCCATGATGAACATTCTCAATGGCGGCGCTCACGCCGATAACTCCGTCGACGTTCAGGAATTCATGGTCATGCCCGTTGGCGCTCCCAGTTTTCGCGAAGCCCTTCGCTGGGGCGTCGAGGTCTTCCACAATTTGAAAGCCGTCCTCAAGAAAAACGGCTACTCCACTGCCGTCGGCGATGAAGGTGGCTTCGCTCCCAATCTCAAATCCAACGAGGAAGCCCTCGAGCGCGTTCTCGAAGCCATCAACGCTGCCGGGTACAAGCCCGGCGACCAGGTCGCCATCGCCGTCGACCCCGCCGCCAGCGAGTTCTACGACAAAGCCTCGAAAAAATACGTCTTCAAGAAATCCGACAAATCCGCCCGCACGCCCGAGCAGATGGCCGCCTTTTGGGAGGGCTGGGTGCGCCAGTATCCGATCGTTTCTCTCGAGGACGGCATGTCCGAGGACGATTGGGACGGCTGGAAAATTCTAACGCGCGACGTAGGAAAAAAACTCCAGCTCGTCGGCGACGACATCTTTGTCACGAATCCTAAAATCTTCGCTCGCGGCATCAAGGAAGGCGTCGCCAACTCCATCCTGATCAAGCTCAATCAGATTGGCACCGTCACGGAAACCATCGAGGCCGTCGAAATCGCGCGCAGCGCCGGATATACCGCCGTCGTTTCCCATCGCTCCGGCGAAACCGAAGATCCCTTCATCGCCGATTTCGTCGTCGCCATGGGTACCGGCCAGATCAAGACCGGCTCCGCCTCGCGCACCGATCGCATCGCCAAATACAATCAGCTCCTCCGCATCGAGGAGGAACTCGGCAGCTCGGCCCGCTTTCCCGGCCGCTCCGCTCTCGCCGCGCGCTGACCCATGTTGAGTCAGGAAACCTCGCGAAATTTGTCATCCCGAGCCCGGTCGCCCGCACTCGGCGAACGGCGGCGAGGGATCTGCTTTCCCTGATCGAAGTCAGCGCACTGTTGGGCCCGGTTCGCTTTGAAATTCAAAGAGGGCATCTCGTAACCGTGGTTCAGGAGGGCGGGACTTCAGTCCCGCCGTAACTGTTCAAAAACGCAGGGGGCTTTAGCCCCTGAAGCTGAAGCTTTGCTGTGGATTTTTCGGATGCCGCATCCCTTTGCGCTTCTGCCTCTCGCAAAGCGTGCGAGCCTCCCGCAATTCTTCAGAATGTGGCCCACGGCGTAAGCCGTGGGAACGGAATCCTCAGGTGAGACTCAGAGCCCCTTCAGGGGCGACAGAGCTGTTTTCCTCACATGTTGTTCGGCCCGGTCGTCTTTGAAATTTCAAATTTGAAATTTGAAATGCGAAGAAGTAGGCTCGCGGGCATCGCCTGGGCGAAGATTGAGTTGTAGGTTTTTCGGATGCCGCATCCCTTTGTGCTTCTGCTTCTCGCAAAGCGTGCGCGGCTCCCGCAAATTCTTCAGAATGTGGCCCACGGCGTAAGCCGTGGGAAGGGATCCTTTGATGCGACACTCGGAGCCCCTTCAGGGGCGGCAGAGCCGCCTTTCTCACATGCTGTTCGGCCCGGTTCTCTTTGAAATTTCAAATTCGAATTGGCTTTGTTGATTTCCTCACGCAAAGGCGCGCCGCTGCCCGTTTTCTCGGCACGACCTGGGAACTTTGTCATCCCGAGCGGAGCGTCCCGACGCTTTTTCCCGCGAAAATCGCGTCTTTTCGATTTTCGCGTCGGGACGCGCAGTCGAGGGATCTCTCTTCCAGCCTCTCGAAAACCGAGGA
>DATJWH010000035.1:0-52034 GCA_035501415.1 Candidatus Limnocylindrales bacterium | reverse complement strand
ATTTCAAATTTGAAATGGCTCTGTTGAGATCCTCGGTTTTCGAGAGGCTGGAAGAGAGATCCCTCGACTGCGCGTCCCGACGCGAAAATCGAAAAGACGCGATTTTCGCGGGAAAAAGCGTCGGGACGCTCCGCTCGGGATGACAAAGTTCGCATGTCGTGGCGAGAAAATGGGCAGCGGCGCGCCTTTGCGTGAGGAAATCAACAAAGCCATTTGAAATTTCAAATTTCAAAGAACGACAACGGCAAAACCGAACAGGCGATCATCGGTTCAGCAATCGGCTAGTCGTCTCTTCAAGTAGCAGGTCAAACCCGGCAGACAAACTCTCAATTGCGCGGATTCGACCAGGGTGAGATGCGTTGACAGCCTCGACGAAAGCGTCGACGCGGAGGTCACATTCTTCCATTCGCCTAGACATGGTCACCTTGCGAGGGTGGTGACGATGAGGTAGGCGCGCATGCGCGGGTCCATCCAGTCGCGGAGGGCGTCGCCGAGAAGATTGAAGGCGAGGACGGCGACCATGACGGCGAGCGCGGGAAAGATGACGAGATGAGGCGCGTCGAAGAGGTGGCCGCGCGCGTCATTGAGCATGGCGCCCCAACTGGGCATGGGAGCCAGAACGCCGACACCGAGGAAACTGAGAGTCGATTCGGCGAGGATGGCTCCGGCCATGGCGATGGTGGCCTGAACGAGAACGGGCTGCAAAATATTTGGGAGAAGATGGCGGATGAGGATGCGAGCGTCCGAGGCGCCGAGAGAGCGCGCGGCGAGGACGTACTCCATTTCCTTCGCCTGCAAGACCTGAGCGCGAGCAAGACGCGCATAGCCGGCCCAGCCGGTGACGATCAAGGCGAGAATCACTTTGCCGATGCCGGGGCCCAAGAATGCGGCGAAGGCGATCGCAAGTAGAATCCCGGGAAACGAAAGAAACGCGTTGATGAGAATTGTGTTCACAAAGCGGTCGAACCATCCACCGAAGTAGCCCGCCAGAGAGCCCAAAGCCAAGCCGATAATTCCCGCGCCGAAAACGACGCTGACGCTGACGGTCATGGAAACGCGCGCGCCGTAGATGATGCGCGAGAGGATGTCGCGGCCGAGCTCGTCCGTACCCATCCAATGCGCGAGGCTGGGGGCAGCAAGGCGAGCCGGGAGATTCTGCGCGGTCGGACTATAGTGTGCGAGCCAGGGCGCGAAAACCGCGAGGATGAGAAGAAGCACACTGAGGGCGAGGCCGACACGTCCGGGACCGCTGTGACGAATGAATTCGCGAAGGGCTTTCATTGGAGGCGCACCCGGGGATCGACGAAGGCGTAGACAATGTCCGTGAGCAAATTGACGAGAACATACGAGACGGCGATGAGAAGGATACAGCCCTGCAACAGCGGATAGTCGCGCGCTTCGATGGCCTGGACGGAGAGGCGTCCGATGCCGGGCCAGGAGAAAATGGATTCAGTGACGATGGTTCCGGCGAGCAGGGTGCCGAACTGAAGTCCAAGAATGGTGAGAATCGGGATGAGGGCATTGCGGAAGGCGTGGCGGAAAAGGACGGTGGATTCGGGTAGACCTTTGGCGCGGGCGGTGCGGACATAGTCGCTCGAAAGCTCCTCGATGACCGAGGTGCGAACCATGCGCGTGAGAATCGCGGCGAGTGCGGCGCCGAGAGTGATAGCCGGAAGAACGAGATGCGAGATGCCACCGCGTCCGGAGACGGGCAGCCAGCCGAGAAAGACCGAAAAAATGAGGATCAGGACAGGCCCGAGAGCGAAGTTGGGGACGGAGAGGCCGAAGAGAGTGAAGACGCCAACCGCGTGATCGGCGATGGTGCCGCGACGCTCGGCGGCAAACATTCCGGCGGGAATGCCGATGCCGGCGCAGACGAGAAGCGCGAATGCGGCGAGCTCGAGCGTGGCGGGATAGTGCTCGAGAACAACCTTCAGGACGGGCTGCTGGAAGCGGAAGGACTCACCGAGATTGCCATGCACGACGCCGGCAAGATATTTGCCGTACTGAACAGGAATGGGGAGATCAAGGCCGAGGCTATGCCGAAGCTGCTGAAGGTCCTGGAGGCGAGCGCCTTCGCCGAGCATCTGCTGGACGGGGTCGCCAGGCACGATGTGGGCGAGAAGAAAAACCATGGTGAGAATCAGCCAGAGCGCGGGCAGAGTGAGCAGGAAGCGCAGCGAGAGGTAGCGGATCATTTTGCGCGGCGGGCTCGAGGAGTCTTCGCGCGATGCGGCTTTGCGGCGGGCGCTGCGGCGGCGGATTCGACCGGCGGCGCAGGAGCTGGGGCGGCGACGGCGGCTTCGGGCACAGGCGCGGGCGGAGCAGGAGCCGCAGGCGCAACGCGAGGCGGATTGATTTTCACGCGCGAGATGCGGCGGCGCTCCATATCCATCACGGTGAACCGGTACCCACCCGATTCGAAGGTTTCTCCGCCGCGAGGAATGAAGCCGAGCCTGCTGAGCACGAAGCCTCCGATGGTCTCGTAGGAATTATCTTCCGGCAGCGGGATATTGTACTGCGACTCGAGGTCGCGGACGTTGGTGGCGCCATCGAAAATCATGCCGCCATCGGCTAGGACGAGGGGGCGCTCGACGACGTCGAACTCGTCGTGAATTTCGCCGACCATCTGCTCGAGGATGTCCTCGAGGGTGACGAGGCCGAGAATGCTGCCGAATTCGTCGACGACCATGGCGAGTTCGGTGCGGCGCGAGCGAAATTCGAGGAGAAGCTCGCTGGCGGGCTTGGTTTCGGGAACGATGAGCGCGTCGCGCAAAAGGTTGCGGAGATGAAATTCGGACGGCGGCGAATGCTCCTCGGCGCTGCGGACGCGGTCGAGAAGAATCCAAATCATATCCTTGATGTGGACAAAGCCGAGGACGTGGTCCAGGGTGCCTTCGTACACGGGAAGGCGCGAACGCTGCGTGGAGGCGAAAACTCGCATGGCGTCTTCGAGGGACGATTCGACGGGGAGACCGTGAACGTCCGGGCGCGGGATCATAATTTCACGGAGCTGGACCTGGCCGAGCTCGATCGTGTTCTGAATGAATTTCGATTCGCTGGCCGGGATGATGCCGCGGTCGCGCGCCTGCTGGACCATTACCTGGAGCTCTTCGGTGGAGCGGACGAGGGTATGGCTCTGCGCGGAGACCACGCCGAGGGAGCGGACGACGCGGTCGGCAAAGCCGTCGAAAAGATCGATGGCCCAGCGGAATGTGTTGAGGAACCAATAGAAGGGGCGGGCGGTAAGAAGGGCGACGCGCTCGGCGCGGGCCAGGCTTAGGCTCTTCGGTACGAGCTCGCCGAGGACGACCTGAAGTCCGGTGAGGACGCCGAAGGCCAGGACGAACGCAGTGCCGTGAGCGATGAGGGCGGCCCAGGGGCGCGGAATCATCTCGACGAGAGGCGTGATGATTCCGGCGAGCGCAATTTCGCCGAGATAGCCGAGAAGCAGGCTGGTGACCGTGATGCCGACCTGAACGCCGGAGACGACGCGGCCGAGGTCGCTGAGAAGAGTTTCGACGATGCGGGCTCGGGGATTGCCCTGCTCAACGAGCTGACGGACGCGCGAAAGGCGAACTGCGACGAGCGAGAATTCGACGGCCGCGAAGAACGCGTTGAGGCCGATGAGAAAGAAGACGCCGAAGAGGCGAAGAGCGATCATCGCAAGGACGTAGATGTAATTTTAGCAAGGAGGCACGGCGAAGAGAAAAATTCGCGGGCGAGTGGTTCTTCTTCTGGAACGCAGAGCGGCGACGGTCGCTAGCGCGGGCCGAAGTAACGGTAATGGCCGGTGATTTTCCAGTTGAAGAGGACGTCTTCCATCCTGGGGCCCTGCCCGATGTTGTGGACGATCATGTAGCGGCCGGTTTCAGGCGATTTCTTATCGACCACAATGCCGATGTGAGGGACGTTGCCGCCGAGATCCCAAGTGACGAGGTCGCCCGGCGTATAGTCCTGCGCGAGATTCGTAATCGGCAGAGATTTGCCCTTGCGAGCGAAGAAGACCATCAGATTCGGGACGCGGCGGTGGTCGATATTGGGATCAGGATGAGTGAGGCCCCAGCGCGAAGTGTGATACGCAGAGAAATTGTGTGTGATGTCGTCGTGAACCTCTTTTTGCAGATCGACGCCAACGGCACGGTAAGCGCGGATGATTTCGTCGGTGCAAACGCCGGTGTCGGCCGGGACGTCACCACCGGGATATGGAATGCGGACGTATGCGGGATCGTAGCGGACGTAGTGATGCGTGCGCTCGATAGCAGCGGCAACGAGGCGGTGAAGGAATTCCTGCTGGCTTCGCGTGAGCGGAGGCGCCTGAGCGAATGCGAGAGAAGTCACCGCAAGCGCACAAAATATCGCGCATGGCAGCTTCGCTCTTCGCACAGGCGCTTCCACGATTCTGAGCGGCCGAGGGCAGCGACTACTGGGTAACGGTTTTTACGCTGTCGCCGACCTTGAAGTCGGTGCCCGAAACTGGGCTGCACACCGAGGAGATATCGTCGACGTCGGTGACACGCACGACGCCAATTTGATTGGCGAGGCGGCGAATCACCTGGCCGGTGGCGGGATCCTTGATCTCCTTGGTGACGCGCTCGACCGCGAGCTGGTCGCCGACCTTGACGCCGGCCTTGGCGCCAACGTTGAGAACGATTTGCCCGCCGTCAACGGCAGCCACGAGGCCAGTGACGACGATGGTGCGAGCCTCGAATTTCGAGGCGTCGGCAATGAGGCCGGTGCTCATGTCCTTGACCGCGAAGTTGACGGCTTCGCCGATGATGGTCTGTTGGAAGTCGCTGGCGCCGAAGTCGACGTGGCCGCCGCCGAATCCGGACCACCCGCCACCGCCTCCGGTCATGCTGGTGCTTTCGCGCTTCGATTCGCCGTGGCCGGAGGCAACGCCGAGAATTTCGGCGGTGTCGATGTCGACGATGCGGGCGTCGATGTTGACGATGGCCTTGCTTTTCTTCTGGCCGAAACCGCCGACGCCGAAGCGGCCAAGCCCGGCGCCACCGCCGCCGATGTTCGTATTGTGAGTTTCATTTCCAAACTGCGTGATGCTGCCAACGATGATGGCGTCAACGCCGAGAAGTTTGCCGATTTTGGCGGCGGAAGTGGGATTGGCGCGGTCGCTGTTCGAGAAGTTCTGCTCGGCGAGGATTTTGTCGAGCGCCTTGCGCTCGATGACGGAGTAGGTGCCGTCCTGGACGAGATACTTCACGAGAAGGTCGGAAATACCCTTGCCGATATCAACGTTGCTGCCGAACATCGCAGAAGACGCAGTCTGAACGGTGGCGTAGTCGAAGTCGAAGATGGCGACGCGCTTCTTGCGGCCTTGTGGCTGCGCGGGCGCACCGGAAGGCGCGGCCGCCGCGGCAGGCGCTGGAGCAGCAGACTGGGCCTGGGCGCTTGCATCGGGCGCCAAGGCTGCCGCTACGAAAGCGCAGAGAACCACAAAAGACCACAGAATCCTTTTCATCGAAGGTCTCCCATTGAGTTTTTCCGAGTGGATCAGAAATAGCCGCTAACTGGACGCGAATCTTACTGAGAGGCGAACGGAGGTGTCAACAATGGGATGAAAAGTTGTCGGGTGAAGATCACGGGGAACGCGGCGCAAACGGGGCGGACGCGGTGTCCGTCCGCGAGTGGAGGTCAGAGGGAGGCGGTTGGGAGGTCGTGCAAATCGCCGTGCGTCGCCTGGCGCAGCTCGGTGCGAATCACGTCCGAGGAAAAGCCGGCGCGAAGGAGGCTGCGGTAGATCGAGGCGACCTTGCGCTGATTGAGCGGGCCGGCACCGCGGAGGGCGCGCTCGAGGCGCTTACGGACGAGGGCAGTTTCGTCGGTTTCGGCAAAGATGGCGTCGAGGGCGGCTTCGATGTGCTTATCGGGGACGCCGCGGGCGCGGAGTTCGCGGGCGATGCGGAAGCGGCCCTGATGGCGGGATTGAGTGTGGCGCCGGGCATACTCGAGGGAGTAGCGGGCGTCGTCGAGGTAATTCTGCTCGCGGAGACGGGCGATGACGGGCGGCACGAGATCTTTCTCGGAAGTGCGGAGCTCGAGGTAGTCCTTCATTTCGTGGATGGAGTAGGCGCGGCGCATGAGCGCGCGGAGCGAGGCGGCGTAGAGGTCCTGCTCGGTCGAAAACCTGCGCGGAAGCTTCATAGGAGGATTTAACCACAGATGAACACAGATAAACACTGATGGGAAGACGGAGGGGCTGAGCCTGCTTCCGGAGTTGGAGCTCTTTTCTTTTTGGTCCCCTTAGCGGGAGCCGGTGCGCTCGAATTCGGTCATGGCGCGCTCCATCTCTTCGCGTGCGGCGTCGGCGGAAGAGCGGATGCCCTGAACGCGGAGGCGGAAGTCATCCGGATTCGAGGCGCGCATGATGGCTTCTTCGAGAGTGATGAGGTTGCGCGAATAGAGATCGAAGAGCGACTGATCGAAGGTCTGCATGCCGTATTGGCTGGTGCCGGCGGCAATGGCGTCGCGAATCATGCGGGTCTTGTCCGGGTTGATGATGCAATCGCGGATGTAGCCGGTGGCGACCATCACTTCGACGGCAGGCACGCGGCCTCCGCCGTCGCTCTTGCGCACCAGGCGCTGGCTGACGACCGCCTTGAGAGTGGAAGCAAGCTGCAAGCGAATCTGCTTCTGCTCCGGCGGCGGAAAGACCGCGATGATACGCTGAATCGTTTCGGTGGCGTCGAGGGTGTGCAAGGTCGAGAGCACCAGGTGGCCAGTTTCGGCCGCGAGCAGCGCGGTGGAGATCGTTTCCAGATCGCGCATTTCGCCGACGAGCACCACGTCGGGGTCCTGACGCAAGGCAGCGCGCAGCGCGGTTGAGAACGAGGCGGTGTCGACTTCCACTTCGCGCTGATTGATGAATCCTTTTTTGTCGCGGTGCAGGTATTCGATGGGGTCTTCGATGGTGATGATGTGCTCGGCGCGGAGCGAATTGATGCGGTCGATCATCGCGGCAAGCGTGGTGGACTTGCCGGAGCCGGTGGTGCCAGTGGTGAGAATCAGGCCGCGCTGCTCCTCGCAAACCGTAGCGAGAATACGCGGAAGCTCGAGTTCTTCGATGGTGCGAATCTTCGTGGGAATGACGCGAAGGACCATGCCGACGTTGCCGCGCTGCTGGAAAACGTTGACGCGGAAACGACCGAGGCCGGCGACGCCGTAAGCCATATCAAGCTCGGCGGTCTCTTTGAATTTCTGCTTCTGCCGGTTGGTCATCATGCTGAAGGCCATGGAGAGCATTTCTTCCGGCGTAATGCGAGGGACGTCGCTAAGAGGACTGAGGATGCCATCGACGCGCGTGTAAGGATGGTTGCCGACTTTCAGGTGCAAGTCGGAAGAACGAAGTTCGACGGCGCGGCGAAGAAGGTCATCAATGGCGACGGCCATATGCTCAGGCTCCCTGCATGAGGATTCAATCGACGCTAGCATGCAGGCTGAGGAGCGACAAGGAAGTCGGGAGGCCGGTTTCTAGAGCCGCAACTGTACTTTCGCGGGGGCGCGGGAACGGGCGAGACGGCAGGGGTCAGAGAGGCGGCTGGTCGCGGAGGAAAAGGCGGTCGTAAACCACGCCGGCGACGACGCCGCCGAACAGCGGGCCGACCCAAAAGACACCGTGATTCTGGAAGTGGCGGGCGGCCAGAGCCGGGCCGAAAACGCGCGCTGGATTCATGGCGCCGCCTGTGAAAGGCCCGCCGAAGAGAACCCCGACGGAGACAGTCAGGCCAACGGCGAAGCCGGCAACTTTGCTGAGCGCGCCCTTGGCATCGACGATCGTAGCGAAAAACACGAAAACGACGAGGAAGGTGAGGACAGCCTCGAGCAGCATGCCGTGCCAGCGCGTGAAGTCGCCGACGAGATCCGGCGTGCCAAGAGCAACGGGCCGCCACGTTGCCTCCGGAACGATGGCGACGAGGAAGTAGCCGGCGGCGCCCGCACCCAGGAGCTGGGCGACGGCGTAGAGGACACTTTGCAGCGTGCTGAGGCGCTTCGTCACCCAGAATCCGATGGTCACGGCGGGGTTCAAGTGGCCGCCCGAGATGTGGGCAACGGCGGTAACCATGACGGCGAAGGCAAGCCCGTAGGCGAGGGCGACGCCCAGGAGCCCCATGCCGAGTTGGTCTGAGGCGCGGAACGATTGCTCGACGCAAACGGCGCCGGAGGCGATCACGACGACGGCGAAGGTGCCAATGAACTCAGCTGCCAGTTTTTGAGGAAGACGATACACGCAACCTCGCGGAAAAGCCGCAAACCGAACGCGCGGATTTTACCGGACGCAATAGAAAGTTAACAGTGAAAGTTGGCTCAGCGGACGGCGGCACCCGCAGGCGCGTTGGCGTGCGAGAGCCAGCCGTGGCGATCGGGCTTCGTGCCGCTGGTGATGCCGAAGAATTCGTCCTGAACGCGCTTGGTGATGGGGCCGCGCGAGCCGTTGCCGATTTTGACGCGGTCAATCGAGCGAATCGGCGTGATTTCCGCGGCGGTGCCGCAGAAGAAAACTTCGCTGGCGATGTAGAGCATCTCGCGCGGAATGATCTGCTCGGCAACGGGAATGCCGAGATCGCGACAGATGGCCATCACGGAATTGCGCGTAATGCCGGGCAGCGCCGAATTGGCGAGGGGAGGCGTGAGGACGGTGCCGTCGAAGACGATAAAGATGTTTTCGCCCGAGCCTTCGCTGACGTAGCCATTGGAATCGAGCGCGATACCTTCGACATAGCCGTTGGTGGTGGCCTCCATGCGGATGAGCTGCGAATTCATATAGTTCGCGGCGGCCTTGGCCATCTGGGGGAGCGTGTTGGGCGCGGGACGATTCCATGAGCTGACGCAGACGTCGACTCCGGTCTTGATGGCCTCGTCGCCGAGATAGCGTCCCCACTCCCAGCAGGCGAGATACGTTTCGATGGGCGCATCCTTGGGATCAACGCCACCCGTGCCGTAACCGCGAAGAACGATGGGACGCAGATAACACGACGGGACTTTGTTGACGCGGATGAGTTCGAGATTCGCTTCGGCGAGTTCCTCGACGGAAAAGCCGGTGTCCATGCGGTAGATATAGGCGGAGTTGATCAGGCGCTGCATGTGGTCGCGATTGCGGAAAATTGCAGGACCCTGCGGCGTGGTGTAGCAGCGAATACCCTCGAAAACAGCCGAGCCGTAGCTGACGACGTGAGCGAGAACGTGGATCTTGGCGTCGTCCCAATCAATGAATTTGCCGTTATGCCAAATCTTTTGGGTCTTCTGGAAACTCATCGGCTCAGCTCCGGGCGGTGAAAAGTGCGAATCGAATGGTGCTGCAAGGGCGAATTATAGCACAGCGATTTTGGCCGCCGCCGCAGGGGAAACGGCGCGAGCGGCCGGGACGTCAACCAATTTGGCAGCCAATTTCGGCTCCGCGGACGACCGGGTCGACCCGCGGAGGAAGATTCATGGCGCTGGTGAAACGATTTCGAATTCCGGAAATTCTATGCCGTGATGGCCGTCGCGCTGCTCGACCAGAGTATTCATGTGATGCCAGATGGTCTCGACCTCGGGGGGAACATGGTCGGCTGCATCATGATCGCGCCATGTAAGAATCTCGACGAAGATAGGCTTTCCGGCATCGTCCTTGCCACGAAGAATCAGATGGGGAGTGTCGAGGACGAGGCCGAGCTTGTGAAGAGTCGACCAATTTTGATTCATGGTTTTCAGGAGTTCATCTTCCATGCCCGCGCGCGGACGGAAAGTGGAGAGAACGGTTTCGGTTTCCGAATCCTGCGCAGCAGAGACGCGATGCGCGGGCGGCATCGGCGAAGCGAGTGACTTATCGGGAACGGCGGTGGCTCCGAGCAAAAGAAATGCAAGGGCCAGGAACGCGAGCGGCTTCGTCATGGTTTCTCTCCTTGGAGTTTTTCGAGTCATAGTTCATTGCTTCAGGAGGCCAGCGAGCTGCGCGCCGGATCGAAATTCATTCGCGGCCTCAGTTGCAGCATTCTAGCGCCATTTCCGTGGAAGCTACCGGGGTGTTAGACGCGCGACAGCGAAACTTGTTTTCTGGTTCAATTCAAAGATAATCAGCGCGCAACCAGCGGTGCCGCAAGGAGACTGCGAATGCAGAAGATGCCTGCTTTCCCCCTTGGTGTTGCGATCCTGCTGTTGTGTTGCGCTCAGGGGAACGCGCGACAGGCAACGACAATTCCGTCGCAGTCTTCGGCCGCGACGCGGCAGACCGAGACAGATGAGTATACGCGGTACGAATTGCTCGCGCCGGACACGGCAAGCTTCAAGATTTGGTACGAAGTGACGGCGACGACGGCGGGCGCGAAGTATTTCTACAACCCGATTCGCAAAGGCAGCATGGCCAGCGATGAATCCGTGATCGACGCGATGACGGGCGAGCCGCTCCATTTCGAGATCGTCAGCGGAGCGGACGCGCGAAAGGACCCGTTGATGGACGACGCCGATTCAGCGACGAGCTATATTCGCGTGACGCTGGCGCGGCCCGTGCCAGCCGAGGGCCAAGGCCGCGTCGTGATCATCAAGACCTACAAGGACGCGAAGAGCTATTTTCGCGAAGGTGATGCCATCGTCTTCGACCGGCCCCTGGGGATCAAGCGGAACAAGGTGGTGCTGCCCGCGGGATATGAATTGGTTGGTTGCAACACGCCGTCGCAGGTGCTGACGCAGCCGGATGGCCGAGTCGCAATCAGCTTCATGAACGCCACCGCGGCCGAGGCGCCGCTGATCGTGCGGGCGAAACCGGGCGCGCAGACGGGGCTGGAAGCCGCACCACACGCTACGACCGAGGCGCGGAGCTGGGAGGCGCCATTCGAGGGCGAGACGGAACGAGGGCGACTCTCGGAACGCGCGCATCAGGACCGCGACATCGTTTATTTCCTGCAACAGCCGGAGACGCACGCCTTCAGCCTGTATCACGACTACACGGAGTCGCGGCCGGGCGCGGACAAATATCTGAACATCGTCCGCGAAGGCAGTGCCGTTTCCGATCCGTCGGCGTACATTTTGGACACTGGCGAGAAGCTCGCGACGAAAGTGATGACCGGCGCGGAGATGACGGCGGCGAAGATTACATCGGATGAGCCGGTGAAGAAGGACACACAAGCCGTGGTGATTCCCTTCCCTCCCGTGAAAAAAGGGCAATCGATTCGACTGCGCATTTCGGAAACCTATACGGCCCCGGTGAGCTATCGCCTCGACGGCGACGAATTGGTCTTTGATCGCAGCCTCGGGCGGCCGCGCAACGCAGTCGTGTTGCCGGCAGGCTGGTATCTCACGGAGAGTTCCATTCCGGCGAGGGTGACGCAACTGGCGGACGGGCGCGTGCGTCTCGATTTCTGGAATGACCGGCCGGATTCGGTCGACGTACTGATCAAGGCGAAGAGACGAAAATCCGGGGCAGAGTGAATCGAGTGGCCCGGGGGATATCGTCAGGATTTTCCAGCGAGGGCTTTCTTCAGGTCGGGACCAATACGCTCGACGACGGGGATTTGCGGATCTTCGCCGACGTATTGCTGCAGAACGGTGCCGTCGCGGCCGACGAGAACGTAGGTGGGCAGGCCGGTGGCGCCGTACTGGCGCATCATCTGGTGGGCGGAATCGAAGCGCTGGGTCCAGATCATGCCATTTCGCGCTGTGAAGGCGCTCCAGGTGCTTTCGTCGTCGTCCTCATTCACGCTGATCAATTCGAACTCGTCGCTGCGATAAACGGAGTCGAGCTGTTTGAGTTCGGGCAGCGCCTGGCGGCAGGGGCCGCACCACGTGGCCCAGAAATCGATCAGGGTGACCTTGCCCTGCCCCGAGACGCCGGGAGCTTTGTCTCCCGCGCTGAGCGGAGCGTGAGGCATGTTTTCGTCGTTAAAGATTCGGATAGCTTTGGGCTGCGCGGCCTTTCGTGCGCGAGCGGCGCGCGCGAGATCGGCGAGAGACATGGGCTGAGCCGGCTGGGAAGCATCCGTCGAAGCGGCGGATTGGGGCTGCTGCGCGGGGTACGACGAATTCTGCGGTTGCGCGCCAATGCAGAGAGCCGCGGCGAGCGCGGCGACGAGAAGAACCGCGCGATGGACGAAACGCTCCGGCCTGACGCTGCCTGACATGAGAATGCGGCTCTCGACTTTACTCAGAAACTGACGGCGTTCCGGGCTTCACGAAGACGGAATTGTCGACGGCAACGTTGTTCCTGATCTGCGTGACACGGATGGTGAAGACATTGCCGCGCTCGACATGGCGCATGCGGAACGGGAAATAGGCGCCGTCGACGGGGCGATAGTCATCGAGGAAAGTCTGGACGGTGTAGTCGCCATCCTCGAGGTGGAGCGTGTCGTCGACGCGCACCGCGAACCCGGTACCGCGATCGAAGTAGACCTTCGAGCTGACCTTCTTATTCGGCGTAAAGGCGACGACCCAGGTGCTATGCGTGCCGACTTGCTCGATGCCCAGGACGTGGCCGGGGGCCATGCGGGCAAGCAGGTCCGCGCGATTGCCAAAGCTGCTCGAGTGAATGCGGCTCTCGAGGGCGGCACCGTTGAAATCGTGGATGCCGCCGACGGTGTCTTCCAGCCATGCGGCCTTGCCGTTGCAGACTTCGTGGACGGTGACGCCATTCGGGAAAGTGATCTTGGTAAAGCTAAGGTTGGGCGCCTTGGAGATGATTTCGACGCCGGCAAACGAGGAAAGGTCTTCGGTCTGGTAGATGCCTTTCAGAACCTGGGTGGTGAACCGCGCGGTGGCTGCCTCGCCGCCGAGCGCCGTGCGATATTTTTGGAGGATTTCGTCGGTGCCAGGAAGGGGAGCCGGCGTCGGAGACGTCACCGCTGAACTGGCGAGCGCAACATTTTGTGGGGCGGATGCGGTCTGAGCAAGCGAAGCTTGTGGGAGCGCGCAGACGACCGCGAGCAAGGCTAGGGCTGAGAAAGAGATAGTGTGGCGCACTGTGACCTCCCGAGGCGGCGTTCCGCCTTTATTAGTATGAGGCGGGACCTGACGAAGGTTGAGGGTTCGGCGGCTTGCGGCGCTGGATCAGGAAACTGTACGAACGGACAGGCGGTCGCGGCGGGCGGATGGACGGCGAGCGAGGCTAATCGTGAGGGCTAATCGTGGTCGTCGACGGTGATTTCTTCGCGCGTGGGAGTTGCGAAGCCAGAGATGCGGCCCCAGGCGCTGGTCTTCCAGTTGTCGGTGATTTCCTTGGCGAGAATCCAGGGCGGAATCTCCATCAGTAGGAAGCGGCCGAGGCTTTCGATATAGGGCTCGTACATTTCGCGCAGCTTGGCGAATTTCTCGCGCGAAGCATCGGTATCGCGGAGGCGAAAGCCAGCCTGTTCGAGAGAGGCACGAAGGCGATGGAGTTCGTCAGGAGGAAGTCGGTCGCGAGAAGGAGCCTGAGGCGCAGCGCTGAAGAGCTGCGCGAGATCGACGACGGTGTGGCGGCACATGGCGAAGGTGAGGCGCGCCTGGCGGATGCAGTCGGACTCGACGGTTGAGAGAAGCAAGGCGGCCGTATCGAGGATGGCGGCGAGGGCGGCAATCCACGATTCGTTGTTGTGCTGCGAACGGAAGTAGGAAACCACGGGATAGGAGACGTGGCTCTCCAGCGTTTCCGCGGAGACGCGCTCCCAATCACGCAGGAGAATCTCAAGCGCGTCCATGCCTTCGGCGCCGGTGTGACGGCGGAGAAGCTCGACGGCAGTGGGCGGCGAGCCGGCGCGGGCGTCGAGAAGAACGATGCTGACTTCGCGGCGCGAAAACGCCTGATAGATCACCGGCAAGTAGCTGAAAACGAGAGCGAGAAAACCGAAGCCGAGGCCGCTTTCGCAAACAATCAGCCAGCGCTCCGTCCAGGTGTGCGGCGTGACGTCGCCCAAACCCAGAGTGAAAAGCGAGGTGCCGCTCAGGTAGACGCATGTGGCCAGAGTGGGAGCAACCGGTTCGTGCCGGGACGCAGCGAAGTAGAGAAATCCGAACGCAAAGATGAGCGCGATGGCCCAGGCCACGAAAAGGAAAAGGAGGGAGAGCGGGCCGTAATAGCTCAGAAAGGTCTCGCGAGTTTTCGGACGGCGAATCTGCCGCGCGATCGAGCGCCACGGAAGCCACGTGGATCGATAAAACAGGCGCGTGAGGCGAAAGCGGCGCGTCGCTCGGCGCGGCAGCACAACCGTCTCAAACGCCTCCCAAAGAACGGAAGCGATGAGGAGAACTCCGGCGATGACCGGAAGAATCATGCAGCCTGTTCGAGGCTCGCGGTCATGGAGATTTCCGCTTTGAGAACGCGAGAAACGGGACAATTGGTCTCGGCGCTCTTCGCGGCGGATTGAAAAGCCTCGGCGGAGATGCCGGGCACGCGGCCGGCGACGTCGAGATGGATTTTCGAGATGGTCCAGCCGGCTTCGAGCTTTTCGAAGGTAAGCGTGGCGGTGGTGCGCAGGCTCGTCGGGGTGAAATTCATGGTGCCAAGCTGAGCGGAAAGCGCCATGGTGAAGCAGCCGGCGTGAGCGGCAGCGATGAGTTCTTCGGGATTGGTTCCCTTCCCGCTTTCGAAGCGGGTGGTGAAGGAGTACTGCGTATCGGAGAGGACGCCGCTTTGAGTGGAGATGGTGCCCTTGCCGTCTTTCAGGGCGCCGGACCAGACTGCGGAAGCTGTTCTTTGCATGATTCCCTCTCTTGCCCGAGATGGGCGGATGGCGGCGCAGCGATGCGATTGCGAGGCGCCGCTCGAGCACTCTCATTCTTACACTCGCAGGGTAGTGAAAGCCAGAGGTCGAGCGGCGCGAGCGTCTGCTATACTCCGCGCGGCTGAGATCACCGAAGGCCGGGGAGTTCGAATGCGAAAACTCGCAACGATTGTTTTGTTTTTTGCGGCGGCGGTGGCCGCGTCTGCCGCGTGGGCGCAGGAGCCATCCGGATGGATCACGGATTTGCCCCAGCCCCACAATTACGTGCAGAAGCGTTCGTCGAGCTACGACCGGAGCGGAGGAAACGACGACTATCGCCCGCTCGCGGCGGGCGCAACGCTGGAGCTTCTGGACGCAGCGGGACCCAGCGAGATTTCGCACATCTGGATCACGATCGCGAGCGGCGAGCTATATCATCTGAAGAAAATCGTGTTGCGAATGTATTGGGACGGCGAAGCGATGCCGAGCGTCGAGGCGCCCGTTGGAGACTTCTTCGGTTTGGGGCTGGGAGATTATTTCTTGTACCAGTCGATTCCGCTGGCTGTGGGCGGAAACAAGGCCCTCAATTCCTTCTTCCCTATGCCGTTCCAGAAACACGCACGGATCACGTTGACGAACGAAGGCAGCGAGGAAGCGGCCGCGATTTATTGGAACATTGACTATCGCGAGTATTCAGCTCCGCTTCCGGCGGACACTCTCTATTTCCACGCGCAGTACCGGCAAGCAACGCCGAGCCGCGCTATTCCCGACAACAAGATCAATCTGGATGGGAAAGACAATTACGTCTGGATGGAAGCGAAGGGACGCGGCCACTTCGCCGGCGTCACGATGTCCGTAATCGAAAATGCAGACGGCTGGTGGGGCGAAGGCGACGACATGTTTTTCGTCGATGGGGAGAAGCTGCCCTCGATCAACGGAACGGGGACCGAAGACTATTTTCTCGGCGCGTGGGATTTCGGCGGGAAGCAGTTTGCATACGGGCTGTTCGGCGCGCCGGTGGTGGGAATGGAGCGCCAGGGCGAGCGTTGGTCCGTCTACCGGTTTCACCTGGATTCGCCGATTCCCTTCACGAAGTCGCTGCGGGCAACGATCGAGCACGGACACGCGAACGATCGCGGCGACAACTATTATTCGGTGGCTTACTGGTATCAGACGGAGCCGCACTCGGCGTTTCCACCGCTTCCGCCGGTGGAGGAACGATTGCCGCGCGTGATTCCCCGGACCGGAAGCCATTGAGAGGTTCGAACTTTCACGCAATGAACGCGCGACGCTTTCCCTGCGCCGCGCTATAATCGACTAATAGAAGGGCCTCCCAGTCGAATCACGCAAAGCCGGAATTGTCGCAGTCGAATCGAAGTTACTTTGAGGAGGGCTAAAGATGCGTGTTCCAAGAATGCTGACGGGGAGCTTCTTTGTCCTCGTGTTTTTGCTGTCGATCGCTCCTCTGGCGGGGGCGCAACAGTACACGATCGTCCGGGCCGATTACGGTTGGCGAGACCAGCGGGTGGACGTGACAGGCCGCCTGCGCGATTTGGCTCGCGCCAATCTGACATTCCGGATGGGCAACAGCACGTTCGGGATTGATCCGGCGCCGGGCCACGTGAAAACCCTGCGCATTTATGCGCGCAGCCTGCGCGGCCGCGACAAGATGTTCGAATACCGCGAAGGCAGCACGGTGGACGGCTCGATTTTCTCGGGCTGGCGGGGAGGCAACTGGGGTGGTGGCGGCCCGCAAGGTGATCGAGGGGACCAAGGACACTACGTGATCCTACGGGCTTTCTACGGCGTGCCCGGCAGCAACGTGGATGTGACGGATAGACTTCGCCAGCTCGCACGAGCGGACATCACGTTCCGAATGGGCAACAGCACCTTTGGCGTTGATCCCGCACATGGCGTTGTGAAGACGTTGCGGATCTTCGCGCGCGGACCGGACGGCAGAGTCCGCATGTTCGAGTACCGCGAAGGAAGTGTCGTGGACGGCTCCGATTTCATCGGATGGGGTCGAGGCGATTGGGGCAAGAGTGACTGGCACGGAGGGTGGGACGGTGAGGGGCGCCCTCACTGAACCTATCCAACGCAACGAACACCTGAGCGCCAAGACGGGAGAGGCAGGCGCGAACCTTGCGCTTGCCTCGGTTCCCTCCTCCCTTCGGTTCCCTTCGATTTTGACCTCGTTATTTTCTTCGGACTACTACCGCTGGTAGTAACACCCTCCGTGAAGTAGCGTAACGCCCGCAATTTCATATTGTCTTCACAAAGGGAGCAGCGATGTCGCAAAGATTGGTGTCGTTTCTTGCGTTTGTAATTCTCCTTTTCGCCGCGGCGCCTGTGCTGGCGCAGACTCCGGACACCGCGACAATTCACGGACAAGTGACGGATCAAACGCACGCGGCCGTTCCCGAGGCGCAGGTGACGGCGATCAATGCGTTGACTGGTCTTCAGCGAACGACGCAGACGGATGCATCCGGCAGCTTTTCGCTCGGCGGACTTCCCGTGGCCGGAACATACGAGGTGACGGCGCATAAGAGTGGGTTCGCCGACGCAAAGGTGAGCGGCCTTTCGCTCATCGGCGGCGCCACGGCGAACGCTGACCTGCAACTCAATGTCACGGGCGGACAGACCGCCGTGACCGTTACGGGAGTCGTCGGCGAGGTAAGAGCGGACGAGCCGCAACTCGGGGATCTCCTCACGGAGCAGCACATGCAGGAGACGCCGCTGCTCAACAGCCGGATCACGTATTTGCCACTGCTGGACGCCGCAAACCGCCCGGCCATCAACCAGGGCGACGTCTTTATGAACGAGCTGCTGTTCACAACGAATGGCACTGGAAGACGGCAGCAGTGGTTTGAGGTGGACGGCGCGAACGCCGTGGACATGTGGGGCCGGCAGACGATTTTCAGCAACCTGTCGCTCGATACGCTGCAGGAAATGACGGTGCTGACGAACTCCTTCTCCGCGGAGTACGGCTACACGGCCGGCAGCGTCATCAACATCGTGACGAAGAGCGGCGGAAGCATGTTCCACGGCGACGCCTTTGGTCTGTTTCGCCCATCGGGACCCGAAGCGAAGCTTTCTGGATTCAACTCCACAAACGCGACGAGCGGCAACGACATCACCAACGACACGCTCAAGCAAATGGGACTCGATCTTACGGGGCCGATTGGCGGAAGCGGCCATACGCACTTTGCCGCAGATTTTCAGTACAGTTGGCAGGACCGGGCGTCGCCGGTGATTTCTCCGGTCGCGCCGGGAAATTTCGTCGGGCACTACCGTGGCCTGCTGGGCTTTCTGCGGATCGACCACCAGATCAACGAGAACAACAATCTTTTCTTCCGCAGCGATGTGGACAACTTCCACGACACGAATCCGAACGGGACGGTGGGCGGCAACAACCTGCCGACGGTCGACCGCATATTCAAGCGGCGCACCTACACGGAGGAGCTGGGAGAAACCGCGGTCTTCAGCCCGACGCTGGTGAACAACGCGCGGGCGCAGTTTCAACTGGCATCGCCGATCACGGAGTTCGATCCAGTCATCAACGGCACGCAGTTTTCGGTTCCGATCTCCACCGGCGGGACGTTCACCACGGGAACATCACAATCCGCGCTGCTCTTGAACCGCCAGTATGAGTTCAGCGACACGGTCGCGTGGGTCAAGAGCCGGAACAGTATCCGCTTCGGCGCGGACGTGATTCACGCGCACAACGGCGGCAACAGCAAGGAGTTCGGAGGCCCGATTTACCTGGGCCAGTTCAAGTACAACACCTGCACGCTGACCCTCGAGGAATGCGAAAGCTCCACGTATCTCGACGACATCAACAACGTGCAGAGCTATACGCAAAGCTTCGGCAACGCGAATTACACGGTGGACGACACGCTGTGGTCGCTCTTCGTGCAGGACGATTACCGCCTCCGCCAGGATCTGACCATCAACCTGGGACTGCGCTACGAACAGCAAACCTTCACGGACGCGACCAAGAACTTCGCACCGCGCGTGGGCTTCGCGTACAACGTGCGTGGCGACGGAAGGACGGTCATCCGCGGCGGATTCGGAATCTACTACTCGCAAATCGTCGACAACAACGAAGCGAATTATGCGCTGACGGGACCGACGGGCGTCTTCAACTACACCGCGACGCCGGGGCAAGCCGGCTTTCCCGCGGCCGTTTCGGATGCGCCACTTCCGGCGTTTCCTCCCGGAGCGCAGGTCCCGCTGCGAAGCTTGTACATTCGCCCGGGCGAGAGCGCGTTCCTCAATCAATTCTTCCCCACTTCCGTGCTCATCGGATATCCGAGCGTCCTGCTAAATCCCTACACCGAGCAATGGACGCTGGGAGTCGAGCGGGAACTTGCTACCGGATGGGTGGTGAGCGCCGACTACGTGGGCTCGCATACGCTCAAGATCAACCGGCCGCTTGACGTCGATCCCCCGACGCCTTTCGTTCGCACCGCGCAGGGACAGACGCGAAGTGCCGGCGCGGCCAATGCGACGCGTCCACTGTGGATCTACGACGCAGCGAACGCTATCACTCCAGCGTACAGCACGATTCAGAGCGACGTGAATGATGGCTTTGCGTTCTACAACGCGTTGGACCTGAACCTGAGCCGCCGTTTTAGCCACGGCATCTCGATGCTGGCGAGCTACACGTGGTCGCACGCCATCGACAACGTTGATCCCGATATTCCCGGCCAAAATCCGAACGACCCGAACTTCGCGGGAAGAGAGGAAATCGGCAACGCGATTTTCGATCAGCGGCACCGCTTCGTCGTGAGCGGCGTCTACACCGCTCCGCTGGACATTCGGATCGGCGGTGTGGCCACGCTGGCGTCGGGGCTCCCCTACAACGTCGTTACCGGGACAAACAACAGCGGCGACACAGGGGGGACGACGGACCGGCCCGTGATCAACGGCGTCGTGATCGGGCGGAACACTGGGCGCGGGAATGCAATCTACGATTTCTCGCCGTTCATCGAGCGCCCGTTCTCGCTGGGCACGGAACGCGTGAAGCTTGACCTGCGAGTCGAGGCGTTCAACGTATTCAATCACCCCAATTTTGTCGGCTACAGCGGGACATACGGCAATGGCGCCACGGCCGGCGCAGGATTCGGCGCGCCGCTCGCCGGCATCACGAATCAACTGCCGGCCCGGGCGATTCAGTTCCTGGCGAAGCTTCGATTCTAGCTAGTGGAGGAGGCGCTCGAGGAGTTCGTGTACGGGCGCGAGTGTAGTGGGCCACGCCATCGCTGCGAGGCAGCACGTGAGCGAAACCGCGACGATGCCGTAGATGATCCCGAGGCGCCTCAGGGCGGATGCGTGAACGGCTGGAGTCGGCTCGAGCAGCCGGTGCACGCGGCCGGAGAGATCGTCAGTCCCTCCAAGGGGCGACGTGGCTAGAGGCGTGGGCATCGGCGAGTGCACCTGCCCCATTCGCGCCAGACGAACCAGAGCCGAGGCGAGCGACACAGCGTGGTTCTGTCCCTGCGCTGAAACGAAATCATCGGCGGCGCGCTCCGCGAATTTCGCCCAGCTTCGTTCGATCGCACGGAAGCCCGACCACAGAGGAAAAACATCCGGCAGGAACGCGAAAAGCAGGCGCTTCAGGTTGTCTCGCGAAATCCAGTGAGCGCATTCGTGTTGCAACGCGGCGGCAAGCTCGTCGCTGGAAAATTCAGCCATCAGATTTTGCGAAATCATCACCTGGGAACGGAGAATGCCGGCCTGGGCGAAAAATGCGTTGGAGCCAGGGATGACGAGCATCGGCGAAGGCTGGTCCTGCACGTGAACGGATTCGCCCAAGGCGAGACACGCCCGGCTGAATCGTACGGACGACACGATCGCATGCAAGCCGCGGCTCAGAGCGAGTGCCCAGACGACCGCTCCCAGAAGAGCGATCGCGAGACACAAGATCCCGACCTGCTCCGAAGGCAGATTGGTTTCGAAGCGCACATAACTCGGCGCACAGACTCCAAATACCGCGACGAGCGCGATTGCGGCCGGGAAAACTCGAAGGAAGAGCAACAAACGGGCGGCGACGCGCGGTGACAGGCGGTCGGCGAATCGCTGCACGGAGTGCTCCGCCAGCCGCAGAGCCACACGGGCAGCGGTGTGAACGAGAAAGAACGAAGCGAAACAAAGAGAAAACAAGCGAAGCGAGTAGGAGAGCGTCATGTCGTACCCCGCCCGGAAAGCTCCCTGCGCCGGTGCCGAATCTGCTTCTCGAGTTCATCGAGCAGCGCTTCGTCGTGCTCGCCGACGGCGTCGAGCAAAGTCGAGACCAGTAAATTGCGCGGCGCCTGCGGACTATCGAGGAAGGACGCGACCACGCTGCCCGCCCGGCGGCGCTGCCATTCGTCGCGCGAAATCGCCGGCTCGTACAAGAAAGCGCGGCCGGACTTTTCGCGCGTCAGCAACCCCTTCTTGAAGAGGCGCTCGAGTGTGGTCATCACGGTGGTGTACGCGCGAGGACTCTCGATCCGTTCACAGACGCCGCGAACGCTCATTTGGCCGCGCGCCCACAGCACTTCCATGACCAGGGTTTCGAGACTCCCCAACACGGAGTTCCGCTCCGCGTGGTCGGTGTGCAGCCGGTTCTTCAAGAAACGGATCATTCGAAAGCTCGAGAGTGCCCCACCCACGAGATTCTATGCGGATTTGACGTCGAAGCAATCGAATAGTGAAATTGAGACGGAGTTCGAGCTCCGGAGACATACGGGACCGGCGCAACGGGCGCGCATGATAGCATGGGCCGCCGGAGGCATTTATGAGAAGCGTTTCAGGCCGCGCCGCACTCGCTGCGGCATTCTTGCTGGCATTGTTGGGCACAACGCACTCGCAGGAAAAGCCTGCGCAAACGCAGCGAATCGCTCAGTTTCAAAACGAGAGTGTGAAGGTGTGGAAGTCCGAGATCATGCCCGGCGCGCCCCTGACACTGCATCGGCACGACCATCCGCGCGTGATTGTCGCGCTCGAAGGCGGCACGATCAAGATTGTCCAGCAGAATGGCCCCACCGAGACGCACGTCTGGGAAACGGGAAAAGCCTATTGGCTGCCAGCGAATCCTCCGAACACGCTTCATGCGGACGTGAACGCGGGCGAGAAACCGATCGAGGTAATGGTCGTGGAGCTGGAGCACGAGAAATAAGGCGGCATCGTCTTTCCTCGGGGCGCCAACAGCGCCAGTGCGACTGTCTTGTCACGAGCGCGGGCGTGGGATAGAGTAACGCGCTTCGATGGCCACGAGGCGGGAAGCGACGGCTGCACGGGCGGCGGGGCGAGCGGGTGCGGCGCCCGGCGAAAAGCTGAAAGTGCTGATCCGGCAGGCGGCAATCCAAAAACGCGTTCGCGAGGTAGCCCGCCGGATCACCAGCGATTTCAAAGGCGAACGCGTTCACATCGTCGGAGTGCTGAAGGGCGCTTGCATTTTTCTCTCCGACCTCGTCCGCGAAATCAACCTCGAAACTTCCATCGACTTCATTGCTGTCTCCAGCTATGGCAAGGGCAAGGAATCGTCCGGCCAGGTGCGTCTCCTGAAAGACCTCGACACCAGCATCGCCGGACTGAACGTGATCCTCGTGGAGGACATCCTCGACACGGGGCTGACCATCAGCTACCTTCTGCGAATCTTGCAGCAGCGGAAGCCTGCCACGCTGCGGATTGCCGCGCTGCTCGACAAGCCCTCGCGCAGGTTGAAGGACGTGAAGGGAGACTACGTCGGCTTCACGATCCCGAATGAGTTCGTCGTCGGCTACGGCCTCGACTTCAACGAACGCTTCCGCAACCTGAAAGATGTCTGCGTGTTGACGCCCGCCGCGGATTAGCGATGCCCCGCCGCGTCTTAACCATCGACGATCTGGAATCGATTCCGGCAAACGGAACAATCTCGGTGCCCGCGGGCACAATCGTCACGCCGCTTGCGCGCGATGAAGCGGCTGCGCGCGGGATCACGATTCGATTCGAGCGGCCGGGTGGAGGCGACGCAGAAAGCGCGGCGAACACTGGCTCGAGGACGGTCGCGATTGGCGCCGATCACGGTGGCTTCGATCTTAAAGAAGAACTGTGCCGGCATCTGCAGGATTGGGGCTATGCGGTTCTCGACCTGGGAACTTCCGGTCGCGAAGCGGTGGACTATCCAGATTTTGCCGAGGCCGTGGCGAACGCGGTGGCGCGCGGCGAAGCCTGGCGCGGCGTTGTGATCGACAGTGCCGGAATCGGCTCTTCGATCGCGGCCAACAAGGTGCCGGGAGTGCGCGCAGCGCTGTGCTACGATAGGGCCACCGCGCGCGATAGCCGCGAGCACAACGACGCGAACGTTCTCTCGCTCGGCGCGCGCCTGATTCCCGCGGAGACGGCGCGGGAGATTCTTGCGATGTGGCTCGAAACACCGTTTTCCGGCGGGCGGCACCAGCGGCGCGTCGACAAGATCGTGGATATCGAGAAGCGCCACCGAGGTTCGTGAGCGCGCCGAAGCGATACGAGTTCATCAGCGGGAGTGCCCCGGTGGATCCGCAGCAAGTCGAGAAACTCATCCAAGCCATCACTGAGGAAATTCTCGGCTATCTCGGCGCTGCAAAAGGGAGCGATCTTTGCGGCCTCGAGATCGACGGCCTCATTTGCCCGGATTGCGACCAGCGGTGCGCGGAACGCTGCGCGCGCAAGACGCGCGCTGTTGTCGAAGCGGGCGCATCCCGCATTTCCGCGGGCGCCGCGGTCGGGCCGATTGAAGCCGATATCGCCCGCCTGATCGATCACACGCTGCTCAAGCCCGAAGCGAGCCGCGACGACATTCGCAAGCTGTGCAACGAAGCGCTGAAGTTCGGGTTCGCGACCGTTTGCATAAACCCTTCGAACGTGGCGCTGGCGGCGGAAATTCTTCGCGGCAGCGAGGTGCGAGTCTGCACGGTAGTAGGATTCCCTCTCGGCGCGACCCTGCCCCAAGTAAAGGTCTACGAGACGGAAGAAGTGATCAAGCTGGGCGCGCAGGAAATCGACATGGTCATCAACATCGGGGCGCTGAAGTCGCGGCTCGATGAGGCAGTGGAGGCGGATATTCGCGGCGTGGTCGAGGCGAGCCACCGCGGCGGAGCGATCTGCAAGGTGATTCTCGAAACGGCCCTGCTGAACACGGACGAAAAAGTGCGTGGTTCGCTAGCCGCAAAAAACGCCGGCGCGGATTTCGTGAAAACCTCCACCGGCTTCGGCCCGGGCGGCGCCACTGCAGAAGACGTCAAGTTGATGCGCGCCGTCGTGGGCGGAGAAATCGGCGTGAAGGCCGCAGGGGGCGTCCGCAGCCTGGAGGACTTGCAGAAGATGGTCGAGGCCGGTGCGACGCGCATTGGCGCCAGCGCCAGCGTCAAAATTCTCGAGCAGGCTCGCGCCGCGGCACCGTCTCCTGCCAAGGCCGCGACAGCAGCGCTGGAATCCGAGTCCCCGCCGGCTCCGGTCGCATGCGAAGATCAATTCACGCACCGGCTGCTGACCACCTTTGCGCCATAGCCATATCGCCGAGCTGTATCTCCTCTGGACACTCCAACCAAGTCCAAGCTCGCGGCTGTTATACTATTTCTAATCGCAATCGTTTGAGTGACGCGAACGCGGCGAAGCTGCAACTCGCGACCAGAGACTTGAGGCGCAGCGCAAGCCGGACGTGCACGGGGCATATAGCACGGCGGCCATCGGATGAATGTGGATCTGACTGAACTCAATTCGAAACAGGAAATCCCTGCCGAGACGCTCGCCGTTTTGGTGGAAATCAGCCGGGAGATTAATACGTCGCTCGACCTCGACGAGGTTCTGGCGAGCGCGGCGGCGCAGATCAAGCGGCTGATTGACTACGAAATCTTCGCAGTGATCCTCCGCGAGGAAGCAACCAACGAATTGTATTTTCGCTTCGCCATCGGGCACCGGCCGGAGGTCGTCGAACACTGGCGAATTCCGATGGGTGACGGAATCATCGGCGCTGCGGCGTCAACCGGGCTGCCAATTCGCGTCGGTGACGTCACCAAAGACACGCGTTACCTGAACGCTCTCGACGGCGTGCGCTCCGAACTTGCCGTTCCGCTGGTCGTCCGCGGACGTGTAGTCGGCGTCCTCGACATCGAAAGCAGCCATCCCGACTATTTCACTCCCGACCAGCAAAACATCCTGACTCTCGTGGCCAGCCGCATCGGAACGGCGATCGAGAACGCCCGCCTCTTCGAAAACACCCGCAGGCAAGCGGAGACGCTTCTGCTGCTGAACGAAGTGGCGCGCGAAGCAAGCTCCACGCTCGACGTCGAGGAAGTGCTCCGCCGCGCCGCCGAACTGACGAAGCGGCTTATCGACTACCAGATTTTCAGCATCTTGCTTTACGACGAAGCGAACCATGTCTTCCGGCAACAGGTCACAGTGAAATTCGGCCAGCGATCGCAGGAGCGGTTCACCGTTCCGGCGCACGAAGGCATCGTCGGCGCGGCTGCGTCGCTCCGAAGGCCGATCGCTGTGCCCGACGTGCAGCTCGATCCGCGCTACATCATGCTGAATCCCGAGACGCGCTCGGAGCTGGCCGTGCCCATGGTCTACAAAGATCGAGTCGTGGGCGTCATGGACCTCGAAAGTCCGCAGGTGAACTACTTCACGCCGGACCACGTCCAGGTGCTCTCGATTCTCGCCGCGAATCTCGCCGTCTCCATCGAAAACGCGCGGCTCTACGAACGGGTGGCGCGCGACGAATCGCGGATGGAGCGCGACTTGAACGCGGCGCGCCGAATTCAG
This sequence comes from Candidatus Limnocylindrales bacterium, assembly GCA_035501415.1. Lineage (GTDB taxonomy): Bacteria > Acidobacteriota > Terriglobia > Acidiferrales > UBA7541 > Palsa-295. The sequence continues at coordinate 26,601 of DATJWH010000035.1, read as the reverse complement.
GGTGCTCTGCTGCCGCGCCTCCCCGGTCCCGAGTTTGGTCTCGACATCGCCGCGCGCGTCGTGTCGTCGCGCGAACTGAGCGGCGACCTCTACGACTTTATCCGCTACGGCCCGCAGGAGCTGGCGATTGCCATGGGAGACGTCAGCGGCAAAGGCAGCGCCGCCGCGCTTTACGGAGCGGTGGGAATCGGAACGATGCGGAGCCTCGGCTCGCAAAAACCGCGCCCGGCAAATATGCTGCGCGTCCTCAATGGATTCCTCGGCGACCGCCGCATCGAAGGCAGATTCATGACGCTCTGCTTCGCGACGTGGCACCGCAGCCGTCATCGCCTGCGCATCGCCAATGCGGGACAGGAGCAGCCCTTCCTCTGCCACGGCGGCCACTGCGAAAAAGTTCGAATTGAAGGATTCCCGCTCGGGATGTTCGAAGACACGAACTACGACGAGCGCACGTTCATCCTGGATGTGGGCGACATTGTCGTCTTCCACTCCGATGGAATCGGAGACACTCAGAATTCAGCGAGCGAGTTTTTCGGCCACGATCGCATCGCCAAGCTCATTTTCGAAAAGCGGCAGCTTTCCGCAGACGGAATCGCGGACTACATCCTCGAGGAAGTCGATCGCTTCTCAGGCGGCCGGCATCCGTTTGACGATCGCACGCTGGTTGTTCTGAAGGTGAAGTAGCGCCCGCTCGGCAGGGCCGCGGGCCAGCAAAATCAGCGCTCTCCCCAACGCAGTTTGCTTCTCAGAATCTCAAAGTACGTCTTCCCTGGCGGACGCACGAGCTTCACCTTGCTGGAAGACTTGGTGACCGCCACGCGGTCGTTCGGCGCCATCTGCAAGCCGGTTTGCCCATCGAGCGTCAGGTAAACAGGTTCTTCCGAAGCAGTGAAGTCCACCTCAACGCGCGAAGCACCGGGAATCACGAGCGGGCGATTCGTCAGCATGTGCGGGCAAATCGGCGTGATCACTAGCGCATCGAGATCCGGATGGATGATCGGGCCGCCCGCCGCGAGCGAATATGCCGTCGAGCCGGTCGGCGTCGCGACAATCAATCCGTCAGCGCGATATCGCCCCACGTGATCGCTGTCGACGTAAACGTCGAAATCCAACATCCGCGCCATCGCGGACTTGTTCACCACCGCATCGTTCAGCGCTGGATGCGACTCGCCGCGAACTCCGCTCCTCGTGATGGTCGCTTCGAGCATCATGCGCTCGCTCGTCCGATGCTGGCCCGCGAGCACCTGCTCGAGCACGGGATACAGCTCTTCCAGCGTGACGCTGGTCAGAAATCCGAGCGCGCCAAGATTCACAGCCAGAATGGGAACCGCGTGGCCGTGCAGAGCCCGCGCGGCGGAAAGCAACGTCCCGTCGCCGCCGAGCACCACCAGAAGATCGGCTTTCTCTGCGAGCGCCGTGCGTGACAGCCCTGCGACACCGGAATCGATGCACGCCTGCGTCTCTTTGTCGACCAGGACATCGATCTTGCGTTCGCCCAGCCACCGCATCAGCGGCGGCACGACGGAGCACACGACTTCTTTGATCGGTTTGCAGGCGATTCCGACGGTGCGAATCATTATCGGAGGCAGATTTTACTCTAGGCTTGCTTGCGGGCGTGGAGAAAAAACTCCTGGTTGCCTTCGCTGCCCGGCAGGCGGCTCGGCTTGACGCCACAGATCGCGAGGCCACACGCGACAGCGGCTTCACTGACCCGATCGATTGCTTTCTGATGCAGCGCGGTGTCCCGCACGATTCCGCCCTTGCCCACATCCCGTTTTTCCAGCTCAAACTGGGGCTTAATCAGAATCAGGAATTCCGCTCCCGGAGCCGCCGCAGGCACCACAGCCGGCAGCACCTTGCTCACCGATATGAACGACACATCCATTGTGACTAAGGCAGCCGGCTCCGCAGTGTCCTGTGGCCGCAAGTAGCGGGCATTGCATTCAATCGCGACGACGCGCGCGTCCTGCCGCAGCTTCCAATCCAGCTGATCGATCGTCACATCCACCGCGTACACCTTGCTCGCGCCGCTCTGCAGCAGGCAGTCAGTAAATCCTCCAGTGGAGCTGCCCACATCGAGGCAGATCTTATCCGCCGGGCTGACGCCGAAGTCCGCAAGCGCGCCTTCGAGCTTGAGCCCCCCGCGGCCGACGTAGCGGAGCGCCTCACCAACCACTTCCACGCTCGCCGACTCTGAAATCTGAGTGCCCGGCTTCTCGGCTCGCTGCCCATCGACGCGAACCTGACCTGCAAGCAGCAACGCCTGAGCCTTCTCCCGCGACGGTGCAAGGCCTCGCTCGACCAGCAACACATCCAGCCGCAGCTTTCGAGGCCTCGCTTCGGACGTGGAGCTTGAATCGTCACGCGAACGATGCGGCAAACGCTGCTTCATATCGATGGTAGGATTCTCGCGCCTAGGAACGGCGCGCCACAAGATACTGCGCGAGTTGCCGGAGCCGCGCGGCGCGCTCTCCGTAGCAGTCCAGTTCCTTCAGGGCTTTCGCTTCCAGATCCGCCGCAATGGCGCGCGATTTCTCAAGCCCGTACAGCGCGGGATACGTCGCCTTCTGCTGCGCCTGATCCTTGCCGGCCGTCTTGCCCAGCGCCGCGGAAGATTCCTCGACGTCCAGAATGTCGTCGACCACTTGAAACGCCCAGCCGATGTTTTCGCCGAAGCGCCGCAGCCGCTCGACGTCCTCGTCGCTCGCGCCTCCTGCAATCGAACCCGCCACAATCGAAGAGCGGATCAGGGCGGCCGTCTTCGACCGATGGATGTATTCAAGACCCGCGCCGTCCACAGATTTGCGCTCTGCTTCGAGATCGGCCACCTGCCCGCCGACCATTCCGTTCAACGTGCCCGCTCCCGCCGCAATCTCCGAAATGATGCGGACGCGGCGCGTAGCTTCCACGGGAACTTTCGCCAGCGTTTCAAACGCGAGCGTCAGCAACGCGTCGCCCGTCAGAATCGCGGTCGCTTCGCCGAACATTTTGTGGCTGGTCGGCTTCCCGCGGCGCAAATCGTCGTTGTCGAGCGCCGGTAGGTCGTCGTGAATCAGCGAATAGGTGTGGATAAACTCAAGCGCGCACCCGATTTGCGTCGCGCCCGAAGAATCGCTGCCAAACATCCGCGCCGCCTCGAGGCACAAAATAGGACGCAGCCGCTTGCCGCCGGCGAAAACGCTGTAGCGCATCGCGCGGTGAATCGACGAAGGCCGCGCGTCCTCCGGCGGCAAAGTCCGCTCGAGCGCTTCGTCGAAAAGGGCGCGGTCGGCTTCGAAGAAATCGGGGATTGTCATGCGTAGAGGAGAAGCCACGTAAGTTGGGCCGCCGCAGCAGCGCGGCCCGCACGGCTAGGATTCATTTTCCGGTTCGAAGGGCTCAGCCGCGATTTTTCCGTCGGCCTTCTTCAGCAGAATCTCGACTCTGCCTTCCGCTTCCTCGAGCTGCTTCTGGCACTCGCGCGAAAGCTTCACACCTTCCTCGAAAAGCTTCATCGCTTCATCGAGCGATAGGTCCGTGCTTTCGAGGCGCTTCACCACTTCTTCAAGCCGCGCCAGCGACTTCTCGAACTCCCCCTTGCGTTGCGGCTCTGGTGCCTTGTTGGTCGCTGAATTCAACGGAACTCCTCACTTCCGATAGTGCACAAAAAGCGTCGACTCGAAGTCTGCATTCTAGCGCACGTCGAAGAACCGCAACAATGGCCTTATGCGCGTGCACCGCGCGCTCCTACCTAAACGATGCAGGCCTTCGCCGCGCCTCGGCAGATCCCCCGGGCTAATTCCCGGCCGGTGACGGCGCCGGCGTCGATGGGCGGCTCGGCAACAGGAATAGACGATGCGCTCGCGCGTGCTCCTCGGCGGCGATGCTGAAAGGAGCGGGAATGCCGCGGCCCGCAAACCACTCTGGAAATTCATCGCGGTAGTATGGGCTCGAGTACTCTCCCGATTCGCCCGTGGTGATCTCCATCAGTGAATTATCGAAATTCGAAAGGTCGGCCACAAGCCGCATCGCCGGACCGTGCCCGTGCCCCATGGCGCGCACCGTGTCGATCGTGCCATTCGACTCATACGGCCCGATGCTAAGCAAGCGATGCAGAATGCCGGAGCGGCCGAGCGGCTGCAGCATATCGAGCTGGTGCAGGCTCCCCCAAGTCCATGCGGAGATTTCGCCTTTGCCTGTTTGCTTCTCCAGAGCGCTCACAGCCTCGTCCGCGCTCGCCATCAGCAGCGCGTCATAGCTCGCAAAACCCTTCGGCAGCCACGTGGCGGGGCGGTTGTTCAGCACCTTCTCCAGAAACACTTTGTCGCGCCACCAAACGTTCCCGTAGATGCTCGCCGGCTCCCACAGTTCGTAGTCCGTGGTGCGATCATCCAGATATGGCGCGAGCAAATTGTGGAACAGCGCGTGGCGCGTGTACTCGACGAACGACGTCTCCACCGAACCGACCGTCGCGCGCCCGTCCCACCCAGCCAGCCGGCCGATCAGCTCCTTGGTCCTTGCGTCCCTAGGCTCTTCGACTTTGGCCGCCGCCACAAGTTCCGCCGCGAGAAACTTGTCGGGCAGGCTCAACACATCGTTTTGGATCGAATTGCAATCCGCGGGACGCAAATCCGTCCGGCCCGAAAGCAATTCGTAAATTCGCTCGGTTCGATACGGACCCGCCTGCCGATCCGACAGGTAGTATTTGTATGCGGGACCCACGGTCCGCGCGTTGGCAGTGGCGATGATCCCGCCCGGGGGATTCAGCACGCGCGGCAGGTCGTCGACAGGGATGTAGCCCTTCCATTCATATTCGTCCGTGTTTCCTGGAACGGGCAGCGCGCCGTTGCCGCTTGCGCGAATCGGAATTCGCGACGGAATCGTGAATCCGATATTGCCGTCCACATCCGCGTAGATCGTGTTCTGGCCCGGCCCGGCGATGTGCTTTGTCGTCTCGATGAACTCAGCCCAATTCTTAGCGCGCCCAAGGAGAGGAAAGCCGAAATCGAGTCCACCGGGCTCGAGCGCCGTCCAGCGAAGCGCGCAGGCGCGTCCGCCTTCTTCCGGCGGCTCGCGATGAACGATCGGTCCGTGCCGCGTCACAACCACGTCCAGAATCACATCAGGCTTCCCGCGCACGTGAATCGTTTCGCGCCGAACCTCCGCTGGAACCCAAGCGTCATTCACGCGATACGCAAGCGCGTTCGCCGGATCGAATGTCTCCACAAAAAGGTCCTGCACATCGGCGTTGCTGTTCGTGAATCCCCACGCGATTCGATCGTTGTGGCCGATGATTACAAGCGGCGCGCCCGGCAGCGCGAATCCCTCCACGTTCCATCCCGGCGCCGTCATGTGAACCAAGTACCAAATGCACGGGACGCTGAGCCCGAGATGCGTGTCGTTCGCCAGCAGTGGCTTGCCGGAAGCCGTGTGCGCGCCGCTCACCACAAAATTATTGCTGCCGATAATTTCGGACGTCTCTTGATCGAATGACGCAAGGAATTCCTGCGCAGCGTTCCATTCCGTCGGCACGAAGGGCGGCGGGCCGTTCGCCGACGGCGCAGAAACAGAGAGCATCTCGCCCACCTGCTTGCCCCGCGACGCATGCTCATCGGCCGGGGCACCTACGATGAAGTGATCGAGCGGTGAATCCTCGACGAACAGATCGCGTGCGCGCTCCGGTCCGACCTTCGCCTCGATCCACTGCCGGTTGAGCTTTTCCTTCCAGGTGGAGGTCAGCGTCTTATACATATAGAGACTGATGAGGTAGGTGTCGGCCGCCGTCCACGGACGCGGCCTGTAGCCCAGCCCTAGAAACTCGATGGGCAACCGGCGCCCGCGTTTTTCGATGTATTGATTCACGCCGCGCGCGTAGTCATCCAGCAGAGCGCGAATCTCCGGGGACGAATCCGCTGCGGCGCGTTCAGCCGCCTCGCGCATCCCGAGCGTTTTGTTCTCTTTGTCGGACTCGAGCGCCGCTTCGCCGAAAATCTCCGAAAGATCGCCGCCTGCCGCTCGCCGCAGCAAATCCATTTGCCACAGCCGGTCCTGCGCCATCACGTATCCCTGCGCCTCGACCAGATCGTCCACCGAATTCGCGCGGATCCACGGCCTTCCCCACTCATCCCGGTCTACGATCACTCCTTGCTTGAGTCCACCCAGCGGAATGCTCCCGTCGAGCACAGGCAGTGCGCGGTGCACGGTCCACCACACGAGCAGCAGCGCCAGCCCCAGCAGAAAAAGCAAAGTGGCCACAACGTTGCGAAGGATTCGAAGAGCGCGAGTCACGGTTTTCCCAGGAGAGCAGCGCCGGAGTGTAGCCAATTGCGAGCCGCTTCGCAATCGCGTGCGTTGTTGCGACCGTGTAGCAACGTGACTTCGATTCAGGGAATCTTGCGGAAGCCATCCCGGAACGGATGGGTCTAGTTATCGCCTTCGCCCGCAGGCTTGGCCGACCATCGAGAACTGGATGGAGAATCCGCTGAAGCCGTCACGGAAGTGCTGTGATTGAGCCGCGCGTCGCTCAAAAGATCCCAATCCTGCCGAAACTCGACCATCGTCTCCCGGGCGTGCTTGGGACTCTTCAGTTCGTCGCCGATTCTCGCCAGCACAAGCTGATACGCAAGCTGCGCGTCGGAGAAAGGAGCGAGAACATTGTCGGCGCTCAGGCCGACCTTTCTCGTCTCGCCCTCGTCCTTTATTTCGGCCCAGGCGCTGCCATTCGCGTCAAGCACGACCTCGCCGTCATCGACACGCTTGAACAGCCGCTTGAGCGAGTCGCGGCTCGAAATCACTTCGTCGCTCACCGCTTCATCGGCCCGGACGTCGAAAGCCTTTCGGTACTGGCCCCACTCCTTCTTCGAACCCGTCATTTCCAGGCGTTCGCTTCGCGCATCCGTTTCGAGCATCTCCACCCTTGCCTCGTTGGTGTCGTGTCTCGCGCGATCCAGCAACTGCCGCGTTTCCGTGGCCTCCGCCGTCGGATACTTCTCCCACTCGTGCTCCGGATTGAATCGTCCCGTGATCAAATATGACGCCGCTACCACAGGCAACGCGTGGTACGCAAAGATCGCCATCGGCACGAGCAGCTTCTTCGAGTGATACAGCTGTTCGGTGCCGTCGCGGCACTCGCTGCTGCGCTTGTACGTCCCCGGCACCTGCGCGAAGTGCAGGATGTGAAAATCCGAATCCGGATGCTTCAGCGCGTAGCGCGTGAACGACCGCGCGATGGCCTTCGGGCTCGTCATCCCAAAGTCGTTCAAGTAGTCGGCCTTCGTCGAATCCGGAAAATAGAAATTCATCACGCTGCGCGTAAACGTCGCGCAATTGCGCGTCACTCCGTTAAAGTGATTCTCGTTCGGGCTCGCGTTGAACTCCGCAATCAGCGCTCGATCCTGTTCCGCGGTCGTCTTCACGACGAAGATGTAGAGGCTCCGCGAAATCGTCGCGGCCACCATTTCGCGCCATTCGGCGCTGTTGCTCGTCTTGCAGGAGTTCGTCGTGCAGTAGTCGCTCAGATATTTCTCGCGATAACGCTCCTCGAGCGCGTATTTCAGTTTCGGCGATCCGAAAACCGGCCGGTTCGCGGGATTCTCCACGCCGTGGAGATAAATGCTCAGCGGCACCACGTTCCACTCGTATGGCTGGTCTTCTCCCAACGTGGTGTAGTTGCTGACGACCGACCCTTCCTCGCCCGGTCGGCAGAGCCGCAGCTTTATAGGTGTCTCCGGGCAAATCCGCGAAAAATAGACCGCGCTGTGTCCCGACCCGGTAATCCGTGCCACGCTGGTATCCAGCGACTCGTTCAGCACGATGCCGACGTCCGCACGCGCTCCCGTACACGCAATCAGCGACGCGCAGAGAGCCAGCACCACCACACACACCCGACCCGCCCATCGCCCCAAGTCTTTGGCGGCGACGATTCTAGGCCCGCTTGTGCCTGTTCCTTTCATTTCAAACGCCGTTTCAATCCCTCGTCTTGCGTCTCTATTGGAAACACTTTTTCTTAATTATAGTTGCCGTGGCAGGGTCGAATTGAATCAGGTAAAACCGTAAGTGACCTCATTTTAAACTGTACCGACGGCCAAGTGAGCGAGTGCCGAAACGATGACTCAGTTCCCATTTTCCGCCGTAAGTTCCAGATAACACGAGAGCTATATCATTTGGATTCGTGTCCCAACCAGGCGGTTGTTCCGCCGTTTGGCCTTGGTCGGTGCTCGCTTCCACGCGTACAGGTTCTTCGCCTTTTGTTCGTCTATCTGTTTGAGTCACTCCGGTTTAGCCCCTATTGCCGAACACCAGGCGAAAACCGTAACATTCGAACTCTTCCTCGAAAGGGGGACACATGCCGGCCACCTGGAAGGGTTCGCTCTCGTTTGGCCTCGTTTCGATTCCGATTCAGCTCTCGCCTGCCGCGCGAACGGAGCGCATCAGTTTCAATCAGCTCCACAAGGTCTGCCACACGCGCCTGAAGCAGCCGCTTTTCTGCCCCACCTGCAACCGCATGGTCGAGCGCAGTGAAGTCGAGAAGGGCTACGAGTACGAAAAGGACCAGTACCTTCTCTTCACCGAGGAAGAACTCGAGCGCGTCGAGCCAGAATCCGCGCGCATCATGGAAATTCTCGAATTCGTCAAGCTCGACGAAATCGACCCCCTCTACTTCGACTCCTCGTACTACGCCACGCCGGAAGCGGCGGGCGCGAAGGCCTACCGGCTTCTGCATGAAGCCATGCTCCGCACCGGTTATGCGGGGATCGCCAAAGTGACGATGCACAGCCGCGAGTACATCATCATCGTGCGGCCGCGCAAGAACGGCTTGACCCTGCACACAATGTTTTACTCGAACGAAATCCGTCCGGCCGCCGAAACCGGCACCGACAAGTTCGAAGTCCGCGAGCAGGAGCGCGCTCTCGCCACGCAACTCATCGAGAGCCTCGCTGCGCCCTTCGAACCCGAGAAGTACCACGATACGTATCAAGACGCGCTGCGCACTCTGATCGACGCCAAGGCCGAAGGTCAGGATGTCGTCGCTGTGCATCCCGCGGTGCAGGCGCCGCCCGTCGACTTGATGGCCGCCCTGAAGCAAAGCCTGATGCAAAAGCCTCAGCGCGGCGAGAAGAAGTCTCTGCTTCGCGTTGTCCCCAAGGGCGAAGCTGCCGCCGAGGCTCCTGCGGCCAAGAAGTCGCGCCGCAAGGTCGGCTAGGCTGTCCGAAACCAGCCTCCTCTTCAATCCGTCCATAACGGTATGGCTGCTGCGACGCTCGGCCCCGGTATTTGATAAATGTGTGCTGCTCCATCTGGGAGGTCATCATGAAGAAGATAATTGGGCTCACTGCATCGCTTCTGCTTTTCTCTCTTCCGGCTCTGGCTCAGAAACCCACTCCACATCCTCGTGTTCCCGCTCACGGGCCTGCACCCGTGAAAGTCGTGCATCCGCCTCAGGAGCATCGCAACTTCAGTGACAAGCCCGGCCACCCCAACGTGCCCCACGTCGATAATGGTCGCACTTGGGTCGGCCATGACACCGGCCGAAACGACCCTCACTATCATCTCGATCATCCTTGGGAACATGGCCATTTCACCGCTGGCTTCGGCCCGCATCACGTGTGGCATCTTGCGGGTGGAGGCCCGGGACGCTTCTGGTTCGGCGGCTTCTATTTCAGCGTCGCGCCTTATGACGTCGGCTACTGCGATGGCTGGCTGTGGGATTCCGACCAGATCGTCATTTACGAAGACCCGGACCACATCGGCTGGTATCTCGCCTACAACGTGCGCCTCGGCACATACGTGCACGTCGAATATCTCGGCTCGTAGGCGGCTCGTTTACGCTTCCCGTTTGAAGAGGGCGCGAGTCTCGGCTCGCGCCCTTTCCTTTTCGAATCGGCTTCTCGCTTCCCCGATTTCTTCCCTTGCGTTCCGCCCGCCTTCACGGTAAACACGTCGCACCGGAACGCCCTTCCATCGCGCAAGCGGAAGCACCGCGAGGAGACTTGTGCCCGACGCCTACGAAATCGCCACCCCTCGCCTCACTCTGCACACTGAAACGCGGGAGAACGAAATGATCGTCCGCTGCTCCGGCGTGCTCACCTCCTCCAATGCGTTTCTGCTCAAGACCCACTCGAAGGCCCTCCTCGCCCAGACCAAGCACCTCGTCCTCGACCTCACCGACCTCGCGCAGATGGACAGCTCCGGCCTCGGCGTGATCGTCGCCATCTACATTTCCTCGCGCAACGCCGGCGCCACGCTCGACATGATCAATCTCAGCGCCCGCATCCGCGAAATCTTCAGCCTGGCGAACCTGCTCTCTGTCTTCGAGACTTGCGGCCGCTACGGCACGCGCCTGCCGTAACCGTCACAGCCGCACACGCTTTTTCATTCGCTTAGGATCGGAGTATGCTGCGAAAGGGTGCTCAATGTCAGACGATCTGGTGAACGTCCACACCTTCAATTACCGCCACGAAGCCGAACTCGCGAAGGGCGCGCTCGAAGCCAAAGGAATTTCCGCCGTAGTCTTTTCCGATGATGGAGGCAAGCAGGAAATCAGCCTGCAATTCGTGCGTGGCGCGCAATTGATGGTCAAGCCAAGCGACGCGGCCCACGCCAAAGCTATCCTCAAACTGCCCTGATTGATTAAGACGCTCTCAGCGCGCCCGTGACCAAAATTGCTGCGACGTAGGTCACGGCACCCACGAAAACCAACCCCGCAAGCTGAGCTCTTGAAGTAGTTTCAGGCTTGCTCGCGTACCAAAATCCGACGCATTCAAGGCATAGCAATCCCAGTCCCGCCGATATGATGAGGGTAGGGCTCGAAGTCAGCAACCTGACGGGAATGCCCATCCAAGGCGCAAGACCGGCCGGGAGCGCGAATCTCAATCGTCGCCAGTTCGCTCGGTCACTGTCGGCAGTCCATTCCGCTTCGCTGGTACCGCCTTTGGACTGCATCTGGTCCACTACCCGTGCGGGCAAGATCCCGCTGTCCGCTATTTGCCTTGCCGTTCGTCTCCAATCCCGCAGAAAAACGCCCGTCACATCGTTCCAGACCGTCTGCTCCGATCCATCTCGAGCGCGCACCAGAATGAAGTAGCCCTCGACGCCATCGCTCGATCTCCGCCTCAAGAAGAGAAGCTCCGCACCTTCGGGAACCGGTGTCACTGCGCGTTTCTCGTCCAGAAGCTTGCGTGCGAACCAGGAGGGAACCTTTACCAGCTCCCTGCCGTCTGCGGAGATGCGAATCCAACTCAGGGTTCCCTTGTGAACGAAATAGGCAATTGCGAAGAGCAGAACCGTCGGAAGGATAAGGGGGATGCTCGCACGATCGTGCTCCGCAAGAATGGTCTCCAGAAAAAGCGCCACCATGAACAGCAGCGACAGAATTATCGAAAACGTAAGGACAGAACCCTTGAGGTAAATCCGGTAGGCCTTCTCGTTCACCCGGGGATTGTAACGCAAGCGCGGCGAAGAGCGTCGCGCTTGCTACGCGGCCTGCGCGATCCGCCGCATCAAATCTTCCTGCTCGCCGATGCTTTCCGCGCCGATCGTGAACGCGCTCAGCAGATCCAGCGATAGTGCGAACTTGATCGCCTCGTCCTGCCGCGCCCGCATGTCGCCCTGCCCCAGAATCTTCATCCCCACGACGGCCTTCCCCGCTGCGCGCATCTCGCGAATCACTTCGATCACCGTGTTCGGCTCCGCGTCCATGTACGACCCGATCGGATTGATCCGCACCAGGTCCACCTCCACCCACGGCGACTTCGCCGCCGCGCGCAGCGCCTCGATGCTGTGGCACGAACAGCCATGCGCGCGAATAATCCCCTTCTGCTTCGCCTCTTCGAACACATCCATCACGCCGCGATAGCGCTCCGTCCAATCGCCCTCCGTCAGGCAGTGCATCAGGCAAACATCAATGTAGTCCGTTCCCAGTTCCCTTCGAAAACGATCGATATCCGCTCGTGCCCCCGCCGGATCGCGCGACCAGCTCTTCGTCAGCACGGTCACCTTGTCGCGTGGAATTTGCTTCAGCGCCGCCGCCACGTACGGATGGCTCCCATACGAATCCGCCGCGTCGAAGAATCGCAGCCCATGATCGTAGCCGTTCAGCAGCAGTTTCGGCAGGCCGTCCATTCCGAGCGCGGTCTGGTGCGAGTGATGCCCCACGCCCACCGTTCCCGTTCCCATCGCCAGCCGACTCGTCCGGATGCCGGTATTCCCCAGCGTCACCGTGTCCGCCGCCTCGTACTTCCTCGGCAGCTTCGCCACCAGGGGCGGCACTGCTGCTGCATGCTTCCCTGCGCTGAATCCATGGAACGCGTGCGCTCCCAGCCACGCCGCTCCCACTCCGTAGGCCGCATGCTGGATGAATTCTCTTCGCTTCATGGGGACCTCCAGGTGAGCTGCTGCCGTCAATGCTCCTAGGGTCTATGGACGTTCGAACTCGCTCTACGTTATCACAGGACCTCGTCTCGGGCGCCTGGTTCGCTCTCCGGTGCGGCAGTTGCTACCGGCCAGCCTACCCCCTATAATCCGCCCATGAAACTCCCCAAAGCACTGCCCATCGCCTTTGTGTGCCTGATTCTTTTCGCGCTCTCGAGCGCGGCCAAAACCATCGTTCACCTCGTCGACGCCAAGGGAAACAGCGTGGGCACAGCCATTCTGTGGGACCACGCCAAGGGCGGCGGCGTCGGCATCCAGCTGAACCTGAAAAATCTCCCGCCGGGCGAGCACGGTATCCACATCCACCAGAATGCGGTCTGCGAGGCGCCCGATTTCAAGTCCGCCGGCGGCCATTTCAACCCGGACACTAAGAAGCACGGCTTCGAAAATCCCGAAGGCCATCACGCCGGCGACCTGAGAAACATTGAAGTGAAAGCCGACGGCACCGCCCGCGTCACCCTGTTCGACCGCGACGTCAATCTCGGAAGCGACAGCCACTCGCTTTTCAGCAATGGCGGCACGGCGATCGTGATTCACGCCAAGGCCGACGATATGAAGACAGATCCCTCCGGAAACTCAGGCGATCGCATCGCCTGCGGTGTCATCAAGGAATAGGTTCAGTTTCACCGCGTGATTTGCGGAGGGCTCTGCCTCCGCTGGATTGGGGCGTTCCATGCACACATCTCGTCGCGAATTTCTGGCCGGGCTCGGTGCCTTCGCGCTCGCGCCGCTCGTCCGCACCGAGCCGGATCTTATCCTCTACAACGCCAACATCTTCACCGTCAGCGAAAGCCTTCCCCGCGCGCAGGCCGTCGCCATCAGCAACGGCCGTTTCATCGCCGTCGGCTCGAACGACGACATTCTCCCGCTCGCCACCGCATCCACGCGCAAGATCGACCTCGGCTGGAAAACCGTTCTCCCCGGCTTCAACGACGCCCATTCCCATCCGTGCTTCTCCGGCGTCGACCATCTCCGCATGGTCGCCTGCGACAAGAACTCCATCGAAGCGATTCAAGCCGCCCTTCGCGAGCGCGCGCAAAACACGCCGCCTGGCCAATGGGTCCTGGGCTTCCTCTATGACGACGGCAAAACTCCGCGCCCCATCAATCGCTACGACCTCGATGCCGCCGTCCCCGACCACCCTGTCCTGATTCGCCATCGCGGCGGCCATACCGCCTTCGTCAATTCGCTCGCGCTGAAAACCGCCGGCATCACCGACGCCACTCCCGACCCAACCGGCGGCCGCTTCGACCACGACTCCTCCGGCCATCTCACCGGATTCGTAGGCGACGCCGCAACCGAGGCCTTCGCGAAGCTCATCGTCGATAATCCCACGCGCGACGACTTCCGCAAGGGCGCCGCGCTCATCTCCAAAATGTTCGCCGCTCGCGGCGTCACTTCCGCCTGCGACGCCGACTGCGCCCCCGAAGGAGTCCAGGGCTATCAGGACGCGCGCGACGCCGGCGAACTCCGCTTCCGCACCTACATCCACATCGGCTCCCATTTTGCCGATCGCTACATCGCCGCCGGCATTCACACCGGCTTTGGCGACGAATGGGTCCGCATCGGAGCCATCAAGCAATATGCCGACGGCTCGATTTCCGAACGCACCGCATGGCTCTCGCAGCCTTACATCGGCATCCCGAACAATTACGTCGGCCTGCAACTCTCCACGCGCGAACAGCTCCTCGAAATGTCGCGCAAGGCTCACGCCGCCGGATTCCAACTCGCCACTCACGCCAACGGCGATCTCGCCATCGACCGCATCCTCGGCGTCTACGAGCAGGTCCAGCGCGAAATGCCGCGCCGCGATCCGCGCTTCCGCATCGAGCACTGCACCCTGCTCAATGCATCCCTGATTCAGCGCATGAAGGCGCTCAACGTCATCCCCGTTCCCTTCTCCTGCTACGTCTACTTTCACGGCGACGTCATGCACTTCTACGGCGAAGCGCGCACCGAGCACATGTTCCCCATGCGCACCTTCCTCGACGCCGGCCTCCGTCCGCCCGATTCCTCGGACTACACCGCAAGCCCGTCCGATCCCATGATGTGGATGCAGTCGCAAATCACGCGCACCGACATGAAGGGCAACGTCTGGGGCGCGAACCAGCGCATTTCGGTGGAAGAGGCGATTCGCTGCGGCACCATCAACGGTGCGTACGCCTCGTTCGAGGAAAATATAAAGGGCGCGATCGAGCCCGGCAAACTCGCCGACCTCGTCGTCCTTGGCCAGGACCCCTTCAAAGTCGAGCCATCCTCCCTCGTCAAAGTCCCCGTCGAGCGCACCATGCTCGCCGGCCGCTGGTCCTACGAATCATGATCAAACGGTCCCATAAGTAGCGGTTCGGAAAGGCCCTGACTTATCTCCGCCATAACTCGCTAAATGCCGCGCTTCAGTCAACGAAGCCAGTGTCCACTCTCACTTCAGCGAGGTCTTCAGAATGTGGCCCACGGCGTAAGCCGTGGGAAAGTTGCCCTTGGACGAGGCAGAGCCCCTTCAGGGGCGACAGATTCCCTTCTTCGAATCTCTCTTCAAGCCTGGGAGTTTTTCCTTGTCATCCCGACCGGGGGCCTTTCCTCCGCTCTGCGCCTCTGATCCTCGCTCGCCGCTCCCGCGTCTTCTCCGCCGTACCACCACCGCGCTTGTCATCCCACCGGAGTCCCGCGTCTTCGTTTTCCCCGCGCGCAGCGCGGACGCGGGACGCAGCGGAGGGACCTCTCTTCGAGCCCCGAAACTGACGACGCCAACGACTCGTCGCCTTGCGCTCCTGACCGAATGCATATAGCCTCTCCTCACCTGATTCTCGGAGATACCACATGACACGACTCCTTTCTGGCGCCGCCATTTTCCTATCTGTTATCGCAGTCCTCAACGCGCAGCAGCAATCCCCGCTGCCCGAAATGCCCTCCGACGTTCCCAAGGACGCCACTGTTTTCATGTTTCTCACTGACGGCACGCCCTCCGGACAGGACGCCACGTGGCATTCGCCCGACGGCGCCATCCACGAATTCTTCCAGTTCAATGATCGCGGCCGCGGCCCGAAAATCTACATAACCTACCGCCTCGATTCGAACGGCCTGATCGTCTCGGAAGAGTCCAAGGGCGTCGACTACATGAAGAACGCCGTCGAGGAGCACTTCTCGATCACAGCAGGCCAAGCGACCTGGAAAAATCAGGCGGAAGACGAAAAGATGCCCGGCGCCACCGGTAAGTTCTACATCGACCTCAACGGCGGCTCCGAATCCGGTGCGATCCTTGCCCGCGCGCTGCTGCGCTCTCCAAACGGCAAGCTCCCCGTTCTGCCCAGCGGCGAAGCCAGCATCCGCAAACTCCAATCCGTTCCGGTCGAAGCCGGCGGCAAGACCGAAACGGCCACGCTCTATGAAATCGACGGCCTCTCCTTCACGCCGAACTATCTGTGGCTCGATTCTCACCAGCAGCTCTTCGCCTCCGCTGGCGGCGGTTGGTCTGGCGTCGTTCTTCGCGGCTTCGAGCCGGTCCTGCCGAAATTATCCGAGTCGCAGGAAAAAATCGAAAACGCGCACGCCTCCGAATTGGCGAAAGCGCTCACTCACAAGCCCTCCGGCGACATCATCATTCGCAATGCTTCCCTCTTCGATTCGCAGACGAAGACCGTCCTTGCAAATCAGCGCGTCACCGTTCATGGCGACCGCATCGCCAGCGTCGAGCCCGATCCCGGCACTCCCGCGCCCGACGGCGCCACGGTAATCGACGCCTCCGGCAAAATGCTGATCCCCGGCCTCTGGGACATGCACGCCCACCTCTACGAAGAAAACGCCTTCCTCGACGTTGCCACCGGCGTCACCACCGTGCGCGATCTCGGCAATCCTATCGAGCACCTCACGAAGCTCCGCCACGATATCGACGCCGGAACCCAAATCGGCCCGCGCGTCGTTCCCGCCGGCCTCATCGACGGACCCGGCCCATTTCAAGGCCCCATCCACGTTCTCGCCGCCACTCCCGAGGAAGCCATCAAATGCGTGGACCGTTACGCCGACCTCGGCTACGTGCAAATCAAAATCTACAGCTCAGTGAAACCCGAACTCGTCCCCATCATTGCTCAGGAAGCCCACAAGCGCGGCCTTCGCGTCAGCGGCCACGTCCCCTCCGGCATGATCGCGCAGCAATTCGTTCTCGATGGCGCCGACGAGATCCAGCACATGAATTTCATTTTCCTCAACTTCATGCCCGACGTGAAGGAAACCCGCACCCCCGCGCGTTTCATCGAACCCGGCAAGCGCGGCGCCTCGCTCGATCTGAATTCGCAGCAGGTCAACGACTTCATCGCGCTGCTCAAGCAGCACCACACCGTCATCGATCCCACCATGGGCATCTGGGAATCCACCTACGAAAGCCGCCCGGGCCAGGTTCCGAAGCTTGACGCCGCCATGTTCGATCGTCTCCCGCCGCAGGTGCAGCGCAGCATCAAGGCTGGCGGCGACGCCCTCCCGGCATCCGACGCTGCCACCGACCGCCTCTATCGCGCGTCGTACGAAAACATGGTCCGCATGGTCAAGAAGCTCTACGACAGCGGCATCCAGCTCGTCGCTGGTACCGACGCGCAAAGCGGCTACGCCTTCGACCGCGAGCTCGAAATCTACGTCGGCGCCGGCATCCCCGCGCCCGAAGTCCTGCGCATGGCCACGCTCGAAGCCGCCACCGTCATGCATCGCGACAAGGATTCCGGCTCGATCGCCCCCGGCAAATTTGCTGACATGATTCTCGTCTCCGGCGATCCCACGAAAAATATAAGCGACATTCGCCACGTCGGCCTCGTCATCAAGGCCGGCGAAATGTACCGCCCCTCGGAGATGTACCCGGCCTTCGGCATCCGCCCGGAGTAGCCCACCGCGCACAGCCATTGTGATCGCGGCTGGATCTCCTATCTGGCTGCCGTGCTATCACCGCGCTTGTCATCCCGACCGAAGTCCCGCGCGCCTCCTCTTCCCGCGCGCAGCGCGGGCGCGGGACGCAGCGGAGGGACCCCTCTTCGGGGTTCTTCATTCCGAATTTCAACGTTCAATTCCGTGTACAATCTCGTTTCGAAGGAGTGCCCTTGCCATGGGAATGCGGCCGATCATTCTGCTGCCTCTCACGCTACTGGTGTTCGGCAACGTGACGTATTCCCCGGCCAAAACCTCATCGCGTTCTGACCAGAATATTTACGCTCAAATTCCAGAGTCTCATCGCGAAGAGTTCCGAGCGGCTCTTGAGCGGGTGCTGGCCCTGGAGAAGACAGGGAAGTGGGGGGAAGTTTATGATCGCTTCTATCTCAACGATCGCAGGGTACCGAGATCAAAGTTCACCATGGATCGGCGCAATCTGAAGGTGGTAGCGTTCAGAGTAAAGCAGATTAATTGGGTTCCGCCAATCGAAGCATGGGTGATCAGCGGCTGCGCTTTCTTATCACCACCACCGTCCGTTCCCGGCCTGGAAGAAGGAAGGCAAGGAGTCATCTCGGATTTCCAGGCCAAGCGGACGGCCAAAGGGTGGCGTTTTGATGCTCCCCCAGCGATTATCATGTTTTGCGAGCCGCCTTTTGAGCATACGTGTGTGCCCGGCGAGCCATGACCTGCAGAATATCGCCGGCGGCCGCTGTTGTAGCAACGTAAAAATGTCACCCTAACGGCAACGTAGAAATGTCACCCTCCTGCCAGATTGGAATGCTCCAGCCGGGTGTCGCGGTAGTAGAGCGAGACGCGGCCATTGAGAGCCTGATGGATCTGCACGGTGGCTCCGGCAAAGCTAAAGCGGCGGGGCTGCGGATGAATTTGCAGCCTGTGGCGGCCCCATTGCACGACGTTGTCGTTGCTGACGATGCGCTGGTGAGTGAAGCAGCAGATGCGATCTAGATTTTCCGGAGCCGGGCGCCAGGACTTCTCTGCCTCACGAGCAGAGCGCGCGAAGCGGCGGTTGTAGTCGGCGATGAAGCGTCGCAGGACCAGGTTGGCAGAAGCCAGGTCAGAGGCCTGAGCCAGGCGGAGTTCGCTGGTGAGGCGGTCTTGCAGCAGGCCCCAGAGACGCTCGATGCGGCCTTTGGCCTGGGGACTTTGTGCGGCGATGAAGGTGACGCCGAGTTGTTCGAGAGCGCGACCGAACTGAGTGGGCTGGCGCTGGCCGGCGAGTTGTTCGTCGAGCGACCAGTGCTGGTCGTTGCGAGTGAAGACGCCGCTGCGATCGCCGTAGAAGGCGACGGGAACACCGTAGCGGCGCAACAGGCTCTGTAGCAGTCGGAAATAGCCTTGGGAAGTTTCCGAGGGGAAGAACTGGGCGGCCAGGATTTTGCCGGAGGCATCATCCTGCATGCCCAGAGCAGTGAGTAGTGGGCCGCGACCTTCGAGCCAGTCGTGAGGCGAGCCGTCGAGCTGGACCAGTTCGCCCTCACGGGCCGAGCGCAGACGGCGTTGGCGATGAGCGGGAGGTCGGCGCTTGCGTGGCGAACCGAGACCTTCCCGACGGAGCAGTCGGCGCAAGGTTTCACGGCTCAGAGAGAAGCCCTCTTGTTCGACGAGCTTGTCGTGCAGGTGATGGTCGTTGAAACCAGTGTAGCGTGCGCGTGCCAGGGCCAGGATGCGGACGCGCGTAGGCTCGGGCAGCCGGCGGTGGCTGGGACGGCCGCGGCTGACGTGCGCCAGCGCCGCTGCGCTGCCTAGCCGGTAGCGCGCTTTGAGCCGTTTGATATGCCGAGGCGATAGATCGAGCAGTTCCGCGGCTCTGGCGCACGTCAGGTTCCCTTGCACGCATCGCGAAATGACGGTCACTCGTTGCAGCTCCTTCTGACTCAACGTGAATGTCTCCTGTCTCATGGGGTGACATTTTCACGTTGCTGTTAAGGGGTGACAGAATTATGGAGCTAAGACAATATCGCCGGCGGCCGCTTCCTATCTCTATGGCGGCAAAGTACAATTCGCCCTTTCGCGCGCCGCGCCGCCCTGCTCAGGTACAATCTCGCCTCCATGCCAAATCCCAATTCCCTGCCCTCGAAACTCGATCTTACCCAAACCGACGTCCTCGCCATCCATTGTGGCGACTATCGCTTCCAGTCAGCCTTCCATGACTTCCTCACGCGCCGCCTGAACCTTGTCACCTACGACCTGATGGTCATCCCCGGTGGCCCGCTCAGCCTCAGGCTCGGCGAACGCTTCCCTCAATATCGCTGGGCCGCCGCCAAATGGACGCACTTCTTCGTTGAACTTCACAAGCTCCGCCGCGTCATCCTCATTCAGCATCAAGATTGCGGCTTCTATAAAAGCATGCCCGCGGATCTGTTCTCTTCCGCCGACCTGCGCGCGTCCCAGGAACACGACCTTCGCCGCATCCGCGAGGCACTCGCCGCCGAATTGCCACACCTCACCGTCGACCTTTACTATGCATCGTGGGACTCCTCCGACAACGTCATCTTGGAGCCCGTTTCTCCCGTGTCCCGCTGAACGCCCCCGCGCGCCTGCGCAGATGAAGGCCCGCGCCCTCTGTGCGATAATCGTTCGCCACTACCGAGGCTGAACGTGACACAGCGCTGGACCGGCAACGAAATCCGCAAAGCGTTCCTCCGCTTCTTCAACGAGCGCGGCCACCGCATCGTCCGCAGCTCCTCGCTCGTCCCCGCCAACGACCCCACTCTCCTCTTCACCAATGCCGGCATGAACCAGTTCAAGGACGTTTTCCTCGGCCTCGAGCAGCGCGACTACAACCGCGCCACCACCTGCCAGAAATGCGTCCGCGCCGGCGGCAAGCACAACGACCTCGAAAATGTCGGCTTCACCAATCGCCATCACACTTTCTTCGAGATGCTCGGCAATTTTTCCTTCGGCGATTATTTCAAGAAGGACGCGGTCGCCTTCGCCTGGGAACTCGTCACCTCGCCGCAATGGTTCGCCCTTCCCGCCGACAAGCTCTATTTCACCGTCTTCGGCGGCGCCGAACTCGGCGGCACGAAACTCGCGCCCGACTCCGACGCCGCCTCTCTCTGGCTCTCCACCGGCGCCGCAAAAGATCGCGTCTTCGAAATCCCCGGCCTCAAGGAAAATTTCTGGCAGATGGGCGACACCGGCCCCTGCGGCCCCTGCAGCGAAATTTTTTACGATATGGGCGCTGCCGCTTCCGAAGCCGGCCACGCCGACTGCAAATTCCCCTGTGACTGCGGCCGCTACGTCGAAATCTGGAATCTCGTCTTCATGCAGTTCAATCGCCTGCCCGCCGCGGCGGGAGAGGCCGTGGGCAAACTCATTCCCCTCCCCAAGCCCTCCGTCGACACCGGCATGGGCCTCGAACGCACCGCCGCCGTCCTCCAGGGCGTCGTCTCGAATTACGAAACCGACCTGTTCAAGCCCCTAACTGCACTGGCGGCAGGCCTGTGCGGCAGAGAATTGATCGAGGCCGACATCGAGCCCTCCCTTCGTATCATCGCGGATCACTCGCGTGCTGCTACCTTCCTTATCTCTGACGGCGTCATCCCCTCCAACGATGGCCGCGGCTACGTTCTCCGCAAGATCATTCGTCGCGCTCTTCGCCACGCGCACATGCTCAACGCGCCGTCCCCGTTCCTTTCCGTCATGTCAGATGCAGTCCGCGACGAAATGAAGGATGCCTATCCCGAACTCGCAGAAACCGCCAAGCGTGTCAACCGGATACTTGACGAAGAGGAACGGCGTTTCACCCGCACGGTAGAGGTCGGGCTGGGAAGGCTTGACAGGGACATATCGGACGTGGCGGCTCACTGGCTAAAGGGTATGGGAGTTGGCCCGAACATAACCTCAAATGAGGATGCGATGGAGGCTGTTCGGGACCTCATGAGCCACAGAGGTGATTCGAGGTCGATCGCATCGAGAACGCATGAGCAGCTTTCGAGGCTCGCATTCCCGTTCGAGGAGGCAACGCGAAGCTTGCCTAATCAGGTCTTGCCGGGGGCCCAAGCCTTTAAGCTCTACGACACCTACGGCCTCCCGCGCGACTTCATCGAAGACGTCGCCCGCGATGCCGGCATCGCCGTCGACTGGCCCGGCTTCGATCGCGCCATGGAGGAGCAGCGCTCCCGCGCCAAAGCCTCCTGGAAGGGCGCCCACAAGGAAGCCGCTAAGCCCGTCTACACGAAGCTTCGCGAAACCTTCAAGACCGAGCCCGACTTCTACTTCGGCACGCGCTCCCACGACGCCCGCATCGAAGCCATCGTCACCAAGGACGGCCAGGTCAACGAAATTCCCGCCGGCGCCGAAGCCGAAGTCGTCCTCGACCGCACCACCATCTACGCTGAATCCGGCGGCCAGGTCGCGGACACCGGCACCTTCTTCGACAACGCCGAATCCCTGGAAGTCGCCGAAGTTCGCGGCGCCTATTATCCCGTCAGCGGACTCATCGCTCACCGCGTCCTAGCCAAGGAAGATCTGCGCGTCGGCGACCGCGTCGCCACCATCGCCGATCCCGAGCGCCGCGCCCGCGACATGCGCAACCACACCGCCACTCACCTCCTCCACGCCGCGCTGCGCAATATTCTCGGCACCCACGTCAAGCAGGCCGGTTCGCTCGTCGCGCCCGATCATCTTCGCTTCGATTTCTCGCACTTCGCGCAAGTCGATCCCGGCGAGCTCGCCGAAATCGAGCAGCAGGTCAACGCCGAAATCCTGAAAAATCTCGAAATGCGCACCGACATCATGAATATCGACGACGCCCTCGCCTCCGGCGCTCTCGCCTTCTTCGGCGACAAGTATCCCGAGGCCAACGTCCGCGTCGTCACCATTCCCGACGCTGCCTCTCCGCGCGGCTTCTACAGCAAGGAACTCTGCGGCGGCACCCACGTCGGCCGCACCGGCGAAATCGGCATCTTCAAAATCGTCGCCGAGCAGTCCACCGCCGCCGGCGTTCGCCGCATTGAAGCCATTTCCGGTGACCGCGGCCTCGCCGAGTATCAGCGCGCCCTCTCCACTCTGCGCGACGCCGCCGCCCTCCTCAACACCACCGAGGACGGCATCATCGACGCCATCTCACGCCAGCTCGAAGCCACCAAAGCCCTCGAAAAGCAGCTCAAGTCCGCTTCCACCTCCCGCGCCCTCGGCCAGGTCGATACCCTCATCAGCCACGCCCGCGACGTGAAAGGCGTCCGCGTCGTGGCCGCTAAAATCGAAGGTTCCGACCGTGACAATTTGCGTCAGTTGGTCGACGTCCTCCGCCAGAAGCTCGGCTCCGGCGTCGTCGTCCTCGCCTCCGCGGACGACGGCAAAGTCGCTCTAATTACAGGAGTTACGAAGGATTTGACCCCTCGCGTTCACGCTGGAAAAATCGTCCAGGAGCTCGCCAGGCAAGTCGGCGGTTCCGGCGGCGGGCGCCCGGATTTGGCAGAGGCTGGCGGAAAAGACACATCCGGCATAGAAAGGGCCTTGAGTACCGTTTACCCCCTCCTCGAGCAGTTACTATAATCCCTGTCGCGCCAGAAGCTTACGTTAGTCCGGGTGTCTCCCGGTCTCGCGTAAACCCATGGTCGCCTTTCGTTCGATCGGTTGTTAATGTTCTGCCTTCCCAAAGGCCTATGACGAAGAGCTGCATAGTCTCTGCAATCCTGGCCGCTGGTCTGTGCCTCACAGCGAGCGTGCCGGCTCGCGCCCAGATTGCATCGTATGTAGATGAGCACGGGAGGCTCGTTTACACCAACGCGGACTCCCCCTCCCGTCGTAGTGGGAGTACTATTAGTTCTCCCGCTGCGGCGTTGGCCAAGTCGGCCTCGCCGGCTGCGCCTATTACGCCTCCTGACCGCCTCGAGCGTCTCGTGCGCGAAGCGGCCGAGCGGCATAAGGTCGACCCCAACCTGATCAAGGCCGTGATCAGCACGGAGTCGGGGTGGAACCCTTACGCGATTTCTCGCAAGGGCGCGGTGGGACTGATGCAGTTGATTCCTGGGACGGCACAACGTTACGGCGTCGGCAACCCTTTTGATCCTGCCCAGAATGTGGAGGGCGGGACATCGTATCTGAGGGCGCTGCTCGATCATTACAATGGCAATGTGAAGCTCACTCTCGCGGCTTACAATGCTGGCGAGGGCCTTGTGGATCGCAGTGGCGGCGTTCCCCGCATTTGGGAAACGCAGCGATACGTTCAGAAGGTTGCACGCGCTTACCGGCCCGGCTCGGGTTACGACATGTCGGCGGAGTTTGAGGGATTGCAATTCCACAACCCCGTCCGGCAGGAAGTGGACTCGAAAGGCCGGGTACTCTTTACGAACGAATGACCTATTCAGTTTCGACTCGTCTTCGCTCCGCAACCTCATCGTTTGCGAATCGCCGCCGTAGTGTCGCTTCCGAGAGCCGCGGGAGGGCGGCGCTCGAGCCCGGGAGTGAGAACCAGCCATCTTCGTCAGGGCACGGCTTCAGCCGTGCCGTAGCTCATGCCGGACTGGACCGGCTTCAGCCGCTGAGGGCTTTCGCTTTTCTTTCAAATTTGAAGTCCGCCTCCACCGCGCGCAGCTCCGTTTTTGACTTCCTTTCCAATTTCAAATTTCAAATTTCAAATTCCGGTGACTCCGGAAGTTTAGGGGGTCGGAGCTTCAGCTCCGACATTACCGCCGCAAATCACTCAGGGGTTTCAACCCCTGAGGCCGCGCCCTTCGGTCGTGTTGCAAATTTCAAATCTCAAATTTCAAATTCCTTACGGAGAGTTTGTCATCCCGACCGGAGTCCCGCGTCTTCGCCTTCCCCGCGCGCAGCGCGGGCGCGGGACGCAGCGGAGGGACCTCTCTTCGACTCTCGACCGCCGAGAAACCTGAAATCGGGCCACGCTTATGCCCTCCTTTGCTTCCTATGCTTCCTCTGTCTCCTCTCCCTCCTATTTTTTTCCCCCGCCGCCCGCGCCGATAAACAATCCGAAGCTCGCGAACAATTTGCCCGCGCCGTCCGCCTCCGCACCATGCTCGAAGGCTATCTCCCCCGCGATCGTTCTCTCGACGACTACCGCCAGACCATCGCCGCCTATCACAAGGTCTACCTCATCTCCACCCAGGCCGTCGAAGTCACGCCCTCCCTCATCGCTGAAGCCGAGCTTTACCGCGAGATGGGCCAGCAATACGATCCGAAATTTTTCCAATCCGCCATCGATGTCTATACTTTTCTTCTGAAGCAGTATCCCGGCTCGCGCTATCGCGGCGAAGTTCTCTTCGCCATCGCCCAGATCCAGAAAAACGACCAGAAAAATCTCAACGCCGCCGAAGCCACCTTCAAGGACTTCCTGAAGCGCTACCCGAAGAATGACAAAGCCGGCGACGCCCGCGACGCCCTCAAGGAAATTGCAGCCGCGCGCGAAGCTCCCAAGCCGGTCGAGTCCGCTTCAACCGCAACTCCCGCGGCCGCGCCTCTTGAAGCAAAGGCTGAAGCAAAAGAAGAATTGCCCGAAAAAGGGCCCGTCGTCGAGCCGCACGAAACCGCCAAGCGCTTTTCGAGCGTCAACTCCGTTCAAACCTTCGACGCCGCCGATCACGCGCGCATCGTCGTCACCCTCGCCGACACCGTCAAATTCGAATCCTCCCATCTGCACTCGCCCGACCGCATCTATTTCGATCTTCACAAAGCGCGCCTCGGCCCCAAACTCACAAAATCTCTCGAGTTCCCGAACGGCCTCCTCAAATCCGTTCGCGTCGCCCAGAATCGGCCCGACGTCGTTCGCGTCGTTCTCGATGCCGGCGGCTCGCAGGACTGCACCGCCGTCCTTCTCGGCAGCCCCTATCGCCTCGTCATCGATATCCATGGCCAGCCCGGCGCCACTGCCTCCAACGCGCCTCCCCAGGCCGTAGCCGAAAAAGTTTCCGTCACCGTCCCGGCCTCCTCAAAAACCGCCGCGGACGCCATTAAGCCCAAACTGCCGGCGCCCAAATCCACTCTCGCCGCCGCGCCCGCTAGCGTCAAGGCTCCGCCGGAAGCGCAGCCCATGCGCGATGGCCAGCATTCGCTCACGCGCGCCCTGGGCCTGAAAATCAATCGTATCGTCATCGATGCCGGCCACGGCGGCCACGATACCGGCACCATCGGCCCCCACGGCCTGATGGAAAAGGATCTCTGCCTCGACGTCGCCCTGCGCCTCGGCCGCCTCATCGAACAAAAACTTCCCGGCGCCGAGGTCATCTATACCCGCAAGGACGACACCTTCATCCCGCTCGAGCAGCGCACCGCCATCGCCAACGAGGCCAAGGCCGACCTCTTCATCTCCATTCATGCGAATTCCAGCCGCGACCACGATGCGCGCGGCGTCGAAACCTATTACCTCAATTTCGCCACGTCGCCCGAATCCATGGAAGTGGCCACGCGTGAAAACGCCTACTCCGAAAAATCGCTCCACGATCTCCAGGATCTGATTCAGAAAATCGCGCGCAACGACAAAATCGAGGAGTCCCGCGAGCTGGCCACCGACATTCAGGATTCGCTTTCGCATCGCCTTCAGCTCATCAGCTCCAGCGAACGCAATCGCGGCGTCAAGAAGGCGCCCTTCATCGTTCTCATCGGCGCGAACATGCCTTCCGTGCTTTCTGAAATCTCGTTCGTCAGCAACCCTTCCGACGAGCGCCTGCTGAAGAAGCCCGACCAGCGCGAACGCATCGCCCTCGGCCTCTATCGCGGCATCGCCACCTATCTCGACAGCCTCAACAGCCTCTCCTACAACAAGCAAAAGCTCGCCGCAGACAGCCCCTCCGACACCCCCGCCACCGCCGCCTCCCTCGTCCCCCCCGCCAACCCCAAGTAACCTCGCTTTCGCCTTTGAATTTCAGGTGCCGCATCCTCCGCCGATCGCACACAGAGTCATCCCGACGCTCTCCCTCGTGTCCTTCTCTCCCCGCTGATCGCACTTCGCGCTTGTCACCCCGACCGAAGTCCCGCGCGTTTTCTCTTCCCGCGCGCAGCGCGGGCGCGGGACGTAGTGGAGGGACCTCTCTTCCGCATTGCCTCCTTCATCGAGGGAACTCACGCGCAGAGACTAGCTCGCTGTACAAGTCCCTCCACTTGGGGTTACTCGACTCAATCAACGCGACTCTTTTCTCGCGTCGCCATCTCTTGATCTGTTTTTCCCGAGCGATTGCTGCGCCTACGTCGCCGAAAACCTCGAAATACACGAGCCGGTTCACGTTGTATGTCTTCGTGAACCCCGGGAAAGCCTTCCGCCGATGCTGCGCGACCCGTTTCTCAAGTTCATTTGTGATGCCG
>DATJWH010000034.1:0-4356 GCA_035501415.1 Candidatus Limnocylindrales bacterium | reverse complement strand
GTCGTAGTTGACCACCCCTCTCGGCAGCCACTCCGCCGGCCTGGTGGTCAGAATGTTTTCGAGGAACACCTTGTCGCGCCACCAGACGTCGTTATAGACGCTGTGCGGCTCCCACAACTCGTACTTCAACATCCCGTCTCCCAGATACGGTGCGAGAAGGTTGTGGAACAGCGCGTGGCGCGTGCATTCAAGGAAAGTGGTTTCGACGGACTCCGCTGTCGCTCGCCCGTCCCACCCGTTTAGCCCCGCAATCAGTTGTTGCGTCCGCGGATCTTTTGGTGGCGTGGACTGCGCCGCTCTCAGGAGCTGCTTCGCAAGAAATTGGTTCGGCAAGCTCAGGATGTCGTTCTGAACCGCGTTCATGTCCGCCGCCTTCAGATCGCTTCGGCCGGCGAGCAGTTCGTAGATTCTCTCGGTGCGGAATGGTCCCGCCTGGCGGTCGGTGAGGAAATATTTGTATCCGGGTCCAACGGTCCGCGCGTTCGCCGTCACAATAATTCCGTCCGGCGGATTCAAAACACGCGGCAGATCCTCAAACGGTATGTATCCCTTCCATTCGAAATCGTCCGTTTCACCGGAGACGGGCATATCTCCATTTCCCCTCGCGCGAATCGGAATCCGCGCGGGGATGGTGAAGCCGATGTTTCCGTCCACATCTGCGTAGATCGTGTTCAGTCCCGGTCCCGCGATGTGTCGGGTCACTTCGACAAACTCATTCCAGTTGCTCGTGCGCCCCAGCAGAGGAAAGCCGAAATCCAAGCCGCCCGGTTCGAGCGCCGTCCATCGCAACGCGTACGCGCGCCCGCCTTCGCCAGCCGCTTCTCGATACACAATCGGGCCGTGCCGCGTCACCGTTACATCCAATTCGACATCCGGCTTGTCGAGGACGCGAATCTTCTCCTTGCGCACCTCTGCCGGTACCCATTGGCCGTTGGCGCGATAGTTCAGCGGATTAGCCGCGTCGAACGTCTCCGCATACAAATCCTGCACATCCGCATTGCTGTTCGTGAAGCCCCAGGCGATCCGCTCGTTGTGCCCGATGATCACCAGGGGCGCGCCGGGAAGCGCAAATCCTTGCACGTTCCAGCCCGGCGCCGTCAAGTGAACCAGATACCAGATGCACGGCACGCCCAGCGCCAGGTGCGTGTCGTTTGCAAGCAGGGGCTTCTTCGTCGAAGTGTGCTCCCCGCTTACCACGAAATTGTTGCTGCCGATGATTTCCGACGCCTCTTCTTCGAATTGCGCCAGAAAATCGTGCGTCAGCTCCCAGGCCCGCGGCGGGAATGGCGGTGTTGTGCCTGGCCATGTTGTCCCAGGACGCGGACGCAGACTCGCCACGCTGGCCGGCGCACCTCTTCCTCTCGAATTATTCGTTTTCGCGCCATCTGCCTTTGCCGGTGCCGCCGCGTCGCTCCGGCCAACGATGTAGTGATCCAGCGGCGAATCTTCCGCGAACATCTGCGCCGCCCGCTCCGGCCCCACCTTCCCCGTGACCCAGAGACGATTCAACTTCGACTTCCACGTCGAGGTCAGCGTTTTCCACATGTACAGGCTGATCAGATATGTATCCGCCGGCGTCCACGGACGCGGCTTGTATCGCAAGAGTGAAAACTCCAGCGGCAATCGTCCGTCCGCCTGCGCGATGTACTGGTTCACGCCCCGCGCATATGCGTCGAGCAGCGCGCGAATTTCCGGGCTCGACTCAGCGGCGGCACGTTCCGCCGCTTGGCGCATCCCCAGCGTCCGATTTTCCTCGTCCAGTCGAAGCGCCGCCGGCCCCACGATCTCCGAAAGCTCGCCCGCCGCCGCCCGGCGCAGCAGATCCATTTGCCACAGGCGGTCCTGAGCCATGACGTACCCCTGCGCCACCACCAGATCTTCCGTCGACTTCG
Source organism: Candidatus Limnocylindrales bacterium (assembly GCA_035501415.1). Classification (GTDB taxonomy): domain Bacteria; phylum Acidobacteriota; class Terriglobia; order Acidiferrales; family UBA7541; genus Palsa-295. Next base: position 2,464 of record DATJWH010000034.1, on the reverse strand, counting down.
CCCGAATCCACGGGCGCCCCCACTGGTCGCGGTCTACGATCACCCCTTCCTTCAATCCCGGCAGCGCCGTCTGCCCGTCGAGCTTCGGCAACGAGCGATGCACGAACCACCATCCCGCCAGCATCGTGATGCCCGCCAGCAGCAAGAGTGCCGCGATCACTGCCCGCGCAATCTGCCAACCGCGTGTCATGCAATCTCCCCTGAAATTTCTGCTCGACTCCCGCTCAAAGAGCTCGCGTGGCGCAAAAACTTCGCGCGGAGTGTAGCCCACACCCACACGACCCGCAACGCGCTTCTCTGCCCCCCATTTGCAGTTTCGTCGCTCCCTTTCTCCTGCGCTAGAATGTGCCCGCGAACATGAGCGCGACCGTGACGGCCACTCCCGAACCTGCCTGCTGCATCGTTGGCGGCGGCCCTGCCGGAGCCATGCTGGCTTTGCTCTTTGCCCGCAAGGGCGTCCGCGTCACTCTTCTTGAAATGCACAAGGATTTCGACCGCGAATTCCGCGGCGACACCGTCCACCCCTCCACTCTCGAAGCCCTCGACCAGCTCGGACTTGTGGAACGCCTCCGCCAGCTTCGCCATGCCGAGGTCACCGCTCCGACGATCCTCACCGCTACCGGCAACTTCATGCCGCTCAATCTCCAACCCCTCAAAACAAAATTTCCCTACATCCTGATGATCCCGCAGAAGGATCTTCTCGACCTTCTGACCGCCGAAGCAGGGAAGTATCCGAATTTCCGCCTCGAGATGGGCGCCAACGTGACCGGCCTCATCACCGAAAACGGAGTCGTCCGCGGCGTTCGCTACGAGCAGGACGGCAACCAGCGCGAGCTTCGCGCGCTTTTGACCGTCGGCGCCGACGGCCGCTTCTCCCGCGTCCGCCGCCTTCTCGGTATCGAACCGATCGGCACTTCGCCGCCCATGGACGTTCTCTGGTTTCGCCTCCCGCATCTTCCCGAAGATCCGCCCTCAATCGGCGGCGCCTTTGGCGGCATCGGGAAAGGACACATGGTCATCGGCCTCGATCGCGCCGATTACTGGCAGGCCGGCTACGTCATCCTGAAGGGCGGCTATCAGAAGGTTCGCGCCGAAGGAATCGAAGGTCTGCGCCGCCATATCGTGGAAATACTTCCGGCGCTCGCGAAGCACGTCCTCTCACTCACGGACTGGAGCCAGATCACTCTCCTCTCCGTTGAATCCAGCCGCTGCCCGCGCTGGTACACGCCGGGCGCGCTTCTCATCGGTGACGCCGCGCACGTCATGTCCCCCATTGGCGGCGTCGGCATCAATTACGCAGTCCAGGACGCGATCGTCACCGCCAATCTTCTTACCAAGCCGCTGCTCGCCGGGCGCGTCACCCTCGACGAATTGAAGTCCGTGCAAGGCAAGCGTGAATGGCCCACTCGCTTCATCCAGTTTGTCCAATCCCAGATTCAGAAGCGCGTCATCTCCGGCGCGTTGCAATCCACCGAGATGGTTCGCGTCCCCTGGTTCATTCGCGCTTTCTTCCACATCCCTTATTTGCGCGATTTGCCCTCGCGCGTCATCGCCTTCGGTCCCGTTCGAGTCCGCCTCGAAAACTAGGCCCGCCCCGGCTTGCGAGCCAAAACACCCCGCCTGCGGATTTCTCCTTTGGCGGCGCACAACTTGGTAAAATCGCATCCGATGCCTGCAACCCTGCTTCTCGCATCCGCCCGGCGCCGCACCATGGCCCTGGCGCCTGTTACCCCGGATCGCCCGCGATGATTGCTCTTCAACTCTTCGCCGTTCTCTTTCTCGTGGGCATGAACGCCTTCTTCGCCGCCGCCGAATTCTCGCTCGTCGCCGTTCGCAGTTCCCGCGTCCGCCAGCTCGTCGAAGCCGGCGACCCCAGAGCGAAAATCGTCGAACTGCTCCTCACCGACGTGGGTCGCGTCGTCTCCGCCGTTCAGGTGGGCATCACCATCGCAAGCCTGCTTCTCGGCTACCTCGGTGAAATCACTTTTTCCGGCATTCTCTCGCCTCTCGTCGCTGCAATTCCGCGGCCCTGGGCGTCTGTCGTCGCTCACGGCGCTGGATTGGTTCTCGCATTCGGGCTGCTTACCACTCTGCAAGTCGTCCTCGGCGAGCTGGTCCCCAAGAGCCTCAGCCTCGCCCGCGCCGAACGCGTCGCTCTGCTGATCGCCCGCCCTTTCCACTGGTTCCTGCAGACTTTTCGCTGGGCCATCGATCTTCTCGACGGGATCGCCGAGAAGATCGTCGGCGCACTGGGCGTCGTTTCGCCGCACAGCCACACGCTCGTTCGTTCCACCGAAGAGCTGCAGGTAATGGTCCAGCAGGCTCACGACCGCGGCCTGCTTCCCGCCGCGGAAGTAAAGTTCATCCAGAGCGCCATGGAACTGGGGCAGATCGAAGTCCGCGAAGTGATGGTTCCGCGCCCCGACGTGCACGCCCTCCCCGCCGACGCCACCCTCGAAGACAC
>DATJWH010000033.1:0-206076 GCA_035501415.1 Candidatus Limnocylindrales bacterium | reverse complement strand
GTATCCATGCGCTCGACCCATTTGGCGCGAAATGCGGGAGCCACGAAGGGATCCGCAAAATACTGTGTTTCCCGCGCAACCTTGTCGCCCCTGAACTCCATTATGCTCACGGTGTAGGAAGGCTTGCCGTCGTACGTGAGGGTGAATTCGGTGATCCAAAGCTCACCGCTGCCAATGATTCGTCGGACACTAAACCGTTTGTTGCTCGGCTGGCCGGCGCGCTGGCCTTGTATGTTGCGTCGACCGCGGGTGCGCTCGCCTGACTGCGGGTAATCCAGCACCGCGTCCTCGTGATAGATGAGGTGCTCCGTTTCAAAATCGTTGGCATCGGACGCGCCCCAATGCTGATCCAGCGCCGCATGGATCTTTTGATCTCGCGTTTCAGAAGATTGCTCCGGCTTCTGAGGGGCGTTCATCTTGAGCCTTCAATTCGACAAGACGATTCGGTCGCCCAGAGTCTACACCGCGTCGAAGCTCGAGAAGCGGAAAACGGAAAAGTGAAAAGAGGGAATGGGAAGAGGGCAACTTCAAATTTGAGGCGCGCACGCTTTGCAGAACCGCAAGGGGCGTAGCGCCCGGCCGAGGCAAAGGCCTCAGGTCTGAAGACCTGAGCTACAGGATTTCTGCCGGGCACGGCATGCCGTGCCCCTACGGAGAAAACGGGCTGATGCCGGGTCGGACGCGGTCAGTAGTGGCAGGCGGGGGATCGCCGGCTGTAGCGGCGGCGTCCGGTGAGGGAACTTTGGCCTTGACGAGCGTATCGGCCTTATTTGCTTGCCTCCGAAGATTTCGGTTTCTGCGGGAGGTTGGTCAGGTCGGTGTTGTGCATGATTTCAATCAGCCAAGCTCCATCCGGCTGCCTGCTCACCAGCCAATCCAAGAGACCTTTTCGGTTCGGCCGCGGATCTCCGTTGCGAGGGCCGGCTCCGGTCATTTGCCAGTCGACGTCCACCTGCGCCAGGCGCGGCCCTAAAAAGCGAACGCTGCGGACTTGCGCGGTTTGATGGCTGTCCTTGAAGACCGACCGAAATAGGGGCGCATGGAATGACTCGACGTTCGCGCGTCCATGCTCGTGCATCCCAACAACATTGGTGAAGTCGCAATCCTCGGTGAATGTAGCGGCAAAGGCGTGCGCGTCGTGAGTATTCCAGGCGTCCAAGAAGCGCTGAAGCGTGCGGCTAATGGCGTCGCGGTCCTCGGCGCGGTTCGATGTGTCATCCGGCTGAGTCATGCGTTGAGCGGCCTCCCAGTGCAAAGAAAGAGGTGAGGTGACAAGCAGCAGCACCGAGAGTGTCGCGAGCCGGATAGCTGTCTTGCCGCACCGGTGCGCCACGATGGGCACATTATTATGCTTTTGCGAATTGGCATCAAGGCGATTCGGCACGCGATTGATGATTTCCACGCGGGTGTCAGTAGCGGCAGGCGGGGGGATCGCCGGCCGTAGCGGCGGCGTCCGGTGAGACGGGCAGCGGCGGGAGATTGAATTTGCCGAGGAGCGCGTTGATGGTGGGGAGCGAATCGTTCTGGAGCTTGCGCCATTCGGCGAGATCAGAATCGAGCGCGCGGCATGAATCGTCCATGGCGGCCTGCGCGGAATCGGATAGCGCGGCGTCGCCCACCTGAATCATGTAGAGAATGCGGGCGAGGTCGCGATTGACGGGGCCGACGCCCGGCTCGGAGAAACTTCCTTCCTGAACGGCGGCGATTTTCTTGTCGAAATCCTTCACGGTGGCGGCGGCATCCTTCGCGGAAGCGTTGGAGACGAGAGCCTTTTCGCGATCGTCGAGCGCGGTGCGGAGAGCGGAAACCGCGTTGAAGGCGTCGGTGCTGGCTTTCAGGCCGGCAACGATTTTGCGGCTGGAATCGAGCTGCTGATCGAGGCCGGCCTGCGAGACGTGAACGCGCGGATCGAGAGTGATGGTGAGCGGCTGCTTGATGAGCATGTCGTTGGCGATGAGGATGGCCTCGTACTGGCCGGGCGCGGCGAGCGGGCCAAGAGCCTGCTCGCGCGGCGTGTCCTCGGGAATAGCGTGATCGGATAGCGTGTACTCGATGTAATCGAGGATGTTGCCGTAATAGCTGTAGTTGAGGGCTTCGGGCGGGGCGTAGTGCAAATCCCAGACGAAGCGATTGAGGCCGACGTTGGTGGAGAGAACGGGCTGGGGGCCGAACCAATAATCGGGAACGTTTTTCGGAGTCTTGTCCTCGGGAGGCGGCACGCTGGTGAAGCGGCGAACGAGACCGCCGTGAGAGTCGTGAATCTCAAGAGTGATGGGTTTCTGCGGCGCGGACTTCAGGTAGTAGTAAAAGATGGCGCCATCGGGAGGGTTTTTTCCGGCGGGAGTTTCGGGCGGAAGCGGAGTTTCCTGGTCGTTGTCCCAGCGGACGCGCACGGCGGTGGCGGGGCGAAGCAGAGCGGCATGAGAGGAGGCGACTTCGGCGCCCGCTTCACGGAGGGGAGAAAGGTCGTCGAGAATCCAGAGCGCGCGGCCGTACGTGGCGGCGACGAGATCGTTCCCGTGGACGGCGAGGTCGCGGACGTCGGAGGTGGGGAAATTGAGCTGGAGCGATTGCCAGTGGCTGCCGTCGTCGAAGGAGACGTAGACGGCGTTTTCGGTGCCGGCGTAGAGAAGGCCGCGGCGGACGGGATCTTCGCGAATAACGCGGGCGGACCAGCCAGGCTCGAGGCCGTCGGTAATCTTCTGCCAGGATTTGCCGGCGTCGTGCGTGCGGTAGATGAGGGGAGTGGAATCGTTGCGGACGGCGGCAGCGACGTAAGCGGTTTCGGGGTCGTGATGCGAAGCTTCGAGGATTTCGATGGAGGTGCGCGAGGTGAAGTCGGCGGGCGTTACGTCGGTCCAGGAAATGCCGTTATCGCGCGTGAGGTGAATGGCGCCGTTGCTCGAGCCGGCCCAGAGAAGGCCTTGCTGCAAAGTTGACGCAGCGATGGACGTGAGAGCGGTGCGCGCGCGCATGACGGCGGAGAGCGCGGACGGCTTCTCGGGCTTTGCAGGCGCGGCGCGCTCGGTGAGGTCGGGGCTGATCTGTTGCCAGGAATCGCCGCCGTTCAAGGTTTTCATAACGTACTGCGTGCCGAGATAGAGGGTGTGCGGATCCTGCGGCGAAAAAATGAGCGGCGGCATCTGCGAAGCGCGGTATTTCGAGGTGCGGACGAACACATGCGTGATCTGGCCGGTGGTTTTGTCGAAGCGGACGACGCTGCCGTACCAACCGCCGGAGTAGATGATGTTGGGACGAAGCGGGTCGGGCGCGATGTAGCAGAACTCGAAGCCGCCGACGGAGAACCAGTCGCGATAGCTGATTTCGCCGAAGTCGCTGCGGTCGGGGACGGCGACGGTGCCGCTATCCTGCTGCGCGGCGTAGGCGACGTAGGGGAACTGCTCGTCGGTTGTGACGTGATAGAACTGGCCGGTGGGCTGGTTGTACCAGGTGCTCCAAGTCTTGCCGCCGTCGACGCTGATGGTTGCGCCCTGGTCGACGCCGAGGAACATGCGATCTGAATTCTGCGGGTCGATCCAGAGGACGTGGTAATCGTCGCCGCCGGGCGCGCCTTTGTAGGCGACGAAGGTCTTGCCGCCGTCGGTTGAGCGATAGGTGGTCGTCTGCATCACGTAGACGACGTCGGGATTTTTCGGGTCGACATACACGTGGCAGATGTAGCCGTTGCCGGTGATGCGCGGGTCGTCGGTGATCTTGTGCCACGTTTCGCCCGCGTCGTCTGAGCGGAAGAGGCCAGGAGCGGCAATGAGGAAGGCGCGGCGGCCGCGGTCGCCGGGCGCAACGGCGAGGCCCACGCGTTCGAGAGGATCGGCGGGGAAGCCGGTGCCGGAGAGCTGCTTCCAGGTGGAACCTTCGTCAGTGGATTTGTAAACCCAGGCGGTTTGCTCCTTCTCCTTGCCGGGCTCGAGAGGTGCGCGGAACTCGCGCGGGCGCCAGATCCCAGCGTAAAGGACGCGGGGATTCGAGGGGTCAGCAACCATGTCCGAGATGCCGGCGAAGTCATCTTTGTAAAGGGTCTTCGTCCAGGTGGCGCCGCCGTTGGTGGATTTGTAGACGCCGCGGACATTCGAGGGAGTGCCGGTGCCGAGAATCGGGTGGCCAAGCACGCCAACGATCACGATGTTGGGGTCGCGCGGATCGACTATGACGGCGCTGATGTACTTCGTGTCGTCGAGGCCGATGTGGGTCCAAGTGGCGCCGGCGTCCGTGGATTTGTACATGCCGTTGCCGGGAGTCTGCTCGCCGGTGCCGACGTAGAGGATGTTGGCGTTCGAAGGCGCGACGGCGAGGGCGCCGATTGAGGCGACGCGCTCTTCGTCGAAAATCGGCTTCCAGACGCGGCCCGCATCGGTGGTTTTCCAAACGCCGCCACCGGGCGTGCCCATGTAGTAGACGGCGGGATTGCCGGGGATTCCTGCGACGGCGGAGACGCGTCCTGCGCGATAGGGGCCGATGAGGCGCCAGCGCATGGCGGAATAGAGGCTCGGATCGACCGAGCCGCCGGCTGGCGCGGAGGCGGAGGACTGCTGGGCGTGCGACGGCGTGAGCGCGAACGAAAGCACGACTGGAAGAATGGCAGCGAGAGCGAAGAGCGAAGGCGACGCGCAGGGCCTGCGATCGCGAGCATGGCTATTGGTCTCGATGGACAGACTACGAGTGCGGTTCATTTTCGTTTCCCTCGAAACGAAAGAGTTTACCACCGCGAGGCGGTGAGGGCGCGGCGGAGAAAGGTGTTAGCAGCGCGGGTCAGTGTGGATGGCCCTGAGGATGGCCATGCGGGTGGCCGTGGTGCTCCTCGTGATAGGGGTGGCCGGACCGCGCGGCGCGACGCTCCGCTTCGCTTCGGTGAATCAGTTCGTGAATCTCCATGTGGTGGCCAACCGGGTAGCGATGGACGAGCGGGTAAGGATGAACGTAGACGCGACGATTCACCCAGGTGCGCCGCCACGGGGCGTTGTTGATGAAGATGGCGTGCGAGCCCCAGACGATGCGGGAGGCGCCCCATCCCCACGGACGGAACCAGGCACCGAGTGTGACTCCAAAGCCGAAGCTGATTGCACCACCGACGAAGAAGCCGGGCCGGGGCGCCGCAAAGACGATGCCGGGATCGTATGCCGGGACGACGATGAAGTCCGGATTGACCGGCATGATGGTGATGTAGGGGCCGCCGGAAACCACGATTGCTCCATTCGAACGAAGGTAGCCGTAGTCCCTCGCCCGCTTGCGCATGCGCTGGACGGCGTCCATGACTTCGGCGCGGTCGGCGAGAACGGCGTTGCCGAGATCGTTGGTCCAGGACATGTCCGAGGCCATCATCTCGAGAACCGACGGAAACGCAAGAAGGGCCTGAACGCTTGGATCCCAGGAGAGTTGATCCGCTTGGATTGCGTTGGCAAGTTCCGCGCCGGTGAGGTAATGATGCTCGTCGGACCATTGGGCGGCGTCGGGAATCTGGTCCGGATAAGTAGACGCCGTGAGAATTTGTGCGAGCAGAGGATCGGGATAGAGAGCGATGCGGGAGACGATATGGTCGAGTTGTTCGGGACTAAATGAAGGTGGCGGCGCCTGGTCCTGAGCGAGAACAGGCAGGGATACGAGAGCGATCGATAGGGTCAATGCAAGAAGCGACCTGCAGAGATTCTTGAAGAGCGCCGAATGCGGCATAGCTTCCTCCTGCAAGCTAAGATGCATGGGAGAAAGAAGAAGTGTCATCCGCCAAACGAGAATGGAAAGCGGTCGTGAGGATCCGTTGTGCTAGTGGATGCCGGACCAGTCGTCGGCGAGAAGGATGGAATTGCTGGGATTCGAGGGATCGTACTTGACGCTCGCGCTTTGGCCCACGGACACGCGCTTCAGATGAGCCTGTTCCTCGAGGCCCGTCACGTCCTGAGCTGTTTCGTAAGTGACGCCCGAAATTGAGTAGGAGTAGTAGAGAAGCTTTTGCGCGCCGTTCACGGCGGCGACGGGGCGTTTGCCGAGAAGGCCCGGCTGCTTTGCGAGCGGCTTGGGAGGCGGGGGAGCGTGGCTGCCATCCACGACTTCGAGGATGTGCCCTTCGACGATCCGCCCGATACGATTCAGATAGGCGCGGCGCTCGCGTTCGAGGGCGCTCGGGTCCTGGGGCTTCTTGCGAAAGAGGAAATAAACTCCGGCAGCGGCCAGAGCGGCGAGGCCGGCGACGGGGGCCACTTCTCCCAAGTCTGCAAGCAGCAGAATCAACGAGCGCCTTTGCGCATCGCCTCCGCCTCGCTGATGTCGCCGAGGGTGCCGCGGGCCTTTTCCCAATCCTTCAGGAACGCATCAAGGCCGCGGTCCGTGAGGGGATGCTTGAAGAGCATTTCGAAAACCTTGTATGGCATGGTGCCGATGTGCGCGCCCATTTTCGCCGCTTCGACCACGTGGAGAGGATGGCGAAGGCTGGCGGCCAGCACCTGAGTCTTGAAGTTATAGGCGCGATAGATTTCGAGAATCTCGCGAAGCAGCGCAAGGCCGTCGATGGAGATGTCGTCGAGACGGCCCAGAAACGGGCTGACGAAGTAGGCGCCAGCTTTGGCGACGATCAGAGCCTGCGAGGGCGAGAAGACGAGCGTAATGTTCACTCGGACGCCTTCGCGGGACAGGATGCTGAGGGCGCGGACGCCGTCGGGCGTCATCGGAATTTTCGCGACGATGTTCGGGTGCCAGGTAACGACCTCGCGCGCTTCGCGGAGCATGCCTTCCAGGTCGGTCGAGACGACTTCGGCGTTGACGACCCCATCCTTCACAATGCCGCAGATTTCGAGGATAAGCTCGCGGAAGGGCTTCTTCTCCTTCGCGGCAAGGGTCGGATTCGTCGTGACGCCGTCGAGAATGCCAAAGGAGGCAGCCTGGCGAATTTCGTCGAGATTTGCGGTGTCCAAGAAGAATTTCATCGTCTCACCCTCATATTATTGTTGAGTTGCAGAAGCTGGGGGCTACTTTTCGCGCGCGATGACCGTGTTTAGTAACGTGCCGATGCCGGCGATGCTGACTTCCACCACGTCCCCCGGCGCGAGTGGCCCGACCCCGGAGGGAGTGCCTGTCGCGATGACGTCCCCGGGCTCAAGAGTCATCACCTGCGCTATCCAGCGGATTATAGCATCAACGGAAAAAATCATTTCAGCAAGGCGGGCAGACTGTTTCTGGGCGCCGTTGACGAAGGTTTGAAGCGTGGCGCTGGCAAAATCGATGTGCGTCTCGAGAACCGGGCCAAAGGGGCAGAAGGTGTCGAACCCCTTGCCGCGCGTCCACTGGCCATCGCGCTTCTGAAGGTCGCGCGCGGTGACGTCGTTCAGGCAGGTATAGCCGGCGACGCAGTCGAGGGCGGATTCCGAGTCGCGCAAAGCAAAGCAGCTGCGGCCGATGACGACGGCGAGTTCCCCTTCGTAATCGACGCGCCCTGAAATCGATGGAAGGACGATCGGTTCTCCCGGCGCGATGACAGCGGAGGGAGGCTTGAGGAAGATCAGGGGCTCTTTGGGAACTTCGTTGCCGAGTTCCTTCGCGTGTTCGTGGTAATTCCGTCCGACACAGACAATCTTGCTGGGCCGTGAAGGAGGCAGGAACTTGATTTGGCTGAGCGGCCATTTGGAACCGGTACGCGCGCCGGGGGCCCAGATTTCGCCAGCGATTTCCCAGACAAAATCGCCCTCAATTTCGCCCAAGCGTGGCGGCGGGTAAAAATCGTGGGGGGCGCGAGTAACGTCCGTGACGCCTGGGGCGAGCGGCTGAAACCGGCAGAGCTTCATCGCCGATCGGTGGGAAGCTCCGAGGTGTGCCGCCGGCGAGGCGCGATTGGGTGCCGACGGGCGAAAAGGACCATACCCCCCACCCACGAACCGACCGCGATCACGCCGTAGATCACGGCTCCTTCGATCAGGGCCTGGAAAGGCGTGCGGAGAACATCGAAGAGATCTTTGAAGACGAATCCCGCAATGTCGTACGCGACGACGAACATCAGCCATGCAATCATCGCCGATGCGAATAGGGACAAAGGATTATTGAGGAACCGAAAGACGGGAATCAGCATGAAGAGAACGAACAAGCTGTAGGAAGCTGCGTTGCGTTCGAGCGCGTACGATTCGAGGCCGGGAATCCGATTGGCGGCTACAAGCGCCCCCATCATCACGATGACGAGCAATGTGCCTGTGTACAGTCCGGTGACGAGAGCCGGATGGCTCCGCTGGTCTGGCCTTTGATCCTCAGCTGGAAGAAGATCGCTCATGGATTCGGCTGGCCGGTCGCCGGAGTTTCACTCGTCGCCGGAATTTCGCCCGATACCGACGCGCTGGGAGAGCTCTCGTTCCCGGAACGGTCCACAGCGGTGACAGAATAGAAGTATCGGCGGCCCGCGACAGGGGAAGTATCACGAAAAGCGGGCGTAGGCAACAGTTCCGGGTTCAAGCGCGCTCCCAAGGTTCCTTCCTGCTCACTTCGATAGACGTTGTATCCCGCCACATCGGTTTCAGGATTGATGGCCCATGAAAGCTCGAGGTGAGCCGGTGCATTTTCTCCAGCGGGAACAAAGATGACGAGCAGGCCCTGCGGGGTGGAGGGCGCGATGACGTCGCGAACGGCGATTGTTACGAGGTTCGAATCGGTGGACTCGAGTTCGCCCGCCGGAGTTTCGATCACGCTGCGAACGGAGTACACGTAGGACTTGCCGTATTCGGCTTGAGCGTCGTGGTAAGAGGGCGAATCGCTCTTGCCAATCTGCAAGAGTCGGGACTCTGGAGACGGCCCCTTCGGTTGCGTGGAAGGCGATGCAGCAGACGGTCGCGCACCCTGTGCGGCAGGCGTTTCGACCTCCGCACGGTAGATGCGGTATTTCTGAATGGGGGGCGTAGCGCCCAGGGGCGTCTTGGCAGGCGGAGTCCACGTCAGCGACACGCCTCCAGGCGGGCCCAGCCTCGCAGCGAGATCGTCGATCGGATCGGGAGCGGGAAAAAGCCGCAATTCGGCGACGTTCGAGTCGGCTGAGGACTTTTTCGGCGATTCCGAGGTGCGAACGATGTAGCGCGCCACCTCGTCCGTGTGATTCAGATCATCGGGGCGAAGGACATCCACATATCGCAGGCGGCCATCGAGCATATAGTTGCCGGTCATTTCGCCAGGAATCGTAACGAGCAAGGCTGGCGCCGCTTTCAGGGTGCCCGGCTGTGGTTGAGCGGTCGCGCTCGCAGGGGAAAAACTGACATAGATCTCGACGGCCGGGGGATGCTTCAAGAGCCTATGATCCGGCGTGTCGTGTGGCAGCGTAAACGTGAGCACAACCGTATTGCCGGATTGTTTCGCGGCCAAATCCGTGATCGCGGCAGGAACGGGCGCTTTGCGCTCGAGCGGTTCACCCGGGGAAGCACAACCGCTGCACCATGAGGAAATCAGGAGAACGGACAAAAGAAGTTGGGAAGGCCAGATTCGCGTGAGATGGCTCTCGCGTGCCCCGTGTCCCATTTCCATTTTCGCTTTTCTACAAGATGTAGCGGCTGAGATCCTGATCCTTCACGATGCTCGCAAGCTGCTTTTGCACGTAGGCCGCATCGACCTTGGCGCTCTTCTTCTTCATCTCCGGCGCGTCGAAGGAAATTTCCTCGAGAACTTTTTCGAGAATCGTGTGCAGGCGGCGGGCTCCAATGTTTTCCGTGTGCTCGTTGACGGTGGCGGCGAAGCGGGCAATCGTGGCGATGGCATCTTCCGTGAACGTCAGCTTGAAGCCCTCCGTATCGAGCAGCGCCGTGTATTGCTTGATGAGAGCGTTCTTCGGTTCCGTGAGGATGCGAATGAAGTCCGCTTCCGAGAGTGACGAGAGCTCGACGCGAATCGGGAACCGCCCTTGGAGCTCCGGGATCAGGTCGGACGGCTTGGTAGTGTGAAACGCGCCCGCAGCGATGAAAAGAATGTGCTCGGTGCGAACCATCCCGTAGCGCGTATTGACGGTAGTGCCTTCGACGATCGGCAAGATGTCGCGCTGAACGCCTTCGCGCGAAACGTCGGGGCCGTGGCCAGACTCGCGGCCGGCAATCTTGTCGATTTCGTCGATAAAGAGAATTCCCATTTGCTCGACGCGATCGACGGCGATGCGCGTCACCTGATCCATATCGATCAGCCGGTTCTCTTCTTCCTGAATCAGGTAATCGAAGGCCTCGGCGACCGTCATCTTCCGCTTCTTTTTCTGCTGGCCGAACATGCCGGACAGCATGTCTTTTACGTTGATGTCCATCTCCTCGACGCCCTGATTGGAGATGATTTCGAACGCAGGCATGGCGCGCTCGCGGACCTCGACTTCGACGAGGCGCTGATCGAGCTTGCCTTCGCGAAGCTGCGCGCGAAGCTTCTCGCGCGTTCGCTGCACTTGTTCGCGGCGCTGCGCTTCCGTTGCGGAAGTGGCGTCGGGGGGTACGGGCGATGCGGGAAGGAGAAGATCGAGCAAGCGTTCTTCCGCGGATTGCTCAGCGCGCTCGGCCACTTCGTCGAGCTTTTCCTCGCGCACCATGTCGATTGCTGTTTCGACGAGGTCGCGAACCATCGATTCGACGTCGCGGCCGACGTAGCCGACTTCGGTGTACTTCGAAGCTTCGACTTTGACGAAGGGACATCCGGCAAGGCGCGCGAGGCGACGGGCGATTTCCGTCTTGCCGACGCCCGTGGGGCCGATCATCAGGATATTTTTCGGGAGAATATCTTCGGCCATCTCCGGCTGCAATTTCTGGCGGCGGACGCGATTGCGTAGGGCAACGGCGACAGCCTTCTTCGCGGCGTTCTGCCCGACGATGTACTTGTCGAGCTCGACGACGATTTCGCGCGGGGTGAGCTCGTCAAACGAGGGCAGCGACTCGGTCTCCGCAGTCTGCGAGTCACCCGAAAGGTAGATCACCATGTCCTTCTCCGATTTTCCGGTCACAGTTCTTCGATGCTGAAATTAGAGTTGGTGTAGATGCAAATCTCGCTTGCGATGCGCATGGCTTCGGAAGCGATGTCCTTCGCGCCGAATTTCGTATTCTTCGCCAGAGCCCGCGCCGCGGCCAGAGCATAGGATCCGCCCGACCCGATGGCGATGATGCCGTCGTCGGGCTCGATCACATCGCCGTTGCCGGAGAGCAAGAACGTCGACTTGGCGTCCGCAACCACCAGCAGCGCGTCGAGATGCCGGAGCGAGCGGTCCGTGCGCCATTCCTTCGCCAGCTCGACGGCCGACCGAGCGAGATTGCCGTGGAATTCCTGCAGCTTATTTTCGAAGCGGGCAAAAAGAGAGAGCGCGTCCGCCGTGCTGCCGGCAAATCCCGCGAGAATCTTGTCGTTGTAAAGGCGCCGAACCTTCTTGGCGTTGTGCTTGATCACGCCTTCGCCGAGCGTCACCTGGCCGTCGGCGGCAAGCACCACCTTGCCGTCCTTTCGCACGCACAGCACGGTGGTGCCATGCATGGGCGGCAATTTCTGGGTCATTGGCATCCGCCCATTATACCCCGCAGGCTCAGGATGAGCCAATTTGCCACGGCACGATGAGGAAACGAGGGCTCCGTCAGGATCCTACGTGATGCCGATGCGGAGGCAGTCGTAAAACTGATCGAGTTCCCCGGGCTGCGTGAAAATGTGAGTTGAGACCCGGAAATGGTCGGGGCCGCCCGCGATGCGCATGTTGCGCTTGCCGCATTCCTCCACCACGCGGGTCATGTCGCCCTTCCAGTTTTCCTTATTCAGCTCGAACGTCACCATCCCGCCGTAGAAGGAATCCGCGCTGGCGTTGACGATTTTCAGCTGCGGATAGCCGGCCACGCGGTCACGGACCTGCTTGGCCAAGTCGTGGATGCGTCCGTAGACGACAGCAGGGCCAAGCTGCTGATGAAAATCGATCGCAGCCTTCAGCCCAACCATCACCGAGAGGTTCGAGGTCCCGATCCACGAGAAGCGGTACGCCTTCATGTCATAGTTGTTCCAGTTCGCGGTGGCGATGTTGACCCAGAGGTCTTTCAGGTGCTCCTTGCGGATGTAGAGGAAGCCGGTCCCTTTCGGGGCCATCAGCCACTTGTGGGGGCTCGATCCGTAGAAGTCGCAGCCGATGTCGGTGATGTCGAGTGGGATCTGCCCGATCACGTGGGCGCCGTCGACGTGGGTGAGGATTCCGTGCTCGCGAGCCATCGCGCAGATTTGCTTCGCCGGAAGAACCACGCCCGTCGCGGTAGTGATGTGGCTGAAGAAGATCAGCTTGGTGCGCGGCGTAATCGCTTTTTTGAATCGCTCGACAACCTCGTCGGCAGATTCCGGAGGCTTGGGAACCTCGACATAATTCAGCTTGATGCCGTGGCGCGCCACGCGCTGATCGAGGGGGCAGTGGCCGCCGGGATGCTCCTGGTCGGTGAGAAGGACCTCATCGCCAATATTCAAATCGAGGCCGTTAACGACGACGTTGTTCGCCTCGGTGGCGTTTCGCACCAGCGCCAGCTCGTCGGTGCTGACGTTCACCAGCTTCGCCAGCGCCGCGCACGTTTCCTGCAGGCGCGTGTTTTCGTCGTAGCCGAACCACGGATAGGGCCCCTCGCGAAATTCCTCGGCGGTGAGGATGTGGTCGATCATCGCGCGCAGCACGGGCAGCGGCGAGCATCCCACCGAACCGCAATTCAAGTTGATGTGGTCCGAAGCGAGGAGCCACTGGCGGCGCATTTCCGCCCAATAGCGGTTCGGATCGCTCGAAAGCAAGCCGGTGGAGGGCAGCGGCGGAGGCTGGTCGCAAAACGCTTGTTCCGCCTGTTCCGCCCGCGCGACCGGAATCCCGAGCAAGGTCGCCGCAACTGCAGCCCGCCGAATGAATTCACGCCGATGAAGCATCGCCCCTCCCAATGAAAGAACGCGACATTATGCTCCTCGGGATAGCGCCGTGGAGAAAAAAATGTGCGACGGCAGTACCCGTGATAGCTGACGCGGACTGAATTTAGACGTGGATTAGGAGAGGAGCCTTGCGAAATCGCACGACGGAGCTGGTAGCTGGGGAGCGTACTTCTACTGGTCGCTCTTGGCGGACTTGTCGGCCTCTTGGTCCTTCTTGTCCTGCTTCTCCTGCTTCTTCTTTTCCTTCTTCCCGATCTTGTCCCAGCGCTGATTCAGGGAGTCCTCGGTGAAGAGCGAATCCGCGAGGTTTGTGTTGTACTGGCACTTCTCGAAGAAAACCTGATAGACCTTCAGGCCATTGCGCTCGCGCGTGATCTGAAATGGTGTCTCGACGCTATCCATCGGATGATAGAGCGAATAGTACTCGACTTCCTGGCTCTTCAACTGTGTGCGCGGATCGCGGATGTCAACCGTCTTGCGAATCGGAAGGTGCGTGGAGCGCGCAAAAGCGATTCGAATCGTCCGGTTGTCGCTGTCGATGAGTTCGACCCAATCAGCTTCCTTCAGGTCGACGATGTCCGGGCCCGCATAGCGGAAAATCATGTTCGGTTCGTGGATGCGGTGGCGGAGGATGTTGTCGAGATCGATCTTGATGTCTTCCTGAAACCGCGCCACGTCGCTCACCGCGGCTTCGGAAACGCCTCCGCGGTCCAGCACCCAGCCCTTATTGTTGTCGAAGACCTCAATGAGATTCCTTTTCGGCAGGTTCTCGGTGCGGTCCTTGAACGGCGGCACAGTGTAATCGATGAAAGTTTCAAATCCGTTCAGATCGCCCGAGTGCCCGAACTGGCTCAGCTTTCCCGTGCAGGTTGCGTCGTGAACGTTCAGGTACGCTTGCCCGCCCAGCGCCTGGATTGCTTCCTGGATGAGTTCCTTTGCCTTGGCAGCGCTCTGTTCCGGCATAAGCGCTTCGTCCTGCGCGGGCGTCACCTCCGCGGCCGCCAGACACAGCACCGCCATCAAGGCAGCGCTCAAGAATGTACGCCACATCATCCGCAAAGGACCGAACCTCCGTTAACGTTGATTACTTCACCCGTGATGAAGGTTGCCAGGTCCGAAACCGCAAAAAGGATGGGGCCCGCGATTTCGTCCGCAGTCCCAACGCGCTTCAGCGGGATCGGAACGAGCGCTCCCTTCAATCCCTTTTTGTCGCGGAGCACGGAGGCCGACATATCCGTGTCCACCCATCCCGGCGCGACGCAATTCACCAGGATATTGTGGCGCCCCAACTCCGTTGCCAGGCCCTTCACCAGACTGATGATGGCGCCCTTGCTTGCGCCATAGTGCGTATGAAAAGACTCGCCGCGCTGCCCGGCCGTCGAACTCAGCGCCACGATCCTTCCGCCGCGTTGCGCGATCATGTGGCCCGCAGTGAAGTGAATCACGGAATAGACACTTTTCAGGTTCACGCGCATCATCTCGTCCCACTCGCGTTCGCTCATTTGCTCGATGGGCGTGTCCTTCTCGTTCCAGATGCCCGCATTCGCGACGAGAATGTCGATTCTCCCAAGCCGCTCGCGCGTGAATTCCACCAGCCGCTTTGCGTCCGCCATTTTTCCCAGATCGGCCTTCAGGGATTCGATGCGCGTCCCATGCTTTCGGGCTTCCTGTTCCACCTGCGCCGCCGCTTCCTGGCTCTTGTGGTAACTGAAGACCACGTCCGCGCCGGCCCGCGCGAATAGCTTAACCGTCGCAGCCCCAATTCCTCGCGAGCCACCCGTCACGAGCGCGGCCTTGCCCGCCAGCGAAATCATGTGCCCCCCAAGGAGAAGTCAAGACTCAGAATGTGGAAGAAGCGTCTACCGAAACGGAGCTGTCAGATCCTTCGACCGTGCTTTCCTGCTAGCGCCTACAAATTCGCGAAACAAAGCCTGCGCCAGAGCATCTGAACCGACCATTCGCTCCGGGTGCCACTGGACGCCCGTCACCCAATTTGAATCGCCCGTCCACTCCACAGCCTCGATCACACCGTCCGGCGCCTTCGCCACCACGCGAAGATCTCGTCCAGCCCGCTCGATCGACTGATGGTGCGAACTGTTCACCCTCGCGCTGGCGGCTCCCGCGAGTCCGGCTAGCCGCGAGCCGGGTTCGATCTGCACCTCATGAAACGGTTCCGGATCGCCCTTTTCGCGATGCCACTCATGCCGGATCGATGTACGCATTTGGCTGCCAATGTCTTGAATTAGTGAGCCGCCGAGAAACGCGTTCAGGCTTTGGATACCGTAACAAACCGCGAGCACCGGCTTCCCATCCGCAAAGGCATCGCGTAGGAGCGCGAAATCCGTGCGCTCGCGGTCTGGATCGGCCTCGGCGCATTTCGGGTCCTTGGGCGACCCATATATGGCGGGATTTACGTCCGCGGGGCTGCCTGGGAGCAGGACGGCATCCAGCGAGCGCGCGACCTGCTTGAGGTTCGGCTCCGGCATTCCAAGCGAGATCTCGACGGGTTCGCCGCCGGCTTCGCGAACCGCCTGCTGGTAGAGGTCGTAGCGGTCCCGTTTGCCCGTAAGTTCTTCTTTTCGTGTTCGATACGGGATTCCGACTCGCGGTTTGTGGGCTGGATTGGCGCTCATTCGAAGCCATCCTACCATCGGCAGCACGGCCCGGCAACCGCCCCTGATGAGCACACCTCAGGTCAGCACAACCAAGATTCGAAAGGTGCGGCGAACCGGATGACCTGGAGAACCGCGAACTGGGGCTAAACGCTGACCGGCAAGGCCACCATGGGCGACTCTGCGTTTGATCCGGGGCGCGAGGCGGACTTTCGCGGCGGATGGGTCTTGAGCCAGAGGTCGTAATTTTCCCGCATTTGCTCGATGTGGTGGGGGATATGCCGCTCCTGAAGATTGATCCAATGCTCAAGGCTGATTTTTCCGTCTCGCGGGTGCTCAACCGTGTTTAGCCAAACGCTTTCTGGGAGCGCGATCAGCACTTGGTGCGTCATTTTGCGCAGTCGGCGTACGATTTCGAGCGCTTCGCGCGTGCTTTGGTGAAAATAGCCCAGCGCTCCGGCCCACCGGGCAGCGTCAATCCGAAACACCGGGGTACCGGGCTCGGCTATGAATCGTCGGCAGCGCACGTACGAATTCGCCTCGCTGTCCGCAAGATGAAGAATAATTTCGTGGATGCTCCAGCGCTCCGGCTGAGGTTTGTAGAGCCACATCTTCTTTGGAAACTGACGCAATGCTGTTGAGAGCAACGCTGGCGCACGTCCGAATGACTCCAGCATCTTCCGTCTTTCATCACGTGTCATAACACCCTCCGGGCCCTTTCGTTTCTTAGACGCAGGTAATGCATTCTTGGCTGCATGCTTCTAAAACGATTTACGGACGAAACTTCGTTTTGTTCCCTGAAGTGCAACATTTGTCAGGTGACAAGGAAGCGTGCCAACAAATTCTGCCCGGGCATGGGAAAGCTGTCCGCCTTCGGACGAGATTTGCGCCTCAAGGAGTTCAAAAGTGCCGAATCTGGACGCTGTCCCTCAAGGAACACCGCTTACGCGGGTTCCACGGCAACGTTTTGGGAGAGTTTAGCTGACGATTCTAGGTCCGAACGGGACGGCGTGCACGCCAGTATCCGCGGAGATCACCTACGAGATACAGCGAACCCGTAACAATCACGACATCTTCCGGCGACGCTTTTGCGAGCGCCCGCTCAAGCGCTTCTCTTGGGTCCGAAACGACGACCGAATCCCTCGTCAAGTCCGCCGTCATTTCGGCGAGTAGAGTTGCCGAAATGGCCCGACTCTGATGCGCCTGGGTCAGAATCACGCGGTCTGCTATCGGGAAGAGTTGTCCCGCGATTTCGTCTACAGCTTTGTCGCGCATCGCACCGTAGACCAGAACGATTCGGCGTCCTTTGAAGTTTTCATCGCAGAACCGGCGCAACTCCCGGGCTGCCGCGGGATTGTGCGCCCCATCGAGGTAGATTGCCGGGCGCTCGGAGAGCCGCTCCAGCCGCCCCGGCCATCGCGCGGCGGCGATCCCGGCGCTGATCGATGCATCTGTAACGGGGAATCCACGCTCTGCGAGGAGACGAGCGGCCGTGGCGGCGGTCGTCGCGTTCTGAATCTGGAACCGTCCGGGCAGGCCGGGAGCGAGCTCGACCTCAGGTCCGCCGCTAACCGGCGCGATCACCGCGCGGTAGAAACCATCTCCTGAAGGCGCGACTTTGCCAGTGTTCCATGCGGTCGACGACTCCACCAATCGGGCCTTCATTTCCACAGCGCGCGCCGTTATTACCTTGGCTGCTTCCCCGCGCTGGTCCGAGCTGGCGACCCACGCGCCCGCCTTGATGATTCCGGCCTTCTCTCCCGCAATTTCCTCAATCGAGTGTCCGAGAAAATTCTCGTGATCGAAGTCGATCGGCGTTAAAACCGCCACTTCGGGCTCCACAATGTTCGTCGAATCCAATCGTCCGCCAAGCCCGACCTCGTACACCGCGAAACCAATCCTTCGCTCTTGAAACGCCACGAACGCCATCGCCGTGACGCATTCGAAGAATGTCGGATGGACGCCGAGCTTGCCGGATGCCATCAGCGATTCGATCGCGGCTTGGACGCGCGTCCACGCGGCCGCGAAGTCGGCGTCCGGCAGCTCCTCGCCGTTGATTCGAATCCGTTCATTGATTCGCTCGAGATGGGGCGAGGTGTAAAGGCCGGTTTTCAGGCCAGACGACCGCAGTATCGATTCGAGCATCGCGGCGGTCGAGCCTTTGCCGTTCGTGCCCGCAATGTGGACGCAAGGCACAGCGTGATGAGGGTTGCCAAGCTCAGCCGAAACGATGCGGATGTTTTCGAGGCCGAATTTCTGGACGCGCGCCTGCTGCGGCGCGGCAAGTTCGCGCCCTAAAGCCAGAAGCGCGCGTACGGACTCTTCATAATTCATGCTGGATTGAGAAAGAAGGCGAGCGCTCGGGAAATGTAGCCCTTCATCTCCTTGCGGGAAACGACCGCGTCGAGAAACCCGTGCTCGAGCAGGAATTCCGCGGTTTGGAAGCCCTCCGGCAATTTCTGCCGAATGGTCTGCTCGATCACCCTAGGCCCTGCAAAGCCGATCAAAGCTCCCGGCTCCGCAATGTTCAAGTCGCCGAGCATCGCGAAGCTCGCGGTGACACCGCCGGTAGTCGGGTCCGTGAGAATGGAGATGAACGGAACGCGCGCCGCATCCAGCCGCGCCAAAGCCGCCGAAACTTTTGCGAGCTGCATCAGGCTGACCACGCCCTCCATCATGCGTGCGCCCCCCGAGCACGATACGACGATCAGCGGCCGCTTCTCCGCAATCGAGTATTCCACCGCGCGCGCCACTTTCTCGCCCACCACCGCTCCCATCGAGCCGCCGATGAAACTGAACTCCATCGAACAGCAGATCACCGGCCTTCCGTCGAGTTTTCCCTCGGCCGTGAGGATTGCGTCCTTCATGCCGTGCTTCTGCTGCGCGTCGCGCAAACGCTGCGCGTACGGCTTCGTGTCGGAGAACTGCAGAGGATCATTGGAGGCAAGATCGGCATCGCGCTCCACCCAATGTTCGTCATCGAGCAGCAGTTCGAGCCGCCTTCTCGCGCTCAAGCGGAAGTGATGCTCGCACTTCGGGCACACCTCCCAATTGGATTCGAGGTCCTTCTTCCAGATGATCGACCGGCAATTGCCGCACTTCGTCCACATTCCCTCCGTGCGGACTCGCCGCTCCTCCACCGGAGTGGGATTTTCAATCGGCTTTTTCTCGCGCTTGAACCAGGTCATGGCTGGAGTGCCCTAGTAGTCGATTCCCCGCTGCGCCAGAATCCCCTTCGTGTACGGGTGCTTCACTTCGCGCATCTCCGTCACCAGGTCGGCTGCTTCCACAAGTTTGGGATGAGCGTTCCGGCCCGTGCAGATCACGTGTACTCGCTCCGGACGCTTTCCGAGCGAGTCTACCACGCGAGCTGCATCCAGCATCTTGTAGCTGATCACGTAGTTGATCTCGTCGAGCACCACCAGGTCATATTTCTCGCTGTAGATGCTCTCGCGCCCGAAGTCCCAGGCCTCCTCGCACATGCGAACGTCTTCGGGATCGGTCTCCGCGCCGCCGACCTTCACGAATCCTCGCCCCATCGGGCGAATTTCAAACTTGTCGTCGCCGAGCATTTTCGCCGCATCCAGCTCGCCGTAATGCCACGAGCCTTTGATAAATTGCACCATTAGGACGCGCAGCCCCTGACCCACGGCCCGAAATGCCGTGCCGAGCGCGCAGGTGGTCTTGCCCTTGCCCGGCCCCGTGTAAACGATGAGAAGTCCCTTGCCCTCAGGCATCGGTCGGCTCGAAACGTCAATCTCGAATACTCGCCGCGGCGGTGGAAAACGTCAAGAAAGCGCCTGGCCGTGGCAGATCACGATAGATTCAGTTCCTCGCGAATCGCTTCCGCCACTGCTGTCACCTTTTCGCGAGCCGCTTCCGTCATGTCGCCCCTCGCGTGTTCCTTCAGCACGAGCCAGACCCCCGGACGATAGACGTCCCTGTCGTGGCAAATCGCGCCCGTCAGTTGCGTAATCTCGAGCCCGCTGCCTTGAAGCTCTCGCTGGAGGATCGCGCGCACTTCGTCGAGCAGGTCCTTGAAGCCCTGCGACGCCAGCATCGGATCGACGTCGCGTGGGATCGGCGCTTCCGTATCATCCAGATCATAGTCCGGCAGCGGATTCTTGATCATGATTTCGGCCGAGGCGGTTGGAGCGCCCTTGTCGAACCGGATCGTGATGGACATGACGCCGCTATTCTCTCAAATGACCGCCGCTTCCCCACGCGAAAATTGACCCGAGGCCCTTTGGCTCAGCTCGCCGGCGCCGCGCGCTACTCCTGCCTGGAGGGCTCCGCTTTGATCTGTTCCCGAGCCGCGCGTTCCGCTGGGACGCGCCGAGGCGGCTTGAAATCCCCGGGGATGGCGCGAAATTCCGCGCGATATCGCGGAAGGGACTCAGGGTAATGCTGCTGGAGAAATGCGATCAGCTTTTCGCGAACGTAGCAGCGCAGGTCCCACTGCGCGCCTGAATCTCGCGCGTCCATCAGCGCTCGAAGCTGCACCGAATGCTCGCTCGTGTCGGTCACCTGAAGCGAGCACACTTGTCCCTTCCAGAGCTTCGTCGACTTCAGAATATTGCCAAGCTCGTTTCGCACCTCGGCCACCGGCACGCCGTAATCGACCCAGAGCAAGACCGTCCCGAGCAGGTCCGAGCTCGACCGCGTCCAATTCTGAAATGGATGTTCGATGAAATACGAAAGCGGCAGCACCAGGCGCCGCAGGTCCCAGATGCGCACCACCACGTACGTCGTGCTGATTTCTTCGATCCAGCCCCACTCGCCCTCCACGATGACCACATCCTCCAGACGAATCGGCTGCGTAAGCGCAATCTGCACGCCCGCCACCAGGCTGGAGATCGTCGGCCGCATGGCCATGCCGACAACCAGTCCGATCAGCCCGGCCGAAGCGAGCAGGCTTGTTCCGATGGATCGAATCGCGGGAAACGTCATCAGGATCGCGCCCAGCGCAATCAGCACCACCGCTACGGCGACGACACGATGCAGGACCGAGAGCTGCGTCTGCACCTTTCGAGCGAGAAGATTATCCGCAACGTCGACGCGGTACCGCGAAGTGATCATGTCCACAAGCACGTCCGTCGCCAGAATGAACAGCCACGCGATCGCGGCGATGATTCCGATGCCGACGCCATGCTGCAGGGGATTCATGATTCGCTCCGGCAGCGCAGTGGCGGGCAGCGCGATGAGAAGAGCCAGCAGTGGCAGAATCCATCGTGAGACGCGTTCGCTGTGCCGAATCAGAGAAGCGAAAAACACGCTGTGGCTGCCGACGCGCTTGAGAAGGAAGAAAAGAACCCATCGCACGATAAGCGAGCACAGGATTGCCCCGATGAGAATTCCTCCGGAAAGAGCGATCGTGCGCCAATGGTCCAGGAGGAGTTGGAAATAGTGCATTGCCGGCTCCTTTCAAGCAGAGCGCATACTCCACTCCATCCATTTTGCGGCACAGCTGCGCCGCCTTGAAAGCGAGATATGCTGCCGATCGGTGAGGCGCGGACCGCCCGGATCGCGCGGCTATTTGGGATAAGGAT
This sequence comes from Candidatus Limnocylindrales bacterium, assembly GCA_035501415.1. Classification (GTDB taxonomy): domain Bacteria; phylum Acidobacteriota; class Terriglobia; order Acidiferrales; family UBA7541; genus Palsa-295. The sequence goes on along the minus strand of DATJWH010000033.1, from coordinate 185,054 downwards.
GGCCGGCGAGAATCGCGAAGGCCCGGTAGACTTGCTCGGCAAGGACCACGCGCGCCAACTCGTGCGGCATCGTCAGCGTGGAAAGCGAAATCTTCGGCCTCCCGCCGCCGCGCAGCTCGGCAGGAAAGCCCTCCGCATCGCCGCAGAGGAACAAGACTTCGCGCGTTCCGCGCTCGCGTAAATCTCCCAGCCATCGCGCGAATTGCTGCGACGTAAACTGCCTGCCTGCGGCATCCAGCAGCACGACGGTCGAGGCCGGCTCGAGCTTCAATTTGCGCATCGCCGCGGCGCTCGCTTCGCGCAACTCGCTGATTTCGATGTCCGCGTAGTGCCGGATGCGCGTCGCGTAGTCGTCGACGAGCGCGCGAATTTCAGGCCGCCGCGTCTTCCCCAGCATGATAAGGCGGATTTTCATCGTCCCGAGTGCACGCGCGGCTTACATCAGCCCGTACTTCTTGCGCTTTTCGAGAAGGGTCTTGCGGCTGATTCCCAGAATTTCGGCAGCGCGGGCAATTTTATAGTGCGTGCTCTCCAGCGTCGCGGCGATCGCGTCGCGCTCCAGGTCCTTCAACGATTTTTGGGAATCGCTTCGCGCGTGCGCGTCGCCCGCCGCCTTCAGGATGGAGGGAAAGTCCTCTGCGCGGAGCACCGGCTCCTTGGCGAAAATCAGCGCGTGCTCGATCGCGTTCTTCAGTTCGCGCGCGTTCCCTGGCCAGCCATAGGCTTGCAGTATCCGCATCGCGGGCGGATCGATCGTCGCATTCGCGTGTCCGTGAACCGGCGCAAGCCGTCGAAGGAAATGCTCGGCCAGCGCCGGAATATCCTCGCGCCGCTCCCGCAGCGGCGGCACGGCTAGCGCCAGAACGTTGAGCCGGAAAAAAAGGTCGTCGCGAAATCGGCCTTCCGCCACCGCCTTCGAAAGGTCGGTGTTCGTCAACGCCATCAGGCGCGCGTCCATCTTCAGCGTTTCGTTTCCGCCCAATCGCTCGAACGTCCGCTCCTCCAGCACTCGCAACAACTTCGCCTGCATTCCCGGAGCGAGCGCCGCAATCTCGTCGAGCACGATCGTGCCGCCCTGCGCCATCTCCAGCCGCCCGGGTTTTCGCGATTCCGCGCCGGTGAACGCGCCGCGTTCATGCCCGAAAAGTTCGGATTCCACAAGCTCGGTGGGAAGGCTGGCACAATCGATTTTCAGGAAGGGCGCCTCGCGGCGCGGCCCATGCTCGTGGATCCAGCGCGCGAGCTGGTCCTTGCCCGTGCCGCTTTCGCCGGTGATCAGAACGGTCGTCGCCGTCTCGGCAAGCTTTTCGGCAATCTCGAGAACGCGTTTCGATGCGGGATCGTTCGCCACCCAGACAACGTCCGTGGCGCTCATTGACGCGGTGAATCGCCGCCCGTTTCGCTCGGAAGATTGGCGGGAGGAGAAGAAGGAGCGGGAAAATCCACGCGCTCGGCCGTGCGCCAGAGCCGCTCGAGATCGTAGTAATGCCGCGCGCGTTCGCTGAAGATGTGCACCACGAAGTCGCCGTAGTCGAGCAGAACCCACTCGGCGCCCGCCTTTCCTTCGCGGTGCGCCAGCCGCACGCCTTGGTTCGTCAGCCGCTCCTCGATCGCATCGCTGATCGCTTTGATCTGCGGCTGGCTGTTGCCCGAGCAAAGCAGAAAATATTCCACGAACGCTCCCGCGCCGCCCAGCTTCAGCACCGTGATGTCCACGGCCTGCTTGTCCTGCGCCGCTTCCACGGCCAGGCGAATTTCGCGACGAAGAGAATTCAGAGTCACCGGTACAGGGCCTGCCCGAGAATGTATTCCTCCACGCGCGCGGGCACAAGCCCATGGATGTTTTTCTTTTGCTCCAGCCGCTCGCGCACCTCCGTCGACGACACGTGGCTTGACACCGTCGTCAGCAGGTGCACCACCGATTTTCGCAGCGTTATCTTCTGCGGATCGTTCGCGGGGCCGCGGCCCAGCTTTTCCGGCGGTATCACCAGGCGCAGCGCGTCGATTCGGAAGCCCGGTCGGCTCGCGATGATGAAATCGCACAGGTCGAGCAGCGTTTCGTAATTCTTCCACGTAGGAATTTCAAGAAACTGGTCCGCTCCCACGATGAAATAAACGTGATCCTCCGGATGCTCTCGGCGGAAGCGCCGCACCGTATCGACCGTGTAGAAAAAGTGCGGAGTCACGCCATCGGGCGCTTCCACCAACGACGGCAAGAAGCCGCGATGCTCCGTGCACGCGAGCGCCACCATCGCGTAGCGGTGTACGAAAGGCGTCAGGCCCGGCCCCGACTTGTGTGGAGGCCTCGCCGACGGCACGAAGTAAATCGCATCTAGGTGAAACCGTCGCTGCGCCGCCTGCGCCACGGCGATGTGCCCCGTGTGAACCGGATCGAACGTGCCGCCAAAGAGCGCGATCGCCCGCCCATGGCCGGTCCCGTGGCCGTGCGGCGCGTGCGCGCCATGAACCGCCGGTGCCTTATGTGCCGCGTGCGACGTCAATTCTCCCCCTGCTGTTTTGTCGCGGGATGCGAATCGTCTTCCGTGGTGCTCGACGGCTCCGCCCCATCCAGTATTGTCGCCGGCTCCGGCTTCGGAATTTGGTCCAGCTTGTCGGCCATCGCGCGAACCAGCGCCTGTACGCCTGTTCCCGCCGCCGCCGAAATCGCGTGGAATTCGAGTCCGCGCTTCGCGGCGTACGCGCGAAGTTCCTCCAGCCGCTCCGGATTCGTCGTTGCGTCGAGTTTCGTTGCCACCACGATCGTCGGCTTCGCCGCCAGTTCCGGGCTGAACGATTCCAGTTCGTGCTCGATGATCTCGAAGTCCTTCACCGGGTCGCGATCGTTCGCGTCGCTCGTATCCACTAGATGCGCGATCAGCCGCGTTCGTTCCAGGTGCTTCAGAAAACGCGTGCCCAGCCCGGCGCCTTCATGCGCGCCCTCGATTAATCCGGGGACGTCTGCTACCACGAACGTCCGTCCAGTCCCGGGAGCTGCGTCGGGATCGGCCGAAACCACGCCCAAGTGCGGCTCGAGCGTGGTGAAAGGATAGGCCGCGATTTTCGGCCGCGCCGCCGAAATTCTCGAAATCAGCGTCGACTTTCCCGCGTTCGGAAAGCCCACCAGGCCGACGTCTGCCAGCAGCTTGAGTTCCAGCCGAAGATGCCGTTCCTCGCCCGCCTTGCCGTCCTCATGCTCGCGCGGAGCCTGGTGCCACGGCCGGACGAAATGCGGGTTGCCGTTTCCTCGCCCGCCGCGTCCGCCGCGCGCGGCCAAAAACTTCTGCCCCGGCTCCGTGAAATCGAAAAGCTGCTCGCCGGAGTCTGAATCGAAAACTACGGTGCCGACAGGCACCTTCAATGCGATCGAATCGCCCGAACGCCCGTGGCACTTCGAGCCTTCCCCGTGGCGTCCGCGGTCGGCGCGAAATTCGCGGTTGTAGCGGTAGCGCAGGAGTGTGTTGTCGTGCGGATTCGATTCCAGGTAGACGTCGCCACCATGGCCGCCGTCCCCGCCCGAGGGCCCTCCCCGCGGCACGTACTTCTCCCGCCGGAAAGCGACACAGCCGTTCCCGCCGTGGCCGCCCTGCACCAGGATTTTGGCTTCATCAACAAACACGGAAGGCTCGCTCTGAGAGTGTCCTTGCGCACAGCATACGCTAGCGTCCCGGCAATTGACAGGAACGCGGCGCGCGCGATGGAAAGGTCATAGGATTACGGGTGGGTCAGTCTGCGGCCGATGCTGCAGCTTTTGATTCCGGTGCCGAGGCCGCAGCTTCTTCCACGGAGAGAACGCTGATGAAGCGGCCCTTCTCGCCCTTGTCTTCGAAGCGCACCACGCCGGTGATGAGCGCGAACAAGGAATCATCCTTCGCGCGCCCCACGTTCTTCCCGGCCTTGTAGCGGGTTCCGCGCTGGCGGATCAGGATGCTCCCGCCCGAAACGAGCTGTCCGCCGAATCTCTTGATCCCAAGGCGCTGGCCGTGCGAGTCGCGTCCGTTTACGGAAGACCCGCCGCCCTTCTTGTGTGCCATGACAACCCCTATGTGATTGAAATGTCGCTGACCTGCACGGCGGTATACCCCTGCCGGTGGCCGCGCTGAATCTGATACTGCCCGCCCGTCTTGTACTTCATCACCTTTACCTTCGGTCCGCGCACGTGCTTGACGATCTTGCCCGTAATCTTGGCTTTCGCTGCATCCGCTCCCGTCAGCATCTTCTTCTCGTCTGTACGGACCGCCAGAATCTCGTCGAAGGTCACCTTGCCGCCGACCTTTCCCTCGAGCCGCTCGACCTCGATGGTCGCGCCCGGCTCCACTCGGTACTGCTTTCCCCCGCTCCGAATCACCGCGTACATGCTGCCTCCAAGGGCTAGTGACAAACGGCTATTATACGGGCTTTTCGGCGCACGCGTCAACGAACTCCCGCAGCTCGGCCCATGTCTCCGCGTGCCGTTTCAGCGCGGCTTAGCCTCGGCGGGACTTCATGAGTAGGCCTGTCGGCACGTCTCGTGCTCGCGGCACGTGGGCGGGTCGTTTGTCTTGTCGATGAGGATGTAGTTGTGGCACGCCGCGCAAATCACGCCGTAAATCGTCTCGGTGAATTGATCGTGACCTGTCTTTTCCGTGTGCTCTCTTCGCGCTTGCTCGCGGCTGATTGGCAAAGGAAATCTCCCGTCTATGCCTTCCATTTTACGGCGGACGTAAAGTCGTACAACGGATAGACCTGCGCAAAAACCTTCGCGGCTTCGCGCTCCAATCCGCTCAGGGCTGCACCCGTCGGCCGGAATTTTCGTCGGACGATCCAGGCCTGCAGTTTCTTCCACTGTTCGGGCTCCGTCGGCCAGCCTTTGTGCTTCGTCCACTCGCCTTTGTCGGTCGAATACCAGTAGCTTTCGAACTTCGCTGCCAGCCGCCGTTTCTGTTGAGCGATCCACTTTGCGTTGTCGCGTCCCCGCGGCCGCCCAAATTGCACCAGCGGCGAAGTCTTCCCGCCTCCATAGATGCGGAACCCGCAAGTCACTGCCTCGGGCGAGACACCCGCGTAAAGCTGCCCTCCCTCTCCTTCCGGTTCCGAAAAATAGAGGTACATCTGCGGGCGGTACGGCGTCTTGTCGCGCGCAAAGCGGATATCGCGATTGATACGAGAAAAATTCTCGCCCGTGCGTCCGCTCGTCACAAACCGCGGATTCAGTTTGGTCGCCGCCGCCGTCAGCCGGTCGAGCAGCGCCCGCATCGGCTCGACAACGTGCGCGCGATACCGCTCGCGGTTTGCGTCCATCCAGGCCTTCTCGTTGTTGCGCGCGAGTTCCCCCAGGAACCGCACGCAGTCCTTCAATGACGCGGTCTCTGATTTCATGGCTGGCGCAAAGTATATCGCACGTTCATCTCGACGCGCCCTTCCCGAACTTCCAGCACGCTCGCGCAATCGCCCAGTCTTCCTGCGCCCGGATGACGAGCACTGGAATCTTCGAACTCGCCCGCGCAATATTCTGGTCCGGCCGCACGCGTCGATTCCTCCTCTCGTCGAGCTTGAGTCCGAGGTATCTGAATGCCTCGCACGCCGCGGCTCGCACCTCGTGCGAGTTCTCGCCGATTCCCGCCGTGAAAATCAGCGCATCCATGCCGCCCAGCGCCGCCAGCATGGCCCCGATTCCTGCACGCAGCCGGTGAACGAAAATATCGAACGCGAGTTTGGCTCTTTTGTTTCCACGTCTCTTTGCCGTCAGCAGCGCTCGCATATCATTTGAAAGCCCGGAAATCCCCAGTAGCCCCGATTCGTGGTTTAGAATCTCGTCCAACTCATCCGCCGCATAACCCCGCGTGCGAATCAAGTGCGTCAGAATCCCCGGATCGAGCGATCCCGGCCGCGTGCCCATCATCAGCCCGTCCAGCGGCGTGAATCCCATCGTTGTGTCGACGCTCCTCCCGTCGCGAATCGCCGCGAGCGAACATCCATTGCCGAGGTGGCACGTAATCAGCCGCAGTTTCGAAGCCTTCCGCCGCAAAAGCTGCGCTGCTCGCTCCGCGCAGTATTCGTGATTGATGCCGTGAAAGCCGTATCGTCGGATGCCATTTTCGAACCATTTGTAAGGCCCAGGATACACCGCCGCTTCCAGCGGCAAAGTGTGATGGAACGCCGTGTCGAACACGGCCACTTGCGGCACCCGCCCAAGGAGATCCTCGACCGCGCGGACGCCCTCCACCGCCGCCTTGTTGTGCAACGGTGCCAACTCAGCGAGCTTCAGGAGCTTCCGAATCACCCCGCCGGTAATTCTCGTGGGCCCGTGAAACTCGCTGCCGCCGTGGACCACTCGATGGCCCACGACCGCAATCTCATCCCGGCCTTCGATCGCCCTGCGCGGCCCCGACCACAGTTCTTCGAGCAGCGACTCCACAGCCTCTCTGTGCGAGTTCCCGCCCCCGCGCTTCTCGCTCCAGTCAGCTTTTCGTTCCCACAGCGGCATCGGCGGTGCCGCCGAACTGCCGCGCGAAACCTCGTACAGGCTGCATTTCTGGCTGCTCGAGCCCGCGTTCAGCACCAGGATTTTCATGAGCTAGTACGGCCACTTCCAGTCGCGCACTTCCGGCAGATCGTCGCCATGCTCGTGAATGTATTGGCGATGTTCTACCAGCTTGTCGCGAATGAACTGCTTGAAGTGCGCCCCGATCTCCTGCAGTCGCGGCACGCGATCCACCAGGTCGCTCGCCAGATGGAACCGGTCGAGGTCGTTCAGCACCGTCATGTCGAACGGAGTCGTCGTCGTGCCCTCTTCCTTGTATCCGCGAACGTGAAAGTTGTCGTGATTGGTCCGTCGGTACGTCAACCGGTGAATCAGCCACGGATAGCCGTGGTACGCGAAGATCACCGGCTTGTTTGTCGTGAAGATCGAATCGAATTCATGATCGGGCAGCCCGTGCGGATGTTCGCTCTGCGGTTGCAACGTCATCAGGTCCACCACGTTCACCACGCGCAGCTTGATGTCCTTGAAGTGCTGCCGCAGCAGGTCCACCGCCGCCAGCGTCTCGAGCGTCGGCACGTCCCCCGCGCACGCCATCACCGCATCCGGCTCCTTGCCGTCGTCGTTGCTCGCCCAATCCCAGATTCCGATTCCCGCCGTGCAGTGCCGGATCGCCGCCTCCATATCCAGGTACTGCAGCGATGGCTGCTTCCCCGCCACTATCACGTTGACGTAGTTCCGGCTCTTCAGGCAGTGATTCGCCACGGACAGCAGCGTGTTCGCGTCCGGCGCCAGATACACCCGCACCACGCTCGCCTTCTTGTTCATCACGAAATCGATGAACCCCGGATCCTGGTGGCTGAATCCGTTGTGGTCCTGCCTCCATACATGCGACGTCAGCAGATAATTCAGCGACGCCACCGGCCGCCGCCACGAAATCTTCGCCGACGATTCGATCCATTTCGCGTGCTGGTTGAACATCGAATCCACGATATGAATGAACGCCTCGTAGCACGAGAAAAATCCGTGCCGCCCCGTCAGCAGATATCCCTCGAGCCATCCCTGGCACATGTGCTCGCTCAGGATCTCCATCACGCGCCCGTTCGGTCCCAGGTGATCGTCCGTCGGCAGAAACGGCCCGGTCGACATCTTGTCCGTCACTTCCAGCAGCGCATCCAATCGGTTCGACACTGTTTCGTCCGGTCCCATCACTCGAAAGCTCGTCGGATTCCCCTTCACGATGTCGCGCAGGAATTTGCCCAGCGTGCGCGTCGCTTCCGCGATATCCTGCCCCGGCTTCGCCACCTCCACCGCGTAATCGCGAAAATCCGGCATGTGCAGGTCGCGCATCAGCAACCCGCCGTTCGCATTCGGATTCGCGCTCATCCGGCGCTCACCCTTCGGCGGCAGCTCCGCCAACTCCCCAATCAGCTTGCCCGACGTATCGAACAGCTCTTCCGGCTTGTACGACCGCATCCATTCCTCGAGCTGCTTCCGGTGCTTCGAATTCGTCTTCACCTCGGCAATCGGTACCTGGTGCGCGCGGTAGGTGCCTTCCACCGGCTTCCCGTCGACCACCTTCGGCCCCGTCCACCCCTTCGGCGTTCGCAGGATGATCATCGGCCAGATCGGCCGCCCGGAAAATCCCTTCGACCGCGCCTCTTTCTGGATCGCGTGAATCTCGTCGACAATTGTGTCGAGCGTCTCCGCCATTTTCTGGTGCATCGGCTCCGGCTCGTCGCCTTCGACGAAATGCGGCTTGTATCCGTATCCGCAGAAAAGCTCCTTCAGCTCCTGATCCGTCATTCGCCCCGGAATCGTCGGATTGTTGATCTTGTATCCATTCAGGTGAAGGACCGGCAGCACTGCGCCGTCGCGCTCAGGATTCAGAAACTTGTTCGAGTGCCAGCTCGTCGCGGCAGGTCCCGTTTCCGATTCGCCGTCGCCCACCACGCAGCACACCAGCAGGTCCGGATTATCCAGAGCCGCGCCGTACGCGTGCCCGAGCGAATATCCCAGCTCGCCTCCCTCATGAATCGATCCCGGCGTCTCCGGCGCGCAGTGGCTCGGAATCCCGCCAGGGAACGAAAACTGCTTGAAAAGTCGGCACATTCCTTCTTCGTCCTGCGAAATGCGCGGATACAACTCGCTGTACGTCCCTTCCAGGTACGTGTTCGCCACGATTCCCGGTCCGCCATGTCCCGGCCCCGCGATGTAGATCACATTCAGATCGCGTTTCCGGATCAGCCTGTTCAAATGCACGTAGATGAAGTTCAGCCCCGGCGTTGTGCCCCAGTGCCCCAGCAGCCGCGGCTTGATATGTTCCGGCTTCAGCGGTTCGCGAAGCAGCGGATTGGCGTAGAGATAGATTTGTCCGACCGACAGATAATTGGCCGCGCACCAGTAGGCGTGCATCTTGCGCAATTCTTCGGCGGAAAGCGGGTTCGGATTGGCTGGATGACTTTCGGTCCGGACTGCGGTCTCACTCATGGTGGGAACCCCCTGCGGGAAAAATTCTCGCGGCAGATTTACAACTGAAAATCATAACAGGCTTCGCGTGCCCGGGTGTTACACATACGTGATTTCCCGGTTTTCGCGCCTCGCGATTTCGGCCGCCCACAAGCAAAATGAAATTGCCCCGCCTGTCGTAAAATGGATACAGATGATTGCTGCCTCACGTCCGCGTGTTCGTCGGCCGTTCGCCTGCCTGTGCTTCGCCGTCTCGGCGTTCCTCGCCGTCTCCGCCACGCCGGCCTTCGCCCAGTCTCAGGAGAGTCCCGCGCGCGCCCAGATCGAGCAGCTCATTCGCCAGTCCCACGCTGACGTCGCCGTCGCCTTCCGCTCCCTCGACGGCAGCCAGGAGCTCTTCATCAGAGCTGGCGACCGCTTCGCCGCCGCCGCTGCCGAAATTCAAGTCCCCGTCATGATGGAGCTCTACGCGGAAGTGCAGGCCGGCACTCTGCGCCTCAGCGAAACGCTTGTTGTTCACAACAGCTTCCGCAGCTACGTTGGTGGCACCTATCAGCTCGACCCGAAGGCCGATCCGGACCAGGATCTCTACAAGCTCATGGGCAAGCCCGTTTCGCTCCAGGATCTATGCGAGCACATGGTCGCCCGCAATAGCTCGCTCGCCGCCGATCTTCTGATCGAAAAAATCGGCATCGACCGCATCAACACCCGCGCGCGCGAGCTCCATGCCGGCGGCGTCGAACTCATCCACGCCATCGAGCCGCGCAAGCCCGACGACCCCACGCCCGAGAACGCCACCTCGGCTCGCGGCGTCCTCGAGCTTCTCTGGTCCCTCGCCAAGGGGCAGGACAATGGCGACGACGCCAGCAAGCAGATGGTTGGCATGATGGCGCGCGCCGCCTTGCAGCAGCCTCCCACCTCAGGCCTGCCTTCTGACCCCCGCGCCCGCGAAACCGCCTCGCTCGCCGCCACCAACGATCAGGCCATGATCGTCCTCGGTCCCCGTCCCTTCGTCGTCGTCATTCTTGTGCGCGGGCTCACCAATCCCGAAGCGGTCACCGAGCTCGAAGCCCTCATCGAACACGACCTTGCCGCCGGACTCAGCGTCACCGCTGCTTCTCCCTCACCCTAGACTCGCTCCAATTTCTTCGCGGATTCTTCGCCCCTCTTCGCTCCCGTAAATCCTTCTTTTCCGTCAATTCTGCCGGCGAGTCCTGCACCAAAGGACAGTAGATTCCGCCGTTTTGTTTGGAGTAGCCTTTTCCAACGGCAAGATTGGTCTTCCTGGGAGAAACCACCGTGTTCTGTGAACGATGCGGGTTGAATTTTCTGCCAAGGCAATCGGTCTGCACGCGCTGCGGAGCAGCTGCCACGCGCCATTGGCTCCAGCTGATCGGCCTTACGACGCTGATGCTCGCCTTCGCCTGCAATTCGCTCGTGGCCTGGTTCCTGCTTCCTCGCCACGCCGCCAGTCATCAGGGCCAGCTCGTTTTTCACACTTGGTTTTGGCTCGACGACAAAATCGCCCGTTACGGCTGGGTGCCCCTCGCGATCGGATTACTCGTCTGGGATTTCCTCGTCCTTCGCGGCTCGCGTCGCCCGAAGATTCGCGGCTGGGTCACCCGCAAGCTTCTCACCTTCTCGCTCGTTGCTGGCGTCACACCGTTCATTCCCACGTGGGTCCCCGCCGGCCAGCCGTCCCAGAATTTCCTTCAGACGATTCGCAGCCACCCGGGCATGCCGCTCGCGCTTGCATGGGGCGTTGTCGTGGTCGTCATCTCGCTCGTCTGCATGGAGGCGGAAACTCGCGATTCGCTTCTTGGTCAGGGCAAGGTCCTCAGCCTCGTCGGCCTCGGCACTCTCTGCATGTTGCTTGGTCTAACGCTCTGGGGTTGGTCGATTGCCTAGAAGGTTTTAGGGTGGAAGCCGTGGGCTTTCAGCCCAGGGAGGACCGCGCCTTTTGCGGTGCGAAAGAGCTCGAAAGCAATAACGGGCTTCAGCCCTGGCATTTTGTCTTTCTCTGAAATTTCCAATTTCAAATCTGAAATCGCTTTTTCCCCTAGCGGCGCCCTAATTCCAGAAATCGTCCCGGTCAATCAACTCCACTCCAATCTGTCTCCATCCCTGCGAATCCATTCGCGCATACACCACGCGCGCTGCCGCCCGGCTTCCCCGGTCTCTTCGCAATAGCACCAGCGTCCCCCCGGCCTCCACAGGATGCCGGCACGAGAATCCGGCTCCGTGCCGGCTCACGGTCGATGTCCACGTCTCCTCTTCCCATGTGCGTCCGGGATCCTCGCGCCGCAGCCATACCGCCACCGAAGCGCTCACCCGCGGACTGCGTCGCAGAGACTTGCGTACCTGCGCGATCCGGAACAGCAATTCCGCAAACTTCGCCCGCGTCGCATCCTCGAACTGTTCGTCCGCGGTCAGGCGTCCCGCTTGCGCCGCCATTTCCGTCAGCAGGCCCTGGAATGCCTCCATGGCCTCCGGATCGAATGGCTGGTTCTTCAGCCGTTCGAGCCCCGTCTCGATTTTTCCCCGTGACTCCGCCAGAAAATGCTCGGCGCAGAGCCACCGCGACATCAGCTCGGCTGCTGCGGCCTCGCCGCATGGTTCCGCGCTGCACGGCACAATCGTCGGAATCTCCCGGACACTCGTCGAGTCGGCTGTTTCTGGCATGGCCCGCCCCCCGCTTCGTCAATCCTTCGAAAGCTTTCCGATCCCCTTCGCCAGGTCGCTGATTGCCCCGCTGACGAAATCCAGGTGGTTGCGGCTGTAGTTCTTCATTTCGGCCGCGAACTGCTGCGACGTCTCCCCCGCGCGCTTCATCAGGTCGGCCATGGCCGCTTCCGTCGTTCGCGCGAGCGCGTCGTGCAGCCGGCGCTGCTCCTCCGTCTCCTGGCCCTTTGCCGAAGTCCGCAGTCTAGCCAGCGCCTCTTCAGTCGCCGCACTCGCCGCTGCCGCAAGGTCCTCGCGCGCGTCGGCGATCTTTTCGCGAATCGCCGCCTCGAACTCAGTGCTCATTCGCCGGCACGTTTTCTCGAATTCCGCCGACGACTTCTCGATTCGCTCCCGCCATCCTTTCTCCATCTCTTCCCGCTGCTTCGCCATCTCCGCAGATGTCTGCTTCGCTTCCGCCATCGTCGGCGCCACCTGCTCCTTCAATCGCTGCACGATTCGCGTCACCACCTCGCGTGGCGACGCCTCCAGCGCCTCCTGAATTCGCTCCAGCGTGTTGGCTGTCAGGTTCGACGAAAGTTCCTGCAGCTCCTGCTGCCGGATTTCCATCTGCCCGAGCGCATCCCGCAGCTCCTCATTGATCTTCTTCTTCCACTCCGCCTGTTGCGCTCGCGCCTGTTCCTGCTCGGCTTGCTTCAATTCCTTCACCGACTGCTCGACCCACATCGCGGCTTGCGAAGCCGTCGCTTCCGCCAGGAACTGCTTGGCGTCCTGCCGGAGCACGCCCCGCAACTCGTGCCATATCTCCGCCGTCTTCTCCCGCACGGCGATCTGCGCCGCGTCGGACAGCATCCTTTCCATCTGCTGTTGGAAGCCGCCCATCAGTTGGCCCACTTGCTCCGTGGTGGCTTGCTCTCGTGCCCGCTGGCTTGCCTTTGCCCGCTCTTCTGCGGCTAGAGCCGCGGCGGGCTTTAGAACTGTTACCGTGCCTGATTTCGCGGGTTCGGCGTGCGCCGGCTTTGGCCTCGCGCTCTCGGCAACGCTCGCCGCCGGTTCGCTCGCCTTTCTGCGCGGCCCGCAGAAGGGCAGCCAGTCCGATGGAGGCGTATCGATTCGCCACACGTTTCCCGGCTCGTCCAGCTCGATCGCTGTTTGGTAAAGCCCGCGCACCTCCTCCGGAGGCCGCTTGGTCCATTTCACGTGGCCGCGCTCCTCCGTGCCGTCCTCCAGTTCGAGGATCACGGCCGCGTTCGGCAGCACTTCATACTTCGATTCGTAGTGGCAGCCGTGCGCGCTGATGGTGATTGTGGACACTTCTTCGCGATACGGGCCTCGCCGCGAGTCCACTCCTCCCACCACCACAGGGATTGCTTGGTTGATGCGCGTGCTGCGCCGCGCGGGCTGGTACTTTCTTACAGCGGAGCCGTTCGACATGGGGAACCTCGGGTTTGGCTGGAGCTGGTTGGGTCAGCATAAATCGCTGCCCAATCGCCCGCCGCCCCGAATTCCCCAGTACTCTTTCAATCAGTTAGGAGAATACCCGGCGAAGCTTCCGCCCTAAGCCAAGCGCATTTCACAAATAGGTGGTTGGAAGGGCGGCCATTTCGCACCCGCTAGACGCGCTGATCGGCCGGCACGCGGTCTCTCGATTGAGGCAGATTATGGCTGCTCGCTTTCCAGGGCATCTCGCCGTTCTACACGCCCTGTCAACTCACAGTGTCAGGAATCCCCCCGGTCTGATCTGTCAGGTATGTCCCCGGTCTGCACCGGATTGTGGCCCACGGCGTAAGCCGTGGGAAAGTGAGCTAGCAATAGACTCAGAGCCCCTTCAGGGGCGACAGACATGAGCTCTCTCAGCGCGGTCGTGTCGCACGAAACAATCGGAACTTTGTCGTCGCTTCCTGCGTATCTCTCTTCAGACCGGAGGTGTTTCCATGCACCACATCGTCACCCTTCTCTCGGCCGCCCTGCTTTTTGCTCTGCCAACCATCGCCCAGGACAAAATCACGGTCGACGACCTCTCGCATCATCCCTTTTCCACCGATTTCCCGTCCGGCGGCTCACTCAATCTCGACATTCGCTCGGCCGAGATTCACATCCTGGGCGCCGACGATGAAAAACTCTCTGTCCGCATCGGCGGCGCTGAGGGCAGTGAAGCCACAGACATCCAAGCGCGCTTCCGCCGCTCCGGCAACTCCGCCGATCTCGACGTTTCCGGTGGCCCGCACAACGACATCGTCATTACCGTCCTCGTTCCCAGTCATTCGAATCTCACCATTCGCATTCCTGCTGGTGATGTCGAAGTGAAGGGCATTGCTGGCAACAAAGACATCCGCCTGCGCGCTGGCGACCTCAAAATTGACGTCGGCGATCCTGCCGATTACGCCTACGTCGAAGCTTCCGTCTCTTCCGGCGACATCGAAGCTCGTCCCTTCGGCGAGGAGCATGGCGGTCTCTTCCGCTCCTTCCACAAATCCGGCAGCGGCAAGTACACTCTCGTCGCCCGCCTCTGGGCCGGCGACCTCACCCTCCGCTGACGGCCCCAACTTTCGTCGGCGCCAGCGCCTCACGCCCTGCAGCGACAATTTCGACGACGGCGTTGTAATCCGGCACGCCGCTGGGATCGAGACAGCCGGCAGCCACGAGCACGTTCACTTCGGGCCAGTGGCCCTGCAGGCAGCCGGGCTTGATGCGATCGATTTTCACGCGGCCGCGAAATTCGCCGCGGTCGTTGCGAAGCAGGATGGGACCGCCATCGGCCAGCCCCAGCCGCTGCGCGTCTTCGGCAGAGATGAAAATCGCGTCGCGCGTTGCGCCCGTGATCGGATCGAATTCGCCGTGAATCAGGCTGTTGAACTGTTTGCCGCGCCGCGTGGCGAGCAGAAAACGCCCTTCGGGAACTTTTTCCTCGGGCAATTCGATCGCGGAGAAGCGGCCCTTGCCGTCGGGCGTGAGGAATTTGTCGACGAGCAGCCTGGGACCACCATACTGAAAGTTATCGCCCTTCTTGCGAAGATTCGCGATGCCCTTGTACGTGGGGCAGACGCGATCGATTTCCTCGCGAATCTGCTGTGTGTCGCTCCACGGAAAGATTTTCGCGGCCCGTTCCGGATCGGCGCGGCGCGCCACGAGAACCGGCACGAGCCATTCATCTCTCGCTTCCTCGATGCGTGGTCCCGGAATTTCCGGCGTGTAAATCACGCGCCGCTCGGTGGTGGTCTCCGTTCCTCCGCCGTGTTGCTCGTATCGTGTGGCGGAAGGGAGCAGCAGAACAGTCTCTGCGGGATCGACGAGCATGTTGGAGCTCAGCATCACGTCCTGATGAATGCGCAGCCGGATTTTGCCCACGGCCTCGCGCACCTTCGCGGGCTCCGGAAGCGTGTCGATGAAATTTCCGCCCGACTGCCATAGCGCGTCGATTTCGCCGCGGCCCGCCGCGAGAATCATCGCCGCGGCCGTCAAGCCCTTCCACGTCGGAGGCTCGAAGCCCCAGAACTCCGGCTGCGCGAACCGGCGCGCGTTTTCATCGTTCACCGGCGAGCCCATGATGTACGCGCTTGGCATGCCGCCCATTTCCGCGCCGCCCTGCACGCCGCTGTGGCCGCGAATCGGCATCAAGCCCGTCTTCTCGCGCCCGACGTTGCCCTTCGCGAGCTGCAAATTCACGATCGCTCGCACGTTGTCGCTGCCGTAGCGATGCTGCGTGATCCCCATGCTCCAAACGATGATGGCGGAACGCGCCTTGCCGAACGCTTCCGCAAAGCGGCGCATATCCGCGCGCGTCAGGCCCGATCCGCGCTCGAGCGTTTCCCACGAGAGTCCCGCCGTCTTCGCCGCGAGCTCGTCCCAGCCAGTCGTTCGCGCGCGCATGAAGTCGCGGTCGAGCCACTCGTTCTCGATCATGTGCTTCAGCGCGCCGTAGAAGAACGCCACGTCGCCGCCGATGTGGACGGGGAAAAAATCGTCCGCGAAGCGCGTGCCGAAGAGCGCGCTCTTCGCGACCGACGGAACCCAGTAGCGCTCGAGACCCGGCTCGAAATACGGGTTGACCACGAAGACCTTTGTGCCTTTTTCCTTCGCATAGTGCAGATATTTCGTCGCCACCGGCTGGTTATTCGCGATGTTCGTCCCGACGAAAACGAGCAGGTCCGTGCCGATCCAATCCGAGTAAGAGCACGTCGTGGCGGCACAGCCGATCGTCGCGCTAAGCGCCGCGGTGCTCGGCGCGTGGCAGATGCGCGCGCTCGTATCGATATGATTCGTGCCGAAAAAGCGCGCAACCTTCTGGTGCGCATAATACGATTCGTTGGTCAGACCGCGGGACGTGATGAACCACGCGACCCGGTGCGGGTCCGTTGCCTTCAGCCCATCTGCTGCGACGCCTGTTGCCTCATCCCACGAAATCCGGCGGAAGCCCTGCTCGCCCCGGCGGCGAATCATCGGAGCAGCCAGCCGTCCCAGCTTTCCCAGCTTGCGTCCCGGAATTTTCCGCAGCGACCCAACATTTTCGAGGAGCCGCAAATCCATCGCCGGCATCGTGTTGATGCGCAGCAGCTTCAGTCGCAGCGCGCACAGGTGGACGCCCTGCATCGTCCAGTCGTGCATGCCGGTAGTGCCCAGCGAGCATCCGTCGCAGCAGCCGTTCTGCAGAATGCGCCAGGCGTAGGCCAGATTGTCGCGGTTCTCCCAGATTGTGGAGGCGATGTCCTTGTAGGCGTTGGGATGCTGCTCGTTGATGCCGTAAGGAACCAGGCTTACCCACTTGCGCCGGTTTTGGTTGATGGCCGAACGGCTCGCCATAAAGACCCTCGCGATCGCGGGAGGAAACGGCCTGCGCCTCTCCTTATTATGGCTGCTATGGCGGTGTCAACAAGCTCGCTGCTGTCAGGCAGGGGGAAGGCCGTTCGAGTTCGCAGAGACCAGGTTGCGTCGTCACGCAGAGAAATCCAGGCGCGGCGCCCCCGAAGGCCAAGAAAGAAGGGCGCGAGTCGCAGGCAGCGAGCCGCCGCGTCGCGAAACTCGAACAGGAACTCGCAGCGACGAAGGAATACCTGCAATCCGTGATCGAGACTCACGAAGCCACAAACGAAGAGCTGGTCAGCCAACGAAGAAATTCTCTCGAGCGACGAAGAACTGCAGAGCACGATCCGCAGCATCCAAAGACGGTCGCCCTGCTCTGCGGCTCCCTGGTGCTCTTCGCGATCACCGCCGACGCGCCAGCCGTCACCGCCTCTCAACTTCTCGCCGCGCGAAAATCCGGCGCGCAATCGTGGCAGGTCGAAACCGCGCGCGGCCCCCTCGAAATGCTGCCCTTCATCGCCATCGACGCGCAGCCCTACTCAACCTATCTGAATGTCAGTTAGACCGCTTAGCGGCTCATTCGGAGGCATCCCGCTCGCGCCGAACGGCTTTTGCGGCGGACAGAAGGCTGGCAACGCGCGACCGGTGGCGCATACGCTCGCGCAGTTGCGCAAGGGTCTGCGTCTCCGCAAGGTGGCGAATCTTGTCCAGCAGAAAGCCTGAAAGAGACATCCCGGCCACGGCGGCTTGCGCCTTGAGAGCGCGATAGACTCCCTCGGGGACATTGCGGATCTGAATCACCTTGGACACGTGCCAAGCATAAGAGCACTGCGTGTGCTATGTCGAGGGCGCAGCGCGACGGCGTTCGCATCGGCTGCTATAATCCCTGCAGCGGGGCTGTAGCTCAGATGGATAGAGCAGCAGTTTCCTAAACTGCGTGTCGGGAGTTCGACTCTCCCCAGCCCCACCAGCCTTCGTCCGCTGCGGCAGGCTCCGGCTCGGCACGCCATCCTTCGCGTGCTCCCTAACACCGCGTCATTTCGCCGCGCAAACTTCTGATTCAACGGCAATTAGCCGGTCATAAAGTCGTCGTTTGACGCAGCCGCTCCGCTCCGGCTATCTCTGTGTCTGCACGCACGCTGGTGTGCATCGAG
Organism: Candidatus Limnocylindrales bacterium; assembly: GCA_035501415.1. Taxonomy (GTDB): domain Bacteria; phylum Acidobacteriota; class Terriglobia; order Acidiferrales; family UBA7541; genus Palsa-295. Next base: position 167,492 of record DATJWH010000033.1, on the reverse strand, counting down.
GAGCCTTCGAGAATGAGCCAGACCTTGAATCAGACAATCCCGCCGCCGCCCACAGCGGCCCGCAGGCGGCGCGGCGGATGCACGGGTTGCATCCTGCAATGCACGCTGGTCCTTGTGCTGGCGGCGCTGGGAGTGGTAGCGATCGACGCACTGTTCGCGCCTTACATCTTCACCATGGGCGGAAGCTTCCACCCGTATCCGTGGTGGAGCGGCGTGGGCAAGATGCACACGTCGTCCGGCGACTACGCCGTATACGTCAACGTGTTTGCCTGGCGGAAGGGACAATACAGTTCGCCTCTGCGTGGTTCGGGCATCGTTTGCACACCGAAGGGGGAGACATTCAACATGAAGGTCTACGGCGATATCCCGCGGCGCGTTTGGTCCAGCGTGGAAGGCCAGCCGATGAGCCTCGATTTCATGCATCAGACGTGGAACTACGGATTCACGAACGAGCACCGGCCGGAATTCGAGCTGCGCGGCGTCTGGCACGGGCCGAATCTGGTGATGGACGATCACGGTTCGCTCACGCGCGCGTTTCTTCCCGACGGCACCGCGTACATGGGCCCAACGAATAAACAGCCTGAGTCGCGCGAAATCGTGCCCGTGACGCTTACTTCGGGAAGCAAATCGGAGTTTGAAGCGGCCTGCGCGGCGCTGAAGCACTGAGCAGCAAGTACCGGCAGGCTTACCTGGAAAAAATGCCGGCTCGCTTCAGCGACGATCGATCAGTACTTCGACGCCGTAGGCCTGCAGCTCCACCGATGATAAATCCGCACCCGTCATCAGAGACTTCATCTCCCGCGGCAGCGCGACGTGCTGCGTCTCCTCCTTGAAATTGATGACGATGAAGACGCTCTTGCCCCCGCCCTCCCGCCGCGAAACTTCCACGCCATCGGGCTCCGGACCAAAGATTGGCATAACGCCGCTTTGCTGCATCATCCAGTCCGCCGCCGCGTTCATCAGTTTGTCGTCGAGAACCGCGCCGATGTAGGTGATGCGTCCCTTGCCGTATGCTCGCGTAATTACGGCGGCCTGGCCATCGAGCCATCCGTTCGATTCGCCATATTTCAGCAGCACCCGCGCGTCGGGCGCGGACGCTTTCAGCTGCTCCGCCCAGACGGACGCTTTGCCCACTCCCCAATCGCCTTCGAGCGGCACATCCTTTTCAAGCGCGTAATATTGCTCCACGCGCCCGCCGAGCGCGTCCGCCAAAAATCCCGGCTGGCGCTGCGGAAGCAGCGCGTTGTATTGGTCCTTCATCCCGGAGCGCGGCCCCAGCACCAGCTGCCCGCCGTTGTGCGCGTATTCGAGCAGATGCCGCGCCACGTCTTCCGGAAGAACATTCAGATCGGGCGCGACCACGAGTTTGTAACCATCGAGTGGAGCACTCGGACTCACAACGTCAACCGATTGCGCGCGGCTTCGCAGCGCGTGGTAGTAGCTGCGCAGCAGCCCAAGCTGATCGTATTTGTCCGTGTGCTGCTGAAAATCGATGGCCCACCGGCTGTCGTAGGAATAAAGCAGCGCTACTTGCGAGACCGGGCTCGTTCCGCGCAGTTCTTCGCCCATTCTCGCGAAGTCCGCGCCGATTTCCTTCACTTCGTCGTAGAACGGCACCGGCGTGCCGTCCGCTCCGAGCAGCGCACCGTGATACTGTTCCTGCCCGTTCAGCGCGCTGCGCCACTGCCAGTATTCGACGGCGTCCGCTCCGTGCGCCACGGCCTGCCACGCCATCGCGCGCGCTTCGCCGCGATTCAGGAAATTGTTCACGCCGGCCCAGTTCACCGCGCCGGGCTGCGTTTCCATCACCCAGAAATTCTGCCGCTTGAAGCCGCGCGTCAGGTCGTGCGTCATCCCGTTCGCGTCGGGATTCACGTGCCCTTCGCCCACATAGTCATCCCAGGAGGCGAGATCCAGCGCCCGGCTGACGACGTAATGATCGAAGCGCTCGAAAAATCCCATGAAATTCGTGGTGATGAATTGCCGCTTGTCCGCGTACGGCCGGATCGCGTCGATTTGATTTTGCTGGTAGTCCGCCCACGTGTCGGTCACGAACCGGTTCCATTCCAGCCGCAGCGCGGGATTGTTGTAGCCCTCGCCGATCGGAATTTCCGGCCAGGCGTCGTACGTTTGGCTCCAGTAGGCGGTCGTCCAATGGTCGTTCAGGTTGTCGAGCGTGCCGTACTTCGCCTTCAGCCATTCCTGGAAGCGCTGCTTGGTGTAGTCGTCGTACGAGGATTCGGCGTATTCGTTGTCGATCTGCCAGCCGATCACGTTCGGGTTGTGCCCGAATCGCTTCGCCATTTCTCCGGCGATCTTCCGGCAGAATTCGCGGTAGCGCGGCGACGTGAACGAAAATTGCTGCCTGTTCCCATGCACCGCGCGCCGCCCGTCGAACTCGATGCGCAGCGTGTCCGGATATTTCGTCGTCAGCCACGCGGGAGGCGCCGCCGTTGGCGTGCCGAGCACGATGGCCACGTGGTGTTTCGCGGCGAGATCAATTGCCCGCTCCAGCCAGTCGAAATCGAAATGCCCCTCTGACGGCTCCATCCGGCTCCACGCAAACTCGCCCACGCGCGCGAACGTGATGTGCGCCTGCTCCATCAGTTGCAGATCTGCTTCCCAGCGCGACTCAGGCCACTGCTCCGGATACCACGCCGCGCCCAGCAGCAGCGCGTTGTGCGACGCGATCGCGCCGCCGCTCGCCTGCGGCGAATCAGAACTCGCGAATAGACGTGGGGGAGAAAGCGCCAGCAGGAGCGCGGCGCACAGAAATGCAAGCACAACAAAGACCGAAACAGAAAAGCCGGCCGAGCGGACTCGTTCGTTCACCGATTCACTTCCTTTACCTCGAATTTCCGCCAAGCCTACCACACCGCCGTCGTTACGGATTCAGCGTTGCTTTGCCTTTCAGTTCGATTTTCTCTGAGGAGCTGCCCACCAGTATCCCAAATTCCCCAGGCGTCGCCGTCCACCCGTTCTTATCGACGTCCCAGTACTCGAACGCCCGCCGGTTCAGCTTCACCGTGATCGTCTTCGTTTCGCCCGGCTTCAGGTCCACTTTGCCGAAGCCCTTCAATTCCTTCACCGGCCGCTCGATTTTCGAATGCCCGTCGCTCACGTACACTTCGCCCACTTCGGCGCCTTCACGCTTTCCCGTGTTCGTCACGTCAAACGATACAGTCACCGGCTCGTCGCCGTGGAACGTCTCCGGCGAAACGTGCAGGTTGCCGTACTGAAATGTCGTGTACGACAAGCCGTATCCGAACGGGAAGAGCGGCTTCACGCTCGACTTGTCGAAGTGCCGGTAGCCGAGGAACACGCCTTCCGTGTACTTCACGTCCTTGCTGTTGTCCTTCGGGTAGTAGCTGTTGTACGTCGCGTTGTCTTCCCATCGCCGCTCGAACGACACCGGCAGCTTGCCCGACGGGCTCACTTCGCCAAACACGATTTTCGCCAGCGCGGTCCCGCCCTCCTCGCCCGGATAGAACGCGTGCAGCAGCGCCGGCGTGGAATCGATCCACTTCGTCATGTCCACGTTTCCGCCCGCCGTCAGAACCACAATCGTGTTCTTGTTCGCGCTCTCCACTTCGCGGATCAGCATGTCCTGCCCGCCCGGCAGCGCGAAGCTGCGGTCGCGTCCTTCGCCTTCGGTTGTTTCGTCGAATCCGACGCACAGAATCACGGCGTCCGCGCGCGCCGCTGTTTCACGCGCCTCCTTCAGTTCCGGACTTTCGCCCGACGTCACGCCGAAGCCGATTGCCGAAGACTCGCGCTTCACGAAGTATTCGAGCCGCACCTTGTACGGCTTCCCCGCTTCCAGCTTCAATGTTTCCAGCTCGAGGTCCGTGCTCTCCCATTCCCACTGATCCATCACCAGCTTGTCGTCGATGTACAGCCGGAATCCGTCGCGTCCGCCGACGTAGAACGTGTGCTCGCCCGCCGTCGACGGAATGTAGTACCCGGTCCAGCGCGCCGAATAGTCTCGCGTCGGTCCGCCTGCCTTGTAGCCCGAGTGGCCCCAGCGGAAATTGACGTGCTCGTCCGTGCGCGTCACCGCCGGCGCGCCCTGCAGGTCCGGATTATCGAAGTATTCTCCGCTCAGTCCCGGCGTCTTGCCGTCCTCCGTCGTCGAGAAGTTCGTCGCGTCGTAAACTTCCTCGGGTTTCGGCATCCCCGGCGCGTAGAGCACTTTCACGCCCGAGTGCATCAGTTCGTTGCTGATTCCGTCGAGGAAGCTCACCGATAGAATCGGGTCCACGTGCGAGCTCCCGCCGCCCGAGGGCACTCCGGGCCACGCGCGCGGCCCAATCACCGCCACGGACCGCAGCCGCGACCGATCGAGCGGCAGCACGCCTTCATTCTTCAACATCACGATTCCGCTCTCCGCCGCATGGAGCGCCGCTTTGCGCCCATCCTCATTCATCAGCGATTCCTTCGGCGTTTCCTTCGCGCGCTCGATGAATCCAAACCGCAGCGCGGTCCGCAAAATCCTTCGCACTTTGTCGTCGATGGTCGAGACCGAAACTTTTCCGTCCTGAACCGCCGGCGCCAGCGTCGCGCGCGTCATGAACTTCGCGAACGGCATCTCCAGGTCCAGCCCCGCATTCGCGGCTGCCACGCCGTTGTACGTCGCGTCCCAGTCGGACATGATCATTCCCTGGAAGCCCCACTCCTTCTTCACCAGGTCCGTCATCAACTCCTTGTTCTGGGTCATGTGCTCGCCGTTCACCAGGTTGTACGAGTCCATCATCGCGCCAACCTTGGCTTCCTTCACCGCCGCTTCGAACGCCGGCAGATAGATCTCGCGCAGCGTGCGCTCGTCGATGTCGGAGCTCACATTGTGCCGGTTGTACTCCTGGTTGTTCGCCACGAAGTGCTTCACCGTCGCGCTCACGCCTTCGCTCTGGATTCCTTCGATCACGGCCACGGCCATTCGCGACGCCAGGTACGGATCCTCGCCGAAGTATTCGAAGTTTCGCCCGCACATTGGCGCGCGATAAATGTTCACGCCCGGGCCAAGGATAAAGTCGACCCCGCGCGCTCGCGCGTCCTTCCCCATCTCCACTCCGTCCTCGTGCTCCGCCGCCGTGTCCCACGACGCGGCCATCATGATTCCCGCCGGATATCCCATCGACGGCCCCCACGTCCGCACGCCTAGCGGCCCATCCGACATCTTGAAGCCCGGCAAGCCGACCCGGTCGACGGGCCGGATGTACATGTTCGCGCCCTTCGGCCCTTCGAGCCCGCCGACGTAGTCCAGCTTCTCGTCGAGCGTCATCTGGCTCAGGATCTTCTCGACCTGCCGGTCCAGGTCGTCCTGCGGCGGCGCGGCCGGATGTCCAATCGTCGGCGCGATTGCAATTAGCGTCAGGCAAAACGTGATCGCGATGAAAATGCTGGCGGCAGTCTTGGCGGTCTTGTTCATGTTCGTGGCGAAACCTCGCAGGTAATCTTGGGAAAATCTTCGCGGCGAAGGCGGAACCGGCCGAGCCTGTAAAAAAAGTCGAGGCAGACGGGGCCTCGCGCGAATTGCATTTCACCCTCTACAAAAACGATTTTGTAGCGACGTCGCAGCGCACTTTCGCACCCGGCACCTTCGTTGTCAACTGCTTTCTCGCATCGTCCGCTCATCTTGATCCAGCCGCAATCCCTGCCCGGAACCTTTCGCGCGCGCCGCTGCGTCAAACAGGGAGCGCACCGCCGCCGCGCCGCACGTCTGGCGCGCTCCGGCCCGTGCTTGTGGCACAATCGTTCGTCGCGGCTTGCATTCCCCGCGCGCGAAAGAGGACCTCATGAAATATCGCAGGCTGGGCCGCACCGGCATTGCCGCAAGCGACATCGCATACGGACTCTGGGGCATGAGCGGCTGGTCCGGTTCCGATGACGCCCAGTCCGTCTCCTCGCTCCAGCTCGCGGTCGACCTCGGCTGCAATTTCTTCGACACCGCCTGGGCCTACGGCGATGGCAAGAGCGACGCCTTCCTCGGCGACGTCATCGCCCGCAACAAGGAGAAGCGTCTCTACGCCGCCTCGAAGATTCCGCCGATGAACCTCCGCTGGCCCGCCGATCCGCGCTGCAAGTATCAGGAAGTCTTTCCCGCCGAGCATGTCTTCAAGTACGCGCGTCTCATCCGCGAAAAACTTCGCGTCGACTCCATCGACGTCCTCCAATTCCACGTCTGGGACGATGGCTGGACCCAGGACCCCGAATTTCGCGACACCGTCGAGAAGCTCAAGAGCCAGGGCTGGTGCCGCTGGTTCGGCCTTAGCCTCAATCGCTGGGAGCCCGAGAACGGCCTCGAAGCGCTTCGTACCGGCCTCGTCGACGTCGTGCAGGTGATCTACAACATCTTCGACCAGGCGCCCGAGGACAAGCTCTTCCCGCTCTGCAAGGAGATGAACATTGGCATCATCGCGCGCGTCCCGCTCGACGAAGGCAGCCTCGGCGGAAAATTTACGCCCGAGACGAAATTTCCGCCCAGCGACTGGCGCTCGAAGTATTTCGGCCCCGATAATCTCGCGCAAACTCTCACTCGCGTTGACGAACTCAAGAAAATTGTCCCGCCCGGCATGAGCCTCCCCGAAATGAGCCTCCGCTTCGTGCTCTCGAATCCCGTCGTCAGCACCACCATCATCGGCATGCGCAAGCCCGAGCACGTAAAGCAGAACGTCGCCACCAGCGACGCCGGCGCTCTCGATGCCGAGCTGCTGCAAAAGCTGAAGGCCCACCGCTGGGACCGCAAGCCCCAGCGTTGGTCCGATTGACCGGCTGTCTTCGCCACGACCGTTCGCTGTCTGCGGCCTATAATTAGGGACTCGAAACTCTGAACTCCACACGCACCGTCGTCGGCCTCTTCAAGGGGTGGGATTGTTCGGTGGGCGAAAGCCAGCTTTCCTCCGGCGACACGCTGGTTCTCTATACGGACGGCATCACCGAGTCATTCAACGAATCTGACGAGCAATTCGGTGAAGAACGCCTGATCCACGCGCTCCGCAAGCACCGCGACCTTCCGCTCCAATCTTTCTTGCGCTCCGTCGTCGACGAAGTCAATCTTTTCAGCTCCCAGAAGCAGCACGACGACATCACCCTCATCGCCGCCAAATGCCGCTGACGCTCCATCGCCGAGGAGAATATCCCGCGAAGGTTCCTCGGTCCCCCCACGTCCTTTACTCCACATCGAGAAACCGTCTACTCGACTTCTGTGGTATACATAACTGAAATTAATGCCAATCACCTTCGACAACGCTCCGCTGGTTGAGCTCATCGCGGAGTTTAAGTGGACCCCGAATGAGACACTAAACAGGCAGGGCCAACCGGGCAGCGAGCCGGAGCCGCAAGTGATCCCGTTTTTGGGCGGCGCTAAGCTCGAAGAGTTCCTCATGAGAGTTGGTGGAGAACTATATCAGTCTGGTTTCCAAATGTCGGAGCGTCTCGTTCCTCCCGGCTTCCCAGCCCTACCGAATCAGGCGATAGTGCGGTTTCGGCGAAATGACGCGCCTGAGTCCTCAGTCATCTATCAAGCCGGCCCCGGTCTCCTGACTGTGAATGCCACTCCCCCTTATCGAACCTGGAAAGAGTTCTTGCCGCATGTCGAGAACGGCCTAAGGGTTCTCATCAAGTGTCGAAACGACTCAGAAAAAAGCCAGCCCTTTGGAGAACTGACCCTCCGCTACATAGACCTATTCGACGCGAATCTGACCCAAGGGCGCAGTGTGAACCGATTTCTTTCGGACGTCATCGGTATCTCACTGAAGCTTCCTGACGCTGTTCGCAACTTGAGTCCGCAGGGTGAGATAACCAGCCTGAATATCCTCTTTGTTCTGCCGATACCTCAGGGCACGCTAACGATGAACGTGGCCGATGGCAAGGTCGGCAGCCGTCCTGGCACAGTGATGATTACGAGTGTGACATCCAAGGAAGCTTGGAAGCCTGACGCTGATGCTATAATGGGTTGGTTGTCTGTGGCCCACGACGTTATTCATAGCATCTTCATGAATATCACCACTCCGATCCACAGGTTGATGAAACCCAAAGATCTCGACAAATGAACATAAGCCCTCCAGTCGCAAACGCTGCGCCGTGCCGAGTCGGTCAGGAGCAGCCTTCGCAGGTCCCGATGTGGACCGTACCGTGCTCGAGCTGTGCGGGCTCGCGACTGGCTGATTTTGCCTCGTCCAAGGAAACGCTGAAGCAGGAACGATACAGCGCACCCAACTGGGACGGATATGGGGCCCTCCCCATCAGTGCTGAGACCAGCAGGAATGCGTTGTCCATGCTGACCGTCCTTGAGGCGGTTGTAGCTGCCCCCGAGGTCACGCCAAACCCGAACGGAACCGTTTCGTTCGAGTGGGAGACCGAGGCAGGCGTCGGCTATCTGGAGATCGGACGGACGAAGTACAGCTTCTACGTTAAGCCCATAGTTGGCTCCGCGATCCTGTACGATGGCAGCACCGAGGCCCTGTCATCAACGTTGGGCATGCTGGTTGACGATCTCCTCTACGAGAAACCGCCGATCGCGCAACTGGTCACGGATTTGACCTACTTCGCGCCCAATGTGTGACATCCCGGTCGACATTGGAGACCGGGAGTTGATTGTCCGAGGTATTCTCGACATCCACCTCGATAAGAAGGGGAAACTTAAGTCAAACGCCTTCCGCCCTAAAGCCAACACGGACGACGTATCCGTCATGCGCCACGACTATATGGGATCAGACGCCTGTAAGGTTACGGCCCGGGGGCTCGCGCACGGAACTATCGAGTACAGAGGACTTGCAGTTCTCTTGGCCAGCGAAGTCCGAAGAGCAGGGTCTCAGGTTACCGATTCCCGAGAAGGCAACTACTGCGGCCACGCTCACATATCCCACGGGATCGTTGTGCCCCCCGATGAGCCAGTGCCTTCCGAGCAGACCCTTCGTCTTGACGAGCGGCTGAGAGAACTTAGAATAACGGCACGCTATTACGCGGACCCCGAGCCACCGAAGGACGCGTGGACGGGGCCGACTCTAAGTTGAATGCCCGATCTAAGATTCTGTCCGCGCCGTCTGCCGCCCCACAAAGTCTCTGTCGCCAAGTTGCGATTCCGTAGTACCATCCCGCGCCAATGTCTGCCGCATCCGTTGGACAAGCTGAAGTCCGACACAGCGCAATCGGCCGCGCCAAACCTGCGTCGAAGCGCGCGCCTTTCCTCGACAAGCACTTCTATTTCTTGATGTCGCTGCTGATTCCCGCCGTCGTCTTCTACGGATTCAGCCACACAGTGCGCGAAAATCTGCTGGATGCCGCTCCGCCCCGGCCCACGCTTCTCTGGATTCACGGCGCGCTCTTCGTCGGATGGCTCTGCTTCTTCCTCTTCCAGTCGGTGCTCGTACAGACCCACAACGTGAAGCTCCATCGCACCACCGGATGGATCGGAGCCGGACTTGCCGCCACGATGGTCCTTGTCGGCGTCTCCACCGCCATCGTCATGGGGCGGTTCCATTTGATTTACCCGCAACCGGGCGCTCCGCCCGTCAAGCCGTTTCTGATCGTCCCGCTTTTCGACATGGTTTGCTTTTCCACCTTCTTCTCGCTCGCCATCCTTTGGCGCAAGAAGTCCGAATTTCATCGACGCCTCATCCTGATCGCTACCTGCGGCATCACGTCCGCCGCGTTCGGCCGCTTCCCGCCTGCCATCTTGCCGCGACCGTGGTTTTACGTGGGCGTCGACCTGTTGATTCTCCTGGGCGTGGCGCGCGACCTCATCGTCAACCGCCGCATCCATCAGGTCTATCTCTACGCCCTTCCCCCGCTTGCCGCCTGCCAGTTGTTCGTCGTGTACAGCTTCACTCACTATCTTCCCTGGTGGCAGAAGGTCAGCAACCTACTCCTTGGCTGACCCTCTAGCTCAGGTCTCGTGTAGCTCAGGTCTTTAGTCCCCGCGTAACGACCCCGGATTTTGCCTTTTAGGGGGTCGGAGCTTTGGCTCCGACATGGTCGCCTCTGCCCTCTGGGGTTTTAACCCCTGAGGCTCGAATTTCCCTCGCTCGTCTGCGCCTCTGCCGTGCGCGTTTGCCTTCCTTTGAAATTTGAAATTCTCAAATCTGAAATCGCCTTTGCCCCCAAAACTTTTTTCATTTTTCCTCAGTTCCTGACCACGATTCGCGATTTCGTAACTCCAATCCTTCCCGTTGCTTGCAGACTTGAAACACGCGTGTCAAGTTGCCACGCATGATAAAATAGTGTCAGAAGGAAAATGAGAGACTAAAGGCACAAATCGGATGCTCCGGCGACCTTCTCCTCCCAACCGCCAGGCGCTCCCCACTCAGATTCTAATCTATACACTGAAGATTAGAAATCGCCGCAAGCCTAAGCGAATCACTGACTTACATTTTTCTAATCTATACAAATCCGGGGCCTTTTCTGGCGCCCTCAACCGCAAGGTCTTCTCTCGCCGCTCACGGCTCGCAACCGGGCTCGATCCAACGTCGCATATCTCACTTTCCAGTTCTAATCGCAACAGTCCATTATTAGAATTCGCCGCAAGCCCCTCAAAATCAATCACTTCCAAAATTCTAATCGCAACAAAACCGCAGGATTCCCTCCTTGGCGCTCCCGTGCGGATGTACAATCGCCGCCCATCGGAGGTAAACCAATGACGATCAACTGCAAGGGGTTGGCAATCGCAATCTTATTCGTTGGAGTCCTGTCCGTGCCGTCCGTCGCAAGCACCCAGGAGGCATCCTCAAAATCGGCGCAGGGCGCGCTCGAGGTCACATCGCTGATCGGGCGCAAGCTTTACGCCCAGCCGGACGATGGCACCATCGCCGCCGCCCGCAAAAAGCTCGACGCGGACCCGAAGAATCCGAAACTGGTCGTCGCGCTCTCCCAAGCGCAGGCGGGCCGCCGCCAATATCGCGAAGCCGTCGCGACCTGCACGAAAGGTCTCGCCGCCTCGCCCGACAACGTTGAGATTCTCATCGAGCGCGGGCACCGCGAACTCGGCTTGCGCCGCTTCGCCGCCGCGCAGAAGGATTTGCAGCACGCCGCAACGCTCGATCCCAAGGCGATCGACGCCTACTATCATTTCGGCCTTGCGCACTATTTTCAGGGTCAATTCGCTGCTGCCGCCGACTCCTTTCGCAAGGGCCTCGCGCTTGCCCCGAACAACGACAGCATCATCGACTTCTCGAATTGGCTCTACGTCTCTCTTCGCCGCGCCAAAAAGCCGGATGAAGCCGCGAAGGTGCTCGAACGAATCACGCCTGACCTGAAAAACACGGGACCGCACTACGCTTTCTACCTCCGGTTGCTCCACTTCTACCAGGGCGCGATTCCCGAGGACCACACCCTCCCGCAGAAACCCGCCGACCCCAATGATGTCGAGGCCGAGCTCGCCTTCGACACGGTCACCTACGGTGTCGGCAACTGGCACCTCTACCAGCAGGATCCCTCGGATCAGTCCGCGGCGCTCTTCAAACAAGTTGTCGCCGGCAACGCCTGGAACGCGTGGGGATTCGTCGGCGCCGAAGTCGAATTGGCTCGCATGAAGGCGGCGCACTGATTCCATCGGCGCGGAGAAATTCGAGCGAAGGAGGATCGAATCGCAGAGCGGTTCCCCTGATTACTGTGACGGCATAAGGCGGAGCTGGGCGACTTGCAAAGAATGGCGTCGAAGGTCAAGCTCGGCAGGAAGCAATTTCCTCGCCAGGCTCCGGAGGCAAACGTGAACCGACGGATTTTTCTTGTGGGCATTCTTGCGATTGCGCTGCTCATCATTGCGTCTTCCTTGATCGGCACGAGCGCATTCTCGCAGCAGGCTGCATCAACCGCGCCGCAGACCGGCACACCGGCCGCGCCACAGGCGACGGCGCCCAATGTGAAGGTGAGGGCGGCGACCGATGCGGAGTTCATCAAGGAGTCGAAGGCGGCGCTGGCGAAAAGCGCTGGGAGGGGCAGCCCCCGGGTGAAGAACCCGAAGGCTCTGAACGGCGGAATCAGTCCCGCGATGCTTTCGACGTTGCAGGCGCAAAGGATAGCTGCGGAAACGGAGCACGCGCAGACTATGGCGGCGATGCATACGCAAGCCGCGACTGGCCAGCCCGGCGCGAGTCCCGCCGGGCAGCCCGCTTCACAACCTGGCACGAATCCGACGGCCGCAGGAAGAGCAGCGACAGCGCCGAACGCTCCGGCTGCTGTGCGAGCGACAACGCCCGGCAGCTTGGGCCCCGAAAAGACGATGGACACTACGGTGGCGGGAACGCCTAGCAAGTCGGTGAAGCCGGCCACGGGAGGTGCGTCGATGGCCGGAACGCCGCCCACCTCCGTGAATCCGTCCTCGCCCGCCCGGAACCGGTTCACTGCCGCTCCGCCGCCGGTGACCTCGATGATTTGCCGGGGACCCGGAATCAACACGGTGAACAAGCAGACCAAGGGCACCGTCTTCACGCCGGTGCAGGACGGCAATCTCTACACAATCAAGGGCTGCGAGTTCGGGAATCAGCAGGGGCAGGCGTATATCTTCGGCCCGTTCCACGCGCAGAAGCTCAATTTGCAGATCGATTTCTGGAGCGACAATGAAATCGATGCGCGCCTCGATCCAAACGTGACCGGCGAAGTCGACCAGAACAACAACGTGACGCTGGTGGTGGCGCCGAAAGGCGCTGCGGAGATGAAAGCATCCGGCTTTTCGTTCTATGCGGCGCGCGAGCCAGTGTTCCTGAGCACGATGCCGCAATCCTGGGTGCAACTCGCCAAAGCGCAGAACAGCGGCGTGTACGCGAAGCTCGACTACACATCGCCGATTCCCTCGGACGCGCAGGGGGCGGGTTCGACGTCATTGATCTACCGGTATCTGCCGGACAAATTCGGTCAGGGCACCGATTTCTACCTATTCGAAAAGCTGCCGGCGGGATGGACGTCGGATTCTGCGCAGCTCTTTACCTATGACTCGAACGAATGCAGCGGCATCGTGACCTACAAGCAGAGCTTCGGAAGCTGGGACATCGAGTGGGATCAGGTCCACACGAACGACATCAAAGTGGTATACGTTCCCACTGCGTGCTCGGGCATCTGGCCGCCGCCGCCGCTGCCGCCGATCTGGTCGTACTCGAACCGGACCGTCTCGACGTACTCGATCAAGCTTTGGGTGAGCGGACCGCGCGGAACGACTCCTTCGATTCCGTGAGTGCGGCGCATCGTGGGGCCGGCCGCTTCGCTGTGGCATAATAAACCCACGGGGCAGAGGGCAACGGGGCGAATCGCATTCAGTCATCGCGCTGCACCGCTGACGACAATCTGTGAAGGCGACGAAGAAAATCCGGCGGAAGCTTCTCGCGGCGCACCGCAAAGCGCGCGAGCTGCGGATGATTGCGAAGGGATTGCTCTCGACCGAGCACCCGCTGCTGGTCCACATCATTCCGACGCGGCGCTGCAACCTCGCGTGCACGTACTGCAATGAATTTGACGATTACTCGAAGCCGGTGCCGGCCGACGAGATGTTTCGCCGCATCGATCGGCTGGGCGAGATGGGCACGTCGATCGTCACGATCAGCGGCGGCGAACCGCTGCTGCACCCCGACCTCGACCTGATCATCCGGCGAATCCGCGACAACGGAATTATCGCGGGGCTCATCACGAACGGCTATTTGCTGGTGGCGGAGCGAATCGAGCGACTAAATCGCGCGGGACTGGAATATCTGCAGATCAGCATCGACAACTCGGTGCCCGACGAAGTCTCGAAGAAGAGCCTGAAGGTGCTGGACGCAAAGCTGGAGCTGCTGGCAGAGCACGCGGAATTTCACATCAACATCAATTCAGTGCTCGGCAGCGGAATCGCGAATCCGGAAGACGCGCTGAAGGTGGCGCATCGCGCGGTAGAGCTGGGATTCACGTCGACGGTGGGGTTGATTCACGACGGCAATGGGCAGTTGCAGCCGCTCGGGCCGCGCGAGCAGGAGATTTTCGAGGAAATCATGGCGCTGGGCAAAAGCTCGTTCGCGCGTGTGAATAATTTCCAGCACAACATCGCTGCGGGCCGCGAGAACAACTGGCGCTGCCGCGCGGGCTCCCGCTACCTCTATATATGCGAGGACGGGCTGGTCCACTACTGCTCGCAGCAGCGCGGATACCCGGGAATTCCGCTCGATCAATACAGCGCGGAGCAGCGGCGCCGCGAATTTTTCACGAAGAAAGGATGCGCGCCGCGGTGCACCGTGTCGTGCGTTCACCAAATTTCGACAGTCGACTTCTGGCGCGCGCCGCAGATGCTTGAACCGCTGCCTCCCACGGGCGCCGCCGCCACCGCGTCGACCGAGCCCCTCGTGCAACTAAGCGGATCGCACGGCCGGCAGTAGTTCCCGGATTTGGCTTCCTTGGTTTCAGATCCTCTCGCCATTGCGCGGCTGCGACGGAATCAACTGAGACCCACGCGGTGCAGCAAGTCCTTGAACCTGGAATTGGAGCGGAGGGGATCGGCCATCGGTTCCACGTTGAGGAAAATCAGATACTCAGTGCGTTCATCGTAGGCCTTCTGGAGCCAATCCATCGCTTGCTTCGTGTCGCCAAGTCCCGTGTAGATCGCCGTGAAGTAGATCGCCGGAACATACTCGCCCTTGGCAGCGCGCGACTTTAGGTTCGCAAGGGACCTCGCCGCCTCAGCGCGGTTGCCTGCACGAGCATAGGCGTAGCCCAGAGCCATCGTGCAGAACGCGAGGCCGCCGCAGCGGTCGTGCATTTTCTGCAGCTCGGCGATGCCGTCGCCGAAGTGTCCCTGCTGAACAAGCGACTGGCCCAGATGATAGTGAACTTGGAGGAAGTCCGGCTCCACTTCGAGGGCCTTCCGCGCCTCTTCGATGGCGCGGTCGTACTGGCGCGCGAAGTAGAAGGCCTGGATGCGGCTCGCGAGTATCACGGGTGAAAGCGGGTCGAGCGAGCGGGCTCGCTCGATTTCCGCCAGGGCCTCATCATGACGCCCACGCGCCATCAGCAGAACTGCATGCCAGTGCAGCGCCGTACCATAGGAAGGATTGATGGCGAAGGCGCGCTGATAGGCGCGCTCCGCGCCATCGAGATCGTAGTCGTAGCTCTGACGCACAAGCGCGATTGCCGCCTGCGCTTCGGCGGAGTCCGGATCGAGGCGAAGCGCGTTTTCGGCGGCCTCCTTGGCCTTGGGCATGGCTTCAGCGGGGCGGATCGCGGCCGTGGGAACGGCGCTGAGGATTGAATACGAATTAGAGAGGCCTGCGTACGCGAGCGCGAAATTCGGAGAGCGCTGGATGGCCTGTTCGAAATAGTCACGGCTCTTTGCCAGGCCGTCGGGCGTGCGCGAGGTCCATGAGACGAGACCGCGAAGATAGGCATCGTAGGCGTCGGGATCGACCCTGTTGTCGGTGGAGAGGCGCTTCTGCACGAGCGGCGAGAGCGTGAGCCGAATTTCGCTTGCGACGTCCTGCGCCACGTCGTTTTGAAGGGCGACGATGTCGTCGGCGTCGCGAGTGTAGGTGTCGTCCCAGCGATGGATCTCATCGATTGCGCGAATCAACTGAGCGTCGATGCGTATGTGATTTCCATCCCGGGAGACGCTTCCTTCCAGGACGTAGTCGACATTGAGCTGCCGGCGAATCTGATCTATCGGTTTGTCCTTGAGGATCGAAGCGGTCGTGTCGGCGATTACGGCCAGATGATCGGGATCGAGCTGCCCGAGCCGCGTGTCCATCGCCTCGGTCAGTCCCTGGCAAAAGGCCTCCTGCACGGGATCGCCTGTGAGGTTTCGGAACGGACGAACGACGAGCTTCACTTTGCGGCCGGCGCTGACCGGGAAGATGTGTGGGTAGAAGTAGAGGCCGAGCGCGATGGCGACGAGCGCGAGGGCCGCGGCGGTGATCGTCCACGGCGTGGCGACAGGGTGGGCGCGCACGTCGCGGCCAGCAGGATCTGTTTCCGAGTCCCTCGGCCTTTGCGCCACTTGGGCGGATTCCAGCACGTTCCTTTCAGCGGGTTCAGGGATTTCCGACGGCTCCCGCTCGGCTTCGAGAACCTTCTGACGTTGATTCCACCAGGCGTCCAGCTCGGACCGGTAAGCAAACACGGAGCCCAGCTTTTCGTGCTGATGACGCCGGACCGGCATTCCCTCCGTCTTCTCCCAACGCTGTACCGTCCTGACTTCGCGGTCGAGGTAGGCGGCGATCTCTTTCCACGAGTCGAGACGGTCTTCTCCGTGCGGGTCCAAGGGGCTGCGCCACGACCCTGAGGGAGTCTGGCTCAAGCTGAGAGCTCCAGGCAGGCTTCAGTGGCCGGATTCTACCCGAATTGCGTAAGTGCTTCAATCGAAGCGCCGGAGGCTGACAAAGGGTACCGGCACCCGCTCACGACAAAGGGCGACATTGGCTTCGGTCAGGCAGCCATTCGCTCCTTGTCGCTTGCGAACCTCCGGCGGCTGCTCTAGTTTCCGCCGCAGTCCCGGGAAATTTCGGCGGCCATCTAGATCGGCGCAAAGGTGCTGCCCGCAGCGGCGGCCGCGGCAGTCAACTCGCACGATATAGGAGATACAGCGATGAGAAAGCTGGCATGGCTTGCGTTGCTCGGCGTGGTCCTTCCTTTCACCGCTGGGGCTCAGGAAACTCCGGCGGCAGAAGTATCGGTCGGATACTCCTACCTCCGGCTGGGCGGTTCTGACGGCGACAATCAGAACGGCGGCAGCGCGTCCGTGGCCTTTAACGTGAATCACTGGCTGGGGATCGTCGGCGACTTCGGCGGATATCACTCGACCCCGTTTGGAGTCAATCTGAACACCTACACCTATCTGTTCGGGCCTCGCTTTTCGCTGCGTTCGGAAAGCCGCGCGACGCCATTTTTTCAAACGCTGCTGGGCGGGTCGCGTCTGACTGCGAACGCGTTTGGCACAAGCGGGAGCGGAAACGCGTTCGCCTACAGTGTTGGCGGCGGAGTCGACGTCAGGCTGTCGCAGCACGTCGCGTTTAGACCCCAAGCGGAATATCTCGGGATGCATTCGAATGGTTCAACGTTGAATTGTGCGCGCGTGACGGCGGCGATCGTCTTCCGATTCGGAGGCAAGAAATGATTGCGATCGAACTCCTTGGGGCGAGTGCTGCGACTCTCGCCCTTACCGACCGTTCGCTCATGGCTTCCTCGCTCCGGGCGGTCGCTTGGGTTGGCTTCTGCGCCGTGACTGCTGAACTTGTCGGATACTTGCTTCATCGCCTGCTGCACAGTGAAAGGATCCGCTGGCTTAGCCGCAGCCACATGGAGCATCACCTGGAACACTACGGGCCTCTTCGGCCGATGCGGCCTTCTGGCAAATACATCGACGCTACAACCGGAAGGTGGTCCATTGGAAACGTCGGTCTGGAATGGATCGCGCCGTCCGGAATCGCACTCGGCTCTTTCCTGGCGGCCTTCGCAGCGCTGAGGTTGCCGTGGGGCTATCGCATCTCGTTCGTGGTGATCACGCTGGCTTGGTCCAGCTTCATGTTCAGCTATCTGCACGACCGGATGCACATCCTCGGATTCTGGATGGAGAAAAACCGCTGGCTCAAGAGATGGTTTACGGGAGCCCGTCGGCTTCACGACATCCATCACCTCTCGCTCAACGGTCACGGTAGGATGGACCGCAACTTCGGCATCGGCTTCTACTTTTTCGACCGGCTTTTCGGCACGTTCCGCGGGCGGCAGGAGTGTTTCAACCGTGCCGGCCTTGAGGCCGCGCAACACCGGTACCACTCGACGGCGGCCCTGAAAGTCGAGCTGTCGCCACGACGCAATTCATCGAGTACTGCCGCGAGTGCACCCAGAGGAGTGAAATGAACAGCTCAGCCCCAAGCCCCAAGAACCGGCGGGCGCGATGGTTGTTGGCCATCATCGCGTTCGTTGGCCTCCTGGCTCTCGCCGCGTGTGGCCCTGCGTTTCCTATCCACCCGCTCTATATGGACGGAGACGTGGTCTTCGATGCGGACTTGCTTGCAGCCTGGGGCGGGACTGATGAGGAGCCAAACATCTTCCAGATCGAAAAAGCCAGCGACAATTCCTATCGGATCACGGTGCGTTCGAGCGATTCGAGCAAAGAGGTTTTTTTCAGCGCCCATCTCGTGAATCTCTCGGGCTACCTGTTCCTGGACGCCACCCAAGAGAACGCGCGGGGACAAGGCGGCGACGAAGACTCACTTCAAATTCCGGCGCATATTATCGCGCGGATTTGGCTCAACCGGGATTCCCTCCAATTGTCTTACCTCGACGAGGACGGAGTGGCGAGTGACGATTCCGTGGGCCCGACCCGCGTCCCGGACTTCGGCACAGTGCTGACCGGTTCAACGGAGGCGCTGCAGCATTTCGCGATTGAGCATGCAGACGACAACATGGTTTTTTCACAAGTTCCGGACGAGATGCGGCGGCAGAACTAACAACTCACTGGCTCGGCGAGGCGAAACTCACCGAACGGAGTCGAGTGTGGCATTTAGGCACCGAAGAACGCTTTCGCGAGTGAAACCTATTGCAAACAAGGATATGTCGGGGTAGAAGTCATTCATCAACCGGTTCGGACTCAGGGTGAGAGACGAAGCGGGGCTCTTTGATCTTCCACGCTTGGGGTTCTGTGCGGGCGCAAGGCCGCTCGCGGAGAGAAATCACGAAGGCTGCTTCCCGGGGAGGGTGTGTCATGCGACTGCGCAACTTTGTTCTGTGCATGCTGGCGGTGTGGGCGTTGGTGGTGTGCTGGGCGGGCCGCGCAGCGGCACAGGTGAACACGGTGAACGTGTCGGGCACGGTTCTCGACCCGCAGAATCTGGCGGTGAAGGGCGCGCACATCACGCTGAAGAATCTGGCCACAGGCGCCGAGCGCACCG
Source organism: Candidatus Limnocylindrales bacterium (assembly GCA_035501415.1). Taxonomy (GTDB): domain Bacteria; phylum Acidobacteriota; class Terriglobia; order Acidiferrales; family UBA7541; genus Palsa-295. The sequence goes on along the minus strand of DATJWH010000033.1, from coordinate 148,656 downwards.
CCACAAGCGATGCTGACGGCCGGTACGAAGTGATCGGGCTGCCGCCGGGAACCTACTCCATGAATGTGGAGGCGGAAGGCTTCGCGTCGTTCACGAATGCGTCGATGACGCTGACGCTGGGCGCGACGGCGGAGTACAACCCGCAATTGCAGCTCAAGGCTGCGGCGCAGACGGTGAGCGTGGAAGCCGCGCCCGAGCTGGTCGACACAGCGAAGACGGACGTCTCGACCACCGTGAACCAGACGCAGATCAACGACTTGCCGATCAACGGGCGCAACTACATCAATTTCACGCTGCTGAATTCGCAGGCGGCACGCGACGACACGCCGTCGATCGGCGCGGCGCCGACGAGTGGTCTGAACTTCGGCGGCCAGCGCGCGCGGTCGAATGAAGTGTCCGTCGACGGCGCGGACGCCGTGGACAATTCCGTGAACGGCGTGCGCGCCACCGTGTCGCAGGAAGCGGTGCAGGAATTCCAGGTGATCACCAGCAACTACATGCCGGAGTACGGGCGCGCCATGGGCGGCGTGGTGAACATCGTGACGAAATCGGGCTCGAACCAGGTTCACGGCGACGTCTTTGGATTCCTGCGCGACACGGCCATTCAGGCGCAGAACCCGTTTTCCGTGAACGCGGTGTTCGACCCCGCTACCGAAAGCGTCAGCACGGTCCCGGTGAAGCAGTCGTACACCCGCGTGCAGGGCGGCGCCACCATTGGCGGCCCGATCAAAAGGGACAAGACCTTCTACTTCTTCAGCTACGAAATCACGCGGCGGCAGGAGACTGGTTTTTCGAGCATTGGCGCGGATAACTTCGACTTGCAGGCGCTGCCCACGAGCACGACGGGCTTCCCGCAGCCGTGCTACACGGGCCAGGCCGCGGGTCTGGTGACGGCGGACCAGGCATCCTTCATCGGCGCGAATCCCAACCTGCTTGGCGAGGAATATTTCTGCGCCGCGGCGCTGGCATCGCAGACAGCGCTCTTCGGGAACACTTCGGCGCTGAATGGCACGCCGCTGAACTCTTTCGCGTCCAGCAACGAGCCCGTGCCGCCGTCCTTTGTGGGCCTGGTTTCGACCATCGGGAACTTTCCCACGTCCGAGGGCACCAGCTTGTGGTCACTGAAGCTCGACCACAACTGGAACTCGCGGAACAGCTCGTTCATCCGCGTGAATGTGTCCCCCTCGACGATTTCCGGAATCGAAGTGAACGCGGAGAACCAGAACTTCGGCCAGAACGCGGGATCGCGAACTTCGGTGCAGCAGACGCGGGATCTGGACATCGTTGGGCAGCACGCAACGTCGATCAGCAACAACTTGTTCAACGAATTCCGCTTCCAGTACGCGCGGCGCGGGTTGCACTACGGATTCTCGAATCTTCCGGGCGGTGATCTGCCGGCGATGAACATCACGGGCTACGCGTTCTTTGGGCGCGAGCCCTTCTCCACTGAAGACCGCATTGAAAAGCGGTACGAGTGGACCGACAACCTGACGTGGACCAAAGGCGGTCACACGTTCAAGTTCGGCGGCGACACCAACCTGCTGCAACTGCGCTCGTCGAAGTCGGAGATTTTCACGCTCAACTACGGCGGCGTGTACTCGTTTGGCAGCCTGGATCCGGGCTCGCTGAATGCGGCCTTCGAGGGCGCACCGGGACTTTCCGCGGTGCAGGCGTACGGACTCGGGATTCCCACGTCGTTCATCCAGGGAATTGGAACGTCCGACCGGCCGTTCGACAACAAAACGCTGGGCGTCTTCGCGCAGGATAGTTGGAAAATCAGCAGCCGGCTGACCTTGAATTACGGCGCGCGCTACGACATCGAGTGGCTGCCGACTTTCACGCCGAGCACGGCCCTGAACGCGGCGGGTGAGCAGGCATTCGGTGTGGTCGAGGGCATTCCGACGGATTCGAACAATATCGCGCCGCGCATCGGAATCGCGTGGGATCCCTGGGGTGACGGCAAGACCGTGATTCGCGCCGGCTACGGATTCTTCTACGATCATCCCGCGCTGGCGCTGGCATTTCTTTCCACCGCAGAAGATGGCGCGACATCGGCGCTGCTGGAAACTGCCGGAGGCAAGCCGTGCGTGTTAGATCCCGCCGGCTGCTCCGCCGACACAAATCCTTTCGCGTTGAATGCGACGAACATCTTTCAGGGCCTGCTGACAGGCAACGTTGCGGGATGCTCCCCGGCGGCGCCGACGATGTGCTATGAGCGCGACCAGCAGCGCTTCAATCCTTTCCAGCCGAACTCGCTGTTCACGAATCAGAACTTTCTCACTGCGGGCTTTCCGCTGACGCTGCTCCCGTTCACGATCCCTGTGGTCAAGAATTTTCAGTACGCGCTCGCGCAGCAGGCCAATCTGACGATCGAGCGCGAGCTTGGCAGGAACTGGAAGATCAGCGCGGGATACAACTTCACCCATGGCACGCACCTCGACCGCACCATCAACATCAGCGTCACGAATCCGGCGCTGCTCGATGCCAACGCGAACAACGCCATCCTTTCCGGCGTCGCCACCCCCGGGACAAACCCGCTGACGGTCTCCGTCCCGCAGGGAAGCGGCGTTCCGGGCTGCGTGAATACGGGAGCGGCCACCAGCATCGGGCTGATCGTGCCAGGAATGATCGGCACCGGGTACGCGCAGGCAAATTGCGGTGGCGCGCCTGTCGGATATGTCTCCACGCCAGCCGTGTTCAACTATTACCGCCCCTCGGGCCCGAATCCTTCGTTCGGTGGACTCGTTCCCGGCGGATATGCGACGCTCGTGGGCCTCGCGCAAGCAGCTGGTTATCCTACCGGGTTCTCTGGAGTGGAGATCCCCTGGAGCGACGTGAACCCGCAGACCTCCACCGGGAATTCCGTCTACCATGCGTTCACGTTGACGGTGACGAAGCGCTTCTCGCACGGCTTCGAGATGCTCTCGGGCTGGACATACTCGCATACCATCGACGATTCCACCGACCTTTCGACTCTGCTGAATCCGCAGGACAACAGCTTCCCGAATCTCGACCGCGGCAATTCGAACTTCGATCAACGCCACCGCTGGATCACCAGCGCGGTCTATCAGAGCCCCTATCGCTCGACTGACGCGGGATTCTGGAACAAAGCGCTCGCGGACTTCACGGTCGCTCCCGTGATTGAGGTTGCTTCGGGTCGGCCTTACAACGTGCTGATCGGCTCGAATCCGAACCTCGATTTCGGGACCGCCACGAACCGTCCGTCCGTGCTGCCTCCGGGCGCCGCTGTTCCGGCCGGATTCCCGCCGCCTGTTTCGTCGCCGTATATTCCCGGCGTCAGCTTCATCATTCCCGCAACCTGCATCGATTCGACGGGCGCCGGCTTCGGGCCATATCCCTTCGTTCCCGCGCCGCCGTACGGCTGCATCGGCAATCTTGGGCGCAACGCCTTTACGCGCCCCGGCTTCTTCGAGATCGATCTGCGCGTCAGCCGCAAGATTCCGATTGGCGAGCGCGTGAACCTCGAAGTGATCGCCGACGGCTTCAATATGCTGAACCGGCTCAACGTGAGCGACGTGAATCCGCTCTGCGATCCGACTTCCGGAACGTGCACGGCCGGCCAGCCGACCGCGTCGTTTGATCCGCGGACGTTCCAGTTCGCGCTGAAACTCAACTTCTAGTTTTTGTTCCTCCTCGGGGAGTTCCCGGGCCTGACGGCGCGGGAACTCCCTTTCCTTTTCGCGGACGCAGGGCCAAAACATCTTCTCGCCGCTCTCGCTTCGCGCTAGAGTGTCTTATCGAATATCGAACTGCTCAGTTAGTTCTGGGGGCATCGTAATGGATCCGGTTGTGTGGGTAGTCGTCGTGGGCGTGATCGCTGTCGCGACAGTCATCGCGACGGCTTTCCTCGTTTCATCGTCGAGCCGCAAGTCCGAACAGCAACTCGCGGCCATGCGGCAGGAAGTGCAAAGTTCGCTCACCACGCAGAGCCAGGGCCTTTCTTCGCAACTCAACCACGTGGTGCAGAACGTCACGCAGCAGCTCGGGCAGGTGCGCCAGGAGCTGCAAGCGGGCGTTGCTTCTTCGGGTCAGCTCGCCAGCCAGGCGCAGCGCGATGTCTCGAAGCAGCTTGAATCCGCCACCGAAGCCGTGCGGCAGATCAGCCAGCAGTTGGGCGCGGTGCAGCGCGCCGGGGATGATCTAACCAAGGCTTCGTCGATGCTGCAGCAGGTGCTGGGCGGCGCGAAATCGCGCGGCGCGCTGGGCGAGATGGGGCTCGCGCGCATGCTCGAGGATTCGCTGCCGCGAAAGAGCTACGAGATTCAGTATCGATTCTCCACCGGCGACATCGTCGACGCCGTCGTTCGCGCGGGCGATCGCCTGATTCCCATCGATTCCAAATTCCCGCTCGATTCCTATCGCCGCATGGCGGAGGATCCCGACGCGCGCAAGGAATTCGGGCAGGCCGTGCGCAAACACGCCGATTCCATCGCCTCAAAATATATTCTGCAGGACGAAGGAACTCTCGATCTCGCCCTGATGTTCGTGCCCTCGGAAGCGATCTACTACGAGCTGCTGATGACCGAGGACGCGCGCAACGGCAAGCTCGACGCGTATTGCCGCGGCAAGTTCGTCGTGCCCGTCTCGCCCAACACTCTGTACGCTTATCTCAGCAGCATTTTGATGGGCTTGCGCGGCCTGCAGATCGAAGAGAACGCGCGGCGCTTGCTGGGAAGTCTCGCGGGATTGAACCGCCAGCTCGAAACCTTCTCCGATACATTCGAGAAGGTCGGCACGCACCTTCGCCACGCGCAGCAGAGTTATGAGGACGCCGATAGCCGGCTCGACCGCACGCGAAATTCCTTGCAGCAGATGTCGCAGGGATTGCTTCCGGAAGCTCCCGCCGCGAAGGTGCTCGAGCCTGCTCCCGACGAGCCGCGCCAGACCGAACCGCTCTTCGCCGCCGAAAACTACAAGGCGGACTGAGCCGCCTCGAGCAGAGTTCGAAAATCGCCCGCCATTGTGACGCGCAGAAGCTGCGCCAATCGCGCGCCAACCTTGTCCGCATTGCGCGGATGGCGCGCCAGATCGCGAGCCATGCTTCGCACGTCGCCGCGTACATCCTCCGTAGCCAATGGTTCGGCCGCTTCGAGGAACCGCCGCGCCGTGTCCACATCGTGTCCGCCTGAGAGGCGCGCATTAAACGAGAAATCACCTGAGCGAATCGCTTCCACGCGAATCTGCGCGATGTTCTCCGCGCCGCCGCTGGTCGTCACTTCCTGCCATTCGCCTTTCTCGAATTGCAGGACGCCCGGCGTCTCGTTCGTCACCAGAATCCGAAGCGGCTGGTCGAAGCCGCGCGCGCGTACCGTGAGCCAGCCTTTTTTTTCGGGCGTCAGCGCCGGCTGAGGAGGCTCGAAGCTCAGCGCCACGAACGTGGATGCGGCTTCGCGTTCCACGACGGGCGTGTCGACGGAAATCTTTGCCGGGCCCGGCGGCGTCTTCGGCCCGGCGATGACGACGAGGCACTCCGGCGACGACGCGAGAATCAACGCAGGCGCGCCATCCACGCGAACATGATCTGCCTCCGCATCTCCGCGGAAACCGCCGCCACAAATCGAAAAGTGGTCGTGCAGGGACACAACCGGCGGAACGGTCATTTGCTTCTGCGCGGTCGACGCGGCAGAAGAATCGATCAGCGCCGCGGCTGAACTTCCGGCTGCATGCGCAAGCAAAACGCCGCCGGACGCCGGCACGTTGAAGAACGCACGGCCCGTCACGTCCGTCCGCACCACGTCTTTGCTCCCCAGCATGACGGTGATGTTTGGCGCGAGCTTCCCGTTTACGCCCAGCGTCGCGAGCGTTGCCGGACCTCCGGCAATGAGCCGCGGCGGCAATACCACCGTCACCGACCAGGTGGTCGGCGATACGGTTTGCCCCTGTGCGTGCGCGAACTCCGCGCGGACGCAAAGTAGCCCCGTGCACGCCGCGAATGCAGCTGCAACAACGAATTGCTTCACGATGAATGATCGACGCTGCATCGGCGTGAGCAAACCTACTGCGAACGCGTGCCGAATTCAAAGGCTCGTTTGTGCGAATGGCGCGCTCGCGCGCAGGCGCCGCCGGCCCTCGGCCTAATCATCGAGCCGAACCACGAACGTGGTGAACTGTTCGTTCTCATGTAATTGCGCCGCAAGCTGCCGCGCCGCCTCTTCCGTTCCAAACCGCCCCACGCGCACGCGATAGAAAAGCCCGGTCGGCGAGTCGAACGTCGCAATGCTAACCGGCGGATACTCGCCCTCGAGCTGCGCCTTCAGCCGGTCCGCATTGTCGCGCCGCAGGAACGCGCCCACCTGCACGGCGAAGAATCCAGCCGTTGGATTCGGGCCCGCCACCACTTCCAGGCGTACCTGCGCGGTTCCCGGGCCCACCATCTCGATGGCCTGCGCCGCGGAAAGCGAGAGATCGATCACGCGGTTGGCCACGAACGGCCCGCGGTCGTTGATGCGCACTTCCGTCTGCTTGCCGTTCGAGAGATTCGTGACGCGCACGATCGAATTGAAGGGCAGCGTGCGATGTGCCGCCGTGAACTGATGCATGTCGTAGATTTCGCCGTTCGATGTGCGGTGCCCGTCGAAGGGCGCGCCGTACCAGGACGCGACTCCTTCCTCGACGTATTCGCCGGGAATCGCGGGTTGCCGTTCCGCTGCGGACGGCGGTCCTGAAGGAGCCGAGGCCGGCGGCTGAGCGCCCGGGGCTTCGGGAAGCGGCGTTTGCGCCGGAGGCTGAGTCGAAGAGGTGCGATGAGCGCAGCCCGCCGCCGCTACCAGCGCGAGCGCAGCCACCAAAGATAGCTGCAGGAATCCGCTTTGCGGTTTGCGGGCCGCTTTTTCCAGTGGGGAAAATTCGCCACGCGCGGCGGAAGGTGTCACGCGGCGTCCCAATGCTCTCGTTTCGTCATATTTATCTGTATTATAGGAACTTATCTTTTCGCAAGGAAGCCCATTGGACCTCTCGCCACGTCTGCGATGGAAACTCGACCGCCTCAAGGAAAAGTTCAGCGGTGCGTTCGGTGGCAAGCCGGAAGAAAGGCGCCCGCGGCTTTGCCCGGCATGCGGCACTCTGGTGGGTGCCACAGCCACGCGGTGCCATCAATGCGGCGCGAGCATGACGTTTTCTCTCGCGGCCGCCAGTAAATCGCTCAGCAAGCTGATGCCGGAATCTTCGCCCGCGACATACGGCATCCTGACGTTGAGCTGTCTGATGTACGCGATCTGCTTGTTATGGACCATGCGCATCAGCGGGTTTCAGATGCCATCAGGCGGGGGCCTCGGAGGCCTTTTCGGTTTCGGTGCGATCAACGGGCAAGTGCTGCAACGGCTGGGAGAGTCGGGCCCTCTTGCCTACGACGCAGCTCAGCCATGGCTGTTCGTCACGGCCATTTTTCTCCACGGCAGCTTGATTCATCTGGGTTTCAATATGCTCGTTCTAATGGATATTGGGCCGATGATTGAAGAGCAGTACGGATCTGCGCGGTATCTGTTTATTTACCTTCTAACGGGGATTTGCGGATTCGTGCTGAGTTCCGTGACGTTCCACGCGAGCGTGGGTGGCTCGGGAGCACTACTGGGGCTTATGGGCATAGTGCTCGCGCTAACTGCAGGCCGACAAAGCGCAAGCGCCCAGATGATGCGGGGCCAGATCATTCGTTGGCTGATCTATGTCGCGATCCTCGGCTTGGTTCCATTCTTTCGAATCGACAACATGGCGCACCTCGGGGGGCTCATCTCCGGATTCCTACTTGGCAAAATCATGGTCGATCGCGCGCCATCGTCGCCCGACGAACGCAAGCGCGCGCAACTCCTCGGCTGGGCGAGCGCGCTCCTCGTGATCGCGAGCTTCGCGGTCGTCCTTTACCTGAACCTGCACTTTGCGGGATAGAAGCCGCGGAAACTGAGCGGTTCGATCCTCAACGCCCGGCGTGAAGCTGGCGCGAAACCGTAATGCTGTAGTGGACTCCCGAAATCATCACGAACGCCGCGACCAGATAGCCGCAAACTTCGCGGATCATCCACAGCGTCGGATCTTGCCAGATGGCCGCCACCAGGACGATCACAATCAGCGCGATTTCGAAAAATGTCGTCGCCTTGCCCCAGATGCTCGGGGGGAACGGCCGGTAACCGACCGTAATCAGAATCACAGCGCAAGCCACAAGCAGCAGCACGTCGCGGCTGAGCACCAGAATCGTCAGCCACCACGCGATTTTCCCCTTTAGCGCCAGCACGAAGTACGACGACGACATCAGCAGCTTGTCCGCGATCGGATCGAGATAGGCGCCGAGCGGAGTCCGCTGATTCAGGCCGCGGGCGAGCAGGCCGTCGAGCCCGTCGCTTACGCCCGCCGCCACCAGAATCCCGAGCGCCGCTTCCCAGTGCGCGTATTTGATCGCGATCAGAAAAAACGGCAGAAAGGCCAGGCGCAAGAACGTCAGCTGGTTCGGAACGGTTAGAATGCGGTTGCGAATCGGCATTTTGTTTCAGTCGGCGCGCAGGGCAATCATGCGAACTGCGCGAGATAATCCACCAGCGACCGCCCCACCTTCTTCTCGAACAGCTCCGCCAGCGAAGGGATCGATCCGCGCGCTTCATCGAGCGCGATTCTTTCAATTCGCAGCATTGGGAAAAATAAAGTCGGCAGCCCCATGCGCTCGCCTTCCGGATGCAGCACCTGGCTCACGAAATCGTCGAACGCGCTCAGGTCGATTCCGCGCAGCGTCACGCCCGCCATCGACATCTCCACCAATTCGCCCCACAGCTTTTCCTTCGGCGTGTGCAGACTGATCACCACGATGGAATGCGGCTGCATCGATGCTCCTTTGAAAATCGGTTCCGCGTGAAGCGGTCGCGTGTCGCGACGTCTTGCCCCGCGCCTACGTCGCCATCGTCTTCAGGTCCGGCGCCACTTTCAGCGCGGGCTCCGTCGCCTTCTGCACCGCTTCCGGCGTCACGCCCGGCGCCACTTCGCGCAGCACCAGCCCCTGCGGCGTCACTTCAATCACGCCGAGTTCCGTGACGATCAAATCCACCACGCCTACTCCGGTCAGCGGCAGGCTGCACTTCTTCACGATCTTCGCCTCGCCGTCCTTGGTGGTGTGCTCCATCGCGATGATCACGCGCTTTGCCCCCGCCACCAAATCCATCGCGCCACCCATTCCCTTCAGCATTTTGCCCGGGATCGCCCAGTTTGCGAGGTTGCCCTTTTCATCCACTTGCAGCGCGCCCAGCACGGTCAAGTCGATTCTCCCGCCGCGAATCATCCCAAACGAGTCTGCGCTCGAAAAATACACGCTACCCGGAATTTCCGTGATCGTTTCCTTGCCCGCGTTGATCAGGTCCGGATCCTCTTCGCCTTCGTAGGGATACGCGCCCACTCCCAGCATCCCATTTTCCGACTGCAGCACCACCTCGATGCCCGCTGGCAGATAATTCGGGATCAGCGTCGGCAACCCGATTCCCAGGTTGACGTAGTTCCCGTCCCGCAGTTCCCGCGCCACTCGCCGCGCGATCAGTTCCCGCTTATCCATCTCTGCCGGCATCTGCGCTCTGTCTCCCAGCGGCTCCGTCCGTCCCTACGACGCCCGCTTCCGCACCGTGCGCCGCTCGATCCGCTTCACGTAATTCGTCCCCGCGAATATCGCATCCACGAAAACTCCCGGCGTATGGATGCAATCCGGATTCAGCGCGCCCAGCTCCACAATCTCTTCCACTTCCGCGATCACGTAATCCGCCGCCGTCGCCATCACGGAATTGTAGTTCCGCGCCGTCTTCCGATAGATCAGGTTCCCCCACCGGTCGCCCTTCCACGCCTTCACGAACGCGAAATCCCCGCGCAGCGCGGGCACCAGCACGTGCGGCCGCCCGTTGAACTCGCGAATCTCTTTGCCCTCCGCCGCCATCGTGCCGTAGCCCGTCGGCGTGAAAAACGCCGGAATCCCCGCGCCCCCGCACCGAATCCGCTCCGCCAGCGTCCCCTGCGGATTCAGTTCCACGTCGATCTCTTTCGTCAACGCGAGCTGCTCGAACGTCTTGTTCTCGCCCACGTAGCTCGCGATCATCTTCTTCACTTGCCGGTTTTGCAGCAGCACGCCGATTCCGAAATCGTCCACGCCCGCATTGTTCGAGACGAGCGTCAGGTTCTTCGTGCCGCGCCGCCGCAGCGCCGCAATCAGGTTCTCCGGAATCCCGCACAGCCCGAAGCCGCCCAGCAGTATCGTCGCGCCGTCTTCGATGCGCGAAACGGCGGCGTCCGCGTTGGCCACGCGCTTATCCATCCACTCTCCTTGCCGGATTGCGATGAGACCAAACCAGAAGTTTACTGCAAGTTCCCAGCGATTTTGCAGGCCTTCGTTCCGCCAATTGGTCCGCCCGTCGTCCGTCCGTCGTCCGCTCGTCGGGCGGCACTTAACTCGCATCAGGGCTGCGCCTGCTCACCCCTTCGCGCGCCGCATGCTTCAATCGCCCCACCAAATCGCCCACCGCGTCCGCGGCCGCCTGCACCGACGCCGCCTTCTCGATTTCCGCCACCAGCGCTGAGCCAACCACCGCCGCGTCGGCGATTCCGCCCAGCACCGTCACGTGCGTCGGCAGCGAAATTCCGAACCCCACCGCCACCGGCAGCGCCGTGAATTTGCGAATGCGCCGCACGAGCCCCGGCAATTCCTGCGGCAGCGCCTCGCGCGCGCCCGTCACGCCCGTGCGCGAAATCAGGTACAGGAACCCGCTCGAAACGCTCGCAATCCGCTCCAGCCGCGCATCCGTCGACGTCGGCGCCGCCAGAAAAATCGTGTCGAGCCCGCGCGCCCGCAGCGCCGCGCGATATTCCTCCGATTCCTCCGGCGTCAAATCCGTCGCTAGCACGCCGTCCGCTCCCGCCGTTCCCGCTGCTTCCGCGAATTTCTCGATCCCCATCTGCAAAATCGGATTGAAGTAGCTGAAGATCACCAGCGGCACCTGCGTCCGCTCGCGCAATCGCTGCACCAGCCCCAGAACGCCGGCCAGCGTCGCCCCGCCGCGCAACGCGCGTTCGCTCGCTCGCTGAATCGTTGGCCCGTCCGCCACGGGATCGCTGAACGGCACGCCCAGCTCGATCACGTCCGCGCCCGCTTCCGCCGCCGCAAGCACAATCTTCTCGCTCGCATCGAACGACGGATCGCCCGCCGTGATGTACGCCACCAGGCCCAGCTCGCCCGCGTCCGCCAGTTCGCGAAATCGCCGCGCGATTCGCCCCTCAGCCCGCACGCCGGCGCCCGCCGAAGCCTCGCGCGCCGACGCCCGCGGCGCATGCGACCCATGCATCGCCGCCTCAGACATAGCGCGCCAGTATCTCCATATCCTTGTCGCCGCGCCCCGAAAGATTCAAGATCGCGACCTGCTCCTTTTTCATCTGCGGCCCGCGCCGCATCACTTCCGCCAGCGCGTGCGCCGATTCGAGCGCCGGTATGATTCCTTCGATACGCGCGAGTGTCCGGGCGGCCTCGATCGCCTCGTCGTCCGTCACCGCCGTATACTCCGCGCGCCCCTGATCCGCCAGCCACGCGTGCTCCGGCCCAATCGCCGGATAATCCAGTCCCGCTGACACCGAATGCGTCGTCGAAATCTGCCCGTCCGGCGTCTGCAGCACGTACGTGTACGTCCCTTGCAGCACGCCCGGCCTCGCGCCCGAAAATCCGCGCGCCGCCGCAAGCCGCGCCGCGTGCTCGCCCAGCGATTTTCCCCGCCCGCCCGCCTCCACTCCCACCATCTTCACGCTCGCATCGCCCAGAAAAGCGTGAAACAGCCCAATCGAATTCGATCCGCCGCCCACGCACGCAAACAGCACATCCGGCAGCCGCCTCTCCGCCTTCAAAATCTGCTCGCGCGCCTCTTCGCCGATCACCTTGTGAAAATCCCGCACCATTCCCGGATACGGATGCGCGCCCAGCACCGATCCCAGCAGGTAGTGCGAGTCCCGCACGTTCGTCACCCAATCGCGCATCGCTTCGTTGATTGCGTCCTTCAACGTCCGGCTCCCTGAATCCACGCCGATCACTTCCGCGCCCAGCAATCGCATCCGGAAAACATTCAGCCGCTGCCGCTCCATGTCCTCCGTGCCCATGTAGACCGTGCACCGCAGCCCCAGCCGCGCCGCCACCGTTGCGGTCGCCACTCCGTGCTGCCCCGCGCCTGTTTCCGCGATCACGCGCGTCTTGCCCATGCGCTTCGCCAGCAGCCCCTGCCCGATGCAATTGTTGATTTTGTGCGCGCCGGTGTGCAGCAGATCCTCCCGCTTGATGTAGATTCGCGGCCCGCCGATTTTCTCCGTCAGCCGCGACGCAAATTGCAGCGGCGTCGGCCGCCCCGCGAAATTTGTCAGCAGGTCGCGCAGTTCCGCCTCGAACGCCCGATCCGCGCGCGCCGCCGCGTATGCCGCCTCCAGCTCTTCCAGCGGCGCCATCAGTGTCTCCGGCACGTAACGCCCGCCGTATGGCCCGAAGCGCCCGCGCGCGTCCGGCATCGCCTGTGCCGTCGAACTCATCGCTTCCCTCGCCACGCATGCTGACGGAAGTCGTCCCCGGGCAGCGAGCCCCATTCAGGTCCCTTCGCCGCGCGCACGAACGCCCGCATCTTTCCCGCATCCTTCTTTCCCGGCGCTCGCTCCACTCCGCTGCATACGTCGATCGCGTACGGCCGCGCGACTCGAATCGCCTCGCTCACATTTTCCGCCGTCAGCCCGCCCGCCAGGATAATCGGCACGCGCTTCCCCATGCGTCGCGCAAGCTTCCAATCGAAGGTCTTTCCCGTTCCGCCCCGCCGTTTCGCGTCAAAACCGTCCAGCAGAATCGCCGTCGTCCCTGGGTACTGCCTGATTTTCTCGTAGTCCAGCGATTCGCTCACACGAAATGCCTTGATCACTTGCTGCACCCACGCAAGCCTCGCCACCAGCCCCGGCGATTCCTCGCCATGCAGTTGCACTGCATCCAGCCCAACGTCGTCCGCGATTTTTACGATCGCCGCTTGGTCTTCGTTGACGAACACTCCCACGGCCCCCACTCCCTTTGGCAGCCGCCGCACGATCGCCCCCGCCTTGGCTGGTTCGATGTATCGCGGGCTGCGCGGATAAAAATTGAAACCCAGAAAATCCGCTCCCGCCTCCACCGCCATTCGCGCGTCCGCCCAGTTCGTGATCCCGCAGATTTTCACCTTCACGTCTGGGTTCCCCTTGGGTCGTCGTCCCATCACGCTACGCCGCCGAACGCCCCAGGAAGGCCCGCAACGGCACCGCCGGATCGGCGCTCTTCATCAAATGCTCGCCGATCAGGAACGCATCGAATCCCGCGCGCCGCAGCCGCGCCAGGTCCTCATGCGTCCGCAAGCCCGATTCGCTCACCGCCACGCACTCCTCCGGAATTTCCTCCACCAGCGCGAGCGACGTCTCGAGGCTCACCTGAAAATTCCGCAGGTCGCGATTGTTCACGCCCACAACTCTCGCTCCCGCCTCCAGCACCCGCCGCAATTCTTCCCGCGAGTGCACTTCCACCAGCGGCTCCATCTTCATCGACCGCCCCAGCTCCATCAGCTCGCGCAGCGCCGCGTCAGTCAGCACGGCCGCAATCAACAGGAACGAATCCGCCCCCGCCGCCCGCGCTTCCCACACCTGCCACGGATCGACGATGAAATCCTTTCGCAGGATCGGAATCTCCGCCACCCGCCGCACTTCCTTCAGGTCCGCCAGCGACCCTGAAAAAAAATCCTCTTCCGTCAGCACCGAAAGCGCCACCGCTCCCGCACCCTGTAACGCCGCTGCCAGCGCCGCCGGCGCGTACTCCTCGCGAATCACGCCGAGCGACGGCGACGCCTTCTTCAGCTCCGCGATCACATTCAGCCCGTCGCGAGAAAGAGCCGCCGCAAAATCCCGCGCCGCGGGAGCCTTCTTCTCCACCGCAATCTTCAGCGCCACTTCCGGCAGCACGCGCTTCCGGTGCGCGATCGTGCTCCGCCGCGCGTCGACAATTCGGTCGAGTATGGTCTTCTCGCGTGAGCCTGTTTCCATAGGCAGAAATGCCGGCAATCCGCGCCTGCGGCAGGTGCTCCCCAGGGCCGTCCTGTAGGAGGAATCGCTCCGACCATGCTAGCCGCGCCCTCGCGGCATGTCAATTTTCGCTTGGAAAAATGCCCCGATTAGCCCTGCGCCGGTTTCCGGCCGCCCGCTCGCTCTTGCAAACCCAAGGTCGAAAAGCGTATAAACGCCCTATGATCTCCCTGGGTGAACTTGGCCGCAGGAGTCTGCCGCGCGCGATTTCTGCGAAGGAGCTTCAAGCTTCTCTGGATGGCAGCGCCGCGTTTTGCTCGTGGGATCCTTCTAACGAGACGCTCGTTGACCTTCTGACCCGCTGGCCGTTTCTCTTTTCGCACCCGCTCCTGAAGGAAGACGCGAAGCGCCCGCCCGCGCGGCGTCCGCTCCCTTTGCCCTCACTTTGTTAGCAGCGGCTGCGCCAGCCGAATCGGAATCCCGAAGTTCGATCCCCCAAATCCGCGCAGCACCGCGAACGTCACCCCAATCACTTTGCCGCGCTCGTTGAAGAGCGGCCCGCCTGACCCGCCTGACGTTGTCTGCGCGTCGAACACGATATTCTCCGCTCCCACGTCGCCGATGTGTCCCTGCGTGATCAGCGGCCGGATCAGGTCGCGCTTCGCTAGCGCGTCCAGGATCTGCGAAACGTCGCCTTCGCTCTCATCCGTGATTTGCTTCACTGTCTTTTCGTCGGCGCGCGCCAGAATCGCCGCGAGTCCCGTCGCGTAGCCCATCAGCACCACCGGCTCGCCCGCCACCGCCGCGCTCTTGCTAGCATCGAGCGTCAGTGGCGCACGCTTCAGGTCCTGCATGTCCACGCGCATCGTCGCAAGGTCCGTCTCCTGCGAGATATTTTGAATCTCCGCGTGAAACGCGCGCGGGTCGCCCGGAAAGTACGCGCGAATCTCCGAAATCTCCGGCTGAAATCCTTGCAGCGTCAGGTTGCCGAGCTCGTCGTTCTTCCACCAAGGCTGCGCCACGTGATGGTTCGTCACCACTCGCCCGTCCGGCCCCGCCAAAAATCCCGTCCCGAAGACGTCCACCTTCACTTCCGGCCCGCGCCCGTCGAGCGTCAGCACCGGATTCCCGTCGCTGTCGCGGATGGGCTCGCCCTCCGGATTCAATCCCGCGTATCGCAGCCGCCGGCCGCTGTCCTTTTCGCGAAACGCCACCGAGACGTGCAGCAGGCACACGCTCTTCAGACCGTCTGCAATCAGCGTCTCCACCGACCCGCCTTCTTGCTCCACTCGCTTCAGCCGCGCATTCGTTTCCGCCAGGTCCTTCTGCAGTTGCGCCACTTCGCTCGAATCCGCGGTCGCCATTTGCGCCTTCAGGTCTTGCGCGTGCTTCTGCAGTTGTTCCTTTCCCATCGGGAGGTTGCCCGCGGCTTCCACTTGCGCGCGCAGTTGCCGCACCCGCGAGATCAGGCTCTGCTGGCTCACGAGGCTGCCGTTCAGTTGTGCGATCACCGCATGCATGTTTTTCGTTTCGTGCTGTGCGCTCCGCGCGAATAGCAGATAGATTCCCGCCATCACCGCCACGGCCGCGAACGTCGCTGCCACGCCGATCTTCAATTTGCGGTCGAGCGACGACGCCTCGCTCGCCATCTTTTCCGTCACGGCCAGCGCCTCGAACGCCGTGTGCGCGATTTGCTGTCCTTCCTCCGCGATGCGCGTCTTGTCGAGCAGTGCTCGCTCGGCTTTCCGCGCCCGCAATTGCGCGCGCACGCGCGAGAGCACTTCTCCGATGTCCCAAGGCCGCGAAATCGCGTCGTCCGCGCCGGCGTCCAGCGCCGCAGCCCGCGCCGTTGCCGCTCCGCCTACCAGCAGCACCAGTCGCACGCTCACCGTCGCCGCCGACCCGCGAATCGTCGCAATCGCCTCGCGCGTTGCGCCGCCCGTCGCGCTCGCGTCGAGCAGCAACAGTTCGGCGCCGGATGCTTGTACCTGCTGCGCCGCCTGCAAAGCGTCGCCTGCGGCGGCAAGCGCCTCCACGTCGTACCCCGCCGCGCGCAACGCTTCCGTCAGGCTGTCGCGCGCCGCGGCGTCGTTCTCGAGAATCAGGATTTTTTCGCGGCTCGATTGCGTCTGTTCCATTGAACCGGTGGTGGCTCCGTTGGCGGCGTTTATGCTAGAAGAAAACCGGTGGACTTCCTAGCGCGTTTCCTCCGCGCCGCGGCGTCACATTAGACGCGGATCGCCCGCGCCGGGGCGCAGAAGACTTCCGGAGGGCTCTGCCTCTTGGACTCGCTCGTGCAGTTGAACGCCGAAATCATCGCTTGCCGCAAGTGCCCGCGCTTGGTCGCCTATCGCGAGAAGGTCGCCCGCGAAAAGCGCCGCGCCTTCGCCTCCTGCGACTACTGGGGCAAGCCCGTCCCCGGCTTCGGCGATCCACGCGCCCAGCTTCTCATCCTCGGCCTCGCTCCCGCCGCCCACGGAGGCAATCGCACCGGCCGCGTCTTCACCGGAGACCGCTCCGGCGACTTCCTTTTTGCCGCGCTCTATCGCGCCGGCTTCGCGAATCAGCCCGTTTCGCGCGATCGCGACGACGGTCTCAAGCTGGAAGACGCCTACGTCGCTGCTGCCGCTCGCTGCGCGCCCCCTGCCAACAAGCCTCTCCCGTCCGAACTTGCCAATTGCCGTCCCTACCTCGAGCGCGAGCTCGAAATTCTTCAACCGCGTGCCGTCCTTGCCCTGGGCCGCATCGCCATGCTCGCCTATCTCGGAATCCTCAAGCGCGAAGGCAAAATCCGCTCTTTTGCGCCCTTCCACTTCGCCCACGGCGCCGCTTTTCGCCTCGAGAAGCCCCTGCCGCGCCTTTTCTGCTCCTACCACCCCAGCCAGCAAAACACCTTCACCGGCAAACTCACCTCTGCGATGCTCGTCTCCCTCCTCCGCAAAATCCACCGCTTCCTCGCCTCCCGCTAGCTTTCCGTCCGCCTCCGCGCGCATCCTTCGCAAAACCAGCGAAGGCTGCGGAACCTATTGCGTTGGAGGGCAGGCTCGGCGCGGTGTGGTATTATTTGCCTGCGCTGTGATATCGAGAAAGAGAATTCACCGAATCCCTACGGATGGGCCATCCGCCTGGGACTTGGCATGGTAGAAACCCCTGTCACCATAGTTGGGTTTGAAAAAGAGTTTTTGGAAAGGCTTCGCAAGACGGTTCAGTCCTTGCCGGCCGGAACCGCCGATTTATACATAGGCCATTACCCATCGTCCCCCAAATCCTTCCCATGGTTTCGAATCATGCCTACCAACCCCAGGGCGGCCAAAATCGAGGGCTTTGTCATAGACGGTCAAGGAATCGATTTCATGTTCGGAGATGCCAGCACCGGCGAGGTCTTTGTCTCACCAAAAAGAACGTCGAGACAGCTTGCCCACGTCGAGAGGTTTTTCCGCCTTTGCCAAGCCATCTTCACGGAGCATGCCGTCGAGCTTGTCGTTCGTAATATCAAGGGCAGACCTATCTGGACCCGACTCACTATTCCGGTCGATGGCCGCACGGAAAAGGTAGGGGGCGGTTACTTCCTCTGGTGGCTTTCACCTAAAAGGACCAAGCGAGTTATTCGATACGAGCCGTACTACTGACCCGGGCGAGTATGCCAGCCTTCGTTGCCGTTGCTTCGTTTTTTGCCACAACCGATCCATCCCCACCCCATCCATTCCACTATGCGCAAAATCAGCGGGGTGCTGCACCCCTTTGAAGTTTGACGGTGCGCCCCCTCCGACTTGCCGATTTAGACCCGCCTAGCTTCCCCTAACCCCTTTGTTTCCGGTTCCCGGGAGTGGCAAATTCTTTCCTATTGACTTTTGTTAACGGATGTGCTAACATACCTCGTTTTTACTTTGGCGTTTCGTCTCGCGCCTTCGAGGAGCCCGCCCATGGGCTGCGGCAGAGGAAATTTGGAGTCTAATCGCAACACTCCAGAATTAGAAATCCCCCTAACTCCCGCCCCCTCACCAACTTACATTTTCCTAATCGCAACAAACTCGAGGATCATTGTCCGCTCCGGGCACTTGTCACCAGCCGCTGGGGGCTTAATCTACGGTTCCGGGATTAAAAAACCCCGTAAGTCGTTGAAAACAAAGGACCGGGACCATGCTTAATCTACGGTTCGCGGGGCTGCTCGCTGCCGAAGAGGATTCCGCCTCCGCCCTCTCGATCGCCGCGCCTCCTGTCCAGCCTCCGTCTTTTCGAACCTCTGCTCTCTGGCTTCAAAGGTTTCTAATCGCGAAACGAAAGATTAGAAACTGCCCTAACTCCCGCCTTTTCAACGCATTAGATTTTTCTAATCGCGAAAAACCGCGCTTTCACCGCTCCGCGGAAACCGGGCCGGTCCTTGTCTCTCTGCCTCCTTGCATCCTTGCTTCCCTAATCTATACACCGAAGATTAGAAATCGCCGCAAGCCTCGGCGAATCAGCAACTTGCATTTTTCTAATCTATACAAACTCCCGGCCTTTTTTTCTGTCCGTTTGACACTCTCCGCCTCGCTTGCTAGCCTCCTGTTCCGCGACGACTCCTCGCATGAATCCCCAACCGGACCGCGAACCTATCATCGAGTTTCGAAATGTAACCTACCGCCTCCCCGGCGCGCATTCATCTCCGCTCCTCGACTCCGTCAGCTTCCAGGTCTATCGCGGCGAGACGCTCGTCCTCCTCGGCCGCAGCGGCGCCGGAAAGACCACCGCTCTCAAGCTCATCAACCGCCTCCTCGAGCCCTCCGAAGGCGAAGTCCGCGTCGAGGAAAAAGCGACTCTCGCCTGGGATCCCATCGCCCTTCGCCGCCGCATCGGCTACGTGATTCAGGAAACCGGCCTCTTCCCTCATTACACCGTCGAGCAGAATATCGCCCTGGTGCCCCGGCTCGAAGGCTGGTCCGACGACGGAGTACGCGCCCGGGTGGACGATTTGCTCGCCCTGATCGGTCTTTCCGAGGATTTTCTCCCGCGCTATCCCCACGAACTCTCCGGCGGCCAGCGTCAGCGGGTCGGAGTCGCCCGGGCACTCGCCGTCGATCCCCCGGTGCTCTTGATGGACGAACCCTTTGGCGCGCTCGATCCGCTCACGCGCGGCGAAGTGCGCCGCGAATTTCAATCGCTCCAGAGCGCGCTGCAGAAAACAATCGTTATCGTCACGCACGACATCGCCGAGGCACTCCTTCTCGGCACGCGAATCGCTCTCATCGATTCCGGCAAGCTCGTCGGCACCTACTCGCCGCGCGAATTCCTCGAATCCGGAAACTCGGTAGCATCCGCCTATCTCACGCAGCTTCGCGAACTCGAGCGTTCAGGAGAACCGCATGAACCTCGCTGAATTCTTCGTCAAGCACCGGCTCGAAATCCTGCAATCCACCGGCGAGCATGTCTGGCTCGTCGCGTTGACGATGCTTTTCGCCATCGCCATCGGCGTCCCGCTCGGCATCATCGTCACCCGCCGGCCCTGGCTCTCGAAGCCGATCCTCGGCGGCGCGAACATCGCCGAGACGATTCCGAGCCTCGCTCTCTTCGGATTTCTCCTCCCGGTTCCGTGGCTTGGCGAGCGCGCCGACCGTCTCGCCATC
The DNA here is from genome assembly GCA_035501415.1 of Candidatus Limnocylindrales bacterium. Taxonomy (GTDB): domain Bacteria; phylum Acidobacteriota; class Terriglobia; order Acidiferrales; family UBA7541; genus Palsa-295. Next base: position 129,025 of record DATJWH010000033.1, on the reverse strand, counting down.
GTCGCACTCACTCTCTACGCGCTGCTTCCCATCATTCGCAATACTTCGGCGGGCATCGCGGCCGTCGATCCCGCCGTGCGCGAAGCCGCCCGCGGCATGGGCCTCACGCAGCAGCAAATTCTCTGGAAGGTTGAGCTGCCGCTCTCGATTCCCACGGTGATTGCGGGAATCCGCGTTGCCACCGTGCTCACCATCGGCATCGCCACCATCGCAGCGGCCGTCGGTGCAGGCGGGCTTGGCGAATTCATTTTCCGCGGCCTCGCCATGGTCAACGATCAATTGATTTTCGCCGGCGCGATTCCCGCTGCGCTTCTCGCGCTCGCCGCCGACTTCATCTTGAGCATGCTCGAGCGGCGCCTTCGTCCCGCCGGATTGGCGGCCCGGTAACAGCAAATGCGCCGAGCCTGGGCCCTTCTCCTTTGCGCGCTGGCGCTTCTCTCGGCCTGCGCGCGGCGGCGCGACACGATCGTCGTCGGCTCGAAAAATTTCCCCGAGCAGGCTCTGCTTGGCGAAATCCTCGCCCAGCAGATTGAATCGCACACGCATCTTCCCGTCATTCGCCGCTTCTATCTCGCCGGTTCTTACATCTGCCAGCAAGCAATGCTTTCGGGCCGTATCGACATGTACGTCGAATACACCGGCACGGCGCTAACGGCGATCCTCCACGATCCGATCGAATCGGATCCGTCTGGCGTTTTCGGTCGCGTTCAGCGCGAATACAAGCAGCGATTCCATTTCGATGTACTTCCCTCGCTGGGATTCAGCAACACTTTCGCACTGGTGATTCGCGGTGAAGACGCGCGCCGTCTGAAACTGAAAACGATCAGCGACGCCGCCCGTTACACGCCCGAGTGGCGCGCCGGCTTCGGCTACGAATTCATGGAGCGGCCTGACGGCTATCCGGGCCTCGCTCGCGTTTACGGATTGAAATTCGCGGCGCCTCCGCGAATTCTCGATCTGGGATTGCTCTACCGCGCGCTGCTCGATCATCAAGTCGATCTCATCGCAGGCAATTCGACGGACGGCCTTCTTTCCGCGCGCGACCTCACCGTCCTCGAAGACGATAAGCATTACTTCCCACCGTACGAAGCTGTGACGGTGGTCCGCGACCAGGCCTTCACGCTGCATCCGGAATTGCGAGACGCAATCGCGGCGCTCTCTGGAAAAATCTCAGACGAAGAGATGAGGAAGATGAATTACGAAGTCACGGGCCAGCATCGAGATGCCGCCGACGTGGCGCGCGAATTCCTCCGCGCCAAGGGCCTGGAGTGATTCAATGCTTCGAAGCGGGTGGCGAACGACTTCAGCGGCTGTTGCCCGCCGCCGACGCGACCGCAGCCCCGCCGTCATCGCGGAACGAAATATCGCTCTTCACATCCGCAAACGGTTTGCCGTCCACTTCGGCGTAGGGATAAACGAAATAATTTACCGGACCCGCGTTCTGCGGAGGATTGAAGCGGATGTCGCGGCCGAGCGAAAACATCACCCGGTTCTGATCGGTCGCGCCGAAGAAGTAATTGATCTTGGATTTGTTCTTCCAGGCTTCCGAAGCGTCGATCGGAATCCAGCCGATGCCGTCGATATAGAACTCCGCCCAGCAGTGATAGCTCGCAATCGCGCCTTCGTGCGCATTGGCCGGAAGGGGGAAGCCGATTTCGAACCGAGCCGGTATCCCGGCGGCGCGCGCCATGCCGATGAAGAGCGAATGAAAATCGGTGCAGTTACCGTGGTGCGAATCGCACGCCCAGATGGCGTCGCCGCGGCCCCACTGATTGCCGTCGTGATCGTAGTGCATGGTGGCGATCACGTAGTCGTAGATCTTGCGCGCCTTGTCGAGTGGCAGCGTTACCCACTTGGTCTGTTCCTGCGAAAGCTCCGCAATCTGGCCGTCTATGGGGACCAGGCGATCGGGCTTCAGGAAGCGCGCGGGAGGCACAATCGGCTGCGAGGGAATGTCGCGCGTGGAATCGAGCGCCACGCGATGCTCGAGCCGCGTGACGTGAAACGTGACCTGCACATCGAAGGGAGCCTTGGCCTGCGCGGCGTCCACCGCCAGATACGCGTAGCGGTCGTTGTATTCGGATTCGCGGCGAATTTCGTAAGCAACCGGGCTCGCGATGTGGACCTGAGAAACGAGCTGATAGAGATCCTCGTACGGAAGAGGAATCCAAAGCCGCAGCTCGTGTGCTCCGGCCGGCAACGCTGGAACGTGCACAACATACTCAAAACGGAGGCTGCGGGCGGGAACGTTGCTCTCGTCCGCCTGCTTCGCATGCAGGATTGGCAGCGACATGGCAAGAAGGGCGGCGATGCCAAGCAACAAAATAAGAATGCCGAATCGTTTCACCCCATCACCCTCGCTTTCAGCTTCCGGTTCGCGAACCAACATGTTGCCATCAAGATGCAGCTAAACCAAGCGCGGGAGGACCCTGCGTTGCGCGATGGGGAACTGCAGCGAGCGACCCTACCTCTTGACGGCCTTCATCTTGTCGAGTTCCGCCGCGAGCTCGTCTCGCGCGAGAAGGCCTTTGCGAAGGAGGACGCGAACCACGGCTTCGAGCGCTTCCGCAGTAGTAGGCAGATGATTCGGTGGTGGTTGTGCCGCAGGTGGAAGGCGATGCGAGGTCTCGGCGGAAGCGACCTGTCGCTGCGCTGGAGGTTGCGGAGCGGCAGTCGCAGGCGGCTTCAGCACAGCGGCCGAGCCCGTCGCGGGAGGCGCGAGCTTGCGGAGCTTTTCGAAATCGCTCGAGCCCATACAAGCGAACGCCACTCCCATGCCCAGGCCGGCTTGCGAGGCTCTCACTTTGCCCGACGCTCGCAGCGTGATCTCGTCCGTACTCAGTGTCAGCTCGACCATCGTGTCGATCGGCAGCGGGGCGAGCATTTCGACGTAGCACCCGCCGAGCGAGATGTCCGTGACGCGGCCGGGGAGCTGCACGGTAGAACCTGGAATCGAAACCTGCGCTTCGATCCGGCAACCGCTGCGACGGAAAAGCCGGCGCTCCGTTCCATTCCAGGCGCTCGCCGCAACGGCCCCTTCCATCCGCGGCGCGGCGCTAGTCTCGTCGAAAGTGTCGGGTTCGGGCGGCTTCGCAGGCACGTCCCAGATATACTTTCGTTCGAGACAGTGCACGCCGACCTTGCCGGCCTTTGCGGAGCTGCTGCCGCCAACCCACTGCACGCGATACCAGGCCTTCTGATCGCCAAATTCGATTTCGATATTTTTCCCTATCTCGACCAGACCATTCAGTCCCTTCAACGAAGCGCCGGAAGTGCTCACGTCGTAGGTTTCCGCGCGAACGGCAAAGGGAGTCCCGCGAGAATCGAAGCCTCGCACGAGGACAGGATAAGAGATGGCGATGCGCGGTTCGTGCCGGCGACCCACAGAATCTCCATAACTCGCCTAGCGTTGCGCAACCGCCTGACTCAGAGAGGTAGATGTAGGGTAGAGCGTGTTCCAGAGCGGGTCAAGCAGAGACCGACGATTCTTGTCACCAGAGTGACAATCTGCGGTACAGCAGGGGAAATTTTGGCAGAGGCGTTACTCGGATTCCTGAAGTGTCTGGATGTGAGCCTCGAGAGCCGCGCAGTACTGATGCTGGGCTTCGAGCTCGGCCTGGAGTTTCTTCACGAGGAATTCGAGGCGGCGAACTTCGTTGCGCAATTTCTGAGCTTCGGCCGAAGGTGCAGCCGGACGCTGGATCTGCGGAGGCGCGGGAACGGCGCTCCACTGCGGCTGAGCTGGCGCCGAACGCGGTGGCGGAGCAACGGCAACAGGACTCGCATGAGCGGCACTCTGCGGCGCGGCATTCCCGCCGCCAAAAAGCCCGCTGAGAACGTGCGAGCCGGAAGGCTGCACGGCGGCTGTGTCCGCATCCTCCGGTTGCACTTTCGTCAGTTCCACGGCGTTGGGATTCAAGAGCTTCTTCACGCGGACGATCAGATCCTGCGGCTGGAACGGCTTGCGGATCAACTCGTCGGCTTTGACGGCCATGGCTCTTTCAGCGACTTGGCGGTTCACGACGCCGGACATGAGGATCACAGGAATCTTCCCAAACTCTTCGTGCCGCTTCACGAACTCGCAAACTTCGTAGCCGTCCTTATCCGGCATGATCACGTCCGTGATGACGGCGTTCGGCGGAGTCTCCAGGAATTGCGCGAGGGCCGTGGCCGCGTCGGCGCAGGTGATGACCTGAAGGTTCTCTTTGCGGAAGGCGATCTTGATGACCTCGCGCATGGTGGCGCTGTCATCGATGAAGTAGACCGTCGGCGTTTGCGTGTCGGTCATGACGACTCCTTCTCGACTCTGTCGCGCTCGTTCTCATCGAACTCGCGCATCGCATCCAGCAGCAAATCGGTGGCGGACCGCAGGACGGTACGCTGCGAGGCGGTGGCGCCATAAACGAACTTGTAGACGCCCTTGTCCGCGCCGTGGCAGGTCTTGACGACCTGCGTAACGGCTTCATCGCCGAAGAACGAGCCGCACTCCGCGTGAATGATTTCGCCGCCCTCGAAGAAAATGATGCCGTCGGCTTCGGAAGCATTGATATGGAGGGCGCCGGTCTGGTGAGCCTGGCCGAGCATCTGAATCACGCCAGGCAGATCGAGGTGCGAGAGACTGCCGCTGAGATCCGTTTCCGCGCTCGAAAGCATCTGAGTCGGCTGAAAGCCTTCCTGGCGGCTGACGAGGAAGCTGCGAATGTGCGCCGCAGCGTCCGACGGCGAACCCTTCCGATCCACGAAATCGTCGCAGCCCGCGCGATATGCTTCGAGCAGCGCCTGATCGCCGCCGCTGCCGATGGCGATCAGCGGAATGTTGGCGGTCTTCGGGTCGCCGCGGAGGATGGGAGCGATTTCAAGCGCGCCCATTTCGCGCAGATTCGTGGCGCACAGAATCGCGGTCGGCGTGTTCCATTCGATCATCGTGAGCGCGTACGCCGCCTGCGTGCAGGGAACCACGTCGAAGCCCTGTTGCTTGAGGGCATCGCCGAGCCGCTTTGCGAAATAGACGTTGCTGTCGATGAGCAGAATGCGCGGGAGGTTGGCACCTTTCATGGCTGCACCCCCTGCGCCTGCGACTCAAACCCGTCGGTTCGCGAAGTCACCAGAGCCTCGAAGTCCAGCACGTCGATCGATTCGTTGCCGACTTCCAGGGCCCCGGCGACGTACCCGGGCCTTCCCGGTTCGGCGGGTTGCACCTGCCCGGTGGCAAGCTCGCATTCGCCGTCGACCGGAATGGCGCTCAATTCGCTGGCCTTGCCGAATTCGCGGCGCGCGATGAGATAGAAGCGATGCGAAAGGATCTGCTTGCCGGTAAGCACGGAGCTTGCGTCGTAGACCGGAACGATGTGAGCGCGGCGGACGATGACGCCGGAGATCAGCGGCGCGGTATGCGGAAAGTTGTGCAGACGAACCGGAGGAGCGAGCTCGGTAACAATGTCCGCCGGCAAGGCAAAGCGGCGCTCGCCCACCTGAAGGAGGACGAACGACTGTGACGCCGCACGTTCGGCCGGAGCCATCACTGCGCCGCTCCTTCCATCTGATGTTGAGATTCGAGCGCGCGGACGACGCCGTCGAGGCGAGCGAACTCGTCACGCGTGAGAAATCCACCGGGATTCACTACGGGGATGATGTGATCTTCGAGATAGGCGAGGCCGCGATACCAGGCGCGCTCCTCGCCGACAAAGCCGCGCGGCAGCGCGTACACGGCTGGGATTTCCGCTATTCGCTCAATCTCGTCGACGAGCACCGCGACGCGAAACTGGCGCAGGATCAGCGCCAAAGTGGGCCGCGTGACGGGCAGACGGAAGTGCGCGCAGCCGCTGACGACGTAGTAGGTGCGGCGGGCGCGTTCGATGATGTGGTGCACCTTCGCCACTTCTTCCTGCTCGAGTTCGCTGGCAGCGCCCGCAAGGCTGTCGGTGCTGCGAATTTCTTGAACCGATTCCGCAGCGATTGCAAACGTGCGGCGCGCAATGGAAAAGAGAATCACCTGCTCCGAATGCCGCGCGTGGCGCTTGCCGGAATCCTGCGCCGCAAGCTTCATCGCGCACCCACCGGCGCCATGCGGCACAGGCGCATGACGCGCTTTTCAATCGCGGAGGCCATATCGTCGAGCGCAACGACTTCCGCCACCGAGCCGGTCTTGATGGCTTCGGCGGGCATGCCGAAAATCACGGAACTGGCTTCGTCCTGCGCGAGCACGTATCCCCCCGCGGCTTTGACGGCCTTGACGCCCTTCGCGGCGTCGGCGCCCATTCCGGTAAGCACGACGCCGACGGTAAGCGAGCGCGCGTATGCGGCGATGGTCTCGAAGGCGACGTCGGCGCACGGACGATAGCCATCGATGCGAGCGCCTGCGTCGAGGGAGATTTTCCCGGTCGACGTGAGACGAAGGTGATGGGAGCCGGGGCAGAGATAGATCACGCCGGGCTGAACCGCTTCGTTCTGCTCGGCTTCCTTCACCGGAAGCATGGAGACTTCGGAAAGCTGGATGACGAACTGCTTCGTGAACGCCGGCGGCATGTGAAGGATGAGGAAGACAGCGGCTGGAAGATCCTTTGGCAAGCCCGCGATGACACGGGTCACCGCGGCGGGGCCACCGGTCGAAGCGGCGATGGCGATCAGCGGGAATTTTCCGCCGTTCTGAGCGGCGAATGCAGCCGCAGTAACAGAGGAGGCGCCAGAGGTTGTGGTGGCCGCGGGTTTCGAGCGCGTGGCGGTGCGAACGACGCGCACCTTCGCGGCGAGCTTCAGCTTTCGCGTCAGCTCCTCGCGCACGTTGCGCATGTCGAGGTCGATGCCGCTGGACGGCTTGGGAACGAAATCGATGGCGCCGAGTTCGAGGGCGCGGAGGGTGCTGGCCGCGCCTTCACGTGATTCGGAGCTGACCACCACGATCGGCCGCGGATGCTGCGACATGATGAGCTCGGTGGCCTGCAGACCGTCGACGTGGGGCATGTTGATGTCCATGGTGATGACGTCGGGCCGCAGGGATTCAGCAAGCGAGACGGCATCGCGGCCGTCGCGAGCGAGGGCGGCGACCTCGAGCTGCGGATCGGAGTTGATGATCTCCTGCAACACCTTGCACATGAAGGCGGAGTCATCGACGACGAGGACGCGGATTTTTTTGTCGGCGCTCTTCATGCGATTCAACTCTGCGGCAGCGGAACACGGTCCACTGCGCGCGCGTGATTGCGATTGCTTTCTGTGCCAATCAAACTATCGACGATGGACGTCAACTGATCTTCCTGAACGGGCTTCGTTAGGAAGCCGGCCGCGCCTTCCTTCAGCGCGCGGTCGCGATGCTTTGCTCCGGCGCGCGACGTGACGACGAGAACGGGGATGCGGCGCGTGACCGGATTCTGGCGAAGGTGCGCCATCAACTCGTAGCCGTTCATACGCGGCATCTCGAGGTCAGTGATCACGAGGTGGCAGCCGACCTGCGCGATGATTTCGGAGGCCTCGAGGCCATCGGAAGCGAGCTTGACGCGATAGCCGGCCTTCTCGAGCATGCGGCCGACGAACTTGCGGACGCTGATGGAGTCGTCCGCGACCACGACGACGCGATCGTTCTCGACGGGATCGACGGCTTCGGACGGGATGCTGCCTGCGGCGACGGCTTCGGCTCCCGGCGCAAAGACGCGCGCGGCGGGCGAAGATGCGGGCAGAGCGTGGCGCTCGGCGGTGTCCGCGGAGACCAGACGGTTGAGGTCGATGAGCAGAATCAGGCTGCCGTCGGAAGCGATGGTGGTGCCGGGGAAAAGCTTCACGCGACGGAGATAGTCACCGAGATTCTTGATGACGATTTCATCCTTGCCGAGAACTTCTTCGACGACAAGGCCAACCTGCTTTCCGGCGACCTTCACGATGACCATGTGGAAGTAGCCGTTGAGCGGCTCGAGCGGCGGCAGCGCGAGCTGGAGATCGAGGCGAACGACTTCGGTGATGACGTCGCGGACGCGGGTGAGCAGCTTGCCGCCGACGTCTTCGATTTCGTCGGGGCGGAGGCGGCGAATTTCCTCGACGACCGCGAGCGGTAGAGCGTAGACCGATGTGCCGCAGCGAACGAACAGAGCCTGAGAAATAATCAGGGTCAGCGGAACCTTGACCGTGAAACACGCGCCGTGGCCCGTTTCGGAGTGAACTTCCACTTCGCCGTTGAGTGCGTGCACGTTCGCGCGGACCACGTCGAGGCCAACGCCGCGGCCGGCGAGCTCGGAGGTGGAGGCGGCGGTGGAAAAGCCGGGACGGAAGAGGAATTCGCGGAGTTCGCGCTCACTGAGTTCGGCGGCGACGGCGGGCGACATCGCGCCGGATTCGGCGACACCCTCGCGGACGCGCTCGTAGTCGATGCCGCGGCCATCGTCTTCCACTTCGATGAAAATGTGATTGCCGCGATGGTAGGCGCGGACGGTGACGCGGCCCTTTTCGGATTTTCCGGTTTCGCGGCGAACTTCGGCGGTCTCGAGGCCGTGCGCGACGGCGTTGCGAACGAGATGAATCAAGGGATCGGAAATGTGCTGGATAATGTTGTTGTCCAGTTCGGTTTCGGCGCCTTCAAGGAGGAGCTCGACGGGCTTGCCGGCGGCCTTTGCGGCATCGCGAACGGTGCGAGAAAGGCGCGTGTAGAGATTGCCGATGGGCACCATGCGAGCCGCGGTGATTTCGTCCTGCAGGTTGTGGGCAAGCTTGGTGAAATCGTCGATATCGGAATCGACCCGGCCCATGAAGGATTCGAGCTGCGTGAGAACTTCGGTGACGTCGGCGGAGATTTCCGTGAGCGAGCGCGAAAGGATGTTGAAATCGTCGTAGCGATCCATCTCGAGCTCGCTGAACTCGAGGAGGTCGTTCGACATGATCCGCGACGCAGAAGCGAAGCTGCCGGCACGGAACGTGTCCCTTTGCGGCGGCTGGCTGCCGGGAACCAGCGAACTGCTGATGCGACTGAACTCGTGCTTTTCCTGGAACTCGGAAATTTTGCCGGAGAGGCGGCCTTTCGAGAAGTTTAGAACCTCGACGAGCTTCGCGAGTTCGGTAAGGCGGCCAAGCATGCGGGTACGGTTGATGACGAGCTCACCGACGGCGTTCATCATGCGATCGAGGCGTTCGAGAGAGATACGGACGGATTTGGCCTGCGGCAGAGACTGGGCGGCAGCCTGTTGCGGAGCCGGGACAGACGCGGCGACTTCGACTTGCGTCAATTCCGCGGGAGCTGGCTGACCCTCCTCGCGAACTTCGGCTTCACCCGCTTCCGGCGTGAGCTCGATGATGCGACGCAAAAGCGGATCGACCGCGGAGGCCATCTCGGCATCGCTCGACCACTGGCGATGCAGGAATTTCTTCAGGACGTCGACCGCTTCGAGGCAGACATCGACGATTTCCTTGTTCGGCTGCAAGATTCCTTCGCGAAGGAAGCCGACGAGATCCTCCACGCGATGCGCGATTGAAGAAATGCGGTGCAGTCCGACTTGGGCTGCCGAGCCCTTGACGGTGTGCATCGAGCGGAATAGCCGATGAATATCTTCCGGATTCGCCTTCGCTTCGAGCGCCAGGAGGCATTCGGTGACGGTCTGAAGATGTTCTTCCGCTTCCGGGATGAAAAATTCGAGAACTTCATCCGGGACTTCGCCATCGACAGGCAAAGACGCGGCATAGGATGGGCCGGAGTAAGCAACCGATGCGGCGTCGGCGACAGAGGCAGACTGCAGCGGTTCCTCAAACGATTCCGGCGGAGGCGGAGCCGGGAATGCGAACGCGTAGCGCTGTTTGAAGGCGCTGATGTCTGCGGAGGTCTCGAGGCCGGTCGAGCTGATCTGAAGCAGATCGAATTCGAGAACGGAAATCGCGTCGGAAATGAACTCAGTGAGAGGCCCGTGCATGTCGGGCGTCAAGGACGCGTTCATGGCGTAGTGGAAGACGTGCGCCATCTTCGAGGCGACTTCAGAAAATTGCGGGAAGCCATAGCTGGCGGACGTGCCGGCGAGCGTGTGGGCGGAGATATAGAGCTTTTCGAGATCTTCAGGCCTGGTCTGCGGCTCTTGCAGCAAGCCGGAGTACTCCCGCAGATACTGGAGGTTTTCGGACGCCTCCTGCAGGAACAGCTCGACTGATTCCTGGTTCGGCCCGCTCACAGCCTTCCCTCCACAAGCACAGGCGCCTGACGGACAGCGGCCGCCGCCGGTTTCCGATAGAGGCGGCAATCGCCCAGCACGACGGGCTCGAACTTCACGGGCACGTTCGTCAGCGTCTCCGCGTGGCCCAGCGAGAAATATCCGCCGGGCTCGAGCGCGTCATAAAAGCGGCGCAGGATGGCGAGGCGGCGCTCCTCGGAGAAATACATCAGGACGTTCATGCAAAAGATGCAATCGAACTTTCCGACGTACACCGACTCGGCCTCGGCCAAATTCATCTGCGCGAACGAAACCATCCGCCGGATGCGCGGCCTCACCTGAAAGCCGTGCTTCGTAGCGGTGAAATACGTTTCCACCTGGCGCAGGGAAACGTCCTGCAAACTGCGCCGGGAATATGCGCCGCGCTCCGCGTGACGCAGGGCGCGGCGGCTGACATCCGTGGCGAGAATCTCGATCTCCCATGCCTCGGCAAACTTCAGCGAATCGCATAGCGTGATTGCGATCGAGTACGGCTCCTCGCCCGTGGAACAGCCCGCGCTCCAGATGCGGAGGGTTCGCGGGCTCTCCCAAAACTTTTTCCCCTGAACCTCGGGGAGAATCTTTTTTTCGATCGCGTCGTAAACGCCCGGATACCGGAAGAACGAGGTCTCTTGCGTCAGGAGCCGCTCGAGCAGCGCTTCGTACTCGATGCTCGAACTGCGCACATGCCGCAGCAGATCGCTTCCGCCGGAACAGCCCTTCTCGTCGATGTACTCGCGCACGCGCGTCGAAAAGAAGCGCTCGCGCGACGCATCAAACAAAATTGCCGAACGCTCCTCGATGAGCGACCGAATGTCGTCGAGCTCGGCCTCCGTGAGCTTCGCGTTGGTGGCTGAATGCTGTTTCATGTCCAGCACGCTTCAGCGCGCACGCCTTCACGCCGCAGCGGGACGTGGCGTTACCGATGAGCGCCCACGGGTACCGACGGCCGTGCTTCCTCAACCGGCTCCGCGGCCTGCCGGCCCGACTGCGACCGGAATTGTGCAAGGGCCTCGTTTAGCTGCTCCGAGAGCTTCACCATGTTGCCCACCGTCGATGCGGTCTGGCGGGCGCCCTGGGTGGTCTGCCGCGTGATGCCGGAGATAATTTGCATCGCGTTCGCCACGCCTTCTGTGCCGCGCACCTGCTGCTTCGACGCGAGCGAAATTTCCTGGACCAGCTCGGCGGATTGGCGCACGACGCTCGAAATCGCCTCCAGCGCCTTGCCGGCCTGATCGGCCAGGCCAGCACCGACTTCCACTTCGCGAGTGCCTTCTTCCATGACGACCACGGCCTCGTTCGTTTCGGCCTGAATCGCCTTGATGAGCGCTGCAATGTCCTTCGTCGCGCTGCGGGAGTGTTCAGCGAGCTTGCGAACCTCGTCGGCGACGACAGCGAAACCGCGGCCCGCTTCACCGGCGCGCGCGGCCTCGATGGCGGCGTTGAGAGCGAGCAAGTTCGTCTGCTCGGTGATGTCGTTGATGACGTTGATGATTTCGGAGATTTCGAGGGAGCGGTCTCCGAGGGACTTGATCTTCTTTGCAGTGGCCTGCACCGAAGCGCGAATGCGCTGCATTCCTTCGAGCGTGTCGCGCACGGCGCGGTTGCCCTGCTCGGCCGCGTCGAGGGCGCGGCGCGCGGCTTCGGCGCTGGCCTCGGCGTTGTTCGACACTTGCTTCATCGAAACCGTGAGCTCTTCGACGGCCGACGAAGTGTTGGTGATTTCCTGGTCCTGTTGGGTGGCGCCGGCGGTCATTTCGTCGGCAGCTTCAAGAATCTGATTGGCGCTGGTGCTGACGTCGATGGCGGCCTTGCGGACGCGCTCGAGAACCTTGGTGAAGTTGTCAAGCATGAAGTTGACGGAATCAACGACGTTGCCGAGCGCGTCGTTGGTCACCTTACCGCGGATGGTGAGGTCGCCGCGAGCCACCTGATTGATGGTATTGAGCAGGTCCGTGATGCTGCGCTGCAGGGAATCCTGTGCCTGTTGATTTGTGACGGCATGCGCGACCTTGGCGGCGCTGCGATTGAAGTTCTCGGCGATGAACGAAAATTCATCGTTGCTGTCGATATCGGCGCGCGCGCGGGAATCGCCGGCGACGAGGCGCTCGGAGAACTTGGCGAGCTCGTCCACCGGCTTGACCACGCGCTTGCTGAGAACCATGATGATCGAGAGCGCGCCCAGGACTGCCAGCGCGACCGCCCCGAGCAAGGCTCCGTTCGCGCCTCCGGGCAGACTCGTGGATTCGGTGGCGTGCTGGCCGGCGTAGTAGCCGAGTCCCAGCGTCCCGAAGAGGGCTGCGGCGATCCAGAACGCCAGCAGCCAGATGGTCGAACTCAAACGAGATTTCATGACTTCCTCCCAGAAGCGCGCCCGCTCGCCTGCCGCTGAGCGGCGCTTGCGAACCGCCAAATCGCATGGCCCAAGAAACTTCCGAAATCGGAGCCGAGAATCATTGCTCTCATCCTCAAATCACAGGAACCGGAAAAACGTCCGTCAAACGGCGAAGGTCCACCACCAGGGCGAGCCGATCTTCGTGGCGCAGCATCCCGCGGCAGTGCGGCACTTCGCTGGGAGCCTGATCGAGCAAGGCATCCTCGGTGGCCGAGTAGGTGCCGATCACTTCGTCGGCAGCGATGCCCAGGCGCAGATCTTCGTGATGGGCATCGCCCTTCAGCGCGGCCACAACCACGTGCTTCGGCAGCAATCCCGGGCGCCGGCCTTCGGTGAAGGCGATGTCGACGAGCGGCACGATCGTTCCGCGGAGATTGAAGATTCCCATAAGGAACGCCGGAGCCAGAGGAATGCGCGTCACAATCGGCCAATCCACCACTTCTTCGACCTCCAGCACCGAGAGGCAAAAGCGCTCGCGGCCAGCGCGAAAAACGCAGTACTGCCGCTCGGGCCGGCGCTCTTCAGCGAAGATTTCGCTTTCGATGAAGTCGGCGCCTTCGAGCCCCACGGGCAGTGCCGCGTTGTCGTGCAGGTCGCCCATCAGGCAAACCTCTTCACCGTGTTGATCAACTCATCGGGCGTGAACGGCTTGGTCAGATAGCCGTTCGCTCCCTGTTGCTCGCCCCAGTAGCGGTCGCTCAGAGCCGTCTTCGAGGTGACGAGAATTACGGGAATCTTCGAGTAGAGCTCCTGGCTCTTCAGCTCACGGCAAGCCTGAAAGCCGTTGCGCTGTGGCATCACGACGTCGAGGAGAATGACGTTGGGCCGTTCCTCTTCGATGGCTTCTTCGATACGGGTCGGGTCCGAAATGCCGACCGAATGAAAGCCGCCCTGCTGCAACATCGACAGCATCAACTTCACTTCCGCTTGCGAATCATCGACAACCAGGATTTTCTTCACCACAGCCGTTCCTCCACTCCGCAGAGATATCCGACAAAGACAGTTGCAACTCCTTCGCCACCACCGGAGTGGTGTTCGCGTTCTGCGAACGAGCTGCTAACTCTCACTAAGCAAATGACTTACCGCGTTCCCGCAGCGAATCAGCGCCGGCCGAAACCTCCAGGAATCACTGCAATCGTCTCAGCTTGAGACTCATTCTCATTCGCACGGACTTCGCTGGCCAGCGATGAGAACCGCTGCATGATTTCGTTGAGACGCAGCGCCATCGCGTGGATGGCCTGCATCTGCTCGCGCGAGTCGCCGGAGACTCGCGCCGGTTCAAGCAGAAGTAGGTCGGCGTTGCCGAGTACGGACGTCAGCGCGTTGTTGACGCTGGGGCGCACTTCGAGCATGTAGCGCCCCAGCGTCGCGTATCGCTGGAGTTCGAGGGCCAGGCGCTCGGCGCGTTGCGCGCGGGCCACCGCTTCGATGCGCCGGAAAGCCTCGCTCGAGACCGCAATCAGATTCCGCGGCCAGCCGTCGTGAAAGGGAATGACGAGCAACTGCGGGTATTCCGCGCGAAGCTGCGTGGATTCTCTTTCGTCGCTGCTGACGTACACGATTGCAACCAGCGGAGAGAACGCGACGGCAGAAAAAATCTCTCTCGGCTTGAGGTGATGAACCGGGCCCACGATTACGAGCGCGTACCCTTCCTCACCGGAGGGATGCCAGACGTCGCTTGTGACCAACGTGATCTCGGGCGCATGCTTCTCGGCTTGCCAGCTCGCAGCGACGGTGCGTGCGAACTCCGTATCGTCCGAGACGATGAGGACGCCGGCTTGATTCAAGGGCCTCAGTTCCTTCCTGGGTCAGGGCTGGAGTTTTTCCGCTTCTTCAATGACTGAGAGCAGCCGCTTTGTGCTGATTCCGAGATTCACCGCGGCTTCGGTATTCTTCGCGCGCTTGGCTTGTTCGACTCGTCCCTGGAAATACGAAACTTCGCTTCGAGCAAGGACAAGAGCCGACGCCAACGCTGTTTCTTCGCCGGATCGCTTTCTCTGGTCCATGGCCACACCAAGCAACGCGCGTGCAACGACGGCGCGGCGAAGGTCTTCTGATTCTTGTCCGCCTTCCGCGACGAACGCCGCGACTTCCCACGAGGAGAGCAGGACCTTCGTATCCTGCAGGACTACGGTTGACATGGAACGGCCTCGAGACGGAGGCGCCGCGATGAGCTGTTCCCAAATTGTTTCGAGGCACTTCTCAGCCTCGGCGGCGGCGGTGGGCGCCGCAGGTGTGTCGCCGGCGAGCGACGACGCCTTGCGAGGAGCCGAAGGTGCAGGAGTCTTCACCTCGGCCTTCTGCGGAGTCGCGGAAGCCGGCGCGGCGGGGGCCTGGGCGTTCGCGGCTGGCTCGACGTGCGGCGTGCTTGGCGTTGGCGGAGGTGTTGAAGACTGCGCGGCCGGCTCGCTCTCCTGCGCTTCGGGAGCCGGTTCTGCCTTTGCCTCTGCTACAGGGACATCAGAATGCGCGGATGAACGCAGCCCTAGCGCTTCCTCCAGGTCCGTGCGCAGCGCAAGCAATTGCTCGAAGGCGCGCGTGACGGAATTCTCCGTGTAATCCTTCTGAAACGGCTGGCGCCAGTTCTCGCAGAAAAATCGAAGCTGCGTTGTAGTCTCGGCAGCGGAAAAGCCGGCGCGGCGGCAATCGACGGTTTTCACCCCGCGCGAGTCCAAAGCCTCCACGGCCTGGCGAACGGCGCTCAGGTCCGCATGCAGCAAATGGATGAAGGCGCGTCGCAGAAGGAAATTGAACCGGACGAAAGCGACCAGGGCAGCGGGGTCATAGAACATGCAGCCGGCTGCGTCCTTTAGCATGCGTCCCTGCTCGAGCAAGCCGGCTTCGAGCATGTCGCGCAAGCTGTGGCATTGCCCGACCTTTTCGAGAATCTGATCCAGAGGCTGGCACCATTCGAGCGGCGTGGCATCGGCCTGCGCGAGAACGGGCCGCAGCACGTCCGCCACGTCGTTCAGGCGAATCTCGTTTCGATAGAGCTCTTCGGGAGCGCACAGCGCGAAATACTGAACCAGCAGAAGGTCGATCTTGTCGCGGTCGACGGTGGTCTTGTCCTGCTTGCGCAACTGCCGGTGGATGAAGGCGCGAAGCGTCTCTTCGTTTGCGTTGAGCGTTTCCGGCGGAAGCTGCCGAATCTGATAAGCACGAACCGTTTCGTCGACCGAATCCATCCACGCCAGATCCTGGTCGAACACGTCACGCGTGGGCCGGATCGGAGGCAATTCGCCGGCCGGATGCGGCGGCGCCGCAAAACCGAATTGATTCGCGAGCGCCGCATAGAGCGGGTAGGCCTGGCGCGCTTCGTGCCACTGCGCCGCAAATTCCGCACCACTGGAAGCGGCATTCTTTGCACCGGAGGCCGGGGGCATCGTCGTGACAGGATTTTTCGGGCTCATAGTTTGATGATCCAGTGGCTGACCTCGCCGATGAATCGCGCTCCCACGGCCTTTTGGCCGTCGTGATAACGAACGGCTACGACCTTTGCTTTCGCATCAAGTGAACCATCCGAATTCACCACGCGCACCCGGTCCTCGAACTCAAGCGGAAGAGTCGAGGCGAAGAGGATTTCGTGTGCCGTTCCGAACTCGATGACCGTGTTTTCCTGCGAACGCCGGCCCGCGCGCGTCGTGATGACTCGAACGGGAAGGCGCACGGGCGACGCGTTCGGGAAAAGCTGAGCCAGCTTCTCCACGCACGTTTGCCCCGCGGCTACGGTATCGGCTCCGAGTTGATTTGCCACGAAATCCCCAAGCGTGCCGTCTGGCTTATCCTGCAAACTTCCATCAGTTCCGGCCAGACACAGCTACACGGATACAATTCCGTCAGAGAGGGAATGCAAGAGGGCGACCAAAGATCTTCGACGGCCGTCGAAATCTAAACCGTTCATTCCATTAGGGTTGTGGGAGGTGTAATTTCCGATTGGTTTCTGGCCGTCTCAGGCTGACACGCGGCGTCTCACGCTTTCAGCCGTCGCGTCCGGCCATCGAGAATTGAGACCGCCGGGAAATGAGACTACGAGCTAATCCTGAGCGGCGGCTCCGACGAGTTGCTTGTGAGACGCGCGGAGAGGAATGTTGTAGCGCTTGAGCTTGCGATAGAGCGTCGCGCGGCTGATGCCCAGCATTCGTCCGGCGAGGGCCTTATCGCCGCCGGCTTGCTCGAAGACGCGCAGGATCGTCATCCGCTCGAGGTCGGCGAGCGCCGTGGTGGAAAGCGATGCGGCATCTTCTTGCGCGATGGCCGAATCGTTCGCGCCGCGAATTTCGGGTGTCAAATCGTCGACGTCGATCATCTTGCGGTCGCCGAGCGCCACGGCACGGGCGATGCAATTCTCAAGCTCGCGCACGTTTCCCGGCCAATCGTATTGCAGGAAGCCTTTCATCGCGGCGGGCGTCACCTGCGTGCTCTCGCCCGGAGCGTAGCGATCGAGGAAGCAATGCACCAGTTGCGGAATGTCCGACTTGCGCTCGCGAAGGGCCGGCAGGTGCACCGTGACGACATTCAAGCGGAAATAGAGATCTTTGCGAAAGGTTCCCGCCCGGTAGGAGGCCTCCAGATCCCGGTTCGTCGCGGCGATCACGCGAACGTCGACTGGCACCTTGTCGTTGCTTCCGACGGGCCTCACTTCCTTTTCCTGCAGCACGCGGAGAAGCTTCGCCTGCATTTCGAGGGGAAGTTCGCCGATCTCGTCGAGAAAAATCGTTCCGCCGTTCGCTGCGTGGAAGAGGCCGTGCTTGGACTTCATCGCTCCGGTAAACGCGCCCTTTTCATGGCCGAACAACTCGCTCTCCATTAGCGTGGGAACCAGGGCGCCGCAGTCCACGGCAATGAAAGGCATCTGCGCTAGCGGGCCGTGGAAATGAATGGCTCGCGCCACCAATTCTTTTCCGGTGCCGCTTTCGCCCGTAATCAATACGGGCGTGCGCGTGTCCTTCAGGCGCGAGACCATCCGCATGACGTCCTGAATCTTCGTAGAGGAGCCGATGATTCCTTCGAGCTTCGTATCCGTATTCACGCGCTCGCGCAGGAACTGATTTTCCGTCACCAGACGCACCTTTTCGGCCATGCGCTGCAGCAGCTGCCTCAGCCGCTCGACCCGGAACGGCTTCTCGATGTAGTCGTACGCGCCGTGTCGCATCGCTTCAACCGCTGACTCGATCGAGCCGTGGCCCGTCATGATCGCTACTTCCGTGTGCGGAAGGAGCGCCTTGATCTTGCGGAGCAAATCGACGCCGGAAAGGCTTGGAAGCTTCAAGTCCGTGACAACCAAATCGGGAGGCGCCACTTCCACTGCTTCCAGGGTGGCCTCGGCAGTCTCGGCTTCGGAACAAAGGAAGCCCAAGCCCTGGCCGACCGTCATGCAAAGGCGCCGAATGCTTTGCTCGTCGTCGACCACCAGCAGTCGCAGACGCTGCTCGTCTCTCATGGCTTGCCCATCGCTTTCTCCACTGCGGCCATGAGTTGATGGACGCGGAATGGTTTCTCAACACAAGGGGTGCCTGCTTGTGCAAGCAGGGAAATCGTTTCGGGGCTCGCCGTATCGCCGGTAATGAAAATGATTCGATTGGCGAGGTTGGGCCGGTGACGCAGCAGCCAGTCGCGCACGTCGGTGCCGTTGATGCCGCCGGGGGTGCGGAAATCCGAGATAACGCCGCGAAAATCGGTGGAGGCGAGCAGCTGCAATCCCTCTGCGGCGGACGGCGCGCCGACAACTTCGTAGCCCCGGCGTTCGAGCGCGGTACGCAGGAATGCAGCGACGGAAGGTTCATCCTCGATCACGAGAATCCTGGAGCGAGGCTCGACCGGCGCGCTTACGGTGAAGTTCATTGCGACGCCTCGGCCGCAAGCAATTCGGCGGCATTCATCGCGATCGGCAGGC
Source organism: Candidatus Limnocylindrales bacterium (assembly GCA_035501415.1). Lineage (GTDB taxonomy): Bacteria > Acidobacteriota > Terriglobia > Acidiferrales > UBA7541 > Palsa-295. Next base: position 110,586 of record DATJWH010000033.1, on the reverse strand, counting down.
GAACAGTGAACGTGCATCCGATTCCGTCCGGATTATTTCGCGCGATGATCTCTCCGCGATGCGCGCGCACGATTCCGTAACAGATGCTGAGGCCCAGTCCCGTCCCTTTGCCAACTTCCTTCGTCGTAAAGAAGGGGTCGAAGATCCGGTCGGGATGCGAGATTCCCGGCCCGTTGTCTCGGAAAGAGATTTCCAGGCGGTCTTTCTCATGCATCGTACGAATCTCGATCTTGCCGGGCCTTCGCGTCTCCTGGACCGCATCGTAGGCGTTGTTCAGAATGTTCAGGAAGGCCTGTTGGAGCTGGTGCGAATCACCCAGCGCCAGCGGGAGCTCTTCGTCGTAGTCCTCCCGCAGTTCGACTCCGTGATTCGAGAAATCGTAAGCGCGCAGCTTCACCGTCTGCCGCAGGATTCCGTTGATTTGTACGGATTCGCGCTGCGCCGGCATTTGCCGCGCGAAGCTCAGCAGATTCTGGACAATGGCGCGGGTGCGTTGCGCCTCCTGCAGAATCACGCCGAGTTCATCCTTCGCCGACTGGGGCACTTCCGGATTCTCGAGCAAGAGATCCGTAAATCCCACGATCGCGGCGAGCGGGTTGTTCACTTCATGCGCCACGCCGGAGACGAGCTGACCGAGGGCGGCCATTTTCTCCGTGTGCATCAGTTTCGCCTGAAGGTCCGCGGCGTCTGTCACGTCCGTCATCACCACGACAACGCTGTTGATGACCCCCTGGTCGTCCCGCATAGGACTCAGGCTGATTGAAAACTGCCCCTGCGCTCCATTGCGTCGCAAAATCGGAATCTCGAGATTCGTGATCGGCGTGCCTTGCAGCGCGCGGTCGAGCGACTCGGCCACCAGCGAACGATGTGACGACGCCACGATTTCCGTGAACAGCTGGCCCAGAAGTTCCGCCTCGCGGTATCCCGATTCGAAGCAGCGCCTGTTCGCGTAGCTGATCAAGCCCGCGGTATCGAGCACCAGAATCATGCTTTGCGTGTTGTTTAGAATGTTTCGATTGAAATCGCGCTCGCGCCGGTAGCGCCGCTCGGCTTCACGCCGGTCGGTAATGTCCTTCAGCACGTGAATGGTGCGAAACGCATTCTCGTTGTGGGCACAAAGGCGCGATGTTGAAACCAGGTACGTCCGCTCGGAGGCCGTGTGGATATGCTCTTCGCGTTCGGCATGTGGGTCGCGACAGAACGAGCACTCTGCTCGCTGGGCCGTGCCCAGGATCTTCAGGTCGCCCATCTTCCGCCCGATCGCTTCGGTCAAGCGAATACCCAATTCTTCGGCGAGAGCCTGATTCAGCCGGAGCACGCAGTCCTTCGAGTCGTGCACGATAATGAAATCGGAGATCGCGTCAAAGTCTTCCACCCATTGCTTGCGCGATTGCTCCACTCGCGAGAAAAGCTGGGCGTTTTCGAGCGCGACGGCGGCGTGGCTGGCCAGGGCTTCGAGAAGTTGGCGTTCGGTATGCGAAAGCTCTCGATCCAGATCCACCAGGCAGAGCATCCCCAGTGATTCGCCCTCGCTATCCTTTAGTGGCGCCAGCGCAACCTCTTTCCAATTCAAGTCCGCTGCCAGCTCATGGCCGAGCAGCCGAGCCGCTGCACCGGACCGCACCGCATTTGGCGCCAGCGATTGCTCCGCCAACGCGTTCGCCACGCGGGCCCTTGTGGCAGCGTCCCAACGCTCCGCAGGCCCGCTGATCGCTGCGATTTCCCATCCTCCCGAGCCCCTCAGAGCCAAAATCGCCGCCCGCGAACCTAGCATTTCCGAAGCGCGCGCCGTCAATCGCCGGGCAAACTCCGGCGCGCCCACCGAAGGGTTTAGCTCGAGCGTCGCGGCCGAAAACTGGGCCAGCAGGCTCTCGAACGGCCCGGTGAACCTCGAAGGAATCTGTACAGTTTTCTTCAGTGTGCGCATGAATGCCTGGGCTGTCGCTCGCGTGTGGTTCCAAATTGACGTTACGTCGCAATCTCATTTTGAGTCAAGAAATGCCGCCCATCAGGTGCTCTAAGCGGTAATCGAAACAATGTCGCAAGGTGAGACTCACTCACGCGACGCGCCCGGCGCTTGAGACGCAATCGTTGGACCAGGTTCCGAGCCTCCTGGATCCGCATCTCCTCTAACTCATTAAGCCAGAACGACTTCCGTAGGTTCGGTTTCGATCGAACAACACGGAGAATTACCCCGCGCACATGGCATCGCCGTTGCATTTCCATCAGGGGCTTTTGTGCTCTGGAGGAGAAGACTGTGAAGGCAACGCTTAGACTCGTCAGTCTGGCGATTGGGGCCACCCTGCTGGCGGGTACGTTGACGATGATTGCGCCCAAAACGGCTGCCCAAGACCCTTCCACCGAGGCTGCGAAGAGAAAGGTGAAGACGAAGATCCTTCCCGACTATCCGCAGATCGCAAGGCCATTGAATCTCGCCGGCAAAGTCAAAATCGAGGTCACTATCTCGGCCGACGGTCGCGTGACGTCCACCCGCGTGGTTGGCGGCAGTCCCGTTTTTGCGAGTTCGGCTGTGGATGCGGTGAAGCGATGGCGCTTCGAGCCGGCTCCGAAGGACACCACAGAAATTATCGAAATCGACTTCGCGCCGCCGGCAAGGAATTGATTCACGTGGACCACACCAAGGGCGCTTCGAGCAACGCAGGGGGGAGCGGAGGTTTTTCAATGACGATTAGCAAGAAACTCTACGTCGGATTTGGAGCCGTCCTGGCGATCATGCTCGTTCTGTTCGTCATTAACGTCATCACGGTCACCCGCGAATACACGGCCCGGGCGACTGTCACCGCCCGGCAAGAGGATGGTGAGTCGATCGAGAAGGTGCGTACTCAATTGATGCAGAACCAGCTGTCTCTCGGAAGCTACTTGCTGAGCGGCGACCTGCGGGACGAGGACAGGACCAACAAAGGCATCAACGATTTGCAGGAAGCTCTGCAGATCGACGGAGCAAAAACGACCGACGCCGATCTGCGGTCCAAGCTCTCTCAGGTCGAGCAGAACGAACGTGATTGGGCCGAGAATTTCGCCAAGCCGATGATTGCCAAGCGCCATCAGGTAGATGCCGGCGATGCAACCGTTTCGGACCTGCAGATCTATTACCTCCAGCACGACCCTTCTTCGTGGGTGAACAAGTCTTCTGGCGTGTTGGACGACGCCAGCCGCGATGTGCGCAAATCCTTTGAAGACGCCAATCAGTCGGCCACGTCGGCGACCAAGTTCAACGCAGTCGTTACGACGGCCGGTACGCTCTTTGCCATCGTTCTGGGCTGCCTCGTTGCTTTCCGAACGGCAAAGTCAATCAAGGATCCGCTCTACCACCTCATCGAAGTTGCTCACCGGATTGGCGACACAGGCGATCTCGACCAATCGATCGACATTCGCCGCATGGATGAGGTCGGAATTCTCGCCGACAATTTCAACAAGATGATCACCCATCTGCGCGAAATGGCTTCGGTCTCGACCGCCATCGCGGAGGGACAGCTTTCCGTCACCATCCTGCCGCGCTCGCAGAACGACACGATGGCAAGAGCCTTCGCGGGAATGACGGATGGACTTCGCAGCATTGTCCGCCAGGTTCGCGACAGCGCCGCCCAAGTCGCGAGCGGCGCCGGACAGATGGCGGGCGCTTCGGACGAATCCGCAAAGGTCAGCGTGCAAGCCGCGTCCGCAATCGATGAAGTCACCAGCACCATGCACGAGATGAGCATCAACGTGCAAAACGTTGTGAAGAACACGCAGGTTCAAGCCTCGAGCGTCGCGGAAACTTCCGCGTCCATCGATCAGATGGTCACCTCCATCCAACGCGTCGCCGATACCGCCAAACTCCTCGTCGACATTTCGCATCGCTCGCGCGAAGAGGCGCAGACCGGCATGGTCACCATGGACAAGGCCACTGCCGGCCTCAACCGCACAAGCCAGGCGATTCAGTCCTCCGCCGAAATCATTGACATTCTCGGCCGTCGCGCCGATGACATCGGCAAGATCATCGAAGTCATCGACGATTTGGCCGAGCAGACCAACCTGCTCGCCCTGAACGCCGCGATCGAAGCGGCGCGCGCCGGCGAACACGGCCTCGGCTTTGCGGTCGTCGCCGAGGAAGTCCGCAAGCTCGCGGAAAAGTCCACGCAATCCACGAAGGAAATCTCCGAGCTGATTCAGGGAATTCAGAAGGAAGCTCGCGAAGCTGTCGAGAACATGGAGCACAGCACCACGATGGTCCAGGAGGGTCTCACGCTCAACAAGGACCTCAGCGTCGCTCTCGAGAAAATCTCGAACGTCGTCTCCGAAGTCTATAAGTTCTCTCAGGAGATCGGCGCGGCCACCATGGAGCAGTCCAACGGCTCCTCGCAGATTGCCAAGGCCACGAATCGCCTCACTGAAATCACTCAGGAAATCAATTCCTCCGTCGAGGAGCAGGCCTCCGGCGCCCAGGCCGTGGTTCGAGCCATGGAGCGCATGCGCGAACTCGTCCAGCAGTCGACCTCCAGTTCCACGGAGCTCGCCGCCGCGGCCGAGCAGATGTCGAAGCTCTCGCGCAACTTGCTCGAATCGATGGACCGGTTCGCCCTCGAGGATCATTCAGCCGACCCGCGCCGAGGCGCGAGAAAAGCCTTCGCAAACCGGGCGGATGCTTCGGAGTACGCGGAACTGGTTCGCTCCTAAGGAGCGCTCAGCGCCATGGAAAAGGATCTCCAGCTCGTCGGTTTTCGCATCGGTCGCGAAACGTTCGCTCTTCCGATCGCAACGGTTCGCGAAATCGTCCGCGTTCCGGAGATCACCTCCGTTCCCAACGCGCCCGACTACATCGAAGGCGTCATCAATCTCCGCGGCCGCATCATTCCCGTCGTCGATTTGCGGAAGCGCTTCGGCGAGTCGTCGCTCGAGCCGAGCAGGAAAAATCGCATCGTCGTCGTCGAGATGGAAAACCGCGTCATCGGTCTCCTCGTGCATTCCGCGTCGGAAGTCCTCCGGATTCCGCCGTCTGAGATCGAGGCGCCGCAAAACGTCTTTCAGGAAGGCGAGCTGAGCTACATCACAGGCGTGGGGAAACTGAAGGGCCGCCTGGTTATTTTGTTGGACCTCGCCAGCATCCTCAAGCGCGGCGAATTGCGCCGCCTCGAGGAATTTGCCGAGTCCGCCGGTGCCATTCCCGCCGGCGAAGAACGGCGCGCATAGGCGGAGCGAAACGCGGAGCCGGAGCAATCACTGAGGATTTCATGTCCACACTGACCACGCAGGTGCCTCTGACAGACGCGGAACTGAAGCTGCTCCAGACGCTCGTCTATCAGGAATGCGGCATGTACTTCGACGAGCGCCGCACCCACTTCCTTCGCGACCGCCTCCAGCGCCGCTTGAAAGCTTGTCAGATGGAATCGTTTTACAGCTATTACCGCCTGCTCACCAGCCGCGAGGGCAAGCAGGAGCTGACGGCGCTCCTCGAGAATCTCACGGTCAACGAAACCAGCTTTTTCCGCATTCGTCCGCAGCTCGAACTATTCCAAAAAGTCGTGCTCGAGGAGATCCTGAAAAAAAAACAGGAGCGCCGCGATTGGTCGCTGCGCATCTGGAGCGCCGGCTGCTCCACCGGCCAGGAACCGTACACGCTCGCCATTCTCGTGTGCGACGCGCTGGCCTACTACTACCTCCGCAATCCGCTGCCTTTCGAGATGCCGACGCCGAAGCCGCTGATCCCGCCGCCGTGGAAAGTCGAAATCCTCGCGTCGGACATCAACTATTCTGCGCTGCTCACCGCGCAGCAGGGCACCTACAACGAGCCGCAGATGGAGTCCGTCGATTACACCTGCCGCCTTCGCTACTTCGACAAAGTGGGCGATAAGTACGCCGTCAAGCAGACGCTGAAAGATCTCGTTCAGTTCGACTTCCACAACCTGAAGACCGAATACCTTCCGCAGCGCAACGACGCGATCTTCTGCCGCAACGTGATGATCTATTTCGACGAAGCCGAGCAAAAGCGCCTCATCGAAAAGTTCTATCGCTGTCTCAATCCGGAAGGATATCTCTTCGTGGGGCACGCCGAGAGCCTCTTCGGCCTCACTACGAAGTTCCACATGATTCACGAGAACAACGCGACCGTCTACCAGCGCATTGAGGGGGCTCAGTGACCTTCTTGCCAGACGATCGGTCCTCCGAGCTCCGCGATCTTTTCTTTGAGAGCGCCGAGGAGATTCTCCAGGGCATGAACGAAGCCGGCTTGGCCCTCGAGGAGAATCCCAAGGACCGCGAGAGCCTGCGCAGCGTTCGCCGCGCCGTCCACACTCTCAAGGGCGATTCCGCCGCCTGCGGCTTCCGCCAGTTGAGCGAGCTGGCCCACGAACTCGAGGACGTCCTGACTCCCGAGCTGGCGAAGGAGAACGCGGGCTCGATTGCCGAAGTTGTGCTCACTGCCGCGGACACCTTCCACGAGATGCTCGCCGCCTATCGCGGCAATCTCCAGCCGCCCGATGGAGTCGCGCTTCGCGATCGCATCCGTCAGCTCCTCGCAAAACCGGGCGCCGTCGCTCCGAAATCCGCCGCTACAGCGAAATTCGAGTGGACCGAATACGAAAGCCTCATGATCGCCGAAGCCTTCCGGCGCAAAGAATCCGTCTATCGCGTCGCGCTTCATTTGGATCTGGAGGCTCTCCTTCCCGCTGCCGCTTTCGAGTTGGCCCGCAAAGCCCTGGAATCCGCCGGAACTGTTCTCGCCCTGCATCCGCAGAATGTTGCGCCCGCGGACCGCATCGAGCTCATCGAGGCCGCCCTCTCGAGCAAGAAGTCTCTCGATTGGATTCGCCAGCACTGCCGCGTTCCGTCCGTTGTGACGAAAATCGACATCGAGAAGGCCGCTCCGCCTCAATCGGTGCCGCGCGACCTGCTCGAAATTCTCTTGGAGTCCGAGGCCGCCGCGGTCTCCGCCGGCATCAAGGCCGCGGGTTCGCAGCCCGCGCCCGCGTCCGCGTCTGCCGAAGAACCTTCTGAATCCGCGCACGCTGCAGGCTTGGCTCACGCCGTCGCCGAAAACACCTTGCGCGTCGACGCCGGCCGCATCGACACCGTGATGAATCTCGTCGGCGAACTCATCATCGGGCGGTCCATGCTCCAGCGAACCATCGCTGAATTTGAGCGCCTCCACGCGAAAGATCCGCTGCGTGGCAAGTTCGCGGACGCTCTTGCCTTTCAGTCCCGCGTCCTCGGAGAGCTGCAGCAATCTGTGATGAAGATTCGCATGGTGCCCGTCGAGCAGCTTTTCCGCCGCTTTCCGCGCACCGTTCGCGACGTTGCGAAGCTTCGCAACAAGGAAATCGGCCTCGATATCTCGGGCCAGAACACCGATCTCGACAAGGGAATCCTCGACGCTCTCGCCGAGCCGCTCGCCCACATCGTTCGCAATGCGGCCGACCATGGCATTGAATTGGCGCCGGATCGCACCGCCGCAGGCAAGCCCGCACGCGGCACGATTCGTCTCGACGCCTATCACGAAGGCGATCATGTCGTCATCGAAGTTTCGGACGATGGCCGCGGCCTCGACCGCGCGAAGATTGTCCGCCGCGCCATCGAGACCGGGATCATAACTAAAGAAGAAGCCGCTCGATTGAATGAGTCGGAAGCGCTTCAGCTTGTCTTTGCGCCGGGCTTGAGCACCGCCGACGAAATCACTGAAATCTCAGGCCGCGGCGTCGGCCTCGATGTGGTGAAGTCGTCTCTTGAGGCCCTGAAGGGCTCCGTTGAAATCGAAAGCGAGCCGGGCAGGGGCACCACGTTCCGGCTGCTCGTTCCGCTGACGCTCGCCAGCATTCAGGCTCTGCTGTTTCGCGTCAACGGACGCCTCTACGCCGTGCCTCTCGCGTCCGTCGTAGAAATCACGCGGATCACGGAGCAGGAAATCCATCGCGTCGAGAATTCCGAGGTATTCCAGTTGCGCGAGCAGGTCCTGACCCTCGTCCGCCTCCACAAGCTTGGCTTGCACACCGTCGACGATCATCGCCGCCGCCTCTTCGTCATCATCATCGGAGCGGGGAGCCGCCGCTTTGGGTTGGCAGTCGACAGCCTGATGGGCGAGGAAGAGCTGGTGATCAAGGCTCTCGAGGATAGTCTCGTGACGTCTCCCCTCGTCAGCGGCGCCTCGATCCTCGGCGATGGCACCGTCGTCCTGATTCTCAACGTGCCGGCCGTGATTTCGTACTTATCACGCATCCCGCCGGTGGGGGCCACGGCATGAGCGAGAAAATCCGCGTCCTCGTCGTGGATGATTCCGCCCTGATGCGGAAGCTCATTCCCCAGGTGTTGCTGCGTGATCCTTCGATTGAGGTTGTCGGCACGGCCGCGGACGGCGCGATTGGCTTGAGGAAGATCGAGGAGCTGCGGCCCAACGTCGTCACGCTCGATCTCGAAATGCCGCGCATGGACGGCATCGAAATGCTGCGCGAAATCACGCGCAAGCATCGCGTGCCTGTCATCGTCGTCAGTGCGCACACGGAGCGCAGCGCGTCAATCACTCTGCGCGCCCTTTCTCTCGGCGCTTTCGATTTCGTCACCAAGCCGCAGGAAGCGGCGTCCGGACGTTTGGAGCAGATCGCCGCTGAACTCGCGATGAAAATCAAGGTCGCCGCCGGTTCGGGCGCGCCGAAGATGATCATTACGGTGCCGTCGCCCAAGCGCAAGGAGCCCCGGCCGCTTACCGCGCAACCTCGCTGGCCTTCGCGAGTCATTGCCATCGGCATTTCCACCGGCGGTCCGAACGCTCTGCAGTATCTGCTCGCTCAGTTGCCCGAGGACTTCTCCGGCTGCCTGCTGATCGTGCAGCATATGCCGGAAGGCTTCACCGACATGTTTGCCAAGCGTCTCAATGAGTCCTCCGCGATTGAGGTCAAGGAAGCTCAGTCCGGCGATCTGCTTCTTGCCGGCCGCGCGCTCATCTGCCCCGGCAATCGTCATATGAAGGTTCGCAGAATGGAGCACGGCAACATTGCGATTCTGGTCGATCAGCCGCGCGTCAACGGCCATCGGCCCTCCGTCGATGTTCTCTTTCAATCCGTCGCGCAGGAAATCGGGGCCAGGAGCATCGGTGTCCTGATGACCGGCATGGGCGACGATGGCGCGGCGGGCATGGGTGCGATTCAGGCCGCGGGGGGAACCACCATCGCGCAAAGCCCCGATACGTGCGTCGTTGACAGCATGCCGCGCTCCGCGATTGAGCGTGGCTTCGTCACGCGCGTGGTCTCGCTCTCGGGCATCGCCACCATTCTCCAGGCAAGGTGCGCGGCCGATTCGACTGAGGGAAATACAGCCGGCTCCGAGCCGGTCCCAGAAAATTCTGTTCGCAGGCGATAGTGAAGGAGGCAGTTATGAAACAGTTCGAGGCACTCACGCGAAAGAAGGATAACCAGCCTGTCCGATATCTCATCGTCGACGACTCGGTGTTCGCGCGCAAGAGTCTCGCCAAGATGATCGAATCGTTCGGCGGCCAGATCGCCGGCGAGGCCGGCGACGGTTGCACCGCGATCACCGAGTACGCGCGCACCAAGCCGGACATCGTGCTCATGGACATCACCATGCCCCAGATGGAAGGCATCGAGGCCGTCGAGCGCATCGTGCAGGAGCATCCCGAGGCTCGCGTTGTGATGGTTTCGTCCGTCGGCTACCAGGACAACATTCTCGCGGCTCTCCAAAAGGGCGCGCGGCACTTCGTCCAGAAGCCGGTGAAGCCCGACGCGCTCTACGAGATCATCCGGTACGTTCTCAACGACGACGGCGTCACCGCTCCGGTTGGCGCGCGAGGGGAGAACTAGCGATGCGAATGGAGCTGATCCAGCCCTTCATCGGTTCGCTCGACGCCGTTCTCGCCGAGATGATGAACGCTCCGGCGACGATTGCCGATCTGAGTATGGAGGAAGAGGGCTATCGCAAGAGAGGTCTCGCCGCTGTCGTCACGTTCAAAGGACAGATCGAAGGCCGGATCGTTCTCGACATGGAGCCGCAGGTTGCGGCGAAGGTCGCCGCCGTCCTGGCGGGAGCCGAGGTCGATGCTGCGGACGCGCTCGTCTCAGAGGCTGTGTGCGAACTCGCGAACATGGTCATCGGCAACGCCGTCACGCAACTCAACGACCGCGGATTTCAATTCAAGGTTCTGCCGCCACAGGTTTTGACCCAGGAACAATGCGAAAAGGCGGGACAAAGCTCGGAAGCCACGATTCTGCGGTTCGAAACGCCAAACGGCAACGTTCACCTGAACATTGCGATGCACTATCACGCGCGCCGAGGGCGCGAGCGCTCAGCAGTTGTCGTCCCCTGACCTGAGCGTCGTTTTTGGCCGCATAGGTCAGCGAGCGCGCGGCCCCACTCTTCTGTATTCCGTCCCGTGCCGGAATAATCCGGCCTTCGGCATTTCTTCTGAATAGACAATCCGCGCGGGGAGGAAAATGTTCGCTGCATCGGGCGAATAGGGCACCGCTACTTCCACGGGCGTGTTGATGTCGTAGCGGCGCTTGCTGCGGAAGCACATCCCAATCGGCGAAATGTCCTCGCAGACGGCCAGCTCATCATCCGCGTCCGCCTGCCGCACGCACGCAGTGAGGCGCGTCTTCAGCCGCAACCGTGTCCGCTCGCGCTGCTCGGCATCGGGCGGCTCTGGCTCGGACGCCCTTCGCACGCGTGCCGTGCGCGCTGCGATCTTCTTTTCGTCCTCGTGCGGAGCCTGCACCCAGATGCTTGGCACGCCGCACGTCTTGCAATGCCTCGCAATTCCGCGATTCGCTTCGAAGGCTTGCAGCTCGATATTGTTCAGGTACGCCACTTCCCGGTTGCGGCAGTAGCTGCATTCCAGCAGCATGCGCGCCACCGCCTCCGCGGAGTCCGCAATCGGAGGAAACTCGATCCCCCACAAGTCCTTCTGGTCGTCAAGAATCTCGACGCCGTACAGAAAGCCGTCCTTTTGCCGCCCGAACTGCCCCACCACTCGCACGTCAGCCTCGCGATGCACTTCCGCGGGCGCGAGTCTTCGCAGGTGTATCTGCTGCTCCGGTTGCAGCTCCCGGTTGAGCACGATCACGGCGCCGGTCCGGTTGATCAAGAGCGTCCGCGCCGCCTCTTTGAATTCCTTCCCGTTGACGTCTCTGCCCGTAGCCTCCAGCAATAGCGTGAGCGAGACGCGATCGGTGCGGCGCAGCGTTGCCATGGCCATTCAGATCCTCCTCCCGAGTCTTCTCCTTGCCCTGGCCCGAAGCCTCCAAGATAGCATACGAACTGCCCTCCGTATTTCGGGCAGGTCTCCAATGTTTAACTTCCCTGCTTCCGCGATTTCGATATCATAGGCGCACACCATTTGTGGGCATCGAACTTCCATTTCTTCGCGAACTGTTCCTTTTGCGGCTCGCTTCCCGCCGGTCCATCGCCGCCTCCTGTTTGATTCTCTCGCCGCTCGCACTCGTCTTTGCAGCAGTTCCGGCGTTTGCGCAAGGCGCCCGCATCGACGGGACGGTCCGCGACTCGAGCGGTGCTGCCGTGGCCGGCGCGAAAGTCGCGCTCCACGCCGGATCATATTCGGCAAACACAGTCACTGCTCCATCAGGCTCTTTCTCTTTCGAAGGTGTGCCCGCGACATCCGGAACGATTTCGGTAACGGCCGCCGGCTTTCAAGTCGTGCAACGCGCATGGAGCGCAGGAACCGCGCCCGAGGTGACGCTCGACGTCACGCTCGTTCCGGGTTCCTTCGCGCAAACAATCGTTGTCACCGCCGCCCGTGCCGCGACCCCCGAGAGCGAGAGCCCGTCGATCACCGATTTGACCGGTCAGGACATTCAGGCCACTCCCACGCTCATGCTTGACGACACGTTGCGACAAGTTCCGGGCTTCAGCACTTTCCGGCGCGCCAGTAGCCGGACTGCGAATCCCACCACGGAAGGCGTTTCGCTCCGCGGGCTCGGCGCCAGCGGCGCAAGCCGTGCCCTCGTCCTCGAAGATGGCATTCCGCTCAATGATCCCTTTGGCGGCTGGGTCTACTGGGACCGGATTCCGGAACAATCCATCTCGAGCATCGAGATCTCGGAGGAAGGTGGTTCCAGTCTCTACGGCAGCAATGCCCTCGGTGGAGTCGTTCAGTTCCTGACGCGTTCTCCGGAGCAAGCCGGCATTTCGCTTGAAACTTCCTACGGCAACCAGAACACTCCGGACCTTTCCTTGTGGGCCGGCGGAACAGCCGGCCGCTGGGAATCCTCGTTCGCGGGCGAGGTGTTTCACACGGATGGATACATTCTGGTGCCCGAGGCGGACCGCGGAAGCATCGACACGAAAGCTGGGGTCGAGGATGGCAGCGCGGACCTGATGATCGGCCGCAAGATCGGCGCTGCGAGCGAAGTCTTCGCGCGCGGTTGGTTCCTGAACGAGTCTCGCGCTAACGGAACGCCCGACCAGATCAACAACACGCGCCTGGCTCAGGGCGCACTCGGCGCAAATCTTCAGTTGGGCGCCGCTGGTTCGCTCACGCTTCGCTTCTACGGAGATTCGCAGACCTACAATCAAACTTTTTCCTCCGTCGCGGCCGACCGCAACAGCGAGAGCCTCACGGACGTTCAGGCCGTTCCCTCGCAAGGCGTGGGCGGCTCGGCGGTTTGGTCGCGCGGACTCGGCAAGCGCCAAACGCTGGTCGCCGGTTTCGACGCGCACGAAGAAATCGGGCACAGCCACGAATTCCTTGTGGCTGCGGGCCGCGACACATCCGCCGGAGGCAGCCAGCGCACGATCGGCTTCTTCGGAGAGGATCTGATCCAGATTACGCCGCGATGGACGCTCTCCGCGAGCGCGCGCTTCGACGACTGGCGCAACTTCGACGCGTCGCTCATCAGCATTCCGATCGCAGCGCCCACGACCGGGACGACCACCGTGTATCCCAATCAGTCGTACAACGTCTTCAATCCGCGGCTGAGCGTGGTCAACCGCGTGACCTCGCATGTTTCGTGGTCCGCTTCCATCTATCGCGCGTTCCGCGCGCCGACGCTCAATGAGCTGTATCGCTCCTTTCGCCAGGGCAACACGCTCACGCAATCGAACGCGAACCTGGTGGCCGAGCGCCTCACGGGCGGCGAAGCGGGAGTGACGGTGGACACTTGGAATCACCGCCTCCAGGTTCGCAGCACCGTATTCCTCAACGAAATCATCGATCCCATCGCCAACGTGACGCTCACGACGACGCCGACGTTGATCACGCGGCAGCGCCAGAATCTGGGCCGCACGCGCGCGCCGGGCGTGGAAGTGGACGCGACCGCGCAGCTCGCGAGCTGCTTCGAGCTGGTGGCCGGTTACCAGTTCGTCGACGCGGAGGTGACGCAGTATCCGGTGAATCCGGCGCTGGTCGGCTTGTGGGTGGCGCAGGTGCCGCACCACGTGGTCACGTTCCAGGCGCGCTACCAGAATCCTTCGCGCATCAACTTCTCCGTCGACGGGCGCATGGTCGGCCTGCAGTACGACGACGACCAGAACCAGTTTCCGCTCGGGCGTTTCTTCGTGCTCGACGCGATGGCGTCGCGCGGAATCGGCCGCGGAATCGAGTTGTTCGTCGCGGGAGAAAATCTTTTCAACGCGCAATACGAAACGGCCGCAACGCCCGTTCCGCAGCTCGGCCTGCCGATCACGGTTCGCGCTGGGTTGCGATTCGATTTTCCGCGAAGGTAGCGCGGGCTATTGCTTGCCGGTCAGCGCCGGCGGCGGATATTCAGGCAGCTTCGCGTTCTTATCGTCCGTGCGCTTCACTTCGAGTTCATCGATCAGGAAGGACGGCGCGATGATCGTGCTTGGAACGCCAGTTTCGCGGTTGCTCACGAGCGGATCATTTCCCGCCGCGACCAGATCGTGCCGCAACGTGCGCGTATCGAGTTCGTCGAAAACGGCGCCGCGGACCAGTTCCTCATGGCCGTCGGGGTATACGCGGTAGAGAAGCCGCGGATTTTCTCCAGCGAGAGTTTCCACGTAATAGCCGAACGGCTTGCCTTCGTTGCGGCAAATCTCGATCAATTTTTTCTTGAGCTCCTCGGGCGAGAGCGGATTTTTCACTTCGACGATCAGGTTCCCGATCGAAGCGCTCGGCGCGAGGCCGCCCACGGCGCGGCCGTGACCATTGGAATCCGGAAAATCGCGAATGGGCTCGCGGCTCGTCAGATAGTTCACGAGGACGCCATCCTGAATCACGGGCACTTTCACGGCGCGGACGCCCTCGTCGTCGTAGTCATAGCTGCCGGTGAGCGTTTTTCCGCCGAAGGTTTTCAAGGTGGGGTCGTCGACCACCGTCATGAAAGTCGGGAGCACGGGACTCTTGTAGTTGGAGGCGAAATCGCCGGTGGTTCGCGCGGAATCGCCGGGCTTCGGCCGGATGCCGAGGACGTTCTGACCGATCATGCCGTAGAAGATATCGGTGGCGGCGTCGGAACCGAAGAGGACGGGGCCGCGATAATCCTCATCGACGACGGGAGCTTCGCGGAGCGCTTTGAGAGTGCCGATCATGGCCACGGCGTCGGCCTGGATTTTTTCGGGCGGCGGCATTTCCTTGATGGTGGCGGCGACGTAGTAGGGCGAGCGCTCGAGAGACATTCCGTCGGAGGCTTGCGTGGAGCCATCGAGCGTGAGGGCGTACATCGTGTAGCCGTGGCGCTCCACCGTTCCTTCCGTATTCACGAAGTATTGATTCAGAGCCATGAAGCGCAGCCTGGCGGCCAGCGATTCGAGTTTGGGATCGGTGCGGAACAGATCCGTCGATTTCTGAAGGACGGCGTCCCAGGGCGCGGGATCGAAATCGAGTTTGGCGAGGGGCTCGATCGAATGAGAAGCGGGAGCGTGGGCGAAATCGTCGAAGGGCTGGTCGGATTGGTACTGGCGAAGAACGGCTTTCTTCGCGGCGAGGGCTTCGCTGGCGCGCTTGTAGGCCGCGTCGGTGGCGGTCCAGAGCTGGCGCCGGAGGGCGAGGGGATCGTTGTCGATTGGCGCGAGCTCGACGGCGCCGATTCCGGGCCCGTAGTAACTATCGAGCTTGTAGTCGCCGACGCGAACGACGACGCGGACGCTGCGGGCGTGGATGCGCTGGTTCTGGCGGAGGGCGCCAAAAGCGGCCTCGGCCTCGTAGCTTTCGATGTCAGATAGGCGGTACTCGATGTAGTAGGGCGGCGGGACGTTGTCCATCTTGAGCTGCGATTTGGAGCGGTCGAGTTCCTCCTGCATGGCGACGAGGAGGGGGTCGGCGGAGGCTTCGGCGGCTTTGGTTGCGGCGGCCGGCGCGGCGTGCGGCGCCTTGCGGGCCTGAGCGGCCAGAGGAGCAGCGGAAGCAAGAAGCGCGGCCAGGAGACCCAGGGTCAGAGCGCGCCGCGAGCGAAAAAGAAGCGCCGGGACCGCGTACAGATTAGAAACTCTCTTCCGGATTGTTTTCATGGACTTAGGCTGAATTCTAATCTTCAGCCGGAAGATTAGAAAGGCCTTTGGTGGAAGCGGAGGCAAGGAAGCAGTGAGGCAGGTCGCTTCGACGATTTCATCGGCTGCCAGAACCATCGGCCAGCCCACGCCCGCCGCCTCATCCCCAGGAGCGCATACCTTCATCCACCGAGATGGCCGTTATGCCCGCGCACCCTTGTTAGGTTAAGATTCTCCTTCTTACGCACGCATGCCGACTATCCGCCAACTCGCCAGACTCTTCCAGGCCGTATCCGGTCGGGATCTGGAATCTGCGGAGCAAATCGCAAGTCAGATCGCTGGCTTTGAAGAAAAGAAGGGCCACCACTCGGCGGCCCAATTGCTCAGGGGATCTTTAAGTCCGAACGGGATAAAGGGGCACCGCGGCGTCGAGCCAATATCTGGCGTGCTTACCAACGGCAACTTCCTTGAAGCAGCGCTGTCCCGTGGTCACGGCCTCACTCGTCTGAACGATGCCATGCTGCGGCCAGCCTCCCGCGCAGCTTTGGAGGCCCTGATCGACGAAACCAAGCACGGTGCGTACTTGTCATCGAGGGGGATAAGGCGCAGAAGCAAACTACTGTTCGTTGGGCCTCCGGGCTGCGGAAAAAGCTTTACAGCCCAAGCGATCGCCAACGAGCTGAAGCTGCCGCACTACATCGTCCGATTCGATGCAGTGATCGGTGCTTACCTCGGCCAGACGGCTATTCACCTACGAGAGCTGTTTCGATTCGCCTCGACCAATCCGTCGGTACTCCTGTTCGATGAAATCGACGCCCTGGGAAAACAAAGAGGCAACCCGCTCGACGTCGGGGAACTAGATCGAATAGTGATCGCGCTGATGCAGGAACTGGAATTCTCTGAGACCCGTGGCCTCATCATCGCAACATCCAATCTTCCGGAGAATCTGGACCGCGCGCTCTGGCGGCGTTTCGATCTCGTCCTTGAATTCCCGAAACCGACGAGAGTAGAACTCGCTGCATACACCAGGAAAACGATGGCGAGATTTGGCCTCAAACAACGGTTCTCGCCGAGGCCAGCACCGAAAACGTACGCGGACGCCGAAAAGCTCGTCGAGGCAAACGCGCGAAGCATTGCGCTGAGAGAATTAAGACATCGATGAGCCCGGACGGAAGAGCCTCACCCAGAACATTCTATCTAAACGAGCAGCACGAACTCGCTCGCACTGAAAAGAAGGGCGGCGGCGTTCCCCCACAATATCTAGATATAAACTGGGCGACAAAAGCCTCGACAATAACGCGCTCGCTCGCTCGAGTCAGAACAGAGATTCAGGCTTCTCACGATCCCACAAACAAGAATCATTATTTCCTGCTCGCCGCTCCCGTCCCGCAACTATCAAAGGCATCGAAGGACAAACGTAAGGCGCACGAAGGCAGAATAGCTGAGAACACTGATTTTGCGGAGAGGCACTCGCGTGTGTTCCGCAGATTGGGAATTGACCTTCTATCGGTGGCCGATGATGGCTCTGCTCTGGTCCACATGAAGCCTGAACTCATTGAGCAGCTTTCGAACACCGCAAAGAACCTCCGAGAACTAGGAGCTAGAGAAAAGGCACGGTGGGCGACCATCGAGCGCTTTGAAACTATCCCGCCGGGACTCCGCGTTGATGCAGATTGGTTGAGTGGACTGACGGCCAAGGCCGCAACTGACGCAGTTGTAGAGCTTCAACCGCTACTAACGAGGGCAGAGATTGACTCACTTATCCGAGCCGTAGTGGCCACGTTAGCTCAGGGACTCGGCGAAGCGGTAACGGGAACCGGCACCGACTTTTCGGGCCGCCAGTGGCTACGAGGAAGAATCACGCGTGAGTCACTCAAGCGTATATCCGAAACCTTCTACTCCATACAATCACTGCACTCGCCACTGCTGTCGATTGCGGCAGCGTCATCAACTCCAACAAGAGACCGTGGTCGCGCCCCGCGCCCTTTGGAAGTCGATACGTCAACCCTCCCCGCAATCGGTGTCCTAGACACCGGCGTTCCAGCCAACCACGTAACTCTGGCCCAATACAGGAGAGGCAGCTACGTCGCTCCAACCTCGCCAGGAGTCCCGATCGATCCTCACGGTTGCTTCGTTTCCTCAAGAATAGTTTTCGGCGATCCCGATTACGGTATGGGGCCGCCACGCGGTGTACCAGCCGGAACCGCGCGCTTCTACGACATAAACGTGAGCGGCATCGGCCCGGGCGAGATCGAAGATAAGAATGTCTTCCCGGCGCTCCAGGCGATCGTGAGTACGGCACCGGATGTACGCGTATTCAACATGAGCTTCGATACCGCCCTACCGTTGGATTCCTTGAGCCCCGTCAAACGGTCCGAAGCCCTCATACTGGTCCAAGATCTCGACAACTTCATCTTTCAGAACGACATCCTCGTCGTCGTGGCAGCCGGAAACAGTCAGCTAGGAACCATTCCCGCCACAGCCTACCCCGGTCACTTCTCGGCCCCGGAATGGGCGCTCGGCCCGTGGGCGCGCAGCTTCAATTCGCTGACCTGTGGGTCCCTCGTAGGGCGTCTAGCCTCTGGCGGACTGGTCACGAAGCCGAACTGGCCCAGCCCATTCTGCCGCGTCGGGCCAGGCTTATGCCAAAGCCCCAAACCCGACTTCTCGGCAAACGGCGGGAATTGCACCGCCCAGTACCAATACGCAGCGGGACTCGGCGTGTGGTGCATCAGTCCGGAAGGCCGCTGGGAGGATCACCTGGGCACATCTTACGCCGCGCCCCTGTTGGCTAGGGAATGCGCCTTTGCACTGCAACGACTCCAGCGCGTGTGCGAGCGCGAGGCGCAGCCGTTCGCCGTTACTGTCAAAGCGTTTCTGGCCCTGACTGCGATACCGCCCGTCAATGAGGAACCGGTCAGAAGATTGGCCGAACGAACGCTCGGCCGCGGATTAGCCACCGCAGAACGACTTGACAGACCGTCGTCGGAAACCGGCGTTATGATTTGGCAAGGCGTCTTGGAAGATGAAAAAGACATCGCCAGAATTCAGATACCCATTCCATCGGAGTGGCTTAAGAATGCGAGCGAGCCTTCGCTAAGGCTCATCGTTGTCTGGGATCCTCCGGTCAACCAAGCGGTGAGACATCTTTGGTCGACACGGAATGTTACGGCAACGCTCAGGACGAACCCTGAAGTGCAAGCCCTCAGGCCCTTACGCCTCAAGCCCCATGGCACCTACCCCGCGCTAGAGCGCCTATACAACCTGCGAAAACTTGCGACGAACGTCACCGTTCAGGGCGACACTTGGCTTCTAGAGATCGCATACGAACAGATCGCTGAATACCACGCTGGAATGAGTTTTCCCCCGCAGCAGAGAGTGGCGTTTGCCGCTGAGATGTTCGACAACGGAGCCAAGAGACTGAGCCCTCAAAGCTACCTCCAAGCCATGGCCGTGACCAAAACCATGACGCGGTTGACGACCCCACCCACCGCAGTCCGACTACCAGTGATCCTCCGCACGCCCGTGTAACCTCTGGCACGAAATTCCCCTACCGGCGTCCCAAGATTGCCCTTGGCAATTCCGAAGGTGCAAGGGCTACCGCAGTCAGATCACCCAACGAATCACCCGACGTCCTTGGTCTCGCGTTCCAAGCGCCCTCTAACTGCTTTATTCTCCAGCCGGGAGTGGCAAATTCTTTCCTATTGACTTTTGTTTACGAGTATGCTAACATGGCTCGTTTTTACTTTGGCGGTCCGTCTGACGCCTAGGGGGAGCCCGCTTGTGGGGTGCGACTGGGGGAATGGAAAGTCTAATCGCAACAGTCCAGAATTAGAAATCGAGCTAACTCGATGAAAACAAAGGACAAACAAATTTCTAATCGCAACGCAATCGGGAATCCCGCGCCTCAAGCGGTCCTCCGAGTCCTTCGCCGCCCGTCACTCGCAACTCCCTCATTTCTAATCTATACACTGAAGATTAGAAATCGCCGCAAACCCAAACGAATCAGCCACTTAACTTTTTCTAATCTGTACAAAATCGCGGCGTTGAGAATTATGTTGTGTTTCCCGATCCTTTCCGCGCCCTCTGCGCCTCTGCGGTGGATCCGATCCTTTCCTTCCTGCCTCCCCCCTTCCTCGCCTCCAGCGCAGGCGAAAATCCGGCGAACTTTAGTCTACGGTAACGGGATTAATGCCCCTCGTAAGTCATTGAAAACAAAGGACGGAGCCCATGCTTAATCTACGGTTGCAGAGGGGCGCACTTCGAGAAAGGGGGTGGCCCGGGGATGGTATACTTTTTTGGCTCCGCGGTGTGAAGAGGGGCGCGCGCGGATACGGACCCGATGAAAATTGAAGACTTCAACGAGAGGCTGCGCGGTTCCATCCTTGTGGGGGATGGCGCGATGGGCTCGCTGCTCTATGAGGCGGCGGGGCAGCAGAGGTGCGTCGAGGAGCTGAACGTGACGCACTCGGAAGAGGTGTTTCGCGCGCATCAGGCGTATATCGAGGCTGGCGCGCAACTGATCGAGACGAACACGTTCGGCGCAAACCGGCACAAGCTGGGCGGGCTGGGAATCGCGGACCGCGTGGCGGAGATCAATCACCGCGGTGTGAAGCTGGCGCGGGAGGCCCGCGAAGGCGCGAAGCACGAAGTGCTGATTGCGGGGTCGATTGGGCCGCTGGGGATTGCGCTGCAGGTGCGAGAGCTGCCGGAAGCGGAGATTTTTTCGATTTTCAAGGAGCAGGCGGGGGCGCTCGAGGAGCGCGGCGTCGATTTGTTTTTGCTGGAGACGTTCAGCGACATCGAGGAGATGCGAATCGCGCTGGAGGCGATCCGGTCGTTTTCGCGGCTGCCGGTGGTGGCGGAGCTGACGTATTCGGAGGAAGGGACGACGATTGGCGGGTCACGGCCGCAGGATTCGTGGGAGGCGCTGAAGGATAAAAATATTCAGGCGATTGGGGCGAATTGCACGGTGGGGCCGCAACTGCTGATTCCCGTGCTGCGCGCGCTGGCGGAAAACGCGCAACTGCCTCTTTCAGCGATGCCGAATGCGGGATTCCCGAAGAGAATCGGCGACCGAATCGTGTATCCGAAGTCGTCGCCGCAATATTTCGCGCTGTTCGCGCAGGACGCAGCGGCGCTGGGCGCGCGGATTTTAGGCGGGTGCTGCGGAACAACGCCAGAACATATTCGCGCGATTGCGGAGGCCGTGAAGAAACTGCGGCCGGGAAAAATCGGCGCGGGGAAGGATCGGGGAGCGTCGGCGGTGGAGGTTCTCGAGCCGGCCGAGCGAGTGCGGCGGACGGCGGCGCGAGAGCCGGAGAGCATCCTGTGGAAGAAGCTGCAGGCGGGGAAATTTGTGACGTCGGTGGAAATCGATCCGCCGAACGGAACGACGATCGAGCGGATCGTGGATCAAACGGCGCGCGTGATGCAGTGCGAGGAAGTGGACGTGGTGGACATCAACAGCGTGCGGTCGTACCGGGTGGGGACGGACGCGTTGATGCTGGCGGGAGTGCTGGAGGCGCAGGGATTCGAGACGATTCCGCATGTGATCACGCGCGATTCGAACATTATCGGATTGCAGTCGATGCTGCTGGGCGCGTGGGTGGTGGGCGGAGTGCGGAACGTGCTGGCGGTGACGGGCGATCCGCCGACGATCGGCGATTATCCGGAAACGACGGGCGTGTACGAGCTGGACTCGATCGGGCTGGTGAAGGTGCTGACGCGGCTGAACCAGGGAACGGATTGGGCGGGAAAAAATCTGGGAGGCGCGACGAATTTCACGATCGGAGTGGCGGTGAATCCGGTGGCGGAAGATTTGGATGAAGAGGTGCGGCGGTTCAAGGCGAAGATCGAAGCGGGCGCGCACTTCGCGATGACGCAGCCGATTTTCGATCCGGCGCACTGGGACGAGTTCCTGAAGCGGCTGGGAGGCAAGCCGCCGATTCCGGTGATGGCGGGAATCTGGCCGTTGACGAGCTACAAGCAGGCGCTGCGGTTGAATAATGAGGTGCCGGGCATCGTGATTCCGGAGGCGACGCTGCAGGCCATGGAGAAGGCGGGAGACGCGGCGCGGGATTGCGGGTTCACGCTGGCGAAGCGGATGCTGGAATGGGCGCGCGGCGCGAGAAGTCTTGGGATTGCGGGGACGTACCTGATTCCTCCGTTCAAGAGGTACGAGGAAGTGCTGGAGCTTTTCGAGTAAGGGGCGAGCCGATTGCACATGGAATTTGGATTTCGCGGCGAGGAAAACCCCAGGGCTAAAGCCCGGTTCTTTATTGCGGACTTCTTTCGCATCGCATAAAACGCGATGCTCCCCGGACTGAAAGTCCGGGGCCTCCACCCCGAAGACGACTCGGGAAAAAATCTAGAAAAACCAGAAGCGTTTGCGGCGGGCGGGAGCGCGTCCTCCGTTGGCGTGTGCCTGCTCAACGTCGGAGATGTCAGGGGCGTAGGGGAGCGAGCGTCCTTCGAAGGCGGCAAGGGGATTCTCGGTGAGGAGCGCGGAGGCAATTTCTTCGCCCGAGCGGGCGGAGACGAAATCGAAGGCTTCCTTCAACTTCAGAGGGCGGCTGGTGATGTTGTGAGCGTCGCTGGCGAGGAAGTGGATGGCGTTTGCGTCGAGCCAGCGTTCGGCAGCTTCCTGGGCGGTCTTGCCGAAGCGGCCGAGAAGGGATCCGGCGGTGACTTGAACGTAGCAGCCCTGCTGGAGCCATTTGAGCAGGCGCTCGGGCTGGGCCCGGATGAGGGGATTGCGTTCGGGATGCGTGATGACGGGACGGAGGCCGGCGAGCTGAAGCTGATGGAGAGCCTGGTCCATGGAGGGAGGGATTGAGTATTCGGCGAATTCCACCAGGAGATAACTTTTCTGGTTGAGGGTGTAGCGCTCGGGACTGTGGCGAATGTCCTGAAGATTCTCAAAGCTGAGATGGAAGTCGCAGCCGGTGGCGAGCGTAAGGCGGCCATCGAAGGCGGCCTGAATTTCATCCCGGCGTTTCTTTACCAATTCGGGAACAAAAGGATAGTTCTGATTCGCGTGGGGAGTGCAGATGACGTGGGTGATGCCGTCTGAGATGGCGGATTCAGCCATGGCGTGAGCGATTTCGGGGGATTGTGCGCCGTCATCGAGGCCGTAGAGGAGGTGGCAGTGAATATCGACCATGTGAAAGCAGAATATCGCACGAGGGAAGTGGAAACAATCGGGGGAGAGAAAGAGATTTGAAAATTTGTGAGGTGGAAGTGAATGGTGCGAAGCGGTGCACGTCACGTTGGCAAGCTTTTTGCAGGGGTACAAGTGTTTGGGAAGAAAAGTGGGGGCAGGAGTTTCATTTTGGAATTGGGAATAGTGTCGGTTAGCCAGGCGAGGGTTTGTTCAGGTGAAGTGCGCCCACCTGTTTCCGTGGGACGAGAGAGAGAAAGAGGAGGAGTGTCCATGAAACTGCGAGGGACGTTCGTAGTGGCGATGTCGGTGATGCTGATGTTGCTGCCGGTACTGCCGGCGGCGGGATCGTCCGCAGCGGGAGAGATGACGAGCCGCGGAACGGTGCAAATCAACGGTGTGGCAGCTCCGGGGATGACGTCAGTGTTCGCCGGAGACCGAATCGCGACGGAGAAGGCGAGCACCACGTCGTTGAGCTTTCCGAGTGGCGACGCGGTGGTGATTCCGGAGCTGAGCCAGGCAACGCTCGTGAAGAGCGAAGGGCGCACAGTGGTAAGGCTCGAGAGCGGGGCGCTATCCGTGGTGAACAAGAGCAAGGCGCCCATCGTGATCGAAGCGCTCGGCGCGCGGATACAGGCAAACACGAGCGGTCCGGCAATCTACAGCGTGGTGGTGCGGGGAAATTCGTTGCAGGTGATCACGACGAGCGGGTCGGCGCACGTGGAAGCGGCGAATCATGAGGGCAACGTGGTTCCGGGAACCGCGCTGAACGCAACATTCGGGCCGGCGGCGCAGGCGCCCGGCGGCGTAAGCGGGGGAAATGCGTTGACGGCCACGGGCTGGACGTGGGTGGCCGTGGGGATCGGAGCGGCTGCAGGACTTGGGGTTGGGATTTACGAAGCGACCAAGGGCAGCAGCTCTTCACCGAGCACTCCTGATTGATGTAGTCGAAGCGGTAGCCGCAATGGCGCGGGAGGTCTCGGGCTAGCCGAGCCTCCCAGAGGTCAAAGGTCGAGTTCACACCCTGTCGTTGAGCAAACGTTCGGGGTGTGTTCGGAGCGGAAGCGATGGCGGTGGGCGGAGGAGAAGTGAGCAAACGATATAGGCGAGCGAGCCTGGCGATGGCTGCGTTGCTGTGGGCGATGCCGTCGCACGGGCAGGCAGCGCCGAGGACGCAGTCCGATTCGGCGAGCCAATACCAGCAAACAACCGACGATTACAACCGCCGGCTTTCGGAGCTGAACCGAGGCGGCGCGGGCGATGCGAGTGCGTCGAGCGCTTCGAGTGGTTCGGCCATGGACGCGGAGGCACAGCCGAAAGATTACCGCATCGGTCCAGATGATTTGCTGGATGTATCGATTCTCGAAGCGCCGGAGCTGGACCGCACGGCGCGCGTGAGCGCAACAGGAAATGTGGCGCTGGCGCTGGTGGGAACGATGCGGGCAGCCGGACTGACGACGCAGGAACTGAGCGCGGTGGTCGAGGAGATTCTGCGACGGAACTACATCAAGGACCCGCACGTGACGGTGCAGGTGCGGGAGATGCAGAGCCATCCGGTATCGGTATTCGGCGCGGTGAAGAAGCCAGGCGTGTTCCAGATTCGCGGGCCGAAGTCCGTGATCGAGATGCTGTCGATGGCCGAAGGGCTCGATGAGGACGCCGGCGACACGGTGATCATCGACCGGCACAACGAGGTGTGGGGAGGCGGACGGGTGCGTGATGTGGCAGTGACGGCGACGGTGGAAACCCCGGCGAGCGACAGCGAGACCGCCGGAGACGACGCCACGACCACAAGCGTTCCGAACGAGAGCGAGAGTGCAGCAAACGGAACAAGTGCTTCGGATTCGGGCGAGACGGTCGAAATCGATTTGAAGAAACTGCTGGCCACGGGCGATTCGAAGCTGAATGTGGACGTGTATCCGGGCGACGTGGTGAAGGTGACGCGCGCCGAGCTGGTGTACGTGGTGGGCGAGGTGGCGAAACCCGGCGGATTTCAGCTGAAGACGAACGAAAACATTTCGGTGCTGCAGGCAGTGGCGCTGGCACAGGGGCTGACGCACACGTCGGCGGCGGCGCGGTCTCGAATCATCCGCACGAATCCGGCGACGGGGCAGCGCGAGGAAATTCCCATCGATTTGAAGAAGGTGCTGGCGGGAAAGATCGCGGACCCGATGCTCGAGCCGCGCGACATCGTGTTCGTGCCAAACAGCGTAGGGCGGACGGCGATGTACCGGAGCATCGACGCGGTGATTTCCGTGGGGACGGGCGTGGCGGTCTACCGGTGGTAAGCAAGGAATGGCGGTGGTGAGCTAGCGATGGAGAACCACATCGAGATACTGCAACCGGCCACGCGCGCGATCGAGCGGCGGCAGCCGGAAGTCCTGACGCTGAAGGCCGAGCCTGAGCCGCCGGTGAATCTCCTGTCGTACTGGGTGGTGCTGCGGAAACGGCGCTGGACCGTGCTGGCCATTCTGGCGGTGATCTTCACGGTCGACCTGATTGCGACCGTGAAGGAAAAGCCGCTTTACGAATCGAAGGCACTCATCGAGATCGAAAGGGAAAATCCGAACATTCCGACTGCGGAAGACCTGTTCGAGATCGACAACGTATCGAACACGTTTCTCGAGACGCAGTACAAGGTGCTCGAGAGCGAAAGCGTTCTGCGGCGCGTCGTGCGCGACCTGCGGCTCGACGAACTCCCGGAATTCAATCCGCCGAAGCACTGGTGGTCGTTGCCGTCACTGAACGCGTCGAGCGTGGCGGGCACGCAGGACCCGTCGGCTCCGCAGCCGGATTCCCTGGCGGTGCACAACGCGCTGAAGACGCTGGACGACCGGCTAAGCGTCGAGCCGGTAAAGCAGAGCCGGCTGGTGGAAGTGTCATTCGAATCGGAAAACCCGATTCTGGCCGCGGAAATCGTGAACGGAATCGCGTCGAACTACGTGGACCAGAATTTGGAACTGCGCTGGGACGCGGCGCAAAAGGCTTCGGAATGGCTTTCGCAGCAACTGGTAGGCGTGAAGGCAAAGCTCGAAAAATCCGAAAATGAGATGCAGGCGTACGCGCGCGCGAACGGCCTGCTGTTTTTGGAGAACGAGAAGGGGACGACCGAAAACATCGTCGATTCGCGGCTGCGGCAATTGCAGGCGGAGCTGACGAAGGCGCAAGCCGACCGGTTCGAGAAGGAATCGCTCTTCCGGTTGATTGAGGCGGGAGATTACGGCGCGCTTCCAACAGTTTTCGAGAACCACGAGATTCAGGAACTGACGCTGCGTCTTTCGGACCTGGAAACGCAGCGCGCGCAGCTGGCTACGACGTTCGCGCCGGACTTTCCGAAGTTGAAGCAGGTGCAAAGCGAGATCGATGAGGCGCAAGGGATGCTGGACGCGGAGCGCAACCGCGCGGCCACTCGCATCCGCGACGACTACACGGCGGCAGTGAGCCGCGAGACGCTGCTGAAGGAAACCTTTGCGGATGCGCGGCAGCAAGCGGATCAGATCGCAGAGAAGTCCGTTCAGTACGGGATTCTGAAGCGTGAAGTCGACACGAACCACGAACTGTACGACGGCCTGCTCGAACGGCTGAAGCAGGCGGGAATTTCGGCGGGGCTGAAAGAAAGCAACGTGCGGATCGTCGATCCGGCCGTGCCGTCGCGGCGGCCGTCGAAACCGCGCGTCGCGCTGAATCTCGGACTCGGGCTGTTTCTCGGGCTAAGCGTTGGAATCGGCGCGGCGCTGCTTCAGGAGCACTTCGACAACTCGCTGAAGACGACGGAGGAGGTGGAGCGAATTCTGCACTTGCCGGCGCTGGCGATGATTCCTTCGGTTGAATCGCTGAACGGCCGAGGAAATCATGCGGGCGCGTCGAACGGAGACCGGACGCTCAACGGCGTGAGGCCAGCGATTGCGGCTGCAGGCGCAGCGGCGTCGAAAGCGAACGGCAACGGAGGGCCGCTGCCGCACTGGTACCTGATCGACGACCTCGCGCCAAAGTATTCGGCGCTGACGGAGGCCTTCCGCAGCCTGCGAACCTCCGTACTGCTTTCGGCGGCTGATTGCCCGCCGCGATCGCTGCTGGTTTCAAGCGCGCAGCCGGGCGAAGGGAAAACGACGGTATCAACGAACCTGGCAATTTCGCTCGCGCAACTCGGGCAGCGCGTGCTGCTCGTGGACGGCGACCTGCGCCGGCCGAGCGTGCATCGCGCGTTCGGCATTCGCGACAGCCTGGGAGTGGTCAGCTACCTGACCGGCCAGCAAGACTGGCGCGCGGCAGTCGAAAAAATCTCGATCGCGAACCTCGACGTGCTGGTCTCCGGGCCGATTCCGCCGAATCCCGCGGAACTGCTTTCGTCGGACCGGATGAAGAAGCTCGTGGCGGAGGCGCTCACGGAATACAAATTCGTGGTCATCGATTCTCCGCCGCTGCTAAACGTGGCGGACAGCCGGATTCTCGCGACGCTGGTCGAAGGAGTGGTTTTGGTGATCAAGGGCGGAGAAACGTCGCGAGAGCTCGCGCGACGCGCGCAGATGTACGCCTCGGACGTGGGGGCGCGCGTGATTGGCGTGGTGCTGAACAACATCGACCTGCACCGCGAAGAGTATTCGTACTACTACCAGCACTATCACTACGACGCGTACGAGGCGCAGCCCAGCGACACAGCGAGCTGAGGCTCGCCTTGCCGGCGAGCCGCAAGCGCCGAAGAAAAGAGGACGCCATGCAGATTTATCTCGATTCAGCCGACCATCGCGAGATCGAAAAGTGGTCCGCGGCCGGAATCATCGATGGCGTAACGACGAATCCGAGCATTCTCTTCAAGGACGGCGTTTTCGACGCGGAAGAGGGAGCGCAGCGGCTGGCCAAGCTGCTGGGCGAGCGGCCGCTGAGCGTCGAAGTGACGTCCGACGATCCCACGGAGATGCTGGGGCAGGGGCGAGCCATCGCGCGGCACGCGGCGAACATCGTCGTAAAGATTCCCGTAACGAATTCGCGCGGCGAATCGTGCTTGAGCGTGATTCACGCGCTAAGCCGCGAAGCGATTGCGGTGAACACGACCGCGATTCTTTCTTTCAACCAAGCCATGCTGGCCGCGAAGGCGGGCGCGGCTTACGTAAGCATCTTCGCGGGACGGATTGCGGATGAGGGTAACGATCCTGCGGCAGTGATTCGCAACGTGCGGACATGGCTCGATGAATGGGAATCGAGCGCACGGATTATTGTGGGCAGCATCCGCACCGTGATGGACATTCAAAGCGCGGCGCTAGCCGGGGCACACATCATCACGATTCCGCCCCAATTTCTGCCAAAGATGGTGGACCACAAATACACGCGGGAAACCGTGCTGCAATTCAACCGCGACGCGGAGCGCGCGCTGGCACAAATGTCTGAAGCGCGCACGGCCGCGGCAGGATCGGGGTCGAACGGGCGATGACCCCGGCCCACGACCCTTCGAATGGAAGCGCGCGAAGCGCCGAGCAGCTGACAAGCACGGTGCCGAACCGCTCTTGCGCGGGCCGCAAAGCGCTGATTACCGGGATTACCGGCCAGGACGGGTCGTACCTCGCCGAATCCCTGCTCGCGAAGGGATACGAGGTTCACGGAATCAAGAGAAGGTCGAGCAGCTTCAACACCGGGCGCGTCGACCATCTGCTGCAGGACTGGCACGACCGCGACGCGCGGCTGTATTTGCATTTCGCGGATCTTTCGGACTCGACCAGCCTCGTCAAGCTGCTCTACCGCATCGCCCCCGACGAAATCTATCACCTGGGCGCGCAGAGCCACGTGCGCGTGAGCTTCGACATTCCCGAATACACGGGAGATGTGACGGCACTCGGAACCACGCGGCTGCTGGATGCGATTCGCGAGTCGGGAATCCGCGCGCGATTCTACAACGCGGGCAGCAGCGAAATGTTCGGGCAGTCGAATGAATATCCGCAGAACGAGCGGACGCCGTTTCGTCCGCGGAGCCCGTACGGCTGCGCGAAGCTGTACAGCTACTGGATGACGGCCAACGCGCGGGCGGGCTACGGGCTGTTCGGCGTGAACGGGATTCTGTTCAATCACGAGTCGCCACGGCGCGGCGAGATTTTCGTGAGCCGGAAGATCACGCGAGCGGTGGCGCGGATTCTGCATGGGCTACAGGAAAAGCTGTTCCTGGGGAATCTCGAGGCGCAAAGGGACTGGGGCTACGCGCCGGAGTATGTCGAGGGCATGTGGCAAATGCTGCAGCAGGCGGAGCCCGACGACTACGTGCTGGCAACGGGAGAGACGCATTCGGTGCGCGAGTTTGTCGAGCTGGCATTCGCGCAGGCCGGGCTCGACCCGGAGCAGCACGTCGAAATCGATCCGCAATATTACCGACCCACGGAAATCGACCGGCTGCTGGGCGACGCTTCGAAGGCCAAGGCAAAGCTTGGCTGGAGCCCGCGGACATGTTTCCGAGACCTGGTGAAGATCATGGTCGAGGCTGACATTCAACTGCTCGAAGACACACTGAGCGGAAAAACCGAGCGGCGAATGTACGCGAGGGCGGGCGAATGAGCGCGAAGCGAGACGGGGCGTGCCTCGAGTCGCCCGACTGGCCGGCCGGGAAGCGCATCGTGGTAACCGGCGGCGCGGGATTTCTCGGGCGGGCTGTTGTGAGCGCGCTCGCGGTGCGCGGCTGCCGTGAGATCACCATTCCGCGACACGCGCAGTGCGATCTTTCAAGGCGCGCGGACATTTTGCATCTGCTGAACCATACGCAGCCCGACGCAATCGTGCATTTGGCCGGAACGGTCGACAACCCTGCGCGGCGTGCCGACGCCGCGGAAAGCTTCCGCAACAACGTTCTGATGACGACACAACTGATGGACGCAGCATGCCGGCACGGAGTCGGGAAAATGGTTTGTATCGGGAGCGCGAGCTCGTATCCCGCGACCGCAAATGTGCCGCTGCGCGAGGAGAATTTGTTTAACGGGCTGCCGGAGGAGTCGCGCGCCGCGCACGGAATTGCGAAACGACTGCCGCTGATTCAGGCGCAGGCCTACCGGCGGCAGTACGGCTTCCGGTGCATCTTCCTGATTCCCACAAATTTCTACGGGCCCGGCGACAACTTCGACGCGGAGACGAGCTACGTGATTCCATCGCTCATCCGAAGATTTGTGGAGGCGGCAGAGTCGCGCGCGGCCGAGGTGACGCTGGGCGGCTCGGGAGCGTGCACGCGAGACTTCCTGCACGTGGAGGACTGCGCCGAAGGGATTGTGCGGGCGCTCGAGCGCTACGACAAGCCGGAAGCCGCGAATCTGGGAAGCGGAATCGAAACGCGAATCGACGAGATGGCAAGCAAGATCGCGCGGCTGGCGGGCTATGCGGGGCGCGTTTCGTGGGACCACGCGCGCGCGGACGGCCCTTCGCGGCGGTTGCTGGACACGGCGCGAGCGCGGCGGGAATTCGGATTCGAACCGCGATGGAGGCTCGACGACGGCCTGCGAGAGACGCTGGCGTGGTTCCGGTCGGAGAGAGAACGAACCGCGAGCGAATCGCAAGCGGTTGCGTCGGGTTCGCGAGCGTGAGGGAGGAATTGTGGCGGAAGTGATGGCGGAAAAGGAAACGATGCCAGCCGGAGTAAGAACGCGCAGGACGTGCCGGAGCTGCGACAGCGGCGCGCTTGTAGACGTGCTCGACTTCGGAAATCCGTTTGTCTCGAACTTCGCGGACGTGCCGGACGCTTCGCGCTGGCCACGCGTGCCACTCGAACTGGTGCTTTGCCGCGGGTGCGCGCTGCTGCAACTGCGGCACACAACGCCGAGCGAATGGTTGTATCGCCGCTACTGGTACAAGTCGGGGACGACCGCATCGATGCGTACAGCGCTGCGAGACATCACGCAGAAAGCAGCGCAGTTTGTGGGGCTGCAAAGCGGGGATTGCGTTCTGGATATCGGCTGCAACGACGGCACGCTGCTGCGGTCGTACGAGACGCCGGGAATCGAACGAGCCGGATTCGAGCCCGCGGAAAACCTTGCGAGCGAAGCGGCGCGCGACGGAAGCCGAATCATCAACGACTTTTTCAGCGCGCGGCACGTGAAGGACGAGCGGTTCCGAATCGTCACGTCGATCGCGATGTTCTACGACCTCGAGGATCCGAACCAGTTCGTCGCGGACGTGGCAGCGATTCTGGCGAAAGACGGCGTATGGGTGATCGAGATGCATTACCTGCCGATGATTGTGGAGCGCAACGCCTTCGATGCGGTGTGCCACGAGCACCTTGAATACTATTCGCTGCGTTCGCTCGAAACCCTGCTTGCCAGGCACAGGCTGGAGGTGGCGGACGTCGAGACAAACGAAGTGAATGGCGGAAGCGTTCGAACGTATGTGGTGCATCGCGGTTCTGCGGCGGCGAGCGTTTTCGAGCGCAAGGGACGCGTCGAAGGCGCGCGCGCCGCAGAGCGGCGACTGGGACTTGAGCAGCCCGGGACATATGAGGCGTTCGGGACGCGCGTGCGGCAGACGGGCAACCGGCTGCGGGCGTTCCTCGATGACGAAAGCGCGCGCGGCCGGGAAATTGCGGCTTACGGCGCGTCGACGAAGGGCAACACGCTGCTGCAGGTCTTCGGACTCGACAACGAAATCATCCGGAGCGCTGCGGAGCGCAATCCCGAAAAGTGGGGCAAGTACACGGTGGGAACGTGGATTCCGATTGTGTCCGAAGCGGAAGCGCGGGCGCATGCGAGCGATTTTCTGGTGTTGCCGTGGCACTTCCTGGCGGAAATTCGGGGCCGGGAGCGGGAATTCATCGAACGCGGAGGAAAACTGATTGCGCCGCTGCCCGAACCGCGAGTGATCGACGCATCGGGGACGCATCGACTGCCATGAGAGTGGGGATTCTTACGACCGAACTGATCGCGAACGGCGGCGCCGCGCGCCAGGCGTTGATGCTGGCGCAGTCGCTGGAGACGCTGGGGCACCGAGCGAGCGTCTACGCAATGGAGTACTGCGCTGAGAATTGCTATCCCGAGATTGCGCGGTCGATCGATATCCGGGCGGTCGAGCGAATTTCAGCGGCGGAGGTGGAGGCGCGCGCGAGGGAGCGTCACCACAACTTGCTGCGCGGCGTAAGGCGACATTTGGTGGCGAGCAGCCAACTGGCGCGGCTGGTCGATGAGCCCTGCGACATCCTGAATCCGCACGTGCGCGGCGCGACCCGCGCAGCGGTGATGTGCAAGCGGCGGACGGGGACGCCGGTGGTGTGGATGTGCGAGGACGCGCGCAATTGGGAGGAGCCGGGTTACCGGCCGTACTACTCGAAGCCGGTGCAATTCGTCTTCGATCACGCGATGGCGCAGGCAGAGCGGCGAGTGGTGCGCGAGATCGACCGGATTGTGACGCTCGATCATCGCGTGAAGGGAATTGTCGAGCGGTTTTACGGACGGCCAGCGGAAGTGGTGCGCAGCGGCGTCGACGTGAAGCGGTTCCGGCGGAACGTGGCAGCGCGCGAACAGATTCGCGAGCGGCACGGGATTGCGAGTGGAGATTTCCTGCTGTTGTGGCTGGGAATTCTCGAGCCGCACCGGCGGCTGGAAGATGCGATTGAGGCGATTCGGCTGCTGCATTTGAGCGGCGAAACGCGGTTTCGGCTGCTGATTGCAGGGTCGGCGGCAATCGCGCCAGGGTACGCGAAAGAGCTTCAAGAACTCGCGGCGAAGTACGGCCTCGGGGAGGCGGTGCAATTTCATCTCGAGGCAGTGCCGGAAGGCGAGATGGCGGACTACTACTCGGCGGGGGATGCGCTCATCTACCTGGCGGAGAATCAGTGCTGGGGACTGGGAATTTTCGAGGCGCTGGCGTGCGAGCTTCCGGTGATTGTGTCGCGGAGTTGCGGCGCGCATGAAGTGCTGGAGGATCGGCGGACGGCGATGCTGGTCGGGCCGCGTTCGCCGCAGGATGTGGCGCGCGCGCTGATTGAGCTTGCCGTGATGCCCCGCCGTGGCGCGAGCCAGGCGCGCGAAGCGCGAGCCGAGGTGCTCGAGCGGTTCACATGGGAGGCTTACGCGCGGAATCTGCTGCAAGTGTTCGATGGCGTGCTGTGCGGCCACGGCAAGGCAGCGACGCAAACTCACCGAGAGGCATTCGCATGAGCCTCGGGGCACGCGTGGGGCGCGCGATTTTCTGGAGCCAGGCAGGGCGTATGGTGGAAGCCGCGATTCTTTTTCTGTTTTCGCTGCTGCTGGCGCGCGTGCTGGGACCTTCGTCGTACGGGCTGTACGCGCTGGGGATGAGCCTGGCGGGTGTGCTCGGGTTCGTCACGTTGCTGGGCCTGGGGCCGGAAACACTGGGACGGTTTTTGCCGGAACTGGCGGCGGACGGGCGCGGCGGGCGCCCGGCGCGGTTGCTGCGGGCACTGCTTGTGATTCGTGGAGCGGCGATCGTCTCCGCCGCATGCCTGATTTTCCCTTTCCGTACAATCATTCTGGCGCGGTTCCACTTTCCGTTGATCCTTGAGTGTACTGCGGCCGTGCTGCTTGTCTTTGCCGGCCGGAGCGTGCTCGATCTGCTCACGTACTTTTCTTCGGGATTGCTCGAACTTCGCCGCGTTGCGCTCGCCAAGGTTGCTGCCGCCGCAGTGGCTCCCGCGCTGTTTGTCGGATTCTTGATTTCGGGACACGCGGGCGCAACCGCAGCCTGGGCTTCAGTCGCCGCGGGATCGCTCGCGGGCATCGTGATTCTCGGAGCTCCGCTGCTGGCGGAGCGTTCCGCTCCATTTGACCACCAGCAGGTTCCCATCCGCAGAATCCTCGCGTTCGGCCTGTTCGCCTGGGCCACGAATTTCTTCGTCTACATCCTGGGGGACAGCACGGACGTCCTGCTTCTCGGCTGGCTACTTCCGGACCGCGCCGCGATCGGACACTACGCGGTCGGCGCGAGAATCGTGTTCAGCATCACGGGACTCCTCCTGGGCTGGGCCGCCTTGGTAAGCGTCGCTTCGTTCAGCGAGTCTTATCAAAAGGGCGGGCCCGCAGGCCTCGCAAGAAGTGTCGAGGCGCAATGGAAGCTCGGGATCCTTTGCGTGGCGGGCCCGTTTCTGTTGCTGCTTCGCTACGCTCGCGCGATTATCACGACACTCTATTCCACAGAGTATGCCGCGAGTGTTCCCGTGATATGGGTTCTCTGCGGCTTCATGGGTTGCGCGGCGCTTCTCGGCTTTTCGTTGGGCACAAGCGCACTTTATGCGATCGGCCGAGAGCGTGTCGCTTGCCTGCTAGTGGCCGGCGCCGCGCTGTTCAACATCGTTGTGGAGGTTGTCCTCGTTCGCCGAATGGGAATCGTGGGTGCGGCAGTGGCGACAGGTCTGTCGTTTGTCGTTCTCGCTATCGCCTCTGATGTGGTGAGCCGCGCTTCCGTTCCGTGGCGTTTTCCTGTTGCATTCGGAGGGAAAGTAGTTGCGGCGGCTGCGGCGGCCCTTGTGCCGACTCTTTGGGTTCGTTCCGATTCTGTCTTCCTGGTCGCGGCGGGCTCGGTTGCGTGGAGCATCGCGTTCGTGCTGGGTTTATCGATTCTGAAGCCGCTCCATCAGCCTGAATCCGTCGCTCTTGGACGATTGAGCCCTCGTCTCGCGCGGCTTGCGGAATTCTTTGCTCCCCGGAATCTCGGAGTGGCCGCCGGAGGAGCGGAATGACAGCAATAAAGCCGCAGGCTTTTCGAATGCTGGTCGACTGGCGCCAGAGGATTCGAAAGGCTGGCGGAGATAGTCTGGCGCAGCATCATCCGCGTCTGCGAGCGGCTTTTCGCATGGCTTACCGCTCCATGTATCGCACGCTGGAACCCTCCGGGCTGCTCACGGCGGACGTTGGGGGGCTTCGCATGTCGGCGGACCCGAAGCAGCGCGATCTTGCGCTAATTCTCCTTGGAGAGCGCGCGTGGGAGCCGGAGCAAACCCGGCTGTTCGAATCCCTGCTCCGCCCAGGAATGGTTGTCGTCGACGTCGGCGCTCACGTTGGATACTACACGCTCCTTGCCGCACGTTGCGTGGGACGGAGCGGTCGCGTGTATGCGTTCGAGCCCGCGCCGAAGAATTTTGGCGTCCTGCAACACAACATCGCTCAAAACAATCTCGCGAACGTCGTGGCCGAGCAGCTGGCAGTAACGCGCCAGTCGAGTCTGGCGAAGTTCACGATTTCGGGAGTCGATTCCGCCTCACATACGCTGGCGACCTCGCTCGTGCGCGGGCGCGAGATCGAAGTGAGGACCGTGTCCCTTGACGACTATTTCGCGTCGAACGGCACTCCCATCGACGTGATGAAGCTCGATGCTGAGGGAGCGGAGGCCGACATCCTGGATGGCATGCCGCATCTGCTCGCACAAAACCAGAATCTAGTTTTGTTCACGGAGATTTACCCGCGGGCGATGGAAGCACTGGGAAATTCCCCCGAAGCGTTCCTCGAGAAGCTGGCCGAGCTCGGTTTCAGTGTCGTGCCGTTCGAAGAATCGAATCCGCACCAGACGCCGCTGGACGTGGGCCGGTTTTCCAGTTGGCTGGCTGAACTCCGCGCCCGCGGCACGGGGGTCAACCTACTTTGTCAGCGGGGCCACGCCTTCGAGGGTCGCGGCAGCAATTCCCAATCGAAGCAACCGGCGAAACCGCGCGTCTCCATTGCGATTCCCACGTACAACCGCGGCGCACTGCTCGAACGAACCCTCGCGAGCATCCTGGCCCAGCTTCCCGACGATTTCGAAGTGGTGATCTGCGATACCGGCTCAACCGACGATACGTGCACGCGCCTTGCCCGGATCGCGAGGAACAATCTCCGAGTGAGCGTTTTTTCTTTCGGGGCTCGACTGAGCCTCGACGAAGCGCTCCTTCGGCTTCTCGAACTGAGCCGCGGCGAATACATTTGGTTCTTCTCGAGCGACGACCGCATGCAGCCAGGTGCCACGCAAGCGGTGCGCGAGCGCATTATCAGCTCGAGCGAGCGGCCGGCGCTTGTCTACATCAACCAGGAGATCGTAAACGAAACTGGGGAGACACTGATTGCGTCGCAAGTCGGATTGGAAAGAGATCTCGATTTCGAGAACGGCCGCGAGATTCTCTCTCGGCTTGGCCTGAACCTCGGGTTTCTTTCGGCGAGTGTGATTCCCCTCGAAAGGGCTCGGCGGGTTGCATCGGCGCGAGACTTCATCGGAACGCGTTCGCTGAATCTGCACCTCTACCTGGAGTGCCTGCTCGAAGGGGGCCGCGCGCTGTACATCGCCAAGCCTCTTGTCCAAGCGCGACGAGCTTCCGGTGCGCCTCCTTACTCCTACTCCCAGGTCTTTGTCTCGGGCATCGTGAATATTCTGACGCACGCACGGCAGCGGGGCTTCGGCAGGTCTCACATTTATCGAGCGATGCACCGGATCATCGCGACGCAATACCTGCGCCTCGCGGTTTCGTGGCGCGCGGACGATCCGGCCGAACTGGCCCGCACTTTCCCGGTAATGCGCCGTGTCTGCTGGAAGTATCCGGCGTTTTGGCTGCTGGTGGTTCCGGTTCGAATGGCCCCTCGCTGGCTCGTGCGAGGAATTCGAAACCTGCTTCGCGAGTGGCGCGATCGGCGAATCCGCACGGACCAGGCACGGATATCGAAGCCCGAGCGCACGGAGTCGATCACTCGAACAGCGCGTGCATGACCTGGTTTGACGAGTCGAGGTCTGAAAAGGAGACAGGCTCTATTCGTTCCATGGCAATGCCGTACGGCATGGGTTGGGCAATACGCACCCGGTCTCATTCCGGGGCTGCAGCTTTGCCCGTTCCCGAGGGCATCCAGCTGCTCGGCCCGGTGTATTGGATTGCGGGCGGAATGTTGGCGGGCGTGTCGTTTCGCTATGGCGGTATTGAAGCGCTCACGATTGTGCTGGCCATTTTGGTCGCCCTTTGGGCTTTCGCCGATTCCCACAACGCGTTGGAGCTCT
Organism: Candidatus Limnocylindrales bacterium; assembly: GCA_035501415.1. Lineage (GTDB taxonomy): Bacteria > Acidobacteriota > Terriglobia > Acidiferrales > UBA7541 > Palsa-295. Next base: position 74,099 of record DATJWH010000033.1, on the reverse strand, counting down.
GCACATTGTTCATGGTCTATCTCTTCGTGTTCTTCCAACGGGAAGCGCCGCTCGGCGAAGAGCTGCCCGAGGAGTTTTTTTTCTGGGGTGCAGGCGTGGCATTGATTACCGCCGGGCTTTGCGGCGCAGCGCTGTTATCGAGCGGCACCTCCTGGCCTCTCGTCCGAAAGCGAATGACGTCGTGGCCGAGTCTGGCGATGTGGGCGATGCTGATCATGATTGTGGGAGCGGCAGCCAACGGACTTTTCCTCGGCAACCAGCCGTTTGCGGTTGTGCGCCAGCTGTTCGGATGCCTTCTTCTGCCGACGTACTACTTCATTGCTCTAGTCATCCTCCGCTCTTCGGACCAGGTTGCCCGCTGGCTGGTGCGGTCGAGCTGGGCTGTGGCGTTGGGGGCGGCTTGGTATGTGCTGAAGCTCCTGTCCGCCAGCATGGCGCGAGGCGTGTACTACCGCGAACAATCGCCGTTGACGGGATATGCGGGAGTTATCGGCGTCGTCGCATTTGCGGGAATCCTCGAGCAACGCAACTTGTGGCGGAAGGCCACAGCTTTTGTGCAGGCGTCGATCTGTTCGACCGCCATCGTTCTGATGGGAAACCGCGCGGCGCTTGCAAGCCTGACGATCGCGGCCGGCCTGCTCGTCATCGTATGCGTGCGACGAAGAGGATGGCTGGCCACGACGCTCGCCACGATCGTCGTGGCAAGCGCGATCGCCGGTGCGTTCTACTACGGTAACCGGTTTCTTGATAATCGTGGCATCGGCGGCGATATCGCGCGGCGATTCATCATCAAGGTTTCCGACGACCGGTCGTTCCAGGGACGCATGGCGCAAATGGACGCGGTGATGGACGTCATTCGAAAGCGGCCGGTGCTCGGCGCGGGCATGGGCAGCGAAACAGTGTTCGTTGCTCCCGAAGAAGGGCGCCTCCGGCTCACCTCCGTCGACAACGGCTGGGGCTACGTGATGCTGAAGACGGGGCTTCTTGGCCTCGCGATTTTCGTCGCGTTTCTTGCACTGATCCTGCGCGAGTCTCTGCGCAACCTGCTTCGTTCCACGCCCGGAACTCTTCGCTCGAACAGCCTCGCGCTGCTGGGCCTGCTGCTGTTCGGGCTCGTTGTGTTCTGGAGCGGCCCGTCGCTGCTCCACTTCACGAGCGCAGGCTTCTTCGGGACGGCACTTGCGGCCACGTCGGTATTGGCCGAATCGCGGCACGCGGCCGCCGCGGGAGGCGCGGAATGGCCGCGGTAATCACACTCGCGTTTTGGCTTGCGCTCGGCGTGATTCTCTACGTCTACGCGGGATATCCTCTGCTGATCGCTCTTGCCGCGCGCACGAGGCCTCGCCCTTCGCCACCGAAGATTTCTGGAGACGCGTGGCCGCGCCTGGCCGTCCTGATTCCTGCCTGCAACGAAGAGCGCTGGGTCGCGCGCAAGATTGAAAACAGTCTCGCGCTCGACTATCCCGCGGGGCGGCTGCGCATCGTGATGGCGTCCGACGGCTCGACCGACCGCACCGAAGAAATTGCGCGCACGTACGCATCGCGCGGCGTCGACGTGATTTCGTTTCCCACGCGCCAGGGCAAGCAGGAAGTGCTCAATCGCGTGATTCCACAGCTTTCGGAAGAGTTCATTCTTCTCACGGATGCAAATGCGCTGCTCGCTCCGCAAACCGCGCGCTCGATGGCGCGGCACTTCGCCGATCCGCTCGTCGGCTGCGTTGCGGGGCGGCGCGTCTGCGCGGTGCAGGAAAAGAGCGCGCCCAGCGCCGGCGAAAGCCTGTATTGGCGGTACGACTCGTGGCTCAAAGCAAACGAGACGCGCTTCCGCTCGTGCACCTGCGCCGACGGGCAGATTTACGCTGTCCGCCGAGCGGCGGTTGTGCGCGTCGAAAAGGGCGGCGAGGATTTCTTCATTCCCATGACGATGGTGGCGCGCGGCCTGCGCATCGTGTTCGATCCGGAGGCGCTTGCGGTGGTGCCCGCGGCCAGCGGCTTCGCGTCCGAGTTCCGCCGCAAAGTGCGCTCGCACACTTCGTTTCTGCTGAACGCGTGGAAGCTGCGCGGCCTGCTCGTTCCGGGGCGCAGTTCCGTGTGGTGGCAACTCCTTTCACACCACGTGCTGCGGATGGCCGTGCCTCCGGCGATGGCAATTCTCGCGGTCGCCTCTGCGGTGCTGGCGGCAGCCAACCCGTTCTACCGGGCAATGCTCTTCGCGCAGATCGCCTTCTATGCTCTCGCGGGTGCGGGATACCTGCTCGCGCGCGCGGGACGCCGGCCGAAGCTTTTCTACGTTCCTTTCTATTTTACGTTCGCGCAGCTTGCGCTCGGCGTCGCATGGCTCGCATGGATGGGTGGCCGGCGCGATTTTGCCTGGCAGCGCACGGAGCGTTTGCTGGATGCCAACTAAGATGAGTGAAACGCGGAGGAGGCAACCGTGAAGGCTCTGGTTACGGGCGGCGCCGGATTCATTGGTTCCCATATTGCGGACGCGCTGCTCGCGCGCGGCTGTGACGTGCGCGTGCTCGACAGCCTTGAGGCGCGCGTACATCCTCGCGGACGTCCGGCGTACGTCAGTCGCGACATCCACTTCGTTCAGGGAGACGTTCGCGACCGCGCCACGCTCGAGCACGCGCTCGAAGACGTCGACATTGTATTTCACGAGGCGGCCTATCAGGACTACATGCCCGATTACAGCCGCTTCTTTCACTCGAATGTGGTCAGCACAGCGCTGATCTTTGAAATCATTCGCGAGCGGCGCTTGCCCGTGCGCAAAATGATCGTTGCCTCGTCGCAATCCGTGTATGGCGAAGGCCGGTACACTTGCGCGGAGCATGGATTCATTCTTCCGGACGCGCGCGCCATCGATCAGCTCGATCGCGCCGAATGGGATTTGCAGTGCCCGCGCTGTGGCGGGCCGCTCGAGCCGGTTCCGCTGGTCGAATCGCATCCGAATCCGGCGGGAGCGTACGGCATTTCGAAATTCGCGCAGGAAATGACCGCGCTGCGCCTGGGCCGGCTGCTCGGAATTCATACGGCGGCGCTGCGCTACTCGATCGTCCAAGGCGCGCGACAGTCCTTCTATAACGCCTATTCCGGCATTTGCCGCATCTTTACGCGCGCATTTCGCAGCTGCAAGGCGCCGCTTGTGTTCGAGGACGGCCTGCAGCTTCGCGACTACATCCACGTCTCGGATGTGGTGGCCGCGAACCTCGCGGTGCTCGACGATCCGCGCGCGAATGGCCACGCGTTCAACGTCGGCAGCGGCCGCCCAACTACCGTGCTCGAATACGCCGCAACGCTGCAGAAGAAGATGAATGCGCCGGTCGCCCCGATGGTCACGGGAGCGTATCGCGTGGGCGACGTGCGGCACACGGTGTCGAGCTCGGCGAAGCTCGAGGCGCTCGGCTGGAAGTGCACTCAGGAGCTTGGCGAAATCTTCGACGATTATCTCGCGTGGCTCGATTCGGTGCCCGACGCAGGCGACTACGTCAGTACCGCGCTCGAAACGATGCAGCGCTCCGGCGTGGTGCGCCACGCGCGGCGAAAGGAGACAGCCGCCGTCGTCTAGTCCGCCATGGCCACGAAACCAATTTCGCATCCGGCCGTGCCAATCGCGGCGATCGCGGACCGGCGCAGCGTTCGGCGCGAGCGATTTGCGTCGCGGCTAGCCGCGCTTAGCCGGTCAAACGTCAAGAAGCTTCTCTTTCTTGGGGGCGATGTTGCGGCAGTTGTGGCGGCGCACGAGTTGGCGGAATCGTCGATGCGCCACTTGCTAGGCATTCCGGCGGCCTACTTGAATCCGTCGCGCTACTTCCTTTTCTATATCCCCTTTTTTACGGCGATGCTCTACCTGCTCGAAGGCTACAAGAGTCCCGACCTGCGCCGGCCGGAAAAGGAGCTCGAAATCCTGTTCAAGGGCGTCTCGCTGTCGTTCGTCGCGCTGGCCTGCGCGAACTTCGTTCTCTTCAAGGCTTCGGGATTTTCGCGCTACTTGCTGGTCACATGGTACGCGCTGACGCTGCTTTTTCTGCTGGCGGCGCGATTCGGATTGCGCTCTGGCTACGGCGCGCTGTGGCGGCGGGGAATGGCGCGGCAGAAGGCGCTGCTGCTTGGCTCGCGCGAAGGCCTTGCGGAATTCGAGCGGCGTCTTTCGATTCAGCGCCGAGCACCGTACGAAATTATGGCCGCGTTGCCGCAGAGCGTGACGGATCCTGCCGCGACTGCGGCATCCGCCTCCGCCTCGGAAGGATTGTCCGATGGCTGGCAGGAAGTGGCGCGCATGGCAGGCGTGCAGGTTGTGATCGTGAATTTGGAGGACGCGGAGCGCGGCGCGTCCGCGCATATCTTCGAAATCATTCGTGCCTGCCAGGCGATGAGCATCGAAGTGGAAGTCTATTCGAGCCTCTTCGGCACCACGGCGCTTCGTTACGAGCGCGACGAGTTTTCAGGCTACTTCCGCTTCTATGCGCCGCCGAAATGGTCGCGCGCCGCGCAACGGGCAGTGAAAACGTCGCTCGACGTCGCCATTGGCTTCGTCGGCAGCCTCGCCACGATTGCACTGATGCCGGTGATTGCGCTGCTGGTCAAACTGGAAGACGGCGGGCCGCTTTTCTACCGGCAGGAATACATCGGGACCGAGGGCACAGTGCAGCACTACCTGAAATTCCGCACCATGGTCGTCAACGCGCAGCAGGTTCTCGAAAGCGATCCGGCGCTGAAAGCAGAGTTCGAGCAGTCGTTCAAGCTGAAGCGCGATCCGCGCATCCTGCGTGTCGGCCATTTCCTGCGCAAGTTCAGCATCGACGAATTTCCGGAATTCTTCAGCCTGCTGACCGGACAGCTCACCTTTGTCGGACCGCGCACGCTTTCCTGGGCGCAGCGCGACCGCTACGGCGCGTTGCTTCCGAAATTGCTTTCGGTGAAGCCGGGCCTCACGGGCTTCTGGCAGGTGATGGGCCGGCAGACGACGACGTACGAGGAGAAAATTCAGATGGACATGTTCTACATCGATCATTGGTCCATCTGGCTCGACCTCGTGATCGTGGCCAAAACGTTTTGGGAGGTTGTGCGTGCGAATGGCGCTTACTGACGGACGCGCGCCCGCGCAAACATCCTCCGGGGAGAAACGATGATCATCACGCGAACGCCGTTCCGGTTGACGCTCGGAGGAGGCGGCACCGATCTGCCTTCGTTCTACCGGCACCACGGCGGATTCATTCTTGCGGTCGGCATCGATAAATACATGTATGTGAACATCAACACGCCGATTGTCGACGACAAGGTTCGCATCCGCTACACGAGCACGGAGATTGTCGACTCTGTCGAGGAAATCGAGCACACGCTCGCGCGGGAGGGCCTTCGCCATTTCGGAATCCAGAATGGAATCGAAATCGATTCGATTGCCGACATTCCCGCAGGGACGGGCCTCGGCTCATCCAGCTGCTACATGGTCGGCCTGCTCAATGGACTGCACACGCTGACGCAGCGCCAGGCTTGCGCCGAATTGCTGGCGGAAGAGGCCTGCCACATCGAACTCGAAGTCCTGAAGAAGCCCATCGGCAAGCAGGATCAGTACATGGCGGCGTTTGGCGGCATCACGATGCTCGAAATCGATCCCGGCGGCAAGGTTCACGCCACGCGGCTCGATCTCGAAGTCGATCTGGTCGAAGCGCTGGAAAACAATCTGCTCCTTTTCTTCACCGGCGAAACGCGCAATGCCACCACGATCCTCGCGCATCAGGACCAGAGCACGAAGCGCCGCGACGGCGTGGTGGTGTCGAGCCTGCTCGAAATCAAGGACATCGGAATCGAAATCCGCGACTCGATTGCGAAAGGCAATCTGACCCGGCTCGGCGAGCTGATGGACATTCATTGGCAGTCGAAGAAGCGGCTATCGAGCGGCATCACGAATCCGCAAATAGACGCCTGGTACGAGCTGGCGAAGAGCCACGGCGCAATCGGCGGAAAAATTTCCGGTGCGGGCGGCGGCGGCTTTCTGATGCTCTATTGCGAGGACCGCAAGGCGGAATTGCGCGAAGCGATGCGCAAAGCCGGCCTGCGCGAATTGCACTTCCGGTTCGATTTCGAGGGCAGCAAGGTGATTTTCGACATCGTCACACGCGATGGGCGCCTGGCCCACCTCGAACGGCAGAACCAGAAGGAACGCGCGCTCGCTCGCGCGACTGTGGGCGCGTGAAGGCTGAATCCCAGGAGCAGGTGAGATGAAAAACAGGGCTGTGCTTCTCGATCGCGATGGCGTCGTGAACCGCTACGTATATAACACGGAGTTTGGCACGGTGGACTCTCCGGCGCATCCGGATGAGTTCGATCTTTTTCCCGGAGTTGCGGAGGCGGTCGCAGAATTCAATCAGATGGGGATGCGCGTCGTGATCGTCTCGAATCAGCCCGGCATCGCCAAGGGCAAGTTCACTCCATGGCTCCTCGACGCCATCAACGAGAAAATGCGCGCGCAACTGGCGCTTGCGGATGCTCATCTCGATGGAATTCTCTACTGCCGGCACCATCCCGAGGCGGTCTTCGATGAATATCGCGTCGATTGCGATTGCCGCAAGCCGGAGCCTGGGCTTCTTCTTCGCGCGGCAAAGGAACACGACCTCGATCTCTCTCAATCGTTCATGATCGGCGATGATGTTCCCGACGTGCTCGCGGGCCGCGCAGCGGGAGTCGCCACGCTGCTGATCTCGCCGCACCGCTGCACGGTCTGCGAGGAGTTTTCCTCGCGCGGCGCGCATCCGGATTACGTGGTGCGCGACTTGAAAGGAGCTGCCGCGCTCGTCGACCGGATTCTCACCGGCGAAGAATCCGCTCCCAAGCGCGCGTTTGTGCCGCAGCCGTGTCTTCTTGCACCGCGAGACACCACGCACTCCGGCCGGTTTCTGCGCGAAACCGCCGAAATCGCCGCGGCCGTCGATTCGCAGCAAATCGAACAGCTTGCGCGGCTGCTTCGGTTGGTTCGCGACCGCGGCGGCAGGCTTTTTCTTCTCGGCGTTGGAGGCGGTGCGGGACATGCCTCGCACGCGGCGTGCGATTTCCGCAAGATCGCCGGCTTCGAGGCTTACGCTGTCACCGACAATGTGTCCGAGCTGACCGCCCGCATCAACGACGATGGCTGGGCCACGAGCTATCGCAACTGGCTGCGCGGGAGCCGGCTCGACCGCAACGACATGGTCATGGTGTTTTCCGTCGGCGGCGGCGACGCCGAGAAGAACATCAGCGTGAATCTGGTTCGCGCCGTGCAATATGCCCGCGAAATCGGATGCGCCGTAGGAGGCGTGGTGGGCCCGAACGGAGGCTACACCGCGGAGGCGGCTGACGCCTGCGTAATCGTTCCGGTGACGAACCACGACGCCGTAACGCCGCACACGGAAGCGTTTCAGGCTGTCGTCTGGCACTTGCTGGTGTCGCATCCGGTTCTCAAGGTTGCTGAAATGAAATGGGAGTCGGTCGACTCGAAGGCCGGCGAGCCTGCGGAAAAACCCAGCGAGAAGCGGGCGGTGGCTGTGTGAAGCCGCAGAAACGAATGCGAATGAAGCGCGGCACTGAAAGGCTCGTCGCGCGCCCGCGCGGATAAAATGTTCCGCAAGGTTCTCGAAATAGGCTTGGTCGCGGCGGTGGCGCTCGCCGTCGCGGGATTTGGAGGCACCGAGCCCGTTTCCTGGGCGCTCTCTCAGGACTTCGTCTTTCTTCTTGCCGCGGCGCTGATTTTGAACCCCGCAAAGGCGCTTGCTGGTTCAAGGAGCATCAGCTTCTGGGGCCTTGCCGCACTCGCCACATGGATCGCGTTTCAGTGGCTCGCAGCGCGGCAAGGAAAAATCGGCCTCGATGCACATTCGATCGAAACGCACGGGTTGACGTTCGCAGCGGGCATCGCTGGATTCTTTGTCGCGATGGAAGTGGCCCGCGACCGTGCAGCGCGCCGGCGCCTGGCCACTTCGCTGATTGCCCTTGCTCTTTTCGAGGCTGCATACGGCCTGGCGCAATATCCCGGCGGGTGGCAATTCATCTGGAGCTATCGACGCAAGTTCTACACGGGCAGCGCCACGGGAACTTACATCAACCACAATCACTTCGCGGGGCTGCTGGAAATGATCTTGCCTCTTTGCCTCGCGCTGGCGTTTTATCACTGGGGCAAAGCCGCGGGCTCGCGCAGCCGCAGCTTTGCCGCTCGGCTTGGCGAACCGGACGCGCTGAAGAGCCTCGTGCTCGTTCTCTCTGCGATCCTCCTCTTCGTCGCCATCGTATTCTCGTTCTCGCGCATGGGCCTGATTTCAGCGTGCGCGTCGCTGGCTGTCCTTGCCGCGCTCGGGTGGCCGCGGCACCGACGGAGCCGCGTCGACATCAAGCTCGTCGTCGCGTGCCTCGCAGTCAGCGTCGCCGTCGCCGCGTGGGTTGGCCCGGGTCCCGTTGTCGAGCATTTCGAGCGGCTCTCGCATGATGAGCCGCTTGCCGCGGGATCGAACGAAGGGCGCATGGCGCTGTGGCGAGACGCGGCGAAACTGATTCGCGCGCATCCCTGGGGCGGTTCGGGACTTGGCTGCTTCGAGTTTGCATTCACGCGGGTGCAGTCGACGCAACTCGCGCTCCTGATCGACCACGCGCACAACGATTATCTCGAGCTCACCGTCGAACTCGGCCTGCCCGCCGCGGCGCTTTTCTTCGCTCTACTGTTTTTCGCGGTTGCGCGATCGCTGCGAGCCGCAACGCGCGCGGAGTCCCGGCTGAATCGCGCGATTGGCGCAGGCGCGGCCGCGGGAGCCATCGCGCTGCTGATTCACAGCACCGCCGACTTCAATCTGTACATTCCCGCCAACATGCTGGTATTCGCCGTGGTGCTGGCGATCGGCTGCTCGATTCCGCTAAAGCAGCCCGCGGCGGAAGCAACCGCGGACTTGCGGCATCAGCGCGTCCGCACGAGCGAAACGTCGTCCACCCAAAGCGTTCCCGCGATTTGATTATCGAACTTCGTGCTCGGCGGCCTGTGAATCTGAATGACGAGCACGCGCGTCACAGGGCCCGTGGTGAATTCTGTGCGCTCCTCGTGCCAGGTGAAAGTGCCGGTCATTCCTGAGGTTTCGACGGAAATCTGCCGGTGGTCGAACGCGTCGTAAATCGCAAAGCGCGGGCCGCTGTCTGTGGTGATGTTGCTGCCGCGCGCGTAGGCGCTGAACGTGTACGGAGTAGAGGGTACGACGCGCACGTATTGTACGACGTGCGTGAATTCGAGGTTGTGCTTTCCGTCGAAATGAATGCAGAGCGAGCGCGAGCCTTCGTGCGCCTCCATCGAGTCGGTTGAAATGTCCGCGCCGCCCACTGGAACCAGGCGCCAGCCGAATCCGCCGTTGAGCGGAGCCGTTTCGAAGCCGCCGTTGCGGATGAGATTCGAATCGCCGGCGTCTGGCGGAACCCGTTCGGGATCGCGGCGGGCGATGTCGGACCAGACTCGCGCCATGTCGTCGACGTGATGCGCGTAGAGAAGACCGTCGAAGTAGCGGAAGGCGGTGTCGAGCTCGAAGCGTCCGGGCTGCGCGAGGAGCAGAGGCCAGACGGTGGCGGCTGCGTCGAGGCGGTTCGTGCCAACGAGGAAGTCGAGGTACGCGGCGAGTGTCGCAGGTTCATGCGGGACCGCATCAAGAATCAGGTTCGAAGGGATTCCTGCGCGCCACGCGAGGTCGAATGCTCCGGTCCACAGAGTCGAGTCGCCTTCGATCGCAAGCTCAAGCGGCGCGATGGCGCGGTCCGCGTCGCCCGAGCGAATCAGGAAATTCCCGTACATCCAATTGATTTCCGGCGAGCGCGGAAAAAGCCTAAGTCCGCGCGCGAAAGCGGAATCGGCCGCGGCGCGGTCTCCTGCAGCTTCGTAGGCGTTGCCCAGCAAGGCCCAGTTCATCGCGCGGTTGGGCGCGATGCGCACAGCGCGCTCGAGCGACGCAACGGCCTGTGAAGGATCCGAATCGGTCGATGCAGCAAGCGCTGCGGCTGCAGCAACAGGAAGGTCCGGATTCGGGGGATCCCACTCTTCAGCAGAGCGAATGCGCGAAAGGGATTCGCTGTCGCCAAGTCGAGTCGCGATGCCTTCCCGGGTGCCCTCGACGGCGAGGCAGAAAAGGACAAGGGCAAGAGCGATGCGGGGAATCCAGTCGCGCCGGCCAGGAGATGGATTTTCGGCCATGATTCGAGAGCGGGCAATTGAAGCGCCACAGCTGCCCGAAAATTCCACCGCCGGGCTGGCGTAAGTCGCTGACAGCGAGCCACTTAGCCCGCACCGCCGACCAGCGCCCGCTTCACGGATTCCCTATTTGGACCAGACCGCGAAGACCTGCCAGCACCCGAGCAAGAAGAGGAAAATCGCGAACGTGATGCGCATCCGATGCGGACTTAGCGAGGTGGCGATCTTGCTGCCGAGGATGCCTCCGAGGAAGACGCCAGGGATAATCAGCAGGCCGACCTTCACGTCGACGGCGTGCGCGCGGTAGTAGGTGAGGAAGGCGAGAAGGCCGGTGGGAGGAACGAGAGCGACGAGGCTGGTCCCCTGGGCGTTGTGCTGCCCGAAGGCGAACAGCAGGACGAGCAGCGGCACCAGGAGAACTCCACCACCGACACCGAAGAGGCCGCTACAGACTCCCACGAGAAACGCGACGCCAAAGATTCCCCAGAGGCGGAGAGTCGCTTTAGGCATGTTCCTCGTTTGCGGCATCGCGGCGGCGCGACTGGCGCCAAAGCATCGCGGCGGAGAACATCAGAAAGACGCCGAAGAGCGACTGGAGCACGCGCGAGGAGATTCCCAGAGCGATGCGTCCTCCAAAGTAACCGCCGAGCAGGAATCCCACGGCACAGACGATTCCCGCGCGTAGATCGACCTCGTGCTTCTTCCAATAGACGGCGAGGGCGCCGAGGCCGAGCGGCGGAAGCAGGATGAAGAGCGAGGTTCCCTGGGCGATGTGCTGGTCCATGCCGAGGAGATAAACGAGAGCGGGAACGATGACGATGCCGCCGCCAATGCCCATCAGCCCAACGAGGATGCCCGCTCCCAAGCCCAGCAGAATCACGAGGGCGAAGTGCATGCGCGACAGGCTCCTTTGGGATGCGATTCCGAGGCGCGCCATCTTCCCGCAAATGGCGGTCGGGGAGCAACGTGGGATTCGAAAAAGGGCGGACGCAAAAGCAAATTCGAAGTCCTTGATTCCGGATGGGGAGCGAAACTGCTTTCTCGGACCGCGGGGGCGAGGGGATAATACGCGCCGGACGCGGCCCGGCGGGAGAAACGGGGCGAGTGCCGCGGCAAGGAGACAAATCATGAGCTGGAAGATCGGCAAGCCAGGCTGGATGACACGACGAGAACTATTCGGCGCGGCGTCCGCAACTGCTGCGGGAATGACGGCGTGGAGCCTGGCAGGAGCATCGCGCGTAGCCGCGCAGAAAGCGCCGGGAAAGCACGAGCCGCTCGAAAATTTCAAATATGACATCGAGGCGTCGGAGGGCTGGGTGGGCGAAGCCGGCTCGGCAAAGGAAGCGAATGTAAGCGAGTTTCCCGTGTCGAAGAGCCTCGCGGGCGTGTCGATGCGCCTGAAGCCGGGCGGCCTGCGCGAACTGCACTGGCACGCGACGGCCGCGGAATGGGCATATGTGGTGGAGGGAAACGTACGGACGACGGTAATCGCGCCGAACGGCCAGGCGGAGTCTGCGGACTTCGGCCCGGGCGACGTGTGGTACTTCCCAAAAGGGCACGGCCACGCACTCCAGTGCCTGGGGCCCGGCGACGCTCACTTTGTGCTGGTGTTCGATGACGGGGAATTTTCGGAGTTCGGTACATTCAGCATCACGGACTGGCTGGGGCACACGCCCGCGGCGGTGGTATCGCGAAACTTGGCGACGACGGAAGCCGTCGCAGCGGGGCTGCCGAAGCAAGAGCTTTACATCACGCCGGGAAAAATTCCGCCGGCGATTCCGGAAAATTTGCGCAACGGCGATCCGCTCGCTAACCAGTCTCCGCACAAATTCCGACTCGGAGCGATGAAGCCGATGATGTTTCCGGGAGGCGAGGAGCGAATCGTGTCGTCGGTGGAGTTCCCGATTCAGAAGACGGTGACGGGAGTGGTGCAGGACCTGAAGCCGGGAGCGCTGCGCGAGCTGCATTGGCATCCGAACGCGGATGAGTGGCAGTTTTATCTTGCGGGCCAGTCGCGCGTGACGATTTTCGGGGCGCACGGGCGAACGGCGACAGAGGAGTTCAAGCCGGGGCAGGTTGCATTTATCCGGCAAGGGTTCGGGCATTTCGTCGAACAGGTGGGCGACGAGCCGACGCGGATCCTGATCGTGTTCAACAGCCCGGTGTATGAAGAGATTTCGATTTCGGGATGGCTCGCTGCGAATCCGCCGTCGCTCATCGCGGACAATTTCAAGCTGACGCCAGAGCAGGTGTCGCGCCTGCCGAAGAGCGCGCTGGGTATCCTGGGTTGATGCGGTCTCTTTCCTCTATTGCGAATGCGGCAGCGAAACAGAAGTGGTCTTCGTGGGACTGGTTGGAGCGCCCGGCTTCGCCTGCGGCACTGGCTTCGGCGGCGTCTTCACCGCCGGAGTCGGAGGTGCCCCCTGCGTGAGGCCTTGCTCGGCCGCGTCCGCGGGAGGCGCCGTGTCCGGCGTATCGACCTGCACCTGCTTCGCGAGAGCCAGCCTTTCGAGCGGCGTCACGTTCTGAAACTCCTCGACCGGCATTCCATGCAAAGCGCCCTGCATGAACTCGAGCCAGATCGGCAGCGCCGCCCTCGCGCCCGTCTCCTTCTTTCCCAGCGAGACGCGCTTATCGTCGTTGCCCACCCAGACGCCCGCCGTGATTTGCGGCGTGAAGCCGATATACCACGCGTCCGTGAAATCGTTCGTCGTTCCGGTCTTTCCCCCTGACGGCCGGCCCAGTTCCTTCGCGCGCACTCCGGTCCCGAACTGCACCACTTCTTCAAGCATCGCGGTCATCGTCCGCGCAATGTCCGGCGGCATCACGTCGGTCACCTGCGGCCGGTCTTCTTCGAGCATGGCGCCGTCGTACGACGTCACGCGGCGAATGTAATGCGGCTCGATGTGAATGCCGTCATCCGGAAACACGGTAAACGCCGACGTGTGCTCGATCAGCGAAAGGTCCGCCGCGCCGAGCGCGAGCGGAAGATATGGCGGAAGCGGGCTCGTGATTCCGCATTTCCGCGCGAGATCGATCACATTCTGGATTCCCACCCTGTCGAGGAGCCGCACGGCGGGCACGTTGCGCGAATCTGCTAGAGCGCGCCGCAGTGTAATTCGTCCCTCGAACCTCTCGTCGTAATTGTGCGGCGAGTATTCCTGCCCGCCGCTGCGAAACGTAATCGGCTCATCGACCACGGTGTCGAACGGCGTCGCTCCTTGCTCCAGCGCCGTCGCATAGACGTACACCTTGAAGGAGCTTCCCGTCTGCCGCTCTGCCTGCGTCGCGCGATTGAATTTCGACTCGTCGAAGTCGTAGCCGCCCACCATCGCCTTGATCTCTCCGGTGGGATTGTCGATCGCCAGCAGGGAGGCCTGCGCGGCCGGCTCTTGCTCCAACTCCACTCGCGCGGTGATTCCTGAAATTTCTTTGATCGAGACCACCACCAGGTCGCCCACGCTCAGGAGCTGCTGCGGCGATTTCCTTTCCGTCCAGGCGAAGTCCGCGGGAGTGAGCATCGCGCGGTACTGACCGATCTTGATCGTGGCGAAGGTCGGCTGCACGTTGGTCACGAGCCCGGTGACGTAATCGCCCTTCTCAATCGCGCTGCGCCAGTCGTCGCTTTGATATTTGTCGAGCGTCCCGAGATGGTCGCGCAGGATATTCGGCAGATTGCCGCGCCAGCCGTGCCGCCGGTCGTATGCGTGCAGGCCGTCGCGCACCGCCTGATCCGCAGCCTTCTGCATCTGCACATTCAGCGTTGTGTAGACTCGCAAGCCCTGCTCGTGAACCGCCGCGGTCCCGTACGTATGCTCGAGATATTGCCGGATTTCCTCGACGAAATACGGCGCCAGGTCGCTGCGCCCGTTCGAGATCCGCAATCCGAGCGGCTCGTGGCTTGCCGCCTCGGCCTGCGCCGCCGTCACTTTGTGGTCGTGCGCCATCAGCGAGAGCACCAGATTGCGCCGAGCCAGCGCGCGCTCGGGATGCACGATGGGCGAATACACCGGCCCACGGATGATCGCGGCAAGCGTGGCGGCCTCGGCCAGCGTCACTTGCGAGGCGGGCTTGCTGAAATAATATTCGGACGCCGCTTCGAACCCGTAGTTTCCCGATCCCAGATAAATCTGATTGCAGTACATCGTGAAAATCTGTTCCTTCGTGTAATGCCGCTCGATCTGGATCGCCAGAATGGTCTCCTGCAGCTTGCGATGGAAGCTCTTGTCGGAGCGGTTCAGGAAAAGCCCGCCCGCCAGCTGCATCGTCAACGTGCTCGCGCCTTCCTTGATCTGATGGTGGCGCAAGTCGTGCCACGCGGCTTCGAGCACGCGCGGAAAATCCACGCCCCAGTGCTCTTCAAAATGCTGATCCTCGGTTGTGAGGATGGCGTCTCTCAGTATTTTGGGAATCTGGTTGTAAGTCAGCAGGATTCGCCGCTGCAGCGCAAACGTACCGATCGATTGCCCATCGTCGGCATACAGCTCGGTCACCACATTCGGACGATAGTCTTCCAGCGCGCGGATTTCCGGCAGGTCGCTCGTGTAAACGAACAGCAGCCCGGCAGCCGCTCCCACGCCAATCGCGCACAGCACCAGAAACGAAAACGCAAGCCGGCCAAACAGAGTCCCGCTCGCAATTCTCACGATTGCGCGGTTATTTTCCATCGGCTTGCAATTTTACCGCATCTGCTTGGGCCCGGCGGGAATCACGTCGAAGAGTGTTTACAAACCCGTTGCGGAAGAGGAACCCGAGGTTGCCGCCCTACATAGGCAGATGAATCGCTGTGTTTCTCCCTGTCTTCGCCGCTTCGTAGATCGCTTCCATCACGGCGACGTCGCGCAGGCCCGTGACGCCGTCGGGCTCAGGCTCGCGATTCTTACGCACGCACTCGGCCAGATGATCCAACTCGAGATGAAATTCCTCCACCGGCTGGTAGACCTTGCCGAACCATTTCTTCCCGATTTGCCCGAACAGCCGCCGCTCTTCATTGTACGCATACGCCGGATCGAGCGCCACCCAGCCCTTCTCGGCGTGAATTTGCAGAAACGATGCCTTCGCCGCCCCGAAGCTGCTTGAGGCCTGCACGTAGAGCCCGTCTGGAAATTTCAGTTGGAACGAAATGCTCTCCTCCACCTCTTTGAACCGCTCCGGCTGCGACGTCCACGAATATGCCGACGCCTCCATCGGTTCCAGCCCCGTGAGCCAGCGGATTGTATTCACGCAGTAGACGCCCACGTCCAGCAGCGACCCGCCGCCCGAAAGCTCCCGGTTGAAATGCCACACCTGCTGCGCCGGAAGATTGAAGGTAAACGCCGAATGAATGAGCTTCAGTGGCCCGAGCTTGCCGCCATCAATCAGCTTCTTCAAGGCGACGCTGGCTGGCTCGAAATATTTCCGGTACGCCGTCATCAGCTTCACGCGATTCTTGCGGCACGCCTGCACCATTTGCCGGCACTCTTCGGCCGTGTTCGCCAGCGGCTTCTCGCACAGGACGTGCTTCCCCGCGGCCGCAGCCCGCACGGCGAAATTCACATGCGTGCTGTTGTTGGTGGCGATGTAGACGGCTTCAACTTCGGGTTTCCGGAGGCATTCCTCAAAACGGTCGTAGGTGAAATAGCTCGCGGCGCGAAACTTGCGCGCCAGCCGCTGCGCTTTCTTCTCGTCGCCGCTAACCAGGGCAATCAGCCGCGACTTCTTGGCGTGACGGAACGCCGGCAGCACGGCGTGCTCTGCGATGTGCCCCAGGCCGATGACCGCATACCCAACCTTCGTCGCCACTCGCTCAGCTCGCCGCCGCTATCGCACGGTCCGCCTCTTCCACCGTCGGGTACGGCCGGAAGAGTTGCGCCACGTGCGTCATGTCCACCAGCGCCTTCACCTGCTCATTCATCCCGGCGAACGCCAGTTTTCTCTGCGCGCGCTGCGCCGAGACGAAGGCGCCCACCATCGCTCCCAAGCCCGCCGAATCCACATAGGGCACTCCCGTGAAATCCACGATGACGAGAGGCGACGCGTCGCTCCGCACTGTGTCCTGGAATTGAAAGACCGTGTGGATGTTGAGCGGGCCCTTCAGTTGCAGGATCTTCGCGCCCGAGCGAATTCCCGACGCGGTTCCGATTTGCATGTTTTCGTTGGCCATCGCGCCCGGCATTCTAGCGAAATCCCCTGTCAGAGTAATATGAATATTGCATTACAAGCACCCCAGGTCCCTTTTTTTCGTGAGCGGAGACCCTGTTTTCGCTGTCCGTTCGGCAGGGGAAACTGCCGCTGGACAGACTTCCGCGAAATCTCTAATCTACGTTGTACCGTCGCGTTCGGAGACGCGTCCCATCCATGAAGTGTAAAAACATCCTGGAGGCGATGTTCAATACGCCTCTGGTTCGCCTCAACCGCCTGACGAAGGATATTCCGGCCGAAGTTTACGTCAAGGCCGATTACATGAATCCCGGCGGCTCGGTGAAGGACCGCATAGGCGTCTGGATGATTGATGATGCCGAGCGCCGCGGATTGCTCAAGCCTGGCGGCACGATCATCGAGGGAACCTCTGGCAATACGGGCATGGGCCTCGCGCTCGTCGCCTGCGTTCGCGGTTACAAGGTCGTCTTCACCATTACGGACAAGCAGTCGCGCGAGAAGATCGACCTGCTCAAGGCTTTCGGCGCCGAAGTGATCGTCTGCCCCACCGCCGTCGAGCCGGAAGACCCGCGCAGCTATTATTCGGTGGCGAAGAAACTTGCGCGCGAGATTCCGAACGCCTTCTATCCCAACCAGTACGAAAACCAGATGAATCCCGAGGCCCACTATCACACCACCGGCCCGGAGATCTGGAAAGACAGCGAAGGAAAGATCACCCATTTCGTTTGCGGCATGGGGACCGGCGGTACGATCAGCGGCGTCGGCAAATACCTGAAGGAACAGAATCCGAACGTCAAGATCGTCGGCGTCGATCCCTACGGCTCGCTCTACTACGAGTACGTCAAGACCGGCAAGATCGGCAAAGCGCTGACGTACGTTGTCGAAGGAATTGGCGAGGATATTTTCCCCAGCACGATGCACTTCAACGTGCTCGACGACGTCCTTCAGGTTCACGACGAGGAATGTTTTGTCTGGGCGCGCAAGCTCGCCAAGCTCGAGGGAATTTTCACCGGCGGCTCCGGCGGAGGCTGCGTTTCGGCGGCCTTCAAAGTTGCAAAGGAATGTAAGAAGGGCGACTTTGTTGTGGCCTTCCTTCCCGATTCAGGCTCGCGCTACCTCAGCAAGGTTTACAACGATGGCTGGATGCGCGAGCACGGCTACACCGAGGCCGAAGTCGCTCTCACGGCCGCGGACGTGGTGCGCGTGAAGCGTCAGAACGGCAAGGCGCGTGAGCTTATCGTGGCGCGGCCGTATCAGACCGTCTTCCACGCGCTGCACACGATGCAGCAGCAGGATATTTCGCAGCTTCCGGTTTTCGAGGAAGAGAATCTCATCGGCACCGTCTTCGAGGACCAGATCCTCAACCTCGCGCTTCAGGGGAAAGATCTGCGCAAACTCGTGATTCGCGAAGTGATGGGCGCGCCTCTGCCGCAGGTGCCCGCCACGGCGCCCGTCGAGCGGATTACGTATATCCTCAGCCACGATAGCCCCGCGGTCTTCGTCGAGATGAACGGCGGAAAGTTCGAAGTTCTCACGAAGTTCGACTTGATGGATACCGTCGCCGGCTTGGTCGGCAACAAACGCTGAGGCCGACTCCCCGGGGTGGCTTGGAGTTGCTCAAGTGACGATCGCTGACCAACGCGGGTGCTACTGATCCTTGTCGGGCTGGTTGGGGTCCTTGTTGGCTTCCTTCGGATCGCCGATTTTCTGGCTTGCACCGACCCAGAAAAGTTTGAAATTGCTGAAGTGGTGGTAGTAGTGCAGGAAGTGGCCCTCGTATTGATAGTAGGTGTCCACATTCTCTGGAAGCCACAAGTCGACGTTGTGCGCGTGGAACGAAACCTGCTTGTAATCGATCGAGAAGTGCTCGCGGCGCAGATCGATCGGCGTGATCGCCTTCACGAGATCCGTGTCGAGATGAAGTACCTCGCCCCCCTTTTGCGACACCCATGCACGCCCCTTCAAGGGCAACGAATGAGCGCCCTTGGGAGTGTCAAAGGTCGCGAGCACGCTTGGCTGGTCCGGCTTCTGGACAAAGTGGATGACCCACGCCGGCTGATCGTTCCAAGTGCCCAATCCCTCGCACTTCCAGTCCAAGGTGTGCTGTACCTCGGGGTGGAACACCAATGCCATCGCGGTAGCGTTTCCATCCTGCTGTAGGAGTCCGGGGAGTTGAGTCTCAGACGTTCCCTGGCTGCGTATCTCCTTCACATCAAACACCGACGGCGTTACGCGCTCGATCACCACCAGGTAGCCGAACGAATCTTGAGCAGGCTTTTGGAGTTCACCCTTTTTGTTGGTCTCGACGCGCTGAAAATCCTCCGTCGCAGTGAACTGCTGCAGATTCGAAATCATCTGCTCTGCGTTTGCTCCCGCCGTCGTGAGGATTTGTTCGAGCGGGCAGGTCGCGGTCGAAACGACGAACGGCTTGGAGAGGTCAACGTCGGGCGGCGCCCAATCCGGCTTGGGCGGGATTTCCACCGCGGGCATCGATGAGAGCGCCATATTCGCTCCGACCGGGAACGATTGACTCATGTCAACGGGCAGACCGGGTTTTGCAGGTTCGCGCAACAACTTGATCCAATCCTGGACAGCCTTGATGTTTGAATCTTCAGGATACTGCTCCGCGAACATTTCGAACTCTTGGGCGGCCTCCTCGCGTTCCCCCAAACCCGCAAGCGCCTGGGCGAGAATGGCGCGGGCGTGTCCGGCGTCTTTCTTGCCTACCTTCAGCGCTTGCTCGGAATGGTCACGCGCCTCCTGATATCTCTTTTCTCCCAGATAAGCGGCAGCGAGCGTCCATTCGGATCTCCAGGAATTGGTGTCCATCTGAACCGCTTTGCTCAAGACCTCCGCCGCGCCTGCATTGTCGCCCAATTGATAGCGCGCGGTTCCTAAAGCTTCAAGTGCCGCAGCCTGGTGCGGATCGGTCGAAACCGACTTTTCGAGATAAGGCTTTGATTCCTTGAAGTTGTTGGTTAGGAGATACGTGAGGCCCATCACGTATTGAACGTACGGATTGTCCGGGGCCCACTGGATCGCCTTTTGAGCATGCTTTCGCGCGGATTCGACTTTGCCTGCTTGCAGATCTTCGAGCGAGTGCTGAATCTCCTTGGCCGCCCGTGGCGCCAGGATAAATTGTCCCTCGGGGCGGTGGAACACAAGTTCCTGATCCACTGGGTGCATGAAAACGATCACGCTGGCCGCTGCACCCCGCGTGTTTGGCATCCGGACCGTCTCGTGGCCGACCGTATAGCCCGTTGCTGAGACCAAGACTTCGTAGTCGTTGCCGATGCTGATCCCGCTGAAAAGCCAGCCGTCGCCTGTGGGCACAGGCTGATTCTCCATGGGAACGCCGCCTGCGGTCGATCGGATCCGAATTACTGGCGTCACGTGCCTGGGCAGCGGTTGACCGTCTTCGGTTCGGAGGTAAACCATCACCGTTCCGAACACGGTGGGATCGAAGGCGGCGCCGATGGTACCCGCCGCTGCTCCGGGAGGGCCTGCGGGTCCTGCGCCTGCCATTACACCCTGCGCAAGAGTTGGCAGCGATACAGCGGAGACGACAAGTGCAACGCAGAGCAGCTTAGGAAGGGTCGATTTCATCCTTCCCCCTTTCCCATGTGATGCCGAGAGGCCCGAGGAATACTAGTGAGTCTCAGCAGTGTTGGCACAAACGATACTCGCTCCGACTCTGGGGTGTCAATATGCCGGAGGTACCGAATGTGATTAGTGACCGGAGCGGCAGGAGGAAGCATCGCTAGAGTCCCGGGGGAGGCAGAATGGGCGGACGCTCGGTGCCTTTGCGGCGCTTCTGGACCTCGATTTCGGAGAAGAGCATGGCCGGGGCGGCGGCGGCGACCGGAACCTGCCCGGACTCGGCGCCGCAGATGCCGTTGAAGACATGAAGGGTGTCGCCGGTAAGGACGATGTTGTTCAGAGAAAGCAGCGGCGTGCCGACGATATCGACGCCGCGAACGAGTTCGTCCGGTCGGCCGTCTGCATAGACGCGCCAGACCATCACTGGGATCACCTGGAAGGCCTGAGGCAAGGCGCGCTGCGTGAGCGTGAAGCCGCCCTGAATGTCCTCGAAGTACAAGCCGTAGGGTTTGTTCTGCTTCTTGATCTCTTCGATGAATTTCTGCCGGAGCTCGGAATCCTTCACGGTGTTTGTCGACGTGACGATCAGGTTGCCCTGGCGTCCGGTGGGCATCAGTCCCGGCTGGCGGCGGCCGTGACCATTCGAGTGGCTGAAATTGGTGATGGGCATGCGCGACATCAGGAAATTCTTCAGGATGCCGTCCTGGACGGCGACCACGCGCTCGGCCGGAACGCCTTCATCATCGTAATCGTAGAAGCCGGCGAGCTTCACGCCGTTGAGCTCGCGCATCGTGGGATCGTCGACAACGCTGAGAAATTTCGGCAGCACCAGTTGATTCACTTTCTTCGTAAACGTCTGGCCCTCGGTCTCCTCGCGCTGGCGATGACCTTCGAGCCGATGACCGAGAACCTCGTGGAAGAAGACGGCGGCGGCGCGCCCCGAAAGCAGCGCGGGGCCGGCGTAAGGCTCGGCTGCTGGAGCGGCGCGCAGAGCCTTGAGGTCGGCGGAGATTTTGTCGACCGTGGCCGCGAGCGAGGCTTCCGACGGAAGTTGATCCGCGGAAGGAGCCTCGTAGGATTCGACGCGCATGAGATCCATGCCATCGTCGGCACGCGTTTCCGCCTGAATGATCAGGCGGCTGATGGCCGCGGGACGGACGAGCGCGGTGCCCTCACTGGTGGTCAGGTACGAACGACTCGCATCGGATTGCAGAAAGACAAGCGAACGGTAGACCTGCGGAAACTTGAGAAATTCCGCGGACGTTTTTCGCAGGCGGTCTTCCCAGGCCTTTTGATCGATCGAGGCGCTGAAGCGCGCTTCGTCGATGTGATTCTCGGGCGGATCCTGCGAGAAATCGGGAGACTTGTCCTCTTCCTCGGAGCGGACGGCCTGGTCGGTCTTCACGCGGAGGAAGGCGGCGGAGGCGCGCTCGTATTCGTGATCGGTGAGCTGCCAGAGAACGCGCGCCGTGGCGTCGGGATCGTCGTCGAGGGGAAGGAGGCCGGACGTAATGCCGGAGGGGCGGCTCTGGCTGTGCGTATTGTCCAGCGCGGCTGAGCCCACGCGCATGATGACGTCCGCTTCGCGGCGGGCGACTTTGGTTGAGAAAATGAGGCTGCCGCTGGAAGCTCTGATTCCGTAGCCGGTGGCGTCCGTGACGGTGTAGCTGAGGTAGTAGGGAGCCGGGTCGGACTTGGCGAGCGAGGTGGTGGCGCGCTTCAGTTCGTGCTGCATGGTGTCGAGGAGAACGTCACGAACGGGCGCGGAGGACAGAGCGCCGATGGGAAAAGCGCAGGCGAGCAGGAGAAGGGGAAGGATGGGCCGGATAAGGGTTCGGTTCATTCGAATCGCAAGTTGCCGAGAAAAAGAGAAGCGCCAATCTAGCACAGGTGAGGGAGAACGGGATAGCGATAGAAAAAGTGGATGACGCGGGAAGAACTGCGAAAAAAAGGACGGGAGTTTGTATAGATTAGAAAAATACAAGCTGCTGATTCGATGAGGGTTGCGGGGATTTCTAATATTCTCTGTATAGATTAGAAAATGACGGGATCGAGGCAAGAGATTAAGGGTTGCAGGGAGGTCCGGGGTGGCGTTCCCGGGAACGAGCAGCCCTGCCAACCGTAGATTAAGCATGGTCCCGGTCCTTTGTTTTCAACGACTTACGGGGAATTTTAATCCCCGAACCGTAGATCAAAGTTCGCTGGGATTTCGCCGAGGGCTCGCGCATTGGCAGGGGAGGGATCCCTCGACTCGCGATGCTCGCTCGGGACGAGGATGCTCGTCGCATCCTCGTTTTAATCCGCGAACCGTAGATTAAGCCCCCAGTGGCAAGTGACGAGTGGCCGGAGCGGACAATGATCCTCGCTTTTGTTGCGATTAGGAAAACGTAAGTTGATGAGGGGGCGGGAGTTAGGGGGATTTCTAATTCTGGAGTGTTGCGATTAGACTTTCGATTCCCCCAGCAGCGGCCCATGGGCGGGCTCCTCGAAGGCGTGAGACGGAACGCCAAAGTAAAAACGAGATATGTTAGCACATCCGTAAACACAAGTCAATAGGAAAGAATTTGCCGGTTAGCGTCAACATTTATAACGTCGGACTCAAGGAGAGGCCGCGGAAGCGCCGTGTTGATTCTACGAGGGTTACGGCAGGCCGGGGCTGGCCAAGCCGGTTCAGGCGGACCCGGAGGCGGCCGCGCCGGAGCCGGAGTGTGCGCGAAGGAAACTGAGAGTCTTCGCGTTGAATTCCTCGACCTTTTCATAGAGTGGAGCGTGGGAAGCGCCTTCGAAGACGAGCATGCTGGAATTGCGGATCTTCGACCTCATGCGATCGGCGAAGCGAATCGAGGTGACCATGTCAAAGCGGCCGAAGGTGATGAGAGTGGGCGCGGTGATACGGTCGAGGTGGGATTCGACGTCGTGGGCGAGGACTGCGTTCGATTGCAGCATGAAATCCGCGACAGACTGAGCGGGGCGGCTGCGGACGAAGTCGGCGAGAGACTGAATGAATTCGGGCTTGGCGGCATAGAGTTCGGGCGTGAAGCACCAGGGGAAGAGCGCGCGAATCACCATTTCGGGCACGCTGTCGAGCGCCTTCGCGGCGATCTGCCAACTCTTGACGACGGTGTCGATGAAGGGGTCGGTTTTCGTCCAGGCGCTGTGGAGGGAGAGGGAGGCGACACTTTCGGGATAGTTCACAGCGAGCCACTGGCCGACGGCTGCGCCGAAAGAAAGGCCGGAGATGTGGGCTTTCTTGATGCCGAGAGCGCGCATGAAGGCGGCAACATCTTCGGCTAGAACCTCGAAGGAGTAGGGGGCGGAGGGTTTGTCGGAGGCGCCGGTGCCGCGAAGGTCGAGGGAGATGCAGGTGAAGTGCTTGGCGTACTCGGCGACCTGGAAAGCGTAGCAGGCGTGCTCCGCGGCGAGATAGGGAATGAGGATGAGCGGTTCGCCGGAGCCCTGCTGTTCATAATTCATGGTGATGCCATTGGCTTTTGCGGTAGGCATGGAATTTTCTCTCCTGATGGAGCGAGCGCTGGGAGTGCTCGCGTGACGTTGGAGGGATGGTGCGACGGATGGGAGGGAAAGTCAATGAGGGGAGAATTTCAAAGTGGAGATTTCGGATTGCTCAGATGGTGCATTGTGGTGCATATTGGTGTAAAATGACACGCATGGCAAAGACCGAGAAGACAATCCGGCAGAGCGTTTCGCTTCCGCGTGGCGTCTCGGAACATGTGCGCCGTATCGCAAAAACGACGAAGACCAGCGCGAATCGGGTGCTCGTCGACCTGATCGAGGCGGGGCTCCAATCGAAGGAATCGGAAAAGGACCGGTTTTTCGCGCTCACGAACCGTCTCTCGGAATCCAACGATCCAGGGGAGCGCCGGCGAATCAAAAAGGAATTGGCGCGGATAACTTTCGGTGAGTAATGCCGAAGATCCAGTGGACCAATTTGCCGGAGGCGCTGAAGCAGCATCTTTTTGACCGGCTTGAAGAACGCAAGATTACGGCAGAGGATCTTTATCAACTTAGATTGTGGCGGGAGTCAGAGCCGGACGCGCCCGACGGCGAATGGTACAAAGACTTTGGCTCGTTCAAGATTTGCGGCAAGGGCAGGTTTCCAAAGACGTTCCTCCTAAGGGGACAGGCGGCGAGAGGGCAGGCACTGTAGATTGGAGCGGCATGCTAGTCCCTGAGACACCCGGCAGGTCCGTTTACTGATACTCTAGCCGGCCGTATGAGTCTCGAAGAACAAGCTGGGCGCGACCAGCCGCGCCGCGGACCCTTTCTATGGCTCGTGTTGTTGCTGATTGTGCTGGCAATTGTGCGCTCGGCCGTTGCCACACGGCTGGATGGTTTCACTCTGGATGAGCCATACCACATCGCGGCCGGCGTTTCGTATCTGAAGTACCACGATTTCCGCGTCAATCCCGAACAGCCGCCGCTGGTGAAGCTGTGGGTTGGCGCGTTCGTCGCGGCAACAGGATTTCATCTCGAGGCGCTTCGGCAATTCAACGACAAACCGGAAGAGCGTTCCTTCGCCATGGAGGCAACGCTGCGGCAGAACGACCCGGATTCGGTGCAACGCCGGGCACGGGCGGCGATGTATGCCTTGAATGGGTTGCTGCTTCTTTGGCTAGCGTTTGCCTTGCGGCATGGATTTGGGGAAACCGTGGCGCTCGGTGCGCTCCTCTTTCTCGCCATCGATCCCACCGTCGCGGCGCATCTGCCGGTCGTAATGATGGATCTCCCCGTGGCGCTGTGTTCGGCGACCGCCGTCGTGCTGGCCGCCCGGGCTTTTCAAACCTGGAAGTGGGGCCATCTGGCTTCCTGCGCCGGGGCACTGGGGCTGTCGCTGGCGGCAAAGCACTCGGCCCCTATCGTGGCCCTCGGCGTGGCTGCCATCGGAGTGTGGCTTGCGTTGATCCCGAGACCTTCTCCGCCGAACAATTCGCGAGCCAGAAAATTCGGGAAAATAGCCGCCGTCCTCGCGGGCGCGATGCTTGTCCTGTGGGCTACCTACTTCTTCCACTATGCCGAAGACCCGTCGGGGCGCGAGTCCTTCAACCAGACCCTTTCGCAGAAAATCGCTGATGTCCAATCGCCGTACTACCGCGGTGTGCTGACCCTGATGAACAAGACACGCATCGTGCCGCGGGCGTACGTTTGGGGCTTTGCGGACAC
The DNA here is from genome assembly GCA_035501415.1 of Candidatus Limnocylindrales bacterium. Lineage (GTDB taxonomy): Bacteria > Acidobacteriota > Terriglobia > Acidiferrales > UBA7541 > Palsa-295. Next base: position 48,994 of record DATJWH010000033.1, on the reverse strand, counting down.
CATCCATGCAGGATTGGAAGGGCGGGAGAAGCAACAGATCTTTCTGGGGAAACACTATTCCGTCAGAGCACCGAGATATTTTTTTCCGGTGATGATCGGCGCGAAGTTGCCAATCGGCTTAAGCGTGTTGGTGCTGCTTGGCCTGTTACTCTTTCTGAGCCGCCGAGTTCCGGGGGAATGGCTGCTGCCCAGCAGCATCGTCCTGATCATGGCGCTCCTATTTCTGCTGGTGCTGTCCGGAGGAGCAACGTATGGAGGCGTGCGTCACGCGTTGCCCGCAGTGATCTTGCTTTCGGTGTTCGCCGGGATGAGTGTCGCGGCGGCTCTCGAGTGGCCCGGGCGCACCTTGAAGGTTATCGTCGCCATGGCGATCCTCGCGGCGTGCGCGTCGGCCCTGCCGCGGATGCGGCCGTGGGGATACTTCAATGAGTTGGCCGGCGGTCCGACAAACGCGTACAGGTACTTTGTTGATGAAGGTCTCGACCTTGGACAGGGCACCAAGGAACTCGCCAAGTATGCCCATCAGGAATCGCAACCGAAGGGACAGCGGCCGGTGTGCTGGTATTGGGATTCCGAAATCGAATTCAGAGCCAGGGGAGTGGATTGTTTCGGCAGCGACCCAAAACACGACGAACTGCTCGAAGAGCTCCCCGAGCTCACCGGAACCATCTTTGTTTGGCCCGGCGATTTTGCTCCATCGCCTTATTGGGATTTCGCCGCTCTCCGACAAGCTGCTCCAGTCGCGCGGTTCGGCAACGCCTTCGTGTTCCGCGGCACGTTCTACCTGCCGGGGCTGGCCGCGTCTTCCATGTATTGGCGGGGCATCGCGAAATTGTATGGGGATAAGCCCGACGAAGCGGGTGCCGAGAGGGCCTTCCTGCGGTCGGTGGAATTGGATCCCACCGCGTATTTTGTCCATATCCAATTAGGGAATCTGTATCTCAAGCGCGGCGACCGAGATCGCGCTCTGAACGCTTACACGGATGCACTGAAGTTTGTCGGAGGCAACTCTGAGTTCCGCACACAGATTCGGGAACAGATCCAGCGGGTATCGACCGGAAACCTGGCAAGCGTCGCGCCATTGCGCGATCCCTATATGGAGTGACGCACAAAAAAGCGCCCCGAAAGACTCTTCGGGGCGCTTCCAGCAATCCAGCTTCGATCTTCCAGTCTCTAGTAGATGTCGTACTGCTCCCAGTGCAGGGTTGGGTCGGCCTGGATGATGACGCTCTTTTTGGTCCAGCGCTCGAGCTCCTCGACGAGAGAGGACTCGCGCGTCTTGAGGGCCTTGGCGATTTCAGGATGGACGCGAAGAGTGAAGCTGCCGGAATCCATGTCGGGAGCCATCTTGCGCGCTTCGGCCTGAATTTCGTAGCAGAGCGTCGGGATCGATTTCACCATGCCGGAACCGGTGCAATAGGGGCAAGGCTGGCAGAGCGTGCGCTCGAGAGCCTGTTTGGTGCGCTTGCGAGTGATGGCGACGAGGCCAAACTCGTTGAAGCGCAGGACTTTCGAGGGAGCACGATCGGCGCGGAGAGCGTCCTCGAGCGCGGCCATTACCTTCTCGCGGTTGCGACGCTCCTCCATGTCGATGAAGTCGATGATGATGATGCCGCCGAGATCGCGGAGGCGCATCTGGCGGACGACTTCCTTCACGGCTTCGAGGTTGGTGCGGACGATGGTGTCCTCGAGGCGCGTGGAGCCCTTGCCAACGAATTTTCCGGTGTTGACGTCGATGGCGACAAGCGCTTCGGTGTGGTTGATGACGATGTAGCCGCCGGACTTGAGCCAGACCTTCGGGCGCAGGCCCTTGTCGATTTCCTGCTGGATGCCGAATTCCTCGAAGACCGGCGTTTCCTTGGTGTAGAGCTTGACGCGGTTGACGAGCTCGGGCTGGAAGCGGCTCATGAAGTCGACAACCTTCGTGAACTCTTCCTCGGAATCGACCCAGATGGCGGCGTAGTCGTTCGAGACGTAGTCGCGGAGGATGCGCTCGACGAGATTGAGATCGCGATGGAGGAGCGACGGAGCTTTGCGCTGCTCGGAACGCGACTTGATTTCGGACCAGGTGCGCGTGAGAAATTCGACGTCGGCGCGGACTTCGTCGGGATTCGCGCTGCCCGCGGCAGTGCGAACGATGAAGCCGCCGCCAGCGGCGCCCTTTGCTTCGTTGACGAGGTGACGCAGGCGGGCGCGATCTTCCGCGGAAGCGATCTTGCGGGAGACGCCGGTGTGGTCGAGCGTCGGCATGTAGACCAGGAAGCGGCCGGGAAGCGCGACGTGGCTGGTGATGCGCGCGCCCTTCTTGCCGAGCGGCTCCTTGGCGATCTGGACGATGATTTCCTGGCCCTGCTTCAGCAGGTCAGAGATGAGCTGCGGACGGCGCTGCTGCGGGCGATGGCCATGGCCATAGCCGTGATGCGGCCGGCGTCCGCGATCGTCGCGGCGGCCCCGGTCATCACGACCGCGGTCGCGGCCGCGATCGCGTCCACCACGGCGCGAAGGATGCTGCATGCGCGAGCGGAAATCGCCTCGCACGCGGGCTTTCCACGGCTGATTTTCCTGCGGTAGCGAGGATTGTGAATCGGGCGCACCACTTTCGGCAGACATCGGCTGAATATCGCCGGAGTCGGCGCCTTCGGCTGCGATTTGCTCGCGATGCTCGGCGTCGGCTTCTTCGGATTCGGGAGGCGCGAGCATGCCTTCGGCTTCGGCCTGCGCTTCTTCCTCGATTAGCTCGGGATCATCGTCGACTTCGTCGGACTCGAGGCCGGCGGAGGACGATTCGTGCTCGGCGGATTCCTCGTCGGAAGTAAAGTTGCCGGGCTCGTCCTGCTGGACGGTCTTTTCGATTTGCGCCTCGGCGACGTGAGCGGCGAGAGTGGCGGCTTGATCCTCGCTGAGGTCGGCCGATTCGGGAATGTCCGCGACGTCGTGCGCGTGGGCGCCGGAGTGCGGTTCGGGCTCGTCGATTTCGTGGCCGCGAGATCCGGCGGCTTCGACTTCTTCGGACTCGGGCGCTTTCGCTTCGGGTTCGTGCTCGATGGGAAGCGGGCTCATCGCGGCGGAAGGCTCGTTCGGCTGATACTTCGAGAGCGTTTCGCCGGGCAGAGGCTCGAGCCGCGTGGAAGCGGGCGGATAGAAGACGGCCGACTCGAGCGCGGGCTCGGAGTGATGCTCTTCGCGCGGCGGAGCTTGCGGCGGCGCTTGAGGCGCGGCGGCCGCAGAGGATTCTTCCACCGGAGCGGAGGGCGAAGCGGGTCCGCGGTCGCGATACTTCGCGAGCGATTCTCCGGGGAGAATTATCGGCGTGTAGTCACCGGACGGCGCGGGTTCGGAGCGGTCCTCGTGAGAGCGAGGCGACGCATATTTCGATTGGGGCAGGTCGCGGCCGGAGCCGAAGCGGCGGTCGCGATCTCCATGTCCACCGCGACGGCCATGACGGCCGCGGCGTCCACCACCACCGCCGCCACCACCGCGACGGCCAAAGTCGCGACGGTCGCGGTCGCGCCCGCGATTTTCGAAGCGGGGGCGTTCCGAACCATAGGAATTCTGAGCCGGCGGCCGGGATTCAGGCCGCGATTCGCGCATTTGAGGCGCAGAAGACGGCGCGACGTTGCCGATCGAGTCGCCAGGGACTTCCTCAATGGGCTGCGCATCGGGATCCGCGGGAGGAGCGGCTTCGACGTCCGCAGGCTCCACGGCGGGAGCGGCAGCGTCCGCGGCAGGCGAGAAAACCTGCCCGCCCTGATCCTCCATTTTCTGAACTTTGTCCTCGACGGTGGCGACTACGTGATCGAGTTCTTCGATTTCTTCGAGGAAGTCGCTGACGTAGAGGAAGGCGTCGCTATCGAGGCCGATGTCCACGAAGGCCGACTGCATGCCTGGCAGCACGCGGGTCACACGGCCTTTGTAGATGCTTCCGACTAACGCAAATTCCTTTTCCCGCTCGACGTAATACTCACAAAGCTGTCCTTCTTCGAGAATGGCGACCCGTGTCTCGTGGGGGTTCGCCGAGATAACCATTTCCTTCGACATTTGGAAACTCCTCATAGAGCATCGGACGGCGCCGGGGTGCAGAAGCGCGATGCGCGCTTGGGCCGGCGGAGCAGGCGGGGGCGTGCGCGTGGCACGACAGGCCGCCCGGGAAAGGCAGGTTGTAGTGTGCCGCTTTCCTCACCGATGCTTTCCTTCGCAAAATTGAAATTGCCGCCGGCCGACAAAAAGTGCGGCGCAGCGGTACAGACTTGCGGGGCTCAGTTGACGAATCTCCGCATGCGGACGTTCATCACCAATCCCAACGCCAAAAACACAAAGGCAGTTGCCGATCCTCCGTAGCTCATCAGCGGCAGGGGAATGCCGGTGACCGGCATGTAGCCGATCACCATCGAAGCGTTGACCAGGACGTGGAATCCCAGGATAGCCGTGACTCCCATCACTACGTACATTCCGGCCTTGTCTTTCGCTTTCTGCGCGTTATCGACGAGCCGCAGAATCAAACCCAAGTACAAAAGCAAAACGACACAGACTCCAATAAACCCTTGCTCTTCCGCGAGCGCGGCCAGAATAAAGTCCGAGTAACGGACGGGCACAAAGCCCAACTGGTTCTGGCTGCCCTTGCCGAATCCCTTGCCCCAAAAACCCCCGGAGCCGACTGCAATCTCCGACTGCAAAATCTGATAGCCAGCGCCGCGCTGATCCTCCTCAGGATGGAGGAACGTTTGGATGCGCTGCTGCTGGTACGGCTTCAAATGGGTCCGCATTCGCCAAGCGAGCGGAACCAGGATCGCAACGAGCACGACGCCGACCACGATATGTTTCCATTCGACGCCGGCGAGAAAAACGCCCACGACGGCGACGGGAACCAGAACCATGGCGGTTCCCAGGTCCGGCTGCTTCAAAATAAGAGCGACCGGTATCAGGGTCAGGAGGGCAACTTTGACCAGGTCCGCAAACGTGAGGCGGTCGGTCCGCACCTCGCTGAAGAATCGCGCCAGCACCACGATTATAATCAACTTCACTATCTCTGACACTTGCAAATTCACACCACCCCCCAGGGCGACCCAGCGCTTGGCGCCGAAGCGGGAATGGCCGATGGCCAGCACAATCAGCAAAATGGCGATGCCGATGGCGTAAAGGATGGGGGCCTGGTCGAGCAGGGTGTGGTAATCGATGCGGGAAATCAGGAACATGGCGATGATGCCCACGCCGATCCAGATCAGCTGGCGATACTGCATGCCCACCATGGCGCTGGCGTGCGTGGAGGAATAGATCTCAGCCACTCCGAGTCCGCTGATGGCGCCAACAATTGCGAGGAGGGTCCAATCGAAGTCGTGAACGCGGGGCCGATCCTTCATGGATGGCGGTCTCCGGCGGTGGCGACGAGCGGAGGATTGGAGCCCGGGGTGGAATTCTGGGCGGTGGTCTGCGACATGCGGGCGTTCTTCTTATCGTAGTAAGCCTTGACGATATCGCGGACGATAGGCGCGGCGGACACGCTGCCCCAGCCTCCGCGCTGCACCAGGGCGGCGACGACAATCTCCGGATTGCGGCGAGGCGCGAGGCCAACGAACCAGCCATTTTCCTTCAGCTTTTTGCCGAGCTTGTTCTGCAACTCGAAGCTTTCGGTCTGCGCGGTGCCCGTCTTACCGGAGAAGTCGATGTTTTGCAACTTGACGAGGCCGGAGGTGGTGCCATCCGGCTCGTTGACCACGCCCCACATTCCATCGGTGACCTGCCGGACGGTGTCGTCGGACAGGTGGAAATAGGCCGGCTTCAGGCCGGTGGCGTTCTTCAGAAGATGAGGTTGAATCAAATTGCCGCCGCTGGCGACGGCCGCGATCATCCGGGCGAGCTGAATCGGCGTGACCATCACGGCGCCCTGGCCGATGGCAACGGAGATCGTCGAGCCGGGATACCACTTGTGGTGGTAGACGCGCTCGACCCAGTCTTCCGAGGGAACGAGGCCGGGCTCTTCGCCGGGCAAGTCGATGCCGGTGCGGCGGCCGAGCCCGAGACCCGTGGCGTACTCATCGATACGGTCGATTCCGAGAAGCTTGCCGACGTTGTAGAAGTAGACGTCGCAAGAGGCGACGATTCCCTTGTGCAGGTCGACTTCGCCGTGGGCGTGGTCGCAGTGGAAGGTCCGGCCATAGAAGGTGGCGTAGCCGGGACAGTAGACGGTGTAGCTCGCGGGAATCGCTTTGGATTCGAGCATGGCCGTGGCCATCACGACCTTGAAGACGGAGCCGGGAGCGAGCTGGGCCTGAATCGCGCGGTTCAGGAGCGGGGTTTCGGGGTCAGAGTTGAGGTGGTTCCACTCGCGCGGAGGAATCCGGACCGCGAAGTCATTGGGGTCGAAAGTGGGGCGGCTCACCATGGCGAGGACTTCCCCGGTGCGCGCGTCCATGGCGACGAGGGCGCCTTCCTTATCGGCGAAGTCGGCATCAGCAACGGCCTGCAGATCGTAGTCGATGGTCAACTGGATGGGCTTGCCGGGAAGAGCCTCGACGTCGTCCATGGGCCGCATGGGTTTGCCCACGCTGTTGACGACGACGCGGCGCATGCCGTCCGTGCCTTCGAGCGTGTCGTTGTACTCGCGTTCGAGGCCCGCCTTGCCGACAATGTCGCCGGGGCGATAGTGGCCATCGCTCTTATCAAGTTCCTGCGGAGAAACTTCACCCACGTAGCCCACGGTGTTGGCGAGCATCTTGCCGTGAGGATAGCGGCGGCGCTGGACCATCATCAGTTCGAGGACAGGCAGGTCCGCGCGGTGCGATTCCACAAACGCGATGTCGCCGTCGCTCGCAGCGGGCTTGATGACGATGGGCTGGAATTTGGGCTCAAGCTTCGCGGCGTCGAGCTGCTGCATCAGGTCTTCTTTCGTGATGCCGAGGCCTTCCTCGATCTGAGGCAGGCTCTTCTCGAGAAGCTTGGGCTCATCGCGCAGAAGCAGAATGCTGAATGACGGGTAGCTATCGACAAGGACGCGGCCTTCGCGATCCAGCATCGGGCCGCGAGGCGCGATGATCGGGATGGTGCGAATTTGATTGCGTTCCGCAAGGTCCGCGAAGTGATCCGATTGGACGACCTGCAGCTTCCAGAATCCCACGAGCAGAGTCACGACCAAGGCGACAGAGAGGTAGGAAACCAGAGCCAAACGACCCTGGGGTATTTTGGTATCGCTAACAGTCCACGGTGCCAACGAAACTCCAGCGCGGGGGTCCTGCCACGGCCCGAATGCGCATTTCCGATCGAATCGATGCGATTCGAAGTGAAGCCCTAAGCTATCACTGGCGGAGAGGAGGTCGCAAGACGCCAAATGTCCAGATCGACAACGCCTGTTCTCGAGCCTGACCTGGGGCTGTCCTGACCTGTCCTAAAGGACGAGTGCTGGGGGCAAAGCGGGTCAGGAGGGGCGGCGCAGGCGGTCGAGAAGAGCGAAAAGGAGGACGGCGAAAGAGGAGCTGACAATGGAGCCGATAAAAAGATGCAGCGTGAACATCGGAGCCGGGCGGCTGAGCAGGACGCGTTGTGTGATGGCGAGAACCACCTGGTGAAAATGGAAGAGGACGAAGACCAGGCCGAACCGGCTCAGAGGATGCTCGGTATCGATCTTGGCACCGACCGACGAGGCGAGGTAGCCAACGAGCGTCTTCGCGATCCCGTACAGACCGATGGGATTATCGTGGCTGAGCGCATCCTGCAGGATGCCAATTACAGCGCCCAGAAAAAGTCCCGAGACGGGATTTCGGCGGCTGACGCCGAAATAAATCGTGACGAGCAAGGGCAGCTCGATGAGCTCCGCCCAGTAGCCGTACTTGTGCAGGAACATCTGGAGGACGAGCGCCAGAAGGGCCGCCCCGGCCACGGTGCCGCCATAATACTTGTGGACCTCGATGTTGCCTTCCGACTGCATACCGGGATTGAAGGTGAATGACATATCAGAGCTGCGGCTTGGGCGGCTGCGCGGCCGATGTGGCCGGCGCCGGCAGATTCGAATTTGCTCCTGCAGGTGAAGCGGCCGGAGCAGCCGCAGGTTCCTCACCCTTCTTTAAATTCAATTCCTGCATGGTCAGCAGCACGAGAACATCCTCGAGACGGTCGAGCCGCGCGGCGGGCCGCACGTGGATGATTTGAAACGGGTTCCCGGCCTTCGCATCCTCCACGGTTCCGATGGGCAATCCCTTCGGGAAAATGCGGTCGTCCCCGGATGTGAGAATGGTTTCGCCAACGTGGACTTTCTCGTCGTTCATCACATAGTCCATTCGGGGATCGGAATCGCCCGCGCCCTTGATGATGCCGTGTGTGCGCGTGTCTTCAAAGAGAGCGCCCACGCCACTTTCCTTGTCGCTGATGAGCAGGATTTGGCAGGCGTTCGGAAACACTTCGACCACTTTCCCGACGATGCCGTTCGGCGTAATCACAGCCATGTTGCGGCGGATGCGGTCGTGGTCGCCACGATTGATGAAGATCGTGTGGGAATTAGGGTCGGCGCTCGCTCCGATCACCTGGGCCGCAACCATAGCGCCGCTTGCTCCGATCACCTGTCCGGCCACCATGCTCGCTTCAGGATGGGCCTTGCGGAAATCGAGCAGAGCGGCGAGCCTTTCGGCCTCCGCGGCACGATCTGCCAGTTCGCGATTGCGCATTTTGAGATCTTCGTTTTCGCTGCGCAGGCGCTCGTTTTCAGAGCGGGCATTGCGAAGACCGACGTAGCCGGACCACACGCCGCCAATCTTGGAGAACGTCCAGGTGCCGGCGCGCTCAAACGGAGTGATCAGCTCGACAGCCCAGTAGCGGACGAGCGAAACCTCCCGGGGACCGTGTTCGGACCGGCGCACCTGAATGGCGATCATCAGGACCTGTGCAAGCACGACGCCTGCGAGCAGGGCCAACGGGCGATGGCGAGAGGAAATGTCGATCATGCCGGAAACTCGTGCTGCCAGATTCGAACCATGTCGTTAATCGAAAACGCTGCGAAATCCCAAGCCCTCCGCTCCGAAGGCGCCTTCAGTCGATCGAAACGAGCCGCAGCAGGCGGAAATCGCTAAGCATCTTGCCGGTTCCGAGCACCACTGATGCGAGCGGGTCGTCGGCAATCGAGACGGGCAAGCCGGTCTCTTCGCGGATGCGCTTATCGAGATTCTTGATGAGTGCGCCGCCGCCAGTAAGGACGATGCCGCGATCGCTGATGTCCGCGGACAGTTCGGGAGGCGTGCGTTCGAGGGCGACGCGAATCGCATTAAGAATCGTGGAAATGCACTCGGAGAGCGCTTCGCGAATCTCGCTGTCGTCGATGGTGACGGTGCGCGGGACGCCTTCGATCAAGTTGCGGCCCTTGACTTCCAGAGTGAGCGGCTTCTCAAGCGGATACGCCGAACCGATTTCGATCTTGATCTGTTCGGCCGTGCGCTCACCGACGAGCAAGTTGTACTTGCGCTTCAGATAGTGCATCACGCTTTCGTCCATCTCGTTCCCAGCCACGCGGACGGAGCGCGAATAGACGATGCCGCTCATGGAGATGACGGCGATATCCGTGGTGCCGCCGCCGATGTCGACCACCATGTTCCCGGAAGGCTCTTCGATGGGCAGGCCCGCGCCGATGGCGGCGGCCATGGCCTGCTCGACGAGGTAGACCTCGCTCGCGCGGGCGCGATAGGCGGAGTCCTGCACGGCGCGCTTTTCCACCGGCGTAATCTCGCTCGGCACGCCGATGACGATGCGCGGATGCACGAGGACGCGGCGGTTGTGCGCCTTCTGAATGAAGTAGGTGAGCATCTTCTCGGTAACTTTGAAGTCGGCTATCACGCCGTCTTTCATCGGCTTGATCGCGACGACGTTACCGGGAGTGCGCCCCAGCATGTCCTTCGCTTCGCGCCCGACAGCGACCACTTCGCCGCTGTTCTTGTTGATGGCCACGATCGAAGGTTCGTTAACGACGATCCCTTTGCCGCGCGCGAACACAAGCGTGTTCGCGGTTCCCAGATCGATGGCCAGGTCGGATGAGAACAGGCTGAAGACCGACCGCATGTTGTAGCCGTTTTTCGTCACGTGCAGCTTCCCCCTCAGATTCCACTGTGGCGCCTGCCCCGCAGGCGCGGCCGGTGATCGAAATTTTACGGGATGACGACGTCCACGCGCTTGGTAGCCGTGTCTCCCCGCCGATTCTGGCCCGTAATCGCGATCGTGTGGCTGCCCTTCTGCATCGGCTGCGTAAAATAGCGGAAGCGGCCATCGGGCTGAATGTCAGCCACCTGTTCGCCGTTGATGATGAGAATGGCGCCGGGCTCCGTGCGGCCAATCACTTCAACGACATTTCCCTCGAGCTGCGTATCGTCCACTTCGAGCAGCATCTCCTTCTCTTTTCCCTGAGCCACGAGGGTGAATTTGAAAGAGTCGCTCGGATCGCTCACATTATTATTCTCATCGATCGCGCGGACCCGCCAGAAATAGTCGCCGGGATCGAATCCGGCGATATCCATCGAGGTCGTTGCGACCGTTTTGTCCATCACGACGTGGTTAAACATGGTCGTCGTGCTTGCCTGCAACTGATACGTTTTGGCCGTCGCGACGGGCTTCCACGAGAAGTGCACGGGATCGTGCTTCGGATCCTCGAGGATGATCGGCGAGAGGTTCAAAGGCTCGACAAGCGCGGGAGGCGCGAGCACATCGGTCTTTGTAAGCGCCCCGCCGGTGGGGAACGAAACGCGCTCGTGCTGGCCGATGTCCACGTGCTCGTTGCCGCGGTTCAATTCCGCACTACCGGTGGAAACCGTGATTTGCTGTTCGTTGGTTGCCGGATCGCTGCGCACGGCCGCGCGGCTGTTCTCACGCAGCGAGGCGACGGCGTTTTCGAAAGAAACCTGCGCCGAAGAACCCGGAACGTCCCACTTGCCGGTCGCGAGGTCGACCTGTCCAGACGTGATATGCACGCCGACTTGCGAAGCCTGGTTCTGGCTGACGATGTTTTCCTCAACGGTGACCAGCGTATCGCCTTTCACCGTGTACGTGGTTCCATCGGCGAAGGCGATTCTCGCGACACCCTCGGAACCCGTCTGAATCAGGTCGCCCTTATCGAGCGTGATCTGATAGTCGGCGTTGATCCACTGCACCGAATTTGCCTTCTTGATCTGGACCTTGCCGTCGAGGTTCACGAAACGCGCCTGTCGAGCGGCGAGGGCGTTGCCCCCGTTATCGTGCGGCTGGAGCGCATCGGAAAGATGGCGGAGGACCGTCCCGGAAATCTGCGGAAACACGAGATATGCGCTTGCCAGCACAATGCCGACAAGAATGAGGATGTACAACACCACCGTGCGGTACTTCACGGTGTGCCAGTACACCTCGACACGCGAGACCTTGGCTTTGTCGGTCATTGTCGCAATTTGCGGGCCGCCACAAAAAATTCGGCCAATTTTGCAATCTAGCATAGGGGTATGGGCCTTTCAACAAAGCGGGAAAACAGTTGCGAAACGGCTAACAGCTAGTTGTCAGCATGCGCGGCGGAGATTGCGCGAGAGCGAAGCGACACGGCCATTTTGGTGGTTGACCTCCGCGCCCGGACTCAGGGAAACTCGTGCCGTTCCACTACGCAGGTTTTATAATGCTGGGTGTGTCTTCGCGGGCGGTTCGTCAGCCTAAGGAATAAAACATGAGCGAAATCATCGGCGAGCTTCTTCCTCCCACTCGATTGATGCTGACCCCGGGGCCGTCGTCCATGGACCCGCGCGTGTATCGCGCGATGGCGACTCCGCTGGTCGGCCACCTGGATCCGTGGTTCCTGGAAATGATGAGCGACGTGCAGGTACTTCTGCGGCGCACGTTCCAGACGAAGAACCGGATCACCTATCCCATCTCCGCGTCGGGCTCGGGGGGAATTGAAGCGTCGGTGCTGAACATCCTGGAAGAGGGCGACGAGTGCATTGTCTGCTCGAACGGGATGTTTTCAGAGCGCATGGCCGTGATCGCGGAGCGCAGTCCCGCGAAAGTCACACGGGTGACGGCGCCGATGGGCCGTGCGGTGGATCCGGATGACGTTCGGCGCGCGGGCAAAGGAAAAAAGATCAAGTTCATCGGACTCGCGCATGGAGAGACTTCGACGGCGGTGGTGCAGCATCTGGCGCCCTACCGCAAAGTGGCCGACGAGCTTGGCGCGCTGCTGGTAGCCGACACGGTGGCGACGCTGGCGGGCATTCCGCTCGACGTGGATCACGACCGGATCGATGTTTGCTTCAGCGGATCGCAGAAGGCGCTGAGCGCGCCGCCGGGAATGGCGCCGATCACGGTGAATGCGCGCGTGGAGGATGTGATTCGCGCGCGCAAGACGCCGGTGCAGAGCTGGTATTTCGACCTTACGCCCGCGATGGATTACTGGGGCAAGGAGCGGACGTATCATCACACGCCTCCGATTTCGCTGATCTACGGAATGCGTGAGGCGCTCCGTCTTGTGCTCGAAGAGGGATTGGAGGCCCGCTGGGAGCGGCATCTGCAGAATCAGCAGGCGCTCGTGGCCGGCCTAGAGGCGATGGGGCTCGAACTATTCGTCGCGAACCCGGCGGAACGGCTGGTTACCGTCACGGGCGTTAAGATTCCCGCTGGAATCGACGACAAGAAGGCGCGCAATCAGCTTCTCGATGAATTCAATATCGAAATTGCGGGCGGCATCGGCCCCACGAAGGGGCAGATCTGGCGCGTCGGTCTGATGGGATACTCGAGTCAAAAGCAGAACGTGCTGCTGCTGCTCGCGGCGCTGGAAAAGGTGCTCCTCGATCTGGGATTCCGGACGCCCGCGGGCGCCGGAGTGGGAGCGGCAGTGCAAAGCTACCGGCATGCGGCTCAGCCGGCGCCGGTGGGGGCGCAACACTAGGAGCCCGAATGGCAACCGCGAAAGCACCAACGATTCCGAATGCAGGGGCGATGAGCGATTTCATCGGCGCGTTCGATGTGGCATCGAAGGTGACCGACCACGCCTACCACTGCCGCTTTTCGCACTGCTGGAACGGGATTGCGACGCGCCACGCCGACACGATGGACTGCAAGTTCTACGTCGATGGCGCGCCCGTGATTCTGGGGCTCGCGCATCCGGGCTTCGTGGAATTCCAGTCGCGCGCGGGCCGCAACCTGACGGATCGCGAAGCGAGCTACATTGCCGCCGAGTACCTGCGCGAGCGGCTGGAGCAGGAAGACGAGCACTCGCTGTACGACGTTTCCGCCGCGGACGTCGTCCGCATCATCGAGAAGCTCGGCATTCGATAGCTACTGCTTTTCGTCCTTCGGCTTCGCCCCGGCTTCCTTCTTGGCGAATGAGCGAATGTAGTTCACCAGATCCCAGATTTGGTCTGCCTTCGCGCGGTCGCCTTCCGACGGCATCTGGCCCTTTCCATTCTTGATGATGTAAAACAATTCGCCGTCGGTCATATCCTTCAGGGATTTCGGATCGCGATAGTCCGGCAATTGCAATTTCATGTCGACGGCAAGATCTCCCTTGCCGTCGCCGTTCACGCCGTGACACATCGCGCAGTCGTAGCCGTAGGTCTTCTTGCCGTGAGCGATTGATTCGGGCGAGGGCTTGACGGGGTTGGGTTCCTTCACGGCGTCAGGCGGGATCGTGTATGCCTGTGGCGAAGCCGCTTGATCGGGCTTTTGCGCACTGTGTGAAAACGAAAAGAAACCGAACAGCAACAGCGCCGAGAGAAGTATGCGATCATTCCACACGGCGGCCTCCGGAGAACGTCGATTGGAGCGCATTCTACGCCCGCGCGGGAGCGGCGGCGCAATTCTTTTCAGGCGGGCGGCCAAGCCAGTTGCGTGATGGAATTGCGATCAAGCATCAGAGAGCGATTCGTCGAATCCGCCGCCGGGCTTTTCGAGTTCCTCGGCTTCGAGGATTTCGCCGCAATCGAGGCATTCCACGTATTGGGAATCGTCGTCCTTGGCGATGAGGCGCGTATGTTGATGCTTGCAGGTAGAATCGGTCATGGGGAACCACTCCGGAAGTGCATCCATTGTACCATTTTCAAGATCGCGCCGAGGCGGCCGTGGGTGACGCTGGCCTGCCGCAGCGCTAGCAGCTTCGCGTGAAGGAGCCCCGTTGAGCCCCGAACCCACCTCTCAGAAGAAGTTGGGCACCGCCCTCTTCTACGGCATCGTCGCTGTGCTTACGTACCTTGTCTACCTGGTCTTCGAGCCCTTTCTCGGCGCATTCGCCTGGGCCGCCGTCATGGTCGTCGTTTCTTATCCGGCTTATGCGTGGCTTTCCCGGCGTTGGGGCTCGACGATTGCCGCCATCGCCACCACGGCCGGAATGATCCTGATCCTCGTCGTCCCGACTCTGCTTTTGATGACGGCCTTCGTCAGGCAGGCCGTGAACGCGGTTCAGTCGGTTCACGTAGGCGTCGAAGCCGGGCACTACTCATGGATTCGCGACGCCTGGGAACATCTCCAATTACGATTCCCGAAACTGATACCGGCGGACTTCGGCGAGATGGTGCACCGCTACACGGAGCAGGCGGCCGCATATGTGGCCTCGCGCCTCGGCATCGTTTTGCAGCACACGGCGGTCTTCCTGTTTCATCTCGCCGTCACGGTCGTCACGATGTTCTATCTGTACCGGGACGGCGACAAGATCGTCAAGACTCTGCGCGAATCGCTTCCGTTCGAGACCGAGCATCGCGAACGGATCATGCATGAGACCCGCGACCTGATCTTCGCAAGCGTGACCTCAAGCCTGGCGGCGGCCGCGGCCCACGGCTTTCTCGGCGGAATTGCTTTTGCGCTCGTCGGGATGCAAGCGCCGATTTTCTGGGGCGTGATGATGGGGTTCGGCTCTTTCGTGCCGGCTGTCGGCTCGGCGCTCGTGTGGGTCCCGATTGCGGTAAGCCTGATGATGGCCGGCCGGCTGGGAGCGGGCATCTTTCTCCTTGTAGTCTGCGGCGTCATCGTAGTCGTCGTCGACAATGTGATTCGACCGTGGCTGATCAGCGGACGCGCGGAAATGGGTGCGCTCCTCACCTTCATCAGTGTGCTAGGCGGAATCACCGTTTTCGGATTGCTGGGCGTGGTGCTGGGGCCGATAGTCGTGGCGATTGGCGCGAGCCTGGTGGAAGTTTACATGCCGGGTTCTCTTGGACGACACCGCCGGCCCAAACGCGGTGGGAAGAAGAAGAGCGCCGTGCTAGAGTAGCGCGCTCTGAAGAGTTGCGACCTCCGATGCCGAAGAATTCAGCACCGAAACATCAGACGCTGCCGCCGGAAAAACTTCGATGGCGCTGCGATCCCGCGCAGGTGCCGTTTGAAACCACCGCGGACATCGCGCCCGTAAGCGGCGACTTCGGCCAGGAGCGTGCGTTGCGCGCGCTGCGAATGGGCGTCGAGCTGACGGCGTCTGGATACAATCTGTTCGTCTGTGGGCTTTCGGGTACGAGCCGCGGCGGCATGATCGTGCGGATGATCGAGGAGATGCGGCCGCAATCCGAGCTGGCGCCGGACCGGTGCTACGTCAACAACTTCAAGAACCTGGACCGGCCGCGCCTGCTGACCTTGCCTCGCGGCCACGCGAATGCCTTCAAGAAAGAAGTCGAATCCGGAATCGATTTCCTGCGCCGCCGCATCCCGCAAGTCTTTGAAGGCGAGCCTTTCCAGCGCCAGAAGACGCGCATCGTCGAGCGCTTTACGCTGCGCGAAAAGGAATTGATGGACGACTTCACGCGCCGCATCGCGCGCGAGCAATTCGCCCTGGGACGCATGCAGGTGGGCGCGGTCGCGCTGCCGGAAATCTTTCCAGTTCTCGAAGGCCAGATGGTGCCCATCGAGGAAATCCCGAAAATGGTGCAGGAAGGCAAGCTCGAAAACGCCGCCGCCGAAGAACTCGAGCGCAAGTACGACCAGTTCCGCCAGGAATTCACGGTGGTTTACCGCAAGACGCTTTCGCTCTCGCGCGAACTCGCCAGCGAGATGAGCTACCTCGAGCAGGAAGCCGCGTCCGTGCTCGTCGACGGCGTGATCGAAGAGCTGAAGGAGAAATATTCCAGCGCGCAGATCGCGGAGTACCTCGAAGAGGTGCGCCACCACATTCTCGACAATCTCGACCCGTTCAAGGAGCGCGAGGGCGAAGAGGATCAGCCGCCTTCGGAGGTCGCGCTCGGGGCGCGCCCCGAACGGCCCGACCGCGACCCTTTCCGCGTTTACGGCGTGAACGTGATCCTGGCTCACGGCGAGCAGGAAAAGTGCCCGGTGGTCTTCGAGACGATTCCGACCTACGCGAACCTTTTCGGCACGGTTCATCGCAGCTACGACACGCGCGGCGGTTGGAATTCGGACTTCATGGATCTGCGCGGCGGCTCGCTGCTGCGCGCCGACGGAGGCTTCCTCGTGATGTACGCGCTCGACGCCCTCACGGAGACGGGCGTCTGGCGCACGCTGAAGCGCACCCTGAATCACGGCAAGCTCGAAATTCAGCCCGTCGACCTCTTTTTTCCGTTCGCCACGCCGGCCCTCAAGCCCGAGCCAATCGACGTTCACGTGAAGATCATCCTCATCGGCGACCGCGACATGTACGAGCTTCTCTACAACTACGAGGATGACTTCAAGAAGATTTTCAAGGTTCGCGTCGAGTTCGACGAGGAGATGAAGTGGAGTGACGAAGTCCTTCGCCAGTATTCAGGGCGGCTGCGCAAGCTGATCGACGACGAAAAACTGAATCACTTCGACCGCACCGCCGTTGCCGAAATCCTCGAACATGGCGTGCGTTACGCGGGGAGGCGCGGCAAGATCACCACGCGATTCTTTGATCTGGCCGATCTCGCGCGCGAGTCCTCGTACGCCGCAAAGCACGCCGGCCATTCCGTGGTCACCGCGGAAGACGTGCGCGCTGCCTACGCCGCCAAGATTGAACGCCACAATCTGCTCGAAACCAAGATTCGCGAAATGATCGAGCAGAACGTAGTCTTCATCGATACCGAAGGTCAGCGCGTCGGCCAGGTGAATGGGCTCAGCGTGCTCGAACTCGGCGGCTACGCGTTCGGCAAGCCGGTCCGCATCACCGCCTCCGTGGCTCTCGGCAAAGTCGGCATCATCAATATCGAACGCGAATCCAATCTGAGCGGCCGGTTCCACGACAAGGGCGTCCACATCATTTCCGGATACCTCCGCCGCACGTTTTCGCAGGACAAGCCGCTTTCACTGGCCGCCAGCCTGTGCTTCGAGCAGTCCTACTCGGGCGTCGACGGCGACAGCGCCAGTTCGACCGAGATTTATGCGCTGCTTTCCGCCCTCTCCGAATGCCCGATTCGACAGGACCTTGCCGTCACCGGCTCCGTCAGCCAGCAGGGCGACGTCCAGCCCATCGGCGGCGTGAACGAAAAAATCGAAGGCTTTTACGCGATCTGCCGCATGAAGGGCTTGACCGGCAACCAGGGCGTCCTGATTCCCGCAGAAAATGTGGAAGACCTGATGCTTCGTTCCGAGGTGATCGATGCGGTCGCGAAGGGGCAGTTCAACATCTACCCTGTCGCGACCATCGAACAGGGAATCGAGATTCTTACGGGCGTTCCCGCAGGCAAGCGGGACGCGAACGGCAAATTCACGCCTGAGAGCCTCTTCGCCAAGGTGGACGACCGGCTTCGCCAAATGGCCACCACACTCCATCAGTTCGACTGAGCCGCGCCGCGTCGCACCGTCAGCCCTTCACTCCGCCCAGAATCAAATGAATGCAGGCGGTATTGTCGATCACGACCTTCCCTCCGCTCCATCGGCTGTTAACAGTGCTTCAGCTTTTTCTCGAAGGATGTCGGCGAATTATTCCCGCACGACCGGAGGCTTCTTGAATCCCTTTTTGATGTGGCTGAGCCCGAGCGCATCCCACCACGGCCCCAGCCGATTGGAGTAGTTCTCCATCGCATCCTCGCGCGTTACGCCCGGAATTGGAGGGAGCATCTGTGAAAGCCGGTCGTAAAGCCGTCCGCGGTCCTCCGCATCGACGCGCCGGAAGAGATTCAGCAGAGTCAACGCATCGCGCTTTCGCGATTCCGCGAGAACGGTCGTCAACGCAGCCGACCGCGCCTTCTCATCTGCCAGGTCGAAATTCACAATCTCGAGAGCCTGCTTGAATTGCTCCGACGCATCCTCGTAATATGGCGCGCCCGGTCCGATTCCCGGCCGCGACTCGGCAACGGCGCCTTCCGGCACAAGCGATTGCAGCCATCCGTGCTGCAGGTCCACCCAACCTACCGTCACTCGCAAGACGCTCGTTCCATCGTCGCGAACCTGCAGCGTGTAGGCGCAGCCCATGTCCATCGCATAGGCGCTCGGCGTATCCACCAGAAAGACATAGGGCGGCGCGATTACCGCGGCGCGTATTTCTCCCCGGGTCAACTGGAACTGCTGCTGGTCGGCGTTCGCCTTCAGCAAAGTCACCTGCGAATTTGGCTCGACCTCGATTTGCCCCATCCCGCTCAACTGCATTTCCGCGCGCGAAGTGGCATCCGTCTCGAGCATTGCGCCCGGCTTCCACCTCGCGCTCGCGCGCAGCGGTACTCCGTCAATCTGTGGAGATCCCACGATATCGGCCACGGTCCATTCCGAACGCCGTGTCGTGCTGCTTTCGTACCACAGCGCGAAAACGGCCAGAACGCTCGCGGCTGCCGCCAGGCTCCACGCAAGCACCACGCTCCGCGAACCTCGCCGCTTCTCAGCCATTTCGGGGAAAGCCGGCGGCTGCGCCGCGCCCTGGAAGCGCGCGAGCAGCTTTTCCAGCCGCTCTACCTCCGCATCCGAGCCCGAGCCGTCCCACAAATAATCGCTCATTGCTGTTCCATTCCCAGTTTCTCGCGAAGCTGTTTCATGCCTCGGTGCAAGTTCACGCGCACGGAACCCGGCGCCAATCCCGTGCGCGCCGCGATCTCGGGTCCGCTCATCCCTTCGACCAGCCGCAGGATCAGCGTCTCCCGATATGCTTCCGGCAGCGACAGGATCGCGTCCAGAGCCGCGCGCGCCTCGAGGCTCTCGGGATCCCTGCTGCCGATTTCCGCGGGTAGTTCCTCCGAAGCGCGCGGCTTGCGGTGAAAATCGTTCGCGCGATTCCGCGCGATGGCGATCAGCCAGCCGGCAAACGCCTCCGGCTCGCGCAACGAATCCAGTTTCCGCAGCGCGACGAGAAACACGTCCTGCACCAGGTCGTCGGCCTCCGAAAACGGAACGTGAGCCAGCAGGATGCCGTGCACCATGCGCGCGTGCCGCTGATAGAGCTGGCCAAACGCGCCACGATCGCCGCCAAGCGCCGCCGCAACCAGCCGCGCGTCCTCAGACGAGGTCTCCACAGTTCGACCTTCTACCATGGAGTCTCCTGCCGTCGCGAGCCCGAGCTCCGCCCGGGTGTCGGTTGCAGCCACTCAATCAGAGACGCTCCGGCAGGCCCAAGTGTTAACACGCGCGGTGGAAAAAATGTCAGCGCAGGGCGAAGCCGCTACAGCAGACGTCTCATCTGGATCGAGATTTGCTTCGTCTGGTCGCCGCGCTGGATCGTGAGATTGTAGGTATGGCCCACCTGTCGGAACATGTCGCGCACGGCGTCCAGGCGAATGTCCGCCGCGGCTTCATCATTGATTCCGGCGATGATGTCGCCCACCTTCACTCCACCTTCGGCGGCTGGCGAGCCCGCCGCGACGTGCACGACCTCGAACGTCTTCAGGTTCGACCCTTTCGCAACCACTGCGATTCCGCTCTTATCTTCTTCGTCGTAATCCTTGAAGCGGTTGTTGGCCTCCAGGATGATCTGCTTGTGCGGGTAGTCGAGGACGATGTTGTAGCGGTGCAGCATCCCGGCTCCAATCACTCCGGCGAGTTTCGGATTCCCCGCGCCTGCGATTTTCGATTTTGACACCTCGGCGATGATGTCGGGCGCGCTCCACGACGCGATCTGAAAATTCTTCAGCCGGTAGAGAGAAACGGCCTCGCCTCCCGTCATTTGCGGATCGTAGCCGTCGGCTCCCTTTCCATGCGACGAGACAAGATGGTGTGCGAGCGCGAACGGCTCCGAAAAGACGATCCCCGCAATCACCGATGTGCTGATGCCGAAATCCGCTTCGCTTTCCTTGCCTCGCGGCGAAGAGAATCGCGCGCGAATCACCGGCATGTCGCCTTCGAAAACCAGCGGGAACGTCTTGCCTCGCCCGGTGTATTTATAAATGGAAGGATCGAAAATGCGCACCGTCTGGCGCGCGTTGTCGATCTCCACGACGACGGAATTCAGGAAGTCGGCTCCGATCGTCCCTTCATACGGGCGTCCGATCTCCGCCGCGAGATCCGGCCTTGCAATCGCAGGAATCGAATCAAACGGGAAAAGCACGCCCGGCGTGATCAAGGCGACTCGCTGATTGGTGACGAGCCCGGTCTCCTTCGCGCGCTCTGGATCGACCGACGTCATCTTCGCGCTCGTGTCCAGCGCAAAGAGCGACGGCTTGCTTTCATTCAAGGTCACCGGCAGAAAAACGAGATTCTCGATGAAGGCTGCGGGAATTTCGGCGGCGTTCCCCCGGTAAGCAAAGAGCGGATGGCTCGGCCATTGCGCCGGTGCGCTTTTCGCCTGGCCGTTCGACTGCGGCTTGCCCGCCGCCGTGAGGCACAGCATTGCCGCCGCCACAAAGAAAAGCATCCGCCGGTTCATGCACCCTCCGCTCGACCGCATTCGAACGCCCGCGATTATACGGTGGAAAGGAAGCGATGGAAGGGAGATTGGTTGCGTGCCGCGAACGAAATCACTGCGCCGGAGCGATGTATCCTTCGCGCGCGGAAACTCGGTATTCCGTATGCTTGCGTGTGTTGACCGGCTCGCCTTTTGCGTTCAACACGTCCACGGTCAGCTTGTGATATTGGCCGTCATGCTGCGGCGCGACTCCCAGAACGTACTGGTGCCGCAGCGCCGACGCGATCTCCCGGTACATGGGATCGAAATCTGCTCGAGAAGTGGGAAAGTAGGCCCGCCCTCCCGTTAGGGTCGCCAGCCCCAGAAGCGCGCCGCGTGCTTTGTCCATCGCCGGCGCGTTTGGAGACGCCGGGTCGGCAACCGACGGCTCCGGATTCTGGTTGTGCTTCTTCTTTTCCTTTTTGCCTTGCACGCCCATCGAGCCTTCCAGGGGCCCTCCGAGGCCAACCGCGAAAATCACAACATCTTCTTTTCGCACTTTGTCGACCAGCCGCGTCCATCGGTCCGCCGACGAAGAATCGAGGCCGGTCGTCAGCAGCACGATCGCCTTTTTCTCCGGCATCGGCGAAAGCCAATCGAGGACGTACGACAGGGAGTCGTAAAAATTCAGCGAGCCCATCCCAATCATGTACTGGATGTTTCCAAGCGCGGCTGTGAAGGCGTTCTTGTCCGTCGTGAACGGCACGGCGTATTTCGGAACGTCCGCGTAGGTGATCAGCGCAACCTGGTCGTCAGCGGCAAGCCCGCCGACCAGGGAATACGCTGCCGCAATGTGCTCGTCCTGAATCAGGTAGACTGCCGGGCTCGTTTCGAGCATCACGACCACTCGCGCCGGCGCCGTCACCGGCGTGAAAAAAAGGATCGGCCGCTCGATGCCGTTGTCGAGAATCCGGAAACTTTTTTGCTCGAGGCCTCCGACGAAATTGCCGGTTTGGTCCAGCACGCTCACGTCCAGCTTCACGAGTTCCGTCTTTGCTTCGAGCGGGTGTTGGGCCGCGTCTGCCTGGCTTGCTCCCGCTTGCGTTGCGCCTGCTTCCTGTGCGCGGGCGAAACCCGAGGTCAGCCAGAAGACACATGCGAGAGCGATTGCCGCGGACGGAATGCTGCGAGGCCGAAATGAAAACGCTCTCACGTCGCCTAAAACAATTGCACGAATGGAACCCGCGTCACAGCGGAGATTTCCCCGCTGCACGGCAATCCGACAACATCATCGGGCCGCTGGTTTTATTGGTTGCCGGGAGCGCTGGCGGTCGGTGGAGGGGCGCTCGCCGATTTGGGCGTGCTGAGATAACCCTTTGCCTGGTTCTTGCTCACTTCAAAGACCACGATTTCGTAGGGAGCGCGCGCGCCGCGCACGTAGAACTGAATTGGCTCGCCCACCGTGCGGTCTTTCTTCTCGATGCTCTTGTCGTCCGCCACCACGTTCAGCGTGTAGCGGTAGTGCTTCGGATCGGTCTTGCGCAGCTGGATCTGGATCGGGCCGACGTGCTGCGGCGACTTCGTCTTGCCCAGAGCAAACTCGTAAATGTCGCGCTGGCCGAGCTGCCTCAATTCCTCCACCTCATCATGGTTGCGCGCGATCAAGCCGCTCTGCACGCCCAGATCGCCAATCGTGCTTTGCAACTTGCCCTTCGTGGCTTCGAGATCGGCCTTCGTTGACGACAGATCAGTTTTCGTGGCGTTCAGGTCCGTCGCCACCTGCCCGAACTTCGTGCTTGTGTCCTGCTGAACCTGGCCAATTTCCTGCCGAAGGGCCGCGTCGCTCTGCTGCTGCTGCTTCCGGATGGTTTGCGCAAGGCTGCGTGCCCGCGCGAGTTCGTCTTCCGAGAGGTTCAATTTCTGCGACGTCACGTCGAGTTCGCCCTTCAGGTCGGCAATTCGCGCGTTGGCCTTGTCCATCTCTTGGGCGAGCGCCTGAGTCTTCTTCTCGGCGCTGTCCAGACTGCGTTTCGTGGCCTGCTGCCCCGAAACATTCGCGTAAACGAGATACCCGACCAGCGCAAAGGCCACTACGAACAGGACGGCCACCCAGCGCGGCAGCGGCGACGGCTCCGTGTAATGCGGCTGGCTCGGTTCCTCTGGACTGGGTACGCTTGGCGTCAAGCTCATCGAATTCCTCCGGAGCGGCCGCGGCCGCCTTGTGAATTGGAATTATGGCTGAACCGATGTTGCGAAGTCTATCTTTTGCGCGGTGGCCAGTGCGCTTCCACCGTCGTCGTCAATCCGCCCCGCGGAGTGAATTCCCCGGTTACGCGGCACCAGACGGGCTTCACCGCCTGCTTGATATCGCGCAGCATTCGATTCACCGCGTTCTCGTAGAAGATTCCCAGGTTCCGGTACGCCAGCAGGTACATCTTCAGCGCCTTCAGTTCAAGGCACAGCTTCGCGGGCTGGTATTGAATTGTGATCGCACCGTAGTCCGGCAGGCCCGTCTTCGGGCACACGGACGTGTATTCCGGAAATCGGATCGTGATTTCATATCCTTTGAAATGATTGGGCCACGTCTCGAGTTTCGGCAGCTTCGCGCTGATTCCCGCGGCAGCGTGGTCTGAAGTGTATGCAGGCATTCGATTCCTTTCCTTGCCATTCTACAATGGCAGGCTTGGGAAACCTCGGATCTGAGCCCTTTACTTTGTGGTGTTGCCTCTTGCCACCCGATTGGTTATTCTGCCGCGCCGAAATCGGGTTCCGGACATGATCTGCCCGCAATGCCGCAGTGCCGACTGCTTTCGGTCTCGCCGTAGCAATCTGCGGGATTATCTTCTCACGCCTCTCAAGCTTCGGCCTTGGCGTTGCCACACGTGCGACTTCCGCTTCTATGGCTGGAGCGTGGCCTACTGCTTTTGCCATTACGCACATTGTCCCCGCTGCGGCAATTTCGACCTCGACCGCATCTCCAGCGCCCGGGTGGAAAAGGGTACCGCGATCACCCTCAAACGCTGGCTCGGCTTTCCGGCCTACCGTTGCGATCCCTGCCGGAGGCGATTCTTCAGCGTTCTGCCTTTTCGCCGCATCCGCCCTTCGACCGTTCCAAGCTTCCGCAAAGTTTCCAGCCAATGAGCGCTCGAGTCGCGCTTGGAGCCTCCGCTCCGTCGTAACGCACAATTAACATTCGCGTCACAAGCCGTTCAACACGTCCGCATACCTTTCCTCCTCCGCGTAACGAGACGAGACAAGTGTGAGCGCGGGGGGGCCAGGGCTCTCAGCGGCACAGGGGGATGAAGCCCAAGCCAGTACGTCGGTCTGCACTTCTCCGAGCGACCGGAGCATTCGGATCAGCAGCACGGCAGTCCACTTCAATAGGAGGAAGGAATGCGAGTACTCGTGGCATGGATTTTAGCCCTAGGGCTCGTCGCTTCTACAGCAGCGGCGAGGGCGGGAAGAGACGGGGACAACACCACCTCGACGGCAGCACAGCCCGCTGCGACCAAGGACGCGGCGGCCACTGCCAAGCCCGGTGACACGGCGGCGCCTGCCGCCAAGTCCGATGCGCCGGCAAAACCGGAGCCGGCCGCCATGGAGGTCGAGCTTCAGCAACTCCGCGACCTGCTCGAAGCTCAGTCCAAGCAGCTCCAGGAACAAAATCAGCAGTTGAAGGAACAGCAGAAGAAGATGCAGGTGCTCGAAGAGCAGCTCAACGGCGCAGCCGCCAAGCCCGCCGAAACCAGCGCTCCCGCCTCCTCAAACAGCAATTCCGCGGTTTCAGCGCCGGCGTCCACAATCATCACCCGCGGCGTTTCGAATACCGCGTCCTCGAACTCGTCTGCTTCAGCAAGTCAAGAGAAGCCGGACGAGCCGGCGGCTCTTCACTTCAAGGGCATCACCCTTACTCCAGGCGGCTTCTTCGCGGCAGAAACGGCGTGGCGCAGCCAGGCGCTCAGCGCCGATGTCAACAGCCCCTTCAACTCCTTGCCGGTCCCGGGTGCGTCGAACGCGAATATCACCGAGTTCAACGCCAGCGGCCGCCAGTCCCGCATCAGCATGCTGGCGGAAGGCAAGCTGGCCAACGTGAAGATCGGCGGCTACTACGAGACGGACTTCCTCTCCGCCGGCGTTACTTCGAACGACAACCAGAGCAACAGCTACACCATGCGTCAGCGCCAGTTCTGGGCGCAGGCGGCCCTCGCCAGCGGCTGGACGTTCACCGGCGGCCAGATGTGGAGCTTGGTCACCGAAACAAAGAACGGCGTTGCGAACCGCACCGAAGCGACTCCGCTGACGATCGACGCTCAGTACTCCGTGGGCTTCAGTTGGGCCCGGCAGTACGGCTTCCGCATCTCGAAGCAGTTCGGCGACAACTTCTGGCTCGCGATGTCCGTCGAAAATCCTGAGACCACCCTCGGCGCGCACGGCCAGAATGCCAACTTCATCATCGGCGCGGCTGGCGCCAGCGGCGGTCTTTTCAATTCCACCGCCAACTACACCTTCAACGCCGTCCCCGATTTCATCTTCAAGGCTGTTGCGGAAAACTCCGTTGGCCACTTCGAGCTCTTCGGTGTCGTGAGCACCTTCCGCGACCGCGTGTTTCCATGCGCGGTCGGAATCAGCCCCACCAGCCCGTGCTCGATCGATGGTTCGACGGCCCCCTCCGCAGTCGGCGCCTTCATGGATGACCGAGTCGGCGGTGGCGTCGGCGCGAATGCCCGCTTGCACCTCTTCGACAAGCACGTGGACCTCGGGATTCACGCCCTGGTCGGCGATGGCGTCGGCCGCTACGGCACTTCCGGCTTGCCGGATGTGACTGTGCGTCCCGACGGCACGATGGCTCTCATCAAGAGCTATCAAGCCCTCGGCACTTGGGAACTTCACTATCCAAAGTTCGACTTCTACGCCAATCTCGGCGGCGAGTACGCCGGCCGCACGGCATACATCAACGGCGCGGGAGCTGGCGTAGGCTACGGCTCCTCGCTCTTTAACAACTCCGGTTGCTGGACGGAGCCCGTGCCCGGCTCGGGCGGCTTTGCTGCAGGCTCGGTTGGCAGCTGCACCGCTGACACTCGCAGCATCATCGAGGGTACCGTCGGCTTCTGGTACCGCTTCTACAAGGGCCCGAAGGGCACCATTCAGTGGGGACCGCAGTACTCATACATCGTTCGCAACACGTGGTGGGGCGTTGGGTCGACAGCACACCCGGACGGCCAGCCTCAGCCCACGGACAACATGTTCTTCACCTCGTTCCGCTACTACATCCCGTAGTTCGCTCCACCCGCGAGGGGAGACGCCCCGCGTCTCCCCTCGAATCTCTCCCGCCACCCGCACCTACGCTCCTCGTCGTCGCGAATCAGCCCCTACTTGCAGCACCCATTCGACCGTGCGAAAATCGGTGTCGCTCATCCGTTTGGCCAAGCGCAAACTGAACGGCCGCACTTTGCTCCTGGCCGCTGAGCGTTCGCTTCTGGCGATATCGTCTAAGGGTTAGGACGTGGCCCTCTCAAGGCCAAAATCCGGGTTCGAATCCCGGTATCGCTACCAATCAGCCTCGCGAGCGAATCGTTTCGCATCCACACTCTCAACGGACTGAGCCGTTATGACCATTTTCGCGGGCACTTCGGGCTGGGCCTATCCGGCATGGAAGCCGGAGTTTTATCCGCCGAAACTCGCTGCCGCGAAATTTCTCAGCTTCTATTCGAGCCGCGTCAATTCCACCGAAGTGAACTTCACCTTCCGCCGCTTTCCCACCGCGAAGCTCCTCGACGGCTGGATCGCCGCCACTCCTGAGAATTTCAAATTCGCCATCAAGGCGCACCAGTCCATCACGCACATCAAGCGCCTCCACGACGCCGACGAAGTCACCACGCGATTCATCGACGCGCTCCAGCCTCTCCACGACGCGGGCAAGCTCGGGCCCGTCCTTTTCCAGTTGCCGCCTTACCTGAAATTCGATGCGACGCTCCTCGCGAATTTTCTCGCCAGTCTCCCCCGGAAGCGCCGCGTCGCGTTCGAATTTCGCGACGCCTCCTGGTTCTGCGACGAGATCTTCGCGCTCCTGCGCGGCGCCAACGCGGCTCTTTGCATCGCCGAAAGTGAAAAGCTTGAAACCCCCAGCGTCCAGACCGCCGACTTCTGCTACCTGCGCCTGCGTGATCCCGAAAAATTGAGCGCGCCCAAAGCTCGCAAGGAATTGACGGCCCGTGTAAAGGATCTTGCGCAGCGCGGCGACATCTTCGCCTACTTCAAGCACGAAGACAGCCCCGAAGGTGTGCTCCACGCAGAGGAATTGCTCGCGCAGATGGGGAAATAAACGCCGCAAAAATAGCTCGCGGTTTGGCCGATCGCGGTTCTACCGGTTTCGGCTCGCAACCTTTTCCATCACGGCGTCCCCGATCAGTCCCGCGCGGTCCGGCGCCGGCGTCGGCAGGTATTCCTGAGGAAGGGGCGCATCATAAGATTCCAGGCCCGCCAGTTGCATTCCCCGTTGCGCTTCCGGATTCTTCATGAACGTCTCCCACACGAATCCCGTCCGCGCGTTTTCCGCCATCAGCATCGTAATTCCCGTGTCGATTCCGATCACGTCGCTGTCGTACCAGTTGATCAGCGGATTGAACGCGTCCACGAACCCGTACCGGCTCCACGTCCCCGCTCCGTAATTGAACCGGATGTTCCGCAGCACGCGCATCACCTGCGGCGTCAGGAACACCAGCGAGCCTCCCGTCGCGCACGGCACCACCGTCCCATCGATCGGCCCCGTCTTTGGCGGCCCGCCCCACACCACGTATCCCTTGATCGAATCCGACGCTGTGATTCCCCACAAATCGTCGCTGTAATCCGGAAATTCCTTCGTCAGACTCAGGCAGAACCGCCGGTGCACGTCCGTCGCGACGATCGAATTCTGAAAATAGTCCGCGTACTTGTCGTGTTTGTTGCGGAAATCGAACCACGCCTGCGGATACTGGTGAATGAAGAGCGGCGCGAACGAGCCCACGTACTTGATTCCGTCATATTCGAACATCGTCCGCTTCCACGCATTCCACGTATCTGGCGGCAGCGAATGCCTCGACGCGCCGATCCCCAGCAGGTAAATCATCATCAGTTCGCTGTAGTTGTCCCACCGGTATTGCAGGAATCCCGTTTCGGGAGTCCATCCGCCCGGCAAAATCAGCGTATCCTCCGAAAGCCATCGCCAGTCCACGCGGTTGAAAATCAACCCGGCCAGCTCGTTGATCTCGGAATGAACGAAGTGCTGCCGGCACATCAGCACTCCGCACAGCAGGATCGCCGTGTCGATCGACGACACCTCAGACTCCCACACTCGCGCTCCGGTGTTGATGTTCGTCCAGTGATAGAAAAATCCGCGCTGGTTCGGCAGCTTCTTCCACAGGAACCGTAGCGTCTTCAGCACGCGGTCGCGCGCTTCCGCGTACGAAATGTATCCGCGCTTCTCGCCGATGCAGATCGCCGTCAGCCCGAATCCGGTCGCCGAAATGTTTCCCAGATCCTTGTTGTCCGGTGTCCGCACGTTGCACCGGTCCCGCACCATTCCCGTTTCCGGGCTTGCCTGCTCCCAGAAATAAAGGAAGCTCGCGCGCTCGATTTCTTCCAGCAGCAATTCGTCGTCGGGAGTCAGCAGCGGCTTGTTCTGCGCGGCGTGCCCGCCCCGGGCGCGCCCAAACATGCTCGCCGCGTCCAGCGCCCCGCCAAGCGGAAGACACGCCGCCAGCGCCGCCAGCTCCTTCAGCACCTCTCGGCGCGATGGGCCCGGCGCGCGGCGATTCTTCAGCTCAGGAATGATGTTTGGTGGCACTCGGCAACACGCCAGCCCGCGGTTCCGGCATACGGGAACTCGCTTGCGGGGAATTAGGGAAACACAAAATATACACGAAAATCTCTTCGGGCAAGAAGGCAATTTCGCTTTTTCGCCCTGTTAAAACGATTTAACTCGGCCCTCCGCAACCCGGCTGCCTAACGCCTGTCCAGGCTCGCGGCCATCGCCTTCGCCAGCGTTCCGTTCGCGTCGTCGTCCTTCAGAGCCCGACAAAACGCACCGCCCAATCCTTCCGGAACTCGCTTCATCACGTACGCCATCTTGATCGCCACTGAAATCGGATCGTCGTAGCTCCAGAACGTCCCCGACTCCGCATCGTAAATCGAAGGCGCCAGCGTCTCCGGATCGAACGACCGCGTGAATCCCGTCAGCTTCGCGATCGTCGCATATGTGGCCGTCCCGCTCGTCTTCAGCACATCGCCATCCGGCGACGGCGCCGGCATCGCCGAACTCTGATATTCGCCGCGATGCTCGTCCGCCACGCGCGTCCATCCGTGCCCGTAGAACGGCACTCCCAGCACGATTTTCCGCGGCGGCACTCCCGCGTCCAGATACGCCTCTACGGTGTACTCCACATACAAATTCGACGCGTGCGCCGGATTCCTCCGCGAATCGAACAGCGGCGCCGCGAAATTCGTCGTCTCGTCCGACGGCCCGTGATAGTCGTACGTTTCCACATTCAGGAAATCCGCCAGCTCCGCCACCCGGCGCAGGTCGATGTTCGAATAATTCTGCGCCATCCCCGGCGCCGCCATCGTCAGCAGGTAATGCCGCCCGTTTTGTTCGCCGAGCGCGTCGAGCTGCATTCGAAATTCCCGCAGCAGCAGCGTAAAGTTCCGCTTGTCTCCCGCGCCCGGAAATTCCCAGTCAATGTCGATGCCGTCAAAGAGGTCGCCCGTTGAAATTCCCGGCGCGATCCGCCCGCGAATGAACGTGTCGATGCACGACGCCGCAAGTTGCGACCGCAGCTCCGCGCTGCTTGCCGCTTCCGAAAGCGCTGCGGTGTTTGCCGCCGACGCTCCTCCGATCGAAATCAGGATTTTCAGGTTGGGATGGAGCCGCTTCAGTTGCTCGAGCGCCCCGAAGTTTCCGTACACCGGGCCGTTGTACGCCGCCCCGCTCACGCTTGGAACGTCAGGGCTCTCGTACGCCGCCCACGGATCGGCGATCTGGCACGTCGCAGCCCGCGTCGCATCGGTCGCCGCGTCCGCCGGCGCAGAAACGTTGGCGAACGCATACATCAGGTGCGACAGCCGCCCCGCCACGCCGTTCGCCTGCAGATTTGCCACGTTATACTTGGCGCCGTAGACGCTCCACTCTTCGAAGTAGCCTGCGAGGATTTTCGGGGGTTCCGTTCGCTCTCGCGCCCCTTCCGCTTCCGCTCCGGCGCCTCGTGCGGCGAAGCTCAGCGCCAGCACTGCGCTCGCGCAGCACGAAAGCAGCCGCGCGGCCCGGGACACGCGAGGAGATGCCGAGAGGCGTTCCATGGCTTCCCTTCTGCTTGCTTTCCTGCCGGAGCGGGGACGGCAGGCCTGGCGTCCATCGATGGTGGAGACCTTTAAATGTTACCGCACTCGGCTGGGGGTGATGCGGACGTGTTATCTAAGAGGCACAAGCGGCGCTTCGGAATCGCGGCCTGCCTCTGCGGTGATCTTCAGCTGGTTGGCACTCGTCGTCGAGGTGCCGCTTTTCCCGCTTGTCCTCGTCTGCGTCGGCGCTTTTTCGGCACCGCCAGTTGCTGTTCCAAAAATTCTTGCCGCGATTTCAGCGAGCTCTTCACGTGCCGGTAGACATTCTGGCGCCTTCGACGGCGCACCCTTCGCCTGACCGGCCGGATCTCTTTCACATCAATTGCTCGGCAAGCATCCCACTCCTCCGTGCCGCTCTCCCCGCAATCGCAGGCCTCTCACTTCGTTGCTTTTTGCCAAGGGGGTCAAGCACGACTGCCGTAATTCTTCCGCAGAATGGCTGCCAGAATCAAGAGCAACCCGATCAGCCGCGCCACGTAGATCCACGGGCTGCCCTCATTCGGCCTCGCTGAGAACGACAGCACCACCCGGTCCGCCGCCTCGATGAAGAAAAACGCCGCGAACGCCGCAAACAGCATGTCGTGCGTGCTTCGCCAGAATTTCAGGAAATATGTTCCGGCGATGACGCAGGCCATCGCGATAATCCCCAGCAGTAGTGCATCCACTTGGCTCATTGGCTTTCCCAAATCAGCCCGTACAGCAGCAGCGCCATCGAAATGATTGTCGTCGCCAGCCGGTACGGAAACAGGTCCGTGTGCGGCAGCAGCACCAGGTCGATGAACACCAGCGCGTTCGACGCCGCCAGCCCCGCAAAGCACAGCCCGCTCCACAGCAGCAGCCGCTTTCGTCCTCGCCCATATCCCCGCAGCAGCAGCACCGAGCACAGAAGGCTCGTGAGCGCGCCCAGCAGGTACACCGCTTGTGCCATCCTTATCCCTTGTCCTTCGTGAAGCGGAACGCGCGCGCGAAGTCGCGTACCGCCGTGGAACCCTTCGAGTGAATCATCGTCGACACTCGAACGATCTGCCGCCGGTAGGTCCGGTCGACTGCCTCGATCATCGAGTCTTCCGCTTGCGACTCGCTTCGGTACGAATATGTTTCGACGCCGTCCGGCGTGGAGCCGATCAGTCCCTCCCGGACCAGATCCTGCAACAGTCTTCGCGCCGCATCGCGGTCGACGTACAGCCTCCGCGCCAGATCCGCCTCGGACCACGCCTTCGGCCGCGTGTTCCACAAAAGCAGCAGCGCCTCCAGATGCGGCACGCTCTCGACCTTTTCTAGGATGAAGGCGAAAACTTCCTTTTCCTCTGGGCCTCTTTCGTTCATCGCTGGGACTTCACCGCGCATCATGATGCCACTTCAATTCGGACCAGCCAAGGCGGCGTTGCAAAATTTCGTTCGATTTTGGCCCCTTCTCTTTTTACGCCCGAGCCGGCTATTTGCCGGTTGACTTCACGCCTCACTCTTGTCTACATTTTTGTGTTGGGTTTTTGCACCTTGGGTCGTTCCCCCGCGTGTGAAAGCTGCCGTAGGAACCATGTCAATTCGCGTTTTGGTTGTTGACGATCACGAATCGGTCAGGAAGGGCGTCTGCGCCATCCTCTCTTCCCGCAAGGACGTCGAAATCTGCGGCGAGGCTTCCAACGGCAAGGATGCCGTTTCCAAGGCTGATTCCTTGAAGCCGCAGATCATCATCATGGACATCTCGATGCCCATCATGGACGGCATCTCCGCCACTCGCGAAATTCTCAACTCCTCTCCCGATACCGCCATCGTCATGCTCTCCATGCACAACTCCAAGGAAATGGTGGAGAACGCCAAGCGCATCGGCGCCCGCGCCTTCGTCACCAAAGCTCAGGCCGGCGCCGCCCTTCTCCAGGCCCTAGATTCCGCCCTCCGCGGCGAACCCTTCTTCCCCACTCCCTCCCCCGCCTGACCTGCGCCGCTACGCTGCGCTCTTCGCGCCGTTCTCCCGGCGCCCTTCGCTCGTGTTCACCCGCGCTATCTAGCTCACCTCTGAGCCACGACCTCCCCTCCCCGTTGGCACCGCCAATTTGGAGTGCGCGCAGCTTGCTGCCGCCTTGCCGGCCGATCATCCTTTGCGATTTTTGCAAACGGTGGGCGCCTTCGCTCCTTCTCAAATTTCAAATTGCTTCTGGTCGTCTCTTCTCTGTGGTCTCTGCGCCTCTGCGGTGCGCCGTTAGAGTTGCTCTTGTCCTATCCGTCTTCACATGTGGTCGCAAAAAATCGTGGCGGCGCCTCTGACGCTCGCTTCAGGCTGGTGGTATCATCCCGTTCAGTTGAGGCTTCAAGATGCGCCAACACAGAGAGTGTTGGGTCAGGCGGCCCGCCGGAGGTTAACCGTGTCCACCCCATCGACTGCGAGCGCTAACGTCAAGCAGGCCGTCCCCTTCTTTGGGGTGACCAACATGGAGGCCTCCCTGAAGTTCTATATCGACGGACTCGGCTTCAAAATGAAGAACTCCTGGATTCCTGATCGCCCCGAAGACCACCCCGACGGGAGAATCCGGTGGTGCTGGCTTGAACGAGATGGTGTCGCCCTCATGCTTCAAGAGTTTTTGCCCGCCCGACGTCCGGCTGGCGCGCTTGGGACCGGAACATCCGTGTGCCTCATGTGTGAAGACGCCCTTGCGCTCTATCGCGAATTCAAATCGCGTGGCGTGCAGCTACGAAAACGCCCGTTTGTCGGGAATCGCCTTTGGGTTGTCTCACTCGCCGATCCCGACGGCTACGGCATCGACTTCCAGAGCCCGACAGACGCGCCAGAGGAAACCGAACTGAAAGACTAGCACCGGGCGCCGCCGCGCTGCGCGGAGACTCGCGCTTCGGCACGCCGTGTGTCAACGGTTGAGTAGACCTGCTTCTCAACTGTTGAACACGAACCAAAGATGCTCGACTTCTGGGCTTTTCTCGGAGCCAGGGCAACTTAGTCTCCCACCCTACGACGTGCAAGACAGGAGGCGGGGACTTTAGTCCCCGCGTAAGAACGCCCGCGCGAAGCGCGTACCTTGCTGCCGCAGGCTGTCGCGCAGGACTCAGGTCCGGAGCGACATCATCTTGCCCTGAACCTCTCTTTTCGACGATCCGCCACGTCGGCAGGTTCCGAACGGTGGGTCTCAGGAGTTCCTCCGGCCTCTCCTAACTCCTTTGTTTCCGTCCGCTGCAGAGTGGCAAGTTCTTTCCTGTTGACTTTTGTTTATAGATGTGCTAACATGGGTCGTTTTTACTTTGGCGTTCAGTCTCACGCCTTCGAGGAGCCCGCCCATGGGCCGCTGCTGGGGGAATCGAAAGTCTAATCGCAACAGTCCAGAATTAGAAATCCCCCTAACTCCCGTGTCCTCAGCAACTTACATTTTCCTAATCGCAACAAACTCGAGGATCATTGTCCCCTCCGGCCACTCGCTTCGAAGGTTTCTAATCGCGAAACCAAAAATTAGAAACTGCCCTAACTCCCGCCTTTTCAACGCATTAGATTTTTCTAATCGCGAAAAATCGTGCCTTCACCACCTCGCCGCAGCCGGGCCGTTCCTTGCCTCTCTGCCTCCTTGGATCCTTGCCTCCCTAATCTATACACCGAAGATTAGAAATCGCCGCAACCCTCATCGAATCAGCAGCTTGCATTTTTCTAATCGCGGATCCGACAAGGCATCCGCGTCCCGAGCGAACAACGTGAGTCGAGGGACCTCTCTCCCCTTTCTAATCTATACAGAGAATATTAGAAATCCCCGTAATCTCCCTCGAATCAGCCACTTACATTTTTCTAATCTATACAAAATCCGGGCCTTTTTTTCCCGCCGCGCGTCCAGTTTCGCGGTGGCCGCCCCGCCGGCGCGACGACACAACCTTCCCCTTGACATTCTACCCGAAGCTGGTAGTGTTCACCTAGAATGTCTACCAAAGAACAGAAAGAACGAATCGAATTGCTTCAAGGAACGCTCGACCTCCTGATTCTGCGCACCCTCCTGCTTGGGCCGGCGCACGGCCACGCGATCGCGCGCGCCATCGAAGTCAACTCCGAAGAAGTGCTTCAGGTGGAGCAAGGCTCGCTCTACCCGGCGCTCCACCGGCTGATCAAGCGCGGCTGGATCTCGGTCGAAGCCGGCACCTCAGAGAACAACCGTCGCGCGAAATTCTACAAGCTGACGAGCCAGGGACGCCGCCAGCTCACCACCGAGACGGGTAAGTGGGACAAGCTGGCGGGAGCGATCGCGCGGATTCTTCGTCCTGCGGAACGAGAAGGCGAACCATGAGCAGACGCAAAAAGATGCTCGAGGAGCTGGACGAGGATATTCGCCAACACATCGCGCAGGAGACGCAAGACAACATCGAGCGAGGGATGGCGCCGGACGAGGCGCGCTTTGCGGCGCTGCGGAAATTCGGGAACGTGAGGCGAGTGAGAGAGGAGACGCGCAACGTGTGGAGCATGGTGCGGCTGGAGCAAGTGGTGCAGGACGTTCGCTTCGCGGTGAGAACTCTGCGGAAGTCACCGGGATTCACGGCGATCGCCATTCTGACGCTTGCGCTGGGCATCGGCGCGAACACGGCGGTGTTCTCCGTGGTCTACCAAGTGCTCTTGCGGCCGCTGCCTTACAGCGAGCCCTCGCGCTTGGTGGTGCTGAACGAAACGACTCCGAAAGTGGGAGTGGTGAGCGTCTCGTATCCGAACTTTCTCGATTGGCGCGCTCAGAGCCACACCTTCTCGCAAATGGCGGCCGTGCACGACGTCGGCTTCAATCTCGCCGGTGTGACGCAGCCGGAAAACATCAGCGGGGAGGAGGTGTCGCCGTACTTTCTGTCGATGATTGGCGTGCGCCCCCTGCTGGGGCGAGACTTCGACGCCACGGAGGAGAAGGCTGGCACGGCGCCAGTCGTCCTGCTGAGCTATTCGTTGTGGCAATCGCACTTCGGCGGTGATCCAGCCGCCGTAGGCAGGACGATCACGCTCGACGGGCACGGCTTCACAATCGTCGGAGTGCTGCCGGCCAATTACCGGTCGCTCGATAAAACCGACGTGATGCTGCCGATCGGCGTTTGGCTTACGAGGGATCCGGAGGGAACGTCTGAGCGCGGAGATCGCGGAGACATGAACGTGATCGCGCGACTCGCGCCGGGAGCGACTCTTGCTCAAGCGCGGTCGGAAATGGAGACAATCGCGGCAAGACTCGCAAAGGAATATCCGCTGACGAGTTACGAATACGGCGTAGCGCTTCAGCCGATACGCGACGCATT
Source organism: Candidatus Limnocylindrales bacterium (assembly GCA_035501415.1). Taxonomy (GTDB): domain Bacteria; phylum Acidobacteriota; class Terriglobia; order Acidiferrales; family UBA7541; genus Palsa-295. The sequence goes on along the minus strand of DATJWH010000033.1, from coordinate 13,755 downwards.
CGTGAGCGAAGCACGGCCGGCGCTTCTGGTGCTGTTTGGGGCCGTGCTCTTCGTGCTTCTGATCGCGTGCACGAACGTGGCGAACCTATTTCTCGTTCGGGGAGCGGGGCGATCGAAGGAGGTGGCGCTGCGCGTCGCATTCGGAGCGGGCCGCGGCCGGCTCATTTCGCAGATGCTGACGGAGAGCCTGGTGCTTTCAGTTTTGGGGGGCGTGCTGGGGCTGGGCTTGGCATTCGCCGGCATTCGTGGGCTGGCTCTTTTGATTCCGGACGGGATGTTGCCGACGGCGGACGTAAGCCTGAACGGCGCGGTCCTCTTGTTCGCGGGCGGCGTGGTGATACTCGCGGCGTTGCTCTTCGGTCTGGCTCCGGCGCTGCATTGGACCCGGCCCGACCTCCAATCGGAACTGAAAGAGGGAGGAAGAGGCGCGAGTGCGGGAGCTGCGCAGAATCGATTGCGACGCATTCTGACGATCACAGAAGTGGGATTGGCGATGGTTCTGCTGGTTGGCGCGGGGCTGATGATGAAAAGTCTTTACCGCCTGCTCCAGGTCGACCCCGGATTTCGGCCCGATCACGTCCTGCGAATGGTAATGGGTTTGAGGACGCAGCAATATTCGAAGGACCCGGCGGTGATCAATTTCTGGCAGCAGGCGCTCGAACGCGTGAAGGCGCTGCCCGGAGTGGAAAGCGCGGCCGTGGGCACGGACGTTCCGCTGACAGACGACTTCAGCCGAGTCGACATAACCATCGAGGAGATGGCGCAACCAAAGCCGGGAAATTATCCGCATCCGGACTCTCACATCGTCAGCACGGAGTATTTCAAGACTCTCGGAATTCCCCTGTTGCGCGGCCGGGAGTTCACGGAAGCGGACGATGAGAGGGGCCAGCACGTAGGCATTATCAATGCGATGACGGCGCGGCAATTCTTTGCGAATGAAGATCCGGTGGGGAAGCGATTCATGTTCGGCCACCTCCACCCTTCCGCGAAAGAGGCGCCGGACTGGCTCACGATTGTGGGAGTAGTCGGAGACACCCGGCTCTATGGGCTGGACAATCCGGCGCGGCTCGAGGTGTACGTTCCGTACCGTCAAGCGGCGGCCCGCGGCATGGAACTGGTGGTGAAGTCCGAGGTGGATCCCGCGGCGCTTACGTCGGGGATTCGCGGAGCGATTGCATCCATCGATAAGGATCAGCCGGTCTTCGGAGTTGTGACGATGAACCGGCTGGTGAGCGATTCGGTGGCAACGCGGCGAGTGACGTTGATCCTGCTCGGCTCATTCAGCGCTTTGGCCCTGATTCTCGGCGGGATTGGAATCTACGGCGTGATTTCGTATTCGGTAGCGCAGCGGACGCGCGAGATCGGGGTTCGCATGGCGCTGGGCGCGCCGCGACACGGCGTTTTTCGACTGGTGATCGGGCAGGGCCTGAAACTCGCGGGAATCGGAATTGCGGGCGGCGTCGTGGCCTCGCTCGGGCTGGCGAGGTTGATGGGGACCCTGCTTTACGGAGTGAGCAGCGCCGACGCGGAAACATTTGCGGGGGTGGCCATGCTGCTGGCGCTGGTCGCTTTCGCGGCCTGCTACGTCCCGGCGCGTCGCGCGATGCGCGTGGACCCAATGACGGCCCTGCGGCACGAGTAGCTGCAAGCGGGGTTGGCGAGGCGGTTGATGAGACGACGCAAGCGGATGCTTGAGGAGCTCGACGAGGATATTCGCCAGCACATCGAGCGAGAGACGAGGGACAACATCGAGCGCGGAATGGCGCCGGAAGAGGCGCGCTACGCGGCGCTGCGAAAATTCGGCAACGTGAGGCGCGTGCAGGAAGAGACACGGGAAGTGTGGAGTCTGGCCTGGCTCGAGCAGTTGGTGCAGGACGTGCGATATGGATTGCGCGTGCTGCGGAAGTCGCCGGGGTTTACAGCGGTTGCGGTACTGACGCTGGCGCTGGGCATCGGGGCGAACACGCTGGTGTTCAGCGTGTTCAACGGGCTGATTCTGCGGCCGCTGCCGGTGGAGCATCCCGAGCGATTGGTCTTTCTTGAGAGCAACAAGGGCGGCGCGGGCCAATCGTTCCCAAACTATCGAGATTTGCGGGACCGCAACGAAGTTTTCAGCGGGCTGGCGGGATATCGAATTGCGCCGATGGATCTTGAGTCGAACGACGGCCCGAAGCGCATCTGGGGATATCTCGCAACGGGCAACTATTTTGACGTGATTGGCGTGACTCCGCTGATGGGCCAATTCTTCCAGCAGGCAGATGACCTGCATCCGGGCGCGAGTCCATACGCGGTGTTGAGCTATGGATGCTGGAAGGCGCGATTCGGCGGCGACGCGGGAATTGTCGGGAAGACGATTCAAATCAATCGGCTGTCGTACACGGTGCTGGGCGTCGCGCGGCCCGATTTCCACGGAACGGAGAACTTCTACTGGCCCGAAGTCTGGGTCCCGATGATGATGCAAGCGCAAATCGAAATAGGAAATTCGTGGCTCGAAAACCGGATGACGTTCGATACGTGGCTGATCGGCCGGTTGAAGCCGGGAGTTTCAGAGGCGCAGGCGACAGCAAATCTGAACGGAATCGCAAGCGAACTGGCGCGGGAATATCCGACGATCAACGATGGGATGAAACTGAAGCTCGCGCGTCCTGGACTGATCGGCGATGCAATTGGCGGGCCGGCAAAAACGTTTGCCTTTGGCGTCCTGATTCTCGCCGCTCTGGTGCTGTTGGCGGCATGCGCGAACCTGGCGAGCCTGCTATCGGCGCGCGCGGCGGACCGGCAACGCGAGATTGCGATACGGCTGTCGATTGGCGCGAGCCGCAGTCGAGTGATGCGGCAGGTGCTGACGGAGACGCTTCTGCTGTCGATTCTTGGTGGGGCGGCTGGATACGGTCTTGCGGCCGCGCTTTCGGCAGCGCTGAGCCGGTGGCGCGCGCCGATGGATTTTCCGGTGCAGTTCAACGTCAACCCGGATTGGCGTGTGTTTCTTTTCGCTCTCGGTGTCTCGATTTTGGCCGGAGCATTTTTCGGCGCGATTCCGGCGTGGAATGCGTCCGGCACGGACGCGAACGCTGTGTTGAAGGGAGGAGAATCGAAGCTACGCCGCCGGCGCCTGGCGTTTCGGGACGTGCTCGTCGTCGTCCAAGTGGCGCTGTGCTTCGTGCTGGTCTCAGGGTGCCTGCTGTCGCTGCGCGGACTGCAGCGGACGCTCCAGATGCGGCTTGGCTTCGAGTCGAGAGGGGTGGCTGTGACAGCGTTTGAACTGGGACTCGGCGGATACGACGAACCAACCGCCCGTGCGTTTCAGAAACGCGTGCTGCAGGCCGTCGAAGCATTGCCGGGCGTCGAGTCTGCCTCCTATTCGAACTCGTTACCACTGAGCATCGACCAGTCTCGAACCACGGTAACACCGGCCGACAAGCCGGCGCTGCGGCCGTCGGACGGAAGATTCGCTATCTACTATCAAGTGTCACCGGGATTCTTGCGGACGATCGGGACGAGGCTGCTCGAAGGGCGCGACTTCAGTTGGAGCGACGACAAAGGATCTCCCAAGGTGGCGGTGGTCAATGAGGCTTTCGCGAAGCAAATTCTTCATGCGGAAAACCCCGTGGGGAAGTACTTCCATCTGGGCTTGAGCGGCCCACCGATTGGCGTTATCGGAGTGGTTGAAGACGGCAAGTACGAGACCCTTACGGAATCGGAGAAGCCGGCGATGTTTCTGCCCATCCTGCAGAGCTTCAACACGACAACGACGGTCGAGGTGCGGTCGTCGCTTCCCGCCACGGAGATCGTGCGCGAGATGCGGGATGCGATTGGCCGCCTCGATCCCAAACTTCCCCTTTATGGAAGCGGCAGCCTCGACCAGATGCTCGGGCTGGCGTTCCTGCCGTCGCGCGCCGCGGCGATCACGCTGAGCGCATTCGGAGTACTGGCGATCATGCTGGCAGCGACCGGCGTGTATGGACTCGTCTCGTATGCGGTGGCGAGGCGCCTGCGTGAAATCGGGATTCGGGTCGCGATCGGAGCGCAGCCGCGACAGGTAGTGCAGTTGGTGTTAGGAAGAACGATGATGCTGCTGCTCGTGGGGGCAGGCGTCGGCTTCGTACTTGCGCTGGCTGCCGGCCAAGTGCTTGCCAGCATCGTGTATCAGGCGTCACCTCGAGATCCGGAAGTCCTGGCCCTCGTTTGGGCCACTACAATCCTCCTCGGATTGATTGCGTCGCTGCCGCCGACGCGGCGGGCTCTTCGCGTGGACCCGCTGGTTGCCCTCAGGTACGAATAAACGGGTCCCAGCCCGCGGGCTTCAGTGGTTTCGCTTTGCCAGTTGAATCAACAAGCGTGAGACGCCGTTCTCGCGTGATTTCACCGATGCGAGTGAGATGGCGGAATCCTGGCGCGCGGCGGAGCAGTCGCTCGCGGCGACGAGGAACGGTGAAGAGGAGTTCGTAGTCATCGCCGCCATTGAGAGCCATTTGCAGCGGGTCCAGGCGACGAGATGGAATCAACTTTGAGACGGCTGGCGGCACGACGACAATGGGGATTTGGTTTGCAGACAAACGCGCGCCAACGCCACTTGCGGCCGCGAGCCGCGCGAGATCTGTGGACAGCCCATCGGAAATGTCGATCATCGCGGATGCGGCTCCGGCGCGGGCCAGCCAGATGCCGAGTTGCGTACGAATCTGGGGATAAAGATGAGGCTGAACAAGCGCGGCGAAGCGCTTGCGCTGGCCATGCCCGGCGAGCACCATTTCCAGGCCGAGTTGCGCGCGGCCAAGGGGCCCGCTGACATAAATAAGGTCGCCAGGTCGGGCGCCCGAGCGCAGCACGGCACGGCCGGAGGGAACCTCGCCAAGAACCGTCAGGCTGGCGGTGATTATGGAGCTCTGGGTGGTGTCGCCACCCGCGAGGCGCATCCTCAGCGACCGCACAGCCCGGCGCATCCCTTGGAGGAAGCCGTCGAGCCAGGCGCCCGTGCGAGCGGCAGGGAGCGCCAATGTCAGGAGGAAGAGGCTGGGGGTCGCGCCCATGGCGGCCAAGTCGCTGGCGGCGCGTGCCAGGGCCTTGTAGCCAACCGACTCGGGAGGGTGTGCGGGCAGGAAGTGAGTGCCCTCGACAAAGGCGTCGCAGCTCAGGACCCATTCCCGGCCTGGGGGCTGACGGAGGAGGGCCGAATCGTCGCCGATGCCGAGGCGTGCCGGGCCTTTTCCCAGGCCGATTACCGAAGGCACGGCCTTTGCGATTCGCTGAATGAGGTTGGCTTCGCCAGTCATCGCCCGCTGGTCCTCGCGGATTATAGATGGACCGGGCAAAAGACGCGAGTCTGGGGTCAGATGGGCAAAGCCCGTAAACCATTGAAATGACAGTTTTTGGCATTCCTGTCCCTCAGGCCAGTTGTTCCGTCGATTGGCGATAGGGTAAGCTAGGTTGAAGTCAGCAAGGCGTCAGCCATGCCTCCTGATGACGCCTCGATGTTCCTTTTTGGTGCGGAGATTATAGAGTTGACGCCACCCAGGGTCGCCATTAGAATGCGCACCGTCGCGAACCAGGGCTCTCGGTTCAGACTTTCGGGCGTTTCTTTCTTGAGGGAATCGGCTGGCCGCTGCGAGGGGCACGCGGCGCTCAACGGTCGAGATAGGCAAATTCGGAAATTCAGGCCATGAAGAGCAGGAATTACACGTTTTTCATTGCATCGAGCGAGACAGGCGGGCTTCGGCGCGTCCGCGTGCCGGGCTATGTCCTGCCGCTCGTGGCGCTCTTGGCCATTGTGGGCACCGTGACCGTGGCGGCGGGCGTGGGGTCGTACTCTCGAATGCTCTGGAAGGCCGCCAACTACAATTCATTGAGGCGCGAGCAGGACAGCCTCAAACAGCAATACAAGCAGCTTCAAACGGAAGTAAAGAACACGAACCGGCGCCTGGATTCGCTGCAATCCCTGGCCGGAGAAGTGGCGATGGCGTACGGAATCACGCGATTCCGGCAAACGCCGTTTGGCTTGACCGACGCAGCTGCCGAGTCAGAGGCGGATTTCCAGCAGTCCGTGGACGAATTCAGCTACCTCGAGACGAACGCGACGGCTGTCGCGATGTCGAGCGCGACGACCGGGATGCGGCTCCTGCCCGCGAGTCAATTGACGAGCCTGGGCGTAGTGCCTTCGATGTGGCCGGTGGCGGGCGAGATCACCGGTCATTTCGGCGAACGGCTCGATCCATTCAGCGGCGAGGGTGCGTTCCACGCGGGGCTCGACATTGCTTCGCACTATGGCGATGCGATTCGCGCCACCGCGGACGGAATTGTCGAAGAGGCAGACCGCCGCGCCGGTTATGGCCGGCTGGTTGTAATCGACCACGGCTTCGGCGTAACGACGTGGTACGGGCATCTCTCGGCGTTCAACACGCAGGTTGGGATGACGGTGAAGCGCGGCGATATCATCGGATACGAAGGTCAGAGCGGCAGGTCAACGGGGCCGCACCTTCACTACGAAGTGCGAATCTACAACACACCTGTTAATCCGTGGCGGTACTTGCGCGGAGCCTCTGCAACAGCCACCGGCGATTGATTTTCTTTCTCCCCCTCTAAATCAGGACGAAAAATCGGCTCCGACGTGTGCGTTTATAACAAGCGGCCGCAGTAATCGGCTACTCGTAGCGTAGAGCACGCATCGGATCGACCCGGGTGGCCCGCCGCGCGGGAAGATAAGCGGCAACCATAGCGACCGCCACAAGCAAGCCTATGCCGAGCGCGATCGTTCCAGCGTCGCGCGCCTGAAGACCAAACAGCAATCCTTGCACGAAGCGAGCTGTCGCCCAGGACATCGCCACGCCCGCGGCGACTCCTACCGCGAGGAGGATTGCGACGTCCCCCAAGACCAGCCGGACGATAGAGCTTCGTTGCGCGCCAAGCGCCATGCGAATGCCGATCTCTTTTTGGCGCTGGAGAACCAGGTAAGCGAGGACGCCGTAAAGACCGATCATCGCAAGCAGCAGGGCGAGAGCGCCAAAGAAGCCGGAAAGCGTGGCCAGCAAACGCTCCTGAACCATCGAGTCGTCGACTTGCTGGGCGAGAGTATGGAACTCGATTGCGACCGACTTGTCAGCATCGGTCAGAGTCTCCTCGACTGAGCGGGCCAGCGCCGAAGGACGCGTGGTCGTTCGGATGACGAGGCCCCATCGTTCCAGGGGCATCGGAAGCTCGGCGAATGGGAAATAGGCGATGGGAGGGAAGTCCTCTCGCAAGGAATCGTACTTCGCGTCTTGTACGACGCCGACGATCTCGATCGGGTCGCCGAGCGTGGTGGTGGTGGCATAGCGGCGGAATGTCTTGCCGAGAGCATCAGCACCGGGAAAGAATTTCCGCGCCAGCGCCTGATTCACGACAGCGACACGCGGGACATCGGCAACATCGTGCTCGGTGAAGTCACGGCCTTCGAGCAGGCGAGTGTGCAACGTGGCGAAATATTGCGGGGCGACGTAGTTCATATCGACGTCAGAATCTTCGCCGGTTGGCGCATTCTTGCCTTCGACGACGATCTGGTCATCCCACGAATGTCCGCTGACGGGAGTTGTAACGGCGATGCTTGCGGAAACTACGCCAGGAAGCGCGCGAACGCGGCGAAGAATGTTGTCAGTCAGAGCGTTAGTGACGGGGCCGGGGACGCTTGGATCGTGAAGGCCGACGTCGGCGATGAGCACGTTGTTGCGGTCGAATCCGGCGTCAAGCGTGGCCAGCTTCGCGAAGCTGCGCAGAAACAAAGCCGCCGTAATCACGAGCACGAGCGAAAAGGCCACTTGTGTGGCCACTACCCAACGTCCGGACCGGAACCGGGTGTCGTGCGGCGTCGCTTCACTGGCGACGCCCTTCATGGCGCCTCCAATGGAGACGCGCGTGGCACGAAGCGCAGGCAGGATGCCGAAAAGTAGCCCCGTCAAGATAGCCACGGCCGCTGTAAACGCGAGAACGCGGGCATCGAGGGCAACATCCAGATAGATTTGGTTGTGAGTTGTGGAGATGTAGCGAACGAGAAGGCGGCTGCTCCAGCGCGCGACCAGGACTCCGAGCGCTGCGCCCGAGACCGACAGGATGATGCATTCGGTGAGCAGTTGCCGAATGAGGCGCAGCCGTGAAGCACCAAGAGCCAGCCGAACGGCGATTTCCCTGCGGCGGGAAGCGGCCCGCGCCAACATCAGGCTCGCGATGTTCGCGCAGGCGATCAGCAGCACCAGTCCTGCGATTGCCATGAGGATCCGGAGCGGCACGTCATAATCGCGACGCAACTGCGAGAGACCCGTGGCGCCGGGGAGGGTGATGAACTGCCAGGAGCGGAAGCTCTGCTGTTGCGACGGCTTCCAATTGGCGGGTACCGCTGACGCGAAGATCTGTGGCGAGAGTACCGCCAAGCGCGCGGAAACCTGGCCGGGAGTGAGGCCGGCCTTCGAGCGGGCCATCACGTGGAACCACCAATTTGCTTTCTGATCCAGGGAGGAGTTCTTGCCCTGGAGGACGGCCTCCGCGCAGATCGGCAGAGCCACGTCGAAGGTTTGGCCCACTTCAGTGCCGAAGAATCCCGGAGCCGAGATGCCGACGATCTGAAAGGGATGGCCTTCGATAGGAAGTGTGCCACCGACCGCGCTTGGCGCACCGCCAAAATGCTCCTGCCAGAAACCGTAACTTAGGACGGCGGCCCCTTGGCAACCGCGCTTGTCGTCACTGGGGGCAAGCAAACGCCCTGCGGCAGGCCGCACGCCAAGCGCCGGAAAATAATCGCCACTGACGAAAACGCCGCGTACGTCCTGAACCACGCCACCGTTGGCCAGATTGAAGGGAGCATCTCCCCACGCGAAAACGCCGGAAAAAACGTCCTGGTTGTCGCGCAGCGCCTCCCATAGGGGATTCGTGTAAGAGGTGCGGCGCCCGTTGCTGAAATGCGGAGTGAGCATGCCGACTTGCACAAGCTCCTCGGGGTGTTTCACTGGCAGCAGCCGAAGCATCACGGTGTCGATGAGGCTGAAAATTGCGGTGTTGGCGCCAATGCCGAGCGCGAGGGTCAAGATAGCGACTGTCGTGAAGCTCGGTGATTTTCGCAACACGCGAACGGCGTAACGAATGTCCTGCCAAAGTGATTCGAGCAGCGGCAAGCCACGTTGATCCTGCGCGGATTCCTTGATCTGGTCTATCCCGCCCAACTCCTGATGGGCCTGGCAGCGAGCCTCGGCGGGCGTCATTCCTCGCTGGACGTTCTGCGCGACGAGCATCTCCAGATGGGACTGAAGTTCCTCATCGAGTTCGCAGTCGGGTCTTTGGTGCGAAAAAGTTGCGCCAAGGCGGCGGGCGAGCACGCGAAGCCAGTTCATGTCACGACTCCTCGGCGCCGCGGAGCAGGCGCGTAATCAACGAAGACATGCGTTCCCATCCGGCGGCCTCGACGGCGAGTTGCTTGCGGCCGGAGGTTGTCAGTGAATAGAAGCGGGCGCGGCGATTGTTGTCTGAAATGCCCCACTTCGACTTGATCCATCCCCGTTGCTCGAGCCGGACCAGAGCGGGATACAAAGTGCCCTGATTCAACTGGAGCATGTCTTCGGAAACCTGCTGAATGCGGCGAGCGATTCCGAAGCCATGCAGCGGGCCGAGCGTGTCGAGGGTTTTCAAGACGAGCAAATCGAGAGTGCCCTGGAGTACCTCGGCTTTGCTGCCGGTGATCATGGGAGTTGTCCTGTTGAACCTCAACAGGAACATACGCACGGACATGTAGATTGTCAACAGGAATGTTTGTGGGCTGGGTAAGGCTCTGGCCCGCAGCAAACAGGACTAGTTTTCGGGCTGGCGGCTCGCTTGCTTGGAATCGCTTCCGAGCATAGCTGGATCGATGTCGAGCGCGATTCGCACCCAGCGGTCCTGATGGGTGACCTGAGCCCGGTGGACGACCGCTTCGAGAAGTTCGATCTGCTCAGGCGTCATCTGAAGCTGGCGTCGCGTCTTGGGATCGGCGAGTGCCATCGAGCCGAGAAGGCGGAAACCATCGAGAATCGTTGAAACCCCTGCCGCGCTGGTCATCGAATCACATTCGGCGTCGAGCACAAGATGAATTTGGTTGTCTTGAGGCTGGCCGGCCAGCGAGAGGCCCCGAATGCTATGCACGATGCGCTCGAGTTGCGGGGCGTTCGCGAAATTCTGATAGAAGGCGGCGGGAAGATTATCCATGCGAACCACTGCGAATATGGGGGCACCGGCGACTCGGTCGATGCGAGCCTGCATCGAAGGGTCGATATGGCCCGCGGCCGACGAACCCAGCAGGTCCGCCGAGGTCCTGCCGCTTGCGATGGCGATTTCGGTCGGGGAGCGGAAGGCGAATGAAACGGTTGGGCTGCCGGGAACAATATAGAGGCTCTCGGTGCCTCGAGATTCGGCCTTGCCACCGGCGTGGAGAGCGTAGGCCTCGATCTTCTGTTTGTCGAAGCGGCCGGAGGCGATGGCGAGGGCGGGATTGTCACCGGCGGAGTTCGCGGCGAGGGTCAGGCTGGTGGGCCAGAACGCGATAGCGGCCCGATCAAGGTCGCGCGTGTAGTCAAATCCTGTGTTTCGAACGAATTCGGAGTATTCGCGATCTGCCTGGGGACTGCCCGTAAAGCCGAGGATGGCGGCGAGAGGAGAATTCTGCAACTTTCTGAGTGCAGCAACATCTATATATGCAACGGCGGGAGCATCGGCAGGCAATTCATCCAGAATTCCAGGCGCAGAGCCCTTACTTGTGCCCGCCAGTGGGCGATGCAACCGATAAAGGTAGGCGCCAGCTGCGGCAACCAGGATCAGGGCCATTACGCCAACCGCAATCAGGGCTCGTTTCGTTGAAGACACCGACATTTCCTATTTTTCGCCGCTCGCTGTTGACCAGTGTAATGTCTTTGATGCCGGCCGCGTAGCGGAAAGACGCGGAGGCGAGAGAATCTCCGTTTCTCGCTGGCAACCCGACGCGTTCACGCCGCTTCCAATTTCCGCCAGCGCCGAACAAAGATAAGGAAGGCCTCGATATGAGCGGTCAACAAGGCGCGTCAAAAAAGTGGGCGGTGCTCGCCGCAACGGTGATTGTGTTGTCGTCATGCGGCGTCGCGTTTAGCCAAGCGACCGCGCCCGCACCCAGCGCTGCCGCAGCGTCCACGCGCGCGACGCCGACAGTGGATCAGATTCTTGAGAAGTACGCGCAGGCGACGGGTGGACGCGCGGCCTGGCAGAAGCTGACTTCGCGCGTTTCGAAGGGAACCGTGGAAGTGAGTTCCATGAATCTCTCCGGAACGATTGAGATGCGACAGAAGGCTCCGAACTTGATTTTGGCGACCGTCACAGTTTCGGGGGCGGCCTTTTCGCAAGGGTTTGACGGAAAAGTCGCCTGGTCGAATGACCCCCAGAACGGCGTGCGCGAGCTTACGGGCGACGAACTGGCAGAGACTCGTCGCGACGCAGATTTTTCGAGACTGCTGGACATGCACAAACTGTATCCGAAGCTTTCCGTCACCGGGAAGGAAGTGATCGGCGATCGCACTGCGTACGAAGTCGACGCAATGCCGGAAGGCAGCTCCGAACCCGACAAGATTTATTTCGATGCCGAGACCGGTCTCGCGGTGCGTTCAGTGACGCGCCATCACATGCCGGACGGCACCGCGGAACCGTTCCAGGAGGACTACGAGGATTACCGCGAGATCGACGGCGTCAAGATGCCGTTCATGATTCGGCAAAGCACGCCGGAAGCGGAGTTCACTGTCCGGATCAATGAAATGCAGCATAATGTTCCGCTGGACGACAGCATTTTTGCAAAGCCCGCTGTACAATAGGGCATTGGATGGGCTAGTACGAGTGCGACGAAGGCGCAGCTGGCAATGGGCTTGCTTGGGCCGGGATTGGCCGCTTGCAATTTGATTGCCTGTGTGATAGTTTCTACAGGTTTGCCAGTGCTGGCGTAGCTCAGTTGGTAGAGCATCTGATTTGTAATCAGAGGGTCGGGGGTTCAAATCCCTCCGCCAGCTGAGATTGAGGGATCGGCATTTTCGGCAGGGTTGCGGACGAATTCCTCGCGACAAAAGCGCTAGGGCTGGTGTCTCCGGACACGAGCCCTTTCTGCATTGCGGAGTGCCTCGTAAGCAGCGGTCCGGTTCAGCTCTGACTGATTCTTCAGGACACGAATGTTGTGCCCTGATTGGATCTGAAGGGACAAGCACATAGGTCCCGAAAGAGTTCCGCGGGACGGGTGGGTGAGTGGCTAAAACCAGCAGACTGTAAATCTGCCGCTCCTTGCGGGCTACGGAGGTTCGAATCCTCCCCCGTCCACCAGCGCCGCGGAAACGAAATGATTCGCGCGACCCGGTGAAGAATTCAGCAGGCGTTCCAGCATCGCGGGTTCGTGGCGCCTTGAATTATGCAGTGCCGGAGATAGCGATCGGTAGACCGGTGTGAGCCTGGGTAGCTCAGTTGGTAGAGCGCGTCCTTGGTAAGGACGAGGTCACCGGTTCAATCCCGGTCCCAGGCTCCAGCATGCGAGTCGGTTTCCGACGTGGTAGCGAGGATGGCGGTTGGAATGAGCGGGGGTAACTCAGGGGTAGAGCCTGCCTGTCGGCAGACAGGTCTCTGCCTTCCAAGCAGATGGTCGCGGGTTCGAATCCCGCGCGCATAGCGGGAGCTTGGCGATGTGGTTCGCTTACGTCTTGCGGAGCGAGATGGACCGCGGGTTCTACGTCGGGATGACGTCGAGGTTGGAAGAGCGCGTTAAGGAGCACAACGCCGGTCGAAACTTTTCGACGCGATCACGTCGGCCTTTTGACCTGGTTTATGTCGAAAGATTCGATTCTCGTTTGACGGCACGGGAAAGAGAGAAGTACCTGAAGAGTGGAGTTGGTCGCGAGTATTTGAGGTGGGCCGCGGCCGAAGCATTGGTTAGGCAAGATGAGCGGGGGTAACTCAGGGGTAGAGTCTCTGCCTTCCAAGCAGATGGTCGCGGGTTCGAATCCCGTCCCCCGCTCCATCGAACTGGCGGAGATTCTCTGAGAGCGCAAGACGCTCCAAGTTGTTTTTTGACGCGGCGATTGCCGCGAGCCTTGATACGAGGGTGATGCGAAGATGGCGAAGGAGAAATTCGAGCGGAGCAAGCCGCACGTGAACGTGGGGACGATTGGGCACATCGACCACGGGAAGACGACGTTGACGGCGGCAATCACGAAGGTGCTCAGCAAGAACAACCCGAAGGTGCAATTCCGGGCATTCGATTCGATCGACAACGCGCCGGAAGAGCGGGAGCGCGGAATCACGATCGCGGTGGCGCACGTGGAGTATGAGACGGCGAACCGTCACTACGCGCACATCGACTGCCCGGGGCACGCGGACTACATCAAGAACATGATCACGGGCGCGGCGCAGATGGACGGCGCGATCCTGGTGGTGGCGGCGACGGACGGTCCGATGCCGCAGACGCGGGAGCACATTCTGCTGGCGCGGCAGGTGGGCGTGCCGTACATCGTGGTGTTCCTGAACAAGTGCGACGTGGTGGAGGATCCGGAGCTTTTGGAGCTGGTCGAACTGGAAGTGCGGGACCTGCTGAAGAGCTACCAGTTTCCAGGCGACACGGTGCCGGTGATCCGCGGGTCGGCGCTGAAGGCGCTCGAGGGGGATGCGAAGTGGGAGAAGTCGATTTTGGATTTGATGGAAGCGGTGGACAAGAACGTGCCGCTGCCGCAGCGGGACGTGGACAAGCCGTTTGCGATGCCGATTGAGGATATT